>CAVPMJ010000023.1:0-323447 GCA_963706255.1 uncultured Alphaproteobacteria bacterium | reverse complement strand
CCCCAGACAAGTGCGCTAACCGGGCTGCGCTACACTCCGACTTGGCGCCGTTATAGTGAGCCGGGGCGACGCTGGCAACGCCGGCCTTTCTAGCGTTGGGTGAGTTTGAGGAGCCGCTTGCACTCCTCGATCTCGGCCAGAACCTCGCGCAGGACGCGCGCTTCGGCCTCGGCGAGCGGCCGCGGTTCGACCACGACGGGAAGCGCTACGGCCGGTTCAAGCTCGACATCCGGCGCGTCGTCTCGATCTTCTTCCTCAGAGATCTCATCCAGTTCGCTCTCGGCGGAAAAATCCTCCGTCTCCTCGTCCTCAACAACCCCCGGCTGATCCGCCGCCTGCCACGGAGCGGCTTCCGCATCGGACGCAGCCTTGAGGCGCGCGCCCTCCGCGCCGAGGGTCTCCCGTTGGCGCGCGTCGGCCAGGACCGCTTCGACGCCCTGTTCCTTGAGGATGCGCTGCACGCCCTTGATCGTGTAGCCCTCCTGGTAGAGCAGGTGGCGGATGGCGGCCACGAGCTCAATGTCGCGCGGCCGATAGAAGCGCCGCCCGCCGGCGCGCTTGAGCGGATCGATCTGCTTGAAGCGCGTTTCCCAGAAGCGCAGCACATGCTGGGGCAGGTCGAGGCTGTCCGCGACCTCGCCGATCGTGCGCATGGCTTCGTCGCTCTTGCCGGCCACGTGATTCCTCGACTCAGGAGACTGTCGCAATTCTTACATCCGCAGCGGCGCTCTTTTCAGCCCAAAATCGGGTCTGGACGCGGCGTGGCGGCGCAAGGTGTGGACAAGCCCCGGCCGCATCCCTTAACTGGCCGCCGTCATTTGCCTCTGGAACCGCTGGCGTCTCATGGAAGACTGGCTTCACTTTCCTCATCCCGTCCCAGCGATCAAGCCGCGCGCGACCGAGGAGAACGCCATCGCGGTGCGCAACTGGCTCTGGGTCGTCGCGGCCCTGGTGTTCGTCATGGTCATCGTCGGCGGCGCGACGCGGCTGACCGAATCGGGTCTTTCCATCGTGCAATGGAAGCCGGTCACGGGCGCGTTGCCGCCGCTCTCGCAGAAAGAGTGGGTCGAAGCCTTCGAGGAATACAAGCAGATCCCGCAATATAAGGAACTGTTCCCGGACATGGATCTGGCCGGGTTCAAATATATTTACGCTTGGGAATGGGCGCATCGCCTGCTCGGACGGCTGATCGGCGTCGTCTTCGCCGTTCCGCTCGTGTGGTTCTGGGCGCGCGGGCGCCTGCCGCGCTCGCTGAAGCCGAAGCTCCTCGGCATTTTCGCGCTCGGCGCGCTGCAAGGCGGCGTCGGCTGGTGGATGGTGGCGTCCGGCCTCGTCCGCCGCGTGGAGGTGGCCCAGGAGCGCCTCGCGATCCATCTCATCCTAGCCGCGCTGATCTTTTCCGCCTGCCTGTGGGTCGCGGGCGGACTGGGGCCCCGCGCGCGCTCGATCGTGCATGAGGGGGCAGGGCGGCTAAAGGCGGCGGCGCTCACGATCCTCGCGCTGGTCTTCGTGCAGATTTTCGCCGGCGGGATCGTCGCCGGCCTGCGCGCGGGGCTTGTCGACAACACTTGGCCGCTGATGGACGGCGTCTTCATCCCGCCGGCGGATGTGTTGTGGCGGCTTGAACCCGCTTGGACCAATCTCGTCGACAATCCCGTCACGGCGCAGTTTTTTCACCGCATGATCGCCTATGTGATCTTCGCCTTCGCGCTGCTGCATCTTCTCGACGCGCTGATGAATGCGGAAGGGCGCGCGAGACGCGGCGCGGTCATTGTCTTCGGCCATGTCTTGATGCAGATCGCGCTCGGCATTGCGACGCTGGTGCTGGTGGAGCCGCCTTTCGCCGGAACGCCGCATCTGCTGCTGGCTTTGGCGCATCAGGCGATCGGCATGGCGGTGCTGGCGGTCGCGACGCTGCAGGCGCGGCGGCTGACGCATGACATTGCCGCCGATTGAGGAGCAAGCGGTGCAGAATCTTCCGATCCTGAATCTTCCCGGTCCCGAATTCCTCAATGTCTTCGGCTTGGTCGTCATCGTCGTGCTGGCGGCGACTTATCTCGTCATTCGCTTGGCGGACCGCACCGACCGGCGCCCGCCGCCGCCCGTGCCGCAGAGCCCCGATGCGATGGAGATCGCCTATCTGCAGGGCGGCGTGAATCAGGTCATCCGCACGCTCGTCTATGATCTCGCGCAGCGCGGTTTCGTCGCGCTCGCCAAGGGGGACCGTGTCGTCCCCACGGAGAAGCAGCCGCAGCCCGGCGAACTCAACGCGTTGGAGCTGCGCGTGCTCGAGTTGGCGCAGGCGAAGCCGAAAGCGCATCAGCTGTTTGAGAATCGCGCGCAGCGCAAGTTCCTGTTCGAACAGCTCGCGCCGGTGCGCGCGAAGCTCGCGGCCGAGGAGCTGACGAAGCCCGAAGCGGTCAAAATCTGGCGCCGACGCGCGCAGATCGTCGGCACATTGGCGATCGCGGGTTTCGCGCTCGCCAAGCTCTATGTCGCTTGGGAGGCGGGGCGACCGAATGTCGCCTATCTGGTCTTTCTGGCCATCGCCTCGGTCGCGGCGCTCTTCGCGCTCGCCTATGTGCTGACGCGCGCCCATGCGAGCCGTCGCGGCCACGCCTATCTCGAAGCGATGCGCCTCGCTTACGCCGATCGTCTCAAGGCGGCGGTCGGCCATATCGGCTCGCCGGGGCCGGAAGCGCGCGCCTTCGAAGGCGCCTCGCTGTTTCTCATCGGTCTCTACGGCTTCTCGGTGCTGAAAGGCACGACGGAGGCGATGTTCGCCGACTCTTTCAAGCGCGGCTCGGCGACCGACGGCAGCAGTTGCGGCGCGAGCTGCGGCGGCAGTTGCGGCGACGGCGGAGGAAGCAGCGGCTGTGGCGGTTGTGGCGGCGATTGACGCGCCCGCGCTCGGCTCGGGCCTCGGCTACCGGCCCCAGTTTCGCGCCGATCTCTTCGCCAATCGAGAGAGCGTCGATTTTCTTGAGATCATCGCCGATCATTATTTCGACGCCTCGCGCGAAAAAAGCGCCGAACTCGATCTTCTCGCCGCGCATTTTCCGCTTGTGGCGCATGGGCTCGATCTCTCGATCGGCAGCGCCGACGGGATCGACTCGCGTTATCTCGACAAACTCGCCGCGCTGATCGAACGCATCGATCCGCCCTGGTGGAGCGAGCATCTTTGCTTCACGCGCGCGGGCGGCGTCTCCATCGGCCATCTCGCCGCGCTGCCCTATACGCAGGAAGCGATCGACGTCGTCGCGCGCAATGTCGAATCCGTGCGCAGGCGCATCAAGGCGCCGCTTATTCTCGAAAATATCACGACTGTCGTGCGCGTGCCGGGCGCCGAAATGGAGGAGCCGGAATTTTTGACGCGCACGCTTGAGGCGACCGGATGCGGCTGGCTGTGCGACGTCGCCAATATGTATGTGAACGCCGTGAATTTCGGCGTCGATCTCGACGCGACTTTCGAACGCTGGCCGTGGGACAGGCTCGTGCAAATTCACTACGCAGGCGGCCGTCGAACTCGATGGCGTGCTGATCGACAGCCATGACGCCGCAACGAGCGACGCGGTCTGGGCGCTTTACGATCGCGTCGTCGCGCGCGCGCCGGTGAGAGCCGTCATTCTCGAACGCGACGAACGCCTGCCGCCCTTCGGCGAGCTGCTCGACGAAGTCGCACGGGCGCGTGTGACGCTTAAGGAGCGCGGAAGATGGGACTAGCGCAGACCCAGGCGCTGCTCGCGCGCCTCTATACGGACGCAGAATTGCGGCGCGAGTTTTTCGAAGCGCCCGTCGCCGTCGCCGACCGTTTCGGCTTGCAGGGCGCGGAGGCGCAGCGCCTCGCCGCCATCGACAAGGTCGAGGTGGAGGCCTTCGCGCGCAGCCTTGTCGGCAAGCGCGCGCTCGACGTCCGCAAAACGCTGCCGCTGACCGCGCTAGCCTTGGGAAATAAATTCGACGCGCTGTTGCGGGCGTCGATCGATGGGCGCCTGCCGGAAGGGCGCCATCGCGCCGACGCGGCCGCCTTGTCGCGACGCCTCGACGCGCTTGCGGCGCAGGGCAAGGTCGAGCCGGAATGGATCGCCGATCTTACGCGTTTCGAACTGGCGTTTGCCGTCGCGGCGCATTCTGGCGCGACGCTGTTCTTTCGACGCTTTCGCTATGACGTCGCGCGCCTAGCCGCTTCTCTTTCGAGAGGCGGGCCTGCCGAGGTCGTTTTGCGAAGGACATATGGCCTATGGGCGCGCGCGCCGAAAGGCCGGTTGCGCTGGCGGCTCTTTTAGCCGCGCGCCTTACGCGCGGCGCAGGACTTCCGCCATTTCGCCATGGCGGCGATCGGCGACGACGTCGATCATGCGCTCGGCGCCGCGATCGCGCGCTTCCTGGCTTTGCGCCTTGGCGAGTTCCTCGCTCGCCTCCTTGAACTGCGCCTCGGCCTCGTCGACCTGGCCGCGCAGTTCGCCAACCGACGCCATGATGTTATCGCGGCGGGCGCGGGCGGCGCGGGCGTAGGTCGGATAGGCGAAATGGGCGGGATCGTCGATATTGGCGCGCCGCTCTTCCTGACCGATTTCACGGTCCAGCTCATTCGCCATGCGCGTGAATTCGGCGATCATCGCATTGAGCTGGACGACGCGCCGGCGTTTTTCCTCGGCCTGAAAACGCTTCAGGCGGACAAGCGTATCCCGCGACTTCATGCGACAAGCTCCGTTACGCTTATACGAAACAAATTCTTAACTCCGCGAGACAGGCTTAATATGCCGCGCGGAAGTTGCTCCTTTCTTACCGCATTAGAATTTTTATCAGGATATCCACGCCCCTGTGCCGAACGCCGCAGCCGAGGGGGCGCAACGATCTTAAGCTTCGCGGAGTCCGCCGCCGTGGCCGGCGTCCCTGATGTCGACATTGCTTGGCGCTAACTTGCGTGGGAACCCGCGCCGGAGGCTTTGCTCTGGACGATCGCCGCACGGCGCAGAGATAGTTAAACCGGCTCTTTTGCGCGCGTCGCCTGAACCGCGGCGCCGCCGTAGCGTCGATAGACGAAGTCAGGCGCAGGCGTGTGCGATTCTACTTCCGCAAAGGCGGCGAAGCGCGCATGTTCCGGCGAAAGATGGCAGGCAGGGTCTGTCGCGGCCGCGTCTCCCGTGACGGCGAAAGCCTGACAGCGGCAGCCCCCGAAATCGATCTCGCGGCGATCGCAGGATCGGCAAGGCTCCTGCATCCAATCCGTTCCCCGAAAGGCGTTAAACGCCGCGCCATTGCGCCAGATGTCGCCGAGCGGCCGCTCGCGCACATTGTCGAAGACAAGGCCCGGCAGAGTCTGCGCCGCATGGCAGGGGAGGGCTTTGCCGGAGGGCGTAACGGCCATGATCGAACGGCCCCAGCCGCCGGTGCAGGCTTTTGGCCGCGTCGCATAATGATCGTGAATGACGAAATCGAAATTGAGCACGCCGGCGAGACGCTTCTTCGCGGCCTCGACGATTTCCACTGTTCCCATGAAGACGTCGCGCGTCGGTATGAGCGCGGCGCGGTTCATCTGCGCCCAGGCGTAATACTGGATATGCGCGATCTCGATGCGCTGCGCGTCGACGTCGACGGCGAAGTCGATGATCTGCGGCAGATGCGCGATGTTCTGGCGGTGCATCGGCGCGTTAATCGTCAGCCCCATCCCAAATTCGCGCGTCCAGCGCGCCACGTCGCGCTTCTTGGCGACGCCGCCTTCATAGCCCGAGATGCGATCGGCGCTCTCGGGAACGACGTCCTGGATCGAGACCTGCACATGATCGAGGCCGATTTCAGCGAGACGCTGCAACCGCTCGCGCGTCAGCAGCACGGCGGAGGTGACAAGATTGGTGTAAAGACCCGCGTCGACGGCATGCGCGAGAATCTCTTCCAGGTCGCGACGCGCCGTCGGTTCGCCGCCGGAAAGATGGAGCTGCAGCGCGCCGATCGACGCCGCCTGTCGAAAGGTCTCGCCCCATTCGTCGGCGGTAAGCTCCCCGTTTGCGCGCTCGAGATCGAGCGGATTGGAGCAATAGGGACATTGCAAGGGGCAGCGATGCGTGAGCTCGGCGAGAAGCCCTGCAGGTCCGGCTGCGAAGGGCGCGATCGACGACGCGAAAGCCGAAACCGCCGGCGGCGAAAATGCATCGGCTCCGTCCCGCAGCAGTCGCTTGTCGGCAAGACCTTGCAACAGCGTCGTCACGTCGCGCGCGATGACGTCGACCGGCGCTGAATATTGCTGCGCGAGCCGTGCGCAAAGATCCGCGACGCGCGTCACGCCGTCTATGGCGCGCAAGACGATGAGGCCGATTTGGTCGAGTTCATAGGCGCGCTCTGGCGCGAGTACGACCGTGCGCGAGCGCGCGCGATCCTCATGCAGCCGCGCATAGCGCGTGAAGGCCGGACGCGAGTCCGGGCCGATCACGAAGCGCGCGGCATGCAAGTCAGACATTCGCCTCTCCCGGCCGCCAAGCCCCGGGTGGGATCAGCCCTGGCGTGACATAGGCGTGATGTAATGCGTCAAGCTGCGCCCACAAGACGTCGCATTTGAACCGGACGGCCGCGACGCAGGCTTCCTGTTCGGCGCGCGTTTTGGCGTTGTCCAGCACATAGCCCAGCGCGAATTCGGAATCGCGCGGCGCCTGCGTCAGCCGGCGCTTGAAATAGGCCATCACATGATCGTCGACGAAATCGTAGTTCTCCAGCATTCCCGCGATGCGCTCGCGATGGATCGAAGGCGCGAAGAGTTCGGTCAGCGAAGACGCGACGGCGACGACAAGCGGCTGCTCGACGACGAAACGCACATAGGCTTCGACGGCGAATTTCGTCGCCGGCAGGGCGCCGCGCCGCGAGGTCACATAGTCGCGCGAAAAGGCCAGCGCGTCGGTCAGCACGAGCCAACGCTCGATGCCGCCGCCTTCTTCGCCCAGACCGTCGTGATCATGAATGCGATGGATCCATTCGCGGCGCAGCTCGCGGTCGTGCGCGCGGCTCATGAAGGCGGCGTCCTTGCGCGGCACCGCTTCCTGATAGCAGTAGCGATTCAAGGCCCAGGCGGCGACTTGATCCTTGTTGAGCTTGCCGCCATGGAGCAGCTTATGAAATTCGTGCTTGTCGTGATAGCGCTCGGCGCCGACGGCGCGGATCGCCGCTTCGAATTCTTCGCGCGAAAGGGGCGCCGCGCCGCGCCAGTCCACGCTTGCGATGTCGTTCACAGGCTCACCTCCATGCCGTCCGCGCCGATCTCCCAGCCGGCCGCTTCGACGACCGCGCATTCATTTGAAAATTTGTTGAGGACCGGATTTGAATTGTTGATGTGGACGTAGATTTTGCGCTTCACGTCCAAGGGCGCGAAAGCGGCCATGGAGCCATCGGCGCCGCTCATGTTGATATGGCCCATGCGCGAACCGGTCTTGCCCAGAAGACCCTGGTCGATCATTTCATTTTCATGGAACAAGGTGCCGTCGAAGAAGACGAGCGCGGCGCCCTTCAATCGCGCGGCGAGCGGCGCGTCGATCTTGGCGCAGCCGGGGATATAGAAAAAGGATTTGCCCGTCTTCGTCTCGATGATCTCAAGGCCGAGCGTGTCGCCGGCGCTTGTGCCGAAATTGGGCGCGTTGGCGTTCTCAAGATAGAGCGCGATTTTTCCGGGCACCGGAAAAGCGCGGATCGAAAGCCCAAGATCGAGTCCGGCGCCTCTCAGCGCAACCGCTTCGTCCATCCGCAACTCAATGCGGGGCACGAGCTGCGTTTGCAAAATGGTGAAGATCGGATTGGCGCCCAACGCATCGAGCACGCGGCCGGCGGCGTAGACGCTGAACGGCTGCGCCTCGCGCAGGTTCAGAAGGCCCGCGACATGGTCCACGTCCCCATTGGTCAGCGCCACGGCCTTGATCGGGCTCGCGCGCACATCGTCGCCGGCGGACGGCGATAATTCCGGCGCCGCGGCGATCTGCTCGCGCAAATCGGGCGAGGCGTTAAGGAGGAGCCAATCGGCGCCATTGGCGGTGACGGCGAGCGAAGACTGCGTGCGAGGCGAATAGCCCGGCGCGCCCGCGCGAACCGCTCTGCAATTGGCGCAGTTGCAGTTCCATTGCGGGAAGCCGCCGCCGGCGCCCGAGCCTAATATCCTGATCCGCATTGCTTATCCGGCGTGCGACGGCGGTTAGCCGCCGCGTCTCCCTTTAAGTTATTTTGTCGGCACTATGCACAGGCGCGGCGCAGCCGCGCAAGTGCGGCGAATTTGCGCAGCATTCATGAAATATCGAGACTTTTTCCCTTAATCGACGGGCGCTTCGCCCCGCTTTCGTCGCTTTCGGCGGTCACAAAGGCGATGCTGGGCCGAGGCGCCTTACGTCAACCCCGCGCCGCTACGGAACATGTTTTCCGAACAGGCGCCGGATCGAGCCAACCATTTGCGCAACTTTGGGGAAAAAATGCTTACGCGCTGTGGCGCGCTTTTGGCCGCGGCGGCGCTTGCCGGCTGCATGTCCGACGGCATGCGCATGGTCGACGGCCATGTCGGCAATGCGGTTTCGCTTGTCGCCGGCCCGCGCGGCGAGCCGGCGAATGTTGCGCTTTTCGTCGCCTCCACGCGTCGCTCGGAAGGAGCCGCGGACGACGGCCGCGCGCGTTTTTCGCTGACCTCGATTGGCGTGCCGCTCAATCATCGCCCCGGCAATGTCGAGCGGCCGAGCTTTGGCGGCGCGGATCGTCAGCGCCATTTCACCGTGCTGACGAAGCGCAATATGGACGAGCAGGAGTTCTATGGCGAAGTCGCCTCGCATGTGTCGGGCCGCGTCGGCAATTCGCGCGACGTTCTGCTCTATGTGCATGGCTTCAACACCGGGCTCGACGATGCGCGCTACCGCCTCGCTCAGATCGTGGCCGATGGCCAGTTTTCCGGCGTTCCCGCGCTCTTCGCCTGGAATTCGCGCGGCGGGCTGTTCAACTATGAATCGGATAAGGAAGCGGCGACAGTCTCGCGCGACGCGCTGGAAAAGCTGATCCTCGACCTTTCCCGCACGCCTGGCGTCGGGCGTATTCATGTGCTCGCGCATTCCATGGGCGCATGGCTGACGATGGAGACGCTGCGCGGCGTCGCGCAGTCGGGCCATCCCGATCTCGACGGAAGACTCGGCGAAGTGATGTTGGCGGCGCCCGACATCGACCTCAACGTATTCCGCCAGCAGGTGGCGCGGCTCGACCCGCATCGCGTGTCGATCTTTATCGCCAGCAATGATCGCGCCTTGTCGCTCTCCTCCCGCATCGCTGGCGCGCGCCCGCGTCTTGGCGCGATGGACCCCGCCAAGCCCGAGGAAAAGGCTGAGCTCGATCACTTGGGCGTGTCCGTCCACGATATTTCGTCTTTCTCGACGGATTTCGTCGGCCACGGCGCTTTCGCCGAAGCGCCCGACGTCGTGCGCAAGATTGGCGCGCATCTCGCCGCGCCGCGCGCCGCGGACGCGCAGACGCAGGCGGTGATCGACGCGCGGGGCGCCGAGCCGACGCCCGAGGGCGCGCCGCCGGCCGCCGCAGTTAGTCAGAAGGTCGAAAGCCAGCCCTTGGCGCCGCTCGCCGCCCGGTGAATTGGCGTCTATCGAGTTAGAATCGGTCGACGCGTTTGGTTCATCTTGCGCCTCTCCCGAACTCGCCTTCTCGGCGTCCGCTTTCGCATGCGCGTTGTAGCGCCGTACGCTGAAAGGAATCGCCGCCAGGAAGGCAAGGCTCACCACTGCGAGCAGCTCCATCGGATAGATGGCGAGCAGCAGCGCCGTGACGCCCACGCCGAACAGCACGGGAATGACGAGATCGCGCGGAATGCGGCCAATCCGCTTGCCGGAGAAATGCGGAATGCGGCTCGCCATCAGAAAGGCGATGGCGAGCACATAGACGATGTAGAACGGCGTCATCGCCTTGGACGCCGGCAGCTCCAGAAACGAGAAATGCAAATAGAGCGGCAACAGCACCGTCACGGCGCCGGCGGGCGCCGGCATGCCGACGAAGAATTCGGCCTGCCAAGCGGGTTTCGTCGGATCGTCGATCATCACATTGAAACGCGCGAGGCGCAGCGCGCAGGCGATCGCGAAGACGAGCACGGCGAACCAGCCGAGCCCCTTGATCTCATGCAGCGTCCACAAATACAGCAATAGTCCCGGCGCGACGCCGAAGTCGACGAAATCGGAAAGAGAGTCGAGTTCGGCGCCAAAGCGTGACGTGCCTTTCAATGCGCGCGCAAGGCGTCCATCGAGTCCATCGAGCACCGCCGCCGCCATCACCGCCGTAACGGCGGTTTCGAAACGCCCTTCGATCGCATAGCGGATCGCCGTCAGCCCCATCGACAGCGCGAGCAGCGTGACGAGATTGGGCAGCACGATGCGCAACGGAATATTGCGGAAGCGAAGACGACGCTTCTCCGAGGGCGTCAGCGAGCCTTCATGCGCGTCGTCTTGCGAGAAGAAGGGATCGGCCATCGCGCGATCAGCCCGCTTTGAATGTGAGCGCGGCGGCGCCGGCGGTCATGTCGGCGAGTATGGTTTCGCCGGCGATGGCGCGCGAGCCGATGGCGACCATGGGCCGCGCCGAAGCCGGCATATAGACGTCGACGCGCGAGCCGAAACGGATGAGGCCGAAGCGGTCGCCGACGCCAATCTGTTCTCCTTCCTTCACGAAGCCAATAATGCGCCGCGCGACGAGGCCGGCGATCTGCACGACGCCGAAACGCCCGAACGACGTTTCGATGACCATGCCGCTGCGCTCATTGTCCTCGCTCGCCTTGTCGAGATCGGCGTTCAGAAAAAGGCCGGGCTTGTAGGCGATCCTGCGAGATGCGGCCGGTGATCGGCGCGCGATTCACATGCACGTCGAAAACGCTCATGAACACCGAGATGCGTTGCATCGGCTCCGCGCCGAGCCCGAGCTCGGCGGGCGGAAGAAAAAATCCAACGGCGCTGACGACGCCGTCGGCGGGCGAAACGACGAGACCCTCGCGCAAAGGCGTCACGCGCGGCGGGTCGCGAAAGAAATAGGCGCACCAGGCCGTGGCGATGAAGCCGATCCAGCCCAGCGTCGGCGACAGCCAGTTGAGGATGAAGGAGACGACCGCAAAACCGGCGATGAAGACGTAACCCTCTGGATGGATGGGCGTCAGCGTCTTGCGGACGGAATCGATGATCGACATGCGGCTTGCGGCTCCGGCGCTCGTTTATGGTTCTCTTTGGCATTTTGCGGCGCCAAAGTCACGGCGGCGCGACGGGGTTAGGGCAGGCGCAGGATACGGCAGGTCGCGCCCCTGGGCGCCGGCGGGGCGCCAGGCTCGCGGATCAGCAGCGCCTGCGATTGCGCGAGCTCGGTCAGGAGCGAAGAGTCCTGCAGCGGCTGCGGCGTGGCGATGAGGCGGCCGTCGGCGTCAAGCGAAAGCCGCGCACGCATATAATCGCGCCGGCCTTTGTTCGCCGGCAGGTCCACGCCTGCGATAGCGGCTTCGGTTCTATCCTCGGCGGCGCGCGGATCGCCCTGCAGCGCGCGCAGCAACGGATGGAGAAAAACCAGCGCGCAGACGATCGCCGCCACCGGATTGCCGGGCAGGCCGAGAATGCGCATGTCCCCGAGCGCGCCATGAATGAGGGGCTTGCCGGGGCGCATGGCGATGCGCCAGAAGTCGAGCGTCATGCCCTGACGCGCCAGCGCCGGCCGCAGCAGATCGTGGTCGCCGACCGACGCGCCGCCGAGCGTCACCAGAACGTCGGCGCGGGCCTCGCGGGCGAGACCGATCCCGCGTTCCAGGTCAGCGAGGTCGTCGCGGAAAATGCCGAGGTCGGTCGCTTCGGCGCCGGCGTCCTCGGCGATCGCCGCCACCGCATAAGAATTGCAGGCGATGATCTGCGCCGGGCCGGGCTCCGCGCCGGGGAGAACCAGTTCGTCGCCCGACGCGACCAGCGCCACGCGCGGGCGCCGCGCCACCGGCAGGCTCGCGTGGTTCATGGCGGCGGCGAGCGCGAGTTCGGCGGGGCCGAGCCGCGTCCCGGCGGTCAGCGCGATGACGCCTTCGCGGAAATCGAGGCCGGCGCCGCGGATATGCGAACCCGAGGCCGCGCCGTCTTGAGCGCCGACCATGCCGTCGGCGGCGACTGCGTCCTCCTGCAAGAGAATGGCGTCTGCGCCTTCGGGAACCGGCGCGCCTGTGAAGATGCGCACGGCCTCGCCGGGGCCAAGTCGGGCGTCAAAGCCATGTCCGGCGGCGCTTTCGCCGACGAGCCGCAGCCGCGCGCCTGACGTGAGGTCAGCGGCGCGCAGCGCATAGCCGTCCATGGCGGAGACGGCGACGGGCGGCTGCGTGCGCCTGGCGACAAGATCGCGCGCCAGCGTGCGGCCGCGCGCGCCGCTGAGCGGCGTCGACTCCTCGCCGAGTCGCGTCGCGCCCGAAAGCACGCGCGTAAGCGCTTCCGCAACGGTAAGAGGCTTGTCCACGGGTTCGCTCTATCCTCGGCTGGCGACGCGGCGATAGAGGAATACCGCAAGACTTTCCCCCGCGATCGCGACAAGCGCGATGACCATCGCCAGCGTCGGATCGATGTCGACGCCGGGATAAGCGAATGAGAACGCCGTGCCAAGGGCGCAACCCAATAGAACGATGGCTATAAAATGCGCGAAGGCGATTTTCATTTCGGCGCCGGTTTGGCTGTGTCGGCCTTGGCCTCAGCATGATGAAGAAGATCGCTGACGGCGGCGGAGATCGGCCGCACCCAATCGGCGGCCGTCAGGGTGATGTTGCCAAAGGACAAGTGAAAATCATCGACCCGATCGCCATCCGAGAAATCCGGGCGCTTCACCTGACTCGCATAGGCGGACACGAACAGTTTGAACGCGCGGGGATGAACATTTGTCAGATCGACGAACAGGAACGGCGGCGGCAGCGGCGTTCGATCGCTGATCTGGCGCGCGTATGTGAGCAGGTAAGGGCCGTCGGCGAGATCGTTTTGGCAGAGCTGCGCGACCGCGGGCGCCGGCTGGTCGCAAAGGTGGTAGAGCAGCTCTTGCGCCATGGCGAAATCATAGGCGGACGACAGGAACTTCCTCGCGTCGCCGGCGGAGACTTCATTGGAGAAGGAAACCTTGCCCTTCGACGAGGGCTTGGTCGGGATGTACAGGATGTTGATGCGGTTCTTCGCCGTCGGCAGGTCCTGCGCGGAGGGGAAGTGCGTGAGGATCTCGCTCAAGAAAGCTGCGCTGCGATCATTGACGCGGGGCAGAATGACATAGGAATAGAGCCCGTAACCTTCCGTCTCGCCGCCTTTGCCATAAAGCAGATCGTAGGCTGTGCCGAGAATTGAAGGAGCGGCCGTGGGGCGGCTGTCGACTGGCCGAGTGGAGGTCGACGGCTCCGGCGCGCCGTCTTTCAACACCCGGCGTCTCGGCTGCGTTGGCCGGCTTTCGATCGAGCGGGACGTCGGTGGGCGCCGCCTCTGTTGGCGCCGCCTCCGTTGGCGCTGCCGGGGTGTCTGCCGGCCCCCCGTTGCGATAGCTCCGATGACGATAGCCGTGGTGACCCCAGCCGCGACTGCGGGGATAGTTGTAGGGCGCCCACGCCGCGCCGATGCAGCGTTGATAGCAGGCGTCGTCGTCGCCGCAGCGACGCCGACACTCCTCCGCGCGGTCGGCGAGGGCGGGCGCGCTCGCAAATATGAGCAACGCGACGGCGAGAAAAAAGTGCATCCGCATGGCGGCGGCTCCAAAAAAAACGAATGTAATATAGCACTTATAACGACATCCAGCCCAGCTATCGCAATGGGGCCGACTAATCCTCGCGCCGCCAGTCGCCCGACTTGCCGCCTTGTTTAGATACGAGCTCGATCCCCTCGATGCGCATGGCGCGGTCGGCGGCCTTCAGCATGTCGTAAATCGTCAGACAGGCGACTGAAACGGCGGTCAGCGCCTCCATCTCGACGCCGGTTCGGCCGGTGACGGAGGCTTCCGCGACGACGCGAAGGCCCGGCAGCGTTTCGTCCGGCGTTATCTCCACCGTCACGCTCGACAAGGGCAGGGGATGGCAGAGCGGAATAAGGGCGCTTGTCTTTTTCGCCGCCATGATGCCGGCGATGCGCGCGGCGCCGAAGACGTCGCCCTTCTTGGCTTGGCCTTCGACCGCAAGATGCAACGTCTCGCGCGTCATGACGACGCGCCCGCGCGCGCGCGCCACGCGCTTCGTTTCGATCTTATCCGACACGTCGACCATACGTGCTTCGCCCGTGGCGGTGAGATGCGTCAGTTTGGTCATTTGCGGCGGTCCCTCCTTTCGGCGAACAAATACAACTTATAGTTGCAATTTTCCTATTAACCTTATATTCTCGCCCTGCTGTCCAGTCCTGCGAGACTGCCGTCAGTGGTGCACGACAGCCATATAAACTTATGTAATTTGCTTATACCCAATGGTTGTCGTGGATCAAATTCTTAGGGGGAATCCATGTCCCAATGTAATTGTAAAGGATCAACGACCATGTCAACAGAACATGTCCCTGATTTTACTGTCGCCGGCGTTGAGGGAGCGATGCCAGAGGCCTCGGCAGAAGTCACGCGCTTTGGCGCTCAGGCAGATCTGGCGGGTGTGCAGGCCTTGGGCCTTTCCGTATGCGTTGGCGCAAGCTACAACCCTCAAACTCAGCAGATCTGTTTTCAGATTCCCATTTACGGCAACTTCTGCGTGCGTTTGCCGATCTCTATTCCGGTCGGCGCCGCGCTGAAGGTCTGCGCGCAGACCTGCGGAAGCATTATTCCGACAGGGCTCAAAGCGACGATCTATCTCAACGGAAGCGTCATTAAGACAATCATTCTTTTCGGCGCTTGCTGATCGTTTCGACGTCACCAGAAGCGGCGCGCAATCATGCGCGCCGCGCTCGTAAAGCCTGTCTTAACCCTGCAGCAGCGCGCGCGTCGCCTCCTCGACATCCTCCTCACGCATCAAGCTTTCGCCAACGAGAAACGTGAAGATGCGCGACTTTTCCAAACGCAGGCAGTCCTGATGCGCCGTGATGCCGCTTTCGGCGACGATGATCTTGTCGCGCGGAATGAGCTCGGCGAGTTGTTCGCTCACATCAAGCGCCACTTTGAAGTCATGCAGATCGCGATTGTTGACGCCGATGAGCCGCGTCTCCAACTCCAGCGCGCGGTCGAGCTCCCTCTCGTCGTGCACTTCAACGAGCACGTCCATGCGCAGATCATGCGCTGCGGTGTTGAGCGCCTTGGCCTCTCCGTCGTCGACCGCGGCCATGATGATGAGAATGCAATCCGCGCCATAAGCGCGCGCCTCATAGACCTGGTAGGGATCGAACATGAAATCCTTGCGCAGCGCCGGCAGATGCGTCGCCTTGCGCGCGGCTTCGAGATCTTCGAGCCTGCCTTTGAACGAGGGCCCATCGGTCAGGACTGAAAGACACGCGGCGCCGGCGGCTTCATAAGCGCGCGCCAGTTTTGGCGGATCGAAATCGGGACGAATGATTCCCTTGGACGGGCTCGCCTTCTTGATCTCGGCGATGAGCGCGATGCGGCGTTCGTTCAGCTTTTGCTCGATCGCATGCACGAAGCCGCGCGGCGGATCATGGTCCCGCACATTGCGCTCGAGCGTCGCGAGCGGCATGCGCACCTTGGCCTCGGAAATCTCGGTGCGCTTATAAGCTTCGATCTTTTTTAAGATATCAGTCATTTGCTCGCCTACAGCGAAGGCGCGCCGCGACCGCCTTCGCTCGAATTCGTTCCGCCAACCGACGGCCGCTAATGGATAGCCGATAAAGCGGCGCAATCCTATCCCGCCCTTGCTACGGTCAGGCGTCCCGGTTGGAGCAATGGATGAGCGCGTTAAGCTTTTCGCGCGCGGCCCCGGAATCGAGCGCGCGCGCGGCCAGCGCCGCGCCCTCGCGAATGTCGGCGGCGCGTTCCGCGACGACGAGCGCGACGCCAGCGTTCAGAACGGCGATGTCGCGATAGGCGTTTTTCGCGCCGTTAAGCACGGCGCGCAGGGCGCTGGCGTTATGCGCCGGATCGCCGCCGACGAGCGCCTGGGCCGTGGCGCGCGGCAGGCCGGCGTCTTCCGGGGCGATGTCGAAGGCGCGGATCGCGCCGTCTTCCAGCGCGACGACATGCGTTGGCCCCGTCGTCGTCGCTTCGTCGAGGCCGTCGCTTCCATGCAGCAGCCAGACGCGCTTCGCGCCGAGTTCGGAAAGGGCGCACGCCAGCGGTTCGAGCCAGTCGCGCGAGAAGACGCCGATCGTCTGCCGCTCGACGCGCGCCGGATTGCATAGGGGGCCGAGCATGTTGAAAATCGTGCGCACGCCGAGTTCGGCTCTGACGGGCGCGGCGTGGCGCATGGCGGGATGATGCGCGCTCGCCGCCATGAAGCAAATGCCCGCCTCGCGCAGGCAGGCGCTCGCGGCGTCCGGCGCAATGCCGACCTTGACGCCGAGTTCGCCAAGGACGTCCGACGCGCCCGAGCGCGATGAGGCGGCCTTGCCGCCATGCTTGGCGACGATGGCGCCGGCGGCGGCGGCGATGATCGCCGCAAGCGTCGAAATATTATAGGTGCCGGCTCCGTCGCCGCCCGTGCCGACGATGTCGATGGCGCCCGGCGGCGCCTCTACCGGCGTCATGGCGGCGCGCATCGCCTGCGCCGCGCCGATGATCTCCTCGACCGTCTCGCCGCGCATCCGCAGGCCCATGATGAAGGCGCCGAGCTGCGCCGGCGTCGCCGCGCCTTCGAAAATAAGCGCGAAGGCCGCCCGCGCCTCGTCGCGCGCCAGCGGCGCGCCGGAGACGAGAGCCGCGATGTAAGGCTTGAAGTCGCTCATGGGCGGTCGGCGATAGGCAGGCGGCAGTTCGATCGGGTCTCGCCGACCGCCGACCGCCCAAGACCTGCCGCCCAATTCCTCACGCCGCCTTCTCGCGGCGGCGCGGCCCCTCGTTCCACTCCCGCGCAAGGTCCAGGAAATTCTGCAGAATTTTGTGACCGTGCTGCGAGGTGATGCTCTCGGGGTGGAACTGCACGCCATGCGTCGGCAACGTATTGTGCGACAGCGCCATGATGAGGCCGTCCGGCGTTTCGGCGGTGATGCGCAGGCAGTCGGGCAGGGTCTCCCGCTTCACGATCAGCGAGTGGTAGCGCGTCGCCTGGAATGGGCCTTCAATGCCGCGGAATACAGCGTCGCCGTGATGCAGGATCGTGGCCATCTTGCCGTGGATCGGCAGCGGCGCCCGCACGACGTCGCCGCCGAAGACCTCGCCGATGGACTGATGGCCCAGACACACGCCGAAGATCGGCACGGTCTCGGCGGCCGCTGAGATAAGCTCCATGCAAATGCCCGCCTCATGCGGCGTGCAGGGGCCGGGCGACAGCACGATGGCGTCGGGCCCGCCCGCGAGCACCTCGGCCACCGAGACGGCGTCGTTGCGATGCACCGTGACGGTTGCGCCCAACTGGCCGAAATAATGGACCAGATTAAAGGTGAAGCTGTCGTAATTGTCGATCAGCGTGACGTTGGACATTTCGTTCCGGTCCGGGCGCTCCGCCTGCGGCGCTTTGACCGTCCAATAGGCCGCGCAGCGCCGTTAGGCAACAGTCGTGGGGGTCTCGCCCCGCCGCGAAAACCGCCAGTCGGGGCGCACGTCGCGGATCATCATGATCTCGGCGAGCGACTGGCGCGTCAGCAGGCCGACCAGACGCCCCTCTCCGTCGGTCACCCCGACCACCGCGCCCTCGCCGAGCTGGGTCAGGGCCGCGTCGATAGGCTCCCGCGCGTCGATCGTGGCGGCGTCCTGGCGCACGAAGGGCGCGACAGGCGCGCCGGCGTCGGAAACCCGTAAAGCCTGAATGATATCGGGGCGAGACAGAAAGCCGATCAGCCGGCCGGAGGAATCGACGACCGGGAACTCGTCCTGCGAGGTCGCCAGTAAAATATCGACGGCCTCGCGGACGCTGGCGGCGCGGTCGATGGTCGCGATGCTCGTCTCCATCGCATCCCCGGCCTTGAGGCCGCGCGCCGCCTCGACCATCGTCGTCATCTGCGCCTCTCCGGCGGCGGCGATATAGACGAAAATCGCGATGAAGAGCAGCAGCGGATTGCCGAATAGTCCCAGAAAGCCGAGAAGAAAGGCGAAGCCCTGGCCGATCTGCGCGGCGATGCGGGTCGCCTTGGCCTTGCCGAGCCACATTGAGAGCGCGGCGCGCAGCACTCTGCCGCCGTCCATCGGGAAGGCCGGGATCATATTGAAAACGGCCAGGAAAATATTGACGGCCGCCAGGCGCTTCAGGAGGCTGACGGATGGATCGCTGATCTGTATCGCATCGGAGACGTCGAGCGCGCCCAGGAAAAGGACGAGGGCGACCGCAATAACGACATTTACGGCGGGACCCGCCAAGGCGATCAGCAGCTCCTGGCCGGGCTTGTCGGGCATGCGGTTCATATCCGCCACGCCGCCGATCGGCAGAAGCGTAATCACCGGCGACACGATGCCATAGCGCCGCGCCGTCAGTATGTGGCCGAACTCGTGCAGCACGACGCAGGCAAAAATGGCGACGATGAACAACACGCTGTCGCGCGCCGCGGCGGCGCCGCCGCGCTGATAGGCCGCGAACCCGATCCACGCCAGCAACAGCAGGAAGGTGACGTGAATCCGCACGGCGGTTCCCATGAACGTGCCGAGCGTGATGGACCATCGCATATTGGCGTCCTGCGGTCGTGATTAACGCTTGGTAAAATAGAGCCTATGGCGGGTTTCCGCCAGACATGCCACAGCAAAGAAAAAGCCGGCGGAGCGGCTTTCAGGCGCTCGCCGGCGATAAGTGAGATAGGGGAGAAGGAAGCGGGAGAACTCAGAGGCGGTAGCGGATCTGATCGGTCCAGAAGCGCTCCAGGCGCGAAAGCGAGGTGTTGAGGCTGCGGAACTCGTCGCAGGACACGCCGCCGATATGCTCGACGGTCATGGCGTGCTTCTCGTAAAGCTGCGAGACGATGTCGTGAATCTCTTTGCCCTTCGGGGTCAGGCTGATGCGCACCGAGCGGCGGTCGAGGCGCGAGCGGGCGTGATGCAGATAGCCCATCTCGACGAGTTTCTTAACATTGTAAGAAACATTCGAGCCGAGATAATAGCCGCGCGTGCGCAGTTCGCTCGCGGTCAGCTCCTTGTCGCCGATATTGTAAAGTAGCAGCGCCTGCACGGAGTTCACGTCGCCGCGGTCGCGGCGGTCGAACTCGTCCTTGATCACGTCGAGCAAGCGGCGGTGAAGGCGCTCAACGAGGGTCAACGCTTCGAGATATACCGGGCGGATTTCGCCAATGCGGTCCGCGCGAGCCTGCTGAGGGGCGGTCTTGGTTACGGCGCTCATCGTCTTCTCCATCACATCCGGATGCGTTCGCATCTCTTGATCAGCCTTGGATGAGATCAAATTAAACTGATGCAAATGAAAGGCAGTTTAAATAACAGCCTGAATCTCCTGTTTACCGCGATAAGCCTGTTCGCGGTGAATGACAGGTGAATTGAAACGTTCAATTTACGTTGAATTTGTCTTAAAGCTATTGCGCGGCGGCGCCGTCTCTATGCGCCAGACACAGGTTTCGCGGACTTTTTGTCGAACTTGCGGCGCCGTCGACGTTCGCGCATGCGCTGCGCCTCGACATCGCGTCCCGCTTCGAATGTCAGCCCGAAATACATGGCGATGAGCACGGCGTTGACGCCGATGAGCCAATAGCCGCCGATGAAGAACCCCGGCATGCTGAGCGTGAGAAAAATCTGCGCGCTCGCGATCAAGAGCCACAGCACGCCGCCCCAGGGCGTCGCCAGCCACAAGCCGACGCCGGCGATGAGATCGAGCACCGCAAAGAAAATAACGGCGAAGGCCGCGCTCTGCGGCATCGTTTCGAAAATCGTGCGATCGGCGGCGAGTATGATCCGCCACTGCATCAAGCCCTGCACCAGCCAGAACAGCGCGACGATGCGCATGAAGCGCGACAGCAGCACGCCCCATTTCGCGGCGTCGCCTGCGGTATTGGGATCGCCGACGCGGATCGCGCGATAGGGGTCGTCGCCGTCGTCGTAAATCGTGGGGCCGGCCATCGGAAATCTCATGCCTGTCTCGACAGTTTACGCCAGTTTGCCGATCTGACTACTGCCCGCGTCGCGGACGCGTGGCGAAGCGGACCGCCTCCTCGGCGGCGCGAAACAGCGCCTTCGCCTTGTTGACGCATTCGCGATGCTCATACTCCGGCTCGCTATCGTAGACGACGCCGGCGCCCGCCTGCACATGCATCTTGCCGTCCTTCACGATCGCCGTGCGCAGCACGATGCAGGTGTCCATCTGGCCGCCCGAGCCGAAATAGCCGATGCAGCCGCCGTAAATGCCGCGCTTGTCGGTCTCGAGTTCGTCGATGATCTCCATGGCGCGCACCTTGGGCGCGCCGGAGACCGTGCCGGCGGGAAAGCCCGCGGCGAGGGCGTCGATGCAATCGTGACGCGCGTCGAGTTCGCCTTCGACGTTGGAGACGATGTGCATCACATGGCTGTATCGTTCGATCGTGAAACTGTCGGTGACGCGCACCGTGCCGGTTTTGGCGACGCGGCCGACATCGTTTCTGCCGAGATCGAGCAGCATCAAATGCTCGGCGCGTTCCTTCTCGTCGGCAAGCAGATCGGCGGCGAGACGTTCGTCCTCGGCTTTCACGTCGCTGCGCCAGCGCGTGCCGGCGATCGGGCGGATCGTCACCTTGCCCTCGGCGACGCGCACCAGGATTTCGGGGCTCGAACAGACGATCTGGAGATCGCCGAAATCGAGAAAGCACAGAAAGGGCGCCGGGTTCACGCGCCGCAACGCGCGATAAAGCGCGAAGGCGGGCAATGCGAAGGGCGCAGTGAAACGCTGCGACAGCACGACCTGAAAAATATCCCCGGCGCGGATATATTCCTTGGCGCGCTCGACCATTTCGAGAAATCGGGACTGCGACGTGTTGGAGACCGGCTCCTGAGCGAGAAGCTGCGGATCGGCGCGCGTGTCGCGATGGTCGAGCGGCGCCTCCAGCGTCGCGACGATTTTATCGAGCCGCGCCAACGCGGCCTCATAGGCCGCTTTAGCCGCGACGCCGGCGCGCGGGCGCACGGGAGTCACGATCGAAATCTCGTCGCGCACCGTGTCGAATACGATCATGACCGTCGGACGCACGAGCAGCGCGTCAGGCGCGCCAATCTTGTCTTCCTTGGCCGGCGCCAGGCGCTCCATCTGGCGCACCATGTCATAGCCGAGATAGCCGAAGACGCCCGCCGCCATCGGCGGCAGTTGCGCGGCCTGCGGCACGGCGGATTCAGCGATGAGCTGACGCAGCGCGACAAGCGGCGGCGCGTCGCAAGGCGTAAAGGCGCGCGCCTGCGCAAGCGCGTCGCGATTGATTTCCGCTTTGTCGCCGACAGCGCGGAAGATCACGTCGGGGTCAAGGCCGATCATCGAATAGCGTCCGCGCGCGGCGCCGCCTTCGACGGATTCGAGCAGGAAGGCGGTGCCCGAACGCGCGCGCGAGAGCTTCAGATAGGCGGAGACCGGCGTTTCGAGATCGGCGACGAGCTTTGTCACGACCAGTTGCGGCCGGCCGTTATCGTAGTCGACGCTAAAAGCGTCAAAGGCGGGCTCGAACATGGCGCCGGTCACTTGTCGCGTTCCGCTCCGGTCGCGAGTTCGAGCGTCTTCTGATTGATGTCGACGCCAAGCGCCTTTTCCAGCCCCCCGACATATTGCTCCAATATGTCGTTGTGCAGGGCGGGCTTCAGCTGCGCGGCGATCGTCTTCGACTCTATCGAGGCGGGATCGAAGACAGGCGTAGACGCATCGCGCACGAAGAACACGAGCCGACCGTCATTGACGACGACGGAGCCGGCGCCGCGCGGCGCCACGTCGAAGAACTGCACGATGACATTGGCGTTGAAGTCTGGACGCGCGGCGCGTTTCACGTCACTGGCGCGCTTGACCTCGAGGCCAAGGCTCTTGGCGATCTCTTCGATCGGCTGGCCGGCGTTGAGCTTGCCGACGATTTCCTCCGCCTTGGCGGCGAGCGCCTTCTGCGCCGCCTCGGCGCGCATGGCGTCGGCGACGGCGTCCTTCACCTCTTCGAAGGTCTTTTGGCGCGCCGGCTCGATGGCGTTGACCTCGAACCACACATAGCCGCCGTCGCGCGTCGCGACCGTGTCATTGTCGACGCCGATATCCGACGCGAAGGCGGCCTTCACAAGATCGGGGCCCGCGGGAAGATCGGCGATCGCTTTGCCGCTGCGGTCGTTTCCGCCTTCATCGACGCCGTCGAAGGCGCGCGTCTCCAAGCCCACGCCCTTGGCGGCTTCGGCCAGCGTCTTTCCGGCGGCGCGTTGATCCTCGATCGCGTCATGCAGCCGGCGCGCATCCGGCGTCGCGCGCTGGGCGGCGATTTCCGCGCGCAACTCCGCCTCCGCCTGCTCGAGCGTCTTGTTGTAAACGCCGGGCGTAATGCTCTTCACTTGCGACACGACCGTTCCGAAGGCGGTGTGAACGGGTTCCGCGAGGCCCGGCTGCGTCAATGCGAACACGGCCGCGCCGACCTTGGCGTCGCCGAAGTCGCGCTGCTCGACGAATCCGAGATTGACGTCCTTGGGATTGAGCTTCAGTTCCGCCGCGAGCGCGTCGATGTCCATGCCGCCCTTGAGCCTGGCGAGAGCTTCTTCGGCTTCCTTGTCGGTCTTGAGCACAAGCTGGCGCACGTCGCGCTTTTCGGGCGCGCCGTAGCGCTTCGACTTCACTTCGTCATAGAGCTTGCGCACCTCGTCGGCGGATACGTCCCCAGGCTTGCCGAGCGTCGAAGGGCTGACGACCAGCGTCGTCAGCTTGCGATATTCCTTGGCGCGGAACGCCTGTTCGCGCTCGGCGAAATACTTCTTCAGTTCTTCGTCGGTGGGCGCGGCGGCGACGCCGGCGATGGAGGGCGGCAGCACGATGTAGTCGATGGCGCGCGATTCATTGCGAAAGCGATGGATCGCCTCGACCATCAGCGCGGGCGGCTCGACGCCGGCGACGACCACGTCGGTCAAGAGCTTTGCGCAGATAGGCGGACTTCTGGTCGGCGACGAAGCCGCGCTCGGTGAAGCCGGCGTCGTTGGCGATCTGCTTGAAGCGCATGGCGTCGAACTTGCCGTCGGGTCCTTGAAAGACCTTTTCCGCCGCCAATAGGCGCTGCGTGGTCTCGTCGCTGGCGGCCAGCCCCAGCGACCGGGCCTTCTGATCGAGCGCCACTTCGGTGACCAGGCGTTCCAGAATTTGCAGATCCAGGCCCGACTGATGCGCCTCCTGATTGGTGATGGCGCGACGCAGGCGCTGCTGAATGCGTCGCAGTTCGTTCTGATAGGCGTTTCGATAGGCTTCGACCGTGACTTCGCCGCTGCCGACGCGCGCGAGCCGTTGCGTCGTCATGCCCCGGAACACGTCGCCGACGCCCCAGATCGCGAAACTGACGACGATCACGCCCATCACCAGCGCCATGATGGCGCGGCCGATCCAATTCTGCGAAGCGACGCGCAGGCCCTCTAACATGAGTTCTTGCTTCCCTTGGGTGCGTTTGGAGGCGGTTTGGCCCCGGTTTTGGCGGCGGACTATAGGGAGGGGCCGCCCGCGTGGCAATGCGCGCCGGGGCGAGGCGCTACGCCGCGTCGAAATGAGTTATTGCTTGGTTTTCCGTAAGGTTGCAGTCTTGGCCCGAACTAAAGTCGCGCCGGCCGCTCCCAAGAGGAGAGGCGGAACGGGTTTTGGCGCGTCAAAAAGGGATCGAGAATGGACGAAACCCCCAACGTCATCGCCGACGCCGCCTCACCCCAAACCAATTCTGAGAGCAAGCCGGACGCCGCGGTAAAGACGCACGTCGAGCGTCCCGCCGCCCCGCCGCCCTCTCGCCATCAGGATATTCGTCGGCTGCGCGCCGATTTGGAAGCGATCCGGCACGCGTTTGAATCGGGAGAGTTCCCATACAAGACGCGCCTGACCGAGAAGAGCTATCTGAAGCACATGGAATCTCTTCAGGTGGAGCTCCTGAAGGCGCAGAACTGGGTGAAGGAGACTGGCCAGCGCATCGTTGTGCTATTCGAGGGACGTGACGCGGCCGGCAAGGGCGGCACGATCAAGCGGTTCATGGAGCACCTCAACCCACGCGCCGCCCGCGTCGTGGCGCTGGAGAAGCCTTCCGAACGCGAACGAACGCAGTGGTATTTCCAGCGTTACATCAATCATCTGCCGGCGGGCGGCGAAATCGTTTTCTTCGATCGCTCCTGGTACAACCGCGCGGGCGTCGAGCGCGTGATGAATTTCTGCTCGCCCAACGAATATCTCGACTTCATGCGCCAGTGCCCGGAACTCGAACGCATGTTCGTCAATTCCGGCGTCAATCTCTACAAATATTGGTTCTCCGTGACGCGCGAGGAACAGCAGCGCCGTTTCCGCTCGCGCATGAACGATCCTTTGAAACAGTGGAAGCTGTCGCCGATCGACCGCGCGTCAATGGACAAGTGGGACGATTATACCGAGGCGAAGGAGGCGATGTTCTTCTTCACCGATACGGCGGACGCGCCCTGGATCGTCATCAAATCGGACGACAAGAAGCGCGCGCGCCTCAACTGCATGCAGCACTTCCTCTCGAGCCTCGACTATCCCAATAAGGATCACGGCGTCGTTCATGGCCCCGATCCGTTGATCGTCGGCTCCAGCGCGCATGTCATCGGCCGCGACGAGCATATTCTGGGCAAGTCGCTGGCGATGGATGTTGAGAAGAAACGCAAGCGCTGAAGCCTGAGCGCCACGAACCCGCGTCCAGACACTTTCGCAAATGCCATCCACATTCGCATCGCGCTGTGTAAACATAATCGCACGCGGGCTTTTCCGGACCGGATGACTTTAGCTCGTCGCATCGCCTGCCGCCGAGATTGACGAGCGACTAGAGCGCTCCGTCAATTTGCCAAGTGTTATCGACAAAAAAATTTCACGTTAAGGCTAAGGCCTTGCTTGCACTTCAGATAACGCTTGCTTAGAAATGGAACGCTGAAGCTGGAAAGCGCGGACTAAGAGCCTTTCCCCTTCCGAAAAGGGCCCTAGGCGCGCGCTCTGCCGACTGAGCCCTAGCAGCCAAGACTGGCGGTCGCCGCCCCCTAAGAGCGCCTCAAAAGGAAATGCTATGCTGCGATCTCTCGGTCTTGCAGGAATGATGACGCTTGTACTTTTGACGGCGCCCGCCCGCGCCTTCGACATACTCGATCCCGACTATGGCGGGCGGGTCGAGCCCTATGCGGCCCGGCTTGCGATCGCCGAGGCGCGACGAGAGCCCATTCGGATCGGTCCGACCGAATGCAACTCCTCCTGCACCCTCTATCTCGCATCGCGCCGCTCATGCGTTTCCGCAGACTCGGTCTTTGGCTTCCACGCGCCTTGGTTTGGCAGTCCCGACGCTGGAGTCGTGGATCGGCGGATGACGGCTCTGTTCGCTCATTCTTACAAGCCCGCGCTGCGTCGGATATTCCTCGCGCATGTGCGGAGCACAGGCTACGCCGCGCCTGGGCCGATGCTGAGAATTACAGGGCGGCAGCTCGCAGCGCTCGGTTACCGCCTCTGCTCCTGAAGCGCGGAATCAAGGAACGTCAACGGGCGCGGAGACCCGGTCCAGCGACCGCGCGCTTCCGCGCTCGTACCAGCTCTTGCTGCTGTTGACGATCCAAACGACGCTGAGCATCACCGGCACTTCGATCAGCACGCCGACGACGGTGGCGAGCGCCGCGCCGGATTCGAAGCCGAACAGGCTGATCGCCGCCGCGACCGCGAGCTCGAAGAAATTGCTCGCGCCGATCAGCGCCGACGGTCCGGCGACGCAATGCGCCTCGCCCGCGGCGCGGTTGAGGAGATAGGCGAGGCCCGAGTTGAAATAGACCTGGATCAGAATCGGCGCCGCGAGCATGGCGATGATCGCCGGCTGACGGATGATCTGCTCGCCCTGAAAACCGAACAGCAGGACAAGCGTCGCGAGCAGCGCGACGAGCGACGCGGGGCCGATCTTGGCGAGCGTTCGCGCAAGCCCCGCCTCGCCGCCCGTCGCGAGCAGGCGCTTGCGCGCGATCTGTGCGACGATCACCGGCACGACGATATAGAGAACCACCGACAAGAACAGCGTGTCCCACGGCACTGTGATGGCCGAGAGACCCAGCAACAGTCCGACGATCGGCGCGAAGGCGACGATCATGATGGCGTCGTTGAGCGCGACCTGACTCAGCGTGAAATGCGGTTCGCCCTTGGTGAGATTCGACCAGACGAACACCATCGCCGTGCACGGCGCCGCCGCGAGCAGGATAAGCCCGGCGATATAGGAATCGATCTGATCGGCGGGCAAGTAAGGCCGGAACAGATGGCCGATGAAAAGCCAGCCAAGCAGCGCCATCGAGAAGGGCTTCACCGCCCAATTGACGAAGAGCGTTACGCCGATGCCGCGCCAGTGGCGGCCGACTTCCTTGAGCGCCGCGAAGTCGATCTTCATCAGCATCGGCGATGATCATCAGCCAGATCAGCGCCGCGACCGGCATATTGACCTTGGCGATCTCCATCGCGCCGATGGCGTGGAAAACGCCGGGCAGAAAATGGCCGAGCGCGACGCCCGCGACGATGCAGAGCGCGACCCAAAGCGAAAGATAGCGTTCGAAGATCGTCATGATTTACTCCGCGACCGTGTGGGGACGGGTCGCGCCTTCCAACTCGCCGATCTCGCGCAGGCGCGCTGTGATCGCGAGCTTGTCGAGGCGACGCATCGGGATCGCCAGAAACTGATCGATGCGATTGCGCAGATAACGGAAGGCCGTCGCAAAGGCGCGCTGCTTCTCGATGTCGGTCCCTTCCACCGCCGCCGGGTCTTCAATGCCCCAATGCGCGGTCATCGGCTGGCCTGGCCAAACAGGACATATTTCGTTCGCCGCGCTGTCGCAGACGGTGAAGACGAAATCCATTTGCGGCGCGCCGGACGCCGCGAACTCGTCCCAGCTCTTGGAGCGAAAGCCATCCGTCGGCAAGCCCATCGTTTCGAGCGTCTTCAGCGCGTAAGGATTGACCGCGCCTTTGGGTTGGCTGCCCGCCGAGAAGGCGTTGAAGCGTCCGGCGCCGCGCTGCGCGCAGGAGGCTCTCCGCCATGATCGAGCGCGCGCTGTTGCCGGTGCACAGGAACAGCACATTGTAGATTTTCTCAGTCATCGGTCTGTCTCACAATTGGCGAGAGTAAGGGCGTCGGCGGGCGCGCAGGCCGCGCCGGCGCAACAATCCTCAGCGAGGAAGCGCGCGAGCGCGTTGAGACGCGTGAGATCGGCGCGATAGACGACGCTGCGGCCGGTTCTCGCGCTCGTTACGAGCTTTGCGTGCGATAGGATGTTGAGATGGGTCGACAGCGTGTTCTGCGGCACGCCGAGCGCGCGCGCGACGTCGCCCGCCGGCAATCCCTTCGGCTCATGCCGAACGAGCAGACGAAAGGCGTCGAGCCGCGTCGGCTGCGACAGCGCCGCGAGACAGGCGAGGGCGGTTTCCATTTCCATAATTCCAGATATATCGAAATTGATGACGGGTCCATGACATTCCAGCGCCGAGCGCCGCAGCGGCATTGCTGGCCGGGCCGCCGCTCTGTTACGAAAGCTTATCCTTCGCAAGGAGCGCCCCGATGACTCGCCGCCCGCTCGTCGCCGGAAACTGGAAAATGAACGGGCTGCGCGCGTCGCTCGCCGAGATCGAGGCGATGGGCGCGGCCTATGACGCAGCGTTGCGGGCGCGCGCCGAACTCATCGTCTGTCCGCCGGCGACGCTGATTGCGCTGGCGCGCGACGTCGCGGCGCGCGCCGGCATAGGCCTCGGCGCCCAGGATTGCCATGCGGCGGCCAGCGGGGCGCATACGGGCGACATTTCGGCCGAGATGCTCAAAGACGCCGGCGCGTCTTACGTCATCGTCGGCCACAGCGAACGCCGCACCGACCACGGCGAGACGAACGCCGATGTGCAGGCCAAGGCCGCAGCCGCCTTGCGCGCGGGGCTGACGCCGATCATTTGCGTTGGGGAAACGCGGGCCGAGCGCGAAGCGGGCGATGCGCTCAGCGTCGTCGGGGCGCAGATTGAGGGCTCGCTGCCCGCTGATGCGCCGGCGCATATTGTCGTCGCTTATGAGCCGGTCTGGGCGATCGGCACGGGCCTGACGCCGACGCCGCAGGACGTCGCCGAGATGCATGAATTCGCGCGGACGCGCATCGAGGCGCGGCTCGGCGGCGGCAAGAGCGTCGAAGTACGCATTCTCTACGGCGGCTCGGTGAAGCCCGCCAATGGGCGCGAATTGCTCAGCGTCGCGAATGTCGACGGCGCGCTGGTCGGCGGCGCGAGCCTGACCGCCAAGGACTTCATCGGCGTCGCCGGCGCTTATCTTTAGGGTCAAGACAAGCTGGACAATAGCATTATCGCGCCGCTAAAGTTATTCGCTTAGGGGAGAAGGGTTTTCATCAAATTAGTTGAGAAAGGGGCAGGGCATGAGCCCGAATGATTTCGGCGCCATTGGATTTACCGATGCAGACCGCGGTTATGCGGGTTCGCGTTACAGCGAATTGCGCGACGCGGTTTTCGCAAATCCCTATCAAAAGGTTTGGGGCGCGCCCGGAGAGCCGCCCTTGCCCTTCGTGCAGCCAACCTTTTTCGACATGATGCGCGAGATATGGAAGGGCAGGCATCTGCTCACGGAAGCCGCGCAACGCTCGGTCGACGCGCATGGCGATCTGCGTTGGGGGCCGGACAAGAAAGGCTTCCGGCGCATCGTCCATCCCTGGGGCGTGGTGTTGACCGGCCTTTGGGACATCACCGAGGACAGCGGCTACACCGGCTATTTCCAGAAAGGGAGCAAGGCGCTCGTCATCGCCCGCTATTCCAATGGCGGCGCAGTCAAGCGCGGCAAGCCGCGCGGGCAGGGGATCGCCGGCAAGCTCTTCCCCACGACCGACCCCAATCACGCAGAGCCGCTAAAGACCGCGAATTTCTTCACGATCGACGACATCGTCGGCGCGCCGACGCGCTACGTCAACGATGTCGATTTCGTCAACGCGCCGAATGTGACGCTGTCGAACGACTGGGCGACCGCGCCGATCGTTCTGACCGCGGGAGTTGTCTTTGCGCTCACCGACAAGGACGCCACCGAGCGGCAACTCCATGAGATCGCGGAGCTTGGGAAGCCGCCGGGCGTTCCGACGCGCGCGCCGAGATTCATGCGGCTGAAGCTCGCCGACGGCTATCCGAGGATCGAGGGCGACGGTCTCGACTCGCGCGACGAAATTCTGGCGCTGATGTTCGATAAGGGCGATCCGACGCCCAAGCGCAAACTCGTTTTCACGATAGAAGTGACCGACGATGGGGAGGTCACGGGTAAGACGGGATTCAAGAAAGGGTCGTTTCGCAACTGGCGGCGCATCGGAACGCTCGCCTTCGACAACGCCGTCGTCTCTTACAACGGCGACCGCGTGCTGCACTTCCACCATCCGAACTGGCGGATGGACCGCAACGATCCCGCGACCGAGGTGCGCCCGCCTCGGGCGTAACGCCAGCCGAAGGACAAGCTGGAGCGCAGCGAGGCTTGCCGCGTCGTGACGCGCCCGATATAAGCGCGGCGCCCCATACTCCAACGACGAGGCGATGCGCTCCAATGGCGATCGAACGCACTTTCTCCATCATCAAGCCCGACGCGACC
This sequence comes from uncultured Alphaproteobacteria bacterium, assembly GCA_963706255.1. GTDB lineage: Bacteria > Pseudomonadota > Alphaproteobacteria > Rhizobiales > Beijerinckiaceae > Methylocystis. The sequence continues at coordinate 293,670 of CAVPMJ010000023.1, read as the reverse complement.
AGGCGCAATCTTACCGGCAAGGTCAATGCGCTGATCGAAGGCGCGGGGCTGCGCATCGTCGCCCAGAAGCGCATCCGCATGACGCGCGAACAGGCCGAGACCTTTTACGCGGTGCATAAGGAGCGTCCCTTCTTCGGCGAACTCGTCGACTTCATGATTTCCGAGCCCGTCGTCGTGCAGGTGCTGGAAGGCGAAAACGCCATCGCGCGCTATCGCGAAGTGATGGGCGCGACCAATCCGGCGAACGCCGCGCCGGGCACGATCCGCAAGGAACATGCGCTGAGCGTCGGCGAAAATTCCGTGCATGGCTCCGACGCGCCGGAGACGGCGGCGGTCGAGATCGCACAGTTCTTTTGCGGCAATGAGATCGTCGGTTAAACAGGCTGTCATGCCCGCGCTTGTCGCGGGCATCCACGCGCCGCCGCATCAAAGATGAGAGCAAGATCGGCGGCGTCTTGAAAGTTCGTTTGCGCGATGCCTGTCTCGGCGTGGATGGCCGGGCCAAGCCCGGCCATGACGGCCTGTGGCCCGCCCATCATGCGCTTACGCGCTCCGGAAAATACGCCCGCATCATACGGTCGCGATAGGCCACGAGATTGGGCTTCGCCAGCGCCGCATCGCGGATGGCCGACTCCGCCATCGGAGACAGCGCGGACGCCGCAAAGGCGAAGACCGTAGCGTCGGCGCCGCAAGGCTTGTCGCCAAAGAGATAAGGTTTGTCGCCGATCAGCGTCGACAGCGCCTCCATGTCGCGCACGCCGAGCGCGTCGATCTCCGCCGCGCTGTGACGGCCCATGCCCTGCGCCCATAGCGACTTGGCGATCTTGCGGCGGATAAACTTTTTCACCAGTGGGCGCACGATGGCGGGGACGCGGTCGAAGAAACGCGCCGGGCCGCGTTCGAAATTGGCGTCGTCCATCCAGCGCGTGTGGGCGATGATCCAGTAGAGATGTTCTTCGCACATCTTCTCGACGCACCAGCCGATCGCCTTTTGCTCGTCGGTCAAATGCGCGTCGAAATCCTTTCCGTATTTCTTCTCGATATGAAGGCGGATGAAGGTCGAATCCGCGACGGTCTCGCCGTCGTCGTTGATGTAGGGCTGCTTGCCCTTGGGCGCCTTGGAAAAGCCGCCGCGGTCTTCGACATAATCGAGCCCCGCCATCTTAAGCAGCGTCATCGTCTTGGTCACGAAAGGAGAAGCGTCCGGCAGGCCGGCGACAGGTCGAAAACAGTAAAGCGTGATCGTCATGCGTCCCTCGCAGTTAGGCGGTCAGGCTATTGGGGAAGCGCCGGGCGCGACAAGGGCCGTCTGTTGCGGCGCCGGCGCGCCGAGCACGCGATTGCCTTCGATCCGCATAGCGCCCGAAGCCACGAGCCGCAGCGCCAGCGGATAGATGACATGCTCCTGCGCGAGCACGCGCGCGCCAAGCGTTTCAGGCGTGTCGTCGTCGAGCACCGGCACGGCGGCCTGCGCGACGATCGGCCCTTCGTCCATCTCGGGGACGACGAAATGCACGGTGCAGCCGTGTATCTTCACGCCATCCGTGAGCGCGCGCTCATGCGTATTGAGGCCGCGATAGGATGGCAGCAGGGCGGGGTGGATGTTGAGCATCCGCCCGCGCCACTGATTGATGAACCAGGGCGTGAACAGGCGCATGAAACCGGCAAGACAGATCAGCTCGATGCGATAGGTCTCCAGCACCACTTGCAGCGAGCGTTCGAACTCCTCGCGCCCCGCGTAAATTTTGTGATCGACCGCGGCGGTTGCGACGCCGGCGGCTTTGGCCTTGGCGAGGCCCGGCGCGTCGGGGCGGTTGGAGAGGACAAGCGCGATTTCGGCAGGAAAATCGGGCGCGCGCGCGGCTTCAATCAGCGCGTCCATATTCGAGCCGCGCCCGGAGATGAGGATCGCGGTGCGCCGCCGCGTCACAACGCCAACGTCCCGCGCATGATGACACGTTCACTTGCTTCGGCTTCGACGATCTCGCCGATGCGCAGGGGCTTTTCGCCGACGGCGCGCAGGGCGGCCTCGACGTCGTCCGCGCCGGCGCGCGAAGCAACGACCGCCATGCCGATTCCGCAGTTGAAGGTGCGCAGCATTTCGCTTTGCGCCACCTCTCCCGTCGCCGCAAGCCAGCGGAAGACTTGCGGAACGTTGAAGGCGGAGAGATCCAGCGCGACGCCGAGACCCTCCGGCAGGACGCGCGGCAGATTGTCGGGAAAGCCGCCGCCGGTGATATGCGCCAGCGCCGCGATATGCGGCGTCGCTTTCAGCGCGGCGAGCAGCGGCTTCACGTAAATGCGCGTCGGCGTCAGCAGCGCCTTGGCGAGGTTGAGATCGGGCGCGAAGGGCGCGGTCGCGTTCCATGCCAGCCCGGCGCGCTGGACGATGCGGCGCACCAGCGAATAGCCGTTCGAATGCACGCCGGAGGAGGGCAGGCCAAAGACCGCGTCGCCCGGATAGACGTCGCGCGGCAGCAGACGGCCGCGCTCCGCCGCGCCGACCGCAAAGCCGGCGAGATCGTAGTCGCCTCTGGCGTAAAGACCCGGCATCTCGGCCGTCTCGCCGCCGAGCAGCGCGCAGCCGGCGGCGACGCAGCCAGCGGCGATCCCCTTCACCACAGCCGCGGCCGCTTCCGGGTCCAGCTTGCCGGTCGCGTAATAGTCGAGGAAGAACAGCGGCTCGGCGCCTTGCACGACGAGGTCGTTGACGCACATCGCCACGAGATCGATCCCGACCGTATCATGCAGGCCCGAACTCGATCGCGATCTTCACCTTCGTGCCGACGCCGTCATTGGCCGCGACCAGCACAGGATCGGAAAAGCCTGCCGCCTTCAGGTCGAACAGGCCGCCAAAGCCGCCGATCTCGCCATCGGCGCCGGGCCGACGCGTCGCGCGCACCGCGGGGCGGATCATGTCGACGAGCCTATTGCCGGCGTCGATGTCGACGCCAGCGTCGGCGTAAGTGAGGCCAGCGGATTTCTTTGGCATTTCGCTCTGTTCGCGCGCGGGGTTGCGCCTATCGGCGGGTAAATGGGCGCAAGCGGCGCCGGCTGTCAAATGAGCGGCTTTCGGTTACGCTCATGTGCGTTTGCACAAAGTTTTTCTCAAGCGCGGCATGTAAAGGCGCTGGCGACAAGGGAATCCAGCAATGAAATTACGCATCACCACCGACGACATCGCCGCCGCCCGCGAAGCCGGCGTCATCGACGCCGCGACGTTTGAGCGGCTTGCCCAGTTTCTCGCGGCGCGCCAATCCGCTTCCGCGGCGTCGGCGCAGGAGCCGCGTTACGACTTCGTCAATCTGCTTTGGTATGCCGGGGCGCTGATCGTGCTCGGCGCCATGGGCATGTTCTCGACGACCGCCTTCGGCCTCTGGGGCGACAAGTCGCTGCTCGTCACGGCGCTCGTCTACGCCGCGCTATTTACGCTCGCCGGCGCCTATCTATGGCGTAGGCGCGGCCTGCGCACGCCGGGCGGACTGCTCATCGCTTGCGCCGTCGGCATGGCGCCGCTGGCGATCTTCGCGCTGCAGTCGATGTTCGATTCCAGTCCGGCGGGCGAGGCGCGTCCCTATCGTGACTTCTATGTCTGGATCAAATCGAGCTGGCTGCCGATGGAGCTTGGAACGATCGGCGCGGCATTGCTTGCCCTGATCGCCTTTCCGTTTCCTTTCCTCGTCATGATCATCGCTTTCGCGCTCTGGTTCATGTCGATGGATTTGACGCCCTGGCTGATGGGGGTGGAGGAATTTTCCTGGGATCAGCGCGCGACGATCAGCATGTATTTCGGCTTGGGCGTGCTCGCCGTCGCCTGGCTCGTCGATCTCAAGCGCTGGCAGAATGGCGACTTCGCCTTCTGGCTGCATCTTTTCGGCTTGATGGCCTTTTGGGGCGGGCTGACGGCGCAGCACAGCGGCGACGAACTCGGCAAGGCGCTTTATTGCGTAATCAATGTCGGCCTCGTCTTCCTGTCGATTTTCCTGATGCGCCGCGCCTATGCCGTTTTCGGCGCCGTCGGCGTCACGACCTATCTTGGCTATCTCGCCAGCAGCGTGTTCAAGGATTCGATCCTCTTTCCCTTCGCGCTGTCGGGGATCGGCGTGCTGCTCATCGTCTTCGGCCTGCTGTTCCACCGCTATGGCGCAAAGATAGGCGAGACGCTCGGGGAATTGCTGCCGGCGCATCTGCGCGGATTCCGCCCCGCCCATGCGCGCGAGCAAAGCTGAGCGTGCGGCTGCGGCTCGGCCGCTCTGCTTGGCGATGCTGCGGCGCTCGGAGCTGCGGCTTGGCCCGTAGCGCGCGGATTGATTGCGCTTTAGGCGGATGCGGCTTATATAGGCGGCATCCCAACATGGACGGTCGTTCTGTGGGTCGCTAGCGCCGGGCGGCGCGGCGCCGACGTTCCCGCCATGCCCGACATCTAAGGAGAATTTTCGATGAGCGACGCCCCATTGATGCCGAAGGCGACGGCTGTTTGGCTCGTCGAGAACACCTCGCTGACCTTCGATCAGATCGCCGATTTCTGCAAATTGCATCCTCTCGAGGTGAAGGGCATCGCCGACGGCGAGGTGGCGGCCGGCATTCGCGGTCATGACCCGATCACCTCGGGCCAGCTCACGCGCGAGGAAATCGAGAAGGGGGAGAAGGATTCGGCCTATCGCCTCCAGCTGTCGGTCTCGAAAGTGGTTGTTCCGGAGGTCAAGAAGGCGCGCGGTCCGCGCTATACGCCTCTGTCGCGTCGACAGGATCGCCCCAACGCGATCCTTTGGCTGGTGCGCAATCACCCCGAGCTGAAGGACGCGCAGATCATGCGCCTCGTCGGCACGACCAAGACGACGCTCAAGGCGATCCGCGAGCGCACGCATTGGAATTCCGCGGCGCTGACGCCGATGGACCCTGTGACGCTTGGCCTGTGCTCGCAGATCGACCTCGATTTCGAGGTCAATCGCGCCGCCAAGGACAAGCCGCCGGCGGTCGAGGATCACGGTCAGACGCTCGTGCCCGCGAGCGTCACGACGAGTCCGCGCGCCGCGCCCTCGACGACGGAGGACGTCTTCGGCAAGGCCAAGCCGGCGGCGCCGCCGGACGAGGAAGATAATTTCGACGCCGACCGCGTGTTCGGGCGGCTGAAGGACGTCGATTTCGGCGAGTAATTTGCAAGGCGAAGAGCGAGTTGCGAATCGCAAAGAGTTCGTCGCCTGCTATTCGCCTGTTGGAGCGCTTCGCGATGACCGACTCTCCCTATGATCGCGACCTTGACCGCAATCCCGCGAATTTCCAGCCGCTGACCCCGATCACTTTTCTCGCGCGCGCGGCGGCCGTGTTTCCGGAGCGCGTCGCGATCGTTCACGGCGATCTTCGGCGCAATTATCGTGATTTTTATGCGCGCAGCCGGCGCCTCGCCAGCGCGCTGATCAAGGCGGGATTGGCGCGGGGCGAGACGGTTTCCGTCATGCTCGCCAATACGCCGGCGATGCTTGAATGCCACTACGGCGTCCCGATGACGGGCGCTGTCCTCAATACGCTGAACACGCGCCTCGACGCGGCGATCCTCGCCTTCACCCTCGATCACGCGGAGACGCGGGCGCTCATCGTCGATCGCGAATTTTCCGACGTGATCCGCGAGGCATTGGCGCTCGCCAAGGCGAAGCCGCTCATCATCGACTACAGCGATCCCGAATATGACGGGCCGGGCCAGCGTCTCGGCTCCATCGACTACGAAGATTTCCTCCTCTCAGGCGACCCCGACTATGAATGGTCGCCGCCGCAGGACGAATGGGACGCGATCTCCCTCAATTACACCTCCGGCACCACCGGCGATCCCAAAGGCGTCGTCTATCACCATCGCGGCGCTTATCTCACCGCGCTCGGCAATGTGCTCACCGGCGACATGGGCCGCCACCCCGTCTATCTGTGGACGCTGCCGATGTTCCATTGCAACGGCTGGTGCTTTCCCTGGTCGATTTCGGTGAACGCCGGCACGCATGTCTGTCTGCGACAGGTGCGCGCCGGGCATATGTACGAGTTGATGTCCGAGCATGAGGTCACGCATATGTGCGGCGCGCCCATCGTGATGTCGACGCTGCTCAATGCGACTGAAGCCGAAAAAAGGCCGCTCAAAAAGACCGCGCGGTTCTTCACCGCCGCCGCGCCGCCGCCGCAGGCAGTGCTCGCCGGAATGAAGGCGGCGGGCTTCGAGGTCACGCATCTTTATGGTCTGACCGAGACTTACGGCCCCGCCGCCGTCAATGAATGGCAGGACGACTGGGATGCGCTCGAAGGCGCGGCGCAGGCGCAGATGAAGGCGCGGCAGGGCGTGCGCTATCTGGTTCTCGAAGACCTCGACGTGATCGACCCCGACACGATGCGGCCGGTGCCGCGCGACGGCGCGACGATGGGCGAAGTGATGTTTCGCGGCAATGTCGTCATGAAAGGCTATCTCAAGAACCAGGCCGCTTCCGAAAGGGCCTTCCACGGCGGCTGGTTTCATTCCGGCGATCTCGGCGTGCGTCACCCCGACGGCTACATCCAGCTGAAAGACCGCTCAAAGGACATCATCATATCGGGCGGCGAGAATATCTCCTCCATCGAGGTCGAGGACGCACTGTTCAAACACCCAAAAGTGCGTGCGGCGGCGGTCGTCGCCGCGCCGGACGACAAATGGGGCGAGACGCCTTGCGCCTTCGTGGAGTTGAAGGACGGCGAAGAAGCGACGGCGGAAGAGTTGATAGGATGGACGCGTCAGCATCTGGCGCATTTCAAATGCCCGCGCCATGTCGTGTTCTGCGAATTGCCAAAGACCTCCACCGGCAAGATCCGCAAATATGTGTTGCGCGAGCGCGCCCGGGAAATTTGGCCGGCCGGCGCCACGACGGCTTCTCTCTAAGCTTCCTTTAAAACAACAAAGCCAACAACCGCTTTCCGCGACTGTTGGCTGGGCGTCGGGGCGGAAGGTCCGGCTTGGACCTCCCGCGCCGCGATGATGCTCTATTAGAAGAAGAGGCCGAGGCAGCCGCCCGCAAGACCGCCGACGACGGCCGCAGCGATCGTGTTCTGAAGGCCGCCGAGCGCCACAGAGGCGAGGCCGCCGAGGAGAACGGCGCCGATGCCAGCGAAGACGTAGGTGTTTGTCGTGATTTCGAGTTCTTTGTCAGCCATCTCTCTTCACTCCTCTTAATCGTTCCCTGAGTTGCGCCATGTCTTTGTCGCCGGCGCATTCTCGTCGCCCCTCGGGGCGCGTCATTTCGACGCAGGGGCACGTTAGCACAAGATTGGGTTCTGTCAATTCCGCCTGCGACAGGATGTCGCGGGCGTAAGTATCTAAATACATGAGGAATAATGCTTGAAGGCGAACTTTTCTCGAGGAAAGGGGAAGATAAAAATTTCATCTCCCATAAATTCCGCGCCTGCCCGGGAGAGCGAGTGTCGCGCATCCATTCGTTTTCGTCGAGGGCGGGCGCTATACCCGCTGCCCATGACAAATCAAAACGCTGACCTGCGCGCCGCCGAACTCAACGCTCGCAAATCGGATCGCGGTTTGAGCGCCACGCTCTCTCCTTTGCGGCCCCTGCTGCCATACGCCTTGCGATACAAACGCACGATCGCTTTCGCTTTCGTCGCGCTGCTTGTCGCGGCGGGAGCGACGCTCACGCTGCCGCTCGCGGTTCGCGGCATGATCGACCACGGCTTCTCGACCGAAAGCGCCGGCGCCGTGAACGCCTATTTCGGCGCGATGATCGCGGTCGCCGCGACGCTCGCGCTCGCCTCCGCCACGCGCTTCTATTTCGTGATGACGCTTGGCGAGCGCGTCGTCGCCGATTTGCGCGCCGATCTCTTCAAGCATCTCGCCTCTCTGGACGCCGCCTTCTACGACACGGCGAAAACCGGCGAGCTTCTGTCGCGGCTCACGGCGGATACGACGCAATTGAAATCCGCTTTCGGCTCCTCCGCCTCGGTGGCGCTGCGCAACCTCTTCATGTTCTTCGGCGCGATCGTGATGATGGTCGCGACGAGCCCCAAGCTCGCCGGCCTTGCGCTGGCGGCGATCCCGATCATCGTGCTGCCGCTCATCGCCTCGGGCCGCGCCGTGCGCCGCCGCTCGCGCCATGCTCAGGATACGCTGGCGCAGGCCTCCGCCTATGCCGGCGAAAATCTCTCGGCGGTGCGGGCGATGCAGGCCAATGGCGCGCAAGCCTCGACCGTGGCGCGGTTCAAGCGCGCGGTCGAGAGCGCATATGACGCGGCGCAGGCCGCGACGCTCATGCGCGCTTTCGTGACCGCCGGCGCCATCCTTGTGGTTTTCACCAGCGTCGTCGGCGTTCTGTGGCTCGGCGCGCAGGATGTCCTCGCGGGCCGGATGACCTCGGGCGTTCTGTCGCAATTCGTGCTTTACGCCGTGCTGGGCGCAAGTTCGCTCGGCGAACTGACGCAAACCTGGAGCGAAATCTCGGCGGCCGCCGGCGCCGCCGGCCGCATCGCCGAGATTCTGGCGGTCAAGCCGCGCATCGTCGCGCCGGCGCGGCCGACGCCGCCGCCCGCGCGCTGGCGCGGCCGCATCGCCTTTGATCATGTGCGCTTCGCCTATCCCACGGCGCCAAAGAAGCTTGCCTTGCAGGATCTGTCGCTTGTCGTGGAGCCGGGCGAGCGCGTTGCGCTCGTCGGACCCTCGGGCGCAGGCAAGTCGACGCTGTTCGCGCTGCTGCTGCGCTTCTACGACGTTGACGCCGGTTCGATCGCGCTCGACGGCGTCGATATACGCCAGCTCGATCCGCTGGCGCTGCGCGCGGCGATCGCGCTCGCGCCGCAGGACCCGGTGATCTTCGGCCTGAGCGTCGCCGAAAACATCGCCTATGGGCGTGAGAGCGCGTCACATGAGGAGATCGTCGCGGCGGCCAAGCGGGCGCAGGCGCATGACTTCATCATGGCGCTGCCGATGGGCTACGACACGCTGCTCGGCGAACGCGGCGTGACGCTATCGGGCGGGCAGCGTCAGCGCCTCGCCATCGCCCGCGCCATACTCGCCGATGCGCCGGTGCTTCTGCTCGACGAGGCGACGTCGGCGCTCGACGCCGAAAACGAGGCGCTGGTGCAGGCGGCGTTGCACGACGTGATGCAGGGGCGCACGAGCCTCGTCATCGCCCATCGTCTCGCGACCGTGCTAGAGGCCGACCGCATCGTCGTGCTCGACGAAGGCCGCATCGTGGAGCAGGGGACGCACGCCAGCCTCACCGCGGCGGGCGGGCTTTATGCGCGCCTCGCCAAATTGCAGTTCGACACGGAGCGCGCCGGCGCGGCGGCTTGAGCGCCGCTCTTGATAAATCCCCGGCTTGTTGAGGACGAGGCCCAGCGCCTGTCATTTGCCTTTGCCATGTTTAATGCTATGAGCACGCGCCAACCCCAGTCGGCGCAAGCCGTCGCCTCGCATCCCGCGGCAGCCGGATTTCGGCTCCCGCAAAGGAGTTGGCTCTCATGGCCTTATCGCCCGCCACGTTGACCGAAGCGCTGACTTTCGACGACGTGCTGCTGCGGCCCGGGCATTCGCGGGTGATGCCTTCCAGCGTCGACGTCACGACGCGGCTGACGCGCGAGATCGCGCTTAATATGCCAATAATCTCCGCCGCGATGGACACCGTCACCGAGGCGCGGCTCGCCATCGCCATGGCGCAGGCCGGCGGCATCGGCGTCATTCACCAGAATTTCTCTCCCGCCGCCCAGGCCGCCGAAGTGCGCAAGGTCAAGCGCTACGAAAGCGGGATGGTGATCGATCCGATCACCATTTTTCCGGACGAGACGCTCGCCGACGCGCTCGCCCTGATGGCGGGCCATGGCATCTCAGGCATCCCGGTGGTGGAGCGCGCCGGCGACGGCGCCAGGGGCAAGCTCGTCGGCATTCTCACCAATCGCGACGTGCGTTTCGCGCAGGACCGCAGCCAGCCCATCGCCGAGCTGATGACGAAGAAGCTCGTCACCGTGCGCGAGGGCGTGGGGCAGGAGGAGGCTCAGCGTCTTCTCCATGAGCATCGCATCGAAAAGCTCCTCGTCGTCGACGAGGACTATCGCTGCGTCGGCCTCATCACAGTGAAGGACATCGAAAAGGCGACGCTGCATCCATACGCCTGCAAGGACGCCGAGGGGCGGCTGCGCGTCGCCGCCGCTTCGACCGTCGGCGACCATGGCTTCGAGCGCACGCTGCAGCTCATCGACGCCGGCGTCGATTGCGTCGTCATCGATACGGCGCATGGCCATTCGCAGGCGGTCATCGACCAGGTCGCGCGTGTCAAGAAGGCTTCCAATAAGGTTTCGATCATCGCGGGCAATATCGCCACCGCGGAGGCGGCGAAGGCGCTGATCGGCGCCGGCGCCGACGCCATCAAGGTCGGCATTGGACCCGGCTCGATCTGCACGACCCGCATCGTCGCGGGCGTCGGCGTGCCGCAATTGACGGCGATCATGGAGGCGGCTGAGGAAGCGCGCAAAGCCGACGTGCCGGTAATCGGCGACGGGGGCGTCAAATATTCCGGCGATCTCGCTAAGGCGATCGCCGCTGGCGCGGATGTCGTGATGATCGGCTCGCTTTTGGCCGGCGCCGAAGAGTCGCCCGGCGAGGTCTTTCTTTACCAAGGCCGGTCTTTCAAGGCCTATCGCGGCATGGGCTCGGTCGGCGCGATGAGCGCCGGCTCGGCTACGCGCTATTTCCAGGGCGACGTAAAGGATCAGCTCAAACTCGTGCCCGAGGGCATCGAAGGGCAGGTGCCCTACCGCGGCCCGATCGCGCCGATTCTCTATCAGCTCGCGGGCGGCTTGCGGTCCGCCATGGGCTATGTCGGCGCAGCGACCATAAAGGAATTCCAGGAGCGAGCGCAGTTCGTGCGCATCACCAATGCGGGGCTGCGCGAGAGCCATGTGCATGACGTGGCGATCACCCGCGAGAGCCCGAACTATCCGACAGGCGTATGACGCGCAGGGCAAAAAAAGAGGGCCGCGCAACGGCCCTCAAGACATGGGAGAAAGGCACTGGAGGAGAATAGTCCGTGGTCGTCAGATACAATTTGAAATGTTAGCGTCTAATACTTTAAACAACGAGAGTAGATGCGTTCGTCTAAAGTTCGTCCGCCCCTCGTCGTTCATGGAAAAGCTATGACGAAAGTCACCGCGACGCATCATCCGAACTGATGATAATTCCAAAATCTTTTGCAAGGAGCGGACGTTAGGCGACTCGCCGCATTTCGGCGCGGCAGTGGCATGGCGCTGCCCCACGAGAGCCCGAACGCCGGAACTATGCCCATCGGCATTTCAGAGAAAGGAGAGGGCCCCGCGAAGGCCCCCCAAATTTAGAGGAGAAAGTGCTGCTCAAAAATTCGCTCAAAAGGCAGTCTGAAAAATTGAGCGCATAGTCTTCGAACCCCGAGTTAATGAGACGTCCGCGGTAATTTCGTCCGCCCCCTCGACGTTCAATCAAAAGCTATGACCAAAGTAACAGGCCGGCTTCGTCCAAATGGATGAGGCCGGCCTGTTATTTTTTGAAATGTCGACGTTATTCGCTTGCCGGCGGACTAAGCGGGGTAAGGCCGCCGAGCAGCGCGACGACCTCTGCCTGACGATTGCAGCCGGTCTTCTCCATCACGCCGCGAAGATGCGTGCGCACCGTATTGCGCGAGACGGACTGGTCGTTGGCGATTTCCTCGAGGGTCTTGCCGGCGACGAGGCCGCGCGCGACGCGCGCTTCCGCCGGCGTCAGATCAAAGAGCGACTGCACCAGTTCGATCGCCGGCGCCTGGGGCGAGCCCACCGGCGTCATCACCAGCACCGCCGCGCATCGCACGAAAATATCGCGCGCCGCGCCGCGAATGGGGACGAGATTGGCGATCATCGGCCCATCGTCCTCGCTGGAGCGCACGGCGAAAGATCGCGGCGCGCCGACCAGATCGTCGTCGAGCGCCTCCATCGCCTGGCGCATCAGCGCGTCCGCCGCCGAATCGAGCAGGGACACGCGGTCATGCGCCCGCCAGCGGACATATTTGCCGAGCGAGTTGCTGGGATCATTGGCGGAAATCACGCGGCCATAATCGTCGAGCACGAGCGCCGGCAGCCCAATGAGCGCGAAAGTCTCGCCGGCGACCCGCGCGCGTTCGAGCTGCAGGCGCGTCGCGAGAAAGGCGGCGCGGGCCAGATGCGGCCGCAGCTCGTCGAGCTGGCGGATGATCGACGGTTCGACAGGCCCGCGGTTGTGCGCGCGCTCCAGGCAGATGATGCCCGTGTCGCCCGTCGGCAGAGAAATCGCGGTCGCCGCGCTGAAGCCGAGCCCCCGCGGCCGCAAGAACTCGCAATAGTTAGGGTCGCGCTCGAGCTCTTCCGCCGTATAGACATCGTCGTCGGTGAGAAAGCCGGGATGGCGCCGGCTGAACAGCCTGCCGCCGCGCGTGCAGTTGCTGATCCAGTCGCCGCGCATGAAATTCTCGACATGCTCGCAAATCGCCGGCGACGCCGTCCAGCGGGAAACCCGCTCTCTGGCGGCGAAGAGCACGCCGCCTTGCGCCTCGGCGAGATGGGAAAGTTCGTCGAGCACCTCGGGCCACATGTCGGGCGCGAAGGAGCATTCGTAGATGCGATCAATTAGTTCTTGAACCATCGTGAAAATCTCATTTTGGGCGCGACAAAGCGGACCCTTGGAAAAAAGGGCCTAGGCAAACGTGCGACCGGCGGGATCGTTCCCCGCCGCCCGTTATTTAGGCGTCAATGCTTGCCCGCCGCAAGCGGCACGCCGCGACGCTCCTGGTGAATATACGAAAGGATCGCCGTCATCTTGGGATCGTCCGCCGCGAGCGGCGTTCCCTGCAGCGGATTCTTGATGCACCAGTTCACCATCTCGAACAGCTGGGCGACCTTGCCGAGCTGCTTTTGGAATTTCGGATAGGTCTCCGGATGGGTGTTGGCGGCGTTGGGGTGGCATTGGGCGCAGGCGACGCCGTTGGTTCCCAACGCGCCGCTCGTCCATTGTTCCCGGCCCTTCTTGACCACTGAATCGAATTCGCTCTGCCAGCGGTCGACGTCGGCCTTGGTGAATTCATCGGCGAGTGCGACGGGGGAGATCAGCAGCGCCCCTAGCGCGAGCGCAATCATATAGCGGCGCATTATCCTTCTCCTTGCATCAATAATGAGTTTGCGGCGCCTTGCGGATGCTCGCCTCTTGGTACGACTTGTCGACCGGCTTGCCGAGTCTGGGGTCGAAGCCGACGATGCGCTCCTGATTGTCCCACAGCTGATAGCGCGCTGTGACGCGGCCGGAGTTCACGTCGATCATTTGCCAGCCGGTCGCGTCGCGTTCGAAGAACGGATCGGCGCGGTTCATCGGCACGGTGAGAACGGGAACATGCGCGCCCGCCTGGGCGTAAGTGTCCGGGTAGGGCCAGGGCCAGGCGGTCGCCATCACCGCATTGAAGGAGATGTTGCCGATCTGATTGTACTGAATCTGATGCACATGGCCGTAGATGACGTTGACAGTCTTGAAAGGCTGCAGCAGCGCCTGCACCTGCTCCGCGTCGTCGGTCCAGAAATTCCAGCCCTTGTATATCTTCTGCAGCGGCGAATGCGAGAAGACGATCAGCGGCGTGTCCTTGGAGACCTTGTCGAGATCGTCCTTCAGCCAGGCGCGCTGCTTGTCGCCGACCATGAAGGGCGAGCCATTGGGGTTGTCGAGGCCGGCCATTTCCAGCATGCGCTGCTCGGCCGATGGCCAGCGATGGAACGTCCATTCGTCGGTTGTCAAAATCGAGTTCAGTACGACGAAATGCACGCCCTTATGGTCGAAGCTGTACCAGTGCGGTCCATAGAGCTTCGTCCAATATTCGCCGAGGTCGAGATAATAATCGTGCTCGCCCATGACGCAGCGGAGCTTGCCTTTGAGATGCGACAGCATTTCTCCGCCGTGATCGAGCTCCTCCTTCTTGCCGAGCTGCGCGAGGTCGCCGCCGAACATCACGAAGTCGGCCTCGGGCGTGATGAGATTGGCTTCGGCGACCGCGCGCTTGAGGCCCATGTCCCAGTTGCGCACGAAGTTCGCGCCCTTGATCTGCTGGATGTGCGAATCCGAAATATAGGTAAAGCTGAAATCCTCGCGCGTCCCTCCGAAGGCGAGCCGCACCATCGAGATCGGCAGCGTGGTCAGGGTTCCGGCGGCGGCGCCGGCGGCGATCACGCTTCGCCGTGTGATCAATTTGGTCATCGCGGTATCCTCCCCTGCGGCTTGGCGCTTCGTTCGAAGCGGCGCCGCTTGTTTGAGTTGCGCGTCGCGCGGACGCCTACTTCGTCTGCGCGGTCACGAAAGCCGGGCTCGTCAGCGTCTCCATGAACGCCACTGAGATCGTCGATCTGCTGATCCGTGAGATTCAGCGGCCGAATGCCGCCCGAGAGATAGGGGTTGACCGGCGTTGGATCGCCCGGGCTCTTGCCGCCCTCATTGTAATGCTTCACCACGTCCTTCAGCGTCTTGAGCGAACCATCGTGCATATAGGGCGCGGTCATTGCGATGTTGCGCAGCGTCGACGTCTTGAAGGCCCCGATCTCGTCGAAGGAATTCGTCACCGCGAAACGGCCGAGATCGGAAACCTTCGGATCGGCGAGGACCGTCTTGTCAACCGAAGCGCCGGCCGCCTTGGCCTTGAGGAACTCGGTTGCGAGCCGCGGCACGTCGGCTTGAATCTTGTTGATGCCGACGCCGATATTGTGGAAACGGTTGTCGGTGAACAGCGCCTGCGTCTGCTCGACGACATGGCAGGAGATGCAGCGGCCTTGGTTGACGAAGACGTCGAAGCCGCGCTTCGCCTGGTCGCTGACGGCGTTGCGGTCGCCTCCGAAATACCATTTGTCGAAAGGCGAATCGCCTGAGATGACCGTGCGCTCGAAGCTCGCGATCGCCTTCTTGACCTCCTCCATCGTCACGTCTTTGCCGCTCTTGCCGAAAGCCTTCTTGAAGGCGTCGACATAGGCGGGATCTTCGCGCACGATTTTGAGCACCGGCTCATGGTCGGGCAGACCCATCTCGACGGGATTGACCATCGGATGCTGAGACTGGTCTTCGAGCGAAGGCGAGCGTCCGTCCCAGAATTGCGATGCGAAATAGGCCGCGTTGACGACGGTCGGCGCATTGCGCGTGCCCGTGAGCTTATGGTGGCCTTCGGAGACGCGCAGCGGGCTGTCCGTAAAGGCCTTCTTGTCATTGTGGCAGGTGGAGCAGCTCACCGTGCCGTCGATCGAAAAACGCGCGTCGTGAAACAGCTTGTCGCCGAGCGCGATCTTTTCAGGCGACTGTGGATTGTCGGCGGGAACAGGCAGTTTCGGCAACCCGAGAGGTTCGGCGAAGGCTAAGCCGCCTGCCGCGAGCAACGCCACAGCCGAGAATGCGGCAAGCGTCGTCTCCACATAATTCCGGACAATGGTCATGCGCGCGGCCATGGGCTCCCTCCGACTTTGTTCGGCTTGCCGCCGTCTTTTGTTTTCATTCTAAGTTTGCTCCGCTTTTAGCGGTTGAGCAAGTCGTCGCTATGACGATGAGGCCGTGCGGAAAGAATTTGTTACAATGATCGACGTGCGCGGAGTAATAATTGTGCGCTGCATTAGTTCATTGCAATAAAATTGAAGCGATCAGCGCGTGATCGCCGTATTTCATCGTCCCGCGATAAAAAGGCCGCAACGGTCACGATCAAGTTACATTGGACTGATTTCTATCTATATAGGTGGGGCCGCCGCGCCCGGCGACCCTTCCTCGGCGGGAGCGATTGTGATAGCTGAACGCCCCAAAACGCGGCCCTTTCGCGCTGCGAAACGAGGCCGTCCGGCCGATTCAATAATTCAAGGGAGCAGAGAATGTATCGCAAATGGATCGCCGCGCTCGTGGCGACTCTGTTGACGCCGGTCGTGGCGATGGCGGAAGACCTGCGCGCCGACGCCAACGCCGTCTTCAAGCCGATCGACGCCGCGACCGTCTCGGCGGTCGTCAAGAACAATGAGATCACGCCGGCCAAGGTCGAACTCGGCCGCAAGCTGTTTTTCGAGCCGCGGCTTTCCAAGAGCCAGATCATCAGCTGCAACAGTTGTCACAATCTCGGAACGGGCGGCGTCGACGCCGGCCCGACCTCGATCGGTCATGGTTGGGCGAAAGGTCCGCGCCGCGCGCCAACCGTGCTCAACGCCGTGTTCAATGTCGCGCAATTTTGGGACGGACGCGCCGTCGATCTGAAGGCGCAGGCGAAAGGCCCGGTGCAGGCGGACGTTGAGATGAACAACACGCCTGCGCAGGTCGAGAAGACGTTGAACAGCATCCCGGCCTATGTGGCGGAGTTCAAGGCGGCCTTCCCTTCGGACTCCAATCCCGTGAGCTTCGACAATATGGCCAAAGCCATCGAGGCCTTCGAGGCGACTCTGACGACGCCGAATGCGCGCTTCGACAAATTCCTCAAAGGCGACCTCAACGCGCTCAACGACGTCGAGAAAAAGGGGGTGCGTCTCTTTCTCGACAGGGGTTGCGCCGGCTGTCACGGCGGCGTGAATCTGGGCGGCAACGGCTATTTCCCCTTCGGCGTCGCGCAGAAGCCAAGCGTCGAAATTCTGCCGGTCGCCGACAAGGGCCGCGCCAAGGTGACGAACGACTCGGCCGATGACTTCGTGTTTCGTTCGGCGCCGCTGCGCAACGTCGCGTTGCGCGCGCCTTACTTCCACACCGGCTCCGTTTGGACGCTTGAAGAGGCGGTGGACGTTATGGCGAAAGATCAGCTCGGCGAAAAACTGTCGGTTGACGACATTAAGGCGATCGTCGCTTTCCTTGAGACGCTAAACGGCGAACAGCCGAAGGTGGCCTATCCGATGCTGCCGGCGCGGTCCAAGGACACGCCGCGTCCGCAGTAAGGACAAGACGGCGCATATTGGCCGCCCGCAGGCGCGAATTGTCACAAAATCTGGTTCGCGCTTCGATAAAAATCTCTCGCGCGGGACGAACCGCGCGAGAGGATTGCTTCATGAACGCCGTCGCCCGTTTCTTCTTTTTTTCGCTCGCGTCCGCGGCCGCGATTTGCGCGTCGGCAAAGGCCGAGGAGCAACCCAATCCCTTCGCGCGGATCGGGCATATCGTCGTCATTTACACCGAGAACCGCAGTTTCGACCATGTGTTCGGCATGTTTCCGGGAGCCGAAGGCGTAAACTCCGCGCAGCACCCGCCCCAAGTCGATTTTGACGGACGGCCGCTTCCCGAATTGCCGCGTCCGCGCTGGGACGATCGGCTGCCCCGACGACTTCCCAACGCGCCCTTTCGTCTTGATCCGAAGATCGACGTCGACGCGCACACGATGGACCCTGTCCATGATTTTTACATCGAGCAGGAGCAGATCAACGGCGGGAAGATGGATCGGTTCGTCGAGGCGTCGAACGCCGGCGCGTTGGTCATGGGCTATTATGACGGGTCGCAACTGAAACAGTGGGCGTTAGCGAAGGAGTTCACCCTCGCAGATCATTTCTTTCACGCTGCGTTTGGCGGCTCCATGCTGAACCATTTTTTTCTGATTTGCGCCTGCGCGCCGACGTTCAATAATCCCGTTGAAGCGACGCGACGGAAATTTCTGCCCAAGCTCGTTACAATCGGCGACGGCGGCCGGTGCAATAAAGTCATTCGCGAACGCGAGGAGGACTCGCCGCGCAGCGTGCTGGATGGCCCGCCGCGCCATAAGCGTTTTGGTCGCCTGACAATGAATTTGGAGGCGATCGGCACGCTGCAGCCAGGCAACGCCATTTCCAAGCACGATAAGACCGAGGCGCAGGAGCGTCTGCCGCCTTTGCATTCGCCCACCATCGGCGATCGTCTGACGGCGAAGAACGTCAGTTGGGCTTGGTATGCCGGCGGTTGGCGCGACGTGCTGGAAGGCCGCTTGAAGCCCTATGACGATAGGCCGGACGCATTCCAGACGCATCATCAGCCCTTCGTCTACTTCGCCAATTACGCGGAGGGGACCGAAGGGCGCAAGCATCTCCTGGACGCGGACGATTTCTTCAAAGCCATCGATGCGGGAGAACTGCCGGCGGTGAGCTTTTACAAACCGCTCGGCGTTTTCAACGGCCACCCCGATTACTCGGATCTGGCCGCCGGCGACGCGCATATCGGCGAGATCGTCGCGCGGCTTCGCAAGAGCCCCAACTGGCCGGACATGCTTGTCATCCTCACGGCCGACGAAAACGGCGGCTTCTGGGATCATGTCGCGCCGCCGTCGATCGACTGTTTCGGCCCGGGCGCGCGCGTGCCGACGATCATCATTTCGCCGCATGCGAAAAAGGCTTTCGTCGACCAGACGGTCTACGACACGACGTCTATTCTTCGCACCATCGAGGTTCGATTCGGCCTGGCGCCGCTCGGCGAGCGCGACGCCGCGGCGAAGGACTTGCGCAACGCCTTGACGTCCGCGCCTTGAATTTCGCTTGAACGGATGACAGTCCGTCTGGCGGGGCCGGTTCGCTCGCGGCCGATATTGGCCTGCGGAATCCGCGGCAAGGATTGTGTTTCATATAAGATATTGTGATAGCATCATATTCATAGTGTGGCATGCGCGCCAATCAAGGACGTTTCCCATCCTATAGGGCGTTTATGAACCTATCCACTAGGATTGCCATGACTATTCGATAGATTGTTATTGGCTATTCCAAGGGGTATTGTCATTAAGTGGGCGAGTTGGAATTGTTGGCGCACGCTAAGCGGGGTCTCTTGATCTGTTTCGCAAGGGGCGGCTGGGACTTTTGCTTAGGCGGCGACGTCGGTGTTCGTCCGATAACAACAAGCGGCCGGATTCTGGTTTTGGTTTTTGCGGGATGCTCGCGGGTTAAGCGGGATTTCTGCGGGATTGGGATCGGGAAGGCTGCGGCAAGACAAGGGCGGGAACGCGTGTTTCTACTTCTGGGTAGGTCGCGCGGCGCTTTTTCAAAACGAGGACGAAGCGGCTCTGTTGTGGGAGGCGGAGCGATACCGGTCACGCGCAAATCCCTGGGAGCACATTTAGGAGGAGAAAGGTATGAGCTCGACGACTGACACAGCAGCCCGCGCTGCTGCTGCTGAGGTAGCCGTAGTTGATCTGCGTGGGATGTGGATTGGCTTGGTGCTGCTGAACGTATTTTATCTGATCGTGCGCATTTACGAGCAGGTTTACGGCTGGCGTGCCGGACTGGACTCGTTTGCGCCGGAGTTCCAGACCTATTGGATGTCGATCCTTTGGACCGAGATTCCGCTTGAGCTGGTTTCCGGCCTTGCGCTGGCCGGCTATCTTTGGAAGACGCGCACGCGCGACTTCTCGAATCTGGCGCCGCGCGAAGAGATGCGCCGTCTTGTTGTCGAGGTTCAGTGGCTGGTGCTTTACGGCATCGCCATTTACTGGGGCGCTTCCTTCTTCACGGAGCAGGACGGCACCTGGCACATGACGGTTATCCGCGACACGGACTTCACGCCGTCTCACATCATCGAGTTCTATATGAGCTACCCGATTTATTCGGTGATCGCGGTTGGCGGGTTCTTCTATGCGAAGACGCGTCTTCCGTATTTCGCCAAGGGTTACTCATTGGCGTATCTGATCGTGGCGATTGGCCCGTTCATGATCATCCCGAACGTCGGCCTGAATGAGTGGGGCCACACGTTCTGGTTCATGGAAGAGCTGTTCGTTGCGCCGCTGCATTGGGGCTTCGTGTTCTTCGGCTGGATGGCGCTTGGCGTGTTCGGCGTCGTGCTCCAGCTGCTGATGAACATTCAGCGTCTGATCGGCAAGGAAGGCGTCGCCCTCCTGACCGAGTAAGGATCACAGCGCCGCCCGCGCCAAAGCAAAAAGCGCGGGCGGCGTGATTGATCGGGCTTTTCGGAAAATTCGACTGTTTGTCTGGTCGCGCAGGCGACTGGGGAGTTGGGTTGCGGCTTAAGGAGCGGCTTTCGGGGCGCTTTTAGGCGGCGGTTTTCGGAAGGCGCATGCTCGTAAAGCGCATGCAAAAGGATGCGGGCGGCGGTTTTCCGCCGTCCGGGACGCGGGGGGCGAGAGGCCTTTACCGATGTCCCCAAGGAAAAACGCTCGGGCTCTTAAAGAAGCTCGAGAACACCAAGGAGAAGAGTGATGTCACAATCGAAAAGCGGGGGGGCGGTCGGTCCGTTCAACTCCGTCGCCGAGGCGGCGGGTTGCGTGCAGACAGTCGACTGGATGCTTCTTGTTCTGCTGTTCTTCGCCGTTCTTGGCGGCTACCACGTCCACTTCATGCTGACGGCGGGCGACTGGGACTTCTGGGTTGACTGGAAGGATCGTCGTATGTGGCCGACGGTCGTGCCGATTCTGGGCGTGACCTTCTGCGCGGCGTCGCAGGCTTTCTGGTGGGTTAACTTCAAGCTGCCGTTTGGCGCGGTGTTCGCGGCTCTGGGCCTTCTGATTGGCGAGTGGATCAACCGCTACGTGAACTTCTGGGGCTGGACCTACTTCCCGATCAGCCTTGTGTTCCCGTCGGCTTTGATCGTTCCGGCGCTCTGGCTTGACGTGATCCTGCTTCTGTCGGGCTCCTATGTGATCACGGCGGTTGTGGGCTCGCTGGGCTGGGGTCTGTTGTTCTATCCGAACAACTGGCCGGCGATCGCGGCGTTCCACCAGGCGACCGAGCAGCATGGCCAGCTGATGACGCTGGCGGATCTGATCGGCTTCCACTACGTCCGCACCTCGATGCCGGAATATATCCGCATGGTCGAGCGCGGCACGCTGCGCACCTTCGGTAAGGACGTTGTGCCGGTCGCGGCGTTCTTCTCGGGCTTCGTCTCGATGATGGTGTATTTCCTGTGGTGGTTCATGGGCCGTTGGTATTCGACGACCAAGGTCATCGACACCATCTGACGCGGACTTAAGGGCCGCGGGTTGTCGATCCGCGGCCGCCTCGAAAAAGAAGAGACGCGGCGGGCTTTGAGCGGCTGATGTTGGCTCAAATCCGCTGCGAGGGAAAAGAGGCCGGTTGGCGCGCGAGGCGCCGGCCGGGCCAAAGAGGAACCTGGGAGGTTTATCGATGAGAAAGCTAGTCAAGCTGGCCGCGATTGGCGCGGCGGCGGCTGTGGCGGCGACCTTGGGAGCGATCGCTCCTGCGTCGGCGCACGGCGAGAAGTCGCAGCAGGCGTTCCTTCGCATGCGGACGCTGAACTGGTATGACGTTCAGTGGTCGAAGACGACGGTCAACGTCAATGAAGAGATGGTTCTGTCTGGCAAGGTTCACGTCTTCTCGGCGTGGCCGCAGGCGGTCGCCAACCCGCGTGTGTCGTTCTTGAACGCGGGCGAGCCTGGTCCGGTTCTGGTGCGCACGGCGCAGTTCATCGGCGAGCAGTTCGCGCCGCGTTCTGTGTCGCTCGTTCCGGGCAACGACTACGCCTTCTCGATCAATCTGCGCGGTCGTCGCGCGGGCCGTTGGCATGTGCATGCGCAGATCAACGTCGAGGGCGGCGGTCCGATCATCGGCCCCGGCCAGTGGATCGAGATCAAGGGCGACATGAAGGACTTCACCAATCCGGTGACGTTGCTTGACGGCTCGACGATCGATCTCGAGCATTACGGCATCAGCCGCGTTTACGCGTGGCATCTGCCGTGGCTTGCGGTTGGCGCGGCGTGGATCCTGTTCTGGTTCGTCCGGAAGGGCATCATCGCTTCTTATCTGCGGGTCGCCACCGGCCGCGTGGACGAGCAAGTGAACGACGACGACAAGCGCATTGGCGCGATCGTTCTGGCGCTGACCATTCTCGCCACGATCGTCGGCTACGCCGTGACGAACTCGACCTTCCCGCGCACGATCCCGCTTCAGGCGGGCTTGCAGAAGCCGCTGACGCCGATCCAGACGGAAGGCACGGCGGGCGTCGGCAAGGAGCGCGTGACGACCGAGCTCAATGGCGGCGTCTACAAGGTGCCGGGCCGCGAACTGTCGATCAACGTCAAGGTCACGAACTCGACCTCCGAGCCGCTGCGCCTTGGCGAATACACCGCGGCCGGTCTGCGCTTCCTGAACCCGGACGTGTTCACGACGAAGCCCGAGTTCCCGGACTATCTGTTGGCTGACCGCGGCCTTTCGACCGACGCGACGCCGATCGCGCCGGGCGAGACCAAGGAAATCGCCGTGAAGATCCAGGACGCGCGTTGGGATATCGAGCGTCTGTCCGACCTGGCTTACGACACCGACAGCCAGATCGGCGGCCTGCTGATGTTCTTCTCGCCGTCGGGACGCCGCTTCGCGGCCGAAATCGGCGGTCCGGTCATTCCCAAGTTCGTCGCCGGCGATATGCCCTAAGCGAAACTGACGGATACCAGAATAATAGCCCCCGGCCCAAAAAGCCGGGGGTTCTCTTTTCACCAGACGCAAATGCGCTGGAGGCGTCAAAACCGACGATCAAAGTGACGCGAGCACAGTCGGCGCCAGTTGCAAAACGAGCGGATGGCTCGAAAGACGGATGTTCCGAGCGTATTGTGCGCTCATTCTTCGCGAAGAATTCTTTTGCCGAAGAGGCCGCGCTCGCAACCAGGCGCAGGCGCGTCGGTCAACGAAGCCGCCTTTTCATCTCGTCATTTGTCTGAAGTCAATTGCTGCGTCCTTTAGACGCAAATTGGCTGCGCCGTTTTCGCTCGCTTCATTTCGCGGCATTTGTCAAAACAACGATAACGCGCCACGACGTCTTAAGGAGCGACACGAAAGACGAAGGCGAGGCCAGAAGCTTAAAACTGCTATAGACAACCCGCCGGCTTAAAACGGTCGCCAAAGGAGCGACGACCTGTGGGTTCGGAAAGATCGAGGGATGGAAATGAGAAATTGGCGTAGCGTCGCCGCCGCCGTGGGGGCGCTCCTTTCGCTGGCTTTCACGCCGCAATCGCACGCCGAAGGCGGCGCCGGGCCCGAAGCCATGATGATGGGCAATATGTGCATGGTCATGTTCGGTTACGACATGATCCACATCACGGCCTATCAGCCCGGCAAGTCTCGCAGCGAATATTGCGCAGAGATACCGACCACCGGCAGAACGATTCTGGTGTTCGATATCGAGAACCCTACTTTCCGGGACATGCCTCTCGAACTTCGCATTATTCGCGATCCGCTGACGCCGATCACGAAAGATACGGACCTGGAGGCGCTGACGGAAGTTTATCGTCCTGCGACGAAATACACGAAGGGCACTTTCAATATCGAACATGACTTCAAAAACAACGGCCACTATATCGGCCTCGTGACGCTGACCCGGCCCGACGGCGCGCAGGAAACGTCGGATTTCAAGTTCATGGTCGGAGAAACTCTGTGGGCGTGGGTGCCGCAGATCGCTGGCGCAATACTGATCGCCGGCGCCGTCTTCGTCTACTGGAAGCATACGCACCCCTCCGGCAAGAAGAAGGATGCGCCCGACGTCGCCGCGTCTTGAACGCCGCGCGGCGCGTAAACATCTCAAAACCAAAAAGGGAGGCGGTTCGGCTTCCCGAGGAGACGCTATGACCCACGCCGTGAACAATTCATCGTCCCGCGCGCGCATTTCAACGGGTTTCCGGCTGGCTGCGGCCGGCGCTTTCGCCGCTGTCTTCATGGCGTCGTCGGCGTTCGCGCATTCGTTCCTGGTGGACGCCGCGCCTTCATCGAAGGAGCATGTGATCGGCTCGCCGAAAACCGTGAAGCTGCGTTTTGGCGGCGGCGTCGAGCCGCCCTATTCGAAGATCACCATCGAGAGCCCGGATGGAAAGGTGCTGGCGGAAGGCAATATCGGCGCGCCCGACAAGCCGCGCGAATTGTCGGTGAATGCGCCTGAGCTCGCGCCCGGCAAATATGTCGTGCGCTACCGCGTGCTCTCGACGGACGGCCATATCGTGGAAGGCAATTACGAGTTCACGGTCGATCCAAAGTAAGCGCGCTTTCCGCGTCGGACGAAACGTCAAGGACGCTTTCGGCGCGCATCCGCGTCGCGGCTTAAGGCGCTTCGCGCCAGAAGAAATCGGGCGAAACGGAAATGTATCTGTCTCTCGCGACAATTCGGTTCTTCCTGAGCCTGCCTTCGGCCCTCGCGGTCGGCCTGCTGTTGCTGCCGCGTCTCATCGGCGAGGACGGCGCGCGCTTCAAGGCGCCCGTCGCGGCGCTCGCCCTTTTGCGCGCTTTTCTCGGTTTCGCGCTTCTTTATGTCACCGCGCGCGCGATCTTTCCCGCCGATCGTCCGGTCGACTTCGACACGTTGTGGGAATTCACGCTCGGAACGAGCGTCGGCAAGGCCTGGATCGCGACGCAGATCATCGCCTTCCTGTTCGCCGGCCTCGCCGTGGCGCGGCTGTTCGTCGCTTCGGAGCTGCTTGATCGCGTGACGCTCTGGGTCGGCGTCATCGTCGTCGCCGTCGTGTCGGTCACGGGCCATGCCATCGACGATGGTCTGCCGCGCTGGACGCAGGCGAGCTTCCTTCTGCATACGGCGGCGGGCCTGACCTGGCTGGGCGGCCTGCTCGGGCTGGTCTGGTGGATGTTCACGGCGCGGGGAAAGCCGCCGGAAATCGCCGCGCAACTCGCCGAGCGATGGTCGCTCGTCGCCAAGATCGCCATGGCGCTCGTCGCGGTCAGCGGCTTCGCCATCGCATGGGAGAATGTCGGCAGCATTCCCAATTTGCTGGCGACGCCCTATGGGCGCCTGCTGACGTTGAAGCTGATCTTCCTGTGCGCCGTGCTGCTCGCCGCGCTCCTGCTCGCGCGCTACATCACCCGACGTCCGGCGGGCGAATTCAATGTCGCGTGGTATGGAAAGGTTGGGGTGGGCGAATCCGTTTTCGGTCTCGCTCTGCTGTCGATCGCCGGCTACATCGCGGTCATCACGCCGGCGTCGCACGAAACCAATCTCTATTGGCCGCTGCCCTTCCGCCTGTCTTACATCGCGACCTGGGGTCAATACCCAAAAATGTTCACGCCCATCTGGTGGTGGGGCGTCGCCGCCGTCGTGCTGGCGATCGTCGCGGCGCTGATTTGGTGGACGCCGAAGACGCGCGAAGTCAGGCTCTATGCGACGCCGGCGACCGCCATCGCCGCGCTGATCGCGCTGGCGGTGTCCTTCTCCACCGAGGCCTATACGGACACATACGACGACCCGACGCAGGACTACACGGCGGAGTCGGTGACGCGCGGCCTCACGCATTACCAAGCCAATTGCACGGGCTGTCATGGCGTTCTTGGCGAGGGCAACGGACCGCTCGCCAAGGATCTCAAGAACGCTCAGGGCGTCGCCGTGCCGCCGGCCGATCTGACCGCGCCGCATGTCGGCACGCATACGATCGGCGATATTTTCCACTGGCTGACCCACGGCGGGCAGAGCGGCGTCATGCCGAGCTTTCGCGAACAACTCGACGCCGACGATCGCTGGGACGTCATCAATTTCTTGCTGATGCTGTCCTATTCGAACCGCGCGCGGTTCATGAGCCCGCAACCCATGATCCAATGGCTGATCGCGCCGGATTTCGCGCTGGTCGATCCGGAGGAGAAGGCGACCTCGCTCTTCAAGCTGCGCGGCGCGCCGACGCTCATTTCCTTCGCGCGCTGCGCCGCCCCGGGCGTCGACCCCAAGGAGCGCGCGGCGAGTCTGACGATCGCGCGCGACGCCGCCAAGGCGGCCGGCGCGAACCACGTGACCATTTACGACGAAGCCTGTCCTCGGGAGGCCAAAGGGCGAGAGCCGGTCCATCCCAAAGCGGTCGAGACGGCCTATTCGGTGATCAACCGCTATCCCAACGAGACCGTTTCCGAGCAGATCGATGAGGCGCATTTCGTCCTGGATCGCTCCGGCTATGTGCGGGCGCGCTTCCGGAAATTCGCGCCCGATGACGCCAGCGCGACGAAGCTTGCGGGGATGGTCGCGGAATTCGCCAAGGAGCCCCTGATCGAAATCAGCCTCCATTCGCATTAGCGCGCCATATTGTCGCAAGCTGGCGCCGGGCGCGAGGCTATCGGGCGGGCGCGTCCTTCGTCATGATGCAAATCAGGCCGGCGCCAAGGCCGGCGGAATAGGGAGAGAGAAGATGCTAAAGCGGCGTGACCTGTTGCTGGCCGGAGGATCCCTGCTGACGGGATCCGTGCTGGGCCTATTCGCCTCCCGCGAATCCGCGCTGGCGCATGAATATGACGTCGGCAATCTGAAGGTCGAGCATCCCTGGTTGCGGGCGCCGGCCGATGGCGACAACAAGGCGCAATTTTACGCCATGCTTCACAACAATGGCGCGACGCCCGACAAGCTCATCGCGGTGAAGTCGGAAAAGTTCGGCAAGGCGGAAATCCATGGCGACGCCAAGCAACTGGACCTTGTGACGCCCGTTGTCCTGCCTCCCAAATCCAAGGTCACGCTAGCGCCCGGCGGCGCCTATGCGGCGCTCCTGGACATCAAGAAGCATCTGGAGGTGGGCTGGGGTCTCGAGATGACGCTGGTTTTCGAGAAGGCCGGCGAAGTCGTCATCGACGCCGCCATCGACGCGCCCGACGCCGCTCACGCCCATGACGCCGAGGCGATGGAGCGTTGGCAGAAGGCGCATGGCCAGGACTTCGCCGGGCCCAAAGATAGCGGCGGCCATCACGAGCACCACCATCATCACATGGAAAATAAGCCCGAGCCGGCGAAATAGCGGCTTGGCGCACGCCGAGAGGCCGGGCGCCGCGTGAGCGGCTCCGGCCTATTTCTTGGCGGTGAAGGCTAAGGCGGTTGACGGCAAAAAACTAGCGCGCGCCCCTTAGAGCGCGCGGCCTAATCTCTGCAGACTGTCGTAAATCCGCCGATATCGTCAGCGATCGTTGATCGTCACCAGGCGACCGGCGAAAACGCCTCCGTCGGTGGCGATCGGGGTCGACTTTTGCGCGGGCGAGCCAATCGGCAGCGCAAAGCCAAGAACGAACGCCGCCGTCGCCATGGCGGCGACAAGCAGAAGGGAAACGCGAAACTGCCTGCGCGCCGAATCCCGGTCAAAGCTGCGCGTGAAGGCAGGCTCCATCTGATCCTCAAATTTATCAACGAGCGACATTGTTCCAGTTCCTCTCGGCACTCGCCCTTTTATTTGTGACGCTTGCGCCTGCTCCCCGCGGCGGCCGTACGACAACCCGTCGTGCAGCGGCGTCTATGGGAGTAACGAGGATCGGCAAAAAAAGTTGCATGCCTTTTCGGAATTTTTATAAATTTTTAAGTAATCGCCAGAAGGTGGTTACTGGAGCGCTAGTGATTCGCGTCAAATTGATTCGATAGGCCGTCAAATCCGGCGCACGGACCCGGCTAAATCCGCTCGGCGGCCACGTCGAGGCGCCGCTTTGGCGGGAGCGCGTAGCGGGCCGTCGAGGCAAAGAGCAGCAGCAGCGCAACCACCCCAAGCGGCATCGGCAGAGCGGTCGCGACAGGCCGCGCCAACAGCGGCGCGACATAGGCGAAGGCGAGCGCCGATTTCTCGAATGGCCGAAAGCCCTTATCCAAACCATGCGACGCAAGAAGCGCGATCGCGGGCGCGAGCGCCATCAGGTCGTAATCGAGCGAGTAGGGAGTCGAAAGCAGCGTCGCGCCGATAGCGCCCGCGGCCTTCACGCGCGCGTCCGCGCCGGAGCGGACGAGCCAGACGAGCGCAGCCAGCGCCATGACGGTGACGGCGCTTTGCCAGAAATAGGCGGTTGCGACATCGGCGCCGAGAAGCCTCGCCGCCGCGAAAACGCTCTGGATCTTTTCGAATCCCGTCGCTCCCTGCTCAATAACGGCTTCGCGCGTGAAGCTCAGGCTTGCAAAAAATGCGCGCCAGCTTTCGACGCCGAAGGCGGCGACGCTCGCCAAGGTCATGACGGCGAGCGTTCCTGCGGCCGCGCCGATGGCGCGCCAACGCCCATCCAAAAGCAGGAAGAGAGGCAGGCAGAGGCCGAACTGCGGCTTATAGGCGAGCAGCGCGAAGAGGACGCCGGCGAGAAGCGGCCGCCGATCCAGGCAGTAGAAGCCGCCTCCCAACAGCGCCGCCGTCAGGAAGCCGTTCTGGCCGTGACCGAGGTTGATGATCACCGCCGGGAAAGCGAGGGCGGCGCTCACGACGAATTTTGGCGCGATGACGGAGCCGCGCATGATCGTCGCCATCACGAACAGATAGAGAGCGAGGGTGGCGACCTGCCAAAGGAGCAGCGCTTGCAGATAGGGCAGATGCGCGAGCAGGGCGGCGGGCGCGAGAAAATAGGGCGGATAGTGCCAGCCAAAGACGCCGCTCTGCGCGCCGAACTCCTGGCGTTGCGCGGCGATGTGGCGGGCAATGTCATAAGGCATGTCCGGATTTCCGGCGAGCGTCTCCTTGCCCGCGATCCAGACCTGGCTGAAGTCCGAGCCGAGGGGCAACTGGTTTGGCCCCATCCTCCCATCCGAGAGCGCGACGATGGCGATAATCGCAGCGCCAAAGATCGCCAGCAGGATCAGTGGATAGACGCGCAGGCGCTCCGGCGTCAGCCAGTCTCCGCTGCGCAAACTCTTCCACATGGGGCGTCTCTCGATGTGCGGAGCACAAGATGCGACCGCTCCACTGTGAGAATAGCCGCGATCGGTTAATCGCTGCGAAATCCGAGCAGCCGCATGCTTCACGAATTTCATTGCTCGCTCATGGCCTGCAAATTATGGTGCAATGCACATATTCCCGCACAGGACTCCGACCGCTATGACCTTCCTCGCCAACGCCTTGTCGCGCGTAAAGCCCTCCGCCACGATTGCGGTGACGCAGAAAGCGCGCGATCTTCGGGCGCAGGGCCGCGAGGTGATCAGCCTCTCCGTCGGCGAGCCGGATTTCGACACGCCCAAGCATATTTGCGCGGCCGCCAAGGCCGCGATCGACCGCGGCGAGACGCGCTACACGCCGGTGCTCGGCATCCCGCCCCTGCGCGAGGCGGTGGCGAAGAAATTCAAGCGCGAGAACGGCCTCGACTACAAGGCGTCCGACACGATCGTCGGGACGGGCGGCAAGCATATTCTGTTCAACGCTTTTCTTGCGACGCTGAACCCGGGCGACGAGGTGATCGTTCCCGCGCCCTACTGGGTGAGCTATCCCGAAATGGTCGCGATCTGCGGCGGAACGACCGTCTATGTCGAGACGCGGATGGAGGACGGCTTCAAGCTCCAACCCGAGGCGCTCGAGCGCGCGATCACGCCCAAGACAAA
Source organism: uncultured Alphaproteobacteria bacterium (assembly GCA_963706255.1). Classification (GTDB taxonomy): domain Bacteria; phylum Pseudomonadota; class Alphaproteobacteria; order Rhizobiales; family Beijerinckiaceae; genus Methylocystis. Next base: position 264,494 of record CAVPMJ010000023.1, on the reverse strand, counting down.
ATGGCTGGTGCTCAATTCGCCCTCGAATCCGTCCGGGGCCGCCTATAATCGCGACGAGTTGAAAAAGGTGACGGACGTGCTGCTGCGCCATCCGCAGGTGCATGTGCTCACCGACGACATCTACGAGCATCTCGTTTACGGCGACTTCAAATTCGTCACCCCGGCTCAGGTCGAGCCGGCGCTGATGGAGCGCACGCTGACGATGAACGGGGTCTCCAAGGCCTACGCCATGACCGGTTGGCGCATCGGCTACGCCGCCGGCCCCAGCGCGCTGATTAAGGCCATGGACCTGCTGCAGGGGCAGCAAACGTCCGGCGCATGCTCGATCGCGCAATGGGCGGCGGTCGAGGCGCTGGAGGGGCCGCAGGATCATCTCGCGGTCTTCCGCGAGGCGTTTCAGGAGCGCCGCGACCTTGTCGTCTCCATGCTCAATCAGGCGAAATATCTAAAATGCCCGACGCCCGAGGGGGCTTTCTATGTCTTCCCTTCCTGCGCCGAGGCGATCGGCCGCAAGACGCCGCAGGGCAGGGTCATCGAGAGCGATGAGGATTTCGTCACCGAGCTGTTGGACGCGCAGGGCGTCGCGGTGGTGCATGGCTCGGCCTTCGGCGCTGGGCCGAACTTCCGCGTCTCCTATGCGGCGTCGAACGCGCTTCTGGAGGACGCCTGCCGCAAAATTCAGACGTTCTGCGGCAGTCTCGTTTGACGCAGCGCTATTTTCATGCGTTGCGCATTGCGTCCATCGTTCTAAACTAACAGCATTGCGCCTCACGCGGCGGGTTTGCGCGAGCGCGTCGTCAGTCGAGCGGCTAGCAGCTCGACGGGGAAACGCGTTAGACCGAATAGCTGGCGGGCCGTCGGCGTTTCGCGGAAGGTCAACGGCTGCCGAGCGCTTGCAGGAGATCCGCGCCCATGACGATTTTCGCTCTCGTTTTCCTCGCCCTTCTCAGTGCGCTGATCGCTTATATCTCGTTCCTGCCAGACAGTTTCCGCATCGCGCGCTCGGTGGTCATAGACGCGCCGCCGGAAACGGTGTTCCGCCACATCAATGATTTCCATAATTGGGTCGACTGGTCGCCCTGGGCGAAGCTCGATCCAAATATGAAATCGGAATATGGGGGCACGCCGCAGGGCTATGGCGCGACATACTCATGGTCCGGCGACAAGCAGGTCGGCGTCGGCAATATGTCGATCGTCGAAAGCCGTCAGGGCGAACGCGTTCGCATCAAGCTTGAATTCCAGAAGCCGTTCAAGGCGAAGAATGACGTGCAGTTCGATCTCAAGCCATTGGGCGAGGACCACACGGAGGTGACTTGGGCGATGTCGGGACGCCATGAGTTCATCGGAAAGGCGATGTATAAATTCATGAACATCGATAAGACGCTAGGGCAGCAATTCGACCAGGGCCTCGCCGATTTGAAACGGGCTGTCGAGTTGCAGCCAAGAATTGCCGCGACCTGACGCAGATCAACGCCAGCAAAAACGCGGCGCGAACTTCCGGTTCGCGCCGCTTTCATTTCTCAAGGCGCCTGCTCCATCATTTCCTCGACATGCTCCCAATTCACGAGATGGTCGAGGAACGCCTTCAGATAGTCGGCGCGGCGGTTGCGGTAGTCGATGTAATAGGAATGCTCCCACACATCGGCGACGAGGATCGGATAAGCGCCGTGGACGAGCGGATTCTCCGCATTGGGCGTCTTACGCAGCGCAAGCTTTCCGTTCTTGCTCTCGAGCCAAATCCAGCCGGAGCCGAATTGGGCGAGACCTTCTTTCTGAAAATCCTCTTTGAACTTCTCGACGGAGCCAAAGGCGTCGACGATCGCCTTCGCGACCTTGTCCGGAATGGCGCCGCCGCCGTTCGGCTTCATCCACTTCCAATAGTGGTGGTGGTTGTAATGCTGAGCGACATTATTGAAAATCGGCGTGTTGCGGTTGTAAGCCGTGACGATCACTTCCTCGATCGGCTTGCCCTCGTATTCAGTGCCCTTGACCAGATTATTGGCGTTGGTCACGTAGGTCGCATGATGCTTGTCGTGATGATATTCGAAGGATTCGCGCGACAAATAAGGCTGCAGAGCGTCATAAGGGTAAGGCAGATCTTCCAGGGTGAAGGACATAATTCTCTCCCGAACGGTGGCGGCGAGCAAAGCCTGTGAGCCGCAGCTCCACGCGCTTAACTAGACCCGGGCGCGGCGCGCGGCAATATCGGGAGAGGGCGGAAGCCGCCTGTTATCGCGTCATTCCTGACGCAAAAAAAAGCATGGCCCGGACAGCGCCGAGCCATGCTGCGATATTCACGCCGCTTGCTCTTAGGCGATTGCGTCGCCCGTTTGCGTCTTCTTGCTCGACTTCGCGCGCAACGCGAGCCAAAGCAGACCGATCAGCGAGACGAAGCCGACGCCGTAAAGGATATATTCGAGCATCCCCAAGAACGTGTAGAGCCCGACCGAGAACGGGAAACGCGACACCCATTCATTGCCGAGATCGTCGCGCACCGTGACGATGCCGACATAATGGCCGGCGTCTTTGAAGTCATGTTCGAAGGTCATGGTGCCGTTGCGATAGACCTTCGGTTCGATATAGGCGACCGTTACGGCGTCGAGATTGGCTTTCTCCCGCTCTTCGCCGACATCCTTCACCACGCGAATGCCGATGGCCATGTCCCGTAGATCGGGCGAAACGGCGGTCAGCGCAATGACTGTCGGCCCGGTCTTGGCGATGTCCTCGCAGAACTCCGCCTCCTCGCCCGAACGCTGATAGCCGATGAAATGCATCGTGCTGGGGCCGATCCGCAGCACGCATTCATCCTGTTCGAGCCTGACGCCGCCATGCGCCAGAGCGGCCGACGGCGCGCCAATGACGGCGGCGGCCGCTAAGAACGCCGCAGCCAAGAGGCCGCGCTTTATAGATAGACTCCCCATCGATAGGTCTCCCAGATTTAAAGCAGCCGAGGCAACCCGGTTCCCGCCGCATACGCCGCCCGACCGGCCTGTGAAGAAGATGTTTGTATTGCCCATAATTTATACGATGCGACATCCGGACGCATCCAATAGATACTTTTATATATTTGATTATGAATGGTTATTTGTGTCGCGGCCGCCAATCGTGAAAAAACCGAAGTTGCTACCTATTGATGTGAAATATCATAACATACATATATGTTGGTTTTTTTTCGTTCGGGGACCTCAATTTAATGACATATAGCTCGAAGTATTTCCTGGATCCCCGAAGTCGATGCGCTGCGTGGCGGCGCGCGCGGCTTGTGTTAAATTCGCATGCGAGAAATCGCGGGATAATTGCGGGCAGTCATGAAACGTCGCGGTTGGAGCGTCTTTGCGGTCGGGCTTTTGCTGGCGCTCTTCGGCCTATACGGCATGTGGGCGGGTTGGGATCATATCCAGCTCGAACGTGGATGGAGCCAGTTCATCGGCGGCGCGACGGCGGTTTCGGGCGGCGTCGTGACAATGGCGCTCGGCCGCGCCATCGACGCGCTAGGGGAGGTCGCAGAGCTGCTGGGGGCAAAGGCGCCCAAGGCCGCAAGTTCCGAGGCGGTCCCTGCCGTCGAAAGCGGCGGCGTGCGCGAGCCCAGCCGATCGGAGTCGTCGGCGCAGGGGTCGCCCGTCGAAGTAGACCGCTATGTCTCCAACGGCGCGGTCTATGTGATGTTCTCCGACGGTTCGGTCGAGGTGCATAGCGAGGGGGGCGCGCAGCGCTATCCGTCGCTCGCGGCGTTGCGCGCGGATGCGGGAATCCGCCGCCGTTGACTTGGCGGCCGCTTACAGGCTGCCAGATCCCCATATGAGAAAGAGCGCGGCGTCGCCCGGCATGCCCTCGGGGAAATCGATGATCTGCGCCGCGATGCGGAAGCCGCGCGGCTGAAGTTCGTTGCGCCAGCGGTGAAAAACGTCGGCCGGTTCGCCACGCAGCGTTGGGGGCCAATGCGGGTCCGGCGCGTTGATGGCGCGTCCGCCATCGGTGCAAAGCTGCGACGGAAAGCGGATCAGCATATATTCGGTCAGTCCGGCCGCCGCACTGCGGCGCGCCTGATCCAGCATCTCGCGCCACTGGCTCTCGGTTAGCCGCCGCTTGGCGAGTTCGCGGATGCGCTGGTCGCGCAATTCAGCCGCGGCGCGTTGACGCTCCTCGCTATCCAATTCGAGTTGGCGTTCGTGCGCTGCGACAAGTTCGCGAAACTCCGTCGCAGTCGCCACGGCGCAGCGATCATGTTGCTGCTGCGGAATGGAAATGATGGGGCGGCGCTCGCGCGCCTCCACTGCGGCGGCGTGTCCCGCCATCGCGTCCAGCAATTCCTTGCGCAGCACCAGACCAATGATCTTATGCCCTTCGACGACGGGAATGCGCTTAAGGCGATGGTTCTCCATCAAGCGCACGACATCGGGAAGATTGGCGACATCCGGCACGGAGATCGCGGGCGACGTCATCACGTCGCGAAGCGCTCTCCCATTGGCGTGGAACGTGGGCTTTAGCCTGTTGCGCAAAAGAAATTCTGGAATGTCGCCCAGTTCGGCGGAAACGCTTTGCGCGCGAGCCTCTTCGAGATTGCTGCGGGTGACGATGCCGATGGGCGACAGTTTGTCGTCCACGACCGGAACGGCGCCCAAACCGCAGTCGGCGAGCAGCTTCGCGACATAGTCGAGATCGGCGTCGACCGTCACATAGGGAAAGTCGCTGTTCATCAGATCGCGCGCGATCATCCTGCCGTCTCGCCTCCCGAGATACGCGCTCAAGCCGATAATTCGATCGTCACCGGCACATGGTCCGACGGACGCTCCCAGCTACGCGCGTCGCGCAGCACGTCGAGACGCTCGAGCCCGCCGCCAAGCGCCTCGCTGACCAGAATATGGTCGAGCCGGCGGCCGCGGTTCGACGCCTCCCAGTCGGCGGCGCGGTAGCTCCACCAAGTATAGAGCTTTTCGTCCGCCGGCACGAAATGCCGCATGGCGTCGATCCACGCGCCCGCCTGAAATACATTGGTGAGCTTTTCGACCTCGACCGGCGTATGGCTGACGACTTTCAGCAGCGCCTTGTGGCTCCATACGTCATGCTCCAGCGGCGCGATGTTGAGATCGCCGACCAGCACGACGCGTCCGCGCGCGACGTTCTCAGTGACGATCCAGTCCCGCATCTCGTCGAGGAAATCGAGCTTATGGAGGAATTTCGGATTTATCTCGACATCCGGTTCGTCGCCCCCTGCAGGAACATAGAAATTATGCAGGGCGATCGGCCCGCTGTCGGATTCGACCTCCACGCAGATATGGCGCGCATCGCCTTTCTCGCAGAAATCGCGCTTCTCGATGAAGCGCAGCGGCCGCTTCGATATGACCGCGACGCCATGATAACCCTTCTGCCCGTTGATCGCGACATGCTGATAACCGAGCGAATGGAAATCCTTGAGCGGAAATTCGGAGTCGCGGCACTTCGTCTCCTGCAGACACAATACGTCGGGCGCTCGGCTCTTGAGAAACTGTGCGACCAACGGCATGCGCAGGCGAACGGAATTGATGTTCCAAGTCGTGATTTTCAAAGTCGCTGCTTTCAGGTTTTAGCTTTTGGTCTTGTCGCCGCTGAAGAGGAAGGGCGCGACGTCTCTCACGCCGGGCTGCTTTTCCGCGATGAACGGAGTAGGGCGGCAGACCGCCATGGCGGAGAGGCCGACGCGCGCCGTGAGAAGGCCGTTGAGCACGCCTTCGCCGAGTCTCGCCGAGATGCGCGCGGCGATGCCATGGCCCAGCGCTTGTTGCAGCAGGGAATCGCCCACAGCCATGCCGCCGGTGATGGCGAGATGCGCGCCGACCGAACGTGCGAGTTTAAAGAAGCCGAAAAGTCCCGGACGCCCGCCATAGATTTCGGCGATGCGGCGCATCAGCACGATTGCCTGGCCGACGACGAAAAGCACGCCGATCAGCGCGCGCGGGCTGATCGCGGTGACGACGGAGACGCGCTTGGCGGCGCCGGCGATTTCGCGCCGCGCCTGCTCGTCGAGCGGCGCTACGAGATTGCGCTCGGTGAGCGTGATCAGGTCGCGGCCGTCGATGATCTGCTTCACATAGTCGTTGATGAGGGCGCGGGCGCGGCCGGTTTCAGGGCGGTCGTCATAGAGCCCGCATAGTTCGGCGACGCGCGTGCGCGCGGTTTTGACGTCGTCGCCGGCGTGCGCTTCGGCCAGCGCCGCGTGCAATTTGGCGATGCGGTTCTGCCGCGCGATTGCGCGAAATTCGCGCGTGATCGAGATGGTCGCCGCGACGACAGCGAGGCCCGCGAGAGTGAGGCCGATGGTTCCGAGAATGGCGGAGCGGGTAAAGAGGTCTTCGACGAAGTTCCACACCCACATGGTCAGCGCGAGCGACAGCAGGCCGGTCAGCGCCGACATGAAGACGCCGCCCCAGGAGAAGACGTAGCGGCGCAACAGCCCGTTCGCTTGCGCCGCCTCGACGGCGGCTTCGTCCCCGGTCACGCCGTCGGCGAGTTCCGCCGCCTCGCGCGCGAAGGCGTCATATTCCGCTTCGATCACCTCCGCGGCGGCCCGTTTGTCGTCGTCAGCCGGCGCCGCAGCCGTCGCCTTCGCGGTCACCGTCTGGTCGCCGGCGAGGCGGAATGCGCGTGGACGCGGTCTGCGATCTGTGTCGGTCATGCGTGGTCCCGGCTTTCCGGTCTTCCTTTACCGCTTCGCCTTCGAAAACGGGAGGCGCGTCATCATAGCAGAGCGTCAAAAGGGAAATTTTCCCCGCAAAACGCGCGCTTGGACTGCCAGATATAAGCGTTCCAATTCGAAAACGCCCGGTTGCGGCGCGGTAGAGGCTCCTTTAGCATCTCGCAGCCGCCGTAGGCGCCTCCGCCGCCAAAGAGTTTCGCGTTTTCATCCATGAACTCCTTCGTTTACGACGCCCTCGCTTTCGCGATCGGCTATCTCCTGGGCTCAATTCCTTTCGGCTTGCTGCTCACGCGCCTAGCGGGAACGACTGATCTGCGGGAGATCGGGTCCGGCAATATCGGCGCGACCAATGTGCTGCGCACCGGGCGCAAGGACCTCGCGGCCGCGACTCTGCTGCTCGACGCGTTGAAGGGAACCGCGGCGGCGCTCATTGGCGCGTCGCTCTCGCCGGAGGGCGGTATGATCGCGGCCTTCGCCGCCTTCATCGGCCATATCGCGCCTGTTTGGCTTCAGTTTAAGGGCGGCAAGGGCGTCGCCACCTTTCTTGGCGCGCTCTTTGGCCTGCACTGGCCGACGGCGCTCGCCTTCTGCGCCGTCTGGCTCACGGCCGCCGCTGTGTGGCGCTATTCGTCGCTGGGGGCGCTATTGGCCAGCGCGGCGGCGCCGGTCGTCCTGCTTCTGTCCGGGCGTGGCGGCGAGGCGCTTGTCGTCGCCGTCATGGCCGCGATCCTGTGGCGCAAGCACCGCGACAATATCGCGCGTCTGCGCGCCGGGACCGAGACGCGCATAGGGCAAAAAACGTGACGGGGCCGCAGGCGCAGGGTGGCCGGCTGAGCGACGAGCAACTCGTCGACTGGCTTCGCCTCATTCGCAGCGAAAACGTCGGGCCGCGCACCTTTCGGCAACTCGTCAATCGTTTCGGCGGCGCCGGCGCGGCGCTGGACGCGCTACCGGCGCTCGCGGCCCGCTCCTTGCGCGGACGCGCCATCAGAATTGCGACGCGCGACGAAGCATTGCGCGAGATCGAGGCCGCTCGCGGTCTTGGCGTGCGCTTCGCCACGACGAACGATCCCGACTATCCGCGGTTGCTGCGCGAGATCGCTGATGCGCCGCCCCTGATCGCATTACGCGGCGCGTCCTGGGCCGCCCAGCGGGATGGCGTTGCGATTGTCGGTTCGCGCAACGCCTCCGCATCCGGCCTCGCCTTCGCGGAGCGGATTGCGCGCAGCCTCGCGCTCGAAAACTATGTCGTCGTTTCCGGACTGGCGCGCGGCATTGACGCCGTCGCGCATCGCGCCACGCTCGAAACCGGAACGATCGCGGTGCTCGCGGGCGGCCACGCTCGTCCATATCCCGCCGAACATGCGCGGCTTGTCGAAGAAATCGCCGAACGCGGCCTTGTCATTTCCGAAATGCCGATCGAATGGGAGCCGCGCGGCCGCGATTTTCCGCGCCGTAACCGCATTATCTCTGGAATCAGCCGCGCGACGATCGTGGTGGAGGCGGCGCGGCGTTCCGGCTCCCTCATCACGGCGCGTTTCGCCAATGAGCAGGGCCGAGAGGTTTTCGCCGTGCCCGGCTCGCCGCTCGATCCCCGCGCGGAGGGAACCAATGATCTCATCCGCCAGGGCGCGACGCTTTGCGCGCGGCCGGAGGACGTAATTTCCGCGCTCGCGGAAAACGCCGGCGCGCCGCCGCGCAAGAATCTCTTCGACGAGGGCGTGACGGAAGAGGAGAATCTGATCGACGAACTCGATCTTTTTTCCGCCGCCGACGGATTCGCCTTCGCGGAGCGGCCACGGACGGAGGATTTCGCCGCGTCCGCGCCGCCATTGGAGGCCGACGACGCGCAAGCTCCATACCCGAATGAAGAGCCGCCGCCGCGCGATCCGCATGAGATCGTCGTTTCGCTGCTTGGCCCGGCGCCGATCGCGGTCGATGAGCTGATCCGTGTCGCGCGATTGACGGCGCGCGAGGTGCAAGGCGTCCTGGTCGAACTCGATTTGGAGGGCCGGCTGCAACGCCATGGCGCCAACAGCGTTTCCCTCGTTTACAATCAAAAGTTGTGATTTAGGCGGAGCGATCGATGGCGTAGCCGCCGAGTTCGCGCGCGCGCATATCCGCTTCGACTCGAGCCAGATTGAGGAAGTAGCAGAGCATCGGCATATCGCAGCGGCTTGCGAGCTTCGACAACTCATCTGACATATCAGCAATATATGCAGCGATGGAGGCGGCTTCTTGCGCGGCCTGCGCTTGGTCCGCGGTCAAATGCGCCTTTTCGCTGGAAATCGGTCGATGAATGTCCGGCCGGGCCATAATTATTTGTCTCCGCGATAACGTCGGGGCCAGCATGAATAAGTTAACCATCAGAGTTACATAGATTTTTTTGACATTGCGCCTCTGCGCTGTCAAGACCAAAATACTATCACCGGTTGTAATCTGTGCGGGAAATCAAGCCAGTTGCTTCAGCCGGTCAAGCGCGCCCTGCAAAATATAGGCGGCGGCCATCCGGTCCACGACTTCGGCGCGCTTGCTGCGCGAAGCGTCCTGCGCAATGAGTTCGCGCGTGACGGCGGCGGTCGACAGGCGTTCGTCCCAAAAGGCGAAGGGCAGGGGCGAGAGCCTGTTCAGACTGCGCATGAAAGCGCGGGTGGCCTGCGCGCGCGGTCCTTGCGAACCGTCCATGTTCAGCGGCAGTCCGACGATCAGCGCGCAGACTTCGAAGTCCTTGGCGCGCTTGATGAGCGACTCGGCGTCCTGAGTAAATTTTACCCGCTTGATCGTATCGAGCGGCGAAGCGAGTCGCCGCTCGACGTCGGAAAGCGCAAGGCCGATGGTCTTTGTTCCGAGGTCGAGCCCCATGAGGCGGCCCTTCTTCGGCAGGCAGGCTGCAAGCTCTTCGAGAGTCGTCTCGCCCATAGTCATCGCGTTGCGCTAGCACGCTGGCGGGATCGGACAAACTGTGCGCTCGAAGCGCCGAACGACTTGATCGACGCCGCGCCCGCGCTACCTCACTAACTGTCCGGCTTCGTTGACGTTTTTGGCGGCGACCCTGGACCTCGGTGGAGCGCCGATTTTTTTAAAGTTTCGTGGGGCGTTCCGATTTTTGGCTCTCTCAATCGGAGAGTAAAGGAGGTTGAAAATGAATGTTCGGATGAGATTGCCCTTGATTGGGGCGTTATTTGGCGGCGCTGCGCTGCTTCTGAGTTCAAACGCAGCTTTTGCAGGACCCTCCAGCCTTCCCGGGAGCGAAGCCCTTGCCGGCGCTTGCGCGCCGCTTGTGACCGAGGCTCGGCTCGGCTGGCATTGTCATCTCCACCGTCATTGCGTCAGATGGGTCTGGCACCGGCACTGGTGGCATGGCCGCTGGGTATTGCATCGCCATTGCGTGCGATGGCGCGTGCACAAGCATTGCCATTGGGGCGGCCATCACTGACCGCATTTCGACGAATAGGCCGCGTTCCGCTTGTCCGATCTGCGGCGAGCGGGGCGCGGCGCCTTGAGAATTCTGTTCTTTCTCAGGTTTTCCGCCCGCGAACCGCTCCGCCTCATTGCGCCGTGACAGGCCAGGCGCTATAGCGCCGGTCGAGACAATTCATGCGGAGCCCTAGATGTCCGTTGATTCCGCGACCGTCCGCCGGATCGCCCATCTTTCGCGCATCGCCATCGAGGACAGCGAGGTTGAGCGCCTTCGGGGCGAACTCAACGCAATTCTCGCTTTCGTCGAGACGCTGAGCGCCGTCGACGTCGAGGGCGTCGAGCCGCTCACTTCGGCGCTGCCGATGCAAATGAAGAAGCGCGCCGATGTCGTCACGGACGGCGGAATTGTCGAAGACATTCTCGCCAACGCCCCCGTGCGCGAAGATCATTATTTCGTCGTGCCCAAGGTGATCGAATAGCGCTTGTCGTCATAGTCGCTCATCCGCGCCGGCCGATGGCAATATATAAAGAGACAAATGTCCGATCCCACCCATCTCTCTCTCGCCGAAGCGCGCGACGCGCTGAAATCGAAAAAGCTCTCGGCGGTCGAGCTGACGAAAGCGCATGTCGAGGCGATCGAGAAGGCGCGCGCGCTCAATTGCTTCATCACCGAGACGCCCGATCTGGCGCTCGCGCAAGCGAAGGAGAGCGATGCGCGATTAGCGCGCGGCGAAGGGCGTCCGCTTGAAGGCCTGCCGCTCGGCATCAAGGATCTTTACTGCTCCAAAGGCGTGCGCACGACTGCGGCGAGCCGAATTCTCGACGACTTCACGCCGACTTATGAATTGACGGTTTCGGGCAATCTGCTGCGCGACGGCGCGGCGACGCTCGGCAAGCTCAATCTCGACGAATTCGCCATGGGCTCTTCCAATGAGACAAGCGCCTTTGGCCCCGTCGTCTCGCCGTGGCGGCGCATAGGCGATGAAGCTGCGAAGATCGTGCCGGGCGGTTCGTCAGGCGGCTCGTCGGCGGCGGTCTCGGCGCGTCTTTGTCTCGGCGCCACGGCGACGGACACGGGCGGCTCGATACGTCAGCCTGCGGCCTTCACGGGAACCGTGGGCGTCAAGCCCACATATGGGCGTTGCTCGCGTTGGGGCATTGTCGCCTTCGCTTCGTCGCTCGATCAGGCCGGGCCGATCGCGCGGACGGTTCGCGACGCCGCGATCATGCTGCGCTCGATGGCCGGCCATGATCCGAAAGACACGACGAGCGTCGACGCGCCCGTGCCGAACTACGAGGCTGCGGTCGGCGCGTCGGTGAAAGGCCGCCGCATCGGCGTGCCGAAGGAATATCGCATCGACGGCATGTCGGCGGAGATCGCCGCTTTCTGGGATCAAGGCGTCGCCTGGCTGAAGGACGCCGGCGCCGAGATCGTCGAGATTTCCCTGCCGCATACGCGCTATGCGCTGCCGACCTATTACATCATCGCGCCCGCAGAGGCGTCATCCAATCTCGCGCGCTACGATGGCGTGCGCTACGGATGCCGCGAGCCGGGCCGCGACATCACCGACATGTATGAAAAGACGCGCGCCAGGGGCTTTGGCCCAGAGGTGCGCCGCCGCATCATGATCGGCACCTATGTGCTTTCGGCCGGTTATTACGACGCCTATTACGTGCGCGCGCAGAAAGTGCGCAGTCTCATCAAGCGCGATTTCGACGAGGCCTTCGCCGCCGGCGTCGACGCCGTGTTGACGCCGGCGACGCCCTCGACCGCCTTCGCGCAGGGAGAAAAAGGCGCGGCCGATCCGGTGGAGATGTATCTCAACGACGTCTTCACCGTGACGGTGAACATGGCCGGCCTGCCCGGAGTCGCCGTCCCTGGCGGGCTTGCGGCAAACGGCCTGCCGCTTGGCTTGCAGCTCATCGGCAGGGCGTTCGACGAAGAGACGCTGTTTTCGCTCGCGGCGGCGATCGAACAGGCGGCGCCGAAGATCGATTTTCCACAACCGTGGTGGCGCGAGGCGCCGCGATGACGACGCCCGGCGCCGACAAGGACGCGGCCGAACGCAAGCAGCAAGCGCTGCAGGACGAAATGTCCGACGTGCGCCGCGCGATCGACGAGCTGGACGAAGAGCTTGTCGCGCTGCTTGCGAAGCGCCAGCGCCAGATCGAGCGCGCCGCGAATGTCAAACCCGCGCTCGGCATGCCGGCCAATGTGCCGGAGCGCGTCGACGAAGTGTTGGGGCATGTGCTCGGCGCGGCGCGGCGCGAGGGTCTTTCGGTCGAGGTCGCGATGAATTTGTGGCGCGCGCTGATCGACTGGTCCATCCAGTATGAAGAGCGGCTGATGGGCGATCGCGCGCCCAAGGGCGATTCTCAGGCGTCGTCGGACGGCGGCGCAAATTCCTGATCCGCTTGCCGCGGGATGCGCTTGATGCGCACGAAGCCGTTGCGGATCGACCATCGCAGCATCCGTCGCGAGAGGCGACCGGCCGCGGGAACGTTGGGCGCCAAGATCGCAAGGCCGAGCGGCGCCATCCAGATTCCGAGGACGGGCAGAAAGGCGAATACGGTGCCGCCCAGCACCAGGGCCACGCCGACCGGCACGCTCACGTAGGAAGGCGCGGCGCGCATGCGCGCGATCAAGCCGCGATTGCCGTTTCTCGCCATGTCGCGCGACCCCCGTCTTACGCCGCCGCGCGGCCGTTCCGCTCACGCGCGCTCTAGTCTATATCTGACGAAACGGTTCAGCGGTATCGAGGATAAAATGGCGTCGCAAGCGGCTCTCTCCAAGTTAATCAAAGGCGCGACGGGCGACTGGGAGGTCGTCATCGGCATGGAAATCCACGCGCAGGTGACGAGCAACGCCAAGCTTTTCTCCGGCGCATCGGCGGAGTATGGCGGCGCGCCGAACGATCACGTTTCGCTCGTCGACGCCGCCATGCCCGGCATGCTGCCGGTCATCAATGAGGAATGCGTCAAGCAGGCGATCCGCACCGGCCTCGGGCTCGAAGCGCAGATCAATCTGCGCTCGGTCTTCGACCGCAAGAACTATTTCTATCCCGATTTGCCGCAGGGATATCAGATCTCCCAGTACAAGCATCCCGATCGTCGGCGAGGGCGTGGTGATCGTCGACGTATCGCCGGCCGAGCGCATCACGGTTGGGATCGAACGCCTGCATCTCGAGCAGGACGCCGGCAAGTCGCTGCACGATCTGTCCGCCACGGAGAGCCATGTGGACCTCAACCGCAGCGGCGTGGCTTTGATGGAGATCGTCTCCAAGCCCGACATGCGTTCCGCCGAAGAGGCGCGCGCCTATGTCTCGAAACTGCGCACCATCCTGCGCTACATCGGCTCTTGCGACGGCAATATGGACCAGGGGTCGCTGCGCGCCGACGTCAATGTCTCCGTGCGCCGGCCCGGCGAAGGTCTCGGCACGCGTTGCGAAATCAAGAACGTCAACTCGATCCGCTTTATCGGTCAGGCCATCGAAGTCGAGGCGCGCCGCCAGATCGGCATTCTCGAAGACGGCGGGAAGATCGACCAGGAGACGCGGCTCTTCGATCCTGGCATGGGCGAAACGCGCTCCATGCGATCGAAGGAAGAAGCGCACGACTATCGCTACTTCCCCGATCCCGATTTGCTGCCGCTGGAATTCGATCAGGCCTATGTCGACGCGCTGAAGGCGCAGCTTCCGGAGTTGCCGGACGCCAAGCGCGCGCGCTTTGTCGAGCAATACGGCCTGCCGCCCTATGACGCCGGCGTGTTGGTGATGGAGCGCGCTGCGGCCGACTTCTTCGAGGAGACGGCCAAAGGCCGCGACGCCAAGCTCGCGGCCAATTGGGTGATTAACGAGCTGTTCGGCCGCCTCAACAAGGAAGGGCTCGACGTGACGCGCTCGCCGGTCTCGGCGCAGGCGCTCGGCGCGATCATCGATCTCATCTCCGAGAATGTCATCTCCGGCAAGATCGCCAAGGATCTCTTCGAGATCGTTTGGAGCGAAGGCGGCGACCCGAAAGAGATCGTCGAAACGCGGGAGATGAAGCAGGTGACGGACACGAGCGCGATCGAAGCCGCGGTCGACGCGGTCATCGCCGCCAATCCCGACAAGGTCGAGCAGGCCAAGGCGAAGCCCACCATGCTCGGATGGTTCGTCGGCCAGGTGATGAAGCAGACGGGCGGCAAGGCGAATCCGCAAGCGGTGAACGAGCTGCTTAAACGCAAATTGGGCGTCTGAACGACGCCGTCGCCTCGCGAAAACGAATCACTTTGCAACGCGCGTTGCGCGATTTTTCTCCAAATGGGAGGGCGGCGGCGCCGATTTTTTCTTTCTCGGGGTCGCTGACCACAATTTTTTTTTCATGCCTCCGGCGCGCGCAATGCGCTCGGCGAATGGCGGGCGAGAACCGCTCAACATATGTCGCGGAGATCGAGTCAAACGTCGTTGCGCGCATTGCGTCGTCGCCGCGCACATCGGCGATTGATCGGGCGTCGATGTTTAATGAAAGTTGCGCGCGGCGGCTGTCGCGGCGTCTCGACGCGGTTTTCAGATACTAAAATAAATCAAATAATTGAAAGTCATTTGCTCGGGTTCGAGCGATGCGCGCCGGCGCATCTTGCGCCAACGCTTGAAGCATATCTTTGCGTATTTCCGCGCGCGATGAATCGTAAAAAGCAACGCAAGGCGCAAGCGCGTCGCGATAGTGTTTGCGCCGCGTCTTCGAAGGAGCTCGACGATCGTTTTGTTTGTCGAAAGAGAGCGCTCAACATGGCTCGTCATGCGTTGCGACGATCACTTCTGCGCGCATAGCACTTGAACGACTGCTTAACCGCGTTACGCTATTTGAGCGTATTGTCGGTCGACCATAGTTCCGGCAATTCGGATCCAAGGGGACTTAATATGGCGAAAGCTACAATGAAGCGTAAGCCGGCCAAGAAGGCCGCGGCGAAAAAGGGTGCGCGTAAGACCGCGAGGAAGGCTGCGACGAAGAAGTCGACGGCCAAGAAATCCGCCCGCAAGGCTACGCGCAAATCCGCTGCGAAGAAGACGGCCCGCAAGGGCGTCCGCAAGGCGGCGACGAAAAAGCGGGCCGGCGCCAAGAAGGCCGGCGCCAAGAAAGGCGCGCGCAAGGCTTCTGCGAAGAAGCGCGCTCCGCGAAAGGCCAAGCCAACTCCACCGGCCACTCCTGCGGTCGGCACAGGCTAAATCGAGGTGTCTTGCTACGCGTGACCGAAAGGTCGCACGCCGCGAGCGCTCTGGCGCAAATCATCGCCCGGGGAGAGCGTCTTTTCGACGCTCCCTCGGGCGATAATTTTTTTTGAAACGGGCGCTTAGACTTTCTGCATTGACGAAATCTTGTCGCCGAACCCAACGCCCGCTTTGGCCGAAAATGCTTCAGCGCGTCAGGCAATCGGTGGCGAAGTCGCGCCACATCGGCAGGCCGCTGTTAGATTCGCGCTTCATCTTGTCCCATTCCTCCGCGCAGGCGCGCATCTTTTCGCGCGGCGCGCGCGGGAGTGAAGGCGGCGGCTGCGACGTGTCGACCGGCGCCGACGTATGCGGCGGGACGGGCGCGAGGGCGGCTGGCGGCGGCGCTTTCGGCGCCGCGGCGGGCGCGCGAACCGGAGCGCCTGCGGGTTGTTGCGGGGATGCGGGGCGCCGCGGCGGCGTCGGCTTCTCCTGTTCCGGAGTCGGCGCGAGCTGTCTCTGCTTTGGCTGCGCAGGCGCGGCGCGGTTCGGCGGCGTTGGCGCTGTCGCTGCGGGTTGGCCCTGCGCAAGCGAAGCGCCAGAAACCAGCATGGCGCAGATCGTCGTCGCGGCGCCCTTGCGCAGGCGGGTGAAGGATGAGTTGCGCGCGCCGGTTTGCAATGTCTGTCCTCGCGCGAGCGCAAATGCCGTCGCTCATCTATAACCTGAAGTCCGCCGGCGTCGAAAGGCTGACATTCCTGGCGCGCCGCCATTGACGGCGCCCCGCGCATGTTAGAGCGTCGAGCGGATTGGAGGCCCCCATGACGGACCCCGAAAAGACTGTCGCCGCGGCGACTCGCCTAACCATGGTCCAGCGTCCGCGTCGCAATCGCAAAAGCGATTGGGCGCGCCGCCTCGTGCGCGAGACGACGCTCGACGTCTCCGATCTCATCTGGCCGGTCTTCCTCATCGACGGCGAGAATCGCCGCGAGCCGGTCGCCTCGATGCCCGGCGTGTTCCGCTACTCGATCGACGCCGCGACGCAGGCGATCGCGCAGGCCGCCGCTCTCGGCGTGCCGGCCGTCGCGCTCTTCCCCAATACCGATCCGCGTTTACGCGACGAGCGCGCGAGCGCCGCGCTCGACCCCGACAATCTCGTTTGCCGCGCCTGCCGTGCGATCAAGGCCGCCGTCCCCGAGATCGGCCTCATCACCGATGTGGCGCTCGATCCCTATACGAGCCACGGCCATGACGGCCTTCTCGTCGGCGAGGAAATCGTCAACGATGCAACCGTCGCGGTGCTGGCGCGGCAGGCGGTGACTCAGGCGCGCGCCGGCGCCGACGTCATCGCGCCTTCCGACATGATGGACGGTCGCGTCGGCGTCATTCGCGCAGCGCTCGACGCCGAGGGCTTCGAAAACGTTCAGATCATGAGCTATGCGGCGAAATACGCTTCGGCCTTCTACGGCCCGTTCCGCGACGCCATCGGCACCAGCAAGACGCTGAAAGGCGACAAGCGCACCTATCAGATGGACCCGGGCAATTCGGACGAGGCGCTGCGCGAAGTCGCGCTCGATCTGGAGCAGGGCGCGGACATGGTGATGGTGAAGCCGGGCATGCCCTATCTCGACGTGATCCGCCGCGTCGTGGACGCCTTCCATGCGCCGACCTTCGCCTATCAGGTGTCTGGCGAATACGCGATGCTCATGGCCGCCGCGCAGAATGGTTGGATCGACGGCGAGCGCGCCATGATGGAGAGCCTGCTCGCCTTCAAGCGGGCGGGCGCCTCTGGCGTGCTCACCTATTTCGCCGTCCGGGCGGCGGAACTCTTGCGCCCGCAAAAGTGACGCGCGCCCAGCGGCTCTCTTGCTGCGCAGGAGGAAAGTTCAGGCTGCGTCGCGAAGGCTGCGGACGCGGTCGTGATTTTCCTTCACGCCCTGATATTGGCGATGGATGATGGACCTGATTTCCGGCGGCATCGGCTGGGCGATCGCATGCTCGTAGGCTTCCTTAGCCGCGTCTTCGCCACGCTCCACTTCTTCAAGCACGGCGCGTTCGGTCCGATCCGTCAGCGTCGCCTTCAAATTGGTCCAGGCGCGATGCACCGCGCCAGTGACTGATCCGCTTTCGGAGGTCTCGCCGCCCAAGCTGACGATTTTGGATTCGAGCTCCCGCGCTCCTTCCGCGCAGCGCGCAGCGGCCGAACGGAATATAGCCTTCAGCTTGGGGTCTTGGACATCTTCGGCGGCGGCCAGAAATCCTTTTTCGCCGTCGCGGCTGATCTCCGCAAGGTCATTCAGGGTCTCGATGACTTCAGAATTTTCCATAGTCTCTCTCCTGAGACGCGACACGCGCCAGACCCCTCTAACCGGACGCGCTCGCTTTTGTTCCTTAGCGGCGCAGAGGAGAGTCAGGCCCTCGCGAGGCGCCGCTGCGGGGTGGACAAAGGCCCGAAGGCGTGGTTTGCCTGTCGCCGCCGTAGCTTCTGCTTGCAGGCGCCGCGGTCTGTCTTCAGACCTTCTCAGGCCTCGCTAAAGATATGATTCGACGTGCTATCGCTCTCGCTGTCCTGTCGAGCGCCCTGCTGGCCTCGCCGGCTCGCGCCGACTTTCGTCTGTGCAACAACACCGGCGCGCGGATCAGCGTAGCGATCGCTTACACCGACGGCCGCAACTGGCTGTCGGAAGGGTGGTGGAATCTGCGGCCGACCATTTGCGAAACGCTTCTACGCGGGCCGCTCGCGGCGCAGTACTATTATGTTTATGCGATGGACGAGCGTGGCGGAGAATGGAAGGGCAAGGCGTTCATGTGCACGCGCGACCGGGAGTTCCGCATCGACGGGCGCGAGGACTGTTTCGCCCGCGGCTTCGATCGCACCGGCTTCTTTGAGATCGACACGGGGCGCGACGCGAAGAGCTGGACCGTGCAGCTCACCGACCCAAATGCAGCCCCGCCGCAATAGCCAGTCTAAGAACGGATTTGGATCAGTCATGAGAAGGTCTCGCCGCGTAAAGATCATCGCCACGCTCGGTCCGGCGACGGTCGACAAGGCTGTCATCGCGGGACTCGCGCGCGCCGGCGCCGATGTGTTCCGCATCAATATGAGCCACACGGATCACGCCGGCCTCGCCAGCTATGTTCGAATGATCCGCGAAATCGAGATGGACATGTCGCGCGCGATCGGCGTGCTCGTCGATCTGCAGGGACCCAAGCTGCGCATCGGCGCCTTTGAGGAAGGCTCGGTGCATCTGCGCAAGGGCGACGTCTTTGTTTTCGACAGCGATCCCAAGCCCGGCGACGCCACCCGTGTGCGTCTCCCGCATCCCGAGATTCTCGCCGCGCTGAAGGTCAACGATTCGATCCTCATCGACGACGGTCGCGTGCGGCTGCATGTCGTTGAAACGTCTCCCCAGCGCGCCCACGCCGTGGTCGATGTCGCGGGGCGGCTCTCGAACCGCAAAGGCGTGAGCCTGCCGGACACCGAAATCCCCATCACCTCGATGACCAACAAGGATCGCGCGGACCTCGACGCTGCGCTCAAAGAAGGCGTCGATTGGGTGGCGATCTCCTTCGTCCAGCGCCCCGAGGACGTGATCGAGGTGAAGCGGATCACGCAGGGCCGCGCGCTGGTGATGGCCAAGATCGAAAAGCCGCAGGCGATCCACCGGCTCGAAGAGGTGATCGAGGTTTCCGACGCGCTCATGGTCGCGCGCGGCGATCTCGGCGTCGAAGTGCCGCTAGAGCGCGTGCCCGGTCTGCAGAAACGCATCAATCGTTCCGCGCGCCGGCTCGGCAAGCCGGTCGTCATCGCGACGCAAATGCTGGAGTCGATGATTCTCTCGCCCTTGCCGACGCGCGCGGAGGTTTCCGATGTCGCCACCGCCGTGTTCGAGGGCGCGGACGCCGTGATGCTCTCGGCGGAAAGCGCGGCCGGGCAATATCCGCAGGACGCCGTGGCGACCATGAGCCGCATCGCGGAAGAGGTCGAGACCGACACGATTTATCGCTCGATCATCAACGCCCAGCGCGGCGAATTGCCGAATCCTACGTCCGCTGACGCCATTGCAGTGGCGGCGCGCGACGTGGCGCAAACGCTGCATTGCAAGGCGATCATCGCCTGGACCTCGTCCGGCTCGACGGCGCTGCGCATCGCCCGCGAACGCCCGCAGTCGCCGATCCTCGCGCTCACGCCCAAGCGCGACACGGCGCGACGCCTCGCCCTGGTTTGGGGCGTGCACGCGTTGGAGACGCGCGACGCGACGGACATTGAAGACATGGTGGGCCGCGCCTGCGAATATTCGCAGAGCGAAGGGTTCGGCGGGCCGGGCGATCGCGTCATCATCGTCGCCGGCATGCCTTTCGGCACGCCGGGCGCGACGAACATGATCCGTATCGCGCATCTTGGCGAGGCGCAGTGACGAGCGCCTGGCAGTCTACTTAGCGGTTTGCCGACGAAGAGAGCGCAGCCGCGGCCGTGGGCCGCGACTGCGTCGATTGGCGCGATCCTACTCCGCCAACTGCAACTGGTCGGCGGAGGATTTGCCGCTACGCTTGTCGGCGACCATCTCGTAGGACACTTTCTGTCCCTCGGCGAGACCGCTCAATCCAGCGCGCTCAACGGCGCTGATATGCACGAAGACGTCGGGGCCTCCGGAATCCGGCTGAATGAAGCCGAAGCCCTTTTGCGCGTTGAACCATTTAACGGTGCCAGTCGGCATGGCGTATCCTTTCGCAAATGCGCCTTCGGGACGCCGCAGGAGCGCCGCGTCCCTTCTCAATCGAAGTTTTGGGGAATGTCAGGCGCCGCGCGTCTTGAGACGAGAGAGCAAGATCGTTCGGCCGAAACTCGATAGCGCTATTATAAGGAGGGAAGGCCGCAAAATACACCCGATGAGGCCGAATTTTTCATCGAGGGGGAGCGCGCCATTCCATCATGACCGTCTCTCGCCCGGAGAGCGTATTGGCGCCGCGGCCGATCCGCGCAAAGCCGTCGCGCTCGTAAAAGCGGATGGCGCGCGCATTGTCGGCGTTGACGTCGAGACGGATGCGGCTGGGCGAGACGTTTCGTGCGGCCGCAAGGAGCGCCGCGCCCGCGCCGGAGCCGAAATGCTGTGGGGCGACGCAAATCTGATCGAGCCAGCCGTTCGCGGGATCGATGACGACGAAGCCGGCGAGGCCCGGCGTTTGGTCAAAAAGACAGAGCGTTACCGCGCCCCGCGCCTCCAGCGCGACGACATGGCGCATAAGCCAGTCGCGGCGCGCGTCGAAGTCGATCTCGGGATAGGTCGCGCGCCACGCGGACACCCAGAGCTCGAGGATTACCGGCCAGTCGGCGTCGGCGCGCCTGCGTAAATTCGCCGTCGCATGCGGGGGCAGGGCGTTCACGCCTTCCTCATTATGTCGAGCAGTTGGCGATGGATCGTCTCATTGCCGGCGCAAATCTCTCCCTTCGAAAGCATGTCTCCCCCGCCGGAAAGATCGGTGACGAATCCTCCAGCCTCGCGCACGAGCACGACGCCGGCGGCGACATCCCAGGAGTTTATGCCACGTTCCCAATAGCCGTCGAAACGTCCGCAGGCGACCATGGCGAGATCGATCGCTGCGGCGCCGAGGCGGCGGATATTGCCGATCTTGGCCATGCCGGCGGCGAGTTCGCGCTTGAAGGATTCGTGATCGCGCGCGCGCGCCATCGGCGGAATGCCGCAGGCCACCATGCACTCGGCGAGGGAGCGCCGCGCCGCCACGCGCATGCGCCGATTGTTGAAATAGGCGCCCTGTCCGAGTTCGGCGATGAACATGTCGTCGGTCGCCGGATTATAGACGAGGCCGGCGACGAGCCGTCCCTCGCGCTCCAGCGCCAGCGAAATCGCAAAAACCGGCATGCCGTGAAGGAAGTTGGAGGTGCCGTCGAGAGGGTCGATGTGCCACAGATGGGTCTTGTCGGAGCCCTCGACCGCGCCGCCTTCCTCCATGAGGAAGCCATAGCCCGGACGGGCTTTCGACAATTCTTCGAAAAGCGTCTTTTCGGCCCGCTTGTCTGCGGCGGTGACAAAGTCGCCCGGGCCCTTGACTGAAACCTGAAGATTCTCGACCTCGCCGAAATCACGCTTGAGGCCGCGCCCGGCTTTGAGGGCTGCGGCGGTCATCACATTCATCAACGCGGAGCGAATCATTCGCGAAGCCTCGGAGCGCGGGGGCGGCAGAAGTTTCAACGCGCTACGAGCGCTTCCTTAAGAAGCGCGAAGCGGTTTTCCGATAAGGACATGCGCCAGTTTTCGAGTTTGAGCTAGTCCTTTTCGGTCCCGCGATTTGCGCTTCCGGTCGCCCCGCCGGCGCCCTCGCGTCAAGCTCGCGCGGCGTATTGCGGCGGCCGGCTTGGTTTACAAATTGTTAAGACTTTTGCTCAAAACTTGGCGCATTGGTCCTCCGCCACGAGGCTCGTTATGAGCAGATCGGCCATTTCGAAAAGCGCAGCGCCCGCCGCCGTTTTCCGGCCCCGGGCGCGTGTCGACGCCCCGCTGCGGGCGCGCATCGACATCGGCAGGCGTGCGCCGCCGATCGAGGAGCCCGCCATCGTGACCCCTCGCGCCGCAGCGGCGCCGTCCCGGATTTCGCCGCGCGCGGCGCCGATCACCGTCGGCCAGGTCTTGCGCGCATCGCTCCTGGTGCTTGTGGGCCTTGGCTTTGCTCAGCTCTCGCAGCCCCAACGCGCGCAAGCTGACGTAGAGCGCGCGGTGATCGCCACATCGCGCTAAAGCAAGCCGCTTTTCCTCGATAGGCGCGGAGATTCCTGGATCGCCTCGTTAAGACGCCATCGGAGCGATTGGCGGTTGCTTTACCTTTTGCGCGGACTCCTCGTCGCCTTGCACAAGAAAGAGACAGGCTTGGGTCCGGCGTTAACCCTAAATTAGTAAATATGCTTCAATCATAGCGTGTCCCTTCAGTGGGACGTCCGAGTGGCTTCTTCTCCACTCGTCCTTGATGCCTCCCTGTCAAGAAGCCTTGAGAGCCGCCGCTGCGGCTCTCTTTTTGTGCTGGATTTTGGGCTAAATTCTTACCGTTAAGGTTAAAGAAAAGCTAAGCGCGCGCGCCTTCGCCGCTTGCGCTAATGTTCTCACGCATCCTCCGCCGGGCGCTCCAGCCTGGAAATCTGCGTGAACGTGACATGGGTCGTGCCAAAGACAGCCCCGGCGAAACTCGAGAGCCGGTATCCTTCATTGAAAAGCTTGCGGGTTCGGAAGCCTTCGGCGTGATGTTCCGAGAGGGCATGGGCCTCGTTGAGGAAGCCGCGACCTATCTCGACGGCGCCGGTCGGGAGGAAGCCAAGGCGCTTCCTCGGGCTGAAGCGCTGGCTTATGCGGCCGAGAGCATGCGGCTGACCACCCGGCTGATGCAGATCGCGTCCTGGCTGCTGCTGCAACGGGCCGTCAATCAGGGCGAGCTGACTCGCACCCAGGCGGCGAGCGATCGGCATCGGGTCAAGCTGCACCAGCAGGAGCTTGCCTCCGCGCCCGATCTGTTCCAGCGCCTGCCGTTACGACTGCGCGACCTCTCGCTGCATTCGCTGCGCCTGCAGGCGCGCATCATCCATCTGGATCAGCTGATTTACGCGCCTGCGGCGCCCGTGGTCGCCGCGCCTGTCGTCACGCCGAGCCCCGTGGAGGCGCAACTCGCCAAACTTCGCGACGCCTTTGCGCAATAACAACAGCAGAGCCAACTAACTGGAAAGGCGGCAGGGCGCGACCCGGCCGCCTTTTGTTTTACTTCTTGCCGAAAGACAGATTGCCAAAGCGCGAGTTGAAGCGCGATAGGCGGCCGCCGCGATCGAGTAGCTGCGTCGAGCCGCCGGTCCAGGCCGGATGCGTCTTGGGGTCGATGTCGAGATGCAGCGTGTCGCCTTCCTTGCCCCAAGTGGAGCGGGTCGTATATTCCGTCCCGTCGGTCATCAGGACCTTGATCGTGTGGTAATCCGGGTGGATGTCCTTTTTCATCGCGACGCGTCCTTCCTGCGATAGAAACGGCGAAGACCCCGGGCGCCTGAAGGCGCGGGGTCCGCCGGATAAACAAGCGAATTGGTCGGGCTGATAGCGCAACCAAAGGAAATGGGCAAGGTCGCTTTGCGCCTTGGGGCGACGCGCCGCTCGGTCTGGAGTGGAATATGGCGAAATATCGAAGTGATTTGCCGCAGCTCAAGCCGGGCCTTTTCTTGAGCGACGGCGGGATGGAGACCACGCTCATTTTTCACGAGGGCGTGGACCTGCCGCATTTCGCTTCCTTCGTCTTGCTCGACAGCGAAGCTGGCCGCGCCCGGCTGCGCGATTATTACGAGCGCTATCTCGCCATTGCGCGCCGCCATGGGCGCGGTCTTGTGCTTGACAGCGCGACCTGGCGGGCGAACCCCGACTGGGGCGCAAAGCTCGGCTATGACGCTGACGGATTGCGGAGAATCGACGCGCTTTCGATTGAGCTTCTTGAAGCGCTTCGGGCGCAGTGGGAGACGCCCGCGGCGCCGATCGTGATCAGCGGGGTGCTCGGCCCGCGCGGAGACGGCTATGCGGCCGGCCAGATGAGCGCGGAGGAAGCAGAGGAATATCACGCGCCGCAGATCGAAGCTTTTGCGCAAACCTCCGCCGACATGGTTGCAGCCTATACATTGAATTATACCGAAGAAGCGATCGGCGTCGCTCGCGCGGCGCGTTCGCAGGCCATGCCTTGCGCAATCTCATTCACGGTCGAAACCGACGGCAGGCTCGTAGGCGGCCGGACGCTGCGCGACGCGATTGAAACGGTGGATCGCGAGACCGGCGCCTCGCCCGCCTATTATATGATCAATTGCGCCCATCCGACGCATTTCGAGCAGGCGCTTGCGGCAGGCGCGCCCTGGATGCAACGGCTTCTCGGCATAAAGGCGAATGCGTCGACGAAGAGCCACGCCGAACTGGACGAGTCGGAGACGCTCGACGCCGGCGACCCCGTCGATCTTGGACGCCGCTATCGCGGCCTATGCGAAGCGCATCCGTCGCTGCGGATTTTGGGCGGCTGTTGCGGCGCCGACGATCGCCACGTCGCCGCCATCTGCGAAGCCTGTGGATAACGAGGCGTCAGGCCGCCAGCATCCGCTGGACCTCCGCGACGAGGTCGCGCAGGTGGAACGGTTTCGACAGAATTTTCGCCTGGCGCGGGGCGTGATTGTCGGGGTTGAGCGCGACCGCGGCGAAGCCGGTGATGAACATCACCTTGATGTCAGGGTCCAGCTCGGTGGCGCGGCGCGCCAGCTCGATTCCGTCCATCTCCGGCATCACGATGTCGGTCAGCAGCAGTTCGAAAGGCTCGACCCGTAGCTGATCGTATGCGGAAAGCCCGTTGTCGAAGGAGGTGACCGAGAAACCGGCCTGCTGCAAGGCCTTGACCAGAAAGCGCCGCATGTCATTGTCGTCTTCCGCAAGCAGTATTCTTGCGGTCGGCCTGTCGTTCATCGCCATCCTCGCGTCTTTTTCATTATATCGCCTCAGCTTCGTAAATATCAGGTGAAACTGATGTGACGCCGCGTTAACGTAGCGCGCAATATAGCTTCGGGCGCCGTCCTTTACGAGCGCCCGCTTCGCCGCGTCGACGCTAATCTGAAAGGGGCGCTTGCGCCACAGTCTTGAGACGGAACGGATGAACGACGACAAGCGCGACTGGCGCGAATCGAGCGGAAACGTCGATTCTCCTTGCGAACCGGAGCTCGCGCAGGCGTTCGACGTGATCGAATCGGCCGAGCTGTGTTCGCCGCTTGTCTTTTCCTCCCCGCATTCCGGCCGGGTCTATCCGGCGCGCTTCCTGTCCGCGACGCCGCTCGACGCGACCACCTTGCGCCGCTCGGAGGACGCCTATGTCGACGATCTCTTCGCGCCGGCCGCCGCGATCGGCGCGCCCCTGCTGCGCGCGCGCTTTCCCCGCGCCTATCTCGATCTCAATCGGGAGCCCTACGAACTCGATCCCAGGCTCTTCGACGGCCCGCTGCCGCATTTCGCCAACACCCGTTCGTTGCGCGTCGCCGCCGGGCTCGGCACGATACCGCGCGTCGTCGCCGATGCGCGCGAGATCTACGCCAAGCGCCTCGCCCTCGACGAAGGCTTGAGACGCATAGAGAGCCTTTACAAGCCCTATCACGCGGCGCTGCGCGCGCTGATGGAGCGCGCCGCGAGCCGTTTCGGCGTCGCCGTGCTGATCGATTGCCATTCGATGCCCTCGGCCGGCGCGCGCGATCCCATGCTGTCGGCGCGTGGCGACAAACGCCGCGTCGATTTCGTCATCGGCGACCGCTATGGCGCCAGCGCCTCGGGCGGATTCGTCGACGGCGTCGAGGATCGGCTGCGCCATCGCGGCTATTGCGTCTTGCGCAATCGTCCCTACGCCGGCGGCTTCATCACGGAGCATTACGGCAAGCCCGCCGCCGGCTGGCACGCCTTGCAGATCGAAGTGTCGCGCGGCCTTTACATGGACGAGGCGACATTGGAAAAGAATGCGCGCTTCGAGGCCATCGCGCGCGATCTTGCTGAAGTCGTCGCTGAATTGGCGCGGGACGTGCACATGGGCGAGGCGGCCAATGGCGAGCGGCGCGCCGCCGCCGAATAGCCGGGCTTTGCAAACCGCCTGGGCTTTGGAGCTGGCATGACCGCCGTTGATTTCGAGAAGTTCGTCGAGCGTCTTGCGGATGTTTCGGCGGAGGCGATCATGCCTTTCTTCCGAACCGCGCTCGCCGCCGACGACAAGGCGCATGGCGGCGCATTCGATCCTGTCACGGAAGCCGATCGCGCCGCCGAGCTCGCGATGCGGCGGCTGATCGAGACCACCTTTCCCGGCCACGGCGTCTTCGGCGAAGAATTCGGGGCGCTGCGCGAAGACGCGGAATATGTCTGGGTGCTCGACCCGATCGACGGCACCAAAAGCTTCATTTGCGGCCTGCCGATGTGGGGCACGCTGATCGGCCTCACCCATAGCGGGCGCCCTTGCTACGGGCTGATGAGTTAGCCTTTCACCCGCGAGCGATTTTTTGGCGACGGCGCGGCCGCCTATTGGCGCGGACCTGCGCGCGGGGCCGCCGGCGACAAGGGGGATATGGAGACGCGCAGGCTCTCGACGCGGCCGTGTCCGCGCCTTGCCCAAGCGACGCTGATGACGACTTCGCCGCTTTTGATCGATCCGGCGCTGCGCGAGAATTTCCATCGCGTCGAGCGCGAGGCGCGGCTTTCGCGCTACGGGGGCGATTGCTACGCCTATTGCGCCCTCGCGGCCGGCCATGTCGATCTCGTCATCGAGACGAATTTGCAGCCTTACGACATCGTCGCGCTGATCCCGATCATCGAGGGCGCGGGCGGCGTCGTGACGAATTGGAGCGGCGGGAGCGCCGCGGCGGGCGGCGCGATCGTCGCGGCCGGCGATCCCGCCCTACACGACGCGGCGTTGAAGCTGCTCGATGGCTAGCGTCTCTTCGCAGCCGGGAATGAAGGCGTCGAACGCGCGCCAAAACTGATCGCGCAATTCGTCGCGCTCCATCAGAATTTCATGCTTGGCGCCCGCCACCGTCACCAGCGCGCCGCTGTTGAGATTCTGCGCGAAGCGCTCGATCGCGGCGTTGGAGACGATCGCTTCCCGGCCGCAAGCGAACATCAGGATCGCCGCGCGGATGCGGCGCGGAAAGTCCGGAGACTCAAATCGTTTCATCAAGCGGAATGCGGCGTTGACCCAGCCGATCGTCGGGTCGCCGATCGCAAGCTGCGGCGCCGCTCTGAGAATTCCGGCGTTGCGCGCAAAGCGGACGGGATCCGTGGTGAGCAGATTGCCTTCGAAAGGCTTCTCGATGAAGGACGCGCCTGTGCCGCCCGGAATATACATTCCGCCGAGGCCGCACATGTCGAGCGTGTCCGCGAGCCAGCGCGCGCCGCGCGGAAAGCGCAAATTGGCGAGGTCGATCATAGGCGCGGTCAAGACGTATCGTTGGAACGGCGCGTGGCCTATATGCGCCGCGTCGAGAAGAATCGCCGCGCCCATCGAATGCGCGAGCGCGAACCAGGGCTTTGGCCGCGAGCTCAAGACCTGCGTGACAAACGCCCCGAGATCGCGCTGATATTGCGAGAAGTCGTCGATATGGCCCTTACGCGGATCGTCGAGTTCGCGCTCAGAGCCGGCTTGGCCGCGCCAGTCAAGCGCGACGACGTCAAGGTCCCGTCTGCGTAAGTCCTCGATGGTCTCGAAATATTTCTCGATGAATTCATTATGGCCTTGAAACAGCGCGACCGTGCCGCGCGCCCGGCCGCGGCAGGGAAAGGTAGCGGCGCGAAGCCTGCGTCCGTCGCGCGTCTTGAGGA
This sequence comes from uncultured Alphaproteobacteria bacterium, assembly GCA_963706255.1. GTDB lineage: Bacteria > Pseudomonadota > Alphaproteobacteria > Rhizobiales > Beijerinckiaceae > Methylocystis. The sequence goes on along the minus strand of CAVPMJ010000023.1, from coordinate 236,859 downwards.
CGACGACGGCGGCGCCTTCCGGAATGGGGTTGTCGGGCGTTGCGATGAGTTCGAACATTCCAGCTCCCGGCGGCTCAAGGCCGATTCTATCCGCGAAACATAGGACATTTTTCGGGCCGGACGAACGGGCGCGCTCGTCGCTTCGCGCAAAAGACCGCTCTCACCGAAGCGCGGAGCATCGATTGCGACGCCGCTTTCACACGGCTCTTGGCAATGTCCAGCCGGGCGAATACGCTTTGCACGTAATGCAATCGACGAACAGGGAAGGTTCAAACGTCATCGGAAACCAGGCTTCGATCTGGACCACCAAACCCAAGCGCTTCAAACCGGCTATGAACTAGCATTCGATATGGATCACTAAAACGGGGCTGGCCAACGTCCCCGTGGCGGCGACCAATCCGGGCCGACATCGTACGGCCTATCGAAGATGGTTTGAGTGGAGCCAAGTCACTGCAGGAATTTACGAAAACTGCGCTGACGACAGTAGAGCGGCGAAATGACGGATCTTGCGAATAATCCCGAAATATCAGCGGGCGATGGGGCTTCTCGCCCACCCCTCAGACCTACGTGGCTGTACCCGTTCCTGACTTTTTTCGTTATTGCGACGCATGTCGCTTTCTTCGCCTCGGGCGTCTATTGGCCCAAATCGCAGATGATCGACCTCAGCTCTGTCAATGCGGAGCTCGTCCCTGAAGGCGGGCTCACGGCGGAACTCGCCCCCGAAGGCGATTCTTTGGAGGTGGAGGCGACGCCGGAAAGTTCCTTGGAAGACACGGAAGAGCCGGAATTTTTCTTGCCGCCCCCTTTGGTGATGGAGCCCGAAGCGAAGCCATCGCCCGACAAAAGAGAAGTCGTCGAAAAAGTCAAAGAAGTCGAAAAGAAACGCAAGGAACGCCGCGCCGTCGAGAACGCCAATGAACGTCGCGAGGCTCGTGCGCGTCTTCGCTATGGCGTGCCGGGCGGTCGAGGGCAAGGCTCCGGCGCTTCACGGGTTGGCAGTCGCTATGGCGCGCCCGGGGGTCGAGGGCAAGGCTCCGGCGCTGCGCAAGCTACGTGCCTTGCTGCAGTCGCCGCTTCACTTCGACAACATACGCCTGGCGTCACAAGCCTTGGCCCAGGAACTGCCCACGTCACGTTTTACATAAATTCTGGAGGGGGCGTCTCCGGCGTTTCTGTTTCCGCGTCAAGCCCCGCTCACGCCGCGCTTGCGCGGCGCATTGCGGCTTCCTCTCGAGGCCCAAGCAGTTGTGGCTCGGCTTTCGCCAGCCAGACAATCATTTTCCAATAGCTTGAATAATAGTCCGCGTAAGCTGAAGAAGGAGAGCGCCCATGGATTATCCGCCGATGTCTCCGCTAGGCCTGTTCTTGAATGCGGGGCTTATCAGTAAGGTGGTCATGGCGCTGCTTCTCGCTGCGTCTGTTTGGACTTGGGTGCTCCTTATTGACGGAACAATTGTTGTATTGCGCATTTCGAAAGCAATAAATTCTGCGCGCTCGGGGGGCCCTGTCGGCGTCCTTTGGCCGATTACTATGGCTGGAAAGAAAGCCCTGGAAGTTGAATTTCCCAATGAAGCGATCGCGAAAAAACGAGAACGAGTCCTTCAGCAAATGAATCGCGCCGCTCGTGAATTTATGATGGCCGCGGGGGGCGGGCTTGCAAATCTCGCCACTGTTTCGTCAGTAGGGCCTTTTGTCGGGCTATTTGGCACTGTTTGGGGAATTATGCATAGCTTCTCGGGAATTGCGCAAACGCAAGACACGAGTCTCGCAGTTGTCGCGCCCGGCATAGCAGAGGCGCTCGCAGCCACGGCCTATGGCTTGGCCGCCGCTATACCCGCTGCGATAGGCTATAACCGAATTGGGGCGGCTTTTTCTCATCTTAGCGAAGAGATTGGGCATTATGTAAAAGCGGACGCCATTTCGATAATGAACGCGGTCGTTTCAGGAAATAGGAAACAAGATCAGGTCGGAACTTCAAATTCCGGCGCTATAAAGATATTGCGGCCACTGCGCTCTGTTTCCCTTCAATCCGCGCAGAAGGCCGCAAGCCGCCGCGGCTCTTCCAGGTCCATCCTGCCATTGACGATCGCGTCGACCGCGCCTGAGGCGGAGATGAGATAATGCAGCGGGGTCGCGACGTTTCCTTGCGTCGTCGCGCCGTAAAAAGCGCGCGCGGCGCGCGCCTTGGCGAGGTCGGTCTGCGTGGATTTGGCCGCCATGTGGATCTTCCAGGGCAGACCGTAGCTTCTGAATTTGGCGAGATCCTTCGAATAGTCGCTTGGCCGCGCCGAAACGAAAACCATGTTCCAGCGGTTGGGGCAGGCGGCGGCGATCGCCTTGAAGCCTTTCATCTCGATTAGACAATTTGGACACCAATGCGCCCAAAGCGTCACAAGCGTTGGCCTGCCGTTCGCCATCAGCGCCCGCAGATCGAGCGGCGCGCCTTTCTCGTCGACGAGTTCGATCTCGCGCAACGACGCCTTCATCTCGTCTTCGGAGACCGCGCGCTTCACTTGCATGCCGACAATTTCGGCGCGCGTTTCGACGGTTGAGAGCGTCGATAGAATTAGAATCGCCGCGAGACGTTTCATGCGCTGGCTCGGGAAAAAGGCGACGCAACAATGCGTCGCCATTTATCATCATAGCGCGCTGCGGTCAGAACTTCACCGGCAGGCCCGCATAGAAATTGCGGCGCATGAATTGTTGCAGCGGCGCAACACAATGCTTATGCTTGATTGTCAAACGCTATCGCGTTTTTCTCGATTTCTCTATGGCTCCCGAGGGAGCGGGCGTCTCGCCGCGCGGCAAGCGTCCTCGCAAAGACCGGCTTTGCGAGGCTGTGGCGAGAGGTCGCACCGGACAGAGAATATGGCCACGACAAAAGAATGTGAGGACTGCGCCGGCGCTGTCGCAATGATACGCGCCGCGGCGCTCGATTCAGAGCGGTGGCCGGATGCGCTTGACGCCATCGCGCGTCATCTCGACGCCCGCTTCGCCGCGCTGATATTCGAGGATCGCGTCTCGGCCTTGCTCGAGTTGAAGCATTCGACGCGCGCCGAGAAAGCATGGATCGTCGAATATCTACGCAATCATCGCAAACTCGATCCGGTGAAAGCGCGCGCGCTGGCCGAGATCGGCGTGGGCGAGGCGTTTTCCTCGCGCGATTTCCTGTCGCCGGAAAAATTTCGCCGCAGCGGCGCTTTCGAGCGCTGGATGGCGCCGCATGGGCTCGTCGACGTCATTGGCGCCGTGCTGCACCGTTCTGAGACTGGCGTGTGCATATTCGTCGCCTTTCGCGACGCGCGCGCGGGCGAGGTCGACGCCGCCGCCATAGCGCGTTTTAACGCGCTCCTGCCGCATCTTGCCGAGGCCATCGCCGGCGCGCCCCCGCCGCCCCTCGATGCGGGGAGCGCGCTCGCAGATCTATTCGATCATCTTGCGGCGCCGGTTCTCGTCATCGGCGAGGGAATGCGGGTCGTCTACGCCAATCGCAGCGGCGACGACATGCTGGCGGAAGGGGATGCGCTCAGCGTTTTGGGCGGCGCGCTGATCGTTCGCGACGCGCGCGCCAGAGAAACATTGGAGCGGACGCTACGCTTGGGCGAAGAGCGGGGAAGCGCCGCCACGGAGGCGGACGCGCTCGCGATCATGCTGCGGAGCGGCCAGGCGCGATGCTGCGTGATGCATGTGTTGCCCCTGTCGGGCGGCAAGGCCGCGCTTTTCGTGCGCAAGCTGGCGCTCGACCAGTTCGAGGGCGGCGTCGCTTCCGGACTCTACGGTTTGACCGCCCGCGAGGGCTCCGTTTTGCTCGCGATCGCGGAAGTCGGCGGCGTGCCGGCGACCGCGCGCGCGCTCGGCCTGAGCGAAGGGACGGTCAAAGGTTATCTCAAGAGCATTTTTCAAAAGACTGGCGCGACCCGGCAGGCCGATCTTGTCAAGCTTGTCCTTGCGCTCGAGTCGCCCTTCCGGACGACGGCGCGCGACTCCGTGCCGGCCTAAGCCTTCCTGACAGCCGCAGGGCGCCTCTTGAACGTCGCTGGGGCGCTTCCTAGATCGTTGCTAGCGCGGGCCAAAACGGACGCGCGAAGAGGCGCGGCGCGGTTACGCAAGCGCGCCGCATGTCGCTCAACTGGAGGATATGTCATGCGTCAGTTCGATCTCTCTCCGCTTTATCGTCAGACCGTGGGCTTCGACCGCCTGTTCAACCTGCTCGATCAGGCCGGCGGCTTCGAGACCTCTCAAAGCTACCCGCCCTACAATATCGAGCGCACCGGCGAAAACGCCTATCGCGTGACGCTCGCCGTCGCGGGCTTCTCGCGCGAGGAGCTGTCGGTCGAGACGAAGGAGAACACGCTTTCCATCAAGGGCTCGAAAGAGCAGGCGCAGCCCGCGAAGGGCCGCGATGTCCTGCATCAGGGCATCGCCGCGCGCGCCTTCGAGCGTCGCTTCCAGCTCGCCGATCATGTGGTCGTGACGGGCGCGAGCCTCGTCAACGGCTTGCTGCATGTCGACCTCGTGCGCGAGATTCCGGAGGCGCAGAAGCCGCGCAGCATCGACATCGGCGTTGGCGCGCCGGCTGCGACCATCGTCGAGTCCAAGGCCGCGTAACGCGCAAAAACCCGATTGGAAATGGGAGAGGCGCTCGTTCGAGCGCCTCTTTTGTTATCCGCCGGCTTTCGGCTTGGCGGCGCTGTCGGGCGTTTTGGCGGTCGCCGGCGCGGCGGGCGTCGGCGCCGGGGTAGCCGTGGGCGCGGGCGTGACGACCGTCGTGCCGCTCGAAGCAGTTGGCGGCACGATAGCGCGATGCGACGAACCGCCGGTCGAACGGGCGGCCGAGGGCCGCGGCGTGGGCGGCGCCGCGCCTGCGGCCGCGGGCGGCTTTGCGTTGGTCTGTGCAGGCGCCGGAGTAGACGGCGTCGCCGTCTTTGGAGCCGGCGTCGTCTTGGGGGCTGGGTCTACTTTAGGCTTCGGCTCCTGTGTCGCTTGCGCGGGGGCTGGCGGCTTGGCGTCTGGAGCCGGCGTCGCTGTCTTGGGCGCGGGTTCGGCTTTGGGCTTTGGCTCCTGTGCGGCCTGGGCGGGGGTTGGCGGCGCCGCCTTTGGGGCCGGCGTCGTCACCTTGGGAGCGGGGTCAGGCTTATTCTTGGGCTCCTGCGTGGCCTGCGCCGGAGCAGGCGAGGCTGGAGGAGGGGCGGCTTTGGCCGGCGCCGGGGAAGCAGGCGCCGCGACGGGCGCTGGGGCCGGCGTCGCGGGAGCCGGGGGCGGCGTCACGGCGGGTGGCGGCGGAGGCGGCGCTACTGGCTTCGTAGGCTGCACGGCCGCCTGCGGCGGCGGTCCGGAAGGCGTCGGCGCCGAAGTCGGCGGCCCTTGCGGCGCCAAGGGCGCGGGGCCGCGCTGTTCGGTCGGCCGTTCGGGCGCCACGTCGCGCAGATGGGCGCTGTTGCGCGGCGCGCGGCGGGCGCGATCCGTCGCGCGCGAGCCATCCTCGTCCAATTCGCGGACCACCGGCCGCGAGCCGCCGACCGGCGGAACGTCATCCGCGCCATCGCTCGGACCGCGGTCGTACATCGGCGGCGGACCGAGGCGCACGGCGCGCAGAATCCGGCCCTCGTACGGATCGATGATGAAGCGCATCTCGCCTTCATGCCTGTTCACGCCGGTCGCGACGATCTGCTCGCCGCGATGGCCGAGGGGCCCGACGAGGCGATAGCCTTCCCGTCCCAGTATCGAGGCGACGGCGCGGCGGGAGGAGAAAACCGGCTCCTCGTCATCGGGGACATAGCGATAGCTGTAGGTGAAGGGGCGGAAGAAAAACTGCGCTAAGGCGTCTTGCGGCGCGGCGGCGCTCGCCGCCGCCAGCCCCAATGCGAACGGCAGACTCGCTTTCCAACCAAATGACGGCATTGCCTTTTCCTTGTCTTGCCCCCTCGGTCGCAAGCGGATGCTCGGATAACATTGCGGCGAGCATTGGACGGCCGGGCGCCTAGAGGCTCATGCGATTGCTTGTCAGTTCAGCGCAAATCTGGCAATAAGTCAGCCCGCAGATATGTCAGCTATGCTGACCTTAAAGCGGCGCTCTTCTTTGCAAGCCGTTGTTCTATTTCACCTGTCGACGCCGGCAAGACGCCAGTCAACGATGAATGAGCCGGATGGCGAGGGATGGCGCGTCCCTTGCCTGACGTAAGGTCGCCGGGGGCGAAGAAGCGAAGATGCGCGAAGGAATCCGCAACCGCTATTGCGGACCGGCGTTTGGCGGCGAATGGCGACGGCGGGCGTCTTGGCGCATGTGACGATTTCGGTCACGTCCAAGACAATATTATGGTTCGATGAGGGGGCAAGACGCGCGCACGAAGAGGCGCTTAGATCTTGTCGAGGAGACGCCGAGATGACGAAAGCCGCCGAGCATTTCGCCGAAGCCGGGTCGCAGCCGCTCGGTCGCGATCCCGCTCTTCCGCAAGCGCAAGGGCTTTATGATCCCGCCAAGGAGCACGACTCCTGCGGCGTCGGCTTCGTCGCCAATATGCGCAATCGAGAAATCGCACGACATCGTTGAGATGGGGCTGCAGATTCTGCTCAATCTCGATCATCGCGGCGCCGTGGGCGCCGATCCGAAGCTTGGCGACGGCTGCGGCATTCTGGTGCAGATTCCGCATGAGTTCTTCAAGGCGGAATGCGGCGAAGCTCGGCATCGCGCTCCCAGCGGCCGGCGATTACGCGATCGGCCAGTTCTTCCTGCCGCGCGATCCCGGAACGCCGCGCGAGTGCGCGCGACGATCATCGAGAAGTCGGTCGAGGAAGAAGGCCTCGTCGTCCTTGGTTGGCGCGATCTGCCGGTCGACTCCAGCGATCTCGGCGAGGCGGTGAAGGCCGTCGAGCCGCATCACGCGCAAATTTTCATCGGCCGCGGGCCGGATGTGGCGGACGCCGATACGTTCGAGCGGCGCATTTATTTGGCGCGCAAGGCGGCGTCGAACGAAATCTATACGCTCGGCAACGGCGGGCGGGAGTTTTACGCCGTCTCGGTCTCGTCGCGCACCATCGTCTACAAGGGCATGGTGCTCGTCTCGCAAGCTCGGCGAATATTTCCTCGATCTGAAAGACGAGCGTTTCGTCTCGGCGCTGGCGCTCGTGCATCAGCGCTTCGCGACCAACACCTTCCCATCCTGGCGGCTCGCGCACCCTTATCGCTTCGTCGCGCATAATGGCGAGATCAACACGCTGCGCGGCAATCTGAACTGGATGGCGGCGCGGCAGGCTTCCGTCTCGTCGCCGCTCTTTGGCGACAACATCAGCAAGCTGTGGCCGATCTCCTATGAAGGTCAGTCCGACACCGCCTGCTTCGACAATGCGCTCGAATTCCTCGTGCGCGGCGGCTATTCGCTCGCCCATGCGGTGATGATGCTGATCCCTGAGGCCTGGGCCGGCAATCCGCTGATGGACGCCGATCGCAAGGCCTTCTACGAACATCACGCCGCGCTGATGGAGCCCTGGGACGGCCCGGCGGCGATGGCTTTCACCGACGGCCGCCAGATCGGCGCGACGCTCGACCGCAACGGCTTGCGGCCGGCGCGCTATCTCGTCACCGACGACGGCCTTGTCGTGATGGCCTCCGAGATGGGCGTGCTGCCGATCCCGGAAGAGAAGATCGTCACCAAATGGCGCCTGCAGCCGGGCAAGATGCTGCTCGTCGATCTGGAGCAGGGACGCATCGTTTCCGACGACGAGATCAAGAAGGAATTGTCGAACTCGCACCCCTATAAGGAGTGGCTGGCGCGCACCCAGATTGAGCTGGAGGATTTGAAGACCGTCGAACCGCGTCCGGCGCGCTGGCGACGTGTCGATGCTCGATCGCCAGCAGGCCTTCGGCTACACGCAGGAAGACCTCGACCTCCTTCTCTTTCCGATGGCCGTCACGGGTCAGGAAGCGGTCGGCTCGATGGGCACGGACACGCCCGTGTCGCCGCTCTCCGACAAGGAGAAGCTGCTCTACACCTATTTCAAGCAGAACTTCGCGCAGGTGACCAATCCGCCGATCGATCCGATCCGCGAAGAGCTGGTCATGAGCCTCGTCTCCTTCATCGGGCCGCGGCCGAACATTCTCGACCATGAGGGTTCCGCGAAGAAGAAGCGCCTGGAAGTGCGCCAGCCGATCCTCACGAGTGAAGACCTCGAGAAGATTCGTTGGATCGGCACGGTCGAGGACAGTTTCGACACCAAGACGCTCGACGTCACCTACGACTCCGCCAAAGGCGCGGACGGAATGCGCGCCGCCATCAAGCGGCTGTGCGAACGCGCCGAGGAGGCGGTCAACGGCCGTTACAACATCATCATCCTGTCGGACCGCATGGTGGGGCCGGACCGCATTCCGATCCCTGCGCTGCTGGCGACGGCCGCCGTGCATCATCATCTGATCCGCAGAGGCCTTCGCACGTCGGTCGGTCTCGTCGTCGAAACCGGCGAAGCGCGCGAAGTGCATCATTTCTGCTGCCTTGCGGGCTACGGCGCCGAGGCGATCAATCCCTATCTCGCTTTCGAGACGCTGATCGCCTCCGCGGCGGAATTTCCCGTCCGACGTCGATGGACCGACCGCCGTCAAGCGCTTCATCAAGGCGGTCGACAAGGGCCTGCTGAAGGTGATGTCCAAGATGGGCATCTCGACCTATCAGTCCTATTGCGGCGCGCAGATTTTCGACGCCGTCGGCCTCGCGCAAAGCTTCGTCGACGAATTCTTCACCGGCACGACGACGCGCATCGAGGGCGTCGGCCTCGACGAGATCGCGCGCGAAACAGTGCGCCGGCATCGCCTCGCTTTCGGCGACGCGCCGGTCTATCGCGACGCGCTGGATGTCGGCGGCGATTACGCCTTCCGCATTCGCGGCGAGGCGCATAGCTGGACGCCGCAGACCGTGTCGCTGCTGCAGCATGCGGTGCGCGGCAACGCCCGGGACAAATATCGCGCCTTCGCGAAGCTGCTGAACGAACAGGACGAGAAGCTGCTCAATCTGCGCGGACTGTTCCGCGTCAAGGGCGCGGAGGAAGACGGGCGCAAGCCAGTTCCGCTCGACGAAGTCGAGCCGGCGAGCGAGATCGTCAAGCGTTTCTCGACGGGCGCCATGTCCTTCGGCTCGATTTCGCGCGAGGCGCACACGACGCTCGCGATCGCCATGAACCGCATCGGCGGCAAATCGAATACGGGCGAGGGCGGCGAGGAGCCGGACCGCTTCAAGCCGCTCGCCAATGGCGACAGCATGCGCAGCGCCATCAAGCAGGTGGCGTCGGGCCGCTTCGGCGTGACGACGGAATATCTCGTCAACGCCGACATGATTCAGATCAAGATGGCGCAGGGCGCAAAGCCCGGCGAAGGCGGGCAATTGCCCGGCGACAAGGTCGACGCGGTGATCGCCAAGGTGCGCCATTCGACGCCGGGCGTCGGGCTCATCTCGCCGCCGCCGCATCACGACATCTATTCGATCGAGGATTTGGCGCAGCTCATCTTCGATCTCAAGAACGCCAATCCGAAAGCCAATGTATCCGTGAAGCTCGTGTCGGAGGTCGGCGTCGGCACGGTCGCGGCCGGCGTCTCCAAGGGCCGCGCCGATCATGTGACGATCTCGGGCTTCGAGGGCGGCACCGGCGCCTCGCCCCTAACCTCGATCAAGCACGCGGGTTCGCCCTGGGAGATCGGCCTCGCCGAGACGCATCAGACATTGGTGCTGAACAATCTGCGCTCGCGCATCGCCGTGCAGGTCGACGGCGGACTGCGCACGGGCCGCGACGTCATCATCGGCGCGCTGCTCGGCGCGGATGAATTCGGCTTCGCGACGGCGCCGCTCATTGCGGCGGGCTGCATCATGATGCGCAAGTGTCACCTGAACACATGCCCCGTCGGCGTCGCGACGCAAGACCCGGTGCTGCGCAAGCGCTTCGTCGGCCTGCCGGAGCATGTCATCAACTTCTTCTTCTTCGTCGCCGAGGAAGCGCGCGAACTGATGGCCGCCATGGGCTATCGCAAGTTCGACGAGATGATCGGGCAGGCGCAAATGCTCGATAAGGACAAGGCGCTCGCGCATTGGAAGGCGAAGGGCCTCGATTTCTCCAAGCTTTTCCATAAGCCCGAGGGCGAGGGCGACGCGATCCGCCACAGCGCCCGTCAGGATCACGGGCTGGAGAAGGTTCTCGACAATAAGCTCATCGCGCAGGCGCGGGCGGCGCTCGATCGCGGCGCGAAGGTCTCAATCGAGACGCCGATCCGCAACGTCGACCGCACCACCGGCGCCATGCTGTCGGGCGAAGTCGCGCGCATCTATGGTCACGCGGGACTTCCCGATGACACGATCGACATTCGCGCGACCGGAACGGCGGGTCAGAGCTTCGGGGCGTTTCTGGCGCGCGGCGTGACGCTGCGGCTGGAAGGCGAAGCCAATGACTATGTCGGCAAGGGCCTCTCGGGCGGCAAGCTCATCGTCTATCCGTCGCGCGATGCGAAGCAGATTGAGCCGTCGAACTCGATCATCGTCGGCAATACGGTGCTCTATGGCGCTATCGCCGGCGAATGCTATTTCCGCGGCGTCGCCGGCGAGCGCTTCGCGGTGCGCAACTCCGGCGCGATCGCGGTCGTCGAGGGCGTGGGCGACCATGGCTGCGAATATATGACGGGCGGCGTCGTGGTTGTGCTCGGCCCGACGGGCCGCAATTTCGCGGCCGGCATGTCGGGCGGCATCGCCTATGTGCTCGACGAGGACGACGCTTTCTCGACGCGCTGCAATCTCTCGATGGTCGATCTCGAGCCGGTGCGCGAGGAGGAGACCGCCATGACCGAAGCCTATCACCAGTCCGGCGATCTCGAAGGCCATGGCCGCGTCGACGTGATGAGCGACATGACGCGCTTCGACGCCGAGCGCCTGCGTCAGCTCATCGCCAATCATTTGCGTTACACGGGCTCGACGCGCGCCCGCGAGATCCTCGACGATTGGGCGAACTATATGGGCAAGTTCCGCAAGGTGATGCCGGTCGAATACCGTCGCGCGCTGAACGAACTCAACGCTCGCAAGAAGCAGCCCGAGAAGCTCAAGGCGGCGGGGGAGTAAATGCGGCCGAGAATCCCGAGCCGAAACAGCGCATTTCGCCATTTATCGACCGGATGATAAAGACCGACCATCCATCCTAAGCTACTGTTAAGAGAGAGCGGTTTTCCTGTGCGTGCGGCGGACAGGAAAATCCATGCGGAACGAGATCAGAGTCTACAGCCTGCCGCGTTGGCGGGTGACACAGTGGTTGGCCGACGCCGGCCCCGATGCGCCTGACGACATCCGCGTGGCGCTGATTGGCGGCTTGTTCGGGACTTTGCCCATATTCGCCAGCGGCGTCGTCAATACGATCGTCGTCGCCGCGGCGATCGCCGCCCGCCAGACGACGGCGCCGTTCATTGCTTGGCTCGTCTTCGAGATCGTGATCTGCGTCGCGCGACTTGATCGTACTGGTCATGGCGCGCCGCGCGGCGCTCGAGCGTCGCGAGACGCCGACCGACATATATCTCTTGCTTGGGGTCGTCTGGAGCGGAAGCGTCGGCTATGGCGGCTTCATCAGCTTGACGAGCGGCGACTGGGTCGTCGCCACGCTCGCTTGCGGGTCGGCGACGGCCATGGTTGGCGGCGTCTGTTTTCGCCATTTCAGCGCGCCGCGTCTGGCTGCGACGATGATGCTGATGAGCCTTGGCCCGTTCATCCCGGGCGTCATATTAGCCGGCGAACCATTGCTTTACGTCGTGTTCTTGCAAGTCCCGCTATATCTGACCGCCATGAGCGAGGCGGCGTACGAGCTCAATAAAATGCTGATCGCGACAATGCGGGCGGAGCGAGAGAACGACTATCGCGCCAAGCACGATGCGCTCACCGGGCTGGCAAATCGCGAAGGTCTCACCGACGCCGTGGCGGCCAGCCTGGAGGCGGCGCACCGCGAGGGCAAGGACCTTGCCGTGCTCTTCCTTGATCTCGACGATTTCAAGACCGTCAATGACACCTTCGGGCATGCCGCTGGCGACCGGCTGCTCAAACTGGCCGCTGACCGTCTCCGCTGCGCCTTGCGCGCCACCGATGTGGCGGCGCGCATCGGCGGCGACGAATTCGTGGTGTTGGCGGAGGGCCTTACGCGTGAACAGGCGGCTAAATTGGGCCAGAAGCTAACTGACGCCATTACGGCCGCCTACGATCTGGGCGACGGCGTTTTGGCCGAGATCGGCATGAGCGTGGGCATCGCCATGGTGCCGGAACATGGCGCCGACGCCGAGGCTCTCCTCGCGGTCGCCGACGCGGCGCTTTACGAGGCCAAATCCCGACGGCAGGTTCAGATGCTGCAAAGCCTCGTCGAGGAGCAGTCTCGTCGGGAGGCGTCAGACGCCGCCGAAAGGCGGCGCGCCAACGCGCGGGCCTGAGGCGTCGTCGCGCCGCTTGACGCCGACGCCTCGAAAGCGTTTAGAAAACATCCAAAGAATGTAGCGGGTCAGGGCGCTTGGCGGCTGAGAAGCGAATTTCGCTTTCAGCATTGGCCGCCGAGCCGATAAAGAACGCCGCTAGGCCGGCGCTTGTTAGAAGTCCGGCGCGAAAGGTGCGCGAGAATTATGGGCAAGGTGACGGGATTCCTCGAAATCGACCGGCAGGACCGCAAATACAAGCCGGCCGCCGATCGGATTCGCCACTACCATGAATTCGTGATTCCGCTGTCGGATGAGACGACGCGCAATCAGGCGTCGCGCTGCATGGATTGCGGCATTCCGTTCTGCCACAACGGCTGCCCCGTCAATAATCAGATTCCGGATTGGAACGACCTCGTCTATCACGGGGAGTGGCGGCGCGCGCTCGTCAATCTGCACTCGACCAATAACTTCCCCGAATTCACCGGCCGCGTCTGCCCTGCGCCTTGCGAGGCGTCCTGCACGCTCAACCTTCAGGACCAGCCGGTCACGATCAAGACGATCGAATGCGCGATCATCGACCGCGGATTCAGCGAAGGCTGGGTCGTTCCCGAGCCGCCCAAGCGCAAGACCGGCAAGCGCGTCGCCGTGGTCGGCTCGGGGCCGGCGGGACTGGCGGCCGCACAGCAGCTCGCGCGCGTCGGCCATGACGTCCATGTCTATGAGAAACACGCCAAGCCCGGCGGCCTTCTGCGCTATGGCATTCCCGACTTCAAAATGGAGAAGCATCTGATCGACCGCCGCATCGCGCAGATGGAGGCGGAGGGCGTCGTGTTCCATTGCGGCGTTCATGTCGGCGTCGATCTCTCTGCGGCGGATTTGATCGAGGGCTACGACGCCATAATCCTTTCGGGCGGCGCCGAGCAGCCGCGCGATCTGCCGATACCGGGCCGCGAATTGCGCGGCGTGCATTTCGCCATGGATTTTCTGCCGCAGCAGAATCGGCGCGTTTCCGGCGAGGCGCTGTCGACGAACGAGCCGATCCTCGCCACGGGCAAGCATGTCATTGTGATCGGCGGCGGCGACACCGGCTCCGACTGCATCGGCACTTCGGCGCGCCAGGGCGCGCTCTCCGTCACGCAGCTCGAAATCATGCCGCGTCCCCCGGAGAAGGAAAACAAGTTGCTGACATGGCCGGATTGGCCGCTCAAGCTGCGCAGCTCCTCGTCCCATGACGAAGGATCGGCGCGCGAATTTTCCGTTCTGACGCGGGAGTTCCAGGGCGAGGACGGCGCAGTCAAGGCGCTGCGCTGCGTGCGCGTCGACGGCAAGATGCAGGAAGAACCTGGGAGCAGCTTTTCGCTCAAGGCCGATCTTGTGCTGCTCGCCATGGGCTTCGTTTCGCCGGTGCGCGAAGGGCTGTTGGAAGCGCTCGGCGTCGAGCTCGACGCGCGCGGCAATGTTGCGGCGGACACGCGCGCTTATCGAGCGTCACGCGAAAAAATCTTTGCATGCGGAGACATGCGGCGTGGACAATCGCTCGTCGTCTGGGCCATTCGCGAGGGGCGCCAGTGCGCCCATTCCGTCGACGTCTTTCTGATGGGCGAAAGCAATCTGCCGAGGTGAGGAACAATGGTTAGCGAAAGTTTGAACCTCTGGTATTGCGACACTTTCGTCAGCACGCCGTGGCAGTTCTTTTTTCTGATTCTGCCGCTCGTCGGCGCGTTCCTTTACGGTCGGGAGAAATACAAACTCGCCTGGATATTGATCGGGACATGGGTCGTCATTCAGGTGACCTTCTCGGCGCTGACCAATCTGGTCTTCAACTGCACGCTCGAGTAAACAAAAAGGCCCCGCAAATGCGGGGCTTTTCGACGCCAGCGGATGGCGCAGGTTTAGAGCACCACCACCGCTGTGCCGACTTTCACGCGGCTGAAGAGATCGGTCACGTCGTCGTTCAGCATGCGGATGCAACCCGATGACACGGCCTGGCCGATTGTCCAGGGCTCGTTGGAGCCGTGGATGCGGAACATGGTGTCGCGGTCGCCGGAGTAAAGATACATGGCGCGCGCGCCGAGCGGATTATCCTCGCCGCCGGCCATGTGGCGCGGCAGGTCGGGACGGCGCTTCAGCATCGCGGAGGGCGGCGTCCAACCCGGCCAGGCTTCCTTGCGGCCGATGTGCGTGCGTCCCTTCCAGGTGAAGCCTTGACGTCCGACGCCCACGCCGTAGCGAACCGCTTGGCCCCCCGGCAGCGAGAGATAGAGATAGCGGTTCTTGGTGTCGACGGTGATCGTGCCCGGACGCTCACTGGTCGGGTCCGGCATGATTTCGCGCGTCGACGAAGGATATTCGCGCGCGAGCCGCTGGTCGTCCTGACCGCCGTACGCCTGCTGGTCCTGCCCGCTGTAATAGGCCTGTTGATCCTGCTGCCCGTCATAATAGGACGCTGTCATTTCCTCGGCCGGCGCCGACGGCTCGAAAAGCGCCATGAACGAGCGCTCCTGCGCCCGGACGGCTGTCGTCGTCAGGCCCGCCATAATGGCGAGCGCGGCGACTGTCAGAAAGCGGCTGGCGTTGGAATTCTTCTGCGACATAACGGCGGCTCCACATTTCCCTGCTGCAGAGAGAATGCAAAACCC
The DNA here is from genome assembly GCA_963706255.1 of uncultured Alphaproteobacteria bacterium. Classification (GTDB taxonomy): domain Bacteria; phylum Pseudomonadota; class Alphaproteobacteria; order Rhizobiales; family Beijerinckiaceae; genus Methylocystis. The sequence goes on along the minus strand of CAVPMJ010000023.1, from coordinate 221,811 downwards.
CCGGAAAGCGTTCCGTGCGCTGGCGCACAAATCGTTAGCGTTGCTGAGAACCCTCGGCGGCGGGCGGGCGCCAGCTATAGTCGTCGGCGCGATTGACGCGCGGATGCTGGTCTCCGCCCTGGACGAACACATGCCGAGCGAGCGCCTGCGCGGGCGTCGCGCCCGGTTCAGTCGCCTTGCCCGGCGAGCGTCGCGCCAACTCCGACGCCGCGCCGCCGCCGGTCAACGGCTGCGTGGGGCCGATCGCGGGACGTTCGGGCAAAGTCGGGGCGGCCGAGGGTCCGCCGACCGGCGAGCGAAACACCAGCGGTTGCGCGGGGGCGTTCGCTGGCGCCGGCGCGGTCGCCTCTGGTTTCGGCGCGCCGTCGACCGGTTGCGTAGCGGCCGGCGCGGCGCTGATCGGCGTCTGCAGCTTATAAGCGTCGTAGACTTTTTTTATCTCGGTTTCGACGAAATGCGCGACGCTGCGCGCGCCCGCTTCCGTGAAATGCACGCCGTCCGCGGAGCGCAGCTTGACAATCTGCCCGTTGATGTCGGGGCCGAAGGCGCTGTATTGCCCGTGTTCGTCCGCCATGGCTTCCCAAAGGTCGACGTAAGCCGCCCCGCCATGCGCGGCGCGGTCGCGGAAGATTTCGTTGAGTTGCGCCATGTCCGCGGAAAAACGCTCGTTCTTCATCACGGGCAGGCCGACCCAGACGACGGGAATGTTCTTTTCTTTGAAAGCGGCGATCATGGAGTCGACGCGGGCGGCGTATAACTCCCGCCAGCGCGGCGACAGCGGCTCATAGGATTCGCCGCCGTGCTGAATCGCCTGGCGGTCGTTGCTGCCGATCATGATGACGGCGACGTTGATTTTCTCCGAGCCGCCGGCGAGCTCCTTGGCGGCTTTCGGCCAGTCGTAGAAGTCGTCGCGCACCAGGCCGGAGCTTTCCTTGCCTTTGCGCAAAATCGCGACATCAGGCCGGTCGGCGAAGCCTTCCCGCAATCCGTTCGCGAGAAGAACGCCGAGCGTGTCGCCGAGCGTCGCGACGAAGAAGGTCGGCTCGACGGCGGGCGTCGCGCTTTCCGCCTCCTGGGTCTTGGCGGCGCGGCGCGGCGCGGCCGACTGGCCGTGCCAATAGCTCGGTCCGCGGTTTTCCCGATGCGGCATGATGCGGCGAACGCGCGGCTCCCCATAATCGGAAGGGGACGCCCGGTGGTGGGGGCGCCCGCCGAAAAGGCCTCCGAAGAATTCGGAGAAAGGGTCTTCCTGCGCATAGGCGCCGGGGCTCGCGCTCATCAGGAGCGCGCCGAACAAGAACGCCACAACGCGGCGAAGGGTTTGTGCGCGAACGGCCATAGCGGCCAATATAGCGCTTTGCGCCGCGCTTGGCATCCTTCTCGAATTTCTCCTGCGATCTTCGCCATAGGGCGCCTTGACGCGGCGCCCTTTTGGCCTCAATCACGGCTCGCCCGCGCGGGACATTGAGGGAGAAGCGAGATGCGGCGCCGCATTCCGAACATCGGCGGGTTTTTGGCGTGCGCCGCCGCTGGCGCGATTCTCATGACCTGCATGAAGGGGAGTTTGGCGCAGCCCCTGCGCGACGAGAATCCGCCAGCGGAATTACGCATGGCGCCTTATTCGGGGCAGACGCCGGCCTGCGCGGACCCGAGCGTTTTGGCCGACATCGCCTCTGGATTCGTCGCCCGCGAGAGCTGGTATTGGAACTCGCCGCTCGCGATCGTCGCCTTTGAAGGCGTCGTCGAGGCGGGCCTGCGCAACAATGGGTTGAGCTATATCCCGCGCCGCTATTGCCGCGCCTCTGCGGTCTTCAACGACGGGCTGCGTCGCGCCGTCGTCTACAATATTGGCGAGTCCTTAGGTTTCCTTGGCGGTCCGCCAGGCGTCACATGGTGCGTCGTCGGCCTCGACCGCAATCACGCTTTCAGCCCCGACTGCCGCGCCGCCGGCCCTTAAAGGCCGCCGCCGAAGAGATCGCCCGTCATGAAGAAGATTTCCGTTCGTCGCCGCGCCGTTTTTCGTTTTCTTGTCGGCGCGGTCTCATTGGCCGCCGCATTGGCGTCGGGCGTCGCCGACAGCGCCGCCCGCGACGACGGCTGCATCCTGGATAATTGCGCGGACCGCGCGCCGCCGCGCGAAAACGCCGCGCCCCAATCGAGCGGCGCGCCGGCGGGCCGCGACTTCGACTTCTACGTGCTGGCGCTGAGCTGGTCGCCGGGCTATTGCGAGAGCGTCGAGGGCGCGCGCGACCAATGCGAGCCGGGAAAAGGCCTCGGCTTCGTCGTGCATGGGCTGTGGCCTCAATATGAGCGCGGCTTTCCGAGCGATTGTCCGGGACCGCGTTCGCCCTCGCGCATCGCGCTCGAAAAGGCCAGCGGCCTTTTTCCCCATGAGCGGCTGGCCCGCTATGAATGGCGCAAGCATGGCGTCTGCAGCGGCAAGAGTCCCAGCGACTACTTCGCCGATGTGGCGCGCGCGCATGCGGCTGTGGCGGTTCCCCCGCCTTTCCTCAAGCCGACGCGCGACCAGACATTTGCGCCGATCGACGTCGAGCGCGCTTTTTATGAAGCGAACCCGCGGCTGCGGCCGGGAATGATGGCGGTCTCTTGCCGTCGCGGCGTAATGGACGGCGTGCGTATTTGCCTTTCCAAGGATTTGCGCGAATTCCACGCTTGCCCCGAGATCGCGCAGCGCGGCTGCCATATCCGGGAGATCAGCGCGCCTGCGCCGCTTTAGCAAATGAACTATCGGCACGGGTTTCACGCCGGCAACTTCGCCGACGTGTTCAAGCATGCGCTGCTCGCGCGCCTGTTGGTCTATCTGACGCGCAAGGAGACGCCGTTCCGAGTGATCGACACGCATGCGGGCGAGGGCGCCTATGATCTCGCCTCCAACGAAGCGCAACGCACGCTCGAATGGCGGACCGGCGTCGCGCGTCTCGCCGATCTCTCGCACGCGAGCGCCGAGGTTCGCGCGCTGCTTGCGCCATATCTCGACTGCCTCGGCCCGCTCGACGCTGACGGCAAGCCGGCGCTTTATCCGGGGTCGCCGGCGATCGCCCAGAGACTGATGCGCGCGCAGGACAGGGCGATTTTCTGCGAGCTGCGCCCGGACGCCTTCGCCGCGCTGCGCAGCCGGTGCGCCCGCGATGCGCGCATCAAGACGCTTCATATCGACGGCTATATGGGGCTGGGCGCTTATGTTCCGCCGAAGGAGCGCCGCGGGCTTGTTCTGATCGATCCGCCTTTTGAGCGAACCGATGAATTCGAGGCGATGTATTACGCATTCCGTAATTCATATGAAAAATGGAAAACTGGAATTTATGTCTTATGGCATCCATTAAAAGATGCTTACGCAGTACATAAATTCTACGGCTGGTTCGGCGAAAGCGGCGTTCGGCGTGCTTTGCGTCTTTCCTTGCGCGTCGGCGGGAAAGAAGAAGGATTGCGCGGCGCCGGAATGGTGATCGTCAATCCGCCATACGTTTTGCCGGACGAGGCGCGCTCGCTGCTCGCCCTTTTCGCCGACCGCCTGGCGCAGGGCGAGGGCGCAGATTATGAAGTCGCCTGGCTGACGGGCGAGTGAAGGGGGCGCGCAAATGAGACGCTCCCGAGGCTGCGGCGCAGCCGGGTCTCGGGAGCGGTTAAGGCGCGTTTGCGCCTTGGATCACCACCAGTAGCGGCGCCGCCAATAGCGTCGACGCCAGTAGGGCCGCCCCCAGTAGTAGCGCCGCCGCCAATAGCGCCGCCGCCAGCGCCACCAGCTTTTTTCGATGTGCGCGTTTTTCATGTCCTCCGGCGTCGCGACGCCAAACTGGGGCGCGGGGGCGGCAGGGTCCAGATCCTGCGGCCTCCGATGGCGCAAGCCTGGGCAGGGCCTGCGCTTGCGACGCAATGAAGGACACGCCAATGCCCCCCAAAAGCGCTGAAAGAAATGCGCGACGTTCCATATGAACCTCCTTAGGCTGACGGGCGCTTCTCAATTGCCTTGGCCGAACGTCGCGCCTGCCTTGGGAGGCGGACGCCCTGTCCGGTCAATTGAAATCTGGCTCAGGCGGCGCCTTTATCAAGGCCATCAGACCAAGTTGACCGGAATTCGCGCTCCCGGCGTGCGCCGAGCAGGCGCGGCCTCCGCCCTGGGGTCGGCGCGGCCTCCGCCTTTGGGGCCTCAACTGGCCGGGCGGAACATGAGGACCTCGCTTTTTCCCGCTCGCGGCCCTAGGCGGCCCGCCGCGCCGACAGCGATCCGAGGGGCGCACAGCGGAGGCGACTGCGCAATCTTTTTAAATTATGCGCTACGTCATGCATAAATATTTATTACATATGTCATAAATTATGCATTTCCGGCGTCGCCTGCCGCCTCATCGCCGGGTAATCCGTGTAGCCGGCGGGGCCGGGCGTATAGAAGGTCGCCGGATTGGGCGCATTGAGCGGGGCGCCGGCCCGGATGCGCGCGGGAAGGTCGGGATTGGCGAGGAATGCGACGCCGAAGGCCGCGGCGTCGAGCCGGCCGTCGCGGATCGCGGCGTCGGCCTCGGCGGCGTCATAGCCCATATTGGCGATCAAAACGCCCTTGAAGCCCCGCCGCGCCGGGGTCAAAACATCGGCTTTCTGCTGATTGGCGAAATCGCCGCGCATCACATGCAGATAGGCGAGGCCGAAGGCGTTGAGGCGCTCCGCCAGCCAGGCCGTCAGCCCCGTCGGATCGCTGTCGATCATGCTGTTGTAGCTGTTGAGCGGGGAAATCCTGAGGCCCACGCGATCCGAGCCCCAAACCGCGCTCACCGCGGAGATGACCTCGAACAGCAGGCGCGCGCGGTTTTCCAGCGGCCCGCCATAAGGCCCGCCGCGCTTATTCGCGCCGTCGCGCAAGAATTCGTCCAAGAGATAGCCGTTGGCGCCATGCAGTTCGACGGCGTCGAAGCCCGCCTCCTTGGCGTTGCGCGCCGCCTGCGCGAAGCCGGCGACGATCCCGGGAATCTCCTCGTCGCGAAGTTCGCGCGGGGTGACGTAGGGTTGCTTGCCTTGCGGCGTAAGAACCGTATCGCCCGTGATCGGGATGGGGGAGGGCGCGACGGGCGTCGCGCCGCCGTTGAGCAGCGGGTGGCAGGCGCGTCCGCCGTGCCAGATCTGCAACGCGATGCGTCCGCCCTTATCGTGCACCGCCTCTGTCACGCGCCGCCAGCCTTCGATCTGCGCCTTGGAATAAATGCCCGGTTCGCGCCAGAAGGCTGAATTGCCTTCCATCGCCATGGTCGCCTCGGCGATGATGAGGCCCGCCGACGCGCGCTGCGCGTAATATTCGGCCATCAATGGACCGGGGACATGCTCATCCTCGGCGCGGCAGCGCGTCAGCGGCGCCATCAGAATGCGGTTGGGGAGCTGCAGCGCGCCGACCTTCAGCGGCGAGAACAGGGCGTCGTAAGTCATTCCTTGGTTCGCTCCTTGCCGCCGTCGCCCATTGGCGCAGCGCGGCGGCTGTCTTACAGAGGGCGCGTGACAGGAAACACATCGATGCTTATTCTGCGCTACTCCGCCGCCTCGCCCTATGCCCGAAAAATCCGCATCGCCGCCGAACTTCTCGGCCTTTCGGACCGCATCGAGATCGTCCCCGCCAATACGGCGGACCCCGCCGACAGCCTTCGCGCGCAAAATCCGCTGGGGAAGATTCCGACGCTCGTACTCGAGGACGGCTCCACGCTCTACGACAGCCGCGTGATCGCGGATTATCTCGATCATCTCGCGGGGGGTGGAAGGCTCGTTCCTGCCGACCCCAAGCGGCGTTTCGAGGCGTTGCGCCTACAGGCGCTCGGCGACGGAATCAACGACGCGGCGCTGCTGATCCGCTATGAGACCTTCACGCGACCAGAAGCATTGCGCCATGCTGAAACGATCGCGCTCCAGCAAGGCAAGATCGAGCGCGCGCTCGATGCGCTGGAGGCCGCGCCGCCTGTCGGCCAGCCAGACATCGGCCACATCGCCGTCGCTTGCGCGCTCGGCTATCTCGATTTGCGCTTTGACGGCGCCTGGCGCGAGAGGCGACCGCGTCTCGCAGCCTGGCTTATTGACTTCGCCGCCAAAACCCCGGCGTTCGAAGCGACGCTGGGGTAGAGCGCGCAATCGCGGTCGCCTGCGCGCTGGTGGAGACGTCGGATTCAGCCCTTGCGGATTTCTTCGGGCGGCGTCCACCCGCCGCCAGCGACTTTTGCGCCGCCGGCGCTCGCCGCCGAGCCGCCAAGCGCAGGAATGCGGAGCCGCTGGCCGGGCTGAATCTTATCCGGGTCGGTCAGCATCGGCTTATTGGCCTCGAAAATCTCTTGATATTTGGCGCCTTTGCCGGCGCCGTAATGCATCTCGGCGATCTTCCAGAGCGTGTCGCCTTCTTTCACGACATAAAAGCTCTCGGGCGCGGCCGCGCCAGCGGCCGCGGGCTTCTCGTCGGCCTTGGCGGCGGCGGGGGTCGGCGCTGCCGCAGGCGACGGAGTTTGCTTACCTTTACCGGTAAGAAAGTCCAAAAGTCCCATCGCGGAGTCTCCTCGAATGAGGCGTGTGGCGTCCGCTCATGCGACGGCCGAAACGCCAAAGGCTAATCTAGCGCATCGTCGGCGGCGCGCGAGTGCGCGATTGAAGAAAACCGCCGCTCCTAGAAATGAGAGTTGAGGCCGGCCTTGATCGCGGATGTGTTCACGCCCGAGTTCAAGGCGTTGGCGGAAAAGTCGAAATAGCGCTCCGACCCGACCGAGGTGAACATATATTCGGCCTTCGCCGAGACCTCCGGCATGAACATATATTCGAGACCGCCGCCAAGCGCCCATCCGGTCTGGAAGGTCGACTGATCGTCCCAGAAGGCTGTGAAGGGGCTGTTGAGCCCCACGGAATTATTGCTGCCGGCGAAGCCGCCGGAGGCGTAAAGCAGCAGCCGGTCAATGGCGAAGCCGGCGCGTCCGCGCACGGTGAGTTCGCTTCGATAATGATTTGTAAATTCCCCGCGCTACGCCTCGGCGCCAGGCGTTGACCGGCCATGCACGACGTGAGAAGCCCTGACGCGACGAGAGGTCGAACCATGAGCGAAGTCGGCGAGGAGAGCGGCGGCCCCGTGCTGGTGACGGGCGCGTCACGCCGCATTGGCCTCGCCATCGCCGAGCGCTTCGCCCGCGAGGGCCGTCCCGTCGTGCTCCACGCCTCGCCGCGCTCGATCGAGGAGGCCGAGCTTGCGGCTCACGCCATCCGTCTGCGCGGCGGCCGGGCGGCGACAGCCGTCGCCGAACTCGCCGAGGTGGAGGCGACGCAGCGGCTCGTCGCCGAGGCCGCCGACGCGTTCGGGCCGCTGACTCTCCTCGTCAACAATGCATCGATCTTCGAGATCGACGCGGCGCAGGATTTCTCGGTCGAGCTTTACGAGCGGCAGATGGCGGTCAATCTGCGCGCGCCGCTGCTGCTGGCGCGCGATTTCGGCGCCGCGCTGCCTGCGGGCGCGCAAGGCGCGATCGTCAATATCATCGACCAGCGCGTCTGGCGGCTTACGCCGCGTTACTTCTCATACACGCTGGCGAAGTCGGCGCTATGGACCGCGACGCGGACCATGGCGCAGGCCTTCGCGCCGCGCATCCGAGTCAATGCGGTGGGGCCGGGGCCGGTGTTTCCCAACGCCGCGCTGGGCGAGCGGGAGTTCGAAATGGAGGCGCGCGGCGTGCCGCTGGAACACGCCGCGGATGTCGCGGGTGTGGTGGATGCGGTCGTCTATCTGAGCAAGGCGAAGAGCGTGACGGGGCAGATGATCGCCGTGGACAGCGGCCAGCATCTCGGTTGGCGAACGCCCGACGTCGCCTCGGAATAGGCTCAGTTAAACTTCTACAGGAGGATTAGATATAAAACACAAACATTTAAAATAATTGTACTTTTATCATCAAGTTAAAGTCCTGCTGGTTGCATCAATCCGCGCTTGGCAATCTTCGGATTGTGAACTCGATCCGTCCGTCTTCCAACTCGCGCCAGAACTCGATTTCGGTCATATAGGCGGCTTTGGGAAAGCGGTCGAACCATTCGCGCGCCTTGGCCCGCGCCTCTAGCCGCTCCAAGGTGAAGGTCTCGCGTCGCCATCCGTCGCCGCGTCCGCCGCGCTTCGCGGCGAAGCGTTTTGCAAGCTCCCTTGGCGCGCTTTTCGTTACGCTCATACTCATGCTCCGCGCGATCAACTTAGCGCGCTGCGAGCGGGAAGGGGAGTCGCAGATCAGTCATGGCGCGCTCATATGGCTTCCCGCCCGTGGCGGCGCCCGGCGCAAGGCTTTTGATCCTCGGCTCGCTGCCCGGCCGGCGTTCGCTTGAAGCGCAGGAATATTACGCGCAGCCGCGCAACGCCTTCTGGCCGCTGATGAGCAACCTGTTCGACGTCGACGCGCGCGCTTCCTACGCCGAACGCCTCCACAGCCTGAATGATCGCGGCGTCGCCCTATGGGATGTCTGCGGCAGCGCCCACCGGCGCGGCAGCCTCGACCAGCGGATCGAACTGCAAACCGTCCGAGCGAATGATTTCGAGCCCTTCTTCGAAACGCATCGCGATATCCGGCTGATTTGCTTCAACGGCGCGAGGGCGGCGAGCCTCTATCGGCGATTGGTTCTGCCCCGGCTGTCCACGCGTGCGGCGGCGATTCCGTCAATGCGACTGCCTTCGACCAGTCCCGCGCATGCATCGCTGACATTCGACCAGAAGCTGGAAAAATGGCGATCGGCGCGCGCTTCGTTTCTCGAGCGATGACCTGCGTGGCCGCTTCCCCGCGTCCCCAAACCGCGCTAGACCCCCGCCATGAGCGATCGCCCACCTTATATGATCACCACCGCCATTCCCTACGCGAATGGCGCGCCGCATATCGGCCACGCCTATGAGCGCATCGCCGTCGACGCCTTTGCGCGCTGGCGGCGGTTAGAGGGCTATGACGTGCTCTTCGTCACCGGCATGGACGAGCATGGCCAGAAAATGCAGCGCACGGCCGAGAAAGAGGGGCTCACGCCGCAGGGCCTCGCCGACCGCACCGCGGCGCAATTCGCCCGCATGGGCGAGGCGCTGAACGCGCGCGCCGACGACATCGTGCGCACGACCCAACAACGCCACAAGGAGGCGGCGCTCGAAATCTGGCGGCGGATGGAGGCCAATGGCGACATTTATCTCTCCAAATACGCCGGCTGGTATTCGGTGCGCGACGAGGCCTATTACGACGAGGCCGAACTCACTGAGCGCGAGGGCAAAAAATACGCCCCGACCGGCACGCCGGTCGAATGGGTGGAGGAGGAGAGCTGGTTCTTTCGGCTTTCCGCCTATGCCGAAAAGCTGCTCGCCCATTATGAGGCGCATCCCGAATTCATCACGCCGGAGCATTACCGCAACGAAATCGTCGCCTTCGTGAAGCGCGGCCTGACGGACCTTTCGGTCTCGCGCACGACCTTCGACTGGGGCATCGCCATTCCGCCGAGCCCACAGACGAACGCAAAACATGTGATGTATGTCTGGGTGGACGCTCTTACGAATTACGTAACAGCTACGGGATATCTTACGGAACAAGGAAATCGCACCCGCTTCTGGCCCGCCGACGCCCATGTCATCGGCAAGGACATCACGCGCTTCCATGCGATCTATTGGCCGGCTTTTCTAATGTCGGCCGGCGCGCCCTTGCCGAAGCAGATCGTCGTCCATGGTTTCCTTTTTTCCAAGGGCGAGAAGATGTCGAAGTCGCTCGGCAATGTCGTCGATCCCATCGGTCTCGCCGAGCGCTATGGCGTCGATCAATTGCGCTATTTCTTTTTGCGCGAAATCCCTTTTGGCCAGGACGGCAATTATTCGCATGAGGCGATCGTCAACCGCATCAACGCCGATCTCGCCAACGACCTCGGCAATCTGGCGCAGCGGTCCTTGTCGATGATCGCCAAGAATTGTATGGGCGCCGTGCCTCATAAAAACGCCTTTACGGAAGCCGATAGAACGATCCTGGCGGAAGCGGGCAGGGCGCTGGAGAAAGCCCGCGCGGCGATGGAGGATTACGCGCCGCATCACGCGCTGTCGGAAATCTTCCGCGTCGTGGCCGAGGCCAACCGCTATTTCGCCGGCGAGGAGCCATGGACGAAAAAGAAGACCGACCCCGCGCGCATGGAGACGATCCTCTATGTGACGGCGGAGACGCTGCGCCGCCTCGCGATCCCCTTGCAGCCCTTCATTCCAGAGTCGGCCGGCAAGCTGCTCGATCTCTTAGGGGTAGGCCCGGACGAGCGCGACTTCGCCCACGCGGGCGAAGCCAATGCGCTCCAGGAGGGCGCCCCCTTGCCGCCGCCGGCGCCGGTGTTTCCGCGGTTTGTCGAGGAGGAGGAGGGATGAGCGGTGGTTTGCTAAAGTCGCGCAATTGGCGATCGCGTCACCGCCACTCTCGCGATTCCAGCGCAGGGGGAAGCGCGAGCGCATTCTCGCGAAAGGCGAAAAATAATGCGTGAAATTGTTGCGTTCGCGGCGCTGTTCATTGCGGCCGCCGCCTTCAGCACGCCCATGATGGCGGTCGAAAAATGCCCCGTCGGCGACGCGGGCGTCGAGAAAGCCGGCGGCTATGTCAACGCCGTCGAAGCCGCCGTGAAAGACGCGGCAAATTGCGAACGAGCGTACAGGATTTTGGAAGCCTGTCAGTTAGGCTCCTCCGGCGACAATGCGCTCGCCGATATTGTGCGATCGAAATGCGAGCCATTGTTCATGGACCAAGCCGGCCACGCCATCAAAAAGGCGTATAAAAAGGCGCAGGACCGCTGCGATATGATCGCGAAGAAAAACCAAGGGACGATGTATCAAGGTTTGGCCGCCGTCTGCCAGGCTGGAGTAGCGCGGGATTTCGGCCATAAATATTCTGGAAAGCGTTAGTAAGCCTTGTCGGGCAAACAACAGCAGTGCAATATCAAGCTGAATCAGAAGCGCTCGGCGCGGTGCCGCTCATCTGCCTCATTATCCTCGTATCTGCGTCCGTTAAGTAGCTCACGCTTGTTCGTAGCACTCCTTTTCTGACAGAGGAACTCATAGAATGGCTCGAGGTATTTCGACGATCGTTACGGCGGTCATTGCAGGTGCGATAGGCTTTGGACTGGGCGTCTATGCGGCGCCGAGCGAAGGCGTCGCCAATCTCAGGACGGCGGTCGAGAGCCGATTCGGCTCGCTCAAAGAGATGATGAACCGCAAGCCGAGCCCGCCGGCCGAGGTTGCGCCTATTGAAGCGCCGGCCGAGTCGGAAGCGCCGAAGTTGGAAGCCGATCCCAATGTTTCCGCCGCACCGCCAGCGGAGTCTGCGCCGGCGGAACAACCCGCCGCCGTCCAGGCCCCGAAGGCGGAAGAGAGCGCGCCGGCCGCGCCCGTCGCGACGGAAGCGCCCGCGTCGCCGCCCGAGGCTGCTCCGGCTGCTGCGCCTGAGCCGCCTCCAGCGACGGAAACCAAGGCGGCGGCTCCCGCGAAGCCCAAACCGAAACCCAAGCCCAAGCCCAAGCCGAAGCCGGCCGCCCCAGCCGAGCAACCCGTTCAGTAAGGATACGCTTGGGACTAAAGCGCGCGTCCTTGCGCCACGCCGGAAACTCGGGATCTGGACCCATTGTCGGCTGCGCTGGGATAGCGCAGTCGGCGCGGCGCAAGACGGCCTGTGGGCGCACCCCACATCAAATCGGCGAGGCAGGGGCATGACCGCCGAAACGGCTCGCTTCGTCGGCGACATTCCCGCCCAATATGACCGCGGCCTTGGTCCGGTGATTTTCGAGGATTACGCCGCCGACATCGCCCGCCGGGCGGCCGTGAGCGCGCCGCGCGACGTGCTGGAGACCGCCGCCGGGACAGGGATCGTCACGCGCAAGCTGCGCGACGCGCTGGGCCCCGACGCGCGGCTGACGGCGACCGATCTCAACGAACCGATGCTCGAGGTCGCGCGGCAGAAGTTCCGCGCCGACGAGCAGGTGACGTTCCGAGCTGTCGACGCAGTCGCGCTGCCCTTCGCGGACGACGTCTTCGACGCAGTCGTCTGCCAGTTTGGCCTAATGTTCTTTCCCGACAAGGACGCCGCGCATCGCGAGGCGAGACGAGTGCTGCGGCCTGGCGGGCGCTATCTCTTCAGCGTCTGGGACGCGCCGCGCTACAATCCCTTCGCGCGGCTCGGACTTGAAGTGGTGGAGCGATTTTTTGCGGCCGATCCGCCGCAATTCTTGAAGACGCCTTTCTCCTGCGCGGAGATCGACCCGATCAAGGAGGCGCTGATCGACGCAGGATTCACCGACATCGTCGTGTCGGTGCAGCCGCGCGTGAAGGAGATTGCGGATCCAAAGGCCTTCGCGACCGGACTCATTTGCGGGAATCCGCTCGTCGATCAAATTCGCGAGCGGGGCGGTCCGCCGCCCGAGACGATCGTCGAGGAGCTGGCCAGACGGCTCGCGCAGGAGTTCGGCGCAGGCCCGACCCGTCTGCCGATGCAGGCGATCGTCTTCGAGGCGGCGCGGGCATGAGGATATTTTTAGCGGCCCTCTTCGCGATCCTCGCACTGCGGAACGCGAGCGCGGAGAGCTGGCGCGCCTATCATAACGAGCGCTTTGGCACGACGGCGGAGGTTCCCGAAAGCTGGCGGATGGGCGCGCCGCCGGAGAATAACGACGGGCGCGTCTTTACATCGCCGGACGGGCGCGCGGAGATCATTGTCTCGGGAATGTTCTCAATCGCGTCGCGCGGCGAAGAATTCGCGCTGAGACTCGGGCCGCTTGAAGGCGAGACCATCGAATATGAGCGGCGGGCCAGGGACTGGCTCGTGGTTTCGGGCGTCAAGGGCGACAAAATCTTCTATCGCAAATCGCTGCTTTCCTGCGGCGACACGATCTGGAACAGCGTCTTTCTCCAATATCCCGCAAGCGAGAAAGAGAAATACGATCCGATCGTCGCCCATGTCGCGGCTTCGCTGCGCTCGGGAAAGGGCTATGATTACGTCACGAAATGCAGATGACGCAGGCGCGACGGCTCACTGCGCCACGGTCATCAACTCCAGGATATGGCCCTCGGGGCTTTTGAAATAGACGCCGCGGCCGCCGTTCCAATCGTTGAGCTGGCCGTCCTGGAGCCGCCCCGGCGCGCTGCCGAACGGCGTCCCGCTCGCCTTGACCCGGCCGAAGATCGCGTCGAATTCCGCGTCGCTGACATGAAAGGCGTAGTGGCCCGGCTCGAATGAGGCGTGCTCGTCGAACAGCAAGGTCAGCGCATCGTTCACCTGCACCGGCGCGAAATGGCCCTTCGCGCCGTCAAACCGCAGGCCGAAGATTTGCGCGAACCATTGCGCCGCCGCCTGCTTGTCGCGCGCCGGCACGATCGTGTGGTTGAGGACGATGGCCATCGATTGAGCTCCGCTTGCTATCCCGATGCCCTCTCACATGGGGCGCGCTCCAGCACGATCACGAGCGTCGCCGCATGGGCTCAACGCCGGTCCAGGACGCCGACAGCGTCCCCTCAGCTTGACGCTGGACGCGGACGCCGAGCGGCGCGCTTTCGCGATCGAGCGTATGCGCGAGCCAGTCGGCGTCGACTGCCGACGCGCGCTCGAGCCTGAGACGCCGCATATGCAGCGGAACCAATTCCAGCGCGACGAGATCGCCGCTCGCCGCATCGAGGTCCGCGAAATACATCAAGGACAAATCGCCGCGGAATTTTTCATAGCCGCCGATTCCCTCGTAATCGTTCAGGAAATCGCCGCATCCATAAAGAATCAGACAGTTCTTATGGACCTCGAAGCCCTTTGCATGGTGGGAGGAGTGTCCGTGGATCACGGAGGCGCCGGCCTCTTCGATCAACTGATGGGCGAAGCGTCGTTGATCCTCGGAAATTTCATAGCCCCAATTCGGCCCCCAATGAATCGAGACGATCAGAATGTCGCCGGGCATGCGCGCGCGTTTCGCCATATCGCAGGCCAGGGCGGCGCTTATCGGGGAGAGATCGGGAATGAGGTTTAGCCCCGGCTCGGCGGCCCTCGCGGCCCAGGGGACCGGAACGCCGCTATTTGGCAGGGCGAAGCCCAGCACGACGATGCGTCCCTTGCCGGGGATTTCCAGAATTGCCGGCCTTCGCGCTTCTTCAATATCGCGTCCGGCGCCGGCGGTCTTTATCCCCAAATGCTCGAGCGTATCGAGGGTTTCGATCAGGCCCGCCCGTCCCCAGTCGAGAATATGGTTGTTCGCCAGGACGCAACAGTCGATTCCCGCCGCGCGCAAACATTCTGCGTTTGCCGGGCTTACGCGATAATTGATGCCCTTGGCCTCGGCGGTCTCGCTGCGCGTGACGCTTGTTTCGAGATTGACGATGCGCGCGTCCGGCCTTCTCGATTGAAATGCTTCGAGCGCATCCCCCCAGACATAGGAGAAATCCACGGGCCGCCGGATTGGCCCGGAGGCCTCTTCCGTCAAGCGGACATATTCCTCTGCCGAGCAAACATACTCCTCATAAAGCATTGGCGGGCAGGGGGCGGGGAGTATCTGATCCACGCCCCGGCCGATCATCACGTCGCCGCACAGAAAGAGGCGGATGATCCTTTCGCTGTCTGGTGGCGGGGACGGCGCGGCGTTCATTGGCAGCGGAACGCGCGCTCGTCAGTGGCCTCATAGTTCTGCATGGCTCCCATTCTCCTGGAAAATATCGTCGCGCCTTTGGCTCGGGCCGACTACAGGAATATGGGAATTGCAGCGAGGCGCCGACACCCTGCGCAATCGCCTCACGTCAATTCGCGCGCCTTACTGGCCGGCCGGCGCGACAGACGTCCTCACGCGGCGCTCGGGACTTGATTTGCGCCGCATTACGGTATTTCTACCGCAAACAATTTTGATCTTCGTCATGCCTGCGCATGTCCGGCCAAGATGGCCTCCTCGGCGACGAGACGACCCATGCTCATCGACACCCACTGCCATCTCGACTTCCCCGATTTCGCGCCGTCGCTGCCGGAAACCATCGCGCGCGCCAGGGCGCGCGGCGTCGCGCGGATGATCACCATCTCCACCCATCTCTCGCGCTTCGAGCGCGTCAAGGCGGTCGCGGAGGCCTATGACGATGTCTTCTGCACCGTCGGCACTCATCCGCATCATTCGCATGAGGAAGCGGAGCCGACGGTCGGCGAACTTATTGCGCTCTCGAAATATCCGAAATGCGTGGGACTGGGCGAGGCGGGGCTCGACTATCATTACGATCATGCGCCGCGCGAAGTCTCGCAGCGTGTCTTTCGAACGCATATCGAAGCCGCCCGCGAGACCGGCCTTCCGCTCGTCATCCACACGCGCGACGCCGACGCCGACTGCGCCGCGATCTTAAGGGACGAAATGGGGAAGGGGGCTTTTCCCGCCCTGCTCCATTGTTTCACCAGCGGACGCGCGCTGGCCGAGACCGCCCTGGAGCTCGGACTCTATATCTCCTTCTCCGGCGTCGTGACCTTCAAGAACGCGGAAGATTTGCGCGAGATCGCCCGCGACGTGCCGCTGGAGCGGATGCTGGTCGAGACCGATGCGCCGTTCCTCGCGCCCGCGCCGCATCGCGGCAAGCGCAACGAGCCTGCTTTTGTCGTCGACACCGCGCGGGTCTTGGCGGAGATCAAGGGCGTCAGCGAGGCCGAACTCGCCATCGCCACGACCGAAAACGCGCTGCGGCTCTTCTACCAAAATGCCGCCGCTGAAAGTCGCCGCGTGACGTTGCAGATCACGATTCTAGGCTGCGGCTCGTCGGGCGGCGTGCCGCGCGTCGGGCAGGGCTGGGGAAAGTGCGATCCGAATAACCCCAAGAACCGCAGGCGCCGCTGCTCGATCCTCGTGGCGCGCGGGCCGGCGGAGGCCGCGACGCAGGTGCTGGTCGACACCGGACCCGATCTGCGCGAGCAGCTGATCGACGCCGAGGTGAAGCGGCTCGACGCCGTGCTCTATACCCATCCGCACGCCGACCACACCCATGGCGTCGACGACTTGCGCGGACTGGTCCTGATGAGCGGCCGGCGCATTCCAGCCTATATGGACGAACCGACCTCGCGCGTCTTCACCAATAAGTTCGACTATATTTTCAGGACGCCGCCAGGCAGCTTCTATCCGCCGCTGCATGACCGAGCATCGATTGCATCTTGGGCGCGAGGTGACGATCGAGGGCCCGGGCGGCGCGATCATCGCGACGCCGTTCCGGCTCGATCACGGCGACATGGACGCGCTCGGATTTCGATTCGACAATGTGGCGTATACGCCCGATCTCCACGCGATCCCGCCCGAGAGCGCGCAATATCTCGAAGGGCTCGATCTCTGGATCATCGACGCGCTCCGCCATCAGCGTCACGGCACGCATCTGTCGGTCGGCCAGGCGCTCGAATTCATCGCGCATTTCAAACCAAAGCGCGCCGTGCTCACCGATCTGCACGTCGATCTGGATTACGATGCGCTAGCGGCGACGCTGCCCGAGAATGTCACGCCGGCCTTCGACGGGATGCGTCTCGAAATCTAAGGCATCGCTCCCTTGCCTTGGATCCATTTGTAAGTTCCATAATATCGATTATGCGAATCGTGGATCTGGGTGAGCGCATTCGCAGGTGGTTTCACCTCGGCTTTTTCCCTGTCGCGCCTGCCCGACCGCGCCGATTTGCGCGGCCCGAAGACTTACGCGCGACGGCGCATGCGTCGGCCGCGCTTAGACCGCCGCGCGCCTGCAAGGCTTCCAAGGTCCACTGCGCTCGGACATCCTCTAACACGCTGCAAAAGCTAAGGTTCGACGCGGCGCATGACGCGCTTGGCGCATCCAAACTGTGGCGATTGTTTGGATTTTTCAATCGGGCCACGAAATTCTCTGGCCTTCGAGGGCAAAATTCTGGTAAAAGGCTCGCTGCGCGGGACTATATGGCATTCAACAGGCACATCATCGTCGTTTCGGAGCGGTCGCCTTTGCGCGCCCGGTCGGGAACGTATGGGCGCACGCGGGTTGGCATAGCGGTCTTGCCGTATTAGGCGGAGACGAGCAGGTAGACATGAGCAAAGGTAGAGATTTCCGGGGCCCCCGCAAACGCGGATTCGACGATGACGCCCCGTTCGGATATGACGCGCCGCGACCGAGCAGCCGGCCGCCGCGTTCGCAGTTCGGAGGCGGCGGCTTTCCGGACGCCCCGCCGCCCTCATTGAATGAGCCCGCCGTCGACGCCATCGTGAAATGGTTCAAGTCCGACAAGGGCTTCGGCTTCGTCGAGCTGGCAAACGGCACGGGCGACGCCTTCCTTCATATCGGCGCCGTGCAGGCGGCGGGATATGACACATTGCCGCCGGGCGCGAAGTTGCAGGTCCAGGTCACCAGTTCGGTGAAAGGCCAGCAAGTCGCGCGCATTCTCGAGGTCGATCTGGCTGGCGCCGCCGAGCGAGCGCCCCCGCCGCCGCCGCGCAGCGGCGGTTTTGGCGGCGGTTATGACAGCCCCCGGCCCCGCCGTCAGGCGCCTGATCCGTCGACCGCCGTGCCGGTTTCCGGCAAGGTCAAATGGTTCGACGAGACCAAGGGCTTTGGCTTCGTCCAGTCGAACGACGGCGGCAAGGACGTTTTCGTCCACATCTCGATCCTCGGACCTTCGGGCGTGAATCGTCTTGCGGAGGGTCAGCCGGTGACGATGCAGGTCGTCGACACCGCCAAGGGCCGCGAGGCGCTTTCCATCACGCTGGACTGAGCGCTTTCACGCTTTCCGTTGCGCCGCGATCCCCCAAGGACCGCGGCGTTTTCTTTTGAGGAGCCTTTATGCCCGAACGAGCGTCCGGCGACGTCGCTCGCCTCATCGAGATCATGGCGACGCTGCGCACGCCCGGCAGCGGCTGTCCGTGGGATCTCGAGCAGGATTTCCGCTCCATCGCGCCTTACACGATCGAAGAGGCCTATGAGGTCGCCGACGCGGCCGAGCGCGACGATCTTCGACGATCTCAAGGACGAATTAGGCGATCTGCTGCTGCAGGTCGTTTTCCACGCCCGAATGGCGCAGGAAATCGACGCTTTCGCCTTTCAGGACGTCGTCGCGGCGATCTGCGACAAGCTCCTGCGCCGTCACCCCCATGTTTTCGGCGATGGCGGACAGCTCGACGCCGAGGGCGTGACCGCGCAATGGAGCGAGATCAAAGCGCGTGAGAAGGCCGAGAAGGGCGCACCTGCGCCCGCAAGCCTCCTCGAAGGCGTGCCGCTCGCCCTGCCCGCGTTGACGCGCGCCGTGAAGCTTCAACAAAAGGCGTCGAAGGTCGGCTTCGACTGGGACGACGCACAGCATGTTCTCGGCAAGATTCGCGAGGAAACCGAAGAAGTCGCCGTCGAACTTGCGCAGCCCGGCGCGGTCGCTTCGCCCGCGCTCGAAGAGGAGATCGGAGACTTGCTCTTCGTCGTCGCCAATCTCGCGCGCCACGCCAAGGTCGATCCCGAACAGGCGCTGCGCGGCGCCAACGCCAAATTCGAGCGGCGCTTCCGCCATATCGAGAATCGTCTCGCCGCAGCAGGCCGCTCGCCCGAGCAAGCGTCCCTCGACGAGATGGAAGCCCTTTGGGTCGAGGCAAAAGGCGCCGAACGAAAGCCGCGTTGATTGAAAACGCGACCGGAAACGAAGAGACCGCCAAATTTCATTTGGACGGTTGACGCCTAGTCTTCGATGCCGCGTAATCTTGCGCTCGGACGATCCCGATATTCTTAAACTTCTCTTCCGACGGATTTCAGCGCATGAGCACGCCGCCAGAACCGGTTCCATTTCTCGTCACGCCTGTCCCATTGCTCGACTATCCCGACCCGTCGGTCAGCGACTATCGCTTGGCGATCAGCTCGGATGGCTCGCAACTCATTTTCGAACGCACGCTGGCAAAGACCCCGACCCAGCTTTACATCGCCACGCTTGGCGATTCCTCGCCGCCGACGGTCTTCCCGCCGAACACGCCGTTTGATTCCGCGACGCGGCCGGACTGGTCATGGGACAATGGTCAGGTCGCCTTCTGCATCGCCAATGGCGACGGCCTTGTCGTCACCGATGCAAGTGGATCGAATATTCGAGACCTGTCCGATACGCAGGACATGCTCTATCCCGCCTGGCTTCCGGGCGGCGTTTCCTTCGCGACGATGAACAAGCAGCCCAGTCAGGAATATGTCCATCCGCGCACGAGCGTCTTGAGCAGTTCTGGCGACCCGGAAACTCCCATCGTCGCGAACAACGCCGTTTGGGCGGGAATGCCCGCTGTCAATCCGACCAACGCAAATCAGTTCGTCTTCGCCGGCCAGTGGATAGGAAAACAAAAGAGCTACGACGAGAATACAAATTACGTCTGGTTCGCGGACATAAGCACGGACCCTATTACGCTCCGCCCGCTCGATCAAAACGCGAATAACTCTGGACCCTTCGAGCCCGCCTATCAGGGGCGCGCGCCTTGGTACTCGCCCGATGGGAATTGGGTCGCCTTCGAGTCGAACCGCGCCGACCCGAACGCCGAGCTCTATGCCATCTTCATCCAAGATTTCGGCCGGCGCGAACGCGGCGATGCAGGTGACCGACATCAGCTACAACGCCAACCATGCGAAGTGGTTTCCGAATGGAATCCAGCTTGCCGCCACCCTGCTGCAAACGCCTTCGTCAGCTCTCGGTTCCGGGAGACGAGGACTCTATAGCCTCGATGTGTCGGGCTTCGTCGGCCAAAGCGCCTGAGCGTTACGACGCCGCGCGTCTGCGCCGCGCGCCCGCTTCGCGCACGATCGCGGCTTGGGGAAAACGTCGCGCGACGCTGTCGGAACGCCCAGGGTCGACGCGAACGATAAGATGAACTCCGCCCTGGGGCAGCGCGTCGCGTTCAAGAACTTCGGTGTGGGCGTGGAGCCAGGCGAGCCCCTCGCCGTCGGCGGCGTCTAGATCGAGTTCGAGCTTGACCCGCCCCGCCGCCAGCGTCGTCTCTATGCGCGTCAGCAGACCTTCGAGCCCCTCGCCCGTCAGCGCGGAAACCAGCGTCGGCCGGCGCTGCGCGTCGATCCCGCGCGCGGCGAGGCGCAGCGCGGAAAGCCGCTCCGGGTCGAGCGCGTCGATCTTGTTCCAGACTTCGAGAATCCGGCCCTCGGCCTCGCCCTTCAGGCCCAGTTCGTCGAGGATCGCCTCGACATCCTTCGCCTGCGCCTCGCTGTCTTCGTGAGAAACGTCGCGCACATGCAGGACAACGTCGGCGAGCGTCACCTCCTCCAGCGTCGCGCGAAAGGCGGAGACAAGCATCGTCGGAAGATCGGAGATGAAGCCGACCGTGTCGGAGAGCAGGACGCGCCCGCCATGCGGCAGGCGGATTTGGCGAAGCGTCGGGTCGAGCGTCGCGAACAGCATGTCCTGCGCCAGCACTTCGGCCTTGGTGAGCCTGTTGAACAGCGTCGATTTGCCGGCGTTGGTGTAGCCGACCAGCGCAACCACGGGATAGGGAACGTCGCGCCGCGTCTTGCGATGCAGGCCGCGCGTGCGTTTCACCTTGTCGAGATCATGCTCGATACGGCGCATCCGCTCCTCGATCAGGCGGCGGTCGGTCTCGATCTGCGTCTCGCCGGGGCCGCCAAGAAAGCCGAAGCCGCCGCGCTGACGCTCCAAATGGGTCCAGGAGCGCACTAGCCTCGATTTCTGATAGGCGAGATGCGCCAGCTCCACCTGCAGCGCGCCCTCTTTGGTGCGGGCGCGTTCGCCGAAGATTTCGAGGATCAGTCCGGTGCGGTCGATCACCTTGGCGCCCCAGGCTTTCTCCAAATTGCGCTGCTGCACCGGCGAGAGCTGGCAGTCCATGCTGACGAGTTCGGCCTCCTGAAGCTTCACCGCTTCGCCGATCTCTTCGACCTTGCCCTTGCCGAGATAAGTTGCGGGACGCAGTTGATTCAACGCAGTGACGAACTCGCCGACGACGTCAAGGTCGATCGCCTGGGCAAGGCCGACGGCCTCCGCGAGCCGCGCGCGGGAATCCCGCGTCAAAGCGGTCCCGCCCTGCGTCAGATAGGGTCCAACGACCAATGCGCGCGTCGCGGCGCCTTTCGACGCCACGCCGTCTTTTCCTGCGAGTTCCGCCCTCAATCGGCCTACCGTTGCTTCTCGGCCGGTCCCTCGTCGTCGCCCGGCTCAAACATTTGTATGGGGTGTCCGGGCATGATCGTCGAGATGGCGTGCTTGTAAACGAGCTGAGAATGCCCGTCGCGCCGCAACAAAAGGCAGAAATTGTCAAACCAGGTGACAATTCCCTGGAGCTTGACGCCATTGACGAGGAAGATGGTGAGCGGGACTTTATTCTTCCTGACAAAATTCAAAAATGTATCTTGCAGATTCTGCGAACGTTCTGACGACATCGGCTGTCCTGTTCTGTTTTTGTTGAGCCGAGCGGTTTGACGCCGCCCCCCAGGGATCGTTCTTGTTGTTTCGCCGCCAGTATTCATTAGAACCTTTCAAATCCCTAAGCGCAAGGCGGAAGTATCGTTGAAGCGGCCGCGGCGGACGTTGGCGCCGCGCCGCGGCTTCCCCGAAACTCCACAATCCAAGCGCCGTAAATACTTCATTCAAAACATGAGCTATACACTATATATATCTGATATTATGATTTTATTGATAGAGACTTAAGCTTTCTGTGTAAGGCCGATCGCTCCATGCCGATGAACTCGGCGGTGCGCGATATATTGCCCGAGAAGCGGTTGAGCTGCGCGACGAGATATTCACGCTCGAAAACTTCGCGCGCTTCACGCAGCGGCAGGCTCATCAATTTTTCGCCACGCACGCCGGCGGGGGTCGCCGGAACCAATTCGCCGACATCGGCCGGAAGCATCTCGGCGGTAATCGTCGCCCCGGCGTCGCCCGAGGTGAGGATCATCAGCCGCTCGACATTGTTCTTCAACTGCCGGATGTTTCCAGGCCAGTCATGCAACTGCAGGACGGCGAGCGCGTCCTCGGAAATTCGACGCCTCGACATGCCGGAGGCGAGCGACATGCTCTCCATGAAATAATCAATGAGCGCGGGAATATCCTCGCGTCGCTCGGCGAGCGACGGCACGCGGATCGGCACGACGGCGAGGCGGTGGAACAAATCCTCCCGCAGAGCGCCCTCCTCGATCGCCGAAGCGAGATCGCGGGCGGAAGACGAGATGATCCGCACGTCGACCTGGACCTTCTGCGCGCCGCCGACCCTTTGGAAAGTCTGGTCCACGAGCACGCGAAGGATTTTCGCCTGCGTATCCTTGGGCATGTCGGCGATTTCATCGAGGAAGAGCGTGCCGCCATGGGCCTCCTCCAGCGCGCCGATCTTGCGCTCGCCATCCGCGCCCTCGCGTCCAAAAAGCTCGATCTCCATATTTTCCGGGGTGATCGTCGCCGAATTGATGACGACGAAAGGCCCGCCGGCGCGGTTCGACGCCTCGTGGATGCAACGGGCGGCCAGCTCCTTGCCGGTTCCCGGCGCGCCGGTGATCAGCACGCGCGAATTGACCGGCGCGACGCGGGCGATGAGCTGCTGAAGCTGATGGGCCGAGGGCGAATCGCCGACGATGCGGTCGAAGGCTCCCGCCCGCTGGCGCAGCGCGGAAAGCTCGCGACGCAGCTGATAGGCTTCGAGCGCGCGTTCGGCGACGAGCACCAGCCGATCCGCCTTGAAGGGCTTTTCGATGAAGTCATACGCCCCGATCTTGATCGCGCTGACCGCGGTCTCGATATTGCCATGGCCCGAGATCATGACCACGGGCAGGCCCTTGTGCTGCTTCTGGATGACTTCGAGCACCTGAAGCCCGTCGAGGCGCGAGCCCTGCAGCCAGATGTCGAGAAAGACAAGATGCGGACGCCGCGCCGCAATGGCCGCGAGCGCGTCGTCGGCGTCCTTGGCGGTGCGGACGCCATGGCCCTCGTCGCTCAAGATTCCCGCGACCAGTTCCCTAATGTCTTCTTCGTCGTCGACGATCAGAATGTCGCTCGCCATCAAACCCCGCTTTGTCCGGCCTGCATCGTCTGCGCAGGCGGCGCTTCAGTCTCGCCGCCTTCCCCGCGCGGCTCTTCTTCTTTTGTCGCCGGTTCCTCGGCGAGCGGCACGATCAGCCGCACACAGGCTCCCCGCCCCGTCGGCGCATCGAGCAATTCGAGGCGGCCTCCGTGGTCCTCGACGATCTTGGCGACGATCGGCAGGCCGAGCCCCGTGCCGTCCGACCGGGTCGTCATGTAAGGCTCGAGCAGGCGTTGCCGGTTCATCGCCGGGAAGCCCTTACCATTGTCGATCACATCGACTTCCGCCATGCGGTCGCGCACATCGAGCTTGACCTCGACCCTTCCCTTCTCCTGTGCGTCTTTTTCTTCGCGGGCGGCGATGCCTTCAACAGCGTTCTTGACGATATTGGTGAGCGCCTGCGACAGCAAGCGCCGATCGAATTTCGCGAAGACAGGGACCTCGGGCAGAAATTCGACGATATCGAGGTCGGCGTTGCCGACGCGCATCAGAAACGTCACCTGCCGAATGCATTCGTTGAGATCGTCGCGTTCGGGCCGCGCTTTCGGCATGCGGGCGAAGGACGAGAATTCATCGACCATTCGCTTGATGTCGTCGACCTGACGCACGATCGTATCCGTGCATTGGTCGAAAATTTCGCGATCTTCCTGAATGACCTTGCCGTATTTGCGGCGCAGCCGCTCGGCCGAAAGCTGGATCGGCGTCAAGGGGTTCTTAATTTCATGGGCGATTCGGCGCGCCACATCCGCCCAGGCGGAGGTGCGTTGCGCCATGACGAGATCGGTGATGTCGTCCAGCGTCACGACGAAATTAGGATGCCCCTCCTCCGCCCGCGCCGACGTGACGCGGACGTTGAATGTCCGCTCCGAAGCGCTGCGCTTGATGGTGATTTGGCTTTGCACGGCGCGCGGAAAAACCTCCGCCGCATCCCGCAGGATCGGCACGACTTCCGGCAAAACGACGGCGACGGTCGCCCCGACAGTGGCCTGTCCCTTCGCGTCGGTCAGCGACAGTTCCTCTGCGGATCGGTTGAGTATGGTGACGACGCCCTCCGAATCGACGCCCATCACCGCCGCCGGCACGCCGGCCAGCACCGCTTCGGTGAATTCGCGTCGCTCGTCGTTGATGCGGTTTGCTTCGATCAGCCGGCTTTGCTGAAGATTGAGCTCCGTGGTCATGTTGTTGAACACGTCGCCAAGGCGCGCCAATTCGCCATGCGACTTGTCGACATTGACGCGCACGTCGAGATTGCCTGCCGAGACTTCGTCCGTCGCGGCGATCAGCGCGCGGATCGGCGTCACGAGGCGGTCGGCGAAGTCGAGCCCGAACCAGATCGACGACAGCAGCATGATCGTCGTCAGCAGAGCGTACATCAGCACGAAGGCGCGTTGCACGGCGGCGCGATAGGCGTCGAACGTGTCGTAGTTGCTGATGAGACTCTGCGCTTGTTTGGGAAACTCCACCGCAATCGGGTCGATTGGCCGGGTGACATAGAGAAAAGTGTCCTGCAGCGCGCTCAGCGCGCGAAGCGCGACGAAACTCTTGCCGTCGTCGATGACGAGACATAGCGGCTCGCCGCGCCGCGCGTCGTCGAATTCCGATTTCGGCGGCGCGATGATGATCGCGGAGGCGTTTTGCGCCACATCGACGCGGTCGAGAATCTCGCCGTTCGATTTCACCAACGCGGCCACCGAGAAGCCCAGGAAATAAGCGCGCGACTGGAATATCTGGTGGAAATAGGGTCGGTCCGAATTGAACAGAATCGCCGCGCGGTCGAGATCGGAGGCGGTGAGTTGCGCCTCCTGCAACAGCGCCCGGCATTGACTTTCGCGAAAAACCGCCGCCGCCTCGGCGGTATTGTGGACGAAGACCTTGACGCTCGACATGAAGGTGGGATTGAGCACCCGCTCCAGAGTCAGCGAGCCGGCGACGGCGAGCAATATCGCCGGGATGAGCGCAATAACCGAGAAAAAGCCCACCGTGCGCACATGCAGGCGCGCCGCCGCCTCGCCCCGCCGCCAGACGCGGTAGAGCCGCCAGGCCTTCACCAGCACCATGGCAAGCAGAATGCCGACGAATGCGCCGTTGACGATGAGCAGCGGCAGCAGCCGGTTGTCTGTCGGCGACAGCGCGCCGAATTCCGCCACGACGAGGAAGGTGGCCAAAGCGCAACCGACGGCGCCGATCACGATGATCGGGCCCAGCCAGGCGCGAAGCGAACCTCCGCTTTTTGCTATGGGTGGAGAAACCGGGTTTCCCGTAAGGGCCATGCCGGGTTTATAGGCTTGGCCCGCATTTGTTGCAATTGAGCGGTCCTTTGCGCCCGTCTCTTCCCCAGGTTGCATGGATCAGGCGACGCCCATGCGGAGGGCCTGACGCGCCGCGCCATCAGCGACCATGGCGACATATTGAGACGTTGCAGACGGCGCGCGGCGACAGGAGGCCGCAGCCGCGCCTCGAACAGCAAAAAGCGCATGAGATGGCGTTGACCTATTTCGCAATGCTGTCCGCCATGAAACGCTCCCATCTCAAATGAGCGGCTGCGTAAAAATGTCGAACGGAGACCCGTTCACGAGCAATAATCGGTCGAAAGAGGCGACCGACGCGCCCATGCTAGGCCCCGCGCCGCTGAATTGGCAAGGTCAAATCAAGTGAAGCGGGCGCGCCCTCGCTCGCGCCGATCAACGCTGGGATCGCTCACCGCGGCGAGCGCATCAGGCGGATGTCGAGGTCGTTGACCTTCTTGCGCAGCGTATTGCGGTTGAGCCCCAAGAGCTCGGCCGCCTTGATCTGATTGCCGCGCGTCGCCGCGAGCGCCGCCGACACCAGCGGGATTTCGATCTCGCGGATGATGCGATGATAAAGGCCCGGCGGCGGCAGTTGATCGCCATAATCGCGGAACAGCTTGGCGAGATGCAGTTCGACCGACGTCGAGAGCGTCTGGCCGTCCGGCAACTCGCGCGACGACGCGCCAGCGCTCGCCGACTTGTCGCTTGGCTCCGCCTGACGCAGCTCGTGTTCGAGCTCCGCCTCGACAAGTTGGTCGGAGATCACTTCCTGCGGGTGAAGCGCCGCCAGACGACGAATGAGGTTTTCGAGTTCGCGGATATTGCCCGGCCAGCGGTATTTCTTCATGCGGTCGAGCGCCGCCTGATCGATGTATTTCTGCGGCAGGCCTTCGCTCGCCGCCACCTTGAAAAAGTGATGGACGAGGTCGGGAATGTCCTCGGCGCGCTCGCGCAGCGGCGGCAGGCGCAGCGGCACGACGTTTAAGCGGAAATACAGATCCTCGCGGAACAGGCCCTGCTGGATGAGGATGCGCAGATCCTTGTTGGTCGCCGCGATGATGCGGACATTCGTCTTGATCGGCGTGCGGCCGCCCACTGTCGTATATTCGCCCTGCTGCAATACGCGCAGGAGCCGGGTCTGCGCCTCCATCGGCATGTCGCCGATTTCGTCGAGAAACAGCGTGCCGCCTTCCGCCTGCTCGAAGCGCCCGGCAGAACGCTGGTTCGCGCCGGTGAAGGCGCCCTTCTCATGGCCGAAGAGTTCGCTTTCGATCAGATCGCGCGGGATCGCCGCCATATTGACGGCGACGAACGGCCCCTTTTTACGCTTTCCGTAATCGTGCAAAGCGCGGGCGACGAGCTCTTTGCCGGTGCCCGATTCGCCGTTGATCATCACCGTCAGATCGGTCTGCATCAACCGTGCGAGAGAGCGATAGATTTCCTGCATCGCCGGCGAGCGGCCGACGAGCGGCATCCCTTCGATTTCTTCATGGCCATTGTCTTCGGGATGCTTGCGCGGCTCGGCCATGGCGCGCCCGACGATGCCAACCAGCTCCTTCAGGTCGAAGGGCTTCGGCAGATAGTCGTAAGCGCCGCGTTCGGACGCCCTTATGGCGGTCATGAAAGTGTTCTGCGCGCTCATGACGATGATCGGCAGTTCAGGGCGAAGCTTCTTTATGCGCGGCAGCAGTTCAAAGGCGTTTTCGTCCGGCATGACGACATCCGTCACGACGAGATCGCCCTCGCCCGATTGCACCCAGCGCCACAGCGTCGCCGCCGCGCCGGTGGTGCGCACTTCGTAGCCGGCGCGGGAAAGCGCCTGCGCGACGACGGTGCGGATGGAGGCGTCGTCGTCGGCGACCAGAATTTCGCCTCGCGTCATCGATCGGTTCTCCCGCTCTTGCGAGATGTCATGCGCGCCGGTCCTCGCGTTGGTCGGGCCGCCCGGCCCGGTACATGGGCATCAGGACTCGAAACGTCGTGCGTCTTGGGAGAGATTCGCATTCAACAATGCCGCCGTGGTCGTTGACGATCTTGGCGACCAGTGCAAGTCCGAGGCCAGTTCCCGAAGACTTTGTCGTGACAAAGGGGTCAAAGAGATGCGCGGCGATGTCCTCGGGCACGCCGGGGCCGTTGTCGCGCACGCAAAATTCCAGCGGAAGGCCGATCGGGCTTTTTTCGCCGAGCGCCCGCAGACTGACGCCAGGGCGAAAAGCCGTCGACAATTCGATCTCGCCGTCGACCGCGTCGCCAACCGCCTCGGCGGCGTTCTTCACGAGATTGAGAAAGGCCTGCACCAGCTGATCGCGATTGGCGTAAACCGGCGGCAAGGAAGGATCGTAGTTTTCGGTAAAGCGCACGCTCCGAGCGAATCCGGTCTGCGCGACGCGCTTCACGTGGTCCAGGACGGAATGGATGTTGACCTGCTCGCGCTGGAGCGGCCGAGCGTCGGAAAACACCTCCATGCGGTCGACGAGCCGCACGATCCGGTCGGTCTCCTCGCAGATGAGCCGCGTCAGCGCGCGGTCCGAGTCGCCCAGCGCGCTTTCGAGCAACTGTGCGGCGCCGCGAATGCCGGAGAGCGGATTCTTGATCTCATGCGCCAACATCGAGGCCAGGCCGGAAACCGAGCGCACGGCGCCGCGATGCGTCAATTGCCTGTCTATTTTATCGGCAATTGTCCGTTCCTGCATCATGACAAGCACGAGTCCGTCGCCCTCGGCGAGCGGCGCGCAATGAACGTCGACGCGCCTGTCGGCGTCCTGACCCGGCCGGCCGAGATCGACCTTATATTCGTTGATCGTCGCGCCGCGTTCGCGCACCTGCTGGATCAGCGTGAGAAGCGGCGAACCGAACGGCAACAAGCGGTCCAGAGTCTGGCCGATCAGCAGCGGCTTGCCCATCTCGAAAAAAGCCTCGGCCGCGGCGTTGGCGTCCTCGATGGCGTCGTCGCGGCCGATGGTCAGGATCGCATTCGGCAAAGCCTCCAGCACGCAGGAGCGGCTCCGCCCGTCGATGATCTCGAGCCCATATCCGTCGCAGTGCGCGCTATTGCGTCGGGCGCGATCAGAGAGGCTCATGCCGCGATCTCCTGCTTCGCCGGCTCGATCTCAGCGAAAATCAAATCAATGAGCCGGCCCGCTTCCTCGGGAGAGGCGGTCGTCACCAGCGCGCGCCGCATCTCGGCGGCGGTCTTTCCGGCGACACGGTCGACATAGGCGGCGAGATGCTTGCGGGCGTGGCGCAGACCGGCGGCGACGCCCATCAGCAGCAGCAAGCCTTCAAGATGTTCGCGCGCTATATCGGCCCGCGCGGCGAGCGACGGCGCGGGCCGCCGGCTCCCGGTCGAAAGATAATGCGCGATATCGCCGACCAGCCATGGCTGGCCCAGCGCTGCGCGGCCGATCATGACGCCGTCCGCGCCGGAGCGCGCGAGCATCTCGCTCGCGTCATCGACGCCCGCGCAATCGCCATTGGCGATCACCGGAACGCGCACCGCCGCCTTCACCGCCGCGATCGCCTTCCAATCGGCTTGTCCCGCATAGAATTGCTGGCGCGTGCGTCCATGCACCGTAATCAGCGCCGCGCCCTCGGCCTCGACGCGGCGCGCCAATTCCGGCGCGTTACGTGTCGCGTCATCCCAGCCGAGCCGCATTTTTACGCTCAACGGAATGCGTATCGAACTGCGCGCCGCAGCGATAAGCCGCGCCGCCTGATCGGGATCGCGCATCAGCGCCGCGCCCGCCAGGCCCCCGGTGACGCGTTTGCAGGGACAGCCCATGTTGATGTCCACCCAGTCGGCGCCCAACTCCTCGGCGCAACGCGCCGCCGCCGCCATCTCTTGGGGCTCGCGCGCGGCGATCTGGATCACGCGCGGTCCTTCGCCGGCGCAACCCAAACGCACGACCGTCTCGCGGTCGCCGCGCGCGACGCCGGCCGCCGTAATCATTTCGCTCACCGTCGCCGACGCCCCAAATCGTCCGGCGATGCGACGCATGGCGGGGTCTGTCACGCCCGCCATGGGCGCGAGCAGCGCGCGCCCCGAGAGCGTGATCCCGCCAATACGCAAAGGCGAAGGGTCAAAGCCCACGCCTAATTTTTCAGCAGCAAGCATCTTGCCCATATCATAAGCATCTCTCTTCGCACATGCAACATGAGTTTTATTAGGGCAGTCGCGCCGCATTTGACGGCGTGCTCGAAAACCGACACAGAGCGCGCATGGGCGCCCATGCCGATACCCCCTCCCTCGCCATTCTCGTCGTTGCCGGCGGGCGCGGCTCGCGCGTTGGCGAGGGGCCGCCTAAACAATATAGAGGGCTCGCAGGAAAAACCATTCTGGCCCGCACCTTGCGCGCGATGCGCCTCGCGGCGCCGGAAGCCGCGCTGAAAGTCGTGATTCACCCCGACGATCGCGCGCTTTACGCTGCGAGCGTGGCCGAACTGGAAGCCGCAGAGCGACAGAAATTGCTCGATCCGGCGATGGGCGGCGCGTCCCGCCAGGAAAGCGTCCGAAACGGACTCGAAGCGCTCGCCGCGGAAGGCGCGCCGGAAATCGTGCTGATCCATGACGCCGCCCGTCCCTTCGCGGACGCCGCGCTCGTCGCCCGCGCGGTCGAGGCGGCCCAGGCCCATGGCGCGGCGGCGCCGGGCGTGCCGCTCGCCGACACCGTAAAGGAAATCGACGAGACAGGCGCCGTCGTCGCAACGCCCGACCGCGCGCGGCTGCGCGCCGTCCAGACGCCGCAGTCCTTCCGCTTCGGCGTCATCCTTCAAGCGCATCGCGACGCCGCGGCGGGCGGACGGGAATGCACCGACGATGCGATGATCGCCGAAGCGGCTGGCCGGCAAGTGCATATTTTTCCCGGCGACGCCGCCAACTTCAAACTGACGACGCAAGAGGACTTCGCCCGCGCCATGGAGCAATTGAAGCAGCCGACATGGGCCGA
This sequence comes from uncultured Alphaproteobacteria bacterium, assembly GCA_963706255.1. GTDB lineage: Bacteria > Pseudomonadota > Alphaproteobacteria > Rhizobiales > Beijerinckiaceae > Methylocystis. Next base: position 191,603 of record CAVPMJ010000023.1, on the reverse strand, counting down.
TCTGCCGGACGTGCGCACAGGACAGGGCTATGACGTCCATGCTTTCGGGCCGGGCGACAAGGTCTGGCTTGGCGGGGTGGCTGTCCCCCACGCGCAGGGCCTCGCCGGCCATTCCGACGCCGACGTGCTCGCCCATGCGATCACCGACGCGATCCTCGGCGCCATCGCCGAGGGCGACATCGGCGCGCATTTCCCGCCCTCCGATCCGCAGTGGAAAGGCGCGGCGTCCGCGATCTTCCTCGCGCACGCCTGCGCGCGGGTGCGCGCGCGCGGCGGCGCGATCGCGCATGTCGACGCGACCATCATTTGCGAAGCGCCCAAGATCGGTCCTCACCGCGAGCGCATTCGCGAGAGCCTTGCCGCTACAATGGGCGTCGACATGGACCGGGTCGCGATCAAGGCGACGACCACCGAGCGGCTGGGCTTCACCGGAAGACAGGAAGGCATGGCGGCGCTGGCGATCGCCACCGTGCGGTTGCCGTAGCGAATTGTCTACGATCAATTCAAAAATTTCGCTAATGAGCGAAAATTTTAATCGGCGGGTAATCATTTTCGGGAGCAAATTTTAAACCCCCTCATGGCCACTGTGCGCCATTGAGGTGGCCATGTTTAATTTATCTCGATCCAACAAGTCTTTAGACGGGCGCGCCGCCGCGCCGCCGGCTGATGTGCTTGCGGCGCTGATTGACTCATTGTACGCGCCGATCTTTTCCTTCGTCGTAGGCTCTACAAGCGCCGTCCTCATCGCCGCATTCGTCGCGGCGCGGACGGACCAGCCGCTTCTGCGCTGCTGCGCGATGTTGCTCACGGCCGTCTTCGTCGCGCGCCTGGCGCTGGTCTGGCGCTATTTGCGCCGCGACAAGTCCAAGAGTCTGGACCTGCGCTCTTTGCAACGCTGGGAGCTGGGTTACGCGCTCGGCGCCTATGCCTTCGCAGCGTCACTCGGCGCGCTGGGCGCTGTCGTCCTTTTCGACACCGACGATGCGGCGTCGCATATGCTGGTCTATGCGCTCGCGATGGGCTTCATGGCCGGGGCCGCGACGCGCAACTCCGGCCTGCGCCAGATCTGCATCTGGCAGATCGTCCTTACGCTCGCGCCGATCATAATCGCCGCCGCGATGCGCGACGACTTCGCCTATAATGTGCTCGCCTTCGTCACCCTGCTCTACTGTCTGGCCGGCGTCGAGATTTGCCTCTATCAGTCGAGCAATCAGTTGCGCGTGCTCCTCGCGACAAGAGAGAAAAGCGAGTTGGCGCAGCGCTTCGAGGCGCAAAATCTGCGCTTCGACGCCGCGCTGAACAACATGCCGCAAGGGCTCTGCATGTTCGACGCCGGCGGGGCGCCTGATCGTCAGCAACAAGCAGGTCGGGGAGATTTTCGGCGCCGAGCGGCTCTCGCTGACGGTGGGCTCCGGCATTCCGCAGATCGCCGATGAATTGCGCGACGCAGGCGCGCTCTCGCCGCCGAACGCCGACGAGATCGCCGCCGGCTTGCAGGATAATCTGGCTGCGCGCCGCGCCGCCTGCTCCACCGTCGCCTTGCCCGACGGGCGCACGGTTTCCTATTCGCAAACGCCGCTCGACGACGGCGGCTCCGTCGCGCTGTTCGACGATGTGACCGAGCGCCATCGGGCGGAGAGGCGCGTGCGCTATCTCGCCACGCATGACATGCTCACGGGCCTTCCCAATCGCACGCTGTTCAATCAGATGCTGCGGGAAGAGATCGACGCCTCGAAGCGCCATGACCGGCAATTTTCCGTGCTGTTCATAGATCTCGACAAATTCAAGGCCATCAACGACACGCTGGGCCACGCCGCCGGCGACGCCTTGCTGCGCGAGGCCTCGCGGCGACTGCGCGCCCGCCTGCGTGAGCGCGACATCGTGGCCAGGCTCGGCGGCGACGAATTTGTCGCTATCGTCCGCGATGTGCATGCGCCGCAGCAAGCGACCGCTATGGCGGAAGAGGTGCTCGCCTGCCTCAACGACCCGATGAACATCGCCGGCCAGGAATGCGGCGTCACGGCGAGCATCGGCATCGCCGTCTATCCAGGAAATGGCGAGGACGAGGATACGTTGCTCAAGAATGCCGACGCGGCCATGTATCTCGCCAAGGCGGAAGGAAAGAGCAGCGTGCGGCTCTTCTCTCCCAAGATCAAGACGCAAACGTTGCAGGGCCTGATGCTGGAGACGAGCTTGCGCCATGCGCTCGCGCGCGACGAGTTTCTCGTCTGCTATCAGCCCAAGCGCGACATCCTCACCGGCGCTATCACGGGAGTCGAGGCGCTGTTGCGCTGGCGCCACCCGAAACTCGGCCTGTTGTCTCCTCATCGATTCATCCCTGTCGCCGAGGAAACGGGCCTCATCTCGCCGATCGGAAAATGGGTGCTCGAGACCGCCTGCGCACAGCAGATGCAGTGGCGCGCACAGGGGCTGGAGCCCTTCCCCGTCGCCGTCAATCTCTCGCCGCGACAGCTCTACGACGAGCATCTCATCGATCACATCACGGGCGCGCTGGAAGCCTCCGGCATGGCGGCGGAGTGGCTTGAACTCGAAATCACCGAAAGCATGGTGATGCTGGACGCCGGCGGCGCCATGACGGCGCTGCATGCGATCAAGGAGATGGGCGCGCGGCTCGCCATCGACGATTTCGGCACGGGTTATTCCTCGCTCTCGCTCGTCAAGCAGATGCCGCTCGACGCGATCAAGATCGACCGCTCCTTCATCAATGATCTGCTGACCGACGCCAACGACCGCGCCATCGCGGAAGCGGTGATTTCGCTCGCAAGGGCGCTGAAGCTGCGGGCGATCGCGGAAGGCGTCGAGACCGAGGCGCAGGAGGCTTTCCTGCGCGAGCATGGCTGTCATGAGATGCAGGGTTATCTGTTCAGCCGTCCGCTCGAAGGCGAGGCGCTGCTGAGCTTCGTCGCCGATTACAATATGCGCCGCCTGCGCCGGTTGGCCGAGCGCGACCGCGAGAAAGGGGTGAAGAAGAGCGCGTGAGATGCGTTTGCTCTTCGCGCTACAGTCTGCTCATTGCTCGAAACCCACCCGAGCGTCCAGCCTCAATCTCCCGGCATGGATGCCCGGCGCAAGGCCCGGCATGACGGTTGTAAAATGCATTTTATCACGCAAATCTTAACGCGGTCGGGCGCGCCCGCGCCAGGCGGCAGACCGAAATAATCCATTGTGCGCCCCAACTTACCGGCGCACGCAAATCCTTAATGCTCCAAACTCGGTTAACTTCATCCTGATTACGCAAATTTAAGGACAATTGTCGGCGTCGCGCAGATAATAAGCGCATGCGCGCGCGGGTTTTCAGGCGCGAAGCGATAGACCGGGATCGCCGCCAATGTATTCCGAAGAAACGACCAGTGACGGGGCGAAGGCGCGCGTCGATTGGGTCGATTACGCCAAAGGCTGGTGCATCATTCTCGTCGTGATGATGCATTCGACGCTCGGCGTCGAAGAAGCGATGGGCCGCGAAAGCTGGCTCCATGGCTTCATCGAATGGGCGCGGCCCTTCCGCATGCCCGATTTCTTCCTCGTCGCCGGCCTCTTCCTGTCGCGCACGATCGACAGGCCGTGGCGCGACTATCTCGACCGCAAGGTGCTGCACTTCGGCTATTTCTACGTGCTCTGGACGCTGATCCAAGGCGTCCCCAAGCTGGCCATCGCCCAGGGCGGCGATCCGGGCGCCGTGCTTTCCGGCCTCGCGCTCGCTATGGTCGAACCCTTCGGCACGCTGTGGTTCATCTATCTGCTGCCCATTTTCTTCGTCGTCACCAAGCTGACGCGCCGCGCGCCGGTCGAAGCCGTGCTTTTCGTGGCGGCGATGCTGCAGATGGCGCGGATCCATACGGGCTCGACGGTGATCGACGAATTCGCCGGTCGCTATGTCTATTTCTTCGCGGGCTACGCCTTCGCGCCGCAGATTTTCGCCGTCGCGGATCGCGCGCGCGCGCATGTCGCCGCGACGCTCGGCGCGCTGCTTGCCTGGGGCGTCGTGAACGGCCTTGCCGTGCGCTATGGCGTCTCCGCCCTGCCCGGCGTCTCTCTTGCGCTCGGCTTCGCCGGCGCCGCCGCCGTCGTCGCCTTCTCGGCGCTGCTGGCGCAAGCGGGGGTCGCGACCTTCTTGCGGGCGCTCGGCGCGCGTTCGATCATCGTCTATCTCGCCTTCTTCCTGCCGATGGCGCTGTCGCGCGTCGCGCTCGTGCGGCTCGGGCTGATCGAGGACGGCGGACTCATCTCGCTGATCGTGACGGCGACGGCGATCGTCGTCCCGCTGGCGGTATATGCCTGGACGCGAGGAACGCGGTTGCGTTTCCTGTTCGAGCGTCCGGCGCTGTTCCGCCTGCCGCAAGACAGGCGCGCGGCGCCAACCAGCGACGATACACCCGCGACGTCCGGCGAAAGATTGCGATCGGCGCAGTCCTGACGTAGAGCCGACGCGCCAAACGGGGCCGGCGCGGGCGCGATCTGCTATAAGGCCGCTTTGCAGCGAGGCCCCCATGATCCGCGTCACCGATGCGATCGCGCTCGACGATTCCGAGATCGTGGAAGAATTTTCGCGCGCCTCCGGCCCCGGCGGCCAGAATGTGCAAAAGGTCGAGACCGCCGTGCGTGTGCGTTTCGACGCGCGCGGCTCGCCCAATCTGCCCGAGCCTGTGAAGGCGCGTCTCGCGCGTCTCGCCGGCCGGCGCCTCACCAAGGACGGCGTGATCCTGATCGACGCGCGCCGCCACCGCACGCAGGAGCGAAACCGCGCCGACGCGCTGGAGCGCCTGTTGGCGCTGATCCGCGCCGCCGCGGCTCCGCCGCCGCCTCCCCGCAAGAAAACCAGGCCGACGCTCGGGTCGAAGCTCAGACGGCTCGCGGGCAAGAAGCAGCGCGGCGACGTGAAGGCGCTTCGCACCAAGCCATCACAGGATTTATGAGAATCGTAAATGAATGAAAATACGACATACGTAAAGGCTATTATGCTTCTCGACATGGCGCGAGCGAGGAAATTGCGTCTCGCGACCGCCGAATCCTGCACCGGCGGGCTCGTCGCGGCGGCGCTGACGGACATACCGGGTTCTTCAGACGTGTTCGATCGGGGCTTCGTCACCTATTCCAACGCCGCCAAGCACGACATGCTGGGCGTGCCGCCGCGTCTCATCGAGGCGCATGGCGCCGTGAGCGCCGAGGTCGCGCGCGCCATGGCGCTCGGCGCGCTCGAAAGATCCCTCGGCGACATCGCCGTGGCGGTGACGGGCGTTGCGGGACCGGGCGGCGGCACGATTGAAAAGCCGGTTGGCCTCGTTCACTTCGCCTGCGCGCGGCGCGGGGGCGGCGTCGACCATGTCGAACGACGCTTTGGCTCCCTCACCCGCGGCGAAATCCGCGCCGCATCCGTCGCCCAGGCGCTCGATATGGCGATCGCAGCCGTGGAGGCCCGCTAGCGGCCGCCGTAAATCTCGTCGGCGCGCTTGGCGAAGGCGTCCGAATATTTGTGAAAAGCCTTGTCGAACATCGCGCCCATCAGCATTCCGAGCGCCATATTCTTGAATTCATAGGCGATGAAGAAATCGACCACTGAACGCGGCTGGCCGTCCGGCTCGTCGCGAAAGCTCCACCGATTGTCGAGTTTGCGAAATGGACCCTCGACGCAGTCAACGCGGATTTCCAGCTTGTTGGAGTCGCAGGCGACGCGGCTCGTGTAGCGCTCGCAGATCGCCTTGAAGCCGATCTGCATGTCGGCGACCAGCATCTCGACGCCGGGCGCGATCTCCGTGCGGCGGCGGATGCGGATGGCTTCGCAGAGGGGCACGAATTTCGGGTAGGATTCGACGTCGCGCACCAGCGCGAACATCTCGGCGGCGCTGTGCGGCACATGGCGGCGATTGCGGAAGTTCTTCATGCCGCCATGCTTCTAGTTCATCTGTCAGGGCCGTTAAAGCCGGCGCCGGCTCTGGAGCCGAGCGGAACAATAGCGCGAGGGAACGGTTGTATCGAAGAGTTCGCGCAGGCGCCCCGGTAGAGGGCTTTCTAGGGAGGAAACAATGGCCGACAAATCCAATTTCACCGCGGACGAATGGAAGAAGGTGCTTGAATCGCCGCTGCTTGCCGGATTCGCCGTCAGCGCCGGCGATCCCAGCGGCTTCATCGGCACATTGCAGGAAGGCCTTGCGAGCGCCAAGGCCCTGGCCGCCGCCAAGGCCGATCCCGGCGCGGATTCGCTGATCAAGGCGGTCGTCGAGGATTTGCTGACTCCGGAAGGCCGCGCCGCCGCCCGTGACGGCGTGAAGAATATCGTGCATGGCGCCAAGTTGGAGGAGATCAAGGATCGCGCGCTCGATGAGCTGCGTCGCACCGCCGCCATTCTCGACGCGAAAGCGCCCAATGACGCCAAGGCGTTCAAGAACTGGTTGAACCACATCGCGGATTTGGTGGCGGAAGCTGGAACGGAAGGCGGCTTCTTGGGCTTTGGCGGGGTGAAAGTCACCGACGCAGAGCGCGCCACGCTCGCGGAGATTTCGACGGCGCTCGGCGCTTAAGCCTTGCGCCTCCCGTAAGGCAGGCGGCGCGGAACATGCGCCGCCTTTTTTTGCTCGGAGCCGGCGCGTTGCGCCGGCCTCATTCAGGAGAGATTGCCGGAAACCTTGGCGAAAGTGCCGGACAAATTCGTGCCCAAAGCCCGGATGCCGGCGATAATGGCGATCGCGATCAATGAAGCGATCAAGCCATATTCGATCGCCGTCGCGCCGGATTCGTCGCGAATGAATGATTTGATGAGCTCTTTCATGATGCGCATCCTTCCTTCGTCGACGGCGCGCTTGTTTTTCTTGAGAAATGCGGCGCCGGACTGAAAATACGAATTCGGCTTATAACAAAATGGCTTATTTGAACGGTCCATTTTTATCTTTGAAACGCTCTTTCCGGCAATGATAAACATTCGTTTACGCAGTTTGTTAGAAGGTCCTTCTTACAAATCCAAATGAGAAACGCCGCATCTTGGCGACGCGGCGTTGCTCCATTCAGCAGTGTTTTGGCTCGGGCGCCTTACGACAGATTGCCTGAAACCTTCGCGAAAGTGCCCGAAAGATTGGTGCCCAGCGCCTTGACGCCGGCGATGATCGCGACGCCGATCAGCGAGGCGATGAGACCATATTCGATCGCGGTGGCGCCCGCTTCGTCGCGAATGAAGGTTTTGAAATGCTTGGTCATAGGCTGCTCCTTATTTCTAGTTCGACTAGGCGGGCCACTTTCTGCGGGAGTAAGCCGCTCACCTCGGGGGCGAAACTAAGGGCGATGCCCGAAACGCTGGTAAATGTAGACGCGCAATTGCAATCTAACTGCCGGACTTGCGCTGATCAGCGCAACCATGATTGCTGAAGCGTTCACATGGCGGAAGGAATCAAGCTGAAGGCGCGTAAAGGAAAGCGTTCCGCCGCCTAAGCGGATTCCCGTTGGGCGCGCGCCGCGCGCAGCTTGGCGAAATCGTCGCCCGCATGATGCGAGGAGCGCGTGAGCGGCGACGCCGCCACATAAGAGAAGCCCTTCGCATAGGCCAAAGTCTTATAGGATTCGAATTCCTCCGGCGTGACGAAGCGGGCGATCGGATGATGCTTGCGCGTCGGCTGCAGATATTGGCCGATCGTGATGAAATCGACCTCGGCCGAACGCATGTCGTCCATCACCTGCATCACCTCGATCCGGCTTTCGCCTAGGCCGACCATGATCCCCGATTTAGTGAAAAGGGCGGGGTTCAATTCCTTGGCGCGCTGAAGAAGACGCAGCGAATGGAAGTAACGGGCCCCCGGACGCACCGTCACATAGAGGGAGGGCACGGTCTCCAAATTGTGGTTGAAGACGTCGGGACCGGCCTCGACGACGCGCTCCAGCGCCCCTGGCTTGCGCAAGAAGTCCGGCGTCAGAACCTCGATGGTCGCGTCCGGGCAGGTCGAGCGGATCGCTGCGATGGTCTGCGCGAAATGGGCTGCGCCGCCGTCTTCGAGGTCGTCGCGATCGACGGAGGTCACGACCACATGCGACAGCCCAAGCGCATGGGTCGCTTGCGCCACCCTGCCCGGCTCGGTTGGGTCGAGCGGCGCAGGCAAGCCCGTGGCGACGTTGCAGAAGGCGCAGGCGCGCGTGCAGACCTCCCCCATGATCATGAAAGTGGCGTGTTTTTTCTCCCAGCATTCGCCAATGTTGGGACAGGCCGCCTCCTGGCAGACCGTCGCGAGGCCTGATTGCTTCAGCAGCCCGCTCGTCTCCGCCCAGGCCGCGGACCCCGGCGCCTTGACGCGGATCCATGGCGGCTTGCGCAGGACCGGCGCGTCCGGACGTCCGGCCTTCTCAGGATGGCGTAACGCGCCAATTCCCGTTTTCCTGCGCGGGTCGTCGTTTAGAAGATCGAGCACGGTCAAAGGCGGGCGGCCTCCTCCGCGTTCAACCTAGGCGCTTCAATGTCTGACGGCAATATCGGGACCCGGCCCGCGCGCGTCATGGAAGACGCGCCAGCCGGCGCAGGCGAGGATCGCGCCGACTGCGCCGGCGAGAAGCAGCACGCTGGCGCAACGCTCGCCCGCTCCCGCCCTGAAGGCGGCTTCCGCGGCGAACCATGCGCCTGTGACCCCGGCCAGCGCCAAAGCGCCTGCTCGCGAGTCGAGGTGGGAAAGTTTCGTGGCGCACCAGCCGATGAGCCCGCCAATGAAAAGTAGAGCCAGAAACTGCGTATTGGGAGCGCCAATGATTTCAGCTGTAGCGAAAAGCGTGGCGTCCATTCTTGCCTCCGGCGAGTGAGGGAACCTTCGAACCAACGCTTACGCGGTGTTAACGGCTTCGACTTGCGGTTTGTTCCATCCCAGCGCAGGAAAAACGTCAGCGACTGTTTGCAGTTAGAGCAACCATAGCTGTCCCGCCCTGCGCGGAGTGTGAGACGCCGGCCTATCGCGGCTTTTGCGCTCTCCTCGACCGCCAATTATAAGTAGCATAAAAGCATAAATCCATTATATATCAGTATAATATAGATTAAAGTTATAGTTTAAGTTGAGGTTTGCTCACAGATATTCGACGTCCAATACGCCCGGAATTGCGCGCAGCGCCCCGGCCACTTCCGCTGTCACCGGATAGCCGCCGGGCAAGCGAATTTCGATCTCCTCCTGGCCCGCCGGACGCTTCAACAGGAGTGAGACTTCCCCCTCGCCCTTTCCGGCCAGCCTGCTTTTGATCCGGTCGAGAGGGCCGTCATCCCCGACGACGACGCGCAGGCCTTTCTGGGCGCGCGCCGCAGCCGCCGCCAGAGGCTCGACCGTGACGATCCGCGCGCGGACATCTTCGCCCTCCACCGCCGCCGACAATGTGACGAGAACCGCGGATCCCTTCTCCAGCAGGTCTCGATACTGGGTTAGGCCCTCCTGAAACAGGATGGCTTCGTATTGTCCGCTAACATCGGATAGCTGCACAATGCCCATTTTGGAGCCGGATTTCGTGCGTTTCTCGGCTCGGTCGAGCACCACGGCCGCAAGCTTTCCGTGGGTCGCGCCGCGCTTGACCGAGGCCGCGAACTCCGCCCAGCGCGTCACGCGCAGCTTGGGCAGCAGACCGGCATAGGCGTCGAGCGGGTGGCCCGAGAGAAAGAAGCCCGCCGCCTCATATTCCCTGCGCAGCACTTCGGCCGCAGGCCACGGCGGCGTTTTGGGAATGGCCAGGTCGTCGGCTTCTGCTTCGCCAAAAAGCGCGTTCTGGCCAGCCTTGCGGTCTTCCGCATGCCGGTTGGCCGAGGCCAGAATCGCCTCGATCGCGGCGAATGCCCGCGCGCGATTGGGCTCCAGCTCGTCGAAGGCGCCGCAGGCCGCGAGATTTTCGAGCGTTTTCTTGTTCACCTCGCGCGGATTGAGCCGCCGCGCGAAGTCGGAAAGGCTGGCGAAGGGCCGTTTCTCCCGCGATTTCACGAGCGATTCCGCCTGGCCTTCCCCGACGCCCTTGATCGCCGAGAGCGCGTAGCGGATCGCCAGTTTGCCGTCTGCGCCGACCGCGACGTCGAAATCGACGCCGGAACGCCCGATCGACGGCGGTTCGACCGCTATGCCCATCCGCCTTGCCTCGTCGCGGAATTCCGCGAGCTTATCGGTCTGGCTCTTGTCGAAGGTCATCGAGGCGGCGAGGAATTCCGCCGGATAATGCGCCTTGAACCAGGCGGTCTGATAGGCGATCAGCGCATAGGCCGCCGCATGGCTCTTGTTGAAGCCGTAGTCGGCGAATTTGGCCAAGAGGTCGAAGATTTCATGCGCTTTTTGCTTCGTTAAGCTCCGTTCGAGCGCCCCGCTGACGAAGCGGTCCCGTTGGGCGTCCATCTCGGCCTTGATCTTCTTGCCCATGGCGCGGCGCAGATTGTCGGCTTCTCCCAGCGAATAGCCGGAGAGGACCTGGGCGATCTGCATCACCTGCTCCTGGTAGATGATGACGCCGAAGGTCTCCTTCAGGATCGGCTCGATCGCCGGGTGGATATAGTCCGGCTCCTCGTCGCCGAGCTTCACCGCGCAATAGGTCGGGATATGGGCCATCGGGCCGGGCCGGTAGAGCGCGACCAGGGCGATGATGTCCTCGAAACGGTCGGCGTGCATCTCCACGAGCGCCTTGCGCATGCCGGCGCTTTCAAGCTGGAACACGCCAACCGTCTCGCCGCGCCCCAACATGGCGTAAGTCGCCGGATCGTCGAGCGGAATTTTCGCCAAATCGAAGGCGGGATCGCGGCGGCGCGCGAGGGCGCTCGCCATGGCGAGCACGGTCAGGGTCTTGAGGCCGAGAAAGTCGAATTTGATCAGTCCGGCGGGCTCGACCCATTTCATGTTGAACTGGGTCGCGGGCATGTCGGACTTGGGGTCGCGATAGAGCGGCGTCACCTCATGCAGGGGCCGGTCGCCGATGACGACGCCGGCGGCGTGGGTCGAGGCGTTGGAGTAAAGCCCCTCCAGCGCGCCGGCGATCTTGAACAAGCGGCCAACGCGCTCGTCTTCCTCGACGGCTTCGCGCAATTTCAGCTCGCTCGCCAGCGCCTCGGCCAGCGTCACGGGCTTCGCCGGATTCTGCGGCACGAGTTTGGCGATCTTGTCGACCTGCCCCAGCGGCATTTCCAGCACGCGGCCGACGCTGCGGAGCACGCCGCGCGCCAGAAATGAACCGAAGGTGATGATCTGCGCGACGCGGTCGGCGCCGTAGCGCGCGCGAACATAGTCGATCACCTCGCCGCGGCGCGTCTGGCAGAAGTCGATGTCGAAGTCCGGCATCGAATTGCGTTCAGGGTTAAGAAAGCGTTCGAAGAACAGGCCGAAGCGGACCGGGTCGAGATCGGTGATGGTGAGGGCGTAAGCGACGAGCGAACCGGCGCCGGAACCGCGTCCCGGTCCGACCGGAATGCCTTTGGATTTCGCGTATTTGATAAAGTCAGAGACGATCAGGAAGTAGCCTGGAAAGCGCATCTTCTCGATGACGGAAAGCTCGAAGTCGAGCCGCGCCGCATATTCCTCGCGCGTACGGCCTTCGGCCGGCCCATGCGCCGCGAGGCGCTCCTCCAGCCCTTCAATCGCTTGGCGGCGCAGCTCGGCCGCCTCGATCTCGTCCAGCGGGACGTGATCCGGCGTTTCATGAATGAAGCGCGGCATGATGGGCTTGCGCGTCTGCGGCCGGAAACTGACGCGCCGGGCGATCTCCAGCGTATTGGCCGCCGCCTCTTCGAGGTCCGCGAAAAGCGCCCGCATTTGCACGCGCGTCTTGAAATAATGCTCGGGCGAGACGCGCCGCCGGTCATCGGCGCTCGTCACCGCCCCCTCTGCGATGCAGAGCAGCGCGTCATGCGCCTCGAAATCGGCCGGCTGAGCGAAATAAGGCTCGTTCGTCGCAACGAGCGGCAGCGCGCGGCGATAGGCGAGATCGAGCAATTGCGCCTCGATCTCGCGCTCCTGCGGCAGACCGTGGCGCTGGATTTCGACATAGAGCCGGTCGTCGAAAAAGCGTTCGAGCGTCGCGAGGCGCGCGCGCGCCTGTTCCGGCCGGCCCAGCGCGAAAGCGCGGTCCAGCGCGCCGTCCGGACCGCCGGTCAGCGCGATCAAGGCCTCGGCGTCGGCGGCGAGCGCATCGAGCGTCACATGCGGCTCGTCGCCCTGCTCCGTTTCGAGATAGGCGCGCGAGGCGAGCCGCATCAGATTGCGATAGCCAGCCTCGGTCTTGGCCAAGAGCACGAGATTGGCGAAACGATCGTCGAGGCTCCCGACGGGGGAGCCTTTGCCGTCGCCGAAGTCGACGCGAAGCTGGACGCCGGCGATCGGCTGAACGCCGGCCTTGGCGGCCTTCTCCGAAAATTCCAGGGCCGCGAAGAGATTGTTGGTGTCGGTGACGGCCAGCGCCGGCTGCTCGTCGCGCACGGCGAGATCGATCAATTTACCGAGCGCCAGCGCCCCCTCGCGGAGCGAATAGGCCGTGTGGACGTGAAGATGGACGAAGCCGGCGTCGGCGGACATGCGGGGCCTTCGAGCGCGCGCGTGGCGGAATCGGCCTCGAACTCTAGCGCGTCGCGGAGAGCGCCGAAACCATGCGGCCGGCGTCGTCCCCAGCTTGACCGCGAAGCCAGCGTTTTGATTGCCGGCGGTCGCCTTGGGCCCTGGCGAAGACAGCTCTCAGGACCGCGCCACGTTCCGATCAGCGCTCCGAAACGGCAAATCTACGGACATTGACGCCGTATTCGTCGAGCAGCCTGTGCATCGCCGCGGAAATATGAATGACTCGCGACGCATTTTGGTTGGAGCCGCACTCGTTTTTCAAGCCGATATATTTGGCGTGCAGGGCGTTCGCTTCGCCGTCGCCGACGGTTGAGCGCACTTGCTCCAGCATGATCTTCACTTCGGCGCCGCCGTATTGCTGGACGAGAGTGCAACCGACACGCAGCTCCTGCGCATATGTCGGCGTCGACGACAGCGCCGCGCCCAAGAAAAGCACGCCGCTGAAAGCATTGAAGCGTCTGCGCGCGATCGACGATCGCGGATTTTGCCGAGCCATGAATTCTCCTGCTGCTAAATGCCGAAGGCGACCGATTTGCCGTAGACGCAAACTACTCGCGCAACTGGTCAAAATTTCGGCATATGGGTTCCGCGGGCCGCTCATTGTCGGCTCCCTGCGGATCTAGGCCCAGCGCCGCGGTGCAAACGGAATGAACCCGGCGGGCGCAAAAGCGTCCCCCGGGCTTGGCCAGTCCGTTTCCGCGCTCCTGGACGAACGTTTCGCGCGAAATTACTCGGCGGCGGTATAGACCTTCGTCGCAGACTCGATCGGCTTGAACGCTTCCTTGGCGATCGAGCTGTACAACTCGCCGATCTTCGTCGCTTCGGCGAGGAAGTCCTCATAGGCGCTCTTGGCGAAGTCCGACTGGAGCTGGAGCGCCTCGTCGAGCTTCTTCACCGCGATAAGCTTTTCAGCCAGAACGCGGCTCTTTTCGAACGACTTCTTGGAGTAATCGGTGGTCTCGGCGGCGATGCTCTGCCAGCCCTTCGTCACCGCGGCGGCGGCGGCGGAAACGGCCTCGAACTGATCTTTGCCGAGTTGCTGAACGCTATCAAAATTGGCGACCATTGGTTCGTCCTCATGTCTTTGGCGCAAGCACGCCGCCTAACGCGGCCGCGCGCCCCTGCTGACGACGTATTTATATGCAATGCACAAAATAAAGTCAACAAAAATGTTGCGGCGCAAAATTCGCCAAAAAAATTCGTTCAGCGCTTAACCACCGGGTAACTGCGTTCTTTTAGCCTATCGAATTGTCACGTTTGGCGACGCTAGGCCGCTCGGCGGCGCCGGGCGCCGGTGACGGCGAAGTTAAGGGCCGCGTAAATGTCGAAACCGAGTTTGTTGCACCGCCTGGCGCAGCCCCGCTCCCTGGCGGCCATATTTGCGGTCATTATGGCCTTCGTGGCTATTTCGGCCATTCCGGCGGAGGCCCGCCGGCACGGCTGGCGGTCCTACCATCGCCACTACGCCCACCACCGCACTTACTATCATCGCTACTATGTTCACCATCGCGCCTATCGTAGCCATGCGCGCCATTATTTCTCGCGCACCCGCTCGGCCGGAGGCGACGGCGGCATTGTCGGCGAGCATCGCGGCTTCGCGGCCATCGTCGTCGACGGCAACAGCGGCCGCACGCTTTTCTCCCGTAACGAACATGAGCTTCGCCATCCCGCCTCCGTCACCAAGGTGATGACGCTCTATCTGCTGTTCGAGGAACTCGAGAAAGGCCGTCTGCGGCTCAACTCGCCGCTGATGATCTCCCAGCATGCCGCCGCTCAGGCGCCGTCCAAGCTCGGTCTTGATCCGGGCGAGACGATCAGCGTCGAGAATGCGATCAAGGCCGTCGTCACCAAATCGGCGAACGACATCGCCTGCGCCATCGCCGAAAACGTCGCCGGCGACGAGCGCAGCTTCGCTCAGATGATGACCCGCAAGGCTCATGCGCTCGGCATGCGCGACACGCATTACGAGAACGCGTCCGGGCTGCCCGATCCCGATCAGGTGACGACGGCCTATGACCTTGCGGTTCTCGGCCGCGCCATTCAAGATCGCTTCCCGCGCTATTACCGCTACTTCTCGACGCCGAGCTTCGCCTATAACGGCGCGCTTCACCGTAACCACAATCATCTTCTCGGCCATGTCGAGGGGATGGACGGGATCAAGACCGGTTATACCCGCGCTTCGGGATTCAATCTCCTGACCTCGGTTCGTCGCGGCGGCCATCATATCGTCGCCGTCGTCCTCGGCGGCGCCACCGCCGGGGCGCGCGATCGCACGATGGCGGGGCTCATCGAACAGAATATCGATGGCGGCTCGTCGGTCCGGACCGCGCGCGCCATCGCCGAAGACGCACGCGACGAGCGCGATATTGGCGAATTGCAGCCGCCGCGCCCCGCCGAACGCGAGCGTCTCGTCGAGCGCAGCGCCGAAGAACGCGCCGAACGCGCAGAACGGGCGGCTGAGCGCGCCCAGAGCGCCGCCGAGCGCATGGCCTATGCCGAGCCAGAAGAGGATCTCGCCGCGCTCGAAGAGCCCGCGCAGCTTCGTCCGCGCCCCGCCGCCATCCAGCCGCCTCCGGCGTCGATCCCGTCCCGGGAGAAAGCGGAAACGCCCGCCGTTCGTCCGGCTTTCGTCTCCGGCGTACAGAAGCGCCTCTCGGAAGCGAAGGAGGCCGAGCGCAGAGGCCTCAAGACGAATACGAAAGCGCGCAATGGCGGAACGCCCTCCAGCGCCGTCGACGGCTCCACCAGCCGCTCCGCCAAAGGCGGCGACATTACCGCCGTGACGACGACGCCCTCGGCGATACGTTCCGCCGGCGCCAAATCTCAGCTCGCCAAAGCCGACGCTGGGCGTCCCAGCCGGCCCGGTTGGATGATCCAGATCGGCGCCACCGAGGATCCCGACAAGGCCAACCAGCTTCTGTCACGCGCGCGCAGCCAGCTTCAGGGCTTCCCCGCGACCGCCAGGGCCTTCACCGAGAAGGTGCAGAAGGGCAATGAAACGCTCTATCGCGCCCGTTTCGCCGGACTCGAGGAGGAGAGCGCGGAATCGGCGTGCAAAGCGCTTAAGCGCTCCGGATTTGCCTGCTTCACCACCAAGAACTGACCGCCGCCATGTCCGCTACCTGGGACCACGACTACGGCGCCGATCGGCTCGCGTCAGTGGTGACGCCGCATCAGGACGTCCTTAGCTTCATTTACCCGGGCCGCCAGGTCCGTCGTCCCGCCAAGATCTGGATGAAGCTTTTTCATCAGATCGCGATGGGCTCGCGCGATGTCGGCGGCCGCGGCGCCGCGTTTGAGGCCGAGAATTTCGTAAGCCTCATCTTCCGAAATCGCGCCCGAACGACGCGCGCCGCCCTCGCCCGCGCGGAATCCCCCCGCGTCCGCGTGCGCATCGCCTGCCGAACGCCAACCGGCAAATCGGCGATCCAGATAAGCCTCTAAGAGGCGCGCGCCGTCGGGATCGTCGCGGCGGCAAACGGCGTAGAGCTCGAGAAGCGTCGGCCGCGTCAGCGAATCGAGACGCGCGCCTTCATGCGCGCCTGCGAGAATGACGCCGCGCATCGCGCCGGTGGAATGATCCAGCTCCATTTCGATCATCGCCGATCGCACGCGCGAAACGCCGCCCGTTCCCGCGCCCGCGTTGCGGAAGCCGCGCATGGACCCGCCCGTCAGGCCCATCAGCCAAAGACCCAATCCGGCGAGCGCCAATCCCAGGTCCAGGCGCCCGCGCGCCAGCAGCGCCGCGCCAATTGCGAGCGCGACGAAGCCGCCGCCGCGCTTGAGAATGACGGCCAGGAGCGCGGGGGGCGTTTTCGTGTACGCATTGAGCGCCACCACTGTTAGGAGGAGAGCCGCTAATCCGATGAGAATGGGCATGCGTCTGTCCTCAACCGATCTGCGAGAGCAGCAGGCGGGCGGCGCCCTCGCCCTCGCCCGCGCGTCGCTCCAACTCCAATCGACCGCCGACGGCGTAGGCGGCGGCGGCGGCGAGCAGCTCCGCCAGCCGGCGCGGCGCGCTGGCGTCGAAGGCCGCATAGGCGCCGCCTGTCAAACGGGCGATTTCGCGGTAGGCCGATTGCGTCGCGGCGTCGGGACCCTCCTGGAACATGAAGGCCTTGACGCCAAGCAGCCCGAGTTCGCCGGCGGTCGCCGCCAGCGCGTCGACCCTCTCCTCCATCGCGTCGCCGATATAGACCAGCGCGCCGACGCGTTTGGCGCGCGACTCGTCAAGCGCATGGCGCAGCACTTTGCCGATTTGCGTGCGCCCGCCCCGGCAGGCGATTCGCGACATCAGCGCGCTTAGCCCCTCCCCACCTGAAACGAAGCGCGAGGCGCGGCATTCGGAAAAGCCGCGGAAATATACGAGTTGCACGTCGAGGCCGCCCTGCGCGGCGGTCGTGCGAAACATTTCGCCCTGGATGGATTGCGCCATGTCCCAGGTCGGCTGTCGGCTCATCGTCGCGTCGAGCGCGAAGATCAGCCGGCCGCGAGACGACGGCTCGGCGACGTTGCACGCCTTGTCCAGAAAGGCGTCGATCGGCCCCGCGGGCGCGGGTCGCTGCGGCGCTGGCGGCTTATTCTGATTGTCGCCCACTGCGGTTCACGTCGTTTGGTCGAACGCTCTATAAAATCGGGCGTCGCCCCTTATAAACAAGAGGCCGCCGCGTTACATGCGGCGTCATTCGGCGCGCGTGAGGAAGCATAGGCGCTTTCCCCGCGGGAGGCGAGGATTTTGCGAATGTCAATTGAAGGCGAGGCTTCCCCTCACGAAGGCGCTGCGGCGCTGACGCAGACGCGCGGATGGACGCGCATCGCCGCGCTTCCCGCGCAAGACAGCGCCCATGTGCAGGCGCTGATGCAGGCTTTCGCGGAGGAGCTGATTCAAGGCGGCCTGCGCGTCGGCGGCGTGACGCAGACGCGGGCCGCGGACGCGTCGGGCCGCTCGGGGATCATGCTGCGCGACGTGGCGACCGGCGCGCTTTATCCGATCTCGCAGGACCTTGGCCCCGGCTCTGTCGCCTGCAATCTCGACACGAGCGAATTGGCTTCGGCATGCGCGGCGGTCGAGCGCGCCGCGCGGGGCGGCGTCGATCTCATCATCATCAGCAAATTCTCCAAGCAGGAAGCGGCGCGCGGGGGCCTCTGCGACGCCTTCCGCGCCGCCATGGCGGCGCGCATCCCGGTGATCGCGGCGGTGTCGCCGCATTATCGCGACGAATGGCGCCTCTTCGCCGGACCGCTCGCCGAAGACGTCGCGCCCGAGCGCGGGGCGCTGGCGGCGTGGTGGACGAAGACTCATGCGGCGCGAGCCGCTGGGCCGGCTACCTGATCGGCGGCGCGTACATCAGCCCGCCCTTGTTCCATAGCGCGTTCAGCCGTCGCTCCATGGCGAATGGCGCGCCCTGCCCGAGATTGCGCTCGAAAATATCGGCGTAATTGCCGACATGCTTGATAACGCGATAGGCCCAATTGTGCGACAGGCCGAGGTCGTCGCCATGGGCGCCGTCGACTCCCAGGAGACGCCGGATTTGCGGATTTTCCGACGTCAGCGCTTCATCGACCGTCGCTTTCGACACCTGCAGCTCCTCGGCGTCGAGCATCGCGTAAAGCGTCCAGCGGACGATGTTGAGCCACTGGTCGTCGCCCTGGCGCACAAGCGGTCCGCGCGGGGCCTTGGACAGCAAGTCGGGCAGAACGGCGTGATCGGCCGGCGCCGACAGGCCGATGCGCACCCCGTGCAGCGTCGACGCGTCGGCGGAAAGCGCGTCGCATTTGCCCTCGTCATAGGCTTTCGCCGCCTCCTCGAGGGTGGCGAACAGCCGCGGCTCGTATTTCGCCTTGCGCGCCCGGAAGAAGTCGGCGAGCTCCAGTTCATAAGGGGTGCCCTGCTCGACGCAGATTGACGCGTTGTCGAGGTCTTGCGCCGAGGCGAAACTGCGTTGGCGGCGCACGAGAAAGCCCTGACCGTCGTGAAGCGCGATCCCGGCGTAGATGAGCTTTTGCCCGGCGTCCCGCGATTGAGTCCAGGGCGAGGCGCTGACGAGCAGATCGACCCAGCCCGTTTGCAGCGAGCCGACGCGCTCCTTGGGCGAGAGCTGGACGAAACGCGCCTTCGCCGGATCGTCGAGAATGGCGCTCGCCACGGCGCGGCAGAGATCGACTTCGAAGCCGCGCCACTCCCCCGTCCCGTCGCGCTGCGCCAAGCCGGCGGCCTCGGTCACGCCGCAGGAGAGATGGCCCCGCTTTATGACCTGGGCCAGCGTCGGGCCAATTTCGGTCTGCGCGCGCGACTCAGGGGCGCTGGACAGGGCGCTGACAAGCGCCGCGGCGACGGCGAGGAAATAGCGGCGGCGGATCATGGCGGGCTCGGCATCCGACGGACGATATACTACGGTCGCGCGACGCTTGCGCAAGCGCGGTTCATAGAGGGCGCGATGTCCGAAGAGAAAAGAAAATCCAGGCGGAAATTAAGGCCTGCGACGCTTGTGACGCTGGCCGGCCGCGCGCCTTTCGACCATTTCGGCTTCATCAATCCGCCGGTCTATCGCGGCTCGACGGTGCTGTTCCCGACCCTCGCCGATCTCGAGGGCCTGCGCCAGCCATATACCTACGGGACCAAGGGCACGCCGACGACGCGCGCGCTCGAAGAGGCCTGGAGCGAGATCGCCGGCGCCGCCGATACGGTGCTGACGCCCTCGGGCCTTGCGGCGATCGCCATCGCGCTGCTGACCGCGACGCGCGCCGGCGCGCATGCGCTTGTCGTGGATTCGGCCTATCAGCCGACGCGCATGTTCTGCGACACGGTTCTCACGCGCTTCGGAGTCGCGGTCGATTACTACGATCCGCTCATCGGCGCGGGAATCTCGGCGCTGATGAAGCCCGAGACGACCGCGGTGCTGGTGGAGTCGCCCGGCTCGCAAAGCATGGAGATTCAGGACATTCCGGCGATCGCCGCGGCCGCGCATGCGCGGGGCGCCTGCGTGATCCTCGACAACACCTGGGCGACGCCGCTCTATTTCCCGCCGCACGAACGCGGCTGCGATCTCGCGATTGAGGCGGGCACGAAATATCTCTCCGGCCATGCCGATCTGCTGATGGGGCTTGTTTCCGCCAACAAGGAGTGGGCGAAGCGGCTGCGCGCGACCTTCAACGCCTTCGCGATCGGTTCAAGTCCCGACGACGCCTCGCTGGCGCTTCGCGGACTGCGCACCATGGCGCTGCGCCTGCGCGAACAGGAGCGGGCCGCGTTCGATGTCGCGCAATGGCTTGAACATCGTCCCGAGGTGTCACGAGTTCTGCATCCCGCCCTGCCCGCGCATCCCGGCCATGCGCTGTGGAAGCGCGACTTTTCGGGGGCTTCCGGCGTGTTCTCGGTCATTCTCAAACCGGCGTCGAAGCAGGCTCTCGCCGCTTTCATCGACGGGCTGGAGCTTTTCGGCATCGGCTTCTCCTGGGGCGGATATGAGAGCCTCGTCATTCCCTTTGACTGCTCGTCCTATCGGACGGCGACGCGCTGGGCGCCGGAAGGGCCGGCGCTGCGCTTTTCCATCGGCCTCGAGGACGTGGCGGATCTGAAGGAGGATTTGGAGGCCGGGTTCGCGCGGCTGGCGGCCGCTTAACCCACGCATGGCTTGCAAGGAACGTATCCGGACTTCCCCGCGTTACTGTCGTGCCGATAAAACTATTTTATCAACGACTAGGCGCAAGGAGAATTGAAAATGACAACCGCTTCCCGTTTCGCCGCATTTG
This sequence comes from uncultured Alphaproteobacteria bacterium, assembly GCA_963706255.1. Taxonomy (GTDB): domain Bacteria; phylum Pseudomonadota; class Alphaproteobacteria; order Rhizobiales; family Beijerinckiaceae; genus Methylocystis. The sequence goes on along the minus strand of CAVPMJ010000023.1, from coordinate 171,309 downwards.
CCCTCGTTCTAGGATTTTCAGTCGCCGGCGCTACTTCGGCGCTGGCCGCCAAAGGACAGGATTTTCCCGACACGAAATGCACCTGCAAGGGCTGCGGTCCGAAAAAAACGGACGTCACGGGCCAATGCGCGAGCGTCTGCAAGGACAAGACGGTCTATTCCAAAGGCTCCGAGCCGCATGATTATTGCAAGGCGGCGCGGGTAAAGCTGCCGAAGGACTGGAACCGGGCCGAACCTGCGACGAGCACGAAGGCGAACTAACTTTTTTCCTGCGCGAGCGACTGGCCGAAAGTCAGGATCAGCTCGCGCAATTCCGGCTCGTCCACGAGCTCCGCGGCGATCGCGTAGTGAAACCATTGCGTGGCGCGCTGCTTTTTCTCTGGCCATTTCTTGCGCTGTCGCAGGAAGCGCAGCGGGAAGACCTCGACGCGGCATTCGAGCGCCGCGCCGCCCTCCAGGCGCTTCTCATAAGAATATTCGCCGAGCTTCGTTTTCTCGATCTTGCCCAGAAGGCCGGCCTCTTGCACCGCTTCGATGGCGGCGGCGATATGCGGCTTGCGGCCCTTCATCGGCCAGCCCTTTGGAATGACCCAGCGTCGGGTGTCGCGGGAGGTCGCGAGCAGGACTTCGATCCGGCCGTCCTTGAGGCGCCAGGGCAAGGCCGCATATTGCGTGCGCGGTTGGGCGCCTTCGCGCTTCTGCTTGATCTTGGGAGCCTTCATGCGGCCAGCCTCGCCAGCTCGTAGAAGGTCGCCGCGAAAAAGGCGGCCATTGGCATGGTGATGACCCATGCGACGACAATGTCCTTGGCGACGTTCCAGCGCACCGCCGAGACGCGCCGCGCCGCGCCGACGCCGACGATGGCCCCGGTGATCGTATGCGTCGTCGATACAGGCACGCCGAGGCCCGTCGCCAGGAACAGCGTGATCGCGCCCCCGGTTTCGGCGCAAAAGCCCTGCATCGGCGTGAGCCGCGTGATTTTCGATCCCATTGTGCGAACGATTCGCCAGCCTCCGAAAAGCGTGCCAAGGCCCATCGCGGCCTGACAAGTGATCACCACCCAGAACGGCACATGGAATTCGCCGCCGAGCGCGCCGTGCGAATAGAGCAGCACGGCGATGACGCCCATGGTCTTTTGCGCGTCATTGCCGCCATGACCAAGCGAATAAAGCGACGCGGACAGGAATTGCAGCGAGCGAAAGAGCGTGTCGACGGCTCCCGGCGTCCGACGCACGAAAATCCACGACACCGCCAGAACGAGCAGGAGCGCCAGAACGAAGCCGAGCGCCGGCGACAGCACGATCGCGGCGCCGGTCTTGAGCAATCCGTTCCAGACGATCGCCGACGTCCCCATTTTGGCGACGCCCGCGCCGACAAGCCCGCCGACGAGCGCGTGGGAACTCGACGAGGGAATGCCCAGCCCCCAGGTGATGAGATTCCAGACGATCGCGCCCATCAGCGCGCCGAAGACGACGAAATCGTCCACGATCTCGGGCGAGATGATGCCCGCGCCCACCGTCTGCGCGACGTGCAAGCCGAAAAACAGAAAAGCGACAAAGTTGAAGAAGGCCGCCCAGAACACAGCGAAATGCGGCGGCAGCACGCGCGTCGAGACGATCGTCGCGATCGAATTTGCGGCGTCGTGCAGACCGTTGAGAAAATCGAAGATCAGCGCGACGGCGACGAGGCCGTAGAGATAAATCGAGAAGTCGTTCAAGCGCCGTCCCTATGTGTGCTCGATGACGATGCCCGTCACGCGGTTGGCGACGTCCTCGAAGCCGTCGACGACTTTTTCGAGATGGCCATAAACTTCCGCGCCGACGATGAACGCCATCGGGTCGCTGTGGCGATGCGCCTGAAACAGCGTCTTCAGCCCCTGATCGTGAATGCCGTCGGCCTCATCCTCGATGCGGATGATCTCCTCGCCGAATGCATTGAGCTTGCCGGCGTTCTGGCGCATGGCGCGCAGCAGGGGCATCGCGCCGCGCGTCAGCTCGGCGGCCTGGACGATGATGTCGCCCATTCGACGCATCGAGGGGTCGAATTCCCGCATCTCGTAGAGGAGGGTCGCTTTCGCGGTCTGATGCATCTGGTCGATGGCGTCGTCCATCGCCGTGATGAGATCGCGGATGTCGCTGCGGTCGAAGGGCGTGATGAAGGTTCGCCGCACGGCGAGCAGCGCGTCGCGGGTTATGGCGTCGGCTTCGTGCTCTTGCCGGCGGATTTCATCGCTGCAGGCGAGAACGCCGTCGCCGCCGTCGAGCAAGGCGCGCAGCGCCCGCGATCCCGCGACAAGCGTCTCCGCGTGGCGCTCGAACAAATCGAAGAAGCGCTCCTCTCGCGGCATGAGCGCCTGAAACCACGACAGCATGGAGACTCCTCCGCTCCCGCCAATGTCACAAAAATGTCACAAATGGCTTCGGCCACATAGCCGGGGCAACATGGGGCTGTAAAGCGCTAAAGAGTCGCGATGCGGATTATCTGGCCGCCTCGGGCGGAAGAGGCTGTTGCGCCTTGTTCATCGCCACCGCGTCGTCGTTGGACGGCAGCGCGCCCGCATCGCCCGGCCCGGGCTTGCGGAGCAGAATCTCGCGCAGACGCGACCGCATCTGCGCGGGCAAGGCGGAGCGGTTCAGCGTCACAAGGCTCGCGCCGTTGTAAACGAAAGCCCCATTCGCTTCGACCACGACGTCGCCTGAGCGCAGCGTCGGATCCGTGCGGGACAAGCGAATAAAATAATCTTGCGACGAGCGCGGGTCGTTGCATGAACACTCTTTGGCGGTCTTCTCGCGAAAGCTGAAAGCCGTGGGCAGGGCCGTATAGCGCTCTCCCCTCGAATTGCGCGCCTCCTCGATGCTCGCGCCCTCATAGAGCTCCATGGGCGCCGAAGGGCACAGGAATTCGCATGATTGCTGGCGCGAGGCTTGCGAGGATTTGATCAGCGGAAAGAAATAGCCGTCGCAGGCGCGCACGCAATAGCCGCCCCCGGACATGGAGTTGCCGCCTGTGCGATCTCCCTCAAAACGTATCGAGTTCTTCGGCGCTCTCTGACCACGTGAGTATGACGGGCCTCGCGACGCGGGCGACGACGTTTCTGGTCCAAATAGAAAATCCAGGAGGCTTTCCTGGCCCAGCGCGTCGAGGGGCGAAAGCGGCAGGGCAAGCGCCAGCGCTCCGACGAGAACGGTCGCATAGTGACGGATGAGCCGCATTCCACCCTTCTGTCTATTCGTCCGACTGGCGACCCCGGCAGGATTCGAACCTGCGACCTACTGCTTCGAAGGCAGTTGCTCTATCCGGCTGAGCTACGGAGCCGTCGAATACGCAGCCTTGCGGCGCGGACCCTATCATTTTGAATAAGACGACTCCAGGCAGCATGACCGCCAATGATGTCATTTGTGGCGACCCCGGCAGGATTCGAACCTGCGACCTACTGCTTAGAAGGCAGTTGCTCTATCCGGCTGAGCTACGGGGTCAAAAATCCGAAGCGTCTCAATGCGTCCAGAGTCCGATCCGGCTAGTTTTAAAATTGTCGGAATAGGACGCGCCGCGCCGCGCGGCGAGATTGGGCCGCGGCTCCTCGACGCGGTAAGCGAGGCCGTTGCGCTCGGCATAGGCGATCGCCTCGTCCTTGGTCGCGAAGTTCAGGCGTATCTGCTGGCGCATGTCGCCGGAGCTGGTCCAGCCCATCAGCGGATCGATGCTGCGCGGCGACTCCGGATCGAAATCCAGTCGCCACGGCTTGACGGGTCCGGGCCCGGACTGCGTGGCGCTCGGCGCCGGACGATAGATGCGTGCGGTCATGGCTTCCTCAAGATTTCGCGGCTCGCCGAGCCAAAGCCGAAATGCGAAGGCTGGTCGGGGCAGCAGGATTCGAACCTGCGACCTGAAGTACCCAAAACTTCCGCGCTACCAGGCTGCGCTATACCCCGCCGGACGTATAAAAGCGCCGAACCGGCCCTGCCCTTGCCGGCTTTTCGCTAGCACGCGAAAGCGCGCCTCACAAGCGAAGGCGATCAGGGCCGAAACATGCGATGCAGCACCATGTCGCCGGGGGCGAGCGAAATGCGTCGCGCGGCGCCGGCGTTAAGTTCGATCACCGCATAGGCGGGTTGGCCCGAGGAGATGATCCGCTCCGAAAGCGGCTCCGCATCCGCGACGACGGACACTACCCTGCCGTCGCGCGCGATGAATATCATGTCGAGCGGGATATACGTGTTCTTCATCCACATCGACGCCGGACCCTCGGACTTGAAATCGAAAAGCATGCCCTGGTCCTGCGGCATCGATTTGCGATGCATTAGGCCAAGTGCGCGCTCCTTTGGCGTGTTGGCGATTTCGACTTTGAAGTCATGCTGGCCGGTGGCGGTGATGATCCGCACGCTTTCCAACGCCGGCTCGGCGCGCGCCAAAGTCATCGCGACGAGCGACGACAGCGCGACAAGAAACGACCAAATCAGAAAGGATCGGGAAGCTTGCGCGGCTCTCATCTGGAAACGCTCCAGCGAGGCGCAAGAGCGAGGCGCCGCATCTTCGAGCCGGAAGAGAGCTTCAGTGCGATGGGAGGCTCTTGGCGTCGAGCGGCCGCACCTCCGCCGCCATGAGGCCTTTCGGGCCGTCGCCGTAACGCACCAACACGCTATCGCCGGGCTTAAGTTCTGTCATGCCGTAACGCCGCACCGTCTCCATATGCAGGAAAATATCCTCGGTGCCTTCGCCGCGCGTCAGAAAACCGAATCCCTTCACGCGATTGAACCATTTGACGATGGCGATCTCATAGCCGCTCGTCGGCGTCACCTGCACATGGGTGCGGCCGGCCGTCGACTGCGACGGATGCACGGCTGTCGATTCATCCATGGCGATGACGCGGAAGACTTGCATGCCCTTGGCGCGTTTTTGCGCCTCGCATACGACGCGGGCGCCTTCAAAAGCGGTTTGCAGGCCGCTGCGGCGCAGGATGGTGACATGAAGAAGTATGTCGGGGGCGCCGTCGTCAGGCACGACGAAACCGTAGCCCTTCGCGACATCGAACCATTTTATGCGTCCAGCGACTTCGACTAGCTCAAGACCGGATTCTTCGGACTCTGCTGCGCTCGCGGCGCCTAAATCATCTTGAAAAGTCACTTTAGCTCCCACTGACCAACTCCCCTGCTGATCCAGAGCGTTTCGACTCGCGCACGCAGGGCGATTCTCGCCGGACGCGAATCGCCGCGTCGCTCATGAATCACTTCATGGCAGGATAGCATTCGCCGCGCGTCATCCAACCGCAATTTTATCTATGCTTGGAATGCCTGTGGATACGCGCAGCGCCGCGCGAATGCGCCAACCCTCCGCCGGCGACGCTGAAACGATAAGCATTCGCGGCTTGGCGCGCGCAGCATCGCTGTAATAAAATACATTGCTGGCGCGCTGAAATGCCGCCGGCTCCGCATCAGAATGTCGCTGACATGTGGCGCCCGCGCAACATTCCGGGCGATTTGACAAATCCGCGCGGCGCGCGCAATCGACATCGAGCGCGACTTTGTCGCGAGAAGTGGAGCGGCGTTTCTTCCGGCCGCCGCCTGATTGGTTGGAGCCTTCGCAATGACCAATTCGCTGACTGCGCCCTTGAACGCGCCCAAGAGCTTTCCAGACGAGGACGGCGCCGCCGCGCGCGTCGATCCCCGCTACGATCTCGCCGCGCTGGTCGCGGCGCGCGAGAGCGAACGCTTCACGCTGCATTCAAAGCATCTCAATGAGATGTGGGTGCGCGTTCTTAAGACCATCGGCTATGACGTCGGCTTTACGCGCGGCTTGGGGCCTTATCTCTGGGACCGCAAAGGCGGTCGTTATCTCGATCTCTTGAGCGGCTGGGGCGTCTTCGCGCTCGGGCGCAATCATCCCGCCGTGCGCGATGCGCTGGTCAGCGTGCTCGACGGCGAGTTCGCCAATCTCGTGCAATTCGACGTTTCGGTCCTTGCCGGAGTTCTGGCCGAGAAACTGCTCGGCTATGCGCCTTGGCTCGACAAGGTCTTCTTCGCAAACTCCGGCGCCGAGTCGATCGAGGCGGCGATCAAATTCGCGCGCGCCGCGACGGGGCGCGCCGGCATTCTGCATTGCGCGCATTCCTTTCACGGGCTGACCTATGGCTCGCTGTCGATGAACGGCGACGAGATTTTCAAGAAAGGCTTCGGACCTCTGTTGCCGAACGCGCGCGAGGTCCCCTTCGACGATCTTGCGGCGCTTGAGCGCGCGCTCGCCGGGCGAGACGTCGCCGCCTTCTTCGTCGAGCCGATCCAAGGCAAGGGCGTCAACATTCCGCAAGACGATTATCTCGTCGGCGCGCAGGCGCTCTGCCGCAAATACGGGACGCTTTTCGTCGCCGACGAAATCCAGACCGGATTGGGTCGTACGGGACGCTTCTTCGCCATCGACCATTTTGACGGGGTCGAGCCCGACATGGTCGTCGTCGCCAAGGCGCTTTCGGGCGGGCATGTGCCGGTCGGCGCCGTGCTGACGCGCAAATGGGTCTTCGACAAGGTGTTCGATCGGATGGATCGCGCCGTCGTGCACGGCTCGACCTTCAGCAAGAACGATCTCGCCATGGCGGCTGGGATCGCGACGCTGGACGTGATGAAAAACGAAGGCGTCGTGGAGAACGCGGCGGCGAAGGGCGCGCGTCTGCTCGCCGCCTTCCGCAAGATGGCCGAGGGCTATGAACTCGTCGCCGACGTGCGCGGCAAGGGACTGATGATCGGCGTCGAATTCGGTCCGCCGAAGTCGCTGAAACTGAAGGCGGCGTGGAATCTTTTGGAGACGGTTAATTCCGGATTGTTCTGTCAGCTTATCTCCATTCCGCTGTTTCGCGACCACAAGGTGCTGACGCAAGTCGCGGGGCATGGCAATCATACGATCAAGTTATTGCCGCCATTGACAATTTCGGATGCCGACTGCGATTGGATCGAGCGTTCTTTCGACGCCGTCATCGCCGACGCCCATAAGGCGCCGTCCGCCGTCTGGTCGCTCGGAAAAACGCTCGCGGAGCACGCCATAAAGGCCCGCATGAGCGGCTGAGACGGCCGTCGGGGCGGGCCGAAGGCTTTGCCATATGCGCAGGAACGCTAATTGCGCTGTATGATGCGCGCGTTGGTTGGCGTCCCGATATCGAACTCGTCGGGAGGCCGTCCGGCCCGCGCGATGTTCGATTCAAAATGAAAGGGCGCGTCATGCGTTTCATTGCGGGATTTGGCGCGGCCGCCGCGGCGACGATGCTGCTCGCCGGCGGGGCCGCATCGGCTCAAGGCGTTCCCGCCATCGGCGTCAATGCATACCCAACCATGGGCGGCGCGCCCATCGCCGGTCCCGTCGGCGCGCGCGGCTTTTACGGCGGCGGTTTCTCCGGCTATCAGCCGGTGCTGGGTTTCCTTGGCGGCTGGGGCGGCTATGGTTACGCCGGCGGATATGGCGGCGGTTATGGCGATGGCTATATCGCTCCTGGCGGAAACGCCGCCGTTTACAACTATTACTATCATGACAAGCAACGTCGCGAAGGTTTCTACGGCGGCGGCGGCGTCTTCTACGCCGATGACGGCTACAGCCGCATATACGTTCATCAGCCGAGGCGGCGCGGCTATGACGATTATGACGACGGCTCGGCGGGAACCGGCTATGCGCCGGTCGTCGGCGACTACCGGCCGATGCAGCACATTATCTATCTTTCCCCGGCGCCGGAAGCGCCTCGGAATGCCGTGCGCAAACCGGCGAAAAAATAGAGTTCATCTGGCGCGGGGTGCGCCAAAGCGTAAGGGGGTAAGCGTTATGCGTTCCATGTCAATCATTCGCGCGTTGGCTTTCGCGGGCGCCGCCTTCGGCGTTGTCGCGGCGAGCGGCGCGTCGGCGGGCGGCTACGGCTATCCGGGCTATCGCGCCGTCGACTATTACCAGGGCTATTTCAACGGCGGTTATTACGTCGGCTATGGCGGCGCCCCGCTTCAGGCCATGGCGGGCGGTTACAACGGCGGCGACTATCGGCCCGCCGCCTATAGCGCCGCGGACGTCTACTACTACCCGCGCGTAGCCTATGGCGGATATGTGCGCGACTACGTGGTTCCGACGACGGTCTATCAGCCGGTCGTGCGCACGCAATATGTGCCGGTGACGAGCGTGCAGTATCAGCCTGTCACGCAGTTGCGCGTCGTGCGCAAGCGCTGCAATTGCGTATGGGAATATTGATCGCGCAATGACGCGGGGCGGCCTTGAGGCCGCCCGTCACGCGCGGTTCTCCACCTCGCGCGAATAATCCTCGATCAAGGCGCGCGACACCGCTTCCGGCGTGAAACGGTAGGAGCCGATTTCCGACACGGGCGTGACCTCGGCCCCCGTGCCGCAGATGAAGCATTCCGAAAAAGTCGCCATCTCTTCGGGCATGATGCGCCGCTCGACGACCTCGATCCCGCGCCGCCTGGCGAGGTCGATCACCGTGCGCCGCGTGATGCCGTCGAGAAAGCAATCGGCGATGGGCGTGTGAAGCGCGCCGTCCTTGACGAAGAAGACATTGGCGCCAGTGCATTCGGCGACGCGGCCTTGCCAGTCGTACATGAGCGCGTCGGCGTAGCCGCGACGCTCCGCGCGATGCTTCGAGATCGTGCAGATCATGTAGAGACCGGCGGCCTTGGCCATCGACGGCGCCGTCTGCGGATCGGGCCGGCGATATTCCGCAATGTCGAGCTTGACGCCCTTCATCTTGGTCTCGACGTCGAACATGCTCGGCCAATCCCAGACCGCGATGGCGACATGGATCGTCGAATTTTGCGCCGCGACGGCCATCATTTCGCTGCCGCGCCAGGCGACCGGCCGAACATAGCAATTGACGAGGCCGTTGGCCTTGACCGTCGCGTCCTTGGCCGCGTCCAGCTCTTCGAGGCTGTAGGGAATTTCGAAATCGAGCACTCTTGCGGAATTCTTGAACCGCTCCGAATGCTCGCGCGACTTGAAGATTGCGCCGCCGTACGCGCGCTCGCCTTCGAAGACGCAAGAGGCATAATGCAGGCCATGCGACAGGACATGGAGCTTGGCGTCGCGCCAGGGGACGAGCGCGCCATTATACCAGATGAATCCGTCGCGCTGATCGAAGGGCGGAAGCGACATGGCGAGCTCCGGGAAGACGCGATCGAGAAGGCCTTAAGGGCGCTGCGATGCGAGGCCAGCACTAGCCATCGGTCAGAAATATGTCAATATAGCTGACGTAAAAAGCCTGCGCCGAACGTCCAAGGAAGCCGATTAGAGTGAGCGAACTTCTACAGCGAAAAGCGGCCGCGCCGACGCCGGTCGCCCCTTGGCGGCGGTCCCCCGCGAAGCCGGCGCCGGAGGCGGACGGCGCGGGGGCGCTCGAACTGGTGGAGCTCTTCTTCTTCGCCTATCGCGATTTCGTCGGCGACGCCGACCGACTTTTGGAAAACTACGGTTTCGGACGCGCTCACCACCGCGTGCTGCATTTCGTGCACCGGCGTCCCGGCCTCACCATCGCCGCGCTCCTGGATATCCTGAAAATCACCAAGCAGAGCCTCAACCGCGTCTTGAAGCAATTGCTCGACGCCGGCTTCGTCGAGGCGCGCGCGGGCCTGACCGACCGCCGCCAGCGCCTGCTCTATCCGACGCCGCAGGGCGCGAAATTGGCGCACGACCTCGCAGCGCTTCAATCGGCCCGCTTCCTGCGCGTCATGGACGAATTGCCGCCCGCCGCGCGCGGCGCCGCGTCGCAATTCCTCTTCGCCATGATCGACGCCGGTGAGCGCGAGCGCGTCCGCGAGCATCTCGCTCGCGCCAGATTGCAAGGCGCCGCGCCATGATTGCGACGCCGCTGCGGGCGGCGACGCCGGATGCGAAGGGCGCGCATATTCTCGTCGTCGACGACGATAGGCGCATCCGCACCCTGTTGTCGCGCTATCTGATGAACGAGGGCTATCTCGTCAGCGCCGCAGCCAATGCGCAGGAGGCTAGCGCCAGGATGCGCGATCTCGCCTTCGATCTGATCGTGCTCGACGTGATGATGCCGGGCGAGAGCGGGACCGCCTTCGCCGCCAGGCTGCGCAATAGCGCCGAGCCGCTGCGGTCCGCCCCCATCCTGATGCTCACGGCGCTGACCGAGACCGCCAATCGCGTCGAGGGGCTCGAGGCCGGCGTCGACGACTATCTCGCCAAGCCCTTCGATCCGCGCGAATTGTCGCTGCGCATCGCGAGCATTTTGCGGCGCGCCCGGCGCGTCGAACCAGCGGGGCCTAGGCGTTTCGGCGACTTCGTTTTCGATCCTGCGCGGGGCGAACTGCTGCGCGGGGGCGCGCCCGTGCGGCTCACGACGCGCGAGCGCGATCTTCTACACGCGCTGGTGGAACATGAAGGCGCCATTGTGCCGCGTCAGACTTTGGCGCAACGTGATCCAGATCGGACCGCCAGCGAGCGGAGCGTCGACGTCGAGATCGCCCGGCTGCGGCGCAAGATCGAAACCGACCCCAATGCGCCGCGCTATCTTCAAACCGTGCGCGGCCATGGCTATCGCCTGCTTGTCGAGCCGACGCGCGAGAGCCGTTTGAAATGATAGAGGCGTCACGATGACCGTCGTTCTACCGGAAGTTCTCGCCGGCCCGCGCAATCTCTGGCGGCGTTTCGCCAATTGGCTCCATGACCGCATGCCCAAGGGGCTTTACGCGCGCGCCCTGCTCATCGTTATTCTTCCCGTCGTCCTGCTTCAATCGGCTGTCGCCTATGTGTTCATGGAGCGGCACTGGGAGGTCGTGACCTATCGGCTTTCCGCCGGCATGGCGCGGCAGGTCGCGGCGCTTGTCGACATTTATAAGACCTTCCCCGACGACGCCGAACATTCCCAGCTGCGCCGCATCGCAGCCTTTGACCTCAACATGGAGGTCGCGGTGCTGCCCAAGCAGGAGCTGCCGGCGCCCGCTCCGAAGTCGTCGCTGTTCTCGCTGCTCGACAAGGCGCTTGCCAAGGAGCTGTCGCGCCGCCTTCAGCAGCCTTACTGGATCAACACGGCCCTGCCCCGCAATCTGATGGAAATCCGCGTCGCGCTCGACGACGCGACGCTGCGGATGCTCGCGACGCGGACCCACGCCTATGCCTCCAATTCATACATTTTCTTCATGTGGATGGCGATCGCCTCAGTCATCATCCTCGCCATCGCCACGTCGTTCCTGCGCAATCAGATCCGGCCGATTCTGAGGCTCGCGCGCGCGGCGGAGGAGTTCGGCAAGGGGCGCGAAGTCGAGTTCAGCCCGCGTGGGGCGCGCGAAGTGCGCCAGGCCGGCGCGGCCTTCCTGGAGATGAAGCGCCGCGTCGAGCGCGCGATCGAGCAGCGCACCACCATGCTCAACGGCGTCTCGCATGATTTGCGCACGATCATCACGCGCCTAAAGCTTTCGCTCGCGCTTATGAGCGCCTCGAATGAGGCTGTCGAGATGCGCAAGGACGTGGACGAGATGGAGCGCATGCTGGAGGCGTATCTGGCTTTCGCGCGCGGCGACGGCGACGAGACGTCGACGCCCACCGACATCAGCGCCATCCTCGACGAATTGAAGGCGGATACGGAAAAGCGCGGGCTGACCGCCGCGATCAAGATCGAAGGCGATCCCAAAATCGTGGCGCGTCCGGCGGCGATCAAACGCCTGCTCGCCAATCTCGTCGGCAACGCCCAGCGCTACGGCAAACGGATCGAACTTGCCGCGATCAACGACGGCGCGACGATGACCGTGCATATAGACGACGATGGACCGGGGATTCCGGTCGAGCGCCGCGAGGACGCCTTCCGGCCTTTCTACCGGCTCGATGAATCGCGCAATCAGGACAATGGCCATTCCGGCCTCGGCCTCGCCATCGCCCGGGACATCGCGCGCGCCCATGGCGGCGACATTTCGCTCGACCGCAGTCCGCTCGGCGGCCTGCGCGCGACGGTCAGTCTGCCGCTGTAGGGGCGCTCAGCCGTCGCTGCGGTAGAGCGTCCAAATGTAGCCGGAAAGACCCCACGCTCTAAGGGTTTTCACGCGCGTGAAAACCCTGTCGCAGTTGACGCCATGCGCCTTGAGTTTTTCCGGCTTTTCGGCGGGATCGTCTGGCATCGCCACCTCGATCAGCCACTCGGGAGCTTCCTCGCATAGGCCGGTGAAGGGGATATGCCGCAACGGCAGACCAAGTCGTTGCGCGTGGTAATCCGCTATGACCTTCGTTTCGACTTTCGCGAAATCGACCGAGTAGCGCGCCGGACCGTTCGCGGTCATCAGTCGCACAGACTCGACATAGCCGCCGCGCCCGTCGCGAAAGAAATTCGCGAGCCCATAGCTTTGTCCGGCGATGAACAGGCCGAGGACGGCGACAGCGAATATTCGCGCCGCGCCGCCGCCGATCAGAAGCGCGGCGAGCGCTTCGCTCGCCAAAAGTATGAGTCCGACAGCCGTCGTCAGGTGAAAGCGCGGATAGAACTGGCTCGGAATTTGGAGGACCACATGCAGGAGCGGCAGGCCGAAAACCGCGACGACGGGGAACCATCGGCGCTGCGGCGGCAAGAGCGCGACGGCGCCGAGAGCGCAGGCCGCCGTCACTGCGACGGTGGCGCGATCGCCGAGAAATGGCGGGACTCCAAACGTCGCGCGTATGGCGCCGCCGAGGCCCTGGAAGAACAGATCGAAGGTGAAGGGCTCCAACGACCCCATATGAAAACGAGGCGAGAACATGCCCGCGGCAAAGCAGGCGAGCCCGGGAATGCAGGCGGCGCCCGCGACGAGGGCGATCGCGAAGCCGCGCCGCGGACGCGATTCCGCGAAACGCTGCGCGAGAGCGGCAAGCGCCAGAGCGCCGGCGGCTTCCACCATCGTCAGATGGAAGAAGACGCCAACACAGATCGCCAGCGCGAAAAGCATCCAGGCGCCGAGGGAGGCTTCGTCGTCGAGCAGCCGGTCGAGCGCCGCCTTCGCCGTCAGGATGCAAAGGATCATGCCGGCGTAGCCGCGGGCCTCGGAGCCGTAATGGACGAAGAAATAGCTGGTCGCGACCAGAATCGCAGCCACCGCCGCAGCCGTCGCGCTATGGCGCCGGCACGCGGCCGCGGCGGCGATGATCGAAAGCCCGCCGATGATGATCGAGGCAAGGCGCATCGTGACGGTCGAGGCTTCCGGCCCGACAAGCCACAGCCACAGGGAGTTCAGGTAATGGTTGTTGTCGCTCGGCGCGCGCAGGAAAATATCGGCCGCTGACTGGAGGGGCGCGATCAGGCGCAGCGTCCAGATTTCGTCGAGCCATAAATCGCCCTGCGCGCCGCGCAAGCGAAGCGCAATTCCGAGCGCGACCGCGGCGCCGACAATAAGCGGATAGAGTCGCGCGGGCGCGCTGCGCTCCTTGTCGACTATTTGCTGAGACATTGGGAGAACCGCCTCCGCGGTCCAAGCGAGCGAATGCGGACCCTTCAAAAGCAATGGCGCGCGAAAAGCCCCGGACATGATGTCCGCAAGCGATTAAGCAATGATTTCAAGCCGAGTTAGGCGTGGGCGTGGGGATGGCCGTCCTCGTCGCCCTCGTCTCTGCCGCGCTTCGTTCGGCCGCCAAAGAAGCTCTGCGCGAAAGAGTAGAACGGCCGGGTCAGACGGGCGAAATCTTCGGCTCGATCGACGTAACGCTCGCCGCGCGCGAGTTCGCGGTCGAGCGTCGACAGCGCGTCATGAACGTCGCCTTCGAACCACTCCTCGAGCACCCGGCCCCAGGCGAAGGCGAGCCCTTGCAGCTTGAGCGAACCGACCGGGCCGTCGCTGTCGATGTCGGCGGCCTCGAGCATGAAGCGCATCGAGTTCACGGTCTCGCGATTAAGCGCGGTCGCGGTGAGCGGATCGCGCGCCGCCCAGCGCGCGACGCTGGCGAGCGCCTCGCGATAGGGCTCGAGCGCCTCGAGCCGGCGGCGCAGCACGTCGTAAAGCCGCTCGCGCGCCGGCTCATGCGAGGCCTCTTTAGGAAGCGCGTCGAGAATCTCACGGTCGATGCGCCGCGAGAAAGCGCCGATGATCGCGCCTTTCGAGGGGAAAAGATCGCGCAGATCGGCGAGCGAAATATCCGCCTCATGCGCGATATCGGTGAGAGTCACGTCGCTGAATTCGCGCCGCGCGGCGAGCCGCAGCGTCGCGTCGATCACCCGATTGCGGGGCCCGCCGCTGGTCATGTCGATCTCCGCCTGAAAAGAGTCATTGCCGATATTCTATTGCCGCGCGGCCGCGCGACAAGGCTTACGCGCCGTTCAACCTGAAAGTTCGCCCGCCCTGCGCTTGGCCGCAGCTATGGCGCGGCTCATGAGCGCGGGCAAGCCGTCTCGCGCGCTCAGGACGTCGAGCGCCGCCGCCGTGGTGCCGCCGGGCGAGGTCACGCGCTGGCGCAGCGTCCCGGCGCTCGCCTCGGGTTGGCGATGCATCAATTCGCCAGCGCCCTCGACGGTCGCCCGCGCCAGCCGCCCCGCGAGATCCGCCGGCAAGCCGGCTTCGACGCCGGCGGCGGCAAGGCATTCGACGAGATAGAAGACATAAGCCGGACCTGATCCCGACACGGCGGTCACAGCGTCGATCAGCGGCTCGCTCTCCACCCATTCGACGCCGCCGACAGCCGCAAGCAGCGCGTCCGCAAGCGCGCGTTGGGCGGCGCCGGTTCCGTCGCTGGCGAAAGCGCCGGTGACGCCGCGCCCGATGGCGGCGGGCGTATTGGGCATGGCGCGCACGATGGCTTCAGCGCCAGGCAAACGAGCGGCGATGTCGGCGATGCGCTTCCCGGCCAGAATGGAGACGATCACCGTGTCGGCGCCGACGAAAGGCGCGGCGGCGGCGGCGCCAGCCTCCAGCATCTGCGGCTTGATCGCGAGAACGACGGCGTCGCGCCTCCCTGCCGCTCCATTCAGCGAAAAGCCGCGCGCAGAGCAAAGCTCCAGAAGGCGCGGCGAAGGCTGCGGCTCGAGGATTGTCACGCTCTCGCCGGACACGCCTTGCGCGACCCAGCCTTCCAGCAGCGCCAGCCCCATGTTGCCGGCGCCGATCAAGGCGATCGACGCGCCGCGCAGACCGGCGTCGGCGCTCACGCCTCGCCTTTCGTCTCGAAATTCGCCGTGTCGAGCGCCTCCTTGGCGCTTTTTCCGGCCCAGAGCACGAATTGGAAGGCTTGATAGTGCCGCTCGCAGGCCTGCAGCGCATTGTCGAGCAGAGCCGCGCATTGGGTCGCGGAGGGCTGCGCGCCGCCGGTGAGGATCAGTCCATGGCGGTGCATGGCGACGCCTTCCGTCGGCCAGAAGTCGAAATGGCCGATCCACATCTGCTCATTGATGGCGTTGACGAGGGACATCAGCTCGCCACGCCGCCGCTCCGGCGCCTTCAGGTCGAAGGCGCAGCTCACATGCAGGGTTTCGAGTTGCGGAAGCCAGGTGAAGGCGACGTGATACTCCGTCCAGGCTCCGGCGACGCAAATGGAAATCTCGTCTTCATCGTCTCGGTCGAAAGACCAATCATTGGTGGCCGCCAGTTGCTCCACAACATCCACGGGATGTTCGGCGCGTTCCGTTTCTTTTTCTGTAGCGATCAGCATGTGCCAACCTTTTTTGGGTGTCAGCAGGACGCGGCGACTAGACAGACAAGCGACGACGCATCGCGGAGCTTCCGAGGAGGCGCCTCCTTTTCAAGCGGTTGATTCGAGGTCGAATCATCTCTTGCAGTCACTATACTCCACACGAGAAGCATGACGCTAAAAAGCGCTGCCCTTTTATTGCGCGCGAGACTGCTGGATTCGTTCCTTCACGTCCATGGGCGCGCCCCGCTCTTCCACAGCAAGGGGCGGCGCCGCGAACGAAAAAAGCTTTGGAGAAAAAGCATTTTTCGCGTCGTCCGCCTCGACGCGGCCAGTGTTTTGATTGCCCTCCGATTCGAAAAGGCCCCGCCCGTCCCCATGCGACCGGGCGAGGCCTCTAACGGAAGAGAGACTGCGCCTGCGTTACGGCGTCATCATCACCGGCGAGCCGACGCTGACGCGGTCGTAGAGATCCGAAACGTCTTCGTTCAGCATGCGAATGCAGCCATACGAGGCCGCGGTGCCGACCGAAGCGCGCATCTTGCTCGTCGTGCCGTGGATCGCGACGTCGCCGCGATCCAAAGTCAGCGCGCGCACGCCCATCGGATTGCGCGGCGAGCCGCCGGGAATGAAGTTCGGCAATTCGGGATGGTCGGCCTTCACCACCGCCGGCGGCACCCAGTCCGGATTCACATATTTGCCGTCGATCGCGGCTGTGCCCGACCATTCCTTGCCGCGCTTGGGAACGGCGACGGGATAGCTGATGGCGACGCCGGTGTCGACGACGAGGAAAAGTCGGCGCTGACGGGCGCTGATGACGATCGTGCCCGGCGCCACATTGGGAGAGTAGGACACGATGTTGCGCGCGGCGGCGGTCTGCGGAACGGCGGCGAGGCCAAGCCCGGCGATGGCGGCAAGGAGGAGGACGCGCAGCGCGCCGTTCCGGGGTTTCGAATGGCTGGACGGGGTGGGAACGATGAACAGGTTACGCATGACGAATTGACCTTTGCTTACCCCAGCACTGACTCTGACAGATAGCGTCATTCTAACTTTCGCCATGTTTTTGTCGAAGCGTTCCCAGATTCCAGGTTAGGGCTTAACCTTAAGCTTTTATTGGATATTGTGGGTATTTTGACAGCGTGGCTTCGCGCGTTGTCGTCATGATTAGGACGCCTTTTCGTCGCAATCCGTGCGCGCACGCACTTGCGGCGACACGCTGTGCGCGGCATAGGACGACATGAGCGAAACGGGCGTTCCTCCTCGCATTTTCGACCGCGCGCTGCTGCGTCGACGCTTGTTGCGCGCGATGTCGAAAGGCGCGCCGGATTTCCTTCTGACGCGCGCCGCCGACGATCTGCTCGACCGTCTGCTCACGGTGAAGCGCGCGTTTCCGCGATCGCTCGATCTTGGCGCGCCGAGCGAACATTTCGCGCAAGCCATCGTTAACAGCGGCCGCGCGCCGCCGCTGCGCGCGAGCCGCTACGGGGGCGACGTGATCGCGGATGAAGAGGCGCCGCCCTTCGCGCCGGGGTCGTTCGATTTGATCGTCTGCGGCATGGCGCTGCAATGGGTCAACGATCTGCCGGGCGTTCTCGCGCAGATCCGGCGTATGCTCGCGCCGGACGGACTGTTCCTCGCCTGTCTTCCTGGCGGCGCGAGCCTCGTCGAACTGCGGGCCGCCTTCGCCCAGGCCGAAGAGGAAATCACCGGCGGCGCGAGCCCGCGCGTCTCCCCCTTCGCCGACGTGCGCGACATGGGCGCGCTGCTGCAGCGCGCCGGCTTCGCCCTGCCCGTCGCCGATGTCGACAGCTTTACGCTGCGCTACGACTCGCTGTTCGAGCTGATGGCGGACCTGCGCGCCATGGGCGCCGCCAATGTCCTCGTGAAGCGCGCCTGCAAGCCGTTGCGCCGCGACGTGCTGGCGCGGGCGGCGCAGATTTACGCCGAGCGTTTCTCCGATCCGGACGGGCGCGTGCGGGCGAGCTTTGAGATCGTTTGGGTGTCCGGCTGGGCGCCGCATGAGAGCCAGCAGCAGCCGGCGAAGCCGGGCTCCGCGACCGTGCGGCTGGAGGACGCGATGAAGCAATTGAAGCCGCCGCAATGAACAAATAAGTTGTCGGCGATAGCGGGCGAGAATGACATGACGAAGCTTGAGAAGATCGAGGCCGCGGTGTCCAGCCTTTCGCCATCGGAGCTGGCGCAATTTCGCGTTTGGTTCGAGGAGCGTGACGCCCGCCTCTGGGATGAGGAAATCGAGCGCGACGCCAAATCGGGCGGGTTAGATGCATTAGCGGCGAAGGCGCTCCGCGACCATAAGGCCGGTCGGACAAAGCCGTTGTGAAGCATTTCGCTAGCGCCGAATTTTGGGCGGCCTATGATCGTCAGCCCAAAGAAATTCGGGAGATGGCGGACAAGAATTTCGCCCTGCTCAAGGATAACCCCCAACATCCTTCGCTTCACTTCAAGAAGGCAGGCCGGTTCTGGTCGGCGCGCGTAGGGATAAAGTATCGGGCGCTCGCGGTCGAGGCGGAGGATGGTCTGGTCTGGTTCTGGATTGGAACGCACACGCAATACGATCGTCTGTTGAAGGGATCTCGATAGAGCGACGCCTAGGGCGCGACCTCCACCTCCACCCGCCGCGTTTGAACCGGCGCGGGCTCCCACGGCCGCTGATAGACGAAGACGATTTCGGCGTGGCCGGGCTTGAGCGCGCGTATCTTCCAATGGCGCTGGCTCGGGCTGCCGACCATTCGGCGCGATGCGCCGCTGCGACCGGCGTCTGAAATCGCGAGGATGTCGAGGCTTTGGCTCGCATCCTGATCGATCCGCCAGGAATAGCCGGTCGTGGCGTTTTCCTGCAGCGTGAATGTCGCGCTGCGGCCGGGCGAAAGTCTGATGACGTCATCGGCCTGCGTCGGAAAGGCGAATAAGAAGCCGAGCAAGATCAGGAGCGCTCGAAGACGATTCATGGCTTAATTCCCTACCGCGAATGGGCGATCTTGGCGATTGCGCGGGCCGCAACGGCGACGCCCTCTTCCGCGCTGATGATGGCTGCGACCTCGCGCGCCCGTTGCGCATAGCGCGCGCCATTGAGCAATTCCGCAAGTTCTTTCGCCAAAGTGTCGCCCGACGCGCCAGGCTTAGCGACGCGCGCGACGCCCAACCGCGCCAGCCGCGCGCCATTGTCCGGCTGATCGCCCATCAGCGGCGTGACGAGTTGCGGCTTGCCGGCGCGCAGCGCCTGTCCGGTCGTGCCGATGCCGCCGTGGTGGGCGATGACGCAGGCGTGCGGAAAAACGCGTGAATGCGGCACATAGGACGCGAGGAAAACATCTTCCGCCGAGAGCGCTCTGGCTGCGGCAAGGTCGTCGGCGTTGACGAGCAGCGCGGCCCGCTTGCCGACGCGTCGCGCCGCATCGACGCTCGCGCGGTAATGCGCAATCTGGTCGCGCGCGAAGAAGCTGCCGAGCGTGAAGACGATCGGCGGATCGCCCTGTGTGAGAAAAGCCTCCAGCGCGGGAAGCGCGTCCTCGCCCTCGCCCATGTGGCGATCGTGGAAAGAGAAGCCCGCGACGAGCAAGTTGGATGGATGATCAAGCTGTTTTGGCGCGAATAGCGGACTGTAAAGCGCAATCGTGGCGGCGGCGCCCGGGCTAATTGAAAAGAGATCGCCGCCGCGCCGTTTGGGCAGCCCCAGCTCCCGCCGGAATTTCTCCCACGGCGCGGCCCAATAGGGCGTGGCGAATTCGACCGCTTTTCGCACGAGCCGATTGCGCATGCGCGCCAGCGCCGTCTTAGGGGCTGGGGCGTAAGGCGCCGCCATCCCTGTTGGCGGGTCGTAAATGGATGGCATGAGCAGCGGCGACAATACGATATTGACGAGCGGCAGGCCGCGCTTTTCCGCGGCCGCCCGCCCGGCGAAGCCGATCGCATGGACGACGACGGCGGAAGCGCCCTCGCAGGCCTCATAAATGTCCGCATAGGCTTCGCGCAGCGCCGGAAAGATCAGATCATGGAAAAGATAGCTGTCGTTCTTCTCCATCTGCCGCGCGATGCCGTTCATATCCTCGCCAATCCGCGCCAAAACGTCCTCGAAATCCGGGCGAACGGACGTGAAGTCGAGACCTTCGGCGGCGATATAATCGCGATAGTAGTTCGTCGTCGCGATCATCGGGCTAAGCCCTTCCGCACGCAAGGCGTGCGCCAGCGCCACGAAGGGATGCAGGTCGCCAAGAGACCCACCGGTGAAAATGACGATCTTTCCGCCGGCTCCAGCCAAGCTCCCCCCGCGTTCACGCCGCTAATAAACGCCCGGAATCAGCCGGGCCGTTCGCGCGCGATAGGCGTCATACGCCGCGCCGAACTCGGAACTCAACAAGCGTTCCTCGGAATTCATGCGCGCGACAAGCGGCGGAATGTTGAGCAAGGCCAGAAGGACGCCGACGCCCGAGTTGAAAGCCAGTCCCCAGCCGAGCGCGGAAATGAGCAGACCCAGATAGCTCGGATGGCGAATGAGGCGATATAGGCCAGTCGTGACGAGCTTGTGGTCGGGCTGGATGGCCACCAGTCCGCTGAAGCGATGGCCGAGAACCGCGACAGGCCACAGCCGCAAGGCGCCGCCGCCGGCGAGTAGCGCGACGCCGAGCCACCGGACGGCGTCGCCGTCTATCATCCAGAAGCCGATGCGGTCGGTCCAGGCAGGAAGAAAAGCGCCCAAGAGGCCGATAACGCCGAAGGCCGCAATGACCCAGCGGTTGCTGCGGTCTTCGCGGAGGCCCGGGCTGAGATTGCCGCCCACGAAAACCGACACGACGCCCAAGGCGATGGTGACGATGGCGAGCGCGGTCCGCGCCGGATTCGAGAAAAAGGCGGCAAAGCCGCCCCCGCCTAAGATCGCGAGCCACAGATAAACGGCGATTGCGCCCATGGCGGCGGCGGCGCGGATCAGCAATGGCTTCATGAGAGCTCCCTGTGAAAAATCCGGCGGAGCCATGATATAAGGGGCGTCATCAGAGGATTTCATGACCGCCTCCGTCGCTTCCGCCGCGCCGACCCTTGCTGTTCAGCCCTCGCTCGCCGGAATGACCCGCGCCGAGATTGCCGACGCCTTGCGCGCGCTGGGCCTGCCAGAGCGCGAAATCCGCATGCGCGTCTCTCAGCTCTGGCATTGGATCTATTTTCGCGGCGCGCACGACTTTGGCGAGATGCTGAACGTCTCCAAGGCGCTCCGCCAGACGCTTGGCGACGCTTTCGCTTTACGCTTGCCGGAAATCGTCGCGGAGCAGATTTCAAGCGACGGCACGCGCAAATGGCTGCTGCGGCTGGAGCCGGTCGACGCGCTCGACAAGGGCGCGGAGGTCGAATGCGTTTACATCCCCGAGAGCGACAGAGGGACGCTTTGCGTTTCTTCGCAGGTCGGCTGCACCTTGAATTGCAGTTTCTGCCATACGGGCACGCAGAAGCTCGTGCGCAATCTGACCACCGCCGAGATCGTCGGGCAGCTGCTCGTCGCTCGCCAGCGGCTCGGCGACTTTCCCGATCGCGAGCGGCCGACCGATGGCCTCGTGCCCGCTGGCGAGGGCGTGCGCGCGGTCTCCAACATCGTCTTCATGGGCATGGGCGAGCCGCTCTATAATCTCGACAATGTCATGGCGGCGATCGAGGTCATGGCCGACGGCGACGGGCTGTCGCTCAGCAAGCGCCGCATCACCGTCTCGACCTCGGGCGTCGTGCCGCAGATCGAGCGGCTCGGCGCCGAATGCGGGCCGGCGCTCGCGATCTCGCTCCACGCCGTGCGCGACGATCTGCGCGACACGCTGGTGCCGCTCAACAAGAAATATCCGATCATGGAGCTGCTGCAGGCTTGCCGCGACTATCCGGGCGCCAGCAACGCAAGGCGCATCACCTTCGAATATGTGATGCTGAAGGGCGTCAACGACTCGCCCGCCGAGGCGCGCGAACTGGTGCGCCTCCTGAAGGGCGTGCCGGCCAAGATCAATCTCATCCCGTTCAATCCCTGGCCCGGCGCGCCCTACGAATGCTCCGATTGGGAGACGATCGAACGGTTCTCGGACATCGTCTTCAACGCCGGCTACGCCAGCCCGGTGCGCACCCCGCGCGGCCGCGACATCCTCGCCGCCTGCGGCCAGTTGAAGAGCGAGACGGAAAAGCTGAGGGCGAGCGCCCAGATGGCGATGGGTTAAGCCCACGCCGCCGTTCAAACAACGAGTTGACCCTCGCCTCCAATGGGATAGGCTGTAATGCCGCGTGTTTATTACGCTTTTTGTCACCTCTTATTGCTCTATGAAATTGGAGACGCGTCATGCAGAAGAACACCTATCCCGTCGACGATGGACTCTTCAAACAAGTTTACGACTTGCCCGCCTCCCTTCCGGGCCGTCACAAGTGGGTTACGCCTACCGAAGACGTAAGAAAGATCGAAGATCTGCTAGGCATGCCGCCGAAAACGATCGGCGCGCCCCTTTGGATCAGCGGCGACGTCAAGCAATGTCCGAAATGCGGTCGCGAAACGAACTGGCTCGACATCGTCTCTTCTGCGCTGGGCGAAGTGCACAAGGCGCAAATGATCGCTGAGGTCATTCTTGGGGATCAGAAATACGTGAACACGGAAGCGCCACGGGCTATTGCTGGCGTGAAGTGTTTCGGATGCAAAACGTCGATCGACAATATTCGCAGCTTCAAATGTCACAACTGGGCTTACGCGATTGGCGACCTGCGCGCGGTGATCGAAAAAATGGGCCAGCCGCGCCAGTAAATCTCTAGCGCGAGCGCCCGATGCCGTTCGCGCCCCACGTCGCCAGTCCCGCCAGCGCCGCTGAGATCGCAACATTCCAATTCGCGAGCGTCAGACCCAGCACCCACAGCGTCGGCTCGTCGCAGCGCACGACCTTGACGGTCCGAAGCTGCTTCACGAAGTCCTCGACGGAGGGCGCGCTCGACAGCGGTCCGGAGCAGTCCGAAGGCCCCGCGAAAATCTTCCACTCGACGCCCGAATGATAGATCGATAGCGCCGCGTTTCCGGCGAAGAGCAGCGCCATCAGCAAAAAGGCGGCGCGCGCCAGCCCCGCCCTGCCCGTCTGCGCGGAGAATGCCGCGAGCGGCGCGAGCGCAAAGGCGGCGTAATAAGGAACGCGCTCCTTGTAGCAAAGCTCGCAGGGCAGGTAACCGAGCGACTCATAGGCCCAGGCGCCGCCGATCGCGGCGACCGCGGCGGCGAGGATCAGCAGCGCGGCGTTGCTGGGCGCCGTCAGGCAATCGAAAGCGCTACGCCAGTTCATCCGGCCCGCCGCGCCTCAAAACATCTTCGCCGCGAGGGCGAAGCCCGCCACGACGACCACCGCCAGCGATCCGACGAACAGGCCGAAATGGCTTTCGAGCCTCGAGCGGATGGGGTCGCCAAAGCGGTTGATCGCCGCCGCCAGGATGAAAAACCGCGCGCCGCGCGTGATCAGCGACAGCACGATGAACAGCGGGAAATTATAGGCCATCAGCCCCGAAACGATGGTGACGAGCTTGTAGGGAATGGGCGTCAAGCCCTTCACCAGAATGAAGATCGCGCCCCATTGCGCATAGAAGGCGCGCAGCGCCTCCATCTTCTCGGCATAGCCATAGAGATTGATGAGCCATTGCCCAATCGTGTCGTAAAACAGCGCGCCGAAGGCGTAGCCGAGCGCCCCGCCCGCCACCGAGGCGATGGTGCATATCCCTGCGAAATACCAGGCCTTTTTTGGCTCGGCGAGCGTCATCGGCACGAGGATCACGTCCGGCGGCACGGGGAAAAAGGAGCTTTCGGCAAAGGCGATGGCGCCAAGCGCGAAGGGCGCGTGCTTGCTCGCGGCGAGCGACATGGTCCAGTCGTAGAGCTTTTTCATCTGTCTCCGGGGGTCGGCGCATGGCGCAATCGCGCATAGCACGTATGCATTGCCGAAAGAAGTTTGAAGCCGGGTTGACGGGCGCCGAAGCGCGGCTAATATCCGCGCCGCTTCGCCGGCTTCCCGCCGGTCAAGGCCCCTGTGGCGGAATTGGTAGACGCGCTCGACTCAAAATCGAGTTCCGCAAGGAGTGCTGGTTCGACTCCGGCCAGGGGCACCATTTAGCTGTACTTAAGCCAATAAAAACAGTGTATTAATCGCTTACGGAAAATTTAGTCCCACACTTAGTCCCACACCTAGTCCTCCAATTTGATGCTCAACGGCGGTCGAAAGCCGCCAAGAGGGAAAACTGCGGGCCAACCCGGAACAAACCGACCAGCTTGGCGTTTTTTTTTATAAATGAGGCTGTTCGTAGACCTGCACCGGAGGAGGACAATATGCAGAAAAGCCTAAAAACGGCGCTCTATGGCGCCTTGTGCGGAGCAGTATTCGCGACCACGTTTCCTGCCGAAGTCCTCGCCGGCCCGTTGAGCGCGCCCGATCCCTCGTCGGTGGCGTTATCTGCGCAGGTCGAGAACGTCTATTACCGCCGCGGCTGGGGCGGTTATCGGGGCGGCTATGGTCGCGGCTACTACGGCGGCGGCTACGGTCGCGGCTATTACCGTCGGGGCTACTACGGCGGCGGCTACTACCCCTATTACGGCGGCGGCTACTACCCCTATTACGGTGGCGGCTGGGGCTGGTAAGCCTCTGCTTTGACGATTTCAACGGCGGCGCAGAAGACCGCTCCGCCGTTTCTACTTAGAAAAGCTGTGGTCAGAGAGATCGCCCGGGTGAAGCACGGCCGTCAGGCAGAAAATCCACTCATGCTACCGTTCAAATTTGCGGTGCCAGCTTTGTACATCTAGAAGGCCGAGAAGCAGCGATCAGTGCGCGAGCGGATTGCAACGTCTCGCGCGCCGCCTTGCGCTCGGCGATGGCTTCGCCCGTGAAACGCCCGTGTCGCCAGCTTCCGTTGCGCTCGCCTCTGGGCGCGCCACTCCCGGCCGCGCCGCCATGCATCCGGCAACGGGTCTTGCCTGTCACCTTTGGGGCTTTGCAGGGCGCGCCGGAGCGCGTCCGCGCGCCGCAGATTTCGCGCAAGGGGTTGGTTGTCATTTTTTCCCGCCCCCCGGTCGGTTCACATCGCCGACGATGGCTTGCCCGCCATCGTTCACCGTCACGTGTTGCACGACAACGCGCTGTTCGCCGCCCCTGCGAAGCCGGCCGAGAGCTTCCACTTGCGTCGCATAGGTCCGCATCAGCTTTACCGCGAGCGAGCCGCATTCCTGTAGCTGTGGCATATATTCGGCCTGCTTGGCGCGGGTAAGCATTTCCAACGCGGTTTCGTAAGTCGCGACCATTTGAATCGCGAGCATGGCTTCGCCTTCGTCTTTTGGCCGCATGCCGTCCACCGCCGCCAGGGCCGCATTGAAAGCCCCCTGTGAGGGCAGGTTTTCACCGCGTCGGCGTGTTCATTCCCAATATGGGGTGAGCTATGCCTCAGCCTCGCGTTCAATGCGCATGTTCTTGCAGCTCTCGCCTCTCCCTAATCAAAGGTCATTGAAAAGGGGATTGTTGGACCTTCGTCTTGACGCCTTATCGGCCGCCATTATTTGGCTGCGAGACGGGTCGGGTAATTCCGACGCGATCCGCGACTTAATGGTCGAGGACAGGACGGGAGGATGTTGCAATGCGCAAGAATTTTAAGGCCCCTTTGTTCGGCGCTCTTTGCGGAGCTTTTTTATTTGCCGCGACGGCGCCCGGTTCGGCGGCTCCTTTGAGCGTCGTCTCCCCGAATGAGGACGGCGTGTCCGCGTCGCTTCTCTTGCAACTCGCCAGATTTGATGCCCCTGCGGGCAAGAAATGCCTCAAATGGACGAGGCGCTGGAGTCCGAGCCTTGGTTTTGGCCGTCGCCGCTGCGTGCAGTGGCGCTGAGTCCCATTAACGCCCGCCAAGCGTGACGCTTGGCAGGCGGATATGGGAGCGCGACACCAAGGTTTTGCAGTTGCTGCGCCCTGCCCGGCATTCATGCCGTCAATGATGATGGTGACGATGCGGCGCGAGATCCTGCGGCGAGGCGCGCTGGACTAGGCCGCCATTCTCGATCCACTTTTGCGACGCCGCGGTCGCCCGGGCGATAAGCTCGCGGGAGTGAGAGAAATCATAAGGCGAGACGTTCAGTGGGCACAGCGCCGGCGCGAGATGCACCTCGATCTCTTTCGGCAAGCGCTCCAGATCCCGGATCAGTTGCCAGGCGATGAGGAGCGTGATCGCGTGCAGTCCGCGCGCCACGGCGCCCGACGGCGGCCTTTCCAATGCGCAAGCGTAGCCCGTCGGCAACACGAAAATACGCGATGCGCCGAGCTTCACCGCGAGTTCGAGCGGCGTGTTCGCGGCGACCGCGCCATCCATCAGCGGAACGCCGTCGATCGCAACCGTGGGGAAAATCCCCGGAACGGCGGCGCTCGCCAAGATCGCCTCGACCGCGGGCCCTTGGGACAGCGTCACCGCAATTCCCTGCATGTCCGTCGCCACCAGATGGACCGGCAGCTTTGCTTCCCCCAAAAGTCCGTAAGGCAGCCGCGCCTCAATCAAACGGCGCAAGGAGGTCGGGTCGACGAGATAATCCATCCGGCCCAAAAGCGCGACCGCCGTTGCGAAAGTGAAGGGAAACACATGTTGGCGGCGCAGGCCGATCCAAATTTCGGCCAGAACTCTCGACGCCTTGCGCATCCGGGCGCCCCGCATAATAGCAGGCGTTCAACGCGCCAACGGAAGAGCCGACGACAAAGTCCGGTCGAACGCCAGCCGCAACCAAGGCTCGCAACATGCCGACCTGGATCGCGCCTAGGCTGCCGCCTCCGGCCAGCACAAAAGCGGTCGTCGCTTCGCTCATGGAAGGGTTATCTAGCTCTTGTGCTGAGCCATATCCACGTCACTTCATGGGCAAACAATCACCGGCAGTCCTGCGCTCACGCGCACCAACCACCTTCCGGCCGCGCAGCTTTACGGCGCGTTTATTTACCGCGAGAGAGCTACCAGCTCGGCGGCTCGCGCCCTTGATTTCGGCGGCGGTCCGCTAATTGCCGCCTAGCGTGCGGCGCTCGGACGAGGAAAAAACCCATGGCTGACGACCAGAATCCCACCGTTCAGAAGAACAAATATCTTTTCGCCGGCGTCGGCGCGGTTCTCGGCGGCTTGACGGGCGTGGCGATTGGCGGCGCGCTCGTCGCGGTTGTCGGCGCCGGGCTCGGCGGCCTGCTCGGCTACAACATGCTCAAGCGCCTGTAAGGCGCGTCATTCGTCGCGCTGACCCAGGAAAACAAGGACCAGCCCGGCGCAGCCGATGAAGCGGAAGGCGGCCTGCTGCATATTGTAGGTTCCTGACCGCCACATCTGGAACCATTCGCCGCCGATGGCCATGAAGCCGAAGAGATAGAGCCCCACCGCGAGGGCGAGACCCGCTATGGCGACATCCTTGGCGGCGTTGAAGCGCGCCGCCTCAGTCCCCCGCATGCGCCACAGCTTCCAGCCGCCGACAAGGCTCAAGCTCGCGGCCACGAACTCCGTCGCGATGATGAACCCATAGAGCAGCCGATGCAGCGTCGGGTTCGTGATCGCCCGCCAGGCCAGCGGGCTCCCCGGCGGAACCTCGTCCATCGACATGACGTGGCTCACGACGTCATAATTCGTATCGTAATCCGTAACATTATTGATCGCGACCAGAAGGATGAGCGCTCCGACCGCCGCCACGAGAAAGATTTTGGAGATTCTAATCATCATGCCGCCGCCTCCCCTCTCTCGCAAGCATAGCATGGCCGGGGCGATTGATCTTGCGCCGCAGGGGCTTAGAACACAGGATAGGCTGTCTCAGCCGCTGGACTGGGGTCCATGATCGATCTCTATTACTGGCCGACGCCGAACGGCCATAAAATCACGATCTTCCTTGAGGAGACCGGTCTCGCCTATCGGATCAGGCCTGTCGACATCAGCAAGGGCGATCAGTTCAAGCCGGATTTTCTGGCGATTTCACCCAATAACCGCATGCCGGCGATCGTCGACCGGGAGCCGGCGGATGGCGGGGCGGCTGTCACGCTATTCGAATCCGGCGCGATCCTGCTCTATCTCGCTGAAAAGACCGGGCGCCTTCTCCCGACCGATATTCATGCGCGCGCGCGCGTGCTGCAATGGCTCTTTTGGCAGGTGGGCGGGCTCGGCCCCATGGCGGGCCAGAACCACCATTTCGCCAAATACGCTCCCGCGAAGATTCCCTACGCCATGGAACGCTACCGCAATGAGACCGGCCGGCTCTACGGCGTGATGGACGGGCAACTCGCCAAGACGCCCTTCCTCGCTGGCGACTATTCGATCGCCGACATCGCCTGCTACCCTTGGATCGTTCCCTATGAGGACCAGGGGCAGGACCTTGACGATTTTCCGCATCTCAAGCGCTGGTTCGACGCCATCCGGGCGCGGCCGGCGGTGATCCGGGCCTATGCCGCCGGCGCGCCCTATGAGCGCGCGCGGCTGGATTTCACGGCGCTGGAGCGCGAAATTCTTTTCGGGCAAACCGCCGCGCGCGACGCGGCGAAATAGGCTATGGCTGCGCGGCGAATTTTGAAGGAAGGCCCGCCGCATCCATGTCCACCGACCGCCAGACCGCCGCACAGGAGACCGCCAAGGCGCTGATCGAAGTGCGGGCTGTGCTTGTGAATACCGACAAACCCTTCATCACCACGGCCGGCTGGGCGTCGCCGGTCTATATCGACATGCGCAAGATCATCGCCTTCCCGCGCCTGCGCCGGCGGCTCATCGATTTCGCCACGCGAACGATCGAGCGCGACATCGGCTATGAGTCTCTGGACGTGGTCGCGGGCGGCGAAACCGCCGGCATTCCTTTCGCCGCGTGGATCGCCGACAGCCTGATGCTGCCGATGCAATATGTGCGCAAGAAGCCGAAAGGCTTCGGCCGCAACGCCCGCATCGAGGGCGATCTGATGGAAGGCGGCCGCACGCTCCTCGTCGAGGATCTCGCGACCGACGGCGGCTCCAAGAAGGACTTCGTGCAGGCGCTGCGCGACGCCGGACAGCGCTGCGACCATGTCTTCGTGTTCTTCTTCTACGATATTTTCGCCGGCGCCCGCGAGGAGCTGGCGGCGATGGGCATCCGCCTGCATGCGCTGGCGACATGGCGCGACGTGCTGGCTGTCGCGCGCGAGCACAAATATTTTCCCGACGACGCGCTGAATGAGGTTGAAGCCTTCATCGCCGATCCCGCCGCTTGGTCGGCGGCGCATGGCGGCGTCGCCAGGGCGAAGAAGTGATGATCTCGGACGTTTAGGGTCTGCCGTATTTCCCATAGAGGCGGTCGGCGTTCGACCAGTCGACGGCCTCCATCACGACCTTCACATAGTCTGCGGCCCTTGCGCCGAAATCCATCTGATAGGCGTGCTCGAACATATCGAGGACGAGCAGCGGATCGCCGCCAGCGATATTTTGGGTGTGGTCGTTGGCCCATGAATTGACGAGTTTTTTGCCATGCTTGTCATAGGCGAGGATCACCCAGCCGGAACCGCCGCCCAGCGCCTTGCCCATGCCGACGAATTCGGAGCGCCAACGCTCGAATCCGCCGAAATCGCGATCGATCGCCCGCGCCAAATCGGCGCCTGGCCTGCCGCCGTCGCCGAGACCGGCGAAATAGATTTCATGCAGGATCATTGAATTCGTCGCGATCAATTCTTCGCGCTTCAATCCGTTGATCTGAAATCCCGGGGCCTTGTCGAAATCGAGCGCCGCAAGTTGTTCGGCGATCGCATTCAGGCGTTTGATCGCGCCGATATAATTGTTTTCGTAATGCGAGAGGAGGAGCTTTTCCGACAGTCCTTTGATCTTGGCCGGATCGAACGGCAAAGGCAGCGGCGCATTGGCCGCGACCTTGCGCTGCTGGGCCGTGACGCCCTCGGCCCTCGCCGCGGCGGCGCTCATTTCGATCGCTGCGCCAGCGGCGGCGGAGGCGGCGAGAAATCGCCGTCGGTCCAAATGTTTCGTCATTTCTGGCCTCCGGACTGCGCGCCCCGCAAATCATCATCGGCCGTTACGCCGCAGGACTCAATAGCAGCTGATGAATTCGCGATAGACCCAGCCCAGGCGCTTGCCGCCCGGCGTCGCGACATAGGCCCAGGGCTTGCCGTTGTCGTCCTCGCCGTAGCGCTGGACGAAGACAAGCCGGTCGTTCTCGATCGTCCCGATAATGCGCTTGCTCTGGTCGCGGATATTGAGCGGCGTGCCGGTGGGGTCCGTCACCTTGCAGCGGTCGCCGGCGAGCGCCGGGGCGGCCCAGGCGATGGCGGCGGCAAGCGCCGCAAGCGTGAGGCCGGTGACCGGCGAAAGTTTCTCGGACATGAAAGCCTCCCTAAAGGATCGGAAAGACCTATAGTCGGCGGCGCGCTGGCGCGAAGTTGCGCCAGCGCACATGAGGCCGTCCGTCATGCGCAGATCGATCCTGATCCTTCTCGTCGCCGTGCTGTGCGCGCCGAACGCGCGCGCCGCCGAGCCGCCGCCAGGGTTCGCGCGTCTCGGAGACATTGCGCCGGATGTGGCGCAAGAGATGCGCTACGCCGGGCCCGATAATTTCACGGGCGGTCCCGTGCCCGGTTATGGCGCGCCGCAATGCTGGCTGCGCGCCGACGCCGCCCATGCGCTGGCGGCGGCCCAGGCGGACGCAAAAGCGCGCGGCCTGACGCTTGTCGTTTACGACTGCTATCGTCCACGCCGCGCAGTTTCGGCTTTCGTGGACTGGTCGCGCAGCGCCGACCAGCGCACCAAGCCCGAATATTATCCTCGGGTCGATAAGCGCGCTCTGTTCGCGCAAGGCTATATCGCCGAGACTTCGACGCATTCGACGGGCCTCGCCGTCGACATTGGCGTGAAGGGTTGGGACTTCGGCACGCCTTTCGATTTTTTCGACCGGCGCTCCTGGACGAAGGCGAACGCGCCGAAGACGGCGCGGGCGCATCGCGACGCGCTGGTTGCGCTGATGCGTCGCCACGGCTTCGAGAATTACCCGCGCGAATGGTGGCATTTCACCTATAAGGGCGCGAGCGGCGCGCCGAGCTACGATGTCGAAATTGAATGACGCGCTTGGGACGAGCGCCGTATTGTTGAACTGAAAATCCATGCGTCCTTCTTTGCTCGATCCTCTCTTCGGCCGCGTCGCCGCCCTGCCGGGCGTCGGCCCCAAGACCGCCAAGCTTTTCGACCGGCTGCTGGCGAAGCCAGGCGCCGAGGCGCGCGCGCTCGACCTTCTTTTCCATCTTCCGTCCAACGTCATCGATCGCAGCGCGCGGCCGACAATCGCGGCGGCGCCGCTCGACATGATGGTTGTGCTGAAGGTGCGCGTCGCCGAGCATCGCCGCCCGCAGGGCCGGTATTCCAAGGCGCCTTTTCGCGTGCTTGTGGAGGACGAAACCGGCGATGTCGAACTCGTTTTCTTTCTCGCCAATCCCGATTGGATCGAGCGCAGTCTGCCGCTTGGCGCGACGCGCTGGATTTCCGGGCGCGTCGAGCTCTATGACGGTCGCCGGCAGATCGTGCATCCCGACCGTGTGCTGGATGAAGCAGGCTTCGCCAAGCTTCCCGCATATGAAGCCGTCTACGGCCTGACGGAAGGCTTGCAGGCGCGCTTTGTTTTACGCGCGAC
This sequence comes from uncultured Alphaproteobacteria bacterium, assembly GCA_963706255.1. Lineage (GTDB taxonomy): Bacteria > Pseudomonadota > Alphaproteobacteria > Rhizobiales > Beijerinckiaceae > Methylocystis. Next base: position 140,109 of record CAVPMJ010000023.1, on the reverse strand, counting down.
GGAAGAGGCTTTGGCGCGTCTGCCCGCGCTCCCCGAATGGCAGGACGCGAGCGTCCTCGCCGCCAATAAGCTCCCCGGATTCGCCGAGGCACTGCGCGCCGCGCATCGGCCTGAAAGCGCAAGCGCCCTCTCTGCCCAACATCCGGCGCGCCAGCGTCTGGCGCTCGACGAATTGCTCGCCAGTCAACTCGCCTTGCGGCTCATACGCGCGACGATGCGGCGGCCGGCGGGCCGCGCCCATAAGGGCGATGGTCGCTTTACGCGCGCGATCGAGGCCGCGTTGCCTTTCCGCCTCACGCGCGCGCAGCAGCGCACGCTTGAAGAAATCCGCGCCGGATCTTGCCTCCGACAAACGCATGCTGCGCCTCGTGCAGGGCGACGTCGGCTCCGGCAAGACGATCGTCGCCGCGCTGGCGATGGCGAGCGTCGCGGAAAGCGGCCGCCAAACAGCGCTGATGGCGCCGACGGAGATTCTAGCGCGTCAGCATTACGATCGTCTCGCGCCGCTGCTCGAGCCTGCCGGTCTGCGGCTCGCGCTCCTCACCGGCCGCGCCAAGCCGAGCGAACGCGCGGCGCTGCACGCAGCCATCGGCGCCGGCGAAGTCGACGTCATCATCGGCACGCATGCGCTGGTGCAGAGCGATCTGGCGTTCCATGATCTTGGCCTCGCCGTCGTCGACGAACAGCATCGTTTCGGCGTGCAGCAGCGTCTGGCGCTTGGCGCGAAGGGCGCGGCCGTCGACGTGCTCGTGATGACCGCGACGCCGATCCCCCGAACGCTGGCGTTGACGGCTTTTGGCGACATGGATTGCTCGGCCCTCGACGAAAAGCCGCCGGGCCGAACGCCGGTTTCGACCCGCGCCCTCCCGGCGGCGCGGATCGGCGAGGTCGTCGGCGGCCTGCAGCGCGCCATGGCGCAAGGCGCGCGCGCCTATTGGGTCTGCCCCCTGGTGGAGGAGAATGAAGAGCTCGATCTGGCGGCAGCACAGGAGCGCCACGCGGATCTACAGAAATATTTTGGCGCGGCCGTCGGTCTTATTCACGGCCGCATGAAGGGCGCCGAGAAGGACGCCGTCATGGAGGCGTTCCAGCGCGGCGATATTCAGATACTGGTCGCAACGACGGTGATCGAAGTCGGCGTCGACGTGCCGCAAGCGACGATCATGGTGATCGAGCACGCGGAACGCTTCGGCTTGGCGCAGTTGCATCAATTGCGCGGGCGGGTCGGGCGCGGCGCGGGCGAATCGACCTGTCTGCTGCTCTACAAAGGTCCGCTTACCGAAGCCGCAAAGGCGCGCCTGACGACTTTACGTCAAACGGAAGACGGATTCCGTATTGCGGAAGAAGACCTGCGCCTGCGCGGCGAAGGCGAGATTCTTGGCACCCGCCAAGCGGGAATGCCGGGCTTTCGCCTCGCCGATCTCGCCGCCCATGCGCGCCTGCTTGCCATCGCCCGGGACGACGCCGAACTCATCCTGCGCCGAGATCCAGAACTTGCGAGCGAACGCGGAGCAGGCCTTGCGCGCCCTGCTCTACTTGTTCGAACGCGACGAGGCCGTGCGCTTGCTGCGCGCCGGCTGAGAGCTTGTAATTGCGCATCTGTCATTCCCGACGCGTGCATCGCGCGCGATCGGGAATCCAGAGCAAACTTCGAGACTCCTGTTGTAGCTCTGGATTCCCGATCATGCCTTCGGCCTGTCGGGAATGACATTCCGAGACGTCGCCGTTCGGATTTCGCGTCATATGCGGCGCGCGATGACGACGCGATTGCTGTTGACCCCTTTGGCGTTATTGGCGACGCCCCAGCAATTACTGGTTTTCGTGAAAGATTGCTGGTTGACGAGAACGCCGAGCCGATCGAACGGCAGGCCCTCGATCTCGCGCCAGACAAGGCGCTCAAGCAACATTTCGCCGCTCCTCACTTCGCCGACCTCATAGGCGACATAGCCGCCGGGCCTTACGACGCGCGCAAATTCTTCAAAGACCGCGCGCGTCATTGCCGACCAATCGGACGGCGCGCGCAGTTGCGACATCTGAATGCTGTCGGCGTCGACGCCGGCAAACCAGTTGCGCAGCCAATTGTCGCCGCGATAATCGACCACATCCAGGAATGGCGGCGAGGTGACGATGAGATCGACGGCGCCGTCTTCGAGGTGGTTGAGCCGCGCCGCGTCGGCGACTGCAAGACGCGCCTCGCACGCCTCGGGTGCGCCATCGGCAAGCAGCGCGCGCGATTTCTTCAAAATCAACGCGGGGACGTCGCGCAGCGGCGGCGCTTGCCCGCGCCGCGCATTGATTTTCAACTGCGCTTTCACCGATACGGCCTGATTGGGCGGCATCGTGTAGACGGAGAAGAAGCCGGGCGAATGGCCGGTCAGGCGATTAAGCGCGACCATTCTGATCCAATCGTCGACGGCGTCGAGGGCGTCGTCGCGGGCGCGCATGAGTAGATAGCGCCGCAAGGCGCAAATCTGGCGCAGCGTGCCCGGATGGTAGAACGCCAGCAGATCTTCTCGCTCGATCTCGCCCTGTCCCCAGGGCGCCGCGGAGAGCCGTGCCGCAATATCGCTGAGCGCCGGCGGGCGCAGGCGTGGTCGCGTCAACAGCAAGGATAGCGGATTGACGTCGGAGCCGACGGGCTTTCGTTCCATTAACGCCGCTTGCAGCGGCGTCGTGCCGCGCCCCATGAATGGGTCGCATACCGTCTCGCCCGGCTGCGTCAGGCGGCTGATGAAGAAGGCGGGAAGCTGCGGCTTGAAACAGGCGCGATAGCTGACCTCATGCAGCGCATGCGCGCGCCTCTGTCCCGATGTCCAAAATGCGTTTACGTAGTACGGAACGCCGTCTTCGACGAGGACGCGCGTCGGCGCGCCGAATTCCGAAAAGCTGCGTAATTCGTCGAGAAAGCCGGCGTCGCTGCAAGCTGCGGCCGAGCGCATTTCCTAGTCGCGCCGGCGATCGGCGAGGCTCGGCAGGGACTTGATCCTCGCCCCCGCGGCGCGACGCGCCAAAGCAAGCTCATATTGCGTTTGCAACTCGAGCCAATCCTCCGGCTCGACGCCGAACCAATGTCCGAGCCGCAGGGCTGTGTCGGCGGTGACGCCGCGCTGGCCGTTGAGGATCGCGGTGACGCGGTTGACCGGCACGTCGATGTCGCGCGCGAGGTCCGAGGCCGTCATGCCGAGTTCCTGCAAATGACGGGCAAGGATTTCGCCGGGATGCGTCATTGCATTCTCCATCGAGGCCAGTTTGGGCTTTTGGCGGCGCGTCGGCGGCGTTTCGCGCCGCAGAGGCGTCGAGCGGCGCGCATTGGCGGGCCGTTCGCGGCGCACGCCATTCAGAAACCGTCGCGTCAGTTCCTCATGATAGCGGCCCATGCCGGCCCCCGCCCAGTATCGCTTTCGTAAACCATATTATTTTAGCGGTAAACTGGGTTGTCAGAGCTTTATGCGCTTTCGCCTCTGGCCCAGCCTTCCCGCGTCTCCGCGGCGAAATCCGCCAAACGGCCTTCGGCGATCGCGGCGCGAAGCCCGGCCATCAGTTCCTGGTAATAGGCGACATTGGCTTGCGTCAGCAGCATCATGCCGAGAATTTCGCCCGCTTTCACGAGGTGATGCAGATAGGCGCGCGAATAGTCGCGCGCGGCGGGACAGGAAGAGGCTTCGTCGAGCGGACGCGGATCGTCTGCGTGACGGGCGTTGCGCAGCGTCACCCGCCCGTGGCGCGTATAGGCGAGGCCATGGCGCCCGGCGCGCGTCGGCATCACGCAGTCGAACATGTCGATGCCGCGCGCGACGGCCTGAACGATGTCGTCAGGCGTGCCGACGCCCATCAGATAGCGGGGCTTCTCGGCGGGAAGATGCGGGACGGCGGTCTCCAGCATGTCGAGCATGATTTCCTGCGGCTCTCCCACCGCGAGGCCGCCGACGGCAAGGCCGTGGAAATCCATCGCCGCGAGCGCCTTGGCGCTCTCGATGCGTAAGGGCTTGGAAGCGCCGCCCTGCACAATTCCGAAAACCGCCCTGCCCGATTGCTCGTCGAAACGCCTTGCGGGAGCGCTCCGCCCAGCGAAGCGACAAGCGCATGGCGCGCTCGGCCTCGGCGTCCGAACATGGCAGCCGCACGCATTCGTCGAACTGCATCTGAATGTCGGAACCGAGCAGGTCCTGAATTTCCATCGAACGCTCGGGCGACAGATGATGGGCCGACCCGTCGATATGCGATTGGAAAGTCACGCCGCTCTCGTCGAGCTTGCGAAGCTTGGCGAGCGACATCACCTGAAAGCCGCCCGAATCCGTGAGGATCGGATAGGGCCAGCGCATGAATTGATGCAGGCCGCCGAGGCGCGCGATACGCTCGGCGCCGGGCCGCAGCATCAGGTGATAGACATTGCCGAGCAATATGTCGGCGCCTGCCGCCCGCACGTCTTGCGGCAAACATCGCCTTTACAGTCGCCGCCGTTCCGACCGGCATGAAGGCGGGCGTGCGGATCGTTCCGCGCGGCGTAAAAATCTCTCCCTTGCGCGCGGCGCCGTCGCTCGCGTCGAGGGCGAAAGAAAACGGCTGCGTCATTTCCTGTCCTTGGCGCCGAGCAAGGCGATCTTGACGATGCGGTAGACGCCGTTGTCGGCCTCATTGAACCATATTGTGAAACTTGCGCCGACCTCTATCGCCGCCTCGCGCAAGTCCGTTCGCCAACGATCCCTGCCGGCCCCAAAATCAATGCCGCCGTCGCGCCGAAGTGTGAAGGGCCGCGTACGGACGCCGTCGAGATCGAAGGCGCCGAACAGATCCCATGTCGAGAGGATCCGCGCATTGTCGACGCGCGCGTCAATGCTCATCGGCGCTTCGGTCGGATCGTCGCGCCACAGAGCGAGAATGCGCATGTCACGGCCTTCGATCATGGTTCGGCGCGCTGCAGCAAGCATGCGTCTCCATAGGAATAGAAGCGATAGCCGCTTTCAATCGCATGCGCATAGGCGGCTTTCATGCGTTCGAGGCCGCTGAAGGCGGCGACCAGCATGAATAATGTCGAGCGCGGGAGATGGAAATTGGTGAGCAGCATATCCACCGCGCGAAAGCGATAGCCGGGCGTGATGAAAATGCCCGTACGCGCCGCGTAAGGCGCGAGCCTGCCGTCAGCGCTCGCCGCGCTCTCCAGCACGCGCAGCGCCGTAGTGCCGACGGCGACGATTCGTCCGCCCTTCGCCCGCGCTTCATTGAGCGCGGCAGCCGTGTCCGTATCAAGCCGCGCGTATTCCTGATGCATGACATGCGCCTCGGTGTCCTCCGCCTTCACCGGCAGAAAGGTGCCCGCGCCGACATGCAGCGTCACGCGATGGAGTGCGAACGCCGCGCGCTTCGATCGCCGCGAGCAATTCCGGCGTGAAATGCAGACCGGCGGTCGGCGCCGCGACGGCGCCGGGCTCGTGCGCGAAAACGGTCTGATAGTCGGTCTCGTCGCGCGCGTCCGCCTCGCGCTTGCCGGCGATATAGGGCGGCAGCGGCATGGCGCCCGCCGCCTCTATCGCTTCGTCGAGCGCCTGACCGGAAAATTCGAAGGCAAGCGTTATCTCGCCGCTCTCGCCTCTGGCTTCGACGCGTGCGTCGAGCGCGCCGAGAAGGCAGGCGCTCTCCCCTTCTCGGCCGAAACGCAATAGATCGCCGATCGCGAGCTTCTTAGCGGGCCGCGCCAGCGCGCGCCAGCGCGAGGCGTCGAGCCGTTCGATCAGCGTCGCCTCGACGCCTGCGCTCAGTTCGCCGCGTATCCGCCGCCCCGAAAGCCGCGCATGAATGACGCGCGAGTCGTTGACGACAAGCGCGTCGCCCTCGCGCAGAAAGGAAGGTAAATCGCGCACGCTTCTGTCCTCGAAAGCGCCGGTCGGCGGTACGACCAGCATGCGCGCGCTGTCGCGCGGGCTCGCCGGCCGCAACGCGATGCGGTCTTGGGGAAGTTCGAAGTCGAAGAGATCGACGCGCATGGCAGCTCAACATAAAGATGGCCGGGACAAGCCCGGCCATGACGGCTGCTTTGCAGCATAGGGCTTCTTAGCCCAGCGTCGCCTTGACGATCTTGTCGGGATCGCGCACGGGCTCGCCGCGCTTGATCTTATCGACATTTTCCATGCCTGAGATCACCTCGCCCCAGACCGTGTACTGACGGTTGAGAAAGGGCGCGTCGGTAAAGCAGATGAAGAATTGCGAATTGGCGGTGTCGGGATCCTGCGCACGCGCCATGGAGCATGTGCCGCGCACATGCGGCTCGGCGTTGAACTCCTGTTTCAGGTTCGGATATTTCGAACCGCCGGTGCCGGTGCCACGCGGACAGCCGGTCTGCGCCATGAAGCCGTCGATCACGCGGTGAAAGACGATGCCGTCATAGAAACCCTCGGAAACGAGCTTCTTGATATGCGCGACGTGATTGGGCGCGAGATCGGGACGAAATTTGATGACGACCGGGCCTTTGGTCGTCTCGAGCGTCATTGTGTCGGCGGCTTCGGTCATGGGAACTCCTGTCGGATCGCGGTCGCGTCCTCGAAAGGAGCGCGTCATGGCCGGGCTTGTCCCGGCGATCCACGAATAAATCAAAGTGCCTGCTTTGCCTTGCGTGGATGCCCGCGACAAGCGCGGGCATGACGCTAGGTTACGGTCCTGCTCTCAGCTCTCGTCGCCGGCGAGGCGCAGTTTGATGATCTTGTCGGGATCCTTCGGCGGCTCGCCCTTCTTGATCTTGTCGATGTTCTCCATGCCGGAGACCACTTCGCCGATCACCGTATATTGCTCTTCGAGATAGCGGGCGGGAGTGAAGCAGATGAAGAACTGCGAATTGGCGCTGTCATTGTCCTGGCCGCGGGCCATGCCGACCGTGCCGCGCAGGAACTTCTCCTTGGAGAATTCAGCCGGGATATTGGGCAGGTCGGACTTGCCCATGCCTGTGCCGGTCGGATCGCCCGTTTGCGCCATGAAGCCGTCGATGACGCGATGGAAGGGCGCGCCGTCATAGAATTTACGCTTTACGAGCGTCGTAATTTGCTGAACGTGCTTGGGCGCGATGTCGGGCCGCAGCTTGATGACGGTGCGGCCGTATTTCGTGTCGAGGTTCAAGAGCACGTCTTCGGCGAAGGCCGGCGTTGCGAGAAGCGCGCTCGCAGCCGTGGCGGCGAGCAGGAAACGGCGGGTGAATTTCATAAAGCCTCCCTATTTATTGCCGCGCCTTTCGATGGCGCGTTTGAGGGCGTCGACGGAGGCGACCGGCGCGAAGGCCGACACGTCGCCGCCAAGCGCCGCGATCTGGCGCACGAAGGTTCCGCTGACATGGCGAAGCCCCGGCGAGGCAGGCAGGAAAACCGTGTGAATGTCGGGCGCGAGCGTCCCATTCATCCCCGCCATCCGCATTTCATAGTCGAAATCGGTTGAATCGCGCAAACCGCGCAGGATAGCGCAGGCGCCATGCGCGCGGGCGGCCTCGACGACAAGGCCGTCAAAGCTCGTAACTTCAAAGGCGCAGGACGCTTTGAGCGCGGCGCAGGCGTCGCGGATGATGGCGGCGCGCTCTTCGAAGGCAAGGAGCGGCGTCTTGCCGTGATGCACGCCGACGGCGACGACAATTCTATCGAACAGCGCCGCGCCCTGCCCGATCACGTCCAGATGGCCGTTGGTCAGCGGATCGAAAGTGCCGGAGTAAAGGGCGGTGCGCGCGGTCATGAGTAGGGGTATAGGGGATTTCGGCGGCTTGTGGGAGGGTCGCCCGGAGGTCGCCAATGGGGAAGACGAGCGCCGGGATTCTCCTTTTCCGCAAGGTCAACGGAGAAGTTCAGTTTCTGCTGGTTCACCCAGGCGGTCCCTTCTGGGCCAAAAAGGACGCCGGCGCATGGTCCATCCCCAAGGGCCTGTGCGACGCGCAGGAAGACCCGCTCGCGGCGGCCAGGCGCGAGCTTGAAGAAGAAACCGGCATTGTCGCGGCAGGCGATCCCATGCCGCTCGGCGCCTTCGTTCAGCCGAGCGGCAAGACGGTCGTCGCCTTCGCAGCTCGAACAGGATTTCGAGCCGGCCGATCTGCGCAGCAATAGCTGTTTGGTCGAGTGGCCGCCGAAGTCCGGCAGGCAAATGGAAATCCCCGAGGTCGACCGCGCTGGATGGTTCACGCTCGAGGAAGCATTGGAGAAGATCACGAAGGGACAGGCGCCGATCGTGAAGGCGCTCGCGGAGAAATTGGGCGTGCGAACGCCAGGCGCCGCGATTGGCGATATTGAAAACCCATCATGATAGGTTATTCTCTCAATGGTCACGGGCCTGCGCGCTCACGGTTTGAGAAGTCGTCATTTTCGTCAACGGTCACGAGCCGGCGCATGTGCATGTCTTTGGCGATGGCGAGGCCAAGATCAATCTCAAGGGCGTGGATGGAGCGCCCAATTTGGTTTGGGCGGTTGACATGAGCCGGAACGAAATACGTCGAGCGATGAAGCTTGTGAATGACATGCAGAAAGAGCTGCTGGCGAAATGGAAAGAAATCCATGGGTGAGTTGACCGACGCAGAGATTGACGCCGCGTTGAGACGCGGCGCTCACGCGCGAGCCATTGAGCCGCGCGCGCCGCCGCCGCGCGCTATGACCGCGTCAATGATCGCGTGATCGTCGAATTGACCAATGGCTGCGCCTTTGTTTTTCCGCCTCGATTGGCGCAAGGATTCGAGGATGGGCGCCTGAGCAGTTGGAGAAGGTCGAAATCCTCGGCGCGGGCTCTGGCCTGCATTGGGAGCGTAGCGATCTGCGACCAGTCGAAGCCATGGGTCTAACGTCAGTACCATGCCGATCACACCGTCGTTAAAATCCGCATGTGCGATGCCGAGGCGAACATGAGCAACAAAACGCCATATCTGGACCAAATCTTGATCTCGGCATACTCGTCACGGGCCTGCTTGCCGGATCGTCCGTTCGCGCCAACCGTCAGTCTTGCGCTTGCTCGACGATCACGGGAGAAACGCCGCCGTTTCCCGCAACAAACTGGAACAACAGACCCTGAATCGTACATACGGCGCGCGCAGGTGCCTATCAAGCGCTTTTTGCACGAACAGACGACAATGTCCAAAGCCGCCGCCTCATTCCTGACTATCGCCCCAAGCAACATAGAACACGCCCGAGGTCATTCTTGCCCGTCATTCGGGAAGAGGCGATAACAACCGCTCACGTGGGTCCAAAACTTCTGCATTGGACTCGCAACGGCTCGGTACGAGACCCGTCGGTGGCCATCCCGCCGCTCAGACTAGCGGCTCCGGCATTTGCTAATGTGCGCTAAACATGCGCTGCGCCCGGACCTGACGGGACTGGCGCAAGCGCGACGCGGAGAATTCGCGCCGGAAGAAGCGGTCGCCGCTCTCTGGAAGTGCCACGGATTGCGATGACTTATGAAAGCGAGCTTTCCGCGGCGGGCGCTGGCTGACCTCTCGCAATTTTTTTTATTTGGATGACAGAAGTCCGGCTGGCGCCGTGCGCGTCAATCGGGCTCTAAAAAGAACGATCGATACGATCGAAATATTTCCTTTGGGCGGTCAGCTTTCGGATTGGGGCGGGCTGCACGAACGTTCGGTTAGCCCTTTTCCCTATATTATTTATTGGGCTGTCGAAGGCGAGGAATTGTGGATCGTGCATATCCGGCATGCGGCGCGATGACGGCCGGTCGAATGAAATTTTTTACCCCTCCTCCCTCCTCCCCCTCGCCCACATCGCCTATATGCTCCACCGACACGACGCGCTCGTCCTCGGCCGTGTCGAAGACGATGACGCCCTGCGTTCCGCGCCCGGCAATGCGGATGCCGTCCACCGGGCAGCGGATGAGCTGGCCACCGTCGGTGACGAGCATGATCTCGTCGCCATGGGCCACGGGGAACGATGCGATGAGCGCGCCGTTGCGCGCATTCACCGCCATGGCGACAATGCCTTTGCCGCCGCGCCCGGTCGTCCGATATTCGTAAGATGAGGTGCGCTTGCCGTAGCCGTTCTCGGAGACGGTCAGGATGATCTGTTCGGCCGCCTGCATCTCGTAAAAACGCGTGTCTGAAAGCTCCACGGCGCCCGCCGCCTCTTCCACGTCGGCGCCGGCTTCCGGCGACACATCCTCGCCCATGCGGCGGCGCAAGGCGTTGGCGCGCTTGAGATAGGCCGCGCGCTCATCGCCCGTCGCCTCGAAGTGATGGAGGATCGACAGCGAAATCACGCGATCGCCCTCGCCGAGCAATACGCCGCGCACGCCCATCGAGGTGCGGCCCTGGAACACGCGCACCTCCGGCACGGCGAAGCGGATGCATTGCCCATCGCGCGTCGTGAGCAATATGTCGTCATGTTCGGTCGCGGTGGCGACATCGACAATCGCCTCGCCCTCGTCGAGCTTCATCGCGATGAGGCCATTGCGGCGCACGTCGACGAAATCCGAAAGCTTGTTGCGTCTCACCGTGCCGCCGGTCGTCGCGAAAATCACGTCGAGCGTCGCCCAGCTCTCTTCGTCCTCCGGCAGCGGCATGATGGTGGTGATGCGCTCGCCGGGATCGAGCGGCAACATATTGACGAGCGCCTTGCCACGCGCCTGCGGCGCCGCGAGCGGCAGCCGCCAGACCTTTTCCTTATAGGCCTTGCCGAGCGAAGAGAAGAACAGCACCGGCGTATGCGTGTTGGCGACGAAGAGCCGGTGGACGAAATCCTCCTCCTTCGTCTGCATCCCCGCGCGGCCCTTGCCGCCGCGTCTTTGCGCGCGATAGGTCGAAAGCGGCACGCGCTTGATGTAGCCGGCATGCGAGACGGTGACCACCATGTCCTCGCGCGCGATGAGGTCCTCGTCCTCGACCTCGCCATCGGCCTCGATGATTTGCGTGCGGCGCGGCGTGGCGTAGGCTTCCTTCACCGCCAGCATCTCGTCCTTGACGATGCCGAACAGTCGTTCGCGCGAGCGCAGAATATCGAGATAGTCGGCGATCTCGGCGGCGAGCTTGTTGAGGGCTTCGGCTATCTCTTCGCGCCCCAGCGCGGTGAGGCGTTGCAGGCGCAGATCGAGTATGGCGCGCGCTTGCGCTTCCGACAGGCGGCAGGTTCCGTCTTCAGCAAGGCGATGGCGCGGGTCGGCGATGAGCTCCACGAGCGGCGCCATGTCTTTCGCGGGCCAGTCGCGCGCCATCAGCGCTTCGCGTGCGGTCGCCGCGTCGGGCGAGCCTCTAATCAGACGGATCACCTCGTCGATATTGGCGACCGCGATGGCGAGGCCAACTTGCAGATGGGCGTTGTCGCGCGCTTTCGTCAGACGGAACTTCGTGCGCCTTGTGACGACGGTTTCGCGGTAGTCGACGAAGGCGCGCAGCACGTCGTGAAGCGTCATCAGCTCCGGCCGTCCGCCGTTGAGCGCGATCATGTTCACGGGGAAGCTCGACTGCAACGAGGTGTGGCGCCAGAGCTGGTTCAAAACGACGTCGGACACCGCCTCGCGCTTCAGCTCAATGACGATGCGCATCCCATCGCGATCGGACTCGTCGCGCAGGTCGGCGATGCCCTCGATCTTCTTTTCCTTGACGAGTTCGGCGATGCGCTCGATCAGCGCCGCCTTGTTCACCTGATAGGGAATTTCGGTGAAGATGATCGCCTCGCGATCCTTGCGCAGCGTCTCGATCTCGGATTTGGCGCGCATGATGATCGAGCCGCGCCCGGTCGCGAAGGCGTTGCGGATGCCGCCGCGCCCGAGGATCGTCGCGGCGGTCGGAAAGTCCGGCCCCGGCACGATCTCCATCAGCTCCGCGACGCTCATGTCGGGCCTGTCGATCATGGCGATCGCGGCGTCGATCACTTCGCCAAGATTATGCGGCGGAATATTCGTCGCCATGCCCACGGCGATGCCGCCGGCGCCATTGACGAGGAGGTTGGGAAAACGCGCCGGCAGGACGGTCGGCTCGCTCTCCTTACCGTCATAGTTAGGCTGGAAATCGACCGTGCCTTCGTCAATGTCTTCGAGCAAGGCGAGGGCGGGCTTGGCGAGCCGCGACTCGGTGTAGCGCATCGCCGCCGGCGGATCATTGTCGACCGAGCCGAAATTGCCTTGCCCGTCGATGAGCGGCAGCCGCATCGAAAAGGGCTGCGCCATGCGCACGAGCGCATCGTAAATCGCGGCGTCGCCATGCGGGTGATATTTACCCATCACGTCGCCAACGATGCGCGCCGATTTCACATAGGGCTTGTCCGGCGTGTGGCCGTTCTCATGCATCGAGAACAGAATGCGCCGATGCACGGGCTTGAGGCCGTCGCGCACGTCGGGGAGCGCACGCGACACGATGACGCTCATCGCGTAATCGAGATAGGAGCGCTTCATCTCGTCGGCGATGGAGACCGGTTTGATGTCGGAACCGGGCTTGTCGGGATCGTCTTTTTTCTTTTCGTCGTCGGCCAATTGCGCGCCAGTTCGGATGAGCGTTTTACGTCACTTCCGTATAGGCGATTCGACGGCGCGGGGCCAGCTCCGAGACATCTTAAAATACTTTTATTTACAGCTAGTTATGAAGCTACCACGCAGTCGCTTTGGAAAACGGCGAACTATTTCCTCCTGCTGGGGCGATCGGCGCTTGTTTTCGCCTTCTTCACGGCCGCCCGGCGGGCGGCGTCAAGCGCCAATCTCGCCCAGCGGCGCAGCTCGTCATGGTCTTCCAGCGCCTCGTCCGGCAGGCGCCAATAGGACATCGTCACCGGCTTGCTTTTGCCCTCATAGACGAAGGGATTCGAGCCGGCGGCCTCGAAATGCGGCTTCGTGTCGGCGTCGGCCTTCAGATAGATTTCGCCCTCTGCTTCGAGCGCGAAGAAAAATCCATCGGCATAGACGCCGTGGCCGCCGAACATGCGTTTGACCGCGACCGGGCCGAAGGGCGCGAATAGCTCCTCGATGCGCTCGCGGTTCATGTCGCAGTCAGTACGGCTGTCAGGCGCTGGCGCGACGCAACGCCTCGCTGGCGTTGATCGCCGCGGAGGTCGCTTCTTCATCGCCCGGCTCGATAAGGCCGAAGCCGTCGTCCTGCGTCGCCAGCGTTATTTCTCTGGCGACGACAGGCGTCGATTGCGATGTGGAGGCGACGATCATTTCCGGCGCCGGCTTGGCCAATTCTTCACGCTCTGGCGGCTCCGGCGCGGCGCCCGGCAAGGTGCGGGTCTCTCGGGCGCACGGCGCGGGCGACATTCACGGGCGCGGCCGGCTCCTCAACCCCCTGCCCTCGCATTCTCAGGGCGAGCTTCTTCAAGACCGACGCCGGCTCTTCCCCGATGTTCGGCGCAGCCTCTTTGCCGACTGGCGCGGGCTTGGATGCGGCGGCTTTGAATTTTTCTCCCAGAGCCGTCAGATTTGCGAGAAGGCTGCTGGGCGCGGGTTTTTCCGTCGCCTGCTTCTGTTCAGCTTTGGCGGGCGCCGCGACCGAGTCTTTCTTCGCGCTGTCTCTCACAAATTTCGCATGGAGCGTCGGCAGCAGCCGGGCGAAGAGAGAGGCCGGCGCTTGCGGCTTGAGCGCCGTTTGTATTGCGGGCGCCGAGGGCGCTATGCGAGGCGTCTCACGGCCGACGGGCGCCCGCTTGCCGCGCCGCCGCCACAAGGCGAAGACGCAAGCCATTGCCGCGAGGGCGATCAGCATCGCCTTCCACAATTTGGCGACGAGCGCCATCAGGCCGAGCTTTCCGTCGGCGTCTCTGGTCTCGACCGGCGGACGAACAGGCGCCGTTTTCGCGGAAACGTCGCTCGTCAAGAGATCGGCGGCCGTATAGGGCGCGACCTTGTCCATCTCTGGATTGGCGTCCTCGTAGGCCTTGTCATGGTCGTAGACGATGGTCTGCGCGAGCGCGAGCGCCTCGCCTTTCAGTCGGTCGGCCTGCTCGCCGCCTTCGGCGAGACTGATCTTGACGGCGCCCTGGCGACCAAGCGCCCAGGTCTCGCAATTGAAGAAACGATCTGGCGCGCCCCCACCCGTCTGGCTCGCTACGCTCACGCAAGCAGAAAGCCTGTTCTTCTCGTCGAGAGCTGGGGCGTTCAGCCAACCCGCCAGCGCCACCGGCGGTTGCCCGGCGCTCGCGCGCTGCGTATTCACTTCAGGAAGGCCAGCCTGGAAGGCCGCAAGAAGCTTTTCGGCGTCGAGCGCGGCGGGATCCGATTTGATATAGCCGTCGTCGAGCAGATCGACGGGCGCAAGCCAGCGCAAAGAATCGCCCTCCGGCGCGATTAAACCCTGCGTCGTCGGCTTCCATTCCAAGCCGGCTTCCTTAGCGAGTTCACGCGCCGCTTCGGCTGGCAAATAGCTGCGTCCTGCCGGTAGCCACATCGTCGCCCGATCGGCGATGCGCACTTCGGCGGGGCCTTTGACGCCTTGCGCAAGCAGCGCGGCGACGCGCTCGGTCGGATTGAGAGGCGGGGACTCGACCGGCGCCGGCGCGGCCGCCGCCGGCTGGGGAGCGGCATTTTCAGCTGGCGCGGCATTGTCGTTTTCGGCGACAGGCGGCGCCAAGGGCGCTTCGACCTCGGCGGCCTGTGGTTTTTCAGCCGCCTGGGGCGCGAGCGCCGCCTCCAGCGGCGACGGAACGGCTTGCGGCGGCGGCTCAACCGCGGGAGCCGCTTTGGGCGTCGCAACCTCAAGAGGCGGCGCGGAGATGGCCGCCTCTGGCGCGACGGGGGCGCGCTGATCTTGCGCTTGCGCTGGAGCAGCCGGCGCCTCGATGGCGGGCTCAGCAGTCGCTTGCGGCGCTACGTTCTGTGGGACCGTCTCGGATTTCGGCGGAACCAGCGCCATATGCGAAGGCTGATCCGTCTGCTCTTGCGGCTTCACAAAATCAACAGGTTTCGGCGATTCCGCGGCGCGCGCCTCCGCAACTTTCGGCGTCTCGGCGGATTTCGCCGCGAGAGTCGGTTCGGCTTTCGCCTGCGTCGGAGGGCTATGCTCGGGCGTCGCGGCGACGGCGCTCTTCTTCACAGGCTGCAGCGGCGCCATCTCAAAAATGATCTCGCGCGCCTCATCGCGCGAGATCGGCGCCATGTGCTGAATGAGCGCCTCGCGCGCTCCGGCCGCGTTAGGAGCGGAAAAGCAACTCGCTGCGGTGGCGAGGCAAAGGGACGCAACGAGACGCGAACTGCGAAACAGCATCGAACCGACTCCAAGACGCATAGTGGCGCGCCGAAGTTTGGAGTTCGATGCTGAAGAAACGCTGTATACTTGCCGTCAAGGCCAAGGAACAAACTGTCAGGGTTAACCTAAGGTATATTGGTTCGGCTAAGAACCGACGCTTCCGAGCGTAGCGCGTTCGCTCGCGGGGTCGGCGGGCGTCAACTCGACGCTTTCGCCGCAGCCGCAAGCCGAGGTCTGATTTGGATTCTCGAAGACAAAGGTGGAGGCAAACTGGGTCGTCTTCATCTCCATTTTCGTGCCGAGCAGATATAGCACCGCCTTGGCGTCGACGATGACGCGCGCCCCGTCGCTTTCGATCACCTCGTCGCCGGGCTGCGGCTCCGCGATCTCCATCTTATAGGACATGCCAGCGCAACCGCCCTTTTCGACGGTGACGCGCAGGCCCGCCAGCGGGTTCTCCGCCTTCGCCAGCAGCGCGCGCACGCGCTCAGCGGCGGCGGGACTGACGCTCATCACGCTCATTTTGGGGATAGCGGCCATCACAAATTGTTCCTTTCAAGCGCTTTCGCCGTCACCACATATCGAGCGCGACACGCGCTTCATCCGACATCCGGCTTTGATCCCAAGGCGGATCGAAAACCATATTCACCTTAACGTCGCTGACGCCGGGCACGGCGCTCACCGCGTTCTTCACCCATATGGGCATTTCGCCCGCGACCGGACAACCTGGCGCTGTCAGCGTCATGTCGATCTCGACAATTCCCTCGTCGGCGATATCGACCCGGTAAATGAGCCCGAGTTCATAAATGTCCGCCGGGATTTCCGGATCATAGACGGTCTTGAGCGCCTTCACGATGTCGTTCGTCAGCCGCTCATTTTCAACGGCCTGAGGCGTCCTGTTCGACGCGGCTGCAAATTCCGCTTCGCTGGTTTTGGGAGCGTCGTTCCTCAGCACGAGATTCTCCTCAGGCGAAAAGGGACCGGCTCTTGACGAGCGCTTCCGCCAGCCGGTCGATCTCTTCGCGTGTGTTGTAAAGCGCGAAGGAGGCGCGGCATGTCGAGGTCACGCCAAACATCGATAAGAGCGGCATCGCGCAATGCGTGCCGGCGCGCACCGCTATGCCGGAGCGGTCGATGACGGTCGCGATGTCATGGGCGTGCGCCGCCGCCATGTCGAAGGCCAGGATCGGCCCCTTGTCCGGCGCGCAGCCATAGATGCGCAGGCCGTCGATCTGGGTCAGGCGCTCATGCGCATAGGCCGTGAGACCCGCTTCGTGCTCGCGGATCGCGGCGCGGCCGACCCGCTCCATATAGTCGAGCGCCGCGCCGAGGCCGACGGCCTGAGCGATCGGCGGCGTGCCGGCCTCGAAGCGATGCGGCGGGGCGTTATAGGTCACGGCGTCGCGCGTCACGGTCTCGATCATCTCGCCGCCGCCGCAGAAGGGCGGCAGCTCTTCAAGCCACTTACGCTTGCCGTAAAGCGCGCCGATCCCCGTCGGGCCATAGAGCTTATGGCCGGTCACCACGTAGAAATCGACATCGAGCGCCCGCACGTCGACATCGAGATGCACCGCGCCCTGCGAGCCGTCGACGACGAGCGGGACGCCATGAGCGTGGGCGATGCGCGCGATCTCGCCGATCGGCGTCGGCGTTGCGAGGACATTCGACATATGCGTAAGCGCGACGATCTTCGTGCGCTTCGAGAACAGCTTCTCGAAGGCGTCGAGATCGAAACGGCCGTCGTCGTCGACCTCGATCCATTTCAATACGGCGCCCTTGCGCTCGCGCAGGAGATGCCAGGGCACGATATTGGAGTGATGCTCCATCACAGACAAAATGATCTCGTCGCCTTCGCCGACATGCGCCTGTCCGAAGGAAGCGGCGACGAGGTTCAGAGCTTCCGTGGCCCCGCGCGTGAAAATGATTTCTTCCGTGGATTCGGCGTTCAGAAATTTCCGCACGGTCTCCCGCGCGCCCTCATAGGCCTCCGTCGCCGCATTGGCGAGATAATGCAGGCCACGGTGCACATTTGCGTATTCATGTTCGTAGAAATGCGTCAACCGCTCGGTGACCGCCCGCGGCTTTTGCGCCGAGGCGGCGTTATCGAGATAGGCGAGCGGCTTGCCGTAGGGACGCTCCGAGAGGATCGGAAAATCCCTGCGGATCGTTTCCACGTCATAGGGGGTATGAATGCGCGCAAGCTCGTTCATCGTGTAATCCTTCGGGAAAGCCACGCGCTGACGCGTTCGCTCAAGAATTTGCGCAGCTCGTCATCGTCGAGCGTTTCCATCGCCTCATTGGCGAAGCCTTCGATGAGCAACGCCTCGGCCTCCCGGCGCGGCAACCCGCGCGCGCAGAGATAAAAGAGCTGATCCTTGTCGAGCCTTCCGCATGTCGCGCCATGGCCGCATTGCACGTCGTCGGCGAAAATCTCGAGCTCGGGCTTGTTGTTCATTGTCGCTTGGTCGGACAGGAGCAACGCCTTTGACTGCATCGTGCCGTCGGTCTTCTGTGCGCCAGGCCGCACGACAATCTTGCCCTGAAACACGCCAACGCTTTGCTCGTCGAGAATTGTTCGGAAGCGCTCGCGGCTTTCGCCATGAGGCTTGACGTGATCGACGACAAGCGTCGTATCGGCGTGCAGGCGCCCGCGCCCGAGCGTCGCGCCGTTGAAGGCCGCCTTTGCCTTCTCGCCATCGAGGCGCGCGAATATCTGCCGACGCGTCAATCCGCCGCCTTCAACGAGCGCGAAGGAATTAAGCGTCGCGCCGGCGTCGAGATGCGCCAGAAGACTCAGCAGCCGGATCGCCTCTTCGGCGCCGCCAGAAAAATGTGTGACGAGATCCACGCAGGACCCCGCACCTAGTCGAAGCGCGAGCGTGTGATTATCCTGCGCCGGCGCGGCTGAAAGCGCGCCGATCGTTTCGACCAGCGTTGCGCGGGCGCCCGCGCCGACCATCACGAGCGCGCGCGTATAGGTCGATTGCGCCGCCTCGGAGGAAAGCAGGGTTGCGATCTCGATGGCGCGCTCGATCCGCGCCCCGGGGGCGATGCGAAGCACGATTCCGTCCTGCATCAGCGCGGCGTTGAGGGCGATCATCGCATCGTCCGCGCCGATATCGACGCTCGCGAGCGCCCTCATCACTTCCGGCTCGCTCTGCGCCAGCGCGTCACGCAAGGATTGCGCGACGACGCCTTCGGGCAGCCGCGCAGTGTCGGAGAGGTCGGGCCGGAAAGCGCCGTCAAGCGTGACAAGCCGGCACGAATCATGCGCGCGAGGAATCGTCAAACTGGCGTGAGAAGCGACGGCGAGCGGCGCCGGTCTGTTTAAGGCCGTTTTGAGATCGGTGTAATGCCAGGATTCGACGCGACGGTTTGGGAGGCCGAGCTCGGCGAAAGACGCCCAAGCGGCCGCGCGTAAATGAGACGCGTCCCTATCGCGCATCTCTTCGTAGAAGGAGGAAAGCGTCGCTTCCGCTTCGCTCGCCAGCTTGATCATTTTCTTACGCCGCCTCTTCCGTGAGGTAATCCTGATAGCCGCGCTCTTCGAGCTCCAATGCAAGCTCGGGGCCGCCCGAACGCATGATGCGGCCCTGCGCCATCACATGCACCGTGTCGGGCCTGATATATTGGAGCAAGCGCTGGTAATGCGTGATGACCACGAAGGCGCGCTGCGGCGAGCGCAGCCCGTTGACGCCGTCCGACACGACGCGCAGCGCGTCGATGTCCAGCCCCGAGTTCGTTTCGTCGAGAATGGCGAGGCGCGGCTGCAGCAGCGTCATCTGCAAAATCTCCATGCGCTTCTTTTCTCCGCCTGAAAAGCCTGCGTTGAGCGGCCGACGCAGCATGTCTTGACTGACGCCGAGCGCGGCGGCTGCTTCCTTGACGCGCTTCATGAAATCAGGGGTCTGCAACTCCGGCTCTCCGCGCGCGCGCCTCTGCGCGTTTATAGCGGCCTTCAGGAAGGTCATGGTCGCGACGCCGGGAATTTCGAGCGGATATTGGAAAGCGAGGAACAAGCCCTTGGCCGCACGTTCCGCGGGGTCGAGGTCGAGAATATTCTCGCCATTGAGCCGCACCTCGCCTTGCGTCGCCTCATAGCCCTCACGGCCGGCGATCACATAGGAGAGCGTCGACTTGCCAGTGCCGTTCGGTCCCATGATGGCCGCAACCTCGCCAGCCTTTACGGTGAGCGTAAGACCCTTGAGTATTTCGCGTCCGCCGACCGAGACGTGCAGGTTCTTGATTTCGAGCATTGTAAAAACTCTTTCCGGTCTCTGGCGTCATGGCCGGCCTTGAGCCGGCCATCCACGTCTTGGCGTTCCGTAATCTTTCATCGAGCGTCGCGTTGCGGGTTGGCGGGGATGGCCGGGACAAGCCCGGCCATGACGCGCTGAAACCATCACCCCACGCTCCCCTCGAGCGAAATCGAGATCAGCTTCTGCGCCTCGACCGCGAATTCCATCGGCAGCTGCTGCAGCACGTCGCGCACGAAGCCGTTGACGATCAGCGCTGTCGCCTCCTCCGCCGAAAGCCCGCGCTGCATGGCGTAGAAGAGCTGATCCTCGGAAATCTTCGACGTTGTCGCCTCATGCTCGAATTGCGCGCTCGGGTTCTTTGACTCGATATAGGGAACCGTATGCGCGCCGCACTCGTGGCCGATCAACAGGCTGTCGCATTGCGTGAAGTTGCGCGCGCCGTCCGCTTTACGATGGGCGGAAACCTGGCCGCGATAGGTGTTTTGCGACCTGCCCGCAGAGATGCCCTTGGAAATGATGCGGCTCTTGGTGTTCTTGCCGAGATGCAGCATCTTCGTTCCGCTGTCGACCTGCTGATAGCCGTTCGATACGGCGATCGAATAGAATTCGCCCTGCGATCCGTCGCCGCGCAGAATGCAGGACGGATATTTCCACGTGATGGCGGAGCCGGTCTCGACCTGCGTCCAGGAAATATGCGAATTGCGGCCGCGGCAGTCGCCGCGCTTGGTGACGAAATTGTAAATTCCGCCCTTGCCCTCGCTGTCTCCGGGGTACCAGTTCTGCACGGTGGAATATTTGATCTCCGCGTCGTCGAGCGCGACGAGTTCCACCACCGCCGCGTGAAGCTGGTTCTCGTCGCGCTTGGGCGCCGTGCATCCTTCGAGATAGCTCACGTAAGAGCTCTCGTCGGCGATGATCAGCGTGCGCTCGAACTGACCCGTGTTTTTCTCATTGATGCGGAAATAGGTCGACAGCTCCATCGGGCAGCGCACGCCTTTCGGCACATAAACGAAAGAGCCGTCCGAGAAGACAGCGCTGTTGAGCGTCGCATAGAAATTATCCGTCGTCGGCACGACGGAGCCGAGATATTTCTTCACCAGCTCCGGATGCGTCTGCACGGCCTCGGAGATGGGGCAAAAGATCACGCCCGCCTTGGCGAGCTCCGCCTTGAACGTCGTCGCGACCGACACGCTGTCGAACACGGCGTCGACCGCCACTCTGCGCGTCTCGACGCCAGCGAGAATTTCCTGTTCGCGCAGCGGAATGCCGAGCTTCTCATATGTCCGCAGCAATTCGGGATCGACTTCGTCGAGCGTTTTGGGGCCCGGCGTCGATTTTGGCGCCGAGTAGTAATACAGGTCTTGATAATCGATCGGCGGATAATGCACGCGCGCCCAGCGCGGCTCCGGCATCGTCAGCCAGCGCCGATAGGCGTCGAGACGCCAGTCGGTGAGCCACTGCGGCTCGTTCTTCTTGGCGGAAATGAAACGGACGATGTCTTCGTTGAGGCCCTTGGGGGCCTTTTCGGATTCGATATCCGTCGAAAACCCGTACTTATAAGCGTCGACGTCGATGGACTCGACGCGCGCAACGGTCTCCTGACGAGCCGCCATCTTTCTTTCTCCTCGTCACGACGGGTTCAAGGCCCGCCGGCCGATCGCTCCGCCGTTGCTTTGCGCGACTCTCCCAAAGCTGCACCGCACTCTTGGGGGATCACGCCTTAAGCGACGGAATGTCGCGATCTCATCCGATCGACGACATGTGCAAGAACCTTTCCAAACACTTCTACATCCTCTTGCGAGGAAGACCAACCCATACTGACCCTCAGCGCCTCTTTTTCTTTCGCGCCCATCGCCGCAAGGACATGAGATTCCATAACTTTGCCCGAAGAGCAGGCCGAGCCGCTGGAAAGCGCCACGCCTTCCAGGTCAAGCGCCATCAGCATGGTTCGGGCGTTGAGGCCGGGGATGGCGAAGGCGCTGGTGTTGGCGACGCGCGGCGCGCCTACTCCGTAGAATCGGGCGTCCGGCGCGAGATTCAAGACCTTGCGCTCCAATGCGTCCCGCAATGCGGCAAGCCGTGCGCTTTCCCGTCCCAGATCGATTGTCGCGGCCTTCAAAGCCGCGGCGAAGCCGGCGATGGCGGCGACATTCTCGGTGCCTGCGCGCCGGCCGAACTCCTGGCCGCCGCCGCGCAGCAGCGGCGCGTCGATATGAAAGGCGTCATCGCGAAAGGCGAGCGCGCCGACTCCCATCGGCCCGCCGAGCTTATGTGAGGAAAAGAACAAAATGTCCGCGTCAGTCGTGGCGAATGTCGTATTTATCCGCCCTATCGCCTGAGTGGCGTCACAAAC
Source organism: uncultured Alphaproteobacteria bacterium (assembly GCA_963706255.1). Taxonomy (GTDB): domain Bacteria; phylum Pseudomonadota; class Alphaproteobacteria; order Rhizobiales; family Beijerinckiaceae; genus Methylocystis. The sequence goes on along the minus strand of CAVPMJ010000023.1, from coordinate 118,376 downwards.
GACAACGCCCTTCGCCGCATGCAGCCGCTCCGCCGCTTCGGCGACAGGTTGGATGACGCCCGTTTCATTATTGACCGACTGTAGGGCGAGCATCACGCGTCGGCCGCTGTGACGCGTAAGCGCCGCGTCGAGCGCGTCGAGCGAAAGCGCTCCCTCTCGCGTCAGCGCCACCTGCTCGCACGGCCTCTGACGGAAACCGATGGCCTTGAAGCACGGATGGATGCTCGCCTGCGCCGACAAGCAGCACATCGAGCGGCGCGGCGTCGCGCCCCGGGCGAAGCGCGGGGGTGAGCGCGAGATTAGCCGCTTCGGTCGCTCCGCCCGTGAAAACCACGCTGCGCCCGGCCGCGCCTATGGCCTGCGCGACGGTCGCCCGCGCTTCTTCAAGCAGCGCCTTGGCCGCCCGCCCTTCCGCATGGACCGAGGAAGGATTGCCGAGCGTCTCCAGCGCCGCGAGCATCGCCGCCCGCGCTTCGGGGCGCAGCGGGGAGGTGGCGTTGTGGTCGAGATAGACGCGGCTCATGGGAGAGATGTAGCCGCTCTAGGCGGGAAGCGGGAGGGGCGCGAATCCCTCCCCTTGACGGGGAGGGTGGCGAGCCGGGTGGGGTGGGCGTGCGATCATGCCGACATCCCCGACCCGTCGCCTTTGGCGATCGACCTCCCCGCAAAGGGGAGGTAGGGCGCGCATCAAGGCTGCGCGGACTTCGCCAGTCGAGCGAGATTGACGAATTCCGACCGATAGCCGAAGGGATCGTCGCCCTTGGCGTTCCGCGCGAGTTCGATCACGTCGTCATAACCGAAACTGCCGAGATAGGGCGCGCCTTTCAGCAATTGCCCGAAAGCGGCGACGGCGATCGAGAAACGCACATCGTTCGACGCGCTTGCGAGCTTTTCCGTCGCCTGCGAGTCGGCAATCGGCTGCATCATGAGCCGTGAGCTGTCTTCCTTGGGCAGCTTGTAGCGCAGCTTCAGGAAGCCGAGCTCCGCATCCGCGGCGTTCGAGGCTTCCGGCGCTTTCGCGGGCTTGGCGTAGCGCAGATCGTCGACGAGCTTCTTCTCGGCGCCGGCGGGCGTGATCTCATAGATCGCCGTCACGCGATGGCCGGAGCCGACATCGCCGGCGTCCACCTTGTCGTTATTGAAATCCTCGCGCCGCAGCGCGCGGGTTTCGTAACCGATGAGGCGGTATTCCGAGACGCGCGCGGGATTCCACTCGATCTGGATTTTCACGTCCTTGGCGATCGGGAAGAGCGTCGAGGACGCCTCTTCGACAAGGACTTTGCGCGCCTCGTTGAGATTGTCGACATAGGCCGCCGTCCCATTGCCGTTCTGCGCCAGCGTCTGCATCAGCGCGTCATTGTAATTGCCCTGACCGACGCCGAGGATCGAAAGGAAAATTCCCTTCTCGCGCTTCCTTTCGATCAGGCCCTTCAACTCGCCTTGATCGGTGACGCCGACATTGAAATCGCCGTCCGTCGCCAGGATCACGCGATTGACGGCGGATTTGTCGAAATTCGTTTCGGCGAGCCGATAGGCGTCCTGAATGCCCTGCGCGCCTGCCGTCGAGCCGCCGGCGCCGAGCTGATCGATCGCCGCGAGGATCTTGCCCTTGTCGGCGATCTTCGTCGGCTCCAATGCGACGCCCGACCCCGACGCATAGGTGACGATGGCGACGCTGTCGTCCGGCTTCAACTCGTCGACGAGCATGCGGAAGGCGTTCTTGACCAGCGGCAAACGGTCTTCCGGCGTCATCGAGCCGGACACGTCGATGAGAAAGACGAGATTGGCGCGCGGCCGTTGCGCCATTTGCAGCGTGTATCCTTGGATCGCCACATGCACGAGCCGATTGCCCGCGCTCCAGGGGCTCGGCGTCACGGTGATCGTCGGCTTGAATGGCGTCTCCGCGCTCTCGGGCTTCGGATAATTGTAGGGGAAGTAGTTGATGAACTCCTCGACGCGCACCGAGTCCTTGGGCGGCAGCCGTCCGGCGTTGAGCGTGCGGCGCGCGAAGGCGTAGGACGCCGTGTCGACGTCGATCGAGAAGGTCGAGACCGGCTCCTGCGCCGTCAGCTTGACGGGGTTGACGTCCTTCGCGTCGAACTTATCGCGGAACTCCTTCTCGGGCGCGTTGATATGCGCGTCGGCCGGCAAGCGTCGCGCCGCCCAAATCAGCCTCGGCGCCGGCGATCATTCTTGAGTCGCGCGCCTGTTTCGACATGCGCGGCTCGGCGCCTTCTCGGCGGAAGGAATTCGCGACCCTTGCGGGCGGCGCAGCCGCCAAGCCATCGACGCGGCCGCGAAGCGCGCCGGCCGGAGCCGCAGTCGTTTTCGCCTTTTGCTCCAGCGCGGGCGCTACCGGCGCGGGAGCCGGAAGACTCGCTGGCGCTTCCGCGCGCGGCGCGACGGCGACGATGGCCGGGGCGCTGTCGTGACCCGAGATGTTGGAGAATGTTCCGCCGCCCGGCGCATAGTGACGGGACAGCATGAAGGCGGCGGGCGCGCCGATCATGAGCGCGGCGATGGACGCGGCGAGCGCGCGATTGAAATGAAATGTCTGACGCATCGGTTTTCTCCCTTCCGTTCGAGACGATGCGTCGTTGAGACGTGCGGGCGCGGCCGATCCTTGGGCGTCGCTTTCGCTTTTTTTATCAAATGCCGCCATCGCGGCCGCGAGCGCGGCGCGCTTCGCCTCGGCGCTCGGCGGCGGAACCGGCGTGTCTTTCAGATTCGAGAGGTCGTGTTCGGCCATTATGCCGTCTCCCCCTGCACAAACATGCAAGCGGCGCCCATCCCTCCCCCCGCGAAGCGGCGGGGAGGGTGGTTCGCGAAGCGAACCGGGTGGGGGGCAAGGCGGCTTCTCCGCGCGGCGGAAGTCGCCCCCCACCCCTAACCCCTCCCCGCCGCTAAAGCGTGGGGAGGGGGATGCCGCGGTCGCCAAGCCCGCGCGAATTTGCGATAAGCGTCGCATCAGACCGCCTCCAACGCGTTTTTCAGACGCTTGCGCGCCTCGTGCAAATGCCAGGAGACGGTCTTCTCCGAGCAGCCCATCAGCGCCGCCGCCTCGCCATGAGACATGTCTTGCGCATAGACGAGCAGCACCGCGTCGCGCTGCTGGTCAGGAAGCGCGCGCACGGCATTCCAAAGCTCCTGCCCCATCATCTCGTCCTCGGGCGAGTCTGCGGCTGGGCCGTCCGCAAGCGCGGCCATCTGCGCGGGATCAAGCGGCACGATCTTCCGTCGCGCGCGAATATGGTCGATCGCGGTCGTATAGGCGATGCGATAGGCCCAGGTCGTGAAAGCGCAGTCGTTGCGGAACGTCGTCATGGCCATCGCCATCTTCACCATCGCGTCCTGAGCGATGTCCTGCGCCTCGGCGCGCGCGCCGCACCAGCGCCAGGCGAGCGCATAGACGCGGTCGTAATGGCGCTCGGCAAGCGCGGCGAAGGCCGCGCGGTCGCCGGCGGCCGCCCGTTTCGCCAATTCGCCGTCGGTCTCGTCGCTCGGCAAGAGGCCCCCGTCTTTTCAGCCCGTCGAGACTATTGACGGTCTGGATTGCGAATTCCTTGGGGCGGGAGGAGAAAATTCCCGACACCGATCTCAGGGGTCGCACCCTCTCCCGTGGGGAGAGGGTTTGCGCTCCCATCCGAATTTCCTTGCATTTCGCTCCGGCCCGCGTGGTAGAACGCGCGCTTGCCAGTTTCTCAAGGGATTCTAAATGCCCGAAGTCATCTTCACAGGTCCGGCCGGTCGGCTCGAGGGCCGGTTTCATCAGTCCGCTACGCGCGGCGCGCCGATCGCGATCATTCTGCATCCGCATCCGCAGTTCGGCGGGACGATGAATAATCAGATCGTTTACCATCTCTATTACGCCTTCGCGGAGCGGGGCTTTTCCGTGCTGCGCTTTAATTTCCGGGGCGTTGGGCGCAGCCAGGGCTCCTTCGACCATGGCGCCGGCGAGCTCTCCGACGCCGCGGCCGCGCTCGACTGGGCGCAGGCGGTCAATCCGGAAGCGCGCGCCTGCTGGATCGCCGGCGTCTCCTTCGGCTCGTGGATCGGCATGCAATTGCTGATGCGCCGGCCGGAGATCGAGGGCTTCGTCTCGGTGGCGCCGCCGGCGAACCGTTTCGATTTCTCCTTCCTCGCCCCCTGCCCGTCCTCGGGCCTTTTCATCCATGGCGATCAGGATCGGGTCGCGCCGCTCAAGGAAGTCACGGGGCTGATCGAAAAGCTCAAGACGCAAAAGGGCATCGTCATCGAACATGCGGTGGTCGAAGGCGCGAACCATTTCTTCGAGAACAGGGTCGAGCCGCTCATCGCGCATGTCGACGCCTATCTCGACAAGCGCCTCGGCAATCCGCCGCGCATCGCCATTCCCGCGCGGGGCGATTGACGCTTCGCTGTCATTCCCGACGCTTCGCGATAGCGAAGCGATCGGGAATCCAGAGCAAACGCCGAAACTCCTGTCGTGGCTCTGGATTCCCGGTCAGGCCTTCGGCCTGCCGGGAATGACCGCAGCGCTAGCCCGCCTTCGTCAAAGCCGGGACAATCCGCTCTTCGATGGTCTTTTCATTGAGCGGCTCGAGAATCGAAAGCTCGATTGTCGGCCCCGGCCCGACGACGAAAGTCGCCGGCACGCCGCGGGCGCCGAGCGCGCGCTGGAGAAAGGAATATTCGTCAGCGCCGACGGCGACGAAGGGATTGCCGCGCTTCGCCAGGAAACGCTTGGCGTGTTCGGGATTGTCCTTCACGTCGGCGCCGTAGATCGGCGCGAGCTTGCGCGCGGCGAGCGCCATGAGCAAGGGGTGCTCTTCCCGGCAGGTCGGGCACCATGACGCCCAAATATTCAAGAGAGAGCGGCGACCGGCGAGATCGGCGCTGGAGAAGCCGGGAACCTGCTTGCCTTCCGCGTCGAGAAGCCCCGGCAGCGGCGGCAGTTCGAAATTCCCGATCGAGAAGGGATTGAACAGCCGCGCCGTCATGTCCTTCTTTTTCCAGACATGCCTGACGCCAACGGCGCCCACCCCGAGGCCTATAAGGCCGAAAGCGCCGAGCAGCAGTTCGCGCCGCGTCAAGGCTCTGCCCGCGCCAGCACGCCGCCCGGCAATGCGGCGGGCGCGCCCGTCGTCGTCGGGAAAGTGAGCGGCAGCCCTTCCAGCACGCGCGCCGCGAGATAGGCGAAGGCCTGCGCCTCCATCGAATCCGCCGACCAGCCGACGGCGTTCGCGGTCGTCACCTTGCACGGCAGGCGCATGACGAGTTCGCGCACCAGGATCGGATTGCGCGCGCCGCCGCCGCAGACGATGAGCAATTGCGGCTGCGTCGGCAGATGCGGAAAGAGCCGCAGCACGGAGGCCGCCGTGAAGGCGGTGAGCGTCGCGGCGGCGTCTTCGGTCGAGAGCTTGGCGACGGAGTCGAGCGCGAAGGCGTTGCGGTCGAGCGATTTCGGCGGCGGCTGATCGAAGAAAGGATTCGCGAGCATCTTTAGGAGCGTCGCTTCATTCACGCGTCCGCGCGCCGCCATATGGCCGTGGCGGTCGATCGGCGCGCCGGTGCGCTGGAGCATGAGATCGTCGATCAGCGCATTGCCCGGTCCCGTGTCGCAGGCGATCGGCTCCTCGCCATCCGCGACATAAGTGACATTGGCGACGCCGCCGATATTCAGGAGCGCAACCTCGCCCTTCATGCCGCCGCCGATGACCAGCGCGCGGTGAAAGACCGGCGCGATCGGCGCGCCCTCCCCGCCTGCCGCGATGTCCGCCGCGCGGAAATCGTAAGCGACATCGACGCCGAGCCGGCTTGCGAGCGCCGGCCCGTCGCCGATCTGAATGGTCAGCTTTTGCTTTGGACGATGCAGCACGGTCTGGCCGTGAAAGCCGACGATGTCGACGCTTGCGGCTTCGATCGCGTTGTCGCGCAGCAGCGTCTCGACGGCCTCGGCATGGCGGTCCGTCACCATGCGTTCGGCGAAGGCGAGCACGCCCGGCCGCGCGTCGCGGTCCTCCAGCGTCGCGGCTTCGGCGAGGGCGTTGCGCAGCAGCGCCCGGTCGGCGTCGTTATAGGGATAGTGGCCGGTCGGCCCGAATGCGACGCTGGCGTCGCCGTCGGTTTCGATCAGCGCAACGTCGACGCCGTCCATCGACGTGCCGGACATGAGGCCGATTGAGCGGTAGAGGGGCATTAGACGCTCAACTGAGTAGGGCCACCCTTCACCAATTGAGTGAAGTCTGACCATTGCTCAACACGAAAGGCGCGAATATCCCGTACCGCATGAGGAAACCAAGGCAAGTTACGCAGCGCCATGATTGCGGAGAAAAGTTTCGCCAAGTCTTCGTTGTTGCTGACGTAGAGACTGCCCTGCACCCAATCGAACTCAAATTTCGAAAGCGTGTCCCGAATGTCGGAATAGGCTTGCGCGACGCCTCTTGGGTGATGGATTTGCGTTTCGGCGACGACCAAATCGAACGCTATGGCGAACATCAATGTTCCTTCGGATCGTCGAGAATGCTGCTGAATTTGTAATCGACGATTTCGCCCGATTCGAGAACGCGAACCTGCATCCAGCGATCACCCAAAGGTTCTTCCTTACCGACGCCGATAATTTCATATGCCGGCCCGAACAAGCCAAAGCGGCGGCAAGTGCCGACCAACGCCTGTGGCTCCGGGATGAAGGATGCGACTGGATGCTGATTTCATGCAGACACCTTATCATGGCGGCGAGTGAGTTCAATTTCGGCGCCGCCGCCCCTCCCACGCCCAGGCCGCGACCACCGCGCCAAGCAGCGCGAGCATCGCCCATAGCCCTAGGCCCAACGGCGCGACTTCGACGCCGACAAGCGTCGAGGCGCCGGTTTGCTTCAATCCGATCCAGTCGGAGCCGCCGTAACGATTGGCGTCGCGCATTTCGACAATGCGCGGCATGGAGACAGTGTCGGAGCCGCCGCTCGATAAGCGCCGCACGGTCCCGCCTGTCGCTTCAGCGAGCGGCCGCAGCCTTTCCGTTGTCGAAGCCACTTCGCGAAATTCGCGCGGATTCGCGGGGCCGACATTTACGAGCGCCGTAAGCCCTTCGCTCTCGAAGCGCCACAGGCCCATCTCCTTGGCGTCCACGCGCGCGCGCCACAGTCCCGGCTCGCTTTGCGTCAGCGCGATTTCTTCGCGCGCGCCTGAAGGCGCGGTCGCCATAACCGGCGCCGCCGCATCTTTCAGAGTTTGCCGTTCGACGCTCACCTCGCGGCCGCGCGCCGAGGCGCGCAGCGCCTCTTCTTCGAGGTCAGGCTCCTTCATCAGCCAATGCGCGAGTCGGCGCATCAGATCGACATGCGGTCCGCCGCCGTCATAGCCGCGCGCCCAAAGCCAGATCTGATCCGAGAGCAGCAGCGCGACGCGGCCCTTGCCTTCATGCGCGAGCACAAGAAGCGGCTTGTCGCGCGCGCCGGACATGATCGAATTGCCCCGCAGCACATTGGCGTCGACCTGACGGAACCATTCGCCCCAATTCGGCGGCTCGGCCTTTGCGCCGGCGAGGCCGCGCGTCACCGGATGTTTCTCGCCGTCCCTGCTGACGCGCGCGCGAAACGGCAATTCCAGGAGCGCGCCGTCGGGCCGCGCGGGAAGAATATTTTCGAGCGGCGAATAATAGAGGCCGCGCAGCGTCGCATAATCCGGGCCGACCGCCGCGAGGAAGGCGCCGCCGTTCTCGACATAATGCGAGATGTTCTCGAAATAGATCGACGGCAGCAGCGTCTGGTTCGAATAGCGATCGAAAATGATGAGATCGAATTCGTTGATCTTGCGTCCGAAGAGATCGGCCGTCGGAAAGGCGATGAGAGACAATTCGCTCGCCGGCGTGATGTCGAGCTTTTCCGGCGGACGTAAAATGGTGAAATGCACCAGTTCGACATTGGCGTCGGCGCGCAGAAGATTGCGCCAGCTGCGCTCGCCGGGATGCGGTTCGCCCGAAACGAGCAAAACCTTGAGCCGATCGCGCACGCCTTCGATCGAAACGACCGCTTTATTGTCGAGCGGCGTCAGTTCGCCGGGCGCCGAAGGGATTTCCAGCTCCACGACATTTTGGCCGCCATGTTCGATGCGCACGGGGATGTTGACGATATCGCCTGGAACCGGACTGAAGGTCGGCAGAGTCTCGCCGTCTCGGCGCACGGAGATCGGAATGCGCGTTCCATCGCCGCCGAGATCGACGACGCGCGCGCGGATGATCTGATCCTTGCCGACGATGCCGAAGCGCGGCGCCTCGACAAGCTCGATGCGGCGATCGCGTTCGCCCTCATGGCCGGTGACGAGCGCATGCACTGGCGCCTTGAAGCCCAGCGCCTCCGCCTTGCCGGGAATGTCATGAACGACGCCGTCGGTGATGAGTATGGCGGCGCCGATGCGTTCGGGCGGCACATCCTTGAGCGCTTCGGCGAGCGCGCCGAAGAGTTTGGTGCCGTCATTGCCGGAAGCGTCATTGGTGACGGCGACGACGCGCGTTTCCATATCGCCGAATTTCGCCAGCGCCGCGTCGAGCGCCTTGCGCGCTTCCTCGGCCTGCGCGGTCCTGCCGCCGAAACTCTGGCTCTCGCTCTTATCGAGCGCAATGGCGACGACGCTCTTTTGCGGATCGCGCTTTTCGCGCACCAGCGAAGGATCGGCAAGCGCCGCGAGCAGCAGCGTAAGCGCAAAGGCGCGCAGAGCGGCGCCGCGCTGGCCTCTTGCCGCCATCAGCAACAATACGCCCGCGCCGAGAACGCCGAGGACCGCGAGAAGCGGCCACGGCAAGAGCGGCGAGAAGGCGAGCGTGAGGTCGGTCATGCGCACATGTCTCGCGCTGCTCCGTCATGCCCGCGCTTGTCGCGGGCATCCACGCAGAGTCGCTGGGGCGTGGATGGCCGGGTCAAGCCCGGCCATGACGCGGCTGGAACGTTCGTGAAAGCGCCTCGTCGGATCACTGACCAAGCCTCTCCAGCAGGTCGCGCACATGCACCTGGTCGGATTTGTAATTGCCGGTGAGCGTATACATCACGAGATTTATGCCGCCGCGAATGGCGAGTTCACGCTGCCGCGCGCCGCCGGGCGTCAAGGGAAACAGCGGCTGGCCGCGCTTATCATGCGCCCATGCGGCCGCAAGGTCGTTTGACGTGATGACGATCGCGGAAACGCTGTCCGTCGCGCGCACGGGTCGCGCGGCCTGGTCTTTCGGCTCGGGCGGCAGCGCCTCCACCCACGTCTCGCCATTCGCGTAGCGGCCGACGAAGCCGTCGAGCAGATAGAAGGTCTTGGTGATGACGTGATCGCGCGGCGGGACTTCGAGTTCGGGAACATCCAAGCCCTTGGTGAGTTCGCGCAGCCATTGCGTCTCGGGAGTCGCCGCGCCGCCGGCGCGCTGCGCCAGCGCATCGCGCGTATCGAAAATGATCGTGCCGCCCTGCTTCATATAGGCGGCGACCTTGGCCACGGTCTTGGCGGCGGGTTGCGGCGCGCTCGCGACGATCGGCCAATAGAGCATCGGATAAAAGGCGAGTTCGTCCTTCGCCGGATCGACGCCGACCGGATCGCCCGGCGAAAAGGAGGTGCGCAGGGACAGCGCCTTGGAAAGCGCCTCGAGCCCCAGACGCGACACGTCGTCGACGCGGGCGTCGCCGGAAACGATATAGGCGAGGCGCGTCGTCAGCGCGGCTTCCTTGTCGCGCTGCGTAACGGTCGGCTTGGGCGCGGGCTCGGCGCGCAGGCGATCCATCGGCGCCGTTACGCAAAACATAAGGAGCGCGCCCGCCGCGACGCCGAGCGGACGCAGCCGCAACTTGCCGGCGAGCGCCAGCGCGATCAGCGCGTCGGCGATGAAGGCGGCAAGCGCCGCGGCGAGCAGAGGTCCGCGCAAATCCATCGGCGCGCCGGCGCGCAACGGACCCGTGCTAAGCCCTGCCGCCGCGAAATCGAAAGCGGTGATCTCATCGTCCGCGCGCAATGTCTGCACCGCGACGAAAGCCTCTCCCGCGCCATAGAGCCCCGGCGGATGCTCGGCGCCCGCCGGGCCCGCGAAATCCGCGGGGATCGCCTGCGCGGTCGGCCCAGGCGCGCCGAGCGCGCCGAATCCGTCGAGAACGCGCAGCGGCGCGAGCGCGGCCTGATCGCTGCCGGTCGCGGCGCTTTCATCATCGCCGGCGAGGCGGGTCGACTCTCCCGCCATCGCGCTGATGCGTTTCAACATGTCGACGAAGAGGCCCGAGATCGGCAGATTCGACCAGCTCGCGTCGGCGTTGACGTGAAACAGCACGATGAGTCCCTTGCCGCGCCGTTCCGCCGTCACGAGCGGCGTGCCGTCGGAAAGCCGCGCCCAGGTCTTGCTCGCAAGTCCTGGATCCGGCTCGGCGAGAACCTGTCTCTGGATCGTGACGTCTTTCGAAGCCGGCAGTCCGAAAAACGGACTCGCGGCGTCGAACTCCGCCAACGCCTTGGGCTCTTCCCAAGAGAGGGCCCCGCCCAGCACGCGGCCGTTGCGGCGCAATCGCACGGGCAGCAATTCGTCGGCGGCGTTGGCGAGCCGGGGACCGGCGAAGCGCACGAGCGTTCCACCCTCTTCCACAAAGCGCGACAGGGCGTCGAATGTTTCGCCCGGCGCGAGGCCGACATCCGCGAGCGCAACCACGTTAGGATGCTCCGCGAGCAAGGTCTGCACCGGATCGACGACGCCCGGACGCGCCTGCCGCACTTGCGCGAAAGGCGCGAGCGCTTTTTCGAGATAGTAGGGCGGCGAGAGCAGCGGCTGCGCCTCATCGAAACCTGCGCCGCCGACGAGCGCGACGCGCCTCACCTTCGAGCGCGCGTCGAGCAGCGCCACGGCGCCGGCGGAATTCTCGCCCTCGATGCGCAATAGGCTCACGTCATTGCGCAGTTCGACCGGCAGGTCGATCTTCGCCTTGGCGCGCGGCGCCCCGCCGAAATCGACGCTGGCGCGGCCGATCGTTCTGCCCTTCGCGTCAACCGCGATCACGACGGCTGAGGCGACTTCTCCGACGCGCAAGACGTCAACGCTGAGCGACGCGGCGTCATTGACCGGCGCGGCAAGCGCGCGCGGCGCGTGATCGTCCACATAGACCTCGACGCCGGCGCTCGTCGCTTCCTTCACCGCTCGGATGAAGCCGGCCGCGTCGCCCTGCGCGAGGCCGTCGCTGATCCAAACGATCCGCGCGCCGGAATGCGCGTGGGCGAATGCCGCGACCCGCTCGCCCGTCGCCTTGCGGTCGGGGAGATAGGGCTTCGGTCGCGCCGCGCGAAGCTTCTCTATCGCCCGTGGCCCGTCGCTAAGCGCGGGCGCCGCCCCTTCAGAAGCGAGGGCGAGCGCGATTGGCGCGCCGGCGCGGCTGGCGGCGTCGATAATCGACGCGCCGGCGGAAAGGCGACGATCCCACGATGGCGCCGCCGCCCAACTATCGTCAATGACAAGCAGCGTCGGCGCCGATGTCGCGACGCCGCCTCCGGCTGGCGCCCATACCGGTCCCGCCATCGCGAGGATGAGCGCGGCGGCGAGCGTGAGGCGCAGCGCCAGCAGCCACCAGGGCGTCTTCGAGGGCGTCTCTTCGTCAGGCTTTCAACTCGCGCAGGATTTTCGTCGGCGGAAAAACGATCTCGCGCGGACGCGGCGGCGTCACGCGCAAGAGCCAATAGACGAGCGGCAAGGTCGCCAAGCCGATGAGCGCCAGCGGCGCGGCGAAGGAAAACATCAGCGCCGCTCCTCGACGCCGAATGAACCTGTTCCGAGCAGGCCCATGGCCAGCGCCAACGCCGCTTCGGCGGCGGGCCGGTCGGTGTGATGCTGCAGGAACAGGAAGCCGGCGCGCTGCGCCGCGAAACGCACGGAATCGCGATGCGCTTGAAAGCGGCGCGCATAGGCCGCGCGTAGGCTCCGCGCGTCGCCGGCGTGAAAGGCCGGCCCGCCGTCGGTGTCGACAAAGATTGTCTCGCCCGCGAAGGGCAGGCTCTCTTCGCTTGGATCGACGACCATCAGCAACGCGCCCGAGGCGCCGGCGTCGGCGAAGCGCCGCAACCGCGCGGTCAGGGCGTCGAGCTCCGTGAGGAAATCCGAGATCAGCACGACGCGCGCGCGCGGGCGCAGCGGCGCCTGCGGCGGCAGGTCGTCATGGGCCGTCCCGACCGCGTTCTCCGCCAGCGCCCGCGCCAGCCGGTCGATCACGTCGCGCGCCGAGACGGGCGCGGTGAGGCCCAGCAGCCGCGACGCGCTCGCCGCCGCGCACCAGCACGTCGGCAAGGGCGAGGCCGAGAGTCACGCCGCGCGAAAGCTTGTCGTCGGAAGCGAGCGACGATGCGAAGGCCATCGAGGGCGAGCAATCCATCCAGAGGAAATAGTCGTGCGCGGCCTCCCATTCGCGCTCGCGCACGTAAAGCTGATCGCCGCGCGCCGAGCGGCGCCAGTCGACGCGATGCGCCGCCTCGCCGGACGCAAAGGGCCGATACTGCCAGAAAGTTTCGCCTACGCCGGCGCGCTTGCGGCCGTGCACGCCGTAAGCCAGGCTCGCCGCGATCTCATGGGCGCGGGCGACGAGGCGGGGCATTCGGCTCGCAAGATCGGCCGCCGCCGCGCCGTCGGCGGGCTCACGTTTCGCGGGATCATACCAACGCGTCGCGACGCCGGCGGAAAGACTCATCTCACCCGATCCGCGCGACGAGCTTGTCGATGACGTCGGAGACGCTCATCTCGCGGCGCGCGGCGAAATTCAGCGCCATGCGATGGCGCAGCACCGGCGCGGCGAGCTTGGCGACATCGTCGAGCGACGGCGCAAGGCGGCCGGTGACGAGCGCGCGGGCGCGGGTCGCGAGCATTAAGGCCTGCGCGGCGCGCGGTCCCGGCCCCCAGGCGACATGCGCCGCGATCGAAGGATCGCCCTCGCCCGGCCGCGCGGCGCGCACGAGATCGAGGATCGCGTCCACGACCTGATCGCCGATGGGCAGCCGGCGCACGAGGCGCTGCGTCGCCATCAACTCTTCGGCGTCGAGCGCCTGGCTGGCTTCGGTTGTCTTCTCGCCGGTCGTCTCCAGCAGCACGCGGCGTTCGGCCGCGCGATCGGGATAATGCACGTCGATCTGCATCAGGAAGCGGTCGAGCTGCGCTTCGGGCAGCGGATAGGTGCCCTCCTGCTCCAGCGGGTTCTGCGTCGCGAGCACATGGAAGGGGCGCGGCAGGTCGTAACGCTTGCCGGCGACGCTGACATGATGCTCCTGCATCGCCTGCAGCAGCGCCGACTGCGTGCGCGGCGAGGCGCGGTTGATTTCGTCCGCCATCAGGAGCTGCGTGAAGATCGGCCCTTTGATGAAGCGGAAAGAACGCGAGCGGTCGGCGCCTTCCTCCAGCACTTCGGAGCCGATGATGTCGGCGGGCAGAAGATCGGGCGTGAACTGCACGCGCTGCTCGGCGAGTCCGAGCACGCGGCCAAGCGTCTCGACGAGCTTCGTCTTGGCCAGCCCCGGCACGCCGACAAGCAGCCCATGGCCGCCGGCGAGGATCGTCACCAGCGCCTGCTCGACCACCTCGTCCTGGCCGAAGATGACGGCGCCGATCGCGGCGCGGGCGCGGCCGATGTGATCCAGCGCGCGTTCGGCGGATTGGGCGACGGCTGTCTCGAGCGAGGTCGGCGTGGATTCGAGTGAGGTCATTTTCTGCTTGCTCGGGGTCAGCTGGCTTGGAGAATTGCGGCGCGCCGCAGGTGGAGCTACCCTATTCCGCCGCAGGCTTTTGTCGATCGCGAAACGGCCCGCGACATTGGCCGTCCTTGGCCGAGACTTTCAACGGCGAAGGGGCGGGAATTATGGCCAAGCGGTATCTTGGTGTGCGCCCATCGACAATTCAAGCGCAAGCGCCGCCAGAACGCGGCCATTTTGGGCGTTCGTTAACAGCTCGGCAAGGATAGAGGGTCAGAACCGACTTATCCTGCTTGTTCCCATTAACGCCGCCCGTCCAAGACGGCCGGCGTGTATAATCGCCGGCTCAAATTCCCTCCCGCGAGGCCTTTTCGCCCATGTGGCGCGCAATCGTCGAAACCGCCCTGCTCTTTCTCACGCCCTTTGCGGCCTATGCTCTGTTTCATCTGCTGCAGCGGCGCTGGCCTTTCGTGCGCGAATTGTGGCACGGCCGCATCGTGTCGCTCCTTACGATCGCGGGGCTCGTCGTGGCCATCGTCGGCATGGTGACGCTGGGCCTCACCCGGCTCAATCAGGGCGCCTATGTGCCCGCCCATGTCGAGAACGGAAAACTCAAGCCGGGCCGCTTCGAATGAACGCGGCGCAGCGGCTGCTCGACGATCCGCGCCTCGCGACGCTTTTCGCCGCGCTGGCCAAGACCAGCGGCGAGACGCGCGTCGTCGGCGGCGCCGTGCGCGACGCGCTCTTCGGCTTGCCGCCGCATGAAATCGACCTCGCCACGACCGCCCTGCCCGAGGCCGTTCTGGAAGCGGCGCGCGAGGCGGGCCTCAAAGGCGTGCCGACCGGCATCGACCATGGCACGGTGACGATCGTCGTCGCCGGGACGCCCTTCGAGGTGACGACGCTGCGCGAGGACGTCGAGACCGATGGGCGTTTCGCCAAGGTGCGCTTTGGCGGCGATTTCGAGCAGGACGCCAAGCGCCGCGACTTCACCGTCAACGCCCTGTCGCTGACGCCCGACGGCGAATTGCACGACTACACCGGCGGGCTCGCGGACATTGAGGCGCGGCGCATTCGCTTCATCGGCGACGCCGCGACGCGCATTCGCGAGGATTATCTGCGCATTCTGCGCTTCTTCCGCTTCAACGCCTCGCATGGCGAAGGCCCGTTCGACCGCGAGGGGCTGCATGAATCGATCATCGCGCGCGAGAGGCTGGCGCGCCTCTCGCGCGAACGCATCCGCGCCGAACTGATGAAGCTGCTGCTCGCGCGCCGCGCGCCGGAAGTCATGCGCGCCATGTCTCACGCCGGCGTCATCGAAGTGATCCTGGGCATGGGCTATCCCGCGCGGCTGCAACGGCTCGCCGATCAGGAAGCCGCGCAAGGCAAGGCGGCGGACGCCGTGCTGCGCCTCGCCGCCTTCGCGGTGCAGACGGTCGAGGACGCCGAGCGGCTGCGCGAGCGCCTGCGGCTCTCCAACGACGAATTCGCGCGCCTCGCCGACGCGGCGCGCACGCTCGCGCCGTTGCACGGCCGCGAGACGCCGCCGCCGGTCTCGCATTTGCGCGAAATGCTGTTTCTGCGTGGTTCGCGCGCGGCCGCCGACGCGCTGGCGCTGGCCCAGGCCGAAAGCGCCGTTGCGCCGGACGATACGGATTGGCTAGAAGCCGCGCGTTATCTCGACGAGACGCCGGCGCCGGCCTTTCCGATCAGGGGCGCGGACCTCATCGCGCGCGGCGTCGCGCCAGGCAAGGAACTGGGCGAGGCGCTGAAAACGCTGCAAGCGAAATGGATCCGCGCGGGGTTTCCCCGCGATCCGGCTGTGGTGATGCAGCTCGTGGAGGAAGCGGTGGGGAAGGACGCGCGCTAGCCTCCCTTCCGTCATGGCCGGCCTTGAGCCGGCCATCCACGCGAAAACCCTGCGAGGCGGGAAGACCAAGTCGTGGATGGCCGCGACAAGCGCGGCCATGACGGCTAACCGCCCTCCGCCCGCGCCAGCCTTTCGAAAACCCCCAACACCAGCGCGCGCTTGTCGAAGTTGAAGACTTCCGTCTCGCGGGCGGCGTCGCGGATTTCGTCCCAGGCGCGGGCATAGCCCGCAAGCCGCGCCGGGGGCGCGCCGCCTCCCGCCAATGCGCGCACCCGCGCATCGAGATGCCGCTGCGTCGCGCGCATAAAGGTCTCATAGGCGGCTTCATTGTCGCGGCCGGTGAGCTTGTCGGCGAGCATATGCGCGCCGAGCCAGTCGATCTGCGGCAGGCGCTCGAAAAGGCGCCGAAGCGTCGCGTCGAAAGCGACGCCGTCGCCGTCGAGCAGCCGCAGCGCCTCGCGCGCCGAGCCATCGGCGCGGGCGGCGGCGACGAGAAGGTCCGACTCCGGCGCCTCGGACCATGGCGGCCCGACATTCTTCACGGCGGCGACGGTATCTTCCGGCGAGAGCGCGCCGAGCATCAGCTTGCGGCAGCGCGAGCGGATCGTCGGCAGGATGCGGCCGGGCTGATGCGCGACGAGCAGAAACAGCGAGCGCTCGGGCGGCTCCTCGATCAATTTCAGCAGCGCGTTGGCGCTGGCGCGATTGAGATCGTCGGCGCAATCGACGATGGCGACGCGCCAGCCGCCCGTCCCCGACGCCTGATGGAAGGACTGGATGATCTTGCGCACGTCCTCGATGCGGATTTCGGTGAAATGCTTCTTGGTCTTTTCGTTCCACTCGCGCCGCAGCAGGAAAATGTCGGCGAGCGCCAGCGAGGCGATGCGCCGCGCGGCCGTATGGTCGGCAGGGACCGCGAGGCTTTCCGCCTCTTGAACCGCCGCAGCGCTTGGTTCGGGATGGGCGAGGAGAAAGCGCGCGAGGCGCCACGCCAGCGTCGCCTTGCCGATCCCTTCCGGTCCCCCGACGATCCAGGCCTGCGCCATCTTGTTGCGGCGATAGGCGTCGAGCAATTCGCGCTCCGCCGCCGCATGGCCGAACAGCGCCAGCGTCTCGCGCGGATGCGGCGCGTCTTCGTAGCGGTCGCTTTCGGGGTTCAGAGCCTCGCGGCTCATTGCGCGGCTTGCGCCGTCGGCGCGAGAAAGCGCGCATGAATGAGCTGCCTGATGGCCTTGGCGACGTCGTCGACCGGCGTCGCGGCGTTCACGACGCAGCAGCGCTCCGGCTCGCGTTCGGCGATGTCGAGAAAGGCCTGCCGCAGCTCTTCGTGAAAGGCGTCGTCCTCGCCCTCGAAACGGTCGGCGCCCTCGCCCTCCGCTCGCCGCGCCGCCGCGCGCGCCATGCCTTCCTGGGGCGGCAGGTCGAGGATGATGGTGAGGTCCGGGCGCGTATCGCCCACCGCGGCCTTCTCCAGCAGCGCCAGCGCGCCGGGTGAGACGCCGCCGCGCGCGCCCTGATAGGCGCGCGTCGAATCCGCGAAACGGTCGCTTAGAACCCAGGCGCCGCGCTTCAAGGCCGGCGCGATCAGCGCATCGACATGATCGGCGCGCGCGGCGGAAAACAGCGCCGCTTCGGCGAGCGGCCCGAGAGGCGCGGCGCGCCCCGAAAGCAGCGCGGCGCGCAGCTTCTCGGCTTTCGGCGTGCCGCCCGGTTCGCGCGTCGTCACCACCTCGATTCCGCGCGCGCGCAAGTGCTCGGCGAGGCGCGCGAGCTGGGTCGACTTGCCGGCGCCTTCGCCCCCCTCGAAAGTGATGAACCGGCCTCTCTCGGGCGTGGCCATGAAGTTCATTTCTTGCCGGAAAGTTTTTCGTGAATCGCCGCCGCCGCGGATTCGTAAACAGCGTCGAAGGCGCGACGCGGCAGCGATCCCAACTCCACCGACTCGGCGGTCTGCAACGGCTGTTCGAGCACCACCGAGTTTCCGCGTCGCACTTCGAGGCGACCGACCGGCGCTCCTGCCTCGACCGGAGCCAGGACCGGCCCCTCATAGACGATCTTGCCCATCAGCCTCTCATTGCCGCCGCGCGGGAGCAGCACTTTCACGTCCTCTTTCGCCGTCAGATCGACGGAGCCTTTCGTCCCGCCATAGACCTGGGCCGGCCCGATCGTCTCGCCGGCCTTGAACAGCGGCTTCTCTTCGAAATTACGGAAGCCCCATTGCAAGAGCTTGCGCGCTTCCTCGGCCCGCTCCTTCGCGGTTTTCGCGCCATAGACGGCGACGATCAGGCGTCTGCCCTCCTCGACGGCGGAGCCCACCAATCCAAAGCCGCTATTGTCGATGTTGCCGGTCTTGAGGCCATCGGCGCCGATGCTCATCGTCAGGAGCGGATTGCGGTTCTGCTGGCGGATCTTGTTCCAGGTGAACTCCTTCTCGCCGAAATAGCGATAATATTGAGGATAGGTCTTGATGACATGCGCGGCGAGCTTCGCCATCTCGCGCGCCGTCACCTTCTGGTCCGGCCCGGCCATGCCCCAGGGATTGCCGAAGCGCGACTTGACGAGGCCAAGCTCAGCGGCGCGCTTGTTCATGCGCATCACGAAGGCTTCCTCGGAGCCCGCGATGCCTTCAGCCAGGGTGATCGCGGCGTCATTGCCGGAATCGATCACCAGTCCGCGGATGAGGTCTTCCACGGGCGCGCGGCTGTTGACCGCCAAGAACATCGCCGATCCGCCGGCCGGCGCGCCGCCTGTGCGCCAGGCGTGTTCGGAGACGGTGAATTCGTCGCTAAGTTGCAGGCGGCCCTCGGCGAGCGCCTGAAAGACCAACTCGGCCGTGAGAATCTTCACCGTCGAGGCGGGCGTCGCAAATTCATCGGCGCCTTTTTCGAACAGCACCGTATTCGTTCCGGCGTCGATCAGAATGGCGCTGGGGACGCTCGTTTGAAAATTCTGCGCGCGCGCCGGCGCGGCGCCGAGTCCGGCAGCCACAAGCAGCATGAGGAAAAGATTTCGCACGGCAATCTTGAGCAAGGGCGCGCTCCGCCGGTTGAAGCCGCGACTGCGGCCAAGCGCGGAGAACATGACGCGCAGCGCCGGAAAATGCAATCGCGTGCGGCGCGCTTCAGACCGCAGCCGAACCTCTGCCTGCGGTCAGTTCAACGCCTGCCGGATGATCGGGCGCGCCGAGGCCTGCCGGCCGCCGAAGGACGCCGGGCGCACCGGCGGCAAAGGCGCGAGGGCTTCCTTTGCTTTGCGCGTCGACGCGACAGGCTCTTCGTCGACATAAGCCTCGCCCGCGCGGGCGAGAGGCGCGGCGGTCTCGCCGCTCTCCTGCGGCGCATAGGCCATCGCCTGATAGTCCGTGGCCTGGCCGCTATCCAACGGTATACGCGCCGGAGGCTCCGGCGCCGCCGCGGCTGGCCGCTCGTTGCGCGCCGCTCTTTGCGCCGGCTCCTCGACGGCGGCGGTCATCACCGCTCCGCCGTCGAGCGTCGCCGGCGCGCCGTCGTCACGCAGAGTCGCAAGCAGTTTCGTATCGTCGTCGCCAGCGATGTCGGCGCGGCCGATCCATTCGACCTTGACACGCGTGGTGCCGACGCTGTGGAAATCCAGCGCCTCGGCCACCCGCTGCGAGACGTCCATGACGCGGCCGCCATGATAGGGCCCGCGATCATTCACGCGCACGACGATCGAGCGGGCGTTACGCAAATTGGTGACGCGCGCATAGCTCGGCAGCGGCATTGTGGGATGGGCGGCCGAGATCGATTTGCGGTCGAAGATTTCGCCATTGGCGGTGCGCCGGCCGTGGAAATCCGCGCCGTACCACGATGCGGTGCCAGTGGCGGAAAAGGGCCTTTCACTGGGGTAATAGGTCCGTCCGGCGATCGTATAAGGCCTGCCGACCATATAGGCGCCGCCCCCTTTGGGAACCTCCTCGCCGTCGGCGATGACGCGGGGGCTGGCGCGCACGCCGTAACGGGGGTCGATCTGGCCGGAACCGCCAAGGCTGGCGTAACGCTGCGGACCGGTCGACGAGCATCCGGCGAGGGCGCCAAGGCAAAGAAGCGGGAGAATTCTGCGGATGGCTTGAGAAGAGCGAAGGGAGAAAGGCGTCAACATAACAAGGGATTTCATCACTACGACAGGGCGCATCCAGACGGTCCTTGCATTGTTCTTCGAGCCCGCCGCCGTCTTGCAACGGGAGACTGCGCGCCGCTTCGGAGCGCTTCTCCCATTTCTTCGCGCGGCGTTGATTTGCCGCGCTATGCGACCGTTCTCCGAATTTCCCGTGGATATGTGAAGTTGCCGTTAAACGCAGATACGCTCATGGCAGGAGGCGTCGCGATTGAGACCAAAATGCGACGGGGCGAGAGGCGGAAGACCGCCTCCTTAAAGAATTCGTAATGAGTGTGGCGCATGCGCCACAGTCGGCGGGTCAGTTCGCCTGTGCGGCGTCGACGATGCGGGTCTCGACGCGTTCGACGCCGCGAAAGACATTGCAGGAAAGTCGCGCGGCGACATGGAGCCGCTGACCCTGCCCGCGCAACAGCGCGTCGCCGAGCGGCGAATTCGCCGCTCTGAAGGCGATGGCGTCGACCATGGCGCCGTCGCCAGAGCGCAGCCGCGCGCGCACATGCTCGCTTCCGACGATCGAGGCATAGGCCACCTGCTGTTCGGGAAGAGCAAACAGCGGCTCGGGATTTCCCTGCCCGAATGGGCCAGCCTGCTCCACCCGCCGCACCAGTTCGAGAGAGACGCCGCGTCCGGCGAGCGCGGCGTCGACCATGAGCGCGTCGTCGGAACGCGCCGCCTCGACCGAAGCCTCGAGCGCATCGTTCATGAAAGCGCGCAAATCGTCGATCCGGTCGCGCGCGACCGTTACGCCGGCCGCCATTGCGTGGCCGCCGCCCTTGATAGCAAAGCCAAGATCGACGGCGCGCCGAACGGCCGAGCCGAGATCGACGCCACTTAAACTTCTACCTGAGCCAGTTCCAATTTTTCCATTAAAAGCAATTGCAAATGATGGAATATTAAAGCGTTCCTTTAAGCGCGATGCGATGAGGCCGACGACGCCGGGATGCCAGTCGCCGCCCTCGACGACAAGACATGACATTTTGTTGGTCTTGGCGAATTGGACTTCCGCTTCCGCGATCGCCGTCTCCAATGTCTCCTTTTCCAGCGCCTGGCGCTCGGCGTTGAGCCGATCCAATTCCTGGGCGATGCGGCGCGCCTCGATACTGTCCGACAGCGTCAAGAGACGGGCGCCCAGGCCCGCCTCGCCGATCCGACCGCCGGCGTTGATGCGCGGCCCGAGCGCGAAACCGAGATGATAGGCGCGCAGCGGCCCATCCATTCGCGCCGCGTCCATGAGGGCCGCGAGGCCAGGCCGCGCGCGGCTGCGCATGACCAGCAAACCCTTGGCGACGAAAGCGCGGTTGAGGCGCGTCAGGCGGCGCGACGTCGGCGACCGTCGCCAGCGCGACGAGGTCGAGCGCGGCGAGGAGGTCGGGCGCGGGACGCTCTTCGCTCCACCATCCACGCGCGCGCAGCGTCCGCGACAGGCCGGCGAGCGTCAGGAAAACGACGCCAGCCGCGCAGAGCGCGCCCTGCCCTGAAAGATCGTCCTGACGGTTGGGATTGACGATGATAGCGTCCGGCAAGACCTCCGGCGCCTGATGGTGGTCGAGCACGATGACGTCGACGCCAAGCCCGCGCGCGATCGCGATCGCCTCATGGCTCGTGGTTCCGCAATCCACCGTCACGAGCAGCGTCGCCCCGCGCGCGGCGAGATCGCGGATCGCCTCGGCGTTTGGGCCGTAGCCCTCGACGATCCGGTCGGGGATATGCAGCAGCGGCTCCGGCGCGCCGGCGGCGCGCCAAAATTCGACGAGCAACGCCGAGGAGCATGCGCCGTCGACGTCATAGTCGCCAAAGATCGCGATCTGCTCGCCGGTCTCGATCGCGCGCGCGAGGCGTTCGATCGCGGCGTCCATGTCCCTTAGGGACGATGGGTCGGGCATCAAGTCGCGAAGCTTCGGGTCGAGATAGGAGGCGGCGTCCGCGACCGTTACGCCCCGTCCCGCGACGACGCGCGCGAGAAAATCATCCAGCCCATGCGCCTGCGTCAGGGCGAGCGCCTGAGCCTCGCCCGCCGCGTCCAGACGCCCGCGCCATCGCCGCCCGAGCACGGAGCGCTCGACGCCAAGAAAGGGCGGAAAATTCGAATCGGCCATGCTCGTCTCGGGCGGATCGCTATGAGGAAGCGCGACTGTCGGGGCCCGGCGACGCCGGGTCAATGTCCATGATGGAACGAATCCGCTCGGTCGTGAATTCACTTGACATAATGCGCCATCAGCGGCGTGATGAACGCGATTTGGGAGTTTTGTTTTTCACCGCCTTTTTCAGGATGCGCCCATGAGGCCGGAGTTAAGAATCATCGCCTGCGCGCGCCTTTCGCATTTGGCCAAAAATGAATAGTGGAGACGCCCATGCAACCCAAAAAGCTTACGACGGCCGCCGCGCCCGCCAAGCTCGGCGACTATCTCGCGCGAACGAGCGAGAGAAGCTCCGCGCATGAGGCCCACGGCGGCGGCGCGGAGTTGGTGCGCAAGGACAGTTATAACGGCCACGCCATCGAGATCCGCACGACCTACGAGGTCTTTGTCGACGGAAAGAAGATCCGCGCGCCGCTCGCCGTCGACGCCTCGGGCCAGGTTCATTGCCATTCATTGCCAAATTATCAGTCCGCGTCGGCGGTCGACATGGTCAAGGCGCTGATCGAAGGCTTTCCTGACGAATTCGAGCGCAAGCCGGCGCGCCGCAAGAGCGCCAGCGCCGCCAAAAAGGTTTCGAAACATAAGCATTGATCATCCGGGAGGGAGACGATGGCCGTCGTCCGCAGGAATATTGTGACCAACGCGGCAGCCCGCGACAAATATATTCAAGGCGTTAAATTGTTGAAAAAAGAGGCCTCGGGGCGCACGACCGCAGAGTTCGGCATTCCCGGCGCGGCGCGCTCCGTCAGCACCTATGATCTCTTCGTCATCTGGCACGTCAACGCCATGATGCAGGAAACGCCGGCCGGCAATCCCGCGGGGCGGAACGCCGCGCATCGGGGGCCGGTCTTTACGCCCTGGCACCGCGTGATGCTGATGATTCTCGAGCAGAACCTCCAGCGCGCGCTGAATGATGCAGATTTCGGCCTACCCTATTGGGATTGGGCGCGGGACGGCGATCTGCCGGCCGGACAGCAAGGCGGCGCCGCCATATGGCGCGCCAACTGCATGGGCGGCCAGGGCAATCCGATAACGACGGGACCTTTCGCCTTTCGCGCCGATGATTCCGCTTCCTTCCGGGTGCGCGTCGCGACGAACAGCGCGGGAGAGCTTGAGGTCGGTGAATTGCGGCCTGCGGCGCGCTTTCGGCGTCAGCGCCGGCGCGCTGCCGAGGACGACGCATGTCAGGAACGCGATCGCGCTCACGCCTTACGACTCGCCAGATTGGGATGTCGACTCCAGCGGTTTTCGCAACCGTCTCGAAGGCTGGTCGAGCGATCCCGGCGGCTCGCCGCCATGGCTGCACAATCTTGTCCATGTTTGGGTCGGCGGCGACATGCTGCCGGCCTCCTCGCCCAATGATCCAGTGTTTTTCCTGCACCATTGCAACGTCGATCGCCTCTGGGAGAGCTGGATGCGCCGGCACGGACGCGTCTATGTTCCGGGCATGAACGCCGGCGCCGCCCTCAAGGGGCATCGCATCGACGATCCCATCAGTTCGCCGTTGGGGCGGAACGCGACGCCGCGTCAGGTGCTCAACGTCAGCGCCGTCTATGCATATGACGCGGTTGCGTGAATTGGGGCGAGGCGTCTCGATATTTGAAGCTTATTAGCGGCATCGGATGCGGCCATGGCGCTTAGGTCGACGCATATTGTTTTTGTGCACGGATTTTTTGGTTGGGGCCCGCAAGAATTCTGCGGCTTGCCTTATTGGGGCGACGCTCTCGAGCAGATCGGCGAGCCCTTCGCCGTGCATGAAGCGAAGGTGGGGCCGCTCAGCTCCTTTCATGACCGCGCCTGCGAGCTTTTCGCTCAAATCGCCGGCGGGCGCGTCGACTATGGAGCCGAGCATAGCGCCGAGGCCCGCCATTCCCGCTATTCGCGGGAATATCGCGAGCCTCTGGCGCCTGATTGGTCGAAAGAAAATCCCGTCATTCTCGTTGGCCATGGCGCCGGCGCGCAGACGGCAATGCAATTGCAGACGCTGCTCGCCCGCGACTTTTGGAATCGCGGAACCAGCGCCGACTGGATCGAAGCCATTGTGAGCGTCGCGGGCGCGATCAACGGCACGCTGCTGCCGTATAAATTCGGATGCGACAGCGCGAACGGACGGCTGAGGCGCGCGCCGAGCCAAATCGTCGCCACATCGCTCAACTTTTTGGGCATGGCCGCAGGCGTGCCGAGCGCGATGCGCAAGCCCTTCGATCTCTATCTCGACCAATGGACCAATGGCGAGACCGACGCCCGGGAAGCGATGTCACGCCTCGATCAGGGGGCATTCGTTTCAGGCGAAGACAATCTCGGCTTCGATCTCACGCTTCAGGGTTGCCGCAAGGCCAATGGGAAGTTCAAGTCGCATCCCAACACTTACTATCTTTCGCTCGTGACCAACGCCACGCATGTCGGCGGCGCCTTCGGCGTGCCTTGGTTCGGCAGGAGTTGGCGGCCCGATTCGACGATCAATCCGGTTCTCTGGCAACCCGCGCTCTATCAAGCGCGAGAGGCGAGTTTCTTTACGCCGCCCATCGTCGGCTGGGGCGGCGGCGATCTGGCGCTCGCGCATTGGCGGCCCAATGATGGGGCGGTAAGCGTCATCTCACAGCGCTATCCCTTCACGGCGCGCGAGGAGCCCGTCGGCGGCGAAGGCGTTTTCGGCCGCCGCAATCTCAAACGCGGGACATGGTATTACGAATATCTCGACAAGGCTGTCGGCAAGCGCTTCGACCATTTCGATACAGTCCTCGGCGCGCGATTGAAGCCGTGGGTTCCGGGCCTGCGCGAGGCGCATCGGGAGATGTATCTACGACTGGGCGAAACGCTACGCCGCCTTTGACGGCGTGGTCAGTGGAGCGATGTCAGCCCATGCGAGCGCAGCGCCTCGACGACGCCGTTGACGATCAGCGAAACGCCCATCGCCGAGACGAAAAAGCCGACGATGCGCGTCGCGGCGTCAATCCCCATCGGACCCAGGGCGGCGGTCAATCTGCCAGCGAAGGCGAGGCAAACGTAAGTCGTCGCGACAGCGAGAGCGGTCGCCGCGAGAATTGCGCCAAAGGCCAGGACTTCATGCGACGATCGCTCCACCGTCGCCATCATGCCTAGAACCGTCGCGATTGCGCCAGGTCCGCACATAAGCGGCATGGCGAGCGGCATGAAGGCGATATTGTCATTCGGGCCCGCGCTCGTGAACGATGAGGCTCCCGAGGGCGGCGGCGCGAATAGATCGAAGCCGATCCGCATCAGCACAATGCCGCCCGCGATGCGCACCATGCTGAGCGGCACGCCAAAAATCTTCAAGATCACCGCGCCAAAAAACAGAAAGAACAGGATCAGCACGAGCGTATAGAGGCTCGCCATGAGCGCGACATGGCGACGTTCGGCGAGGCTCTTGCCGCGCAGCAGCGACAAGAAGACCGGTAGAACCTCAAAGGGATTGATGATCGCGAGCAGCGTGGTGAAGGTGGAGAAAAAAAGCGTCACCTCGGTTCTGAACGCGCCGGCGCCAATGTCCGCAACTAGATCGTTGATCATCATTCCGCTGCTTCTCATTGAGAATGGGTGCAACATGCATTCGGCCATCGGCAAGCGGCTGCGCCGCGTTGCAATCGCGGTTATACTAAGGTCGCAGACGGCGATTTTTCCAAGCGCGCGCAACCTAATCGATCGCGCCGCCGTATTCTAGATTCTTTCGAGGCGTCGAAAGCAAACCGCGCCGGCAAAGCTCTGCGCGCTATGGTTTTCTTGCGATAGACTCCGTCTCATGGACGAGGCGATTCTTCTCACCCATCCCTCTGGCGACAGCGCGAAAGTGTCGACGTTCGGCGCGGAGCTTTCCGCTTGGCGCGCGGGCTGCGTCGATTTGATTTGGGAGAAAGACCCGTCGATCTGGGATCAGACCGCGCCGGTGCTGTTTCCAGTCGTGGGCTGGACGCGCGACGGGCGCGTCCGCGTCGACGGAGAGATCTATCCGCTGGCGCTCCATGGCTTCGCCTGGAAAAAACGCTTCGAAATCGCCGAACGGCGCGACGATTATGTGCGCCTCGCGCTTGTCGA
The DNA here is from genome assembly GCA_963706255.1 of uncultured Alphaproteobacteria bacterium. Lineage (GTDB taxonomy): Bacteria > Pseudomonadota > Alphaproteobacteria > Rhizobiales > Beijerinckiaceae > Methylocystis. Next base: position 92,525 of record CAVPMJ010000023.1, on the reverse strand, counting down.
CGACGCCGAGACCCGAGCGCTTTATCCCTTCGCCTTTCGCTTCGAGGTCGAGTTCCGGCTGCGCGCCGGCGCGCTCGAGAATAATCTCATCGTCACGAACACGGGCGGACGGCCCCTGCCCTACGCCTGCGGCCTGCACCCGGCGTTCCGCTGGCCCTTCGCCGGATCGGCCGCGCCGCACGCCATTATTTTCGACAAGGCGGAACGCGCAGAGGTTCCGATCATCGGCCCCGGCGGCCTGTTTTCGAAACCTGTTCGAAAAACGCCGCTCGCCGGTCGGCGGCTGCCGCTTGCTCCCGATATGTTCGCGCGCGACGCCTTGTGTTTCCTCAACATCGAGAGTCGCAGCCTCGTCTTCGACAATGGCGCCGGCGCGCGGCTCGCCGTTACGCTCGATGATTTCCCGCATGTCGGCTTTTGGACCCTGCCGCCGGCGCCCTATCTCTGCATCGAGCCCTGGACGGGCCATGGCGATCCGGAGGATTTTCACGGCGACCTCTACGAAAAACCGTCGATGCGCATTCTGGCGCCCGGCGAAAGAGCGCGGCATGGCGCGATTTTCGCCTTTGAGCGGGACGCCTCCCTCGGTTAGGAACGGGACCGCCACTCGCTCGGGAATCAAGCATGACTGTCGCCGCCAGCGTTATCGAAGCCATCGGCCGCACGCCGCTCATCGAATTGCGGGCGGCCTCGAAAGCCACGGGCTGCCGGATCCTCGGCAAGGCCGAGTTCATGAATCCCGGCGGCTCGGTGAAGGACCGGGCCGCTCTTTCCATCGTCGAGGATGCGGTGACGCGCGGCGCGCTGAAACCCGGCGGCGTCATCGTCGAAGGGACCGCGGGCAACACCGGCATCGGCCTGGCGCTTGTCGCCAACGCCATGGGTTTCCGCACGGTGATCGTGATCCCTGACACGCAGAGCCAGGAAAAGAAGGACATGCTGCGGCTGCAGGGCGCCCAGCTCGTCGAAGTGCCCGCCGTTCCCTACGCCAATCCCAATAATTACGTGAAGCTTTCGGGGCGTCTCGCCGAACGGCTGGCGAAAGAAGAGCCCAACGGCGCGGTCTGGGCGAACCAGTTCGACAATGTCGCGAACCGCGTCGCGCATCTCGACCACGACGGGGCCGGAGATTTACGAGGCGCTCGATGGCGCCGTCGACGCCTTCATTTGCGCCTGCGGCACCGGCGGCACGCTCGCCGGCGTCGGCATGGCGCTGAAAGAACGCAATCCGGAGGTGAAGATCGGCCTCGCCGATCCACATGGGGCGGCGCTCTATTCCTATTACACGACCGGCGAATTGAAGGCTTCCGGCTCCTCGATCACCGAGGGCATCGGCCAGGGGCGCATCACGGCCAATCTCGAAGGCGCGCCGGTGGATGTGGCCTATCAGATCCCCGACGACGAGGCGCTGCGCATCGTGTTCGATCTCGCGCAGGACGAAGGACTGCTGTTAGGGGGCTCCTCCGGGATCAATGTCGCGGGCGCCATCCGCCTCGCGCGCGACATGGGACCGGGAAACACGATCGTGACGGTGCTTTGCGACGGCGGCGCGCGCTACGCCTCGAAATTATTCAATCCGGAATTCTTGAGAAGCCTGAACCTGCCGACGCCGCCGTGGTTGGAGCGCGGCGAGAAAATTGATCCCGGCTTCGTCTGATTGCGTCCGCGCTACTCGCCGACCTCATCGAGCGTCGGCAACGGGGGCGGCGCGGCGTCGCGCAGCGGAACGAATTGTTCGCGACGCACGAATAGCAGCTTGTGCAGCTCCGCCTCGCCGATGACCTTGCTGAATTCCCTAAATCCGAAAAAGGGGATCAGCGCGGCGAAGGTGATAAGGCCGACGGAAAGCAACATGCGCAAATTGGTGAGATCGATTGCGTCATGGTCGACGTGAGCCGGCCAAAACCGCTCGAGGAGCGCCTGCTCCAATATGTCCATCCCGATCAGCAACAGCCCGAAAAGCGCTGACTTGAACAGGATCGGCGCGATCAGCGGCTTTTTGTCGAAGATGCGGCCAATGCCCATTTTATTCGCGACAAACAGAACCTTTGCGAAAGCCAGCGCTTTTGCAACAGCGAAGCCCTGATGTTGAATGATGTGCGCTTGCGACAAGACAATCGACTTATGCACGCCCAGCACGGCGAGCAAAAACCACACATATAGGAACACGGGGAAGAACGCCTTGGCTTCTTCCTCCGCCTTCTCCTTGAGGCCTTTTTTCGAATGTTCGCTCATCGCGTACCCACGGTCTGATTTCGCTTGAAGCGTCGCCTGCTTCCGCGAGCTTATCCTTGCCTCTCTTCCTTGGCTATGATGATCGCCCGCTCGATATCCTCCGGCCTGTTTACGTTGAAGAACGGATCATGGGGCTCGGTCGACCATTCCACGACTGCATTCGGATAGCGCGCGATGAAGGCCGAGACCCTGCGCTCGCCTTCCTCGACCAGCGCGCGGCGCAGCGGCTCACGCAGCGCCGCCGGCCATAGCGCGACCGTGTGATGCGCCCGCTCGCCGGACGCGGCGACCGCAATTTCGGCGTCCGCCTGCGCGCGCGCCGCGGCCAACCGCGCGACGAGATCACGCGGCAGGAAGGGCGTATCGCCCGGCGCGCTCAGCACATGCGTCGCGCCGACCGTCGCGGCGAAATCCATCCCCGCCAACACGCCCGCAAGCGGCCCGACGAAGCCCTCGACGCTATCCGCCACGACCGGCAGGCCGAAGGCCGAAAAGCGCGCCGGATCGCCATTGGCGTTGATCGCGAGCGTCGCGCATTGCGGCGCGAGGCGGTCGATCACATGCGCGAGGATCGGCCGCCCGCCGATTTCAAGAAGCGGCTTGTCGCCGCCGCCCATGCGCCGCGCGAGGCCGCCGGCGAGGATGATTCCGATGCAGGGGTTCATGGTTTTGCCGATTGGCCGTCAGCCGTCCTATTTCTATATATTGCCAATAAGACCGAGCGCCGCCTTGGCAAAAGCGCAAATCCCCGGGGAGCATAAATGATCTCGCGCCGCAGCTTCATCGCTTTCGCCTTCCTTATCGCTTCCGCGACGCCCGGTCTCGGCGCGCAGACTCAGGCCTTCACGCGCGAGGCCTTCGCCGCGGCGCAGGCGGCGGGCAAATCCATAATCGTCCACGTGTATGCGCCCTGGTGTCCCACCTGCCGCGCGCAGGAGCCGATCGTGCGGCGCGTCGAGGCCGACCCGAAATATGCCGACGTCGCTATGTTCCGCGTCGATTTCGACGGCCAGAAGGATGCGGTGCGTGCGCTGAAGGCAAACCGCCAGAGCACGATCATTGTCTTCAAGGGCGCGAAGGAGCTTGACCGTCTGGTGGGCGAGACCGACGCCGCCGTCATCGGCGCGCTGCTCGCCAAGGCGCTTTAATCCGATGGACGCGGGCGCGATCGGATTCGCTTTTCTCGCCGGCGTCTTGTCGACGCTGTCGCCTTGCGTGCTGCCGCTTCTCCCCGTGGTGCTCGGCGCGGCGGCGGCCGAGCATCGCTATGCGCCGGCGCTGCTCGCCTTGGGCGTGGCGATCTCCTTCGTCGTCATCGGCCTTTTCGTGGCGACGGTGGGCTTCAGCATTGGGCTCGACGGCGACGCCTTGCGGCTGGTTGCGGCGGCGCTGTTGATCGGCTTGGGCGTCATCTTGCTGGCGCCGGGCCTTCAGGCGCGCGTCGCGGCCGCAGGCGGCCCGATCAGCGACAGGCTGAACGCAACCTTCGGCGGCTTCGCATCGAATGGATTATTAGGTCAGTTCGGCGTCGGGCTGCTGCTCGGCGCCGTATGGAGCCCCTGCGTCGGGCCGACGCTCGGCGCGGCCTCCGTCCTCGCCGCGCGCGGCCAGGACCTGGGCGCCGTCGCCGCGACCATGGGTTTTTTCGGGCTTGGGGCGGCTGCGCCGTTGCTCTTGATTGGCGCCATATCGCGGCAGGCGATGGCGCGCTGGCGCGACCGGCTGCTGACGGCCGGCAAGCGCGCCAAGCAGGCTTTGGGGGCCTCTCTCATCCTGCTCGGCGGATTGATCGTCTCGGGCTACGACAAAGCGTTGGAGACGGCGCTCGTCACGGCTTCGCCCGAATGGCTGACGCAATTGACGACGCGCTTTTGACGAAGGGAGCCGGTTTCCGCGCGTAAAATCGAGCAATCCGAGTTTAACGCGGCGCTCGCGCAGGAAGAATGAAGCATAACCGCCCGCCGCGTTTTGCGCGTGAGATTATGGCGCTTGTTGGACTGCCGGCCATGCGCCGGCTTTTTCCTAAAATTTAGTTTATATTTGCTTGCTTATGAAGCATGTCCGTTTAGGCAATTCTTAAAGTCGTAAGGCTATAAAGACACTTACAAAGTGCCCGTTCGAGTAGCGAGTAGATGATATGACCGAGACACATCGTCCCCGTGTCAAATATGTTATCGGCCCTGATGGCAGTCCGCTCACCATTGCGGATCTTCCGCCCGCCTCGACCAAGCGCTGGGTCATCCGACGCAAGGCGGAAGTGGTCGCCGCCGTCCGAGGCGGTCTGCTGTCGCTCGATGAAGCCTGCAGCCGCTATACGCTGACGGTCGATGAATTTTTGAGCTGGCAGATGTCGATCGACCAGCACGGCCTCGCCGGCCTGCGCACCACCCGCCTGCAGCAATACCGCATGTAAGCGCCTCGGCGATACGCCCGAGAATCGTAAACGCCGGTCCATGAGGCCGGCGTTTTATTTTTGCGGCTCCTCCGCGCCTCGCCAACGCTCGATCAGCTTTCTGCGCTCGAACAATGCGACGACGACAAGCGCCACCAGAAGCGGGATGATGAGATAGAAGAGCCGCCAAACGAGCAGCGCCGCCAGGACCTGCAATCGCGGCACGTCCGGCATGATCTTGATGAAGATGAGCTCGAAAACGCCGAGGCCGCCGGGTGCGTGCGACACGAGCGCCGCCGAGAAGGACAGCAGGAAGGCGCCGAGCACCACGAGATAGCCGGGATTGCCCTGTTCCGGGAGCGCGAAATAGATGATGCCGGCTGCGCCGATCAGCTCCAGCGGCGCCGCGAAGAGCTGACGCAGCATGATGTCGGGGCGCGGATAGAGGATTTCGAAGCGTCCGAATTTGAACGGACGGAAATGCATCAGCGAGCCGACGATATAGACAATGACAAAGCCCAGGCACACTAGTCCGACCGTCAGCGCCGCGTGCGGGTTGGTTAAAATATCGGGCAAAAAGCCGGAAAGGCGCTGCATCATGCCGGGATCATAGGTCAGCAGCAGGCCGGCGAGCAGCACATTGCCGAAACCGAACGTGTAGGAGCACAGCACCACGAGCGCCGCGACCTGCGTCGCCGTCAGTCCCTTGGTGGAATAGGCGCGGTAGCGCACCATCGCGCCCGAAAACACGCTCGCGCCGATATTATGCGACAACGCGTAGGTCGTGAATGAACAGACCGAGATGAACAGCCAGTTGATATGTTTCACGCCCAGATGCAGCAGCGCGATGCGGTCGTACCAGGCGAGCGCCGCATAGGCCACGAGCGTCGAGAGACCCGCGAACAGGTAATCGATCGCCGGAATCGCCTTTAGATTGGCCCAGACCTCGGCGCCGACCGATGCGCCCTGAAATTCGTGGTAGAGAAGGTAAAAAGAGGCGACGACCGCCACCAGGCCGACGACAGGCCAGAAATATTCCAGCAGTTTTCTCATACGGCCCGTCGCGTTAGATTCTGTCGTCGATCACCGAACCGGCCGCAGCTGGCCTGCCCCTCCCTCGCATGGCGGGGCGCCGCCGGCAAGCCCTGGAGCGCGTCCCTGGCGCCGCGCGATGAAGAGGACTAGCTCCAGATCGTTAAGTTAGAGCAGTCCTTCATGGAAAAACTGCGTCGCGCTTTTCCGGCAGCCTGCTCTAATGACCGCCCTCAGGCTTGATAGACAGCCTGTTCGACGCTTCGAAGGAGCCTGTCATGTCTTTGCTTTCACGGGTCAAAGGACTGATCCTGACGCCGCAGACGGAGTGGGCGATAATCGAAAAGGAAGATACCTCCGTCCTTGATCTGTACCGCCGCTACATTGCGCTGCTGGCGGCGATTCCACCCTTCGCGAGCTTCTTCGGCTCATGGCTCTTCGGCTTTTCCTATGGCTCGTCGGGGATCGTGCATCCGACTTTCGCGGGCGGCCTTTATCGCGCCGTCGTGCAATATCTCCTCAGCCTGCCGGCGTTCTTTCTCGTGGCATTCGTCATCTCGACTGTCGCCCCTCATTTCGAGGGCAAGAGCGACGACCGGCGCGCGCTGATGCTGACAGCCTATTCCTATACGCCGGTCTGGCTCGCAGCCTTGTTCGGCCTCGTTCCGGGACTGCGCTGGCTCGACGTGCTGGGCTTTTACGGAATCTACGTCTTCTCTGTCGGCCTGGCGCCGATGATGCGCGTGCCGAAGGAAAATCTCGACGTCTTCACGCTCATGACGTTATTCCTGGTTGTGGCGACCGTCGCCCTGCACGGCTGGATCGTGCATTTGATCGCGCCCGCGCAGTTGATCTAGCGCCAGCGTCGGGCGGCCGCGTCGTCCTCAGTCTTGGCCGCGACCCAATCGCCCGTCCCGCCGTCGACGCGGCGCTCCTTTTTCCAAAACGGCGCGCGGGTCTTGAGGTAGTCCATCAAAAATTCCGCCGCCGCGAAGGCCTCGCCGCGATGGCGGGCGGCGGCGATGACGAGGACGATGCGCTCGCCTGGTTGGATCGTCCCGAAACGATGGATGACGGTCAGTCCCTGCAGGGGCCAGCGCGTCAGCGCCTCGCCCGCGACGCGGGCGATCTCCGCTTCCGCCATGCCGGGATAATGTTCGAGCTCCAAAGCAGCCAGCGCGCCGTCTTCGTCGCGGCAGAGGCCGGTGAAGCTCACCAGCGCGCCAATGTCGCGGCGCCCATGCGTGAGCAGCGCCTCCTCGCGCGCCGTGTCGAAATCTTCCGCCTGGACGCGCACCGTCGGCGCCGGCTGCGGCGCAGCCATCTCAGCCGCCCGTCATCGGCGGGAAGAAGGCGATTTCGCGGGCCGCGCCGATCGGCGCGTTCGGACCGGCGTGGGCCTTGTCGATCGCGGCGCGGATCGTCGCCGGATGGGCGAAGGCGGCGGCGTAGCCATCGCCTCGCGCCGAGAGCCAGTCGATGAGCTGGCGCACCGTCGCGACTTCGCGCGGCGGCGCGATTTCCTCCTCCGAGAGGCCGATGCGCTCGCGCACCCAGGCGAAATACACAGCCTTCATGCCGCTTCGTCTTCCCCGAAATGCCTCCAGGCCGATTGGAGATAATCGAAGCCCGTGTAGAGCGTCAGAATCGCCGCGGCCCAGAGCAGCGCGGCGCCGATCTTGACGGTGCCGGGCAGCACCACCTCTCCGGCCGGCCCGGCGATAAAGAATCCGAGCGCGACGAGCTGCGCGGCCGTCTTCCATTTGGCGATGGCCGAGACCGGCAATCGAACCTTGAGCTCGGCGAGATGCTCGCGCAGGCCCGAGACGAGAATTTCGCGGCAGAGGATGATGATCGCCGCCCAGATGGTCCAATCCGCGAGCGTATGGTCGGCCACGAGGGCCAACAATGTCGTGGCGACGAGCAGCTTGTCGGCGATCGGATCGAGCATCCGGCCGAGCGGCGACTGCTGCTGCCAGATCCGCGCGAAATAGCCGTCGAGAAAATCCGTGACGCCGGCGGCGACGAAGACCCCGAGCGCCGCCCAACGCGCCCAATGCTCCGTGAATCCGAGAAGCAACCCCGCCACCACCGGAACGGCGGCGAGACGTCCGTATGTCAGCAGATTAGGCAGCGCCAACGCTTGTGATCGACGCTTCGTGGTGACGGCCGTCTGGGTCATATCGCCAAGGGAATATGTCCCCGGCTCCCATTGTCAATAGAGAGGCCCGCGGACAGACCGTGATGAGCGTGGATGACGGCGCTATTCGCGGTCGATCGCGAATGCGCCGGGTCCGGCCACGGAGAAGAACAGGAAGACGAAACAGTAAAGCGCCGCCAGTTCGCCCTTGTTGAGGAGCGGCCAGAAATTCTCGGCGGCGTGGAAAAAGAAATAAGCGACCGCCATCTGGCCGGACAGAATGAAGGCCACGGGACGCGTAAAGAGGCCGACGAGCAACAGAAGGCCGCCAACGACCTCGATGACGCCCGCCGCGCCCAGAAGCGAGAAGAGCTTCAAGCCGTCGAACATCGCGACGGGCGGAACGCCGAACAGCTTGGCGGCGCCGTGCTGGAGAAACAGCAGGGCGGCCACGATGCGCAAGGCGCCTTGCGCCTGCGGCGCATAGCGCTGGGGAATGATTCTCAATGTCACGATGGCCTCCTAGAGAATTGTGGCGATCTCCTCGAATGCAAGCCGGGGGCCGCGCGGATAGAGCTTCGCGGGATCGCCATAGCCAATGTTAATCAGAAAATTCGACTTTATGCGCGTTCCGGCGAAAAATTCCGCGTCGACTTTCGCCTTGTCGAATCCGCTCATCGGCCCGCAGTCGAGGCCGACGGCGCGCAAGGCCAAAAGGAAATAGGCCGCCTGGAGCGACCCGTTCCGGAAGGCCGTCTCCTCGATCAGCGGCTCATTGCCGACAAACCAGGAGCGCGCGTCGGTCGCCGGATAGAGATGCGGCAGCTTCTCATGAAAATCGAGATCGTAGCCAATGATGGCGGTGGCCGGCGCGGCCATGGTTTTTGCGCGATTGGCCTCCGACATGGCGGGCGAAAGTCGCGCCTTGGCCTCCGGCGACCGCACAAAGACGATGCGCATCGGCGAGCAATTGGCGCTTGTCGGCCCCCATTTGGCGTAATCGACCGCCAATTCGAGCAGTTCGTTCGGGACCTCCTTGGGAAGCCAGCCATTATGGGTGCGCGCGGCGGTGAAAAGCTGTTCAAGCGCTTCCGGCCCGAGCGCGCCTCTCGGCGCGCGTTTCCATCGTCATCTGCAATCCTTGAACGTCGGATCTAGATGTCGCGCCCCTCGACCTCAATGCGCAGCCGCTCTTCCGTCTTGCGCAGGGAATCCTGCTGGGGCGAGATGGCGAGCGATTTTCGATAGGCGTCGAGCGCGCGTTTTTTTTCACCCGCCCTCTCGGCGAGCGATCCCAGCGCCGCGAGCGCGTCGAAACGCTTAGGCTCCAGGCGCGCGGCCGTCTCGAGATCGGAAAGGGCCCCGCCGTCGTCGCCCTGTTCCGCCCGCAAGCGGGCGCGGCGCACGAAGCCCTCGGCCCATTGAGGCGAGAGCGCCACGACATAATCGAGGAGCTCGCGCGCAAGGGACGCAGCCCCTGCCGCCTCCGCCGCAAGGGCGCGCGTCGCGAGAAGATCGACGGTGTCGGAATCGGAATGCGACCAGCGCCGCAATATCGCAGCGGCCACGCTTGTCGCCTCCTGCTCATCCTCGGCCTGCTCGAGGCGGGAGAAAAGCCGGGACATCTCGTCCGCGCGGCGCTCCGCGGCGTCTTTTGGCGGCGGGGGCGGCGTCGGCGCGGCGCTCTTGGGGCCATGCCGCTCGGGACCAAGGCCGTGCGGACCGTTGCCCGGGCCGAAGGCGCGCGCGCCGGGCGGCAGCGGGATTTTGCCGATTCCGGGGAGGATAAGAAAATTTCCGCCTTCTTCGCCGTCCGATTCGATCGACGGCGGGCTTTCTTCCTGCGCCATCCCCGCGCGGGACAGGGCGAGCGCGCCGAGGAGCGCGACGACTAAGGTAAGGAAACACGCCGGCTTTTGCATCGTGTGGGAACATAGCGCAGCGTGGCCGCTTCGGCCACCGAGGCGTTTGCGGTCACGTTCTCGATTAACGCCCCAAACACCAAGACAGCATCGGAAGCGGTGCAAATTCATCCCCCGTTCAGGCGAGGCGCGCGATTTCTTTCCTTGATATTCACGATTGTCCAGAACAATCGCGCCTATCACGACAAGCGCTGCTTGCGGCCCGCACGCAAATGCGCGCGGCGCTCCTGGAGTTGGATCGATGATCGATACGATACGCCGTTTGCTGCAAGAGCACGGCCGTTTGCATATCCCGGTGGAAAATCTGTCGAATGCCGACGATCTGTACCGGGCGGGCCTGACGCCCTTCGCCGCAATTCGCACCATGCTCGCGCTCGAAGAGGCGTTCGACGTGGAGTTCCCCGTCGCCATGCTTCGCCGGCAGAGTTTTGTATCGATCGACGCCATTCAGGCTTGCCTGAACGAGCTTCAGCCGACGGTCGCGCGCCGCGCCGCCTAGTCAAGGCTGTCATTCGCTCAAGGCCAGGCTCGCGGCGCAACGGGCTTGTCGGCTAGATGCGCGCTCCGCCCCCTCCCGCCGCCATCCAGGCCAGACTGAAAACATCGGCCGCCATTGCTCGGCCGGGCGCCATGCGCTAGTTCGAACGTCAAATCGCTCCAATGAGCGATCGACCGACGAAACGAGACCGCCATGCCTCCCTATCGTTCCCGCACCACGACCCACGGTCGCAACATGGCCGGCGCGCGAGGGCTGTGGCGCGCCACGGGCATGAAGGACGAGGATTTCGGCAAGCCGATCATCGCCATCGCCAACAGTTTCACGCAATTCGTCCCCGGCCATGTGCATCTGAAAGACCTTGGCCAACTCGTCGCGCGCGAAGTGGAGAAGGCCGGCGGCGTCGCGAAGGAATTCGACACGATCGCCGTCGACGACGGCATCGCCATGGGCCACGACGGGATGCTCTACTCCCTGCCCTCGCGCGATCTTATCGCCGACAGCGTCGAATATATGGTCAACGCCCATTGCGCCGACGCGCTGGTGTGCATTTCCAATTGCGACAAGATCACGCCCGGCATGTTGATGGCGGCGCTGCGACTCAACATCCCCGCGGTGTTCGTCTCCGGCGGACCGATGGAGGCCGGCAAGGTCGTCCTCGCCGGAAAGGAGCGCGCGCTCGATCTCGTCGACGCGATCGTCGCCGCCGCCGATGATACGGTCAGCCAAGCCAATGTCGACGCCATCGAGCGGAGCGCCTGCCCCACCTGCGGCTCCTGCTCCGGCATGTTCACCGCGAATTCCATGAACTGCCTGACCGAGGCGCTCGGCCTGTCGTTGCCCGGCAATGGCACGATCGTCGCGACGCACGCCGACCGCCGGCGGCTCTTCGTCGAAGCGGGACATCTCATCGTCGATCTTGCGCGCCGCTACTATGAGCAGGACGACGCAAGCGTGCTGCCCCGATCGATCGCCCGCTTCGAGGCGTTCGAAAACGCCATCGACGCTCGACATCGCCATGGGCGGCTCGACCAACACGGTGCTGCATCTTCTCGCGGCCGCCCACGAGGCCGAAGTCGATTTCACCATGGCCGACATCGACCGCCTGTCGCGGCGCGTGCCGGTGCTGTGCAAGGTCGCGCCTTCCGCGTCCGACGTGCATCTCGAGGATGTGCATCGCGCCGGCGGCGTCATCGCCATTCTCGGCGAATTGCTGCGCGCCGGCATTCTGCACGGCGATCTCCAGACGGTTCATAGCCCTTCGGTCAGCGACGCCGTCGCGCGGTGGGACATCGCGGTCACGCAAAGCGATACGGCGAAGAACTTTTTCCGCGCGGCGCCCGGCGGCGTGCCGACCCAAGTCGCCTTCAGCCAGGAGCGCCGGTACAAAGAACTCGACGCGGACCGCGCGAAAGGCGCGATCCGCGACGCGGCGCACGCCTTCTCCAAGGACGGCGGCCTTGCGGTCCTCGCCGGCAATCTCGCCGAGGACGGCTGCATCGTGAAGACGGCGGGCGTCGACGAGTCGATCCTGAAATTCTCAGGGCCCGCGAAGGTCTATGAGAGTCAGGACGCGGCGGTCTCCGGCATCCTTACGGGCGATGTAAAGGCGGGCGACGTCGTCGTCATCCGCTATGAAGGCCCGCGCGGCGGTCCCGGGCATGCAGGAGATGCTCTATCCGACGAGCTATCTGAAATCGAAAGGGCTCGGCAAGGCCTGCGCGCTGATCACCGACGGGCGCTTTTCCGGCGGCACGGCGGGGCTCTCCATCGGCCATGTCTCGCCGGAGGCGGCGGAAGGCGGAACGATCGCCTTGGTGCAAGACGGCGACAAAATCGAAATCGACATTCCCAATCGCACGATTACGCTCGCCGTAAGCGATACGGAGCTTGCCGCCCGCCGGGCCGCTCAGGCGGCGAAGGGCTTTGCGCCCGCCAAGCCGCGCGAGCGCAAGATTTCGACGGCGCTGCGCGCATATGCCTCGATGACCACGAGCGCGTCGAAGGGCGCGGTGCGGCAGGTTCCCTGAAGCTTGGCGTTTTTGGCGCTGCGTCGTAAGCTCGCCAGCTGGCTTTTCCTGGCCGCCGGACCGACGCATGACTCCGTCACGTAAGTTTCTGGCCTCGGGGATGCTGGGGATCGTCCTCGGCTTCGCGATCCTCGCGCTCGCAGGTTTTGTCGCGGTGCGCGCCGAAAGCGATCGCCGCCAGGCCGGCGCGTGGCTGCGGCACACCATTGAAGTGCAAAGCGACCTCAACCGCCTTTACGGACTGTTGCAAAGCGCAGAGAGCGGCCAGCGCGGATTCGTCATCACTCAGGACGAGCGCTATCTCGCGCCTTGCACCGAGGCCACGCGCCAATTGCCGAGCGTGCTCGATACGCTCGCCGAGCGCGTCAGAGACAATCCGAGCCAGTTGAACGCGCTCGCCGAAATACGTCCGCTGCTTACCGAACGGCTGGAAATCGTCGATCGGACGATTTCGGAAATACGCGCCGGCCGCGTCGACAAGGCCGCGGAACTTGTCAGGTTGGGGCGCGGAAAGGCGCTGATGGATCGTCTGCGCGTTGTCATCAACAGCATGAGCGACGAGGAAGCGCGTCTGACGACGATCCGCGAGAAGGACATGGAGTCGGCGTTAAAGGAGCTGCAATCGGCCATTGCGGCGCTCGCCACCGCCATCGTCACGGTCGGCATATTCTCCATCTTCAACGCGCAAAGGCAGATGAACGCGCTGGAGGCGTCGCAAGAACTCATTGAAATCCGCCTATAATCAGTTGCTGGAGGAAACGACGCGCCGCGAAACGCTGGAAGCGCAATTGCGGCAGGCGCAGAGGCTCGAAGCGCTCGGTCATCTCACCGGCGGCATCGCGCACGACTTCAACAATATGCTCGGCGTCATCGTCTCCAGCCTCAATCTGCTGCGGCGGAAAATCGCGCGCAGCGAGGGCGACTATGAGTCCTTGATCGACTCGGCGATGGATGGCGCCCACCGCGCCGCCAATATGGTTCGTCGGCTGCTCGCCTTCTCTCGTCAGCAGCCATTGTCGCCGACGCCTCTAGACGCCAATAAGTTTGTCTCCAATATCTCAAATATCTTGCAGCGAGCGCTCGGCGAAAATATCGCGCTCGAAACCGTGCTCGCGGGCGGATTGTGGACGACCAAAGTCGATCAGCACGAATTGGAAAACGCTATCGTCAATCTCGCGGTCAATGCGCGCGACGCCATGCCCAAGGGCGGCAAGCTCACGATCGAGACCGCGAACTGCTATCTCGACGACGCTTACGCCGCCGAAAACATGGAGGTGAAGCCCGGCCAATATGTGATGATCGCCGTAACCGATACAGGCCAAGGAATGCCGGCTGAAATAGCCGCCAAGGCGTTCGACCCATTCTTCACGACAAAGCCCGTCGGCAAAGGCACCGGCCTTGGCCTGTCGCAAGTCCACGGCTTCGTCAAGCAAACGGGCGGCCACATCAAGATCTATTCCGAACCCGGAAGCGGCGCTTGCATTAAGCTCTATCTGCCGCGCTACAACGCCGAAGGCGTAAAACCCGTCGACAAGCCGCCGGCGCCGACAAAGGCGCTCGACCTCCCGCACGGCAAACCGGAAGAAGTCGTTCTGGTCGTCGAAGACGACGACACGGCGCGCCGCGTCACAGCGCAAGGCGTGCGCGAATTGGGCTACACCGTGCTGGAGGCGAGCGGCGGACCAGCGGCGATCGACATTCTCAGGCAGCGATCCGACATCGTCTTGATGATAACGGATGTTGTGATGCCTGAAATGGGCGGCGCGCGTCTCGCGCGCGAGGCCGTCTTTCGCCGTCACAGTTTACGCGTGCTTTTCACAACGGGCTATTCGCGCAACGCGATCGTGCACAACGGGCTGCTCGACAAGGATGTCAGCCTGCTGAGCAAGCCCTTCACCCTGGAGCAGCTCGCCGGAAAAATCCGTGCGTTGATCGACAGGAAGTAGAGGTTTATCCAGAGGCGATCTTTTCAGAGGCGACGCCCGTGGCGGATGACAGCATCAAGGGAAGATTTATAGGCTTCCTGTTCACCAGCGTGCTCGCCGGATTGGTGACGACGACCTTCACCTACAAAAGTTGGCGCGAGCAGACGCGGCTCGATCTGGCGAAATCGCGGCTCGCGGAAGCCACGAAAACCTTCGACCGCGCGTCACAGCTGATGTCCGGCCGCGTGTTCTATTCCTATCGCGTTTCGCACGCCATCGATGATTTGAAAACACACGCCGAGAAGATCCGGGTCGCCGGCAAGGAGGCTATCCATCGCCTGCGCAACGCCACCGAGACGCGCGGTTTCGTGGAGTTTCTGCGCAGCTGGTAGTCACTCCTCGGCCTTGAGGGGCCGCATCAGCAGCGCATCGATGGCGTCGTCCACGCTGAGCCGCGCCGAAAGGATTGCGTCGACGGCCTCCGCGATCGGCATTTCGACGCCATGCGCCTGCGCCATTTCGACCAATACGCGCGCCGTAAAGGCGCCTTCTGCGAGCTTGCCGTGGGCCGCGTCCCGCAGCGCATCGCCCTGCCCCAGCGCTTGGCCGAGCGCGAAATTGCGCGACTGCGCGGAGCCGCAGGTGAGCACGAGATCGCCAAGGCCGGAAAGGCCCATCAGCGTCTCCTGCCGCGCGCCAAGCGCGCGTCCGAGCCGCGTCAGCTCCGCGAAGCCGCGCGCGATGAGCGCCGCCTGCGCGCTCGCGCCGAGTTGACGGCCATGCGCCATGCCGGTGGCGATCGCGAGAACATTCTTCGCCGCGCCGCCGATCTCGACGCCGCGCACGTCGGTCGAGCGATAGAGGCGGAAAGTCTTGGTCGAGAGTTCTTCGCACAGGCGCTGCGCCAGCGCCTCGTCCTGCGCCGCGAGCGTTACGGCCGTGGGCAACCCCTTGCAGACGTCGGCAGCGAAACTTGGCCCCGACAGCACGGCGACGCGCGTCTGCGGCAGTTCTTCCGCCGCGACTTCACTCAAAAACTTGCGGCGGTCGCGCTCAATGCCCTTGGCGCAAATAACGAAGGCCGCGCCCGCGCGCAAATGGGCGCGCGCCGCGCGCGCCGTCTCGCGCAACGCCTGCGCGGGCGTGACGGCGAGCGCGATTTCCGCATCGCGTAAGACGGAGAGATCGCTGGTGGGCGCGACCGCCGCCGCGAGCGGCAGGCCCGGCAAATGCCGCCTGTTCTCGCGATCGCGCGCCAGTGCGGCGACATGCGCAGGATCATGCGCCCACAGCGCGACGCGCTCGCGTCCCTGCGCCGCGACATTGGCGAGCGCAACGCCCCAGGCGCCTGCGCCGAGAACCGCGACCGTCTCCCGCGTCATCTCATTCCGATCCGCTGATTGTCCGGGCGCGCCCACAGTCTCTCGAAGGTTTCGCGAAACCGCGCCGCCGCTTGCGGGCTGTCTATCACGATAAGGTCATTGTCCTGATAGACTTCGCCGGAGACCGAGAAATTGGCGGAGCCGCTGCGCAACACGCGTCCGTCCACCTGATAGGATTTGAGATGCATCAGGTCGCGTGAGCGGCCCTTGCGCCGCACTTCGAGATTGGGCGCGCCGGCGATCTCCTCGATGGGCGAAGCGCCGCGGCCCATGTCCTCTCCGTCGAGATAGACGCGCACCTTCACGCCGCGCATCGCCGCGCGGCCCAGCGCCGTCGTCAAGGATCGGTCGGTGAGCACATAGGCGGCCATGTCGATGGAATGGCGCGCCTCGCCGATCAGCCGCGCGTCGACCGAGCCGAAGCCCTCGCCGGGCCCGTAAAGCACGCGCACGCCGGCGAAGTTCGGCTCCTGCGCCAGCAGCCCGGCCGGTTGCGGCGTCGGCGCGAGCGTCATGCCCGCCAGCGCCGCGAGAAAGAGGCCGCGCATGCGCTCAAGCCTTGCCGTGATGCGCCTCGCTGGGGGCGGCGTCGAGCGGCCAGCGCGGCCGCGGCGCGAAGGCGAGATCGTCGATCATCCCGCGTTTCAAGCGCTCCATGCCGGCCCAGGCGACGATCGCGCCATTGTCGGCGCAAAGATTGGCGGGCGGCGAGACGAAGCGCAGACCGCTCTCCGCGCAAAGCCGCGCGAGCGCGCGGCGAATGGCGCCATTCGCCGCGACGCCGCCGCCGATGACGAGACCCTGCGGCGGCCGGCCTTCGCTTTCCGTGAAGAGACGCACGCCGGCGCGCACGCGATCGACGATCACATCGACGATCGCCGCCTGAAATGAGGCGGCGAGATCCTTGACGTCCGTCCCGCTCGGCGTTCCGAGCTTGAGGATTTCCTGGCGCACCGCGGTCTTGAGGCCGGAAAGCGAAAAATCAGCCCCCGGGCGGCCAAGCAGCGGGCGCGGGAAATCGAAACGATGCGCGTCGCCTTGGAGCGCGAGCTGTTCGATCTGCGGCCCGCCGGGATATGGCAGATCCAGCATCTTCGCCACCTTGTCGAAGGCCTCGCCCGCCGCGTCGTCGACGGTCGAGCCGAGACGGCGATAATCGCCAACGCCCTTGACCGCCGCGAGTTGCGTATGCCCCCCCGAAATAAGCAGCGCAAGAAAGGGGAAGTTGAGATGCTCCGTCAGCCGCGCGGTGAGCGCATGCGCTTCGAGATGGTTCACGGCGATGAAGGGCTTGCCGAGCGCCAGCGCCAGCGCCTTGCCGGCGGTGAGCCCCACGAGCACGCCGCCGATCAGCCCCGGCCCCGCGGCGGCGGCGACGGCGTCGAGGTCTTTCGCCTCGATTTTGGCGTGATCCAGCGCGCGGGCGATGAGCCGGCCGAGCACGTCGATATGGGCGCGGGCCGCGATCTCCGGCACGACGCCGCCATAGGCCGCATGCTGAGCGATCTGGCTTAGAACTTCGTTGGAAAGTATTTCGCCGCCGTCGGCGCCGAGACGATCGGCCACGACAGCGACCGCCGTCTCGTCGCAAGTGGTTTCGATGCCGAGAACGCGCATGCACACTCCTTGGCGCGAACGCGCCTTTCAAACTCTCGCGCGCACGAAAACCACGGCGCGCGACGAATTTACACCCCCGCATTGCGAAAAGTTTACGCGATTATGGTTGGCGGGAAGTTTACGGACGAAGCTTTTAGAAAGCTTGACGCGCTGCGTAACCAATGCCCACGCTATAGATCAGGATATTTATTTCGATGGTTTTCTAGGTACGCCCTTGACAAGACTGTCACGTATCCGAGGTGAGGACGAGTGATCGCTGCTTTCTCGAACTGCAGCTATAACTTGAGCTACGTCCAGAATTCAGCTGGGCGAAGGAATTATCAGCTTCAGCTTTGAGATTGCATCTCGATCTAATTTAGTAAAGGAGGACGCTCACATGGCATTGAACCGCACCAAGACGGTGGCTTTGACAGCCGCAATCACAATGGGCGCCGTGATTGCTTCCACCAGCTTCGCCGAAGCACGCCGCTACTACCCGCGTGGCCATTATGGCTGGCACTATGGCTGGCACAAGGGCTGGCATGCTTATCGGCCGATGTATAGCCGGTACTATTATTATCGGCCCGCTGCTTATGCGGGATGGTACCGCTACCCCGGCTGGCGATATAGCTGGTACCGCTATCCCGGCTACCGATATGGATGGTATGGCGCTCCCGGATATTACGGCTATGGCGGACCGGGTCTTCTCGGCGCTGGCGCCGGGGTTGTCGGGGCGGGACTCGGCGCAGGAGCGGGACTGCTGGGCGCAGGCCTGTTCGGCATATTCTAACCTCGGTTCGGCGTCTGCGAGCAGGCGTAACAGTTAGCTCGCGGCGCTCGAGCGGGCGCTCGTTCGCATGAACGGGCGCCCAATTCATGCCGCCGGATATGCTTGCCCTATGCGCCGCCGCGCCTATAGTCGCGCGCGACACGCAATCGGCGGACCATGAAGACCCTGCCTCACCTTCGCATCGGCACGCGCGGCAGTCCGCTCGCCTTGGCGCAGACTCACATGGTCCGCGCGGAACTCGCGCGCGCATATGGCGTTGGCGAAGATCATTTCGCGATAGAGACCATCCGCACCACCGGCGATCAGATTCAGGACCGCCCTCTTTCCGAATCCGGCGGCAAGGGCCTTTTCACCAAGGAGCTGGACAGCGCGCTCATCGCCGGCGCCATCGACCTTGCGGTGCATTCTTCGAAAGATCTGCCGACGCATTTGCCGAGCGAGATCGTCATCGCGGGTTATCTCCCGCGCGAGGATGCGCGCGACGCCTGGATCGGGCGCGGCGGCGTCACGCTCGACGCGCTCCCGGCCGGCGCCATCGTCGGCACGGCGTCGCTGCGTCGCGCGGCGCAGGTCAAGCGCCGAAGGCCCGACCTGCAAACGACGCTGCTGCGCGGCAATGTCGAAACGCGGCTCAAGAAGGTCGAAAGCGGCGAGATCGACGCGACGCTGCTGGCGCTAGCGGGGCTGAAACGTCTTGGCCTCGCGGAGCGGGCGACGGCGCTCCTGCCGCTCGACGAATTTCCGCCCGCTTGCGGACAAGGCGCAATCGGCGTCACGCGCCGCGCGGGGGACGATGAGACGCGCGATGCGCTGGCGCCGTTGTTTGACGCCGCGACCGGAATGGCGCTGGCCGCAGAGCGCGCCTTTCTCGCCGCGCTTGACGGCTCCTGCCGCACGCCGATCGCCGGCCATGCGCAGATTTCCGGCGACGATCTCTCCTTTGTCGGCGAGGTGTTGAAGGCCGACGGCAGTGAGGCCTATGTCGTGCGGCGGCGCGGCCGCGCCATCGACGCCGCGCTGATCGGAGCCGACGCTGGCAAGGAGATGTTGCTGCGCCTGCCGCATGGCGTCGCGGGGCTGATGTGACGCGCGTGCTGGTATTGCGCGCGCGCGAAGACGCCGCGCGCACGGCGGAGAAATTGCGCGCGATGGGCATAACGTCCGTGCTGTCGCCCGTGTTGGAAATCGTTCCGACCGGGGCAAAAATTCCACAAGGGGAATATGACGCGGCGCTCGTTTCGAGCGCCAAGGGCGTTGAACTGTGCGACGACGTGGAAGCGTTCAAGACTTTGCCTTTCCACGCAGTCGGCGCGAAGACGGCGGAGGCGGCGCGCGCGCATGGCTGGCGTCCCGATATCGTCGCCGGAAGCGCGGAGGCGATCCTGCCGCTGCTGCTGGCGCGCTATCCGCGGCCCGCGCGCTTCCTTTATCTCTCGGGATGCGATCGCCAGCCGACGCTGGAGGCTGGGCTACGCGCCTCCGGCCATAGGGTTATCGCGGTAGCGGTTTACGAGGCGCGGGCGGCGACGGCGCTTGCGCCCGAGGCCGTCGCCGCCCTCGCGGCGAACAAGATCGACGCCGCCCTGCATTATTCTCGACGCAGCGCCGAGATTTTTCTAGCACTCGCGCAAGCCCTGGGGATTATCGAACAGCTTCGCATCGTCTCACATTTCGCCTTGTCAGAAGAAGTGGCGAAGCCGCTCTTGCACGAAGGTTTTGCAAATGTGAGCGTCGCCGAACGGCCAGACGAAGAGCATTTATTGGAGTTGCTCGCGAAACGCGCGCACTGAGCGCCCAGCAAAACTAATAAAATAAGCAAAATAGGGAGACGACGATGTTTCGATCAACGCTTGCTTCAATCCTGCTTTTGATCGCCGCCGCGATGGCCGTTCCTTCCTTGGCCCATGCGGAGAACCTTGTCGCGCGTTGCGCAAAAGTCGGCGACGACGACAAGGCGAGGCCCATTCCCGCCGCGCTCATTTCAAAAGCGCGCGAACTCTTCGGCTTCTCGCCGCAAACCCCCAATGCCATCATTCGCAATGGCACAAGCTATCGCTGCATGGGCGGAAAGGTCTGGCTCTGCAACGTCGGCGCGAATCTCGTTTGCGGCAACGCGAACACCTCGCAAAGCCTGCCCGGTGCCGCGGCCTTCTGCAAGCAGAACCCCGGTTCCGACGTCGTTCCGATGGCGGCGACGGGCCACGACACAATCTATGAATGGAAGTGCGTCGGACCAAATGCGCAGATCGCGCGCCAGATCGTCAATGTCGATTCTCGTGGCTTCATCGCGGAGAATTGGAAGCCGCTTAATTGATGGTCAATGTTCGCCAAAGCGCGCATAGAGCTCCTTTGAAAGCTCCTTGAGCGCATCGTCCGCTTTCGTTCCGCCTATATTCGTCGCCATCACCATGGCGAGGTCCAATTTCGGCTGCAGCATAAGATAAGCGACGTTCATTTCGTTCGAGCCGCCATGGAACAGGAATGGTTCGCGCGCAATAGGCAGCGTCAGCGTGACCCAGCCGAAACCATAGCCGCCGAAGGAAGGCGTTCCGGGCGCGGCGTCGGGCTTGGGCGGCATCTCGATGACTTTTGTATGGAGCTTGCGCAGCGTCTCCTTCGAGACCAGCGCCGGCGCCCTCTTGCCCGCGCCCGCATTCCATGACGCCCATTTCGCGAGATCGAGGATGGAGAGATGAACCGTCCCCGCCGGGCCCATGATTTCGGGATTGTCGCCGTTGGGACCCGCCAGCATCGGCTTTGGGCCTTCGGGAAGCGGAATATGGCCGAGCGGCGCGTCGATCCTGCCGAGGCTCGACTGCGGGCCGAAGCCCGCGCTCTTCAAGCCAAGCGGATCGAATATTCGCGTCGCGACAAGCTCCTCCCAGCTCTTTCCGCCTGCCCTTTCCAAGATCGCGCCCGCGAGGATGTAGCCCATATTCGCATAGGCGAATTTTTCGCCGGGCTTCGACTGCAACGGCTGCGCGACCAATCGCTTGATGAGCCAATAGCGCAATTCGTCGAGATTCTTCTTCTCCTGCGCGAAGGACTCCTGAAGCAGTTTCGTATGCGCGTCATTGTCGCTCGGGATTCCGCTCGTATGGGAGAGGAGCTGTTCGAGAGTCACGCCTTTCACGTCGGCGTTCATGCTCCCCGCAAGCTCGGGAAAGGCCTCGGCGACCGTCGTGTTCCAGCGCAGCTTGCCGCTTTCGACCAGCATCGCCGCAAGCAGCGAGGTCATCGCCTTTGTATCGGAGCCAATGTGAAAACGGTCGTCGATGGTCACGCGCTCACCGCCGCCCGCACGACGCAGTCCGACGGCGCCGGAGGCGACGATCTTGCCGTTTTTCACGACCGCCGCCGCAAGCGCAGGAAGGCCATAACGCGCCAGATAGGGTTGCAACATGGCGTCGAGCGAAGCGCCGCGCGCGCGGCTTGCGGCATGCGCCGCCATCGCAAAGGGCGAGATGACCGCGAATAGCGTGACCAGCATTCTGAGCGCGCGCATGAATTCCTCCTGGCCGCCAAAGTAATACGCAATCCTTTTAGGCAGTTCACTTCACTTCACGTTGTCATTCCCGGCAGGCCGCAGGCCTGACCGGGAATCCAGAGCAATGCCCAGGATGTTTGTTATGATTCTGGATTCCCGATCGCGCGCAAAGCGCGCGTCGGGAATGACATCCGGCTAGTTCAATCGGAAACGACAAAAGCCGCAAGGCGAACATCAAACCGGACCAAGGATGAAAGCGCAAGCCACCGCGAAAATGGCTGTGGACGCTATCCCGTCAGCGCCCATCCGATGAGCACCATCACGGGACCGACCAGCGTCTCTCCCGCGACCTTTCCTGGCAGATCGGCGATCGTGCCCTTGATGATCCGCTCATGCGGGGTCGAGGCGCGCTCGATCAGAAAGGCGGGCGTATCATGCGACATGCCCTCCTGCAGCAGACGGCGCGACAGCTCCGGCAGCGTGCGGTTGCCCATATAGACCGCCGTCGTGGCGCGCTTGTCGGCGAGCGCGCCCCAGTCGAAATCCTCGGGGAATTCGCCGTCCTTCGTGTGCGCGGTGATGAATTGCACGCGCCGCGCCGTCTCGCGGCTGGTGAGAGAGGCGCCGATCGCGGCGGCGCCCGCGCAGGCCGCCGTCACGCCCGGAACGATCTCGATCGTAAATCCTGCCTCGCGCAGCGCGGCGATCTCCTCATTGGCGCGGCCAAAGATCAGCGGATCGCCGCCCTTGAGCCGCACGACGTTCTTGCCTTCCCGCGCGAGCTCGACGAGCAGCGCGGTGATCTCCTCCTGGCGCACGGAAGGCGCGTAGCCGCGCTTGCCCACATTGATGCGCGTCGCTTCGCGGCGCGCGAGATCGAGAATGCTCGCCGGCACGAGATCGTCGAACAGCACGACATCGGCGCCGGCCAGCGCGCGCATGCCCTTGAGCGTTAAGAGTTCAGGATCGCCCGGTCCGGCGCCAACGAGCGTCACCCGGCCTCGCGCCGTCGTCTCCGCGCCGGCGCGCGCCTCCTCGATCAGCGCCGCGCGGTCTCCTTCCAGCGGCGCGCGCTCGATGTTGCGGAAGGCGAGGCGCGTGAAGCGGCGCCAAAAATCGCGCCGCGCAAGAAAATCGAGCCCCGAGGCGCGAACCAGGGGACGCCACGCTTGCGCCGAACGCGCCCAGGCCTGGAAGGTCGCCGGCACCAAGGTCTCGATGCGTCCGCGCACGGCTTGCGCGAAAACCGGCGAAGCGCCGCCGGTCGAAACGCCGATGACGAGCGGCGAACGGTTGACGATGGCGCCCATGATGAAATCGCTGAGCGCGGGCCTGTCGGTGAGATTGAGAGGCACGCCAGCGGCGCGCGCCGCCTCATGCACGGCCTCAGCTTGCGCATCGTCGTCAAGCGATCCGAGCGCCAGCGCCGCGCCGACGAAATCCCGCGGCGCGACGGCGCGCGTATGGATCGCGACATTGTCGCGCGCTTGCGCGATTTCGCGCAGCTTGTCGCTCGGCGTAGGCGCGTAGACATCGACCAGCGCGCCAGTCGCCGCCGCGAGATCGGTCTTCCAGGCGGCCGCCTCCGAGCCGCCGATGACGAGGACGCGTCTGCCGGCGAGCGCAAAAAACACCGGCAGCGTCTCGAGCGGCTGCATGAGGTCGGAGGAAACTTCGTCGGGTCGGCGGGTCACGGTTCGCGTCTTGCGGCAAGGGCCGTCATGGCGAGAAGCGTAGCTATGAGACATCCAGACGCCGCCCGCAGCTCTGGATTGCTTCGCCTATGGCTCGCAATGACGGGAAACTTCGTCGCCGTCCTATAGTCCATCCCGCCGGCGGGCGCGAGTTTTCCCTAAAACCGCGCAGTGAAAGCAACCGCAAAAAAGGCGGCCCTGTTTCAGGGCCGCCCAAAAGCGCCGTGCGAAACCCGCGCCTTACTTCTTCTTGCCGTCGGGGCCGAACTGAATGAGATAGGCCCAGACGTCTTCCTGATCCTTGTCGGCGGCAAGACCCTGGAAGATCATCTTGGTGCCGGGGATCTTCGCTTTCGGGTTCTTGATGAACTCCTTGAAGCTCGCCTCGTCCCAGGTGATGCCGGAGTTTTTGTCCGCCTCGGAGTAGTTATAGCCTTCGACCGCGCCGGCCTTGCGCCCTTCGACGCCGTTGAGATGCGGCGCGACGGCGTTCTTGGCGGTTTCGCCGACCTGATGGCAGGCTTTGCACTTGGCGAAGACCTTTTCGCCCGCCGCGGGATCGCCAGCGGCGAAAGCCTGGCCGGCGGAAGCGGCGAAAGCGACGCTCGCAGCGAACGTCAGCAGGGAAATCGTCTTCATCCTTGTTCCTTTCCTCATCGTGGCGTCGCTCCGCGCCCGCCTTTTTTTTGCAATCGCGCCCGGCCAAAGGTTTGACGCCCGATTGGCGCTCTTTAGACAGCTTCGAAACTACAACGAAGCCGCGTCCCGAGACAATACGCCATAGTCCATGTCCCGATGGAACGCCAATTTATCCCAGATGGCGTGAACGCGGGCTGAACCGGGCGTCAAGTGACTCGCCGCAGCGTGAGATTGATTCTCGCGCCGAGGCTCTCGAGCGGCGTCGGCAAGGGCGCCCCGAGGCTCGGCAGAATCTTGTCCACGCCGTGATAGCGCAGCCGCGCGGCGCCGGAGAGCAGGAGCGCGTCGCCCGACGAGAGCACGAGCGAGAAAACTTTGTCGGCGCGGCGCGTCCCGCCAAGTTTGAAACGGCAATCGGCGCCGAGCGACAAAGACAGAATCGGCGCCGAAAAGTCCGCTTCGTCGCGATCCTGATGCAGGCCCATGCGCGCGTTCTCGTCATAGACGTTGACGAGGCAGGCTTCGGGCGGCTTCGAATAGCCGGTCAGTCGCGCCCAGACGTCGAGGAGTGCCTTCGGCATCGGCGGCCAGGGCGCGCCGGTTTGCGGATGGCGCGGCTCGTAGCGATATCCCTTGTCCTTGTCGCTCATCCAACCGAGCGGGCCGCAATTGGTCATGCGAACGGACATTGGGGCGCCGGTCTTCGGCATGGTCGAAACGTACAGCGGCGCGGCGGCGATGACTTGACCGATATCATGCGCCAGCGCCGCCCGCGCCGCCGTGTCGAGATAGCCGGGGTAGTGAAAAGCGCCGGGCGCGATTTCTGGCATGGGCGCTATCTAGCGCGCGTCCTCACGCCAGCACCGTCTTCGACGCCACCGTCGAATTGGCGTTGAGCAGATAGATGATCGGCACGCCGGTCGCGAGCTCCAGCGTTGTCACCGTCTCGGGCGTCAGCTGGTCGAGCACCATGGCCAGCGCGCGCAGGCTGTTGCCATGCGCGGCGACGAGCACGCGCTCGCCGCGCATCACGGGCGGCAGGATGCGCTGGCAATAAAACGGGAGGACGCGCGCCACCGTGTCTTTCAGGCTCTCGCCGCCCGGCGGCGGCACGTCATAGGAGCGCCGCCACAGGTGCACCTGCTCCTCGCCCCATCTGTCGCGCGCCTCATCCTTGTTGAGGCCGGAGAGATCGCCGTAGTGGCGCTCGTTCAGCGCGCGATCCTTGATCGTCGGCACTGCCGTCTGGCCGAGCTCTTCAAAGATCAGGTCAAGCGTGTGCTGCGCCCGGATGAGCGAGGAGGTGAAGCCGGCGCTGAAAAGAATGTCGAGCTTCTTCAACTCGCGGCCGGCGCGGCGCGCCTCTTCAATGCCGAGCGGGGTGAGATCGGGGTTTTTCCAGCCGGTGAAAAGATTTTTCGCGTTCCATTCGCTTTGGCCGTGCCTGACCAGGACGAGAGTGCGATTCATGCTCATAGGCTCTCGCGAAAATCAGGCGCCCGAGAGGCCGAGCACGTCAGCCATGGAATAGAGTCCCGGCGCCTTGCCGCGCGTCCACAGCGCCGCCGCCAAGGCGCCGCGCGCGAAGACGCCGCGATCCTCGGCGCGATGCGCCAATTCGATGCGCTCGCCGGCGCCGGCGAAAATAACCGTATGATCGCCAATGACCGTGCCGCCGCGCAGGCTCGCGAAACCAATTTCGCCGATCCTGCGCGGTCCTATGATGCCGTCACGGCCGCGCGCGCTGTTCTCGGCAAGATCGACGCCGCGCCCGCGGGCGACCGCTTCGCCGAGCAGCAGCGCCGTGCCGGAAGGCGCATCGACTTTCAGCTGATGATGCATCTCGACAATCTCCGCGTCCCAGGCCGGGCCCAACGCCCTGGCGGCCCGCTCGACAAGAATCGCGAGTAGATTGACGCCGAGGCTCATATTGCCCGAGCGCACGATCGTGGTGTCACGCGCGCTGCCGGCGATGGCGTCGAGATCGTCCTGAGAGAGGCCGGTGGTGCCGACGACATGCGCCACCTTGGCGCGCGCCGCCGCCTTGGCCATTTCGACGCTGGCGGCGGGCGAGGAGAAATCGACAATGGCGTCGGCGTCAGCCAAGGCCGCGTCGAGGTCGCTGGTGATCGGCACGCCATTGGGAATCGCGCCATAGGTCAGACCGCTATCGGCGCCCAGCGAAGGCGACCCGGGCTGCTCCAAGGCGGCGGTCAGGCGTACGCCCAAAGTATCGGGGATGATCTGCGTCAGCATCCGGCCCATGCGGCCCGCGGCGCCCATTACCACCAAACGCAATTCATTCATCCTCAGCAGCCCCTGCCTCGTAAGTCTCACAGCGCTTGGCGGGCGACTCGTCCCGGCAGACGCGCCTCCCCTATACAGGCCACGCCCAAGGATGAGAAGCGCGCGCATTGTCGCCGGATGCGCGCAGACCTACCCGAATGGGCGGTCACTTCGCCTTGGGCCGGAAGCTTTTCACCCGCGCCGGATCGGTTTCGACATAGGCCGCGCCAATGAGGTCGAGGCAATAGGGCACAGCAGGCATCACGGCGTTGAGGCACAGTTCGATCGCCGTCGGCTTGCCAGGCAGGTTAATGACCAAGCACTTGCCGCGATGCGCCGCGAGTTGGCGCGACAGGATCGCGGTCGGCGTCTGCGCGAGGGAGACCTGGCGCATCAATTCGCCAAAGCCGGGCAATTCGCGCGGACAGGCGGCGCGAGTCGCCTCCGGCGTGAGGTCGCGCGGGCTTGGCCCCGTGCCGCCGGTCGTGACGACGAGATCGCAGCCGACATTGTCGGCTAAATCAATCAACGTGTCGCGCACGCTTTCGAAACCATCGGGAATGAGGCGCCGCTCGATGCGAAAGGGCGTCGTCAGCGTGGCGGTCAGATAGGCTTCGATCGCCGGCCCGCTCTCGTCTTCATAGAGGCCCGCGCTCGCCCGGTCGGAGGCGGTGACCACGCCAATGACGGCGGCGCGCTTGTTGTCTGTCATACGAGAATCTCCCGCCTGTCTCTTTGGCGCCTCGCGGCGGCAATGTCAGCATCGGCTTTCTGCAACGCTTACGCTAGTTTAGATTGCCTAAAAAAGCCTATTCCACATATGTTAAAATGTATAAAATAGCAATAAGCCCGCATAATAAACGTATTTTTAGATATAGAATCTCGCTATCAGTCATAATATTCGTAGATACTGGCGAAACATATTTCGCCACATTTCATAATTAAAGAAACGCTCCTCAACTCCATTCGAGTGGATGGAAACTATGCGCTCGACCGCTTGAGAGGCGATCGGCGTTCTTCACGCTTTGTGCGTAAACGGAGCAAATCCTGAATGAATTGACTTTTTGGAGCACTGCTGATCCTTGGACTGACCATCGCGCCTGCGCTGGCGCACCATGGCTTTCATCGGCCTTCGCATCACGCAGAAGCGGACGCCGGCCGCGATTTCACCGCCAACGCCTCTTTCTACGGCGGCGGCCCGCGTCGCTACGAGCCCAATAGCCACACGGCCAATGGCGAAAAATTCAACATGTGGGATCTCACCGCCGCCCATCGCACCCTGCCCATGGGGACGCGTCTGCTTTTGACCTATGGCGACCGTTCGGTGATTGTCCGCGTCAATGATCGCGGTCCGGCCGCGTGGACCGGCCGCAGTCTCGACGTCTCGCGCGGCGCGGCGACCCAGCTTGGCCTCATCGAGCGCGGCACAGGACAGGTGCATGTGACCGTGCTCGGCCGCGGCTGAACTGACCGATCTTAAAACGCGACACGCCCGGTCTGAGCCGGGCGTGTCCTCTTTCCGATCAAACTGCTTTGACATATCGACATATTAAATATATGTCATGAACATGACTGAACGTACAACCGTCCGCCTTCCGGAAGACCTGCTTCGCCGCGCTCGTCGCAAGGCGGCCGCCGAGGATCGCACCTTGACCTCGATGATCGAAGAAGGGCTTCGCATAGTCGTTTGTGGAGAAGCGCCACGGTCTCCAGCGCCCCGCTATGCGCGCATCAGCCGGGAGACTGGCGGGCCAGCGCCGGGCGTCGATTTTCCTAGGCTGCGAGATATCGATGAGCAGGAAGACGCCGAGCGCTTGAGCCGCTTGGAGTCGCAATATCCCGCGCCCGGAAAATGAATCTGGCCGACGTTAACGTGCTTGTCGAGGCGTTCCGCAGCGACGCGCCCCGCCACGGACGTTGCCGAAAATGGCTCGACGACGCCTTCGACAGCCGCGCGCCGTTCGGCGTGTCGCGCCTAGTGTTGAGCGCGGTGGTGCGCGTCACGACGAACCGCAGATTCTATCAATCGCCGAGTTCGCTTGAGGAAGCCTTCGGCTTTTGCGCCGACATACTGACCCAGCCGAATTGCCGCTTGGTCGAGCCGGGCGACGGCCATTGGCGGATTTTCGAGCGGCTATGCGTCGAAACGAATACTCGCGGACCGATGGTGACCGACGCCTGGTTCGCCGCATTGGCGATCGAATGGGATTGCGAGTGGATCACGCTCGACCGCGATTTCGCGCGCTTTCCAGGGCTGAAATGGCGGACGCCCGGTGATTAGGGCGAAGAACTGATCGCCATCTCATCCCCGCACGTAAATCTCCGCGCCCTTCTCGATAAACTCCGCGCTCTTTTCCGCCAAGCCCCGTTCGCGCTCGGCGATGGCCGCTGCCTCTTCGCGCAAGTCGCGGGTGATCTGCATCGAGCAGAATTTCGGCCCGCACATCGAGCAGAAATGCGCGACCTTATGCGCCTCCTTCGGCATGGTTTCGTCGTGATATTCGCGCGCCGTGTCGGGGTCGAGGCCGATGTCGAACTGATCGTTCCAGCGGAAATCGAAGCGCGCGCGGCTCATCGCGTCATCGCGCTCGCGCGCCGCCGGATGGCCTTTGGCGAGATCGGCGGCGTGCGCGGCGATGCGATAGGTGATGACGCCCGTCTTCACGTCGTCGCGATCCGGCAAGCCCAGATGCTCCTTCGGCGTCACGTAACAGAGCATCGCCGTGCCGAACCAGCCGATCATCGCCGCGCCAATGCCGGACGTGATGTGGTCGTAGCCCGGCGCAATGTCGGTGACGAGCGGCCCGAGCGTGTAGAAAGGCGCCTCGCCGCAGGCCTTGAGCTGCTTGTCCATATTGGCTTTGATCTTGTGCATCGGCACATGGCCGGGACCTTCGATCATCACCTGACAGCCCTTGTCCCAGGCGATCTTCGTCAGTTCGCCGAGCGTTTCCAGCTCCGCGAATTGCGCCGCGTCATTGGCGTCGGCGTTGGAGCCGGGCCGCAGACCGTCGCCGAGCGAAAACGACACGTCGTAGCGGCGCATGATGTCGCAGATGTCGTCGAAGCGCTCGTAAAGGAAGCTCTCCTTGTGTTTGGAGAGACACCAGCGCGCCATGATCGAACCGCCGCGCGACACGATGCCGGTGACGCGGCTCGCGGTCAGCGGCACATAGGCGAGGCGCACGCCGGCGTGAATGGTGAAATAATCGACGCCCTGCTCCGCCTGCTCGATCAGCGTGTCCTTGAACACTTCCCAATCGAGCTTGAGCGCGTCGCCGCCGACTTTCTCCAGCGCCTGATAGATCGGCACCGTGCCGATCGGCACGCTCGCATTGCGGATGATCCAGTCGCGGATGTTGTGGATGTTGCGGCCCGTGGAGAGATCCATCACCGTGTCGGCGCCCCAGCGCGCCGCCCACACCATTTTCTCGACCTCTTCGGCGACCGAAGAGGTCACGGCGGAATTGCCGATATTGGCGTTGACCTTGACGAGAAAGTTGCGGCCGATGATGACCGGCTCGAGCTCCGGGTGATTGACGTTGGCGGGGATGATCGCGCGTCCGCGCGCGATTTCGTCGCGCACGAATTCGGGCGTCACGAATTCGGGGATTGCGGCGCCGAAGCTCTCGCCGTCGGCGATGCGCTCTTTCGCGGAGTCGAATGCGCGCTCGCGGCAGAGGTTTTCGCGATGCGCGACATAGATCATTTCTTCGGTGACGACGCCCGCGCGCGCGAATTCAAGCTGCGTGACCGGGGCGTCGCCGGCGGCGCGATAGAGCTGGCGCTGCGCGGGACATGGCGGCACGAGTCGATCGCCCTCGACGAAGCCATTGTCCTCGGGCTTGATCGTGCGGCCTTGGTAGGTCTCCAACCCCGCGCGCGTTGCGAGCCAGGGCCGCGCGAGCGGAAGGCCGGCTGAAAGATCGGGCGTGAAGGACTCGCAAGTATAGGGGCCGGAGGGGTCGTAAACGCGCAGCGGCGGCTCGCCGGCGGAAGGATCGAGCGCGATTTCGCGGTACGGCGCGCGGATGTCGTCGCGGCCCTTGGGCGAGGAATAGAGCTTGCGCGACTTGCCGATTGGGCCGGTCGTGACGCTTGCGGGCAGACGCTTGTCGTGAATGTTCATGGTCGCGCTCCTCATCGCGCTCCTTCAAGGGGAGCGGACGCGGGGTCAAGACGACGAAGCAAGGATGTTCTGGAACGCGCGCGACGCTTTGCGTCGTTCGCCTTCGCTGGCCTTCCCTCCGCCGGCATGACCCGGATCAGGTTCGACGGGTGCTTCTCAGCCGCGCTTGCGGCGCCCCTCGCCATTGTGGGAAAACTAGCGCGTTCACACTCGTGTCGCAAGTTCGCGTGGCGATACCGGCAAATCAGTATGGCCTCGACGAGCCCGCAGACATGACGAATATGAATTTTCAGGGACTGACATCCGACGAGGCCGCACGCCGTCTTGCGCAATACGGCCCCAATGTGCAGCCACAAGCGCCGCCGCTCGGCGTCCTCGGCATCGTTCTGCGCACGCTCAAAGAGCCGATGTTCTTTCTGCTCGCCGCGGCGGCCGTCCTCTATCTTTTCGTCGGCGAACTCGGCGAGGGCCTGTTCATGGTCCTGGGCGCCAGCGCCTCGATCGCGCTTGTCGTCTTTCAGGAGCTGCGCACCGAACGCGCGCTCGAGGCGCTGCATCGACTGGCCGAGCCGATGGCGCATTGTCTGCGCGACGGCGCGGAGCGGCGCATTCCAGCGCGCGACCTTGTGCCCGGCGACGTCATTCTTGTCGGCGAAGGCGAACGCCTTCCCGCTGACGCCCTGCTTGTCAGCGGCGACGCGCTTGTCGTCGACGAGTCGATCCTGACCGGCGAGTCGGCGCCGGTGACGAAGACTCTGGCAGGCGAGGCGACGCCAACGGAATTCCCCGACGCCGGCGGCGAACATACGCCTTTTCTTTACGCCGGCACGATGATCGCGCGCGGCGCCGGCGTCGCCGAGGTTGCGCGCACCGGCGCGCGCACGGCCATGGGCGGCCTTGGCGCCTCGCTCGCGGCGATCGAGGCGGAGCCAAGCCCGCTGCAGAAAAGAACCGGCGCGCTGGTCGCGACGCTCGGCGTCTTCGCGCTGATCTTCTGCATCGTGGTCTTCGTCGTTTACGGCCTTATCCATGGCGATTGGTTCGAGGGCGCCATCGCCGGCATCACGCTCGCCATCGGCTTGTTGCCTGAAGAATTCCCAATGGTGCTGGCGATCTTCCTTGCGCTCGGCGCGTTTCGGCTGGCGCGCCGCAATGTGCTCGTGCGCCGCTCCAGCGTCACTGAAACGCTCGGCTCCGCGTCGATCCTATGCGTCGATAAAACAGGCACGTTGACGCAGAACCTCATGAGGGTCGCCGCGTTCTCGACCGCCGCCGGGATCATGACGGCCGATGCGTCGCGCGACGACGACGCCCAGCGGACGCTGATGCGCGCCGCCTTGCGCGCCTCCTCGCCCAATCCCGTCGATCCGATGGATCGCGGCGTTCATTCGCTCGCCGCGAAATTGGGAGTCGTCGGCGAAGGCTCGCCCGTTAAGAGCTATCCTATCCGCCCTGACCTCCTCGCCTTCATTCAGTCCTGGCGGGACGCGGAAGGCGAGGCTTACGCCGCCAAAGGCGCGCCGGAAGCGATTTTCAACCTTGCGCGATTGTCGGAAGATGAGCGCGCGCGTTACGAAGCCGAGATCGGCGAACTCGCGCGGCGGGGACTGCGCGTTCTCGCCGTGGCGCGAACGGCGCCGGCGCAGGGCGCGCCGCCCCCGGAAGCTGCGCTTTTCGAGGTCGTCGGACTGCTCGCCTTCGAGGATCCGTTGCGCGAGGACGTTCCCGCCGCGGTCGCCGCGGCGCGGCGCGCTGGCGTCGCCGTCGCGATGATCACGGGCGACTATCCGGCGACCGCGCTCGCCATCGCACGCCAAGCGGGCATCGACGCCGACGCGGGCGTCCTCACCGGCGCCGAAATCGTCAAGACGCCGCCGGAAGCGCTCGCCGAGAAAATACGCGACATCCGAGTCTTCGCCCGCGTGACCCCGGCGAGCAAGCTCGCGCTGGTGGAAGCCTTCAAGGCCGACGGCCATATCGTCGCCATGACCGGCGACGGCGTCAACGACGGTCCGGCGCTTGCGGCGGCGCATATCGGCATCGCCATGGGGCAGCGCGGCTCCGACGTCGCGCGCGAGGCCGCGCATATCGTGCTGCTCGACGATAGTTTCGCCTCCATCGTCGCGGGCGTGGCGCTCGGCCGGCGCATCTTCTCCAATCTGCGCAAGGCGCTGACCTATGTCACGGCGATCCATATTCCGATCGCCGGCGTCGCGCTGACGCCGATCCTGATGGGCCTGCCGCCGCTGCTGCTGCCGGCCCATGTGGTGTTGATGGAGTTGATCATCGACCCGACCTGCGCGCTCGTCTTCGAGGCTCAGCCGAGCGAGCCGGACGCCATGCTGAAACCGCCGCCGCCTCGCGACAAGCCCTTGTTCGGGACGCGCGATCTCATGTTCGGCTTCGCGCAGGGCTTCGTTGTGTTTCTCGCCGTCATGGCCGTCTATGTCATCGAAATTGGCCTGGGCGCGTCCGAGTCCCAAGCGCGCGGTCTTGCTTTCGCAACATTGGTCGTCGGCAATCTCGCGCTGGCGCTTTCCGACGCGCTGCCCAAGGGCGTTTCGCTCTTCTCGAGAGGAAATATGATGTTCTGGGTTGTCGGCGCAGCCGCGACGGCGATGGTCGCCGCAAGTCTCTACGTGCCCTTTCTGGCGCAGCTTCTGCGGTTCGAACCGCCGACATGGCCAAAGCTCGGTCTAGCGATGGCGCTCGCCCTTATCGCAGGAGGTTGGTACGGCGTGTGGCGGCGCTTGCTTCAGCCCGCGACGCGGCCGCGCCAAAGCGCGGATGCTTTCGCTTGACGCGCTCCTGCGCTCATCAAGCGATCAGGGCGACTTATCGTGAGCTTGACGGAAGATATTTTCCAGGATGCTGC
Source organism: uncultured Alphaproteobacteria bacterium (assembly GCA_963706255.1). Lineage (GTDB taxonomy): Bacteria > Pseudomonadota > Alphaproteobacteria > Rhizobiales > Beijerinckiaceae > Methylocystis. The sequence continues at coordinate 59,475 of CAVPMJ010000023.1, read as the reverse complement.
AGCCGCTCAATGAGCGCGAGTGTTGCAAAGACGTAACATATTGATGAATTTTATTTATGCGCGCGCATTTTCCTGCCTGAATCAATGCGACTCTGTTAGGTTTTTGGTCAACGCAATAATGTGCTGAGTTTTTGCGCTTGAGGGCCCTTTTCGCCCATCGCCGCGTCGCATGACATTACGCAACGGGACTCGCCCCATGAAAAAAATTATTTGGCGCCGTTTCCTGCTCACGCTGACGGCGGTCGGCTCGCTCCTCCCCACGGCTTCCTTCGGCGCCGACGGCTATTTCCTTACAGGTTTCGGTCCACGTCAGAGAGCCTTAGGCGGCGCTGGCGTCGCTGACTCGCGAGACGCAATGGCCATGTCGATCAATCCGGCTGGCATTGTCGGACTCGAACGGATGTTTCAGGTGGGCCTCGCCGCGACCATGCCCGAGCGCGGGTACTCGACCATAGGACAACCGGTGGTCCTGGCGCCTGGCGATGTGAGGAGCGGTCGACCCATCTTTCCGGTGCCAAACGCCGCCTATGTCCAGCCGATCGACGCCGAGTCCGCATGGGGCGTCGCCACTTACGCCAACGGCGGACTCAATACCTCCTATGACTTCGGGCATTTCAAGCCACCGATCAAAGCGGGCCCAGGAGGTGTGATCACTGTCTCTCCGTCGTTCGGCGGCGTCCTCGGCGGCGGCTGCGGCGGGGCTCGACCTTCAGCAGTCCTTTATCAGCGCCACCTACGCCAGAAAATTCGGTCCGATCACTGTGGGCTTCTCACCCACCTTGGCGATACAGATGCTCAACGTACAAGGACTGAAAATCCTCTCTCCCTACTCCTCCAACATGTACAACTTTTCCGACATGGCCTACGATTGGTCGGTCGGGGGCGGCTTCCGCGTCGGCTTCGAGTGGCGCGCGACGAATGAACTGCGCTTTGGCCTCGCCGGCGCGACGCCCATGTTCATGTCGAGTTTCGACAAATACAGAGGACTTATAGCGGACCAGGGCAGTTTCGACATTCCGGCGAACGTGATCGCCGGCGTCGCCTATGACGTGCTGCCCAACCTCACGCTGATGGCTGACTGGAGACACATCTTCTACTCCGCGACTACCGTCGGTTATCAGAGCTTTCCCATCTGGTACGGGTCATTCGGTTCATTCGGCGGCCTTGGCTTCGATTGGCGTGACACCGACTCCGCGTCCTTGGGCGCCGAATGGCGCGCTATGCCGAACGTGACTTTGCGCGCTGGCTACCACTACTCAACCACCCCGGTTAGAGAGCGCGCCGCCACGCTTGCGGCGCTGGCGCCTGCTGTCGCCGCTCACTCCGTCACCGGCGGCTTCGGCTATCAGCTGACGAAGAATTCGTCGATCGATTTCGCGGCCATTTACGACTTCAAAAATTCGGTCAGCTACTTCGAAAACGTTCCCTTTGTCGGCAGGGCGTTCTTTCCTCCAATTCCACTGAATATCGCTTCCCATTATAACACAAACGCCATAATCACCGCCTGGGGACGCGCCACCCAGTTCACGATCGGTTACAACTACAAGTGGGACGCCGGCGACGATTCGTGGATTCCGACCCATTTCTGAGAGTTCGACAGCTCCCTGACGGCCGGCGCATAGACGGCCCACCTGGCGCGCCTCCCCAAAAGGAGGCGCGTTCTTTTAAGCGACGACGATCTTCGGCGCCGCGCGCTGCTTCTGCGTCTCCAGCAGCGTTTTCACCTTGGCGGCGAGATTAAGATAGACGGCCGCCTGCGGACTGTCGGGATCGGCGCCGACGACGGGTCTGCCCGCGTCGGACGTTTCGCGAATCTTCATGTCGAGCGGCGCCTCGCCAAGGAAGGGCACGCTCATCTGCTCCGCGTCGCGCCGCGCGCCGCCATGGGCGAAAATCTCCGAGCGCCCGCCGCAATGCGGGCAAAGGAAATAGCTCATATTTTCGATGATCCCGAGAATCGGCGCCTCGACTTTCTCGAACATCGCCACCGCGCGCCGCGCGTCGATAAGCGCGAGGTCCTGCGGCGTCGAGACGATCACCGCCCCGGCGAGCGGAACCTGCTGCGCGATGGTCAGCTGCACGTCGCCGGTGCCGGGCGGCATGTCAATCACGAGTGCGTCGAGTTCGCCCCAGGCGACTTCGCCGAGCAGTTGCGAGATCGCCTGCGACACCATCGGGCCGCGCCAGACCATGGGCACGTTCTCGTCGACGAGAAAGCCCATCGATATGATCTTCACGCCATAGGCTTCGAGCGGAACCAGCTTGCCGCCCTCGACCTGGGGCTTTTCCGAAAGGCCGAAGAGGCGCGGCATGGAGGGGCCGTAAATGTCGGCGTCTAGCAGGCCGACGCGCCAGCCTTGCGCGGCGAGGCCAACCGCGAGATTGGCCGAGGTCGTGGATTTGCCGACCCCGCCCTTGCCCGAAGCGACGGCGACGATGAAGCGGATTTTCTCCAGCGCGGGAATGCCCTTGCGCTGCGGCTGAGGCGGCGCGGCGTGGGAATGGCCGTGGGCGTGGTCATGAGCGCGCGCCTGCGGCTGCGGCGATGTCGCGCCGGGCGCGCGTTCGGCGGTGAGCGTGACAATGGCCTGTTCGATTCCTGACACGGCCTTGACCGCCCGCTCCGCGGCGACGCGCGCCGCCTCCCAGGCTTGCGCCTGCGCCGGATCGCCGGCCAGCGAAATAAAGGCCTTCGCGCCGGAAAGATTGATCCCGCTCACCGCGCCTGCGAGCGGCGCGCCGCCGGGGCCGTACAGCTCTTCAAGAGCTTTCAGAATGTCAGCTTCAGTCGCCACGGGGTGGTTCCTTGCCTCTTTAGAGCAATTCTAGGCAAGGGATATGCCGCGATTAGCCTCCCGCGTCCATGGGCGGCGCACAACAATTGTGCTGCTGCTGGATCGGCGGGCACGGAACATCGCCATAGGAGCAGAACACGCAACAGTCGCCAGGCTTCGGCGTGAGCCGGGCGCCGCAGCCCGCGCATTCATGGACGATGACGCAGGAATCCTTCGGCATCGTCAGCGCTTCGGCGTAGGCGCAATGGGGACAGGTCAGAGTCGATTGCAATTGCATCTTCTTCCAGTCCGATGTTTCGACGGCCATTGCGAGCGAAGCGAAGCAATGACCGCGCGCTCTTCACGCGAACATTACCGCCGGATGTTCGATCACGCGCTTGAATTCCGCAAGCAGTTCCGCGCCGAGCGCGCCATCGACAGCGCGGTGGTCGCAGGAGAGCGTCACGCTCATCATGGTCGCGACAATCGGCGCGCCGTTCTTCACGATCATGCGCTGCTCGCCCTGCCCCACGGCGAGAATCGTCGACTGCGGCGGATTGATCACGGCCGTGAAGCTCTGCACGCCATACATGCCGAGATTCGACACCGCCGACACGCCGCCCTCATATTCATGCGGCTTGAGCTTTCGCGCGCGGGCGCGGCCGGCGAGCTCCTTGATCTCGTCGGAAATCTCGCGCACCGATTTCGCCTGCGCATTGCGAATGATCGGCGTCACCAAGCCCGCCGGGGATCGACACGGCGACGCCGATATCGGACGCCTTGTGCCGCAGCATCGTCTCCGGCGTGAAGGTGACATTCGCCTCGGGCTTGCGCTGCAGGGCGATCGCCAGCGCCTTGATGATGTAATCATTGACCGAGGTCTTCCACACGGGCGCGCCGTCGGCCCCGAGCGGCGCGGCGGAATTATAGTCCTCGCGCAGCCGCAGCAGCGCGTCGATCTCGCAATCGACGTTGAGATAGAAATGCGGGATGGTCTGGATCGCTTCCGTCAGGCGGCGCGCGATCGCCTTGCGCACATTGTCGTGCGGGATTTCCTCATATGAGTTGATCTCGTAAAACTTGCGCGTCGCGTCGGCCGATGGGGGCGTAGCGAGCGGCGCGGCCTTGCGCGCGCCGCCTGCGAGCGCGGTCTTCACATCGCGTTCGATGACGCGGCCACGCGGGCCGGAGCCGGCGAGCGCGGCGAGATTAAGCCCCGCCTCTTTCGCCAGACGCCGCGCAAGGGGCGAAGCGAAGATGCGCGGCGCGCCGCTATCGGGAGTGACAAGCGCCATCTTACGGCCTGTAGAGGACGGCCTTCGCCGCCGCGACGACTTCGGCGACGCTAGGCAGCGCGAGCTTTTCGAGATTGGCGGCGTAAGGCATCGGCGCGTCCTTGCCGGTGACGCGCAGCACCGGCGCGTCGAGATAGTCGAAAGCCTCGGCCTGCACGCGCGTCGCGATCTCGGCGGTGACGCCATTTTGCGGCCAGCCTTCCTCGATCGCGACGCAGCGCCCGGTCTTTTTCACCGACTCGATGATCGTCGCCGTATCCATCGGCCGCAGCGTGCGCAGGTCGACGACTTCCGCCTCTATCCCCTCCTTGGCGAGTTGTTCCGCCGCGCCGAGCGCATAGGTCATGCCGATCGAGAAGGAGACGAGCGTCACATCCTTGCCCGGCCGCGCGATGCGCGCCTTGCCGATCGGCAGCACGAAATCCTCGAGCGCCGGCACGTCGGAAGACTTGCCGTAGAGAAGTTCGTTTTCGAGAAAGACGACGGGATTGTCGTTGCGGATCGCCGCTTTCAGCAGGCCCTTGGCGTCGCTGGCGTTGGAGGGCGCGATGACGATCAGCCCCGGAACTTGCGAATACCAGGCGGAATAATCCTGGCTGTGCTGGGCGGCGACGCGCGCCGCGGCGCCGTTCGGTCCTCGGAAGACAATCGGGCAATTAATCTGCCCGCCTGACATATAAAGCGTCTTGGCCGCAGAATTGACGATGTGATCGATCGCCTGCATCGAGAAATTGAAGGTCATGAATTCGACGATCGGGCGCAGTCCGGCGAAAGCCGCGCCGACGCCGACGCCCGCGAAGCCATATTCGGTGATCGGCGTATCGACGACGCGCTTGGCGCCGAACTCCTGCAACAGGCCCTGCGTGACCTTATAGGCGCCCTGATATTCCGCGACCTCCTCGCCGATCACGAAGACGTTGGGGTCGCGACGCATCTCCTCGGCCATGGCGTCGCGCAAGGCTTCGCGCATGGTCATGGCGATCATCGTCGTGCCGGCGGGAACCTCGGGTTCGCTGCTGATCTGGGGCGGCGGCGCGACGCTGATCATCTCGGTCGGCGGCGCGGCGGCCTCGGCTTCTTCGGCCTTCTGCGCCTTATCCTCTTCGCCGGGGCCCGGGAGCGGCGCATGTTCGGCCGTGTCGGCGACGGACTCGCCCTCTTCGGCGATAAGCGCGATCGGCGTATTGACCGCGACATTCTCCGTGCCGCCCGGGACGAGAATGCGCGCCAGCACGCCTTCGTCCACGGCCTCGACCTCCATCGTCGCCTTATCGGTCTCGATTTCGGCGATGACGTCGCCGGCCTTCACCGCGTCGCCTTCGTTTTTCAGCCATTTGGCGAGCTTGCCCTGCTCCATCGTGGGCGAAAGCGCGGGCATGAGGACGTTGACGGTCATTGATTCAGTCTCTCACGCCAGCACGTCTGTCCAGAGTTCGCTCGGATCAGGCTCTTTGTCGCTCATTGCGAAATCAGCCGCCTCGGCGATGATCTTGCGCGCATTGGCGTCGATCTTCTTCAACTCGTCCTCGCCGACGCCGTCGGCGATCAGCCGGACGCGGACCTGCTCTATGGGGTCATGCTCCTCGCGCATTTTCTGAACTTCTTCCCTTGAGCGGTATTTCGCAGGATCGGACATTGAGTGGCCGCGATAGCGATAGGTCTGCGCCTCTATGAGATAGGGGCCGTTGCCCTTGCGGCACCAATCAATCGCCTCGTCCGCTGTCGCTTTCACGGCGCGCACGTCCATGCCGTCGATCTGCTTGCCGGGAATGGCGAAGGCGGCGCCGCGCTTCGAGAAGTCGATTTGCGCCGAGGCGCGGCTTATCTCCGTCCCCATCGCATAGCGGTTGTTCTCGACGATGAAGACGACCGGCAGCTTCCATAGCGCCGCCATGTTGAAGGCTTCATAGACCTGGCCCTGATTGGCGGCGCCCTCGCCGAAAAAGGTCAGCGACACTTTGCCGTCGCCGCGATAGGCGTTGGCGAAGCCGATCCCCGCGCCGATCGGCGCCGGCGCGCCGACGATGCCGTGCCCGCCGAAGAAATTCGCCTCGCGCGAGAACATATGCATCGAGCCGCCCTTGCCCTTGGAGTAGCCGCCGCGTTTCCCGGCGAGCTCCGCCATGACGCCCTTGGGCTCCATGCCGCTCGCCAGCATGTGGCCATGGTCCCGATAGCTGGTGGTGAACTGGTCGCCCTCGCGCGCGGCCATCTTCACGCCGACGACGACGGCCTCCTGACCGATATAAAGGTGGCAGAAGCCGGCGATGACGCCCATGCCATAGAGCTGGCCGGCCTTTTCCTCGAAGCGCCGGATGAGCAGCATGTCGCGGAAAGCGGCGAGCTCCTGCTCGCGGGTGAAGGACGGGACGGAGGGCGCGCCCATGGTGACGACGCCGCTTTCCTCGACCATTTTCTCCCGCTCCCGTCGCAAAGCTTCGCCACGCACTCTAGCCGAAGACGCCGTCAAAAACGAGCGCCTTGGCTCTCAAGAAGGCTTTGGGGCGGTGCTAGCGGCTGTCGAGCTGCGACTGCAATTCTTCGGCGAAAGCCGTGATTCGTTTGGCGTTCGCGCCAAAGTCGTGGCGGCCGTAACGCGAGGCCGAGCGCAGGTCGATGCGCGTTTGGCCGGGCAGCGGCTTCAAGCGAACGGTGATGTCGTCGTCGAAACCCATGACGAGGGTCTTGTCGATGAAATCGAGGTGGGCTTCCCCCGTGCGTCCGCCCGGCGGACGCTTGTCGACAGTCTGCCAGCCGCGGGCATGAGCGGTTTTCAACACGAGCGCGAAGGCTTCGTCCGCGTCGAGATCGACGACGATGGGCTCGACCGCCGGATAGGCGGGCCGCTGGGCCTCCCGCGCGCGAGGCGATACGCCCGGCGGCTGAAAACCATTGCGCGCCACATAGGCGGCGCTCGAAAAGGAAAAATACGGCGGGTTGGCGATGTCGGTCGAAATATCGGAAAGGACCGGCAGACGCAGCGCCTCAAAGGCGAGATAAGACGGATAGCCCAGCGTGAGCGCCGCTAAAAAAAGCGCCGTGACCGCCGCCCCGACGCCGCGCCGTCCGGTGCGCCAGATCACGTAACAGGCCGCGCAAAACAGCAGCAGCGCGATCAGCGCCAGGGCCATGGCCGCGCCGAGCGCGGCCAGCGCCGACGCCGGCTCGATGACATGAAGTCGCCCCAGAAGGATCGACAAAATCGCCACAGTCGCGGCGAAGATCGCCAAGCGGCGGCTCCAGAGCGCGACCTGAGACCAGGGCTCTTGCGGAGAATGTCGGCGCATCGGATCCAAAACTCGCGTGACTGGCCGCCAGGGCGCGCGGACCGTTCGGCATTTTTCGCAATTTTGGGGGGAATGCAATGGTTTCCGAGCGCGAGGAAAAAAACTTGAGCCAAGAGGCGCCGCCTCCCGACTCCTTAGCGGCTCGTTAACTCGATCGAGACAATCTTAGGGAAACGTCTTTGCTTCTTCTCTCTTGTCGTCGAGCGTCGCCATGTCGGACAAATTCTCCGTCGAGTTCAACCAGCCTCAGTCGGGCGGCCACCCGCACGACCTCCTCGCGCGTCTTTATCGCGAGATCGGCATTTCGGCCGTCGCCGCCGCCCTGGAAGTGGAGCAGCTTTCGCGGCAGTCGGCCGCGCCGGTCGAGCGGCTCGACGAGCGTCGCCTCCCCGCCATGCTGCTGGGCGACGACCTCGCCGCCTGATATAAGCCTCCTTGGTTGGACGCAGGCCGCCGCTTCGGGCGCGGCCGCGCCAGCGAAGGATGAAATATGATAAGCCGTCGCGCTTTTCTGCGCTGGCAATCGGGCATGCTTCTGGGCGGCCGGCGCGTTGGCGCCTACTCCGTCGTCATCGAGCCGAATTTCGTGCTGGACGTCACGCGCTACCGCGTCACGCCCAAGGACTGGCCCGCTGACCTGAGGCTGCGTGTCGCGATCGTCACCGATCTGCACGCCTGCGAACCCTGGATGCCCGTCTCGCGCATTCGCGAGATCGTGGGCGTCGCCAACGCCCTTGCGCCCGACGTCACGGTTCTGCTCGGCGACTTCGCCGGCGGCACGCATCTCGCGACCGGGCCGGTCATGCCGCAGCAATGGGGCGAGGCGCTCGCCGAACTGAAGGCGCCGCTCGGCCTGCATGCGGTGCTCGGCAATCACGATTGGTGGCACGGGCCGCTGCCGAAGGACCGGCCCGACGACGCCGAAGGCGTCCGCCGCGCCCTGAAGCAACTCGGCGCGCGCGTCTATGAGAATGACGCGCTGCGCCTCGTCAAGGACGGCCAGCCGTTCTGGCTGCTCGGCCTCGGCGACCAGATGGCGATGTCGCTGGGACGCGGCCAGGGTTGGCGCGGCCTCGACGATCTCGACGGGACGCTTGCGCGCGTCACCGACGATGCGCCCGTGATCCTGATGGCGCATGAGCCGTTCATCTTTCCGCGCGTGCCGGAACGCGTGGCGTTGACGCTCTGCGGCCATACGCATGGCGGCCAGGTCAATATTCCCTTCGCCGGCCCGGTCTTCGCCGAACTGCGCTGGAAGACCACGCATATTTACGGCCATATCGTCGAGAACGACCGGCATATGGTGATTTCGGCGGGTCTCGGCGAGTCGATCGTCCCGGTGCGCTTCATGCGTCCGCCGGAAATCGTCGAAGTGACAATCGAGGCGCCGGGCCTCCTCGCCTGAGGCGACGCGGGCGCCTATATGCTCCGCCAGGAGGATAAAGCCATGCGCAAGGCTCTCATCGGTTCGCTGCTGCTTACGGCCGTCTCATTCGGCTTTGTCGCGACGGCCGTCGCCGACGTGCGCGTGCGCGGCTCCCACGCCCGCATTCAGCGCGTGGCGCCCGTCCCGCCGCCGGACGACGATGGATATTTTTCCGATTATGTGACGGGCCCGGCGGGAACCAGGGCTCCGGTCATGGATGTTCCAGGCTCCACGACTGTCATCACCCGCAAGATGATGGACGATTTTCAGTCGCGCAATCTTTGCGACACGCTGCGCATGGCGCCCGGCGTGACCGTGGGCGGCTGCTGACGAGCCGTTATCGCGAGGCGCGAAATCTGCAAACAACCCCCTCCCTAACCCTCCCCCGCTTTCGCAAACCGGGTGTTCCCGGTTTGCGCATCGACTCCGAAGTCGGCAACAGCCGACTTCGGATGGGAGAGGGAACAGATTTCGCCCTTTATTGATCTGGCGCGAACGCCGATCATTAGGGTTCCCTCTCCCGCGAGCGAAGCGAAGCGGGGGAGGGACAGGGAGGGGGCAATCTCCTCTATTCGATGATGCTGGCGACGACGCCGGCGCCGCAGAGGAATGCGGTTGATCGCATTCCGTCGTCGCATCGATCATTCAATGATCGATGCGACAACTCCAGCTCCAACCGTCCTGCCGCCTTCGCGGATGGCGAAGCGCAGCTTCTCCTCCATGGCGATCGGCACGATCAGCACGACGTCCATCGTCACATTGTCGCCCGGCATCACCATCTCGACGCCGTCGGGAAGCGTGACGATCCCGGTCACATCCGTCGTGCGGAAATAGAATTGCGGGCGGTAGTTGGTGAAGAACGGCGTGTGGCGGCCGCCTTCCTCCTTGGTCAGGATGTAAGCCTCGGCCTTGAACTTGGTGTGCGGCTTCACCGAGCCCGGCTTGCACAGCACCTGGCCGCGCTCGACGTCCTCGCGCTTCGTGCCGCGCAGCAGGCAGCCGACATTGTCGCCCGCCTCGCCCTGATCCAAGAGCTTGCGGAACATTTCGACGCCGGTCACCGTCGTCTTCGTCGTCGGACGAATGCCGACGATCTCGACTTCCTCGCCGACCTTCACCACGCCGCGCTCGATGCGGCCCGTCACCACCGTGCCGCGGCCCGAAATCGAGAACACGTCCTCGACCGGCATCAGGAAGGGCTGGTCCTTCGGGCGCTCCGGCTGCGGAATATAGCGATCGACTTCCTCCATCAGCTTCAAAATCGCGTCATGGCCGATCTCGGGGTTCTTGCCCTCGAGCGCGCACAGCGCCGAACCCTTGACGATCGGAATGTCGTCGCCGGGGAACTCATACTTTGAAAGCAGCTCGCGCACTTCGAGCTCGACAAGCTCCAGAAGCTCGGGATCGTCGACCATGTCGACCTTGTTCAGGAACACCACCAGCGCCGGCACGCCGACCTGGCGGGCGAGCAGAATATGCTCGCGCGTCTGCGGCATCGGGCCGTCGGCGGCGGAAACCACCAGGATCGCGCCGTCCATCTGCGCCGCGCCGGTGATCATGTTCTTCACATAGTCGGCGTGGCCGGGGCAGTCGACGTGGGCGTAATGGCGGTTCTTCGTCTCATATTCGACATGCGCCGTCGAAATGGTGATGCCGCGCGCCTTCTCCTCGGGAGCCTTGTCGATCTGGTCATAGGCCGTAAACGTCGCCCCGCCCGTCTCCGCCAGCACTTTCGTGATCGCCGCCGTCAAAGACGTCTTGCCATGGTCGACGTGTCCAATCGTCCCAATGTTGCAGTGCGGCTTCGTGCGTGAAAACTTTTCCTTGGCCATGATCCCATTCCGGCTTGGCGGGGCCGTCCCCGCGCTGCGGCGGGGGTTTAAGGCTGTCCGGCGTTTTCTTCAAGCCCCGTTGCGGCAAATCCGACCGGCCCGCGGCGCCAACGCCAGGACCGGCGCCATCTATCTATGGTCACGAGGGACCATTACTTTTAGCGTGATCGAGCGGCGATGAAGCGACGGCCGGCGATCGAACAAATGCGATGTTTTTGACTGGGGATTGTCTGATGGGCGCTGTTTCCGGACGCAATATCGTGTCATCCGTGATTTTCTGGCTATTCGTCGGCCTTTGCGTCGCTACGCTCGCTCTTGGATGGGCGGTCGACCATGCGCCCCTTGCTGGGTTCGAGCGCGCCGACATCGCCGATCTGCACGTCTCGCTTGGCCTCTCGGCGGCTATTGCGCTTCTTGCTTATTTTCTGGTTGGCGTCGCGCGTTACGCCTTCCTTCGCGGAAGCGGCGCTCCCACGGCCCGACAGGCCGTCGGCTTCTGGCTCAGACAGCTGCTTATTCTCGCCTTTGTGGGGACGGGCGTCGCCGGGGCGCTGGCTCTGGCCGCTCGCGGCGAACAGATTTTTTTCTGGCAATACCCCTTGCCGCTTTGGGACGCGGGCGACCCTTCCCTCGCAGAGCCATTGCTGACGGCCCATCTGTATGCCGCTTATTTCCTGGCGGGCGCCATCCTCGCCTATCTCCTCTTCAAGATCTATGACCGTTCAAGCCCTGCCGCGCCCAGCGACATGCGCGCGCTCGAACCGCTGGCGCCGACGACCATCGCCGCGATGATCGCGGACGGACTTGCCCATAGTTTCCGCATTTTCGGCGGCGCCGCTTTTTGGGTGCAGCTGTTTCTCGGAGTAGTGTCCGCCCTGCTGCTCGCCTTCGGTTTTGTCGGTCACACGGTTAGTCCGGGCCGTACGAGCTTCAGCGACGCCATTTATTGGGCGACCGCCGGCCTGGCGCTTCTAATCTTTACCACTTTATTCGCGTTCAAATATATGAAGACCGGCAAGCGGATCAGGAACCAGCCCACCGCCTACCTGGGCCATGAAAGACGCACGGCGTTTTGGTTCGTGGGCTTTGGCGGACTGTTCAGCATTATGGGCGCGCTCGTCTCATTTGTTGGCGTCGGACTGAGCGTCGCCCTGTTGATCGGAAAAACCGTCTCGCAGCCTCCCGGCATCGCCATTACCGATCCGCAGAAGATCATCCGTGCCCTCGATATCTTCATCCTCTTGGTGAACTTTAACCTCCTCTTCGCTCATTTCATTGGCTTTGGCGTCGCCGCATGGCTTACCATCAGCGCCTGGAAAGCGCGTCACCAATATTTGTTGACGATGGATCAGAGCGATTGAGCGCGGCGACGCGCTATTCGCCCGCTTCGTGAACCAACACGCCTGCGACGACCGTCGTCTTCACCACGCCTTGCAGCAGCGCGCCGTCGAAAGGCGTGTTCTTGCAGCGCGAATGGAGCTTCGCCGGATCGACGACGAAAGGCTGGTCTGGGTCGAAACGGATGAGGTCGGCGGGCGCGCCCTTTTGCAGGCGCCCCTGCTCCAGTCCGAGAATTTCCGCCGGGCGCGACGACATCGCCGCGAGCAGGCGCGGCAGCGTCACATCGCCCGAATGAACGAGCCGCAGTCCCGCCGCGAGCATGGTCTCGACGCCGATCGCGCCATATTCGGCCTCGGCGAAAGGCACGCGCTTCGTCTCCACGTCCTGCGGATCGTGGTCGGAGACGATCACGTCGATCAGGCCCTCGCCGAGCGCGCCGACCAGCGCCTTGCGCTCGTCCTCATGGCGCAGCGGCGGGCGCAGCTTGAGGAAGCTGCGATAGTCGCCGATGTCGTTTTCGTTGAGCGTCAGATGATTGATCGAGGTGCCGCAGGTGACGGGCAGGCCCGCCTCCTTCGCCGCGCGCAAGGCGTCGAGCGACAGCGTCGTCGTGACGATCGCCGCGTGATAGCGCGCGCCGGTGAGCGCGACGAGGCGCAGGTCGCGGTCGAGCATGATCGCCTCGGCCTCGCGCGGCGCGCCGGAAAGGCCCAGCCGATGCGCGAAGTCGCCCTCGTTCATCACGCCGGCGCCAAGGTCCGGGTCCTGCGCGAAATGCACGACCAGCGCGTCGAAATCGCGGGCGTAGGTCATGGCGCGGCGCATCACCAGCGCATTCGTCACCGAGCGCGCGCCGTCGCAAAAGGCCACGGCGCCGGCCTGCTGCAGCAGCCCGAGTTCGGCGATCTCGCGCCCCTCGCGTGCCTTTGTCAGCGCCGCCATCGGCAGCACGCGCACGCGGCCCGTGTCGCGCGCGCGGCGCAATACGAAATCGACGACCGCCGGATCGTCGACGGCGGGCAGCGTCGCGGCGGTCGAGACGAGATCGTCGTGACGCCGCCGGCCGCCGCGGCGAGCGTGGCGCTGGCGATGGTCTCGCGATGCTCGGCGCCGGGTTCGCCGACGAAGGCCTGCATGTCGATGAGGCCGGGAGCGAGGACATCGCCGCCGCAGTCGATGACGCGCGAGTTGTCGGGGCGCGCTCGATACCTGGCCGAGATCGGCGATGACGCCGTCCACGACGAGCAGCCCGCCGCGCGTCTCGGCGCCCGAAGCGGGATCGATCAGGCGGGCGTTAAGGAAAAGGAGCGGCGCGGGAGCTTGAGGCGGCATGTCGCCTGCTTAGGGCATTTTTGGGGGGTTGGGAATGTTCGACCTCACGCGGAGCAACGTGCGAAGCGCGCGTCTCGAAGCAGGGAGAAATCGCCTTCGACGGCGTGTTCCAGCCATTCATTTCTTGACGGGCGATCTGCCCAAGGTCGGAGCTTTTGGCGCCGCCTTCGTCTCCTCCAGCTTCGCGAATCTCACCAGCACGTCGGCGCCGTCCTCGGGCGGCGAGGCGAGGCGGGCGCGGAAGGCGATTTTTTCGCCCGGCTCCAGCTTCGATTTGGGCGCGGACGTCGTCCATGCATAGCGGTCGAGGCCGTTCTCGCCGCGCACGGCGAGCGCCACCGGCGGCACATGATTTGGCTCGCGGCGGATGTTGACGATCTCGCCCTCGATGGTCAGCACCTTGCGCGCGCCGTCCATCACGATGCGCGAATGCAGATCGCGCAGCTCCAGCCCCGCGAGATTGACCGGCAGGCCGATCGCGGCATAGGCGCCCGCCATCGGCGGCAGCGCGCGCACGATCTTCTCGCGCAGCGCGATCAGCGCGCTCGCGCCGATGAGAATGGCGGCGATCGTCGCGATCATCGGCCAGCGGTCGCGCCGCGCGCAGGGCGCTTCGCGCGCGGCCGGCCTGCCGGGACGACCCCACAGCTCCTCATAGCTCGGCGCGCGCGCGAATTCGCTCGACGCTTCCGCTGCGATTTCGCGCGAGGGGCGCGCGCGCGAATTGAATTTTTCGTCCAAGCTGATCGTCATCGAGTCGCTCGCTCGTCGTAACCGCGTGAAAAAGCGCGGACAAGAATTCATTAACGGTGATTATGGTTAAGGAGGGGTGAACTGCTCGAGCGCGTCCCGATCGCGCGGAATCGCGCGATCGAAAAGGACGCGATCAAAATCAAAAGGTTAGAGCATGTCCTTATCGCAAAACCGCTTCGCACTTTTTCGGGACATGCTCTATTGTCTTACGGCGCGATTTCGTCTCGGGCGCCCTCATTCTTCAGCGCCTCGAGGCGTCAGCATCGGGAGCGGTTTTGAGTGTTGAGCTTTGAGAATGTCGGCCTGCGCTACGGCGTGGGCGCCGAGACGCTCCGCGACGTCAATTTTCAGGTCGCGCCGCGCTCGTTCCAATTTCTCACCGGCCCCTCGGGCGCCGGCAAGACGACATTGATGCGGCTCATCATCATGGCGCTGCGGCCGACGCGCGGGCTGATCAATATATTCGGCCGCGATACGGCGACGTCTCTCCAAGGACGAGATTACCGAGACGCGCCGCAGCATCGGCATCGTCTTCCAGGATTTCCGCCTGCTCGACCATCTAACGCTTTATGAGAACGTCGCCCTGCCGCTGCGCGTGCTCGGCCGCGACGAGTTCGAGCTACCGCGCCGAGGTCGTCGAACTCCTGCGCTGGGTGGGCCTCGGCGAACGCACGCATGCGCTGCCCACCATACTTTCCGGCGGCGAGAAGCAGCGCGCCGCCATCGCCCGCGCGCTGATTTCGCAGCCCAAACTTCTTCTGGCGGACGAGCCGACGGGCAATGTCGATCCGACGCTGGCGCGACGCATCCTGCGGCTGTTCGTCGAGCTTCACAAATCGGGAACGGCGGTCATCATCGCAACGCATGATTTGAGCCTCATGGATCAATATGACGAAGCGCGGCGGCTGGTCTTGGCCGACGGCCGCCTGCATGTCTTCGAGTGAGGGCGATGACCTCGATCCGATTCTGGTCCGCGGCGCGCGTGGCGTCGGCCGACGCCGACGAAGAGATTCCGCGCGCCGAGCCCGCTCGTCCCCTCCGACTCGGTCGCGGGCCGCTCGCTCGTCATCGTCATCGCGATCATGACCTTTCTCGCGGCGCTCGCCGCCTGCGCCGCTCTGCTCGTCGCCGACGCGAGCGTTGAATGGCGCGGCGAGGTCGCGCGCGAAGCGACGGTGCAGGTCCGCCCCGTCTCGGGGCGGGACATCGAAGCCGATCTCAAGAAGGCCGCCGAGCTGATGCGCGGAACGCCGGGCGTGCAGGAGGCGCGCATCTACAGCTTGGAGGAGTCCGAAGCCTTGCTCGCGCCCTGGCTCGGACAAGGCCTCGACCTCTCCGAACTGCCGACGCCGCGCATGATCGTCCTCAAGCTCGATTCCGAGCGCCGCGCCGATTTCGGCAGGCTGCGCATGGAATTGGAGCGGGCCGTTCCAAACGCCGTGCTCGACGACCATCATGCGTTCGTCGAGCGCCTGGGCGACATGGCGCGCGCCGCTGTCGGCGTCGCGGCGATCATTTTCGCTCTGATCCTTGTGACAATGGGCATCGCCGTCGCCTCCGCGACGCGCGCGGCGGTGGCGACGAACCGCGAGATTGTCGAAGTGCTGCATATCGTCGGCGCGGCTGACGCCTTCATCGCCCGCGAGTTTCAGCGCCGCTTCATGGCCCTTGGATTGCGCGGCGCGCTGATCGGCGGCGGCGCGGCGATCGCCTTTTTCGCATTGGCGCAACTCGCCGCGCGGCGCTGGCGCGCCACCGGCGGCGGCGATCAGATGGAGGCGTTGTTCGGCGATTTCACATTGGGCGCAAGCGGTTTCGTAACAATCCTGCTGCTGGTCGGCGCCGTCGCTGTCCTGACCGGCTATCTGTCGCAGGTCATTGTCCTCCGCCATCTCAAACGGCTCGGTTAAGCGCATGGCGCGATGGACGCCGGAAGCGGATAACGCCGGCCAAAAAAAGCCCCTATATTCTCTTGCGAGTCGCGCTTGGACGCGCGGCCAAGCAAGAAACGCCGGCAGGGGGATCCAGGGAGTGTCGACGCCTACGCGCCAGAGGATCGCGGATGGACTTGGCGCCGGCCGCAACATCTTGCGCGCGGCCTTCGTCGGCGTCGCCCTGGTCGCTGCGTTGCTGCTTTTGGGCTACGCCAGCTTCGCCTTGTCGCTGTCGCGCGAGGAGCCCGTCATCGCCCTGCGCGCCGAAGGCGTCGTGGCGCTCACCGGCGGTTCCGACCGCGTGCTCGACGCGGCGATCCTCCTGGCGCGCGGCCAGGCGCGCCGCATGCTGATCACCGGCGTCAATCGGGCCACGCGCGGCTCCATGCTGGCGAAGATGCTGCCGGTCTCGCGCGACCTCTTCGACTGCTGCATCGATCTTGGCTATGAGGCGCTCGACACAGCCGGCAACGCCCGCGAGACGCGCGACTGGGCGCGCGAGCACAACATCACCCGCTCGCTCATTGTCGTGACCTCGAATTACCACATGCCGCGCGCGCTGGCCGAACTCTCCGCCGCCCTGCCCGACGTGGCGCTCTACCCGTTTCCGGTGGTGAGCGAACATGTCGATGTCGCCGACTGGGCGAGCGATCTGCGCGTCGTCCGCTTGATCGGCAGCGAATATGTGAAATACATCGGCTCGGTCCTGCGCACGAAGCTTCTGCTCGAGGAAGAGGACCAAGAGCCGCCGCCGCCTCTGCGGCGCAGCGCCGATTCCGGATGATCGTCTTGTTTTGCCGGGCGACGGCGGCGTAAAAGGCCGCGACCTCTTTCGCAAGCGATCCCGACCATGCTCTTCCTGCGCTCGCTCCTCTTTCAGATCATGTTCTTTCTGAACATGTTCGCCCTGATGATCGTCTGGCTGCCGTGCCTGCCGATGCGCCGGCAGATCAATCAGGAGCTGGGCCGAACCTGGGGCCGCACGACGCTCTGGCTGCTCGAAAAAATCTGCGGCACGAAGATCGAGTGGCGGGGGCTGGAGAATATTCAGAAAGGGGCGGTGATCGTCGCCTGCAAACATCAGTCGATCTGGGAGACTTTCGTTCTGCCGATCAGATTTCCCGACTTCAGCTACATTCTCAAGCATGAGCTGATTTGGTTGCCCTTTTTCGGCTGGTATCTTCTCGCCGCCGAGCAGATCGCCATCGACCGCGCCAAGGGCGGGAAGCTGCTGCCGCAACTCGCCGTCAAGGCGAAGAAGATCTTTGCGCAGGGGCGGCAGCTCTTCATCTTCCCGGAAGGCACGCGCCGTCCCGCGGGCGCGCCGCCGCAATATAAATTCGGCATCGCGCATCTTTACGCCGCGACCGAAACGCCCGTGCTGCCGGTCGCGGTGAATTCCGGCCTGTTCTGGCCGCGCCGCTCTTTCCTCGTGCGGCCGGGAACGGTGGTGATCGAGTTTCTGCCGCTCATTGCGCCGGGCATGGAGCCGCGCGCCTTTTTCGAAATGCTTTCGACGCGGATCGAAGAGGCGTCCGACCGGCTCATTGCGGAAGCGGTCGCGAAAGATCCGTCTCTTGCGGCCCTTGTCGCTGAGGGCCGCGCAAGCGCCCCAAGCGCCGCGACGGCGGAAGAGCGCGGCGAGAGTTAAAGGCCGACTGCGCGCGTAATCGCAACGGCCGGGGCCTGAGCCTGCAGCGGATATTCCGCCTCGACGATATAGGGCCCGCCGCCGACTGAATCGCGCGACGAATAGAGCACGAAGCGCTCCGCGGGAAAACGCAGCGGCGGGAAATAGCCGCGCGTCCCCAAATAGGCGGCGACGGCGCCCGCGCTCGCGCCCCGCAGCCGCGCCAGCGTGACATGCGGGATGAATTTACGCGGCTCCGGCGGCGCGCCGAGCCTGCGCAACAGCCGCTCCTGTTCCGCCTGCATCTCCAGCAGCGCCGGCTCGGGCCGCGCGCGCGCGACGATCGCGCGCGGCTTGTCGCCGCCAAATGACCCCAACTCGTCGAGCGCCACCGTCAATTGCGGCCGGCGGATGAAGGAAAGCGCCTGGGCGGCGTCGCGCGCGAAGGCGTCGTCGACGTCGCCGATGAAGCGCAAAGTGACGTGATAATTCTCAGCGTCGATCCAGCGCGCCCCGGGCACGCCCCCGCGCAGACGCGCAAGGCTTTCCGCGACCGGTCGGGGGATTTCCAAGGCCGTGAACAGTCTGGGCATGAACACCTCCCCGAACAAGATCGCGCCGCCTCATTGCGCGCGCGACGTTTTTCTGGCGCCCATGGATACGAGCGTTTTCTCGACATGGGGCGCAAGCTTTTTCACGATCTTCGCCACGCCGGCCGCATTCGGGTGCACGCCGTCTCCGACGAGCAGCGCGGGCGATCCCCAGACCCCATCCAGAATAAAGGGCACGAGCGGAACCTGATGTTTGGCGGCAAGATCAGGATAGATCGAATCGAAGTCCTTTTTGTAAGCTTGCCCGTGATTGGCGCTCGACACCATCGCCGTCAGCACCGGCCGCACGCCTTTCTGCTTCAAGGTCGTCAGAATCTGGTCGAGATTGGCGCGCGTGACCTTGGGATCGTGCCCGTTCAGCATATCGTTCGCGCCGAGTTCGACAATGGCGATGTCGACCGGCCCCGCCCCGAGCGTATAGTCGAGGCGCGCAAGCCCTGTCGTGGTGGTGTCGCCTGACACGCCGCCCTGTATGACCTCGACGTCGAAACCGTCGGCCGCCAAGCGATTCTTGAGTTGCGCGGGAAGCGAATCTTCGGCGGCGACGCCTGCCCCGGCGGTGAGGCTGTCTCCGAAGGCTAGAATGCGGGCGGGCTCGGCCAGCGCAGGCGCGCCAGCGAATGTGAAGAGCGCAACTATGGCGAGGACCATGGCTTGGAGCCGGCGCGGGAAAGCGTAATAAGGCGACAGGACAACAGGCGTCGGATGCGGCGCGTCAATCAAGGTTCTCTCCGTGTTGCGACAGGTTATCGAAGTCGAGGGCGTCGATCTCACGCTTGGCGAAGGCGCCGCCCGCGTCCATGTGCTCAAGAACGTCAGCTTGAGCATAGCGCGGGGCGAGACTGTCGGCCTTCTGGGTCCCTCCGGTTCGGGCAAGTCGACTTTGCTCATGACCCTCGCCGGATTGGAGCGACCCGACGCCGGAAGCGTCCGGATCGACGGGCGCGATCTCGGCGCCCTTTCGGAGGATACGCTGGCGCGTTTCCGTGGGGAAAACATAGGGATCGTATTTCAGTCTTTCCAGCTTATCCCCACCATGACGGCGCTGGAGAACGTCGCCGTCCCGCTGGAACTTGCGGGAAAGGCTGACGCTTTCGCCCGCGCCGAGGCCGAGCTTGCGGCCGTGGGCCTGGGCGCGCGCCTGTCGCATTATCCGGCTCAGCTTTCCGGAGGCGAGCAGCAGCGCGTCGCGCTCGCCCGCGCGCTCGCGCCGGACCCGCTCATCCTCGCGGCGGACGAACCGACCGGCAATCTCGACTCCGAGACCGGCGCGGCGGTGATCGACCTCATCTTCGCGCAGCAGGCGCGGCGCGGCGCGACCCTGGTGCTGGTGACCCACGACCCGGCGCTCGCCGCCCGTTGCGACCGCCGCCTGCTGTTGCGATCGGGGCGCATCGAAGCCGACGAGGCGTTATGAGCGCGTCGCGTTTCCGGGGCTCTGCCCTTCGCGCTGCGCTTCGCCCTTCGCGATCTGCTCGGCGATCCGCGCGGCTTCGGCGTTTTCATCGCCTGCATCGTCATCGGCGTCGCGGCGATCTCGGGCGTCTCGGGCCTTTCGCGTTCGCTCGCGCAGGGCCTCGCCCGCGAAGGCCGCGTGATTCTTGGCGGCGACGCCTCCTTCAGCCTGGTGTCGCGCGAGTTCTCGCCCGAGCAGCGCCAATTCTTCGAGGCGCGCGGGCGGCTGTCTGAGATCTCGCTGATGCGCGCCATGGCGCGCCGCGACGACGGCGAGGCGGCGCTGGTGGAGATCAAGGCGGTCGATCCCGCGACCTATCCCGCCTTCGGCGCCGTCGTTCTTGAGCCCGACATCCCGCTCGCCGAGGCGCTGGCCGAGCGCGACGGGCTTCCCGGCGCCGTCGTCGATCCGATCCTGCTCGCGCGCCTCGACTTGAAGCTCGGCGACGCCGTGAACATCGGCGCATCGCGCTTTCAGCTGCGCGCGGCGCTGCGCAGCGAGCCTGACAAGCTCGCCGGCGGCGTCGGCTTCGGACCGCGCGTGATGATGACGCGCGCCGCGCTCGTCGGCGCGGAGCTCGTTACGCCCGGCTCGATCGTGCGCCATGCGACGCGCGTGACGCTGAAAGGCGCCGCTAGCGACGAAGACGTAAAGAGGTTTGCGGCCGACGCCGCCCGGGCCTTTCCGCAGACCGGCTGGGAGGCGCGCACCCGCGACGCGGTCTCTCCGCAATTCTCGCGCAATCTCGACCGCTTCGCGCAATTGCTGACGCTGGTGGCGCTCACCGCGCTTGTCGCCGGAGGAGCCGGCGTCGCCAACGCCGTGCAGGGTTTCGTCGAGCGAAAGCGCGCGCAATTCGCCATCCTCAAGGCGCTGGGCGCCGAAGGCTCCCGCGTCTTCGCGATCGCCCTGGCGCAAGTCCTGGCGGCGGCGGCTTTCGCCATTCTCCTCGGTCTCGCGGTCGGCGCGGCGATTCCCTGGGCGGCGGCGGCGGCCTTGCGCGAACTCGCCGACCTGCCCGTTTCCGCCGCGCTCGACGCGCGCGGCGCGCTCTTTGGCGCGCTTTACGGACTGCTTGTCGTGCTGATCTTCGCGCTCGTCCCGCTGGGGCGCGCGCATGAAACGCCTGTCGCGGCGCTGCTGCGCGACGACAGCCGCGGCGCGACGCTCGCGCGCTATCGCGCCGGAGCGTGGCTCGCGGCGCTCGCGCTCGCGGCGCTTGTGATCGCCTCGTCCTCCGACGTCCAGCTCGGCGGCGTCTATGTCGCCGCCGCGGCGGGCGCCTTTGGACTGCTGCGCGGCGCCGCGTGGCTGACGATGCGCGTCGCCCGCGCCCTACCCCGGCCGCGCGATGCGCGCCTGCGGCTTGCGCTCGCCAATATCTGGCGGCCGAAGAGCCTGACGCCGGCGCTGATCATCTCCATCGGCCTGACGCAAACGCTGCTGATCGCGCTGGCCCTGGTCGAAGGCGCGATCCATAAGGAGCTCGCGCGCGCCGACGCCGGCGAAATCCCGAATTTCTTCTTCATCGACATCCCTAAGGCGCAGGCGCAATCCTTCACCGATTTCCTTTCCGCGCAGGCGCCAAGCGCGCGCGTCGAGCATGTGCCGATGATGCGCGGCCGTATCGTCGCGGTGAAGGAAACGCCGGTAGAGAAAATCGCGGTCGCCGACGACGCCAAATGGGTGTTGGAGGGCGACCGCGGCGTGACCTTCTCCGCCAATGTTCCGGCCAACTCCACGCTTGCGGAAGGCGCGTGGTGGCCGGCGGATTACAACGGGCCGCCGCTCGTCTCGCTGGAGCAGAAAATCGCGGAAGGACTGGGCCTCGCCATCGGCGACGCCATCAAGGTCAATGTGCTCGGCCGCGACGTCGTCGCAAAAGTCGCCAATCTGCGCAAGGTCGACTGGCGCAGCTACGCCATCAATTTCGTGATGGTGTTCTCGCCCAATGTCTTCGCGGGCGCGCCCTACACGGAGCTCTTCACCGTCGCTTATGGCGCGCCTTCCGTCGCCGCGCGCGACGCCATGGACGCGAAGCTCGCGCGCGAAGCGGCGAAACGCTTTCCGACAATCGTCTCCGTGCGCGTGAAAGATGCGCTCGCGGCGATCGACAAGATCGCGGGACAATTGGCGCTCGCGGCGCGGGCGGCGGCGGGACTCGCCATCGTCACCGCGATTTTGGCGCTGGCCAGCGCCCTCGCCAGCGGCCAGCGCGCGCGGCTGCACGACGCCGTGGTGCTGAAGACGCTCGGCGCGACGCGCGGATGGCTCGCCGCCGCCTATGCGATGGAGTTCGGGCTAGTCGGCGTCGTCGCTTCTTTGATTGCGCTCGCCGCCGGCGCCGGCGCGGCCTACGCCATGACGACGATTTTGATGAAGGTCGACTTCGCCTTCCTGCCCGGAACCGTGGCGGCGACGACGCTGGCGACGCTCGCCGTCACGATCGGCCTCGGCCTCGGCGGGACATGGCGCGTGCTGTCCCGCCGGCCGGGTCCAGAATTGCGGGAGCTGTGATCGCCGAATCTGGTTGAACTACGCACATGTCATTCCCGACGCGCGCAACGCGCGCGATCGGGAATCCAAAGTCGCAACAAAAATCTTGAATGTAGTTCTGGATTCCCGGTCAGGCCTTTGGCCTGCCGGGAATGACAGGCCAAGCAATCTGCTAAATCGGAAACCGTATCATGCGTCCGCAAGACGGAATTTGAACTCGGGAACGGCCACGCAGCTAAGCGTCTCCTCTGGACCTTTGCGCGTCACGCTGGCCCAGCCGGTCTCGCTTGGTCCGCGGTGGATGAAGGCGATCCGCTCATTGGCGTCGACGACCCAATATTCCCGCACGCCATGACGAGCGTAGAGCTTGGCCTTAAGATCGAGATCATAGGCGAGGCTCGACGCCGCCACCTCGATCGCCAGTTGAACGTCGGGGCCGCGAACCTCCTGTGAGCGAAGGCGCTCCGGGTAGAGCGAAATGTCGGGTTCGACAAAGGTGTTCGACGAAAGGAAGATCGATGTTTCGACGCCGACGATAAGGTCGCGCGGACATGAACGCGACAACGCCATCAGCATCTTTGATTTAATGCGTTCATGCGCCGAATATTTCGGCCCTATCGGGACGATTTCCCCCTCGATCAATTCGAAATTTTCTTCTTCGGAAATGATCCCGGCGTCCTGCATGGCGATGATCTCATCGACCGTAAAGGCGCGGCGGGGATTGCCTTCGGCGGCTTTAGTCAAAGCGGAGGGCATGGTCGGCTCCTTTGCGCGCATGATATCATGTCGACGCCTGGCCGAGAACGGAGCGGCCCCCTAGGCTTGCCCTCCCGGCCCTTCCGGCCTAAAAGCAAGCGCGCGCCGACAGTTCCGCCTGTCCGGCGCTTCTGGCTTGCCGCGCGCCTTTCCGCGCGCGCCGCCATGGAAACCCGAAAGCCCGATCGCCCGTGCCCGACAAAAGCGTCTTCTCATGGCCGCATTTCGGCGTGTCGATTCTCGGCGGCCTCGCCGCCGCAACGATTTTCGCCGTCGTGGCGCGTGGCGGCCTCGGCGGGCTGCTGTTCGCGCATGTCGCCCCGCTGCCCCTGATGATCGTCGCTTTCGGCTTCGGCCTCGTCCATGGCGCGACCGCCGCGCTTCTGGCGACAGTGATCCTGTCGATCTGGCCGCATCCCGTCGTCGGCATGGGCTACGCCCTGCTCGTCGCGGCGCCCGCCTGGATGGCCGTTTACGCCGCCTCGGGCGCGCCGCGCGGCGGCCGCGATCTGCTGACCCGCAATCTGCCGGCCTGGAGCGCGCTGGCGCCGGCGGCGTTTCTGGCGATGGCCATCATTCTCTGGCTCGTCGTCGCCACCATCAGTTTCGGCTCGCTCGACGAAGCGCTGAACCCGATCCGCGCACGCGCCTACATCCTGCTGGACAATATGGTCAAGGAGCGGGAGCTAGGCGATAAAATCGACGCGACGACCCTGTCGGGCACTGTGGCGCGCGCCGTTCCGGCCTTTTTGGCGGCCTATGGGCTGTTGATCCATGTCGCCAATCTGTGGCTTGGGGGAAGAATCGCGCAGGCGTCGCAACTGCTCAAGCGCCCCTGGCCGGACATCGCCAGAGAGTTCCGACTGCCGAAAGCGGTCGGGGGCCTCTTCCTCGGCGGCGTCGCGCTCACTTTTTTCAACGGCCCCTCCGGCGCCGTCGGCCTCGTTCTGGCGTTGACCCTGGGACTGCTGCTGGCCTTCCAGGGGCTGGCGGTCACGCATGTTTTTATGCGCGGATCGAAATCGAGCGCGCTCGTGCTCTCGATCATCTACTTCATGCTCGGCCTTCTCGGCTGGCCGATCGTGTTCTTTTCGGCGCTGGGCCTCGCCGATCTCATCTTCAACTACCGCGACCGCAAGGCGGCCGCCGGGCCAACGGCGACGCAAGAACCGGATTGACTTTCACCCGGTTTTTATCGACATAGCCCGCAATCCTCGGAGAAATAGGAAAATGGAAGTCATTCTGCTCGAACGCGTGGCCAAGCTCGGCCAGATGGGCGACACGGTGCGCGTGCGCGACGGTTACGCCCGCAATTTCCTGCTGGCGCGGGGCAAGGCCCTGCGCGCCACGGAAAACAACAAGAAGCATTTCGAGACGCAGCGGACGCAGATCGAAGCCCGCAATCTCGAAGCGAAAAAAGAGGCCGAAGCCGTCGCCGAGAAGCTCAACGGCCAGGGCTTCACCATCATTCGCCAGGCGGGCGAAAGCGGCCAGCTCTATGGGTCGGTCTCCGCGCGCGACATCGCCGAGGCGGCGACCGCCGGGGGCTTTTCGCTCAATCGCAACCAGATCGTTTTGGTCCACCCGATCAAGGCGCTGGGGCTGCATTCGACGCCCGTGCATCTGCACCCGGAAGTCGACGTGAAGATCACGATCAATGTCGCCCGCTCGGACGAAGAAGCCGAGCGCCAGGCGCGCGGCGAGAGCGTCACGCTCAGGGAAGAGACGTCGATGGACGATCTTGGCCTCGAGGTCGGCGCGGCGCTGGCGGAAGCCGGCGACGTCGAAATGTAAGAAGATCGGAACTCATTACAAAATTGCACCGGCGGCCCGGTGGCCGCCGGTTTTTCTTTTTATTGCGCGCATCTCCGATTCTCGTCTTGGCGCAAGGGCGATGTGTCGCACAATCGAAGAATCTTTTTTCGCAGTGTGAAAGACTGTGAATTGGACTCGCAACTCGACACTCTTTCGCCGCGCATCGAAATCCTTGTGGCGGCGCCCGCGCGTTAATGTATTGTTAATCTCCCTCACGGCTCGCGCGTCGCGTTCACGGCCTTGGGACAGTCACTCGAAAAGTCCGAGAATCGATGCCACCAATTGAACAATTGGCGGGCCGGCGTTCGCTTCAGGTCGCGCAGCCTGATGCGCCCGCCTATCGCGCGCCGCCGCATAATATCGAAGCCGAACAGGCGCTGCTCGGCGCCATTCTCGTCAACAATGACGCTTTCGACCGGGTCTCGGACTTTCTCAAGCCGGAGCACTTCAGCGAAGAGCTGCATCGGCGCATCTATGAGGTCGCGGGCCAGCTCATCCGCGCCGGCAAGCTTGCGACCGTCGTCACGCTCAAGACCTTTCTCGCCGAGATCGAACTGCCGGTCGGCGTGACGATTCAGGCCTATCTCGCGCGCCTCGCCGCCGAGGCGACGACAATCATCAACGCTGAAGACTACGGCCGCACGGTGCATGATCTCTCGGTGCGCCGCGAGCTCATCACCATCGGCCAGGACATCGTCAACACGGCCTATGATTCGCCGATCGACGCGCCGCCGCGCGCGCAAATCGAGGAAGCCGAACGCCAACTCTATTCGATCGCCGAAACGGGACGCTACGATGGCGGTTTTCAGCGCTTCGCCGAAGCGCTCACCACAGCGCTCGACATGGCCAGCAGCGCCTATATGCGCGACGGCCATCTCTCCGGCATCGCCACGGGCCTCGTCGATCTCGACGACAAGATGGGCGGCCTGCAGAAATCCGATCTCATCATCGTCGCGGGTCGCCCCGGCATGGGCAAGACGGCGCTTGCGACGAATATCGCCTTCAATGTCGCCAGGGCCTATCAATTCGAGACGGAGCCAGACGGCGCTCATAAGACGATCAATGGCGGGATCGTCGGCTTCTTTTCGCTCGAAATGTCGGCCGAACAATTGGCGACTCGCGTCATCGCCGAGCAATCCGGCGTGCCGAGCTACAAAATCCGTCGCGGCGACATCAATGAGGACGATTTCCGCCGCATCGCCGACGCCGCGCGCGAGATGCAGAGCATCCCCTTCTTCATCGACCAGAGCGGCGGCATTTCGATCGCGCAACTCACCGCGCGCGCAAGGCGCCTGAAACGCCAGAAGGGACTCGACTTGCTGGTGGTGGACTATCTGCAGTTGCTGGCCGGCTCGCGATCGCGCAACGACAATCGCGTGCAGGAGTTGACGGAGATCACGACCGGCCTGAAGGCGCTCGCGAAAGAACTGAATGTGCCGATCATCGCGCTGTCGCAGCTCTCCCGCCAGGTCGAAAGCCGTGACGACAAGCGCCCGCAGCTCTCCGACCTGCGCGAGTCCGGCTCGATCGAGCAGGACGCCGACGTGGTGATCTTTGTCTATCGGGAGGAATATTATCTACGCAACCGCGAGCCGCGCGAAGGCACGGAAGAACACATCAAATGGATGAGCGACATGGAGAACGCTCATGGCCGCGCCGAAGCGATCATCGGCAAGCAGCGCCACGGTCCCACCGGCATGGTGCAGCTCGCCTTCGAGGCGGAAGTGACGCGCTTCTCGAATCTAGCGGATGAAGAGAAGCTGCCGGCGCGGATGTAATATGGAATTCGGCTGAACTGCTCGGCTGTCATTCCCGACGCTTCGCGTCAGCGAAGCGATCGGGAATCCAAAGTCACTGCAAACGTCTTGGATGTTGCTCTGGATTCCCGGTCAGGCCTTCGGCCTGCCGGGAATGACGCGCCAGGAGACCGCTCAACCGAATGCAGTATAATTCGAAGGCGCGCCTATATCGGATTCCACAGGCCCGTCGGCTTGTCGAATTTATAGCCTACGGCTTTCTGCAAAATTTCCTTCGTGGTGTTCAGCGTAAGCCACGATTTGTTGTTCTTCTGCGTGATGGTGATTGCGGAAACCGGCACCGCCACATGTTTCACGCCGATGCCCAGAAACCCGCCGACATTCAGCATCACGGCGTTGATAGAGCCGTCGGCGGAAAACAACATGTCGGCGATGGCGCCGAGCTTCTTTTCGTTCGCGTCATAGACGTTCTGCTTGTACCAGGCCGACACCACCGACCCGTAGATCGGCAGTTTCTCGAGCGGGACGATGAGAACGGTTTCGCTTTGAACGGATTGAGCGCGCAGCGGCTGCGCGGCGAGCGCGACGAAACCAACCGACGCCGCAAGAAGAACAGCTTTCAACATGAGAACCTCCGCCAAAATCGAATGCCGCAAAACAAGGAAACCTTCGGCGACCGCCGCGACAGTCTCGCGGCGCGCGCCAAATTGGTCTTACATCGCTTTCCAGGCGTGTTCCTTGGCGTTGTATTTATAGCCCGTGGCTTTCTTCACGACGTCCTTGGTCGTGTTGATCGTCAGCCATGACTTGTTGTTCTTCTCGGTGACGGTGATGGCGTCGGCCGGAACGGCCACATGTTTCGCGCCTATGCCGAGGAAGCCGCCGACGTCAAGCATGATCGCGTCGATCTCGCCGCCTGAAAACATGATGTCGGTGATGACGCCGACCTTTTTCTCATTCGTGTCGTAGACGGGCTTCTTGTACCAGGCCGAGACGAGCGAGCCGTAGCGCGGCAAGGTCTCCATCGGCACGACGACCTTGCTCTCCGGCGCGGGCGCCGTTTGGGCGCGCAGCGGCTGCGAGATCGTGACGGCCATGCAAAGAGACAGTGCAATCAGCAAAGTTCTGTTCATTCGACTCTCCCCCCAAGATGCGCAAATTGACCCCATATATTAGCTGAATTTATCGCGGCAGCACGCCCCAATAATCCAGATCCAAAAGCACGGCGGGATCGGGCTTGCCGTCTGCGCCATTGAGTGGAAATTCGGCGCAGGGCTTGTCTTTCGTCGCCACGAGCCGCAGGCGCAGCGCGCCAATGTCGCTGCGGCCGGGAATTTCCGCCTTGTCCAGCACCTCGGACCAGGCGAAGACCGTCCCCCCGGCGAAGAGCGGATTGACATGGCGCCCGCCGTTGACGGCCGAGACATGGAAGACATTCTCCAGCCCGTTGAAGGAGAGCGCGCGGGCGAGCGAAATGACATGGCCGCCATAGATGATGCGCTTGCCGAAGCGGCCCTGCGCCTCATAGTACTGATTGAAGTGGACTTTCGAATTATTCTGGTAAAGGCGCGTCGCGAGCTGGTGCTCCGCCTCCTCGACCGTCATCCCGTCGATATGGTCGATCTTCTCGCCCTTCTCATAGTCGCCCCAGAAATAGGGCGAACCGGCGAGCGCGCGGTCATAGGCGGCGACCTTGATCGCCGGCGCGGCCTTGCCGAGCTCTGAAGGGACGACGGATTTCGGCAGATCGGGCACGACATCCGGCCCGACGGGCGCATCCTTGTCGCGCTTCTTCACCATCACCCAGCGAGCGTAGGTCAGCACCGTCTCGCCGCGCTGATTGGCGCCCGTCGTGCGCACATAGACGACGCCGGTCTCCTTATTGGAGTTTTCCTTGAGGCCGATGACCTCCGACGTCGCGGAAAGCGTGTCGCCCGGATAGACGGGGATAAGAAACTTGAAGTCGGCGTAGCCGAGATTGGCGATGGCGTTGAGCGACACGTCCGGCACGGTCTTGCCGAGCACGAGATGAAACACCAGCATGTCGTCGATCGGCGCGTCCTTATAGCCGATCGCCTGTGCGAAGGCCTTGGACGACTGCACGGCGAAACGCGGCAGATACAGCGCGGTGTAAAGGGCGACCTCGCCCACCGTCACCGTGCGCGGGGCGGCGTGGCGGATCACCTGGCCGATTTTGAAATCCTCGAAGAAATTGCCGACATTGATCTTCGATTTGCTCATGTCCTAACCGTTTGTTGGCGCCAGCTTCGCCAGCGCATCGAGGTAAATCGCGGGATCGCCCGCAATGAAAATTGTCTTCACGCGGCTCGTTTCGCCGGCGCGGATCGAAATCGCGCTTTTGGGCGCGCGCAGCGCCGAGGCGACCAGCGCAATGAGCGCCTCGTTGGCGCGGCCGTTCTCCGGCGCGACGCGAACGCGCGCTTTCAAGACGCTGCGGCCGTCGGCCAGCGCCTCGACGCCCTCCAGCGCGTCGCGGCCGCCCTTCGGCGTCAGGCGAACGAACAGCGCGACGCCGCCGGACTCGGCCGCCCAGGCGTCCCGCGCCGCTAGCCGAATGCAAGAGCGCCGGCGCTGCTGGCGATGAGATCGCGCAGGAATTGCATGACAAGCAGCAGAATGAGCGGCGAGATGTCGAGGCCGCCGACGCTCGGCAGGACCGAGCGAATCGGGCCAAGCAACGGCTCGGTGATGGCGTTGAGCCATTTCCAGATCGAATAGGCGGCCGACGAACGCATATTGACCACGTCGAAGGCGATAAGCCAGGACATGACCACGGTGGCGAGCAAAATCCACCAGTAAATGTCGATGATCGTCAGGAGAAGTTTGACCACTGCGTAGGACATGGAGCGGCTTCCAAGGTGAGGCTGGCGCTCTCTCTAGCCTCCCAGCCCCGCCGCGGCAATCCTTTCGCGGCGCGCGCTCGACCGGGAGCGCAAATGCGCAGCATTCGATTGACAGGAAAACGCCCCACGTGTACCCCACGCGCCGGAGCGGGGCTGTAGCTCAGATGGGAGAGCGCTGCAATCGCACTGCAGAGGTCCGGGGTTCGATTCCCCGCAGCTCCACCAGGTAAATCCGTGGTTTAGCGCCGTCTCCGCTCACCCTGAAAAACCAATCTGTCACGCTGCTGTCACAGCGAATAGACAGGCGATGGCGACCTATCAGGAAGCGAGGAAGTAAGTGGCAGGTTCAGGTCCGTTTGCAGGCGCCAACTGCCCCTGAGCCGGACATTCACCCTTAAGTCAGACGCCGAACGTTGGGCGCTTCAAATCGAGGCCGCCATTCAGCGCGGGCGATCTCAACGGAACAGGAGTCGAACTTCGGAGACGACGACTCTCGCAGACCTTCTCGACCGTTATGAGCGGACGATAACGCCCACCAAGAAAGGCGCGGCTGTCAGAAGGCTATCGGCTGAGAGTTCTTCGTCGTCATCGGATAGCTGCGCTTACTCTCGATAGGCTCGCTAGCTCACACGTCAGCGCCTACCGTGATGAGCGCCTACACTTGGTCGCCCCCTCCTCCGTTCGTCGTGAACTGGCTGTCCTTCAGCATTGCTTGGAGATCGCCCGTCAGGGAATGGGTGCTTCGCCCTTGCGGACTTACGCTTGGCGTAGCAAACGTCGAAATCATATTGTGCACGGCGCCTGACGGCGGCGACACAAGCGGTCTATCTTATCCGAAGCATAAATTTTACTTATCAAGAATATACCGGCGCATCTTAAGATTTAAAACACGCGTTGCTGATCACAACGCTCTCTCTTTCTAAAATAACCTCTCCGTGAACTGCCCGTGCAGCGAGAATGGCGCGTGGTGTTTCAGGCGGGCGACGAACAAAGGCCGGGAGTCGAGGGCGCGGGCGTCGAGGCCGACGATGGCCGTGCGCCGCTCGGCGGCGTCGAAGACGAGCGTCAGCACGACGCCCTCGTCCTCCTCGCCGTCGGGGCGGGTCGGCGCGAAGACGGGCTCTCCCGCATAGCCGTCGGGGCCGAAATCATGAGAGACGGTCGCGCCGCTCTCTAAATCCACGCGGGTGATGCGCTGCTGCAGTCCCTGGGCGCGGCCGGGCGGATTGTCGGCGATATAGGCGTAGCGATAGCGCCTCGCGACGACGCGCGGATCGACGCGGGGAAATTCGACGGCGGGGCCGGTCTCGAAGACGCGGCTCTCGACCGCGCCGGTCGCAAGATCGACGCGCAGGCGCGTCAGCGCCGCCATGCCGTGCGCTTTGAAGTCCGAGCGCCAGTAATTTCGCAACGCGTCGCCGATCGCGCCGTAATCCGGGTAGCGGGCGAGGTCGAGAACAAGCGCGCCATCCTCCTCAAAGCCATTGGCGAAGTGGAACTGGAAAAACGGCTCCGTCTCGATGAAACGGTGGGGCCCTGACCCGTCGCGAGGAATGAGGAGGATCAAGGTCGGGCGGCCGCCGTCCCAGGAAAGCGCGCCGTCGAAGCTCGAGAAGCCGAGCATGAACTTCAACGGGCTCACCAGGATCGGGCCGATGCAGAAAACGAGATGACGCTCGGTCAGCACGAAATCATGGTTCATCACCGGATAGGGCAGCACGACCGGCGGAAACCGCGTGAGGCCGCCGGAATCGATGCGGTACGGCGTGAGCGTCGTCTTGCGCCCGTAGTCGATGCCGAAATTGAACAATTCGCCGGTGGCGGGATCGAGCTTGGGATGCGCGGAGAAGGCGCGAATCTTGCCGCCGAAATCGTCCAGGCCGAGCGTCGCCAGCGTCTTCGGATCGAGCGCGAAGGGCGGGCCGCCCTCCCACAGGGTGAGCAGCCGCTCGCCGAGCAGCGTCACCGAAGTATTGGAGACATTGGCCGGCTGGCGAAAGGCGTTGGCGAGAACGCCGCCCGGCCGCATCTTGCCGAAGCCGCGGTAGAGGATGCGCCCCTCGCGGGTCTCGTCGACGTAATTGTCGGTGCGGACATAGCGGTTCTGATAGCGAACGCCGGTCTCGTCGAAGCGGATGGCCGAGACCATGCCGTCGCCGTCGAACCAGTGGGGAAACCACTGGCCGGCGAGGTCGTTGCGGCCGGAGCCGTTGCGAAACAGCGTGCCGCGCAGGCACGCCGGCACGCTGCCGTCGATTTCCTCGATGCGGTAGTCGTGCTCATCGGCGAGGCTGCGGAAGCCGCCGCTCCAGGGCTGCTCGCCGGGAGCGGGCGGCGGCGTCAATAGTTGACCCGGACCGTCAGCGGCTTCGAGCCGCCGGCATAATCGAAGGCGGCGGCCGAGAAGGACGGCGGGCCGAAGGTCGTCGACGGATTATTGGAGACGCCGTAGCCCTCCTGCGGCTTACCGAACATGCCTGTCTCAATCTCAGGCTCGTTGTGCTCCGCATGGAACAAGGCGACGGCGTAATTGCCGGCTGGAACGCCGCTGAAGACGCAGTTCGCCTGCCCGCCGCTGATCTTCGCGATGACGCCCTTGTATTGGGCGCCCGGCTGGCGGAAGGTGCTGGGCGAATTGAAGAGCCCGCAGCGGACCACGCCATCGTCGTTACGCAGTCCAACGACGTTAACCGAGATTTTGTTCGAGGACTGTGCGGAGGCCGTGGCCGCAAGATCCATGGTCAGCAAAAAAGCAAAGGCGGCGCTCGTGAAACGCATCGTTCTCCTCCTGGCATGCGGACGGGACGCCTCAGCAGGATAGGACGCGCTCAATAACGGCGTCTCCGGCCTGAAGAATTGCTAATAAAAAAACAAGTCGCCCCCACCTGGCGATCGTTTTTTTAGTTTGTCCCATGGCGCCACGCAAGAGCGCGCAGGTCTCCTGTTTAGTTTGCATCAATCGGCGAACCAATCGTCGCGTGAGCGTTTCCTTGTTTGCGGCGACGGTTTGCGAAACCGTTCGCCGCGCGAGGCGCGGCGTCGCGGAGTTGCGCCGCGCATCCATGAACATTGGGTGGCGCCGGCGTGACAGAGCGTTCAAGAAACTCTCATCAGGCTCTCACACGACTTTGCTACCGAGGCTGCGATGCGGCGATCGATCAATGTCTCGCGGGAGAGTGTCATGTCGAAACAGGCCATGGAGAACGCCGGCGATTCGGTGACGGAAAAGGCTGAGAGCAACAACGGCAAGATCGCCGGCGGCGTCATCGCGGCGGCCATCGGCGGCACGATCGGCGCGCTGCTGCTCGGCGGCTACGCCATTCTGCCGGCGGCGGTCGTCGTCGGCTTGCTGGGCGTTGCGCTCGGCGCCGTATTCGACTGAGCGAGCCTATCGCTCCGGACGCTACGCACGGCGATACAGCCTGCGTCCGGCGCGTGCGTGCCGAGCGTTCGCGGCGTGAAAACTTGGCGGCTGCGCCCGGTCGAGGCGAAGCCGCTTTTTTTTGCCGCGCGCGTCGTTTGGGGCGTGGCCTTGCGATAGTCGATCCGGCCGGTCGGCGCGGCGCCGATGCTGACGATCCGATTGATTGCAGGCCGCGTCCGCCTTTGGCTTTCCTAAACCAATGCGTGGGAATATCAGTAACGGTTTGGGGGTTTAGGGGTCGTAAGCGGAACTGTTTCGCTTGACAGCCGTTAGTCCTCGACGTCGGGGCCTTGCGAGAAAGGGCCCGAATTCAACTGGGAGGAGATCATGTTGAAAGGAATATTTGCCTTTGCCACGGCGGCCGCGGTTCTGTTCAGCGCTTCCGCTTTTGCCGATCCCATCACGAGCCCGGCGAATGTTCGTTCCGGACCAAGCCCGAAATGGCCGGTGATCGCTTCGCTTCCCGCGGGCACGGACGTCCAGGTTCTCGATTGCGGCGGCGGCTGGAAGCGCGACTGGTGCCGGGTTCAAGCGGGCAACGTCAAAGGTTTCGTGGCGGCCGGCGCTCTGGGAACGCGGGGCAATAATGTAGTCGTCGCGACGGTTCAGACCAACACCGACGTAAATCTGTACAAAGGTCCGGGCCCCAAATATCGCGTCCTCGCCAAAATTCCGGAGAACACCACGGTGAATCAGGGCGCTTGCGTCTATGGCTGGGGCGAGACGAGCTGGTGCGCCGTGAACTACAACGGTCTAGTGGGCTACGTGCTCGAGTCGCAATTGCAGCGTCAGAACGCGATTTTCCCGATGTGATCGCTGCGGCGCGGCCGCGGGTTTCCGTCGCCGCGTCGCCCTTTGAAGGATGCACAAGACGCTTTATGTTGCGTTGCGACCAAGTTAGGCCGCAGCCAGAGGCGTTGTCATCCCTTCCACTGTTTCCGATAGCGCGCCCTCGCGCGTCTCGCCGCTCACGCGCCGAGCCTTCGCGCCCAATCCCGGCCCGTTCACCTTCACCGGCACCTGCAGCTATATCGTCGGCGCGGGCGAGGTCGCGATCGTCGATCCCGGCCCCGCCGATCCGCGCCATATCGACGCTTTGCTGGAAAGCATACGCGGCGAAAGGCTGCGCTATGTGCTCGTCACCCACACCCACCGCGACCATTCGCCGGCGGCGCGCTCGCTGAAAGAGGCGACGGGCGCGGTCATCGCCGGTTGCGCGCCTTACGCCGCGCCGGCCGAATCGCGGACAGCAGGGCCCAGCCTCGACGCCGCGCATGACGCGGGCTACGCGCCGGATATCGTTCTGCGCGAGGGCGACAGGCTCGATCTCGGCGCGGCGACGTTGGAGGCGCTCGAGACTCCCGGCCACACCGCAAACCATCTCTGTTTCGCGCTGGCGGAGGAAAAGGCGCTCTTCACCGGCGATCATGTGATGGGCTGGGCGACGACGGTCATCGCGCCGCCCGACGGGTCGATGCGCGACTATATGGCCTCGATCGAACGGCTGCGCGCGCGCGACGACCGCATCTACTGGCCCGGCCATGGCGAGCCGGTGCGCGATCCGCAGCGCTATCTGCGCGCGCTGATCCATCACCGCCGCGCGCGCGAGGCCGCCATCTTGCAGCGGCTGGAAGCCGGCGACGCGACGATCGCCGAGATCGTCGCGCGCATCTATGAAGGCGTGGACCGCCGACTTCATGGCGCCGCGGCGATGACGGTCTTCGCGCATCTGGAGGATTTGATCGCGCGCGGGCTCGCGGCCTGCGACGGATCGCCAAGCCTAAAAGCGCGCTTCGTGCGGAAATAGGCTCAGGGCGCCGGCCCTGGGGAGAGCAGGATCACCACGTCGTTCTTATGCACGCGGCCGAGCCGCTTGCGCGTCTCCTCATCGAGAATGTCGGCGTCGACCTTCTCTCCCTTTATCAGCGCAATGCGGCTTTCCCAATGCAGCTGCTGCAGCTTCAAGAGATCGCGCTCCATGCGCAGCTCGGCGAGCTTGTGCTCAAATTCTTCGCCGGCCTTGAGGCCGCGCTGACCGTTGACCCCGTGCCAGATGAAATAGGCGGCCGCTATCCCCGCCACGCTGTAAAGGGCAAGCGGCAGGGCGAGCGAACGGACGAGGACGCGAAGACGGTGCATGATCGAGACGATAACGCCGATTATGTTTAAGCGTCGTTAAACGTAATTCGGCGATTGGATGGGATGACCGCTTTAGCGGCGGCCGCCGCGGGCGACCCGCTCGATCTCGGCGCGCACAAGCCGCTCGACGATTACCGGCAGATTGTCGTCGAGCCATTGCTTGAGCATCGGCCGCAGCATCTCCCGGGCGTATTTGTGCAAAAGGCCGCTGTCATTGATCACCATGCTCGCGGCGAGCGTCTGAAACTGCGAGGCGATGGACGCGGCGGCGTCAGCGGACATCAACGGCCCGCCAGGGGCGGCCGCAAGCTCGGCGACGCTGAAGCTCTCGTCGGACTCATCCAGATAAGACTCTGGCTCGAGAGCCGTCTCCATTGACGGCTCTTCGTCCTCTTCAACGGGCGCATATGACTCGACTTCCGGCTCCGGTTCGCGGCTGGCGATGCGCAAATGCCGAATATCGGCCGTTGGCGGCGCAGCGTCGCGCGCCGCGACGACGGGCGCTGGTTGGCGTTCATCCTCGAACCGCTCGAGCGCCGGCGCTGGGTAGGCGCTGAGCGCCGGCGTCGGCGCCTCCGTCTCCTCCCGCGGCCGGCGACATTCCTCGCGGCGCACGCCCGGCAGGCTGTCGTCGTCGGCGATGATGCGGCGGATCGACGCCAGAATCTCCTCCATAGACGGCTCGTTTGCGCGCGCCTCGTCCTGGAGCGACGGAGACGGTGCGGGTGCGTTCGCTGCGATCATGGAGGCTTCTTGCCGGTTGGCGAGGCGCGTCGCCGCGCACAATGGATTGGCTGCATCTGTGACCGCGCCGGAGACGCGAATCAACTCGGCCAAACTGAATTCCACACTTTTCGCGCCGAGATGTCACCCGCCATTGCGCAATATTCACCGACCGTCAGGCGTATTCGTTCCAAACCACTGTGTCTTGACTTGCTCGAAATGGATGCCGGGATCGTAGAGCGCCACGGCGAGATCGAGTTCGCGCGCCGAAAGACGGCCGATCGATCCCAAGGCGGCGTAGGACGCCACGACCCGGTCGCGCTGCGACGTCACGAGATTGACGCGCGCATTGAGGAGCGACTGCTGCGCATTCAGCACGTCCAAGGTTGTGCGCTGGCCGACCTTCGCCTCTTCGCGCACGCCCGCGAGCGCCGTCTCCGCCGCCTTTACCGCCGCTTGACCCGAGATGATCGACGCCCTTGCTGTGTCCAACAGCCCATAGCTCGACACGACGCTCGCGCGCACGCTGTCGCGCTGCAGATCGGCGTTGAGCCGCGCCTGACCGAGTTGCTCCTTCGCCTGGCGGATCGAGGCGTATTCCGCCCCGCCTTGATAGAGCGGCACGTTCAGCTGCCCGATGGCGGAGGCGGTGAACTGCCGCGAGCCCGGGAGACCGAGAAAGGAATCATATTGCTTCGACACTTGCGCATTGACCGACAAGGTTGGCGACAGCGCGCTCTCGGCGACCTTTACGGCGAGCTCCGCCACATCGACCTGATGCAGCGCCGCCGTTACGCCCGGATGTTCGACGAGCGCGACGGCGATCGCCTCGTTGAGCGACTTCGGCAGCAGCGGCTCCAAAGTGCGGCCCGGTTCGAGATGCTTCGGCTCGTCGCCGATGATCTGGCGATAATTCGCCATGCTGTTCTTGAGTTGCGCTTGCGCCGCGTAGAACTCCGAACGCGCCAGCGCGACCGAGGCTTCCGCCTGCGCCACGTCGGTTCGCGTCACCTCGCCAACCTGGAAGCGGTCGCGCGTCTGCTTGAGCTGCTCCTCAAGCACGGAGATGTTGTTCTTGCGCAGTCCCAGCACCGCCGTGTCGCGCAGCACGTTCATATAGGCGGTCGCGCCGTTCTGTAGGATCGCCTGTTCCGTCAGGCGCATCGTCGCCCGCGCGGCGAAAACGCCCGACTCGGCCTGACGCACGGAATTCTCCGTGCGTCCGCCGTCAAAGATCGTCTGCGACATGTTCAGCGTCGCGCCGCGCGGATAGCCGGTATAGGTGTCTTCAAAATCGCCGCTCGACGTCGAGGGCGCGCTCGCCTGCTGGCTGCTGCCGCCGAACGGTATCTTGATATTGGCGTGTTGCGGGCCCGCCGAGGCGGTGATGCTCGCCTTGGGGCGCATGCCGGAAAGCGCCTTGGGCGCCTCCTCGTCGCGCACGCGGACACTGGCGCGGCTCTGGTTCAAATCCGGATTGCCGTAATAGGCGCGCGCCAAAGCCGACAGCAGGCTCTCGGCGGAGGCCGGCGCGCAGGAGAGCGAGGCGCTCAGTAACACAATCGCGGCGGACGCATATGACAGGAAACCGGCCGACCGCCGTCGCCCATGGCCTGACCTGTCCGTTTCCATTTCGCTCAACCTATCCCCGCGCGGCGAGTTTCCGCGCGCCATTCTCCGGCTGCGATGAATCTCGGTGATGACACGCCGAACGCAACGCTAGTGACGCGATTGGGGCGAATTGGCGGCGCTAGAGGGAGAACTCCAACGCCTGCGCAAATCCCTCCAGCACGGGCGCGCTCGCGGAAAAGAGCGGCCGCTCGCCGGCGGCGCGGCCCTCCTGACGCTCGAAGCGCACGACCTGCTGGCCGGCGCCTTGCTCTGGCGTGACGATGGCGAGCAGGCGGCCGTCCGGCGTCAGCTGTTCGAACAGCGATTCGAGACCGGCCTCCGCGCGGCCGTGAACGACGATCAGATCATAGGGCGCATTGGCGGCGAAGCCCTTTTCCAGCGGCCCGACCTCGACCCGGACGTTCCCGCAGCCCAGCGCCGCAAGCCCCGCTTTCGCGCGCGCGGCGAGATCGGGATCGCATTCCAACGCCACGACCTCGCCGGCAAGGCCCGACAGCAGCGCCGCCGAATAGCCCGCGCCGCCGATGTCGAGAACCCTTTCCCCCGGGCGGACGTCCGCGCCCTGGAGCATTCGCGCCAGCACGAGCGGCGGCAGCAG
The DNA here is from genome assembly GCA_963706255.1 of uncultured Alphaproteobacteria bacterium. Lineage (GTDB taxonomy): Bacteria > Pseudomonadota > Alphaproteobacteria > Rhizobiales > Beijerinckiaceae > Methylocystis. The sequence goes on along the minus strand of CAVPMJ010000023.1, from coordinate 21,600 downwards.
GCTTCGTTTGCGGCCCCCCGCGCCTTTTACGGCGACCGCGAGATCGGAATAGGCGAGCGTCGCCTGCGCCTCCGGAAGGAAAAGCTCGCGTGGGACGTCGAGGAAGCGCTCGAGCAGCGGCACGTCCGTCACATCGAAGGGCCGAAGTTGGCGGTCGACCATCGTGCGACGCAGAGCCGCGGTCGCGTCGCCCTGGGTCGCCTTGTCTTGGACCGACGCCGCTGCCTGGGACATTCGCTTTCCGGCGTTGCGCCGGCCTCTTTAAGAAATGCTGCGGCGCAGGAAGCCGCCGACGGCGCTTTATAGGCGCCGGCTTACGCCATGTCCATGGCTTGACTGGCGGCTTTCGCTTCCGTGAGCAGCCTCGGCTCGCCCGCGTCTCCGAGCGCGCGCATCTGCGCAAGAGACGTCTTATCCAGCACTTGGGCGATCGCTTCGCGCGCTTGGAGCATTACCAGTCGAACCGAACAGTGGGTTTCGTCCACGCAATCGTCGCAGCGGCGATAGACGGTTTTGCTTGCGCATTGAATAGGCGCGAGCGGGCCGTCGAGCGCGCGAACCACATTGCCGACGCCGATGTCGGCCGCCGCGCGCGCCAGCATATAGCCGCCGCCCTTGCCCTTCTTGGAGTGAACAAAGCCGGCGTTGCGCAGCTCGCCGAGGATGGCGTCGAGAAACTTCTTCGGGATCTGGTTTGCGGTGGCGATGTCGGCGACGAGCGCCGTTTCGCCGGGCCGCACGCCGGCGAGATGGACCATCGCCTTGAGCCCGTATTTCGCTTTCTTCGTCAACATCTCCTTAGACCTTATGGAGATTCGCGGCCTCGATAAAGCGCGGATCTCGTCCTTCGCGCCGACAATCTAATGCGACTCGACTGCTTCGTTCCATTTTTCCGAAAATGTGATGAACCGCCAAAGGGTCAGATTGACAAAGTTTACAAGATTTATAGAGTAAAGTGTAGCACCGCCGACGGAACAATGAAATGGCCGCATTTATCGACGCGCTGAGCACGATCAACCCGCTCTATTCGCTTTCCGGATTTTTCGTCGGAACGCTGGTGGGTTTCACGGGCGTGGGCGGCGGCTCGCTGATGACGCCCATTCTGGTTCTCCTGTTCGGCATCGCGCCGTCGACCGCCGTCGGCACCGACCTGCTCTACGCCGCGATCACCAAAAGCAACGGCACGCTGGTTCACGCGATGAACCGCACTGTCGATTGGCGCATTACGCGCCGCCTCGCCTATGGCAGCGTTCCCGCGGCGGTCGTCACCCTGCTCTTCCTGTCGTGGCTCGGAAAATTCGGGAGCCACGCGGCCAATGGACTCATAACGTCGGCTCTGGGCTTCGCGCTCATCCTCACCGCGATCGCCATTCTGTTCCGTCGATGGATTCTCGATCACATCGCCAAACATACGGATCAGATGAGCGATGCGCGCCTGTGCTGGCTGACGATTACGCTGGGCGGCTTTCTCGGCGTGCTGGTGTCGATCTCCTCGGTCGGCGCCGGCGCGATCGGCATGACGGTTCTGCTGGCGCTTTACTCGCATACGCCCACGGCGCGGCTCGTCGGCTCCGACATCGCGCACGCCGTCCCGCTCACGCTCATCGCGGGCTTTGGGCACTGGCTGATGGGCGGGGTGGATTGGGCGCTTCTTATCTCGTTGCTCATCGGCTCCCTCCCCGGCATCGCCATCGGCAGCCATCTCGCCGCGAGAGTTCCCGACCATTATTTGCGCCCGGCGCTCGCGAGCATGATGGCGCTGGTCGGGCTTAAGCTCTCGATATAGACGACAGAGATTTCCCTCAAAGGATCGACACATGTCGCAAGCACCCAGTTTCACGCCTCCCGCCAAACCGGGACGCGGGCGCATCTATGACTCCATCACGCAGACGATCGGCGATACGCCGCTCGTGCGGCTCGACCGGCTGGCGCATGAGAAAGGCGTGAAGGCCAATCTTCTCGCCAAGCTCGAATTCTTCAACCCGATCGCAAGCGTCAAGGACCGCATCGGCGTCAGCATGATCGAGTCGCTCGAAAAGAGCGGCAAGATCGCGCCCGGCAAGACCGTGCTGATCGAGCCGACCTCCGGCAATACCGGCATCGCGCTGGCCTTCGTCGCCGCCGCGCGCGGCTATCGCCTGATCCTCGTCATGCCCGAGTCGATGTCGATCGAGCGGCGCAAGATGCTGGCGCTGCTCGGCGCCGAGCTTGTGCTGACGCCCGCTTCGCAAGGCATGAAGGGCGCGCTCGCCAAGGCGAATGAACTCGCGGCGGAAAATCCCGGCGCGATCATTCCGCAGCAGTTCGAGAACCCGGCCAATCCCGAAATTCATCGCCTCACGACGGCCGAGGAAATCTGGAACGACACCAATGGCGAAATCGACTATTTCATTTCGGGCGTCGGCACCGGCGGCACCATCACCGGCGTCGGCCAGGCGCTGAAGCCGCGCCGCCCGTCGCTTGCGCGTCGTCGCCGTGGAGCCGGAGGATTCCGCCGTGCTCTCGGGCCGTCCGCCGGGACCGCATAAGATTCAAGGCATCGGCGCGGGCTTCGTGCCGCCGATCCTCGATCGCGGCGTCATCGACGAAATCGTCACCATCGGCAATCAGACGGCCTTCGACACCGCCCGCCTGCTGGCGCGGCTGGAAGGCATTCCGGTCGGCATCTCATCCGGCGCGGCGGTGGCGGCGGCGCTTGAAATCGCCGGGCGGCCGGAGGCGGCGGGCAAGAATATCGTCCTGATCATTCCCTCCTTCGCCGAACGCTATCTATCGACGGCGCTGTTCGAAGGGCTGTGAGCCCAAAACGCGCGCCCACAGAAGCTCGGCGCGCGGCCGCGCATTTATCCCGACGGATCGCCGCGCGCAGCTTTTCAGACGCTTGACGAGCCGCCGTTTTTCTTGCGTTTGCGGGGCTCCTTGGCCGCCGGCGCGGCAGCCGGGGGCGGCGCCATGGCCGCCGCCTTTCTGCGGATCATCCAGACGCGCGCATAGGCGCCGCTGACATAGCCCACCGCGACAATGATAATGTAAACGATGACAAGAAAGCCGCCGCGCTGATTGGCGGAAGCGGCCCTTTCCAAAAGACCAACCACTTCGCTCTGGTCGATAAATTTATCGGCGATGATGCCGGAGGCGACGCCGACCACGACGACGAGCCAGGACGGCAACCGAAAATAGCCGAGCGCCGCCGCGAAAAGGAAAGCGACGAGGCCGAAGACGTGGATGAATTCGATGAGGATCGACTGTACGATGAGCCCCACAAAGCGAATCAGCCTGAGCATTTACACTCCCCCGGAACCAATTTGATTTTGCCCGACCTTACACATTCGGCAGGTGTTGGGCGAGCGCCTCCAGCACCGCCATGCGCACCGCGACGCCCATCTCGACCTGCTCGCGGATGAGCGAACGCGGGCTGTCGGCGACGGCGGTGTCGATTTCGACGCCCCGATTCATCGGCCCCGGATGCATCACGAGCGCGTCGGGCGCGGCGTAGGCGAGCTTTTCCTCGTCGAGCCCGAAGAAGTGGAAATATTCGCGCGCGCTGGGCGTCATCGCGCCGGCCATGCGCTCGCGCTGGAGCCGCAGCATCATGACGATGTCCGCGCCGGCGAGCCCGCGCCGCATGTCGTGAAACACCTCGACGCCAAGCCGCGAGAGACTGTCCGGCGCGAGCGTCGACGGGCCGACGACGCGCAGACGCGCGCCGAGCGCGCCGAGCAGCAGCATATTGGAGCGCGCCACGCGCGAATGCAGAATATCGCCGCAGATGGCGACGGTCAGCCCTTCGATGCGTCCCTTGTTGCGGCGGATGGTCAGGGCGTCGAGCAGCGCCTGGGTCGGGTGCTCATGCGCGCCGTCGCCGGCGTTGACGACGGAGCAATCGACCTTGCGCGCCAGGAGATGGGCCGCGCCCGCCTGCGCGTGACGCACCACGATGACGTCGGGCCGCATGGCGTTGAGCGTGATCGCCGTGTCGATCAGCGTCTCGCCTTTCGACTCCGAGGAGCGCGCGACCGACATGTTCATCACATCGGCGCCAAGACGCTTGCCCGCGATCTCGAAGGACGCCTGCGTGCGGGTCGAAGGCTCGTAGAAAAGATTGATCTGCGTGCGCCCGCGCAAATTTGAGCGTTTCTTCTCGACGCGCCGCGAAACCTCTATCGCCTCCTCGGCCATGTCGAGAAGGGTGAGAATGTCGGTCCGAGCCAAGCCCTCGATGCCGAGAAGATGGCGGTGCGGGAAGAAGGCTTGCGTCGCGTCGGCCTGCATGCGTCCGTCTATATCAGCTTTGCCGCGCGCGGAAACCTCTAGCTCGCGAGCGCCTGGCCGATCGGCGCGGGCGGCGCGCGGTCCTGCTTGCCGAGCAACGGACAGGTTTCGAAGAGAGGCGCGAGCTCGTTCGCGGGGCGCGGTTCGCTGAACAAATACCCCTGTCCTTCTCTGCACCCATAGCCGCGCAGCATTTCGAGCTGGCGCTTGCTTTCGATGCCTTCGGCCGTCACCGCCAGCGACAGCGAGCGCGCCAATTCGACCGAAAGCTTCACGACCGAGGCGCACATCGCATTGGTTTCAAGATGCATGACGAAGGAACGGTCGATCTTGAGGCGATCGAGCGGCAACTCGACGAGATTGGCGAGCGACGAATAGCCCGTGCCGAGATCGTCGAGCGCCGTGCGCACGCCCATTCGACGCAGCGACGCCAGCATGCCGAAGGCCTTTTCGCCATCCAAGATCAAGGCTGATTCGGTGAGCTCCAACTCAAGCCGGCGCGGATCGAAGCCGCTCTTCGTTAATGCGTCGACCACCCGCTTTTCGAAGGTCGGCTTACGCAATTGGAGCGCGGAGACGTTGACGGCGAGACGCAGATGCGGCGGCCAATGGGAGGCGACCCTCATCGACTCTTCGAGCGCCCAGGCGCCCACCAGTTCGATCTGCCCCGCCCGTTCGAAGAGCGGCACGATCTCCGCCGCGCTCAGCACGCCGCGCGCCGGATGGCGCCAGCGCAGCAGCGCTTCGAATCCCGTGGTCCGGAGCGTTTCCGTGTCCACGAAGGGCTGGAACGCCATGAACAACTCGTTCTCGGCGAAGGCGCGATCGAGTTCGTCGTCCAGAGTGTTGCGCTCGGAGACGAAGCCGAAGCGATCCCGAAACAGCGTGTAGCCGCAGCGGCCGTTTTGCTTGGTCGCATACATGGCGCTATCCGCGTTGCGAAGCAGGCTTTCGGGATCCATGCCGTCGCTGGGCGCGATGGCGACGCCGATGCTGACCGATATCGGCAGGGAGCGTCCCGCGCTCTCGAATGGCGGGGCGAAGGCGGCGACAATTCGCTCGGCGATCGAAGCGGCCTCCTCGACGCTGTCGATGTCGGCGACGATCAGCGCAAATTCGTCGCCGCCCAGACGCGCGACCATGTCGGTTTCGCGCACCGAACTGCGCAGGCGGCGCGCAGCTTCTATCAGCACGTCGTCGCCAGTTTCATGGCCCATGCTGTCGTTGACGTTCTTGAAGCTGTCGAGATCGAAGCACATGAGCGCGAAGCGTTCTTCGTGCCGGGAAAAGCGGGCGAAACAACGCGCCAGTTCCTCCTTGAAGGCGACGCGGTTGGGCAGTTGCGTGAGTTCGTCGCGAAGCGCGCCCTCTTCGGCGGAGACTTCCGAAGCGCAGCGGCGCGCCGCCATGGCCGCGCGCGAGATGGCGGCGCCGACCAATACGATGGCGTAGATCGCGACGACCCCGCCGATCATGTCGTAAACGGGATTATTTGCGGCGAGGATGGCGAAGAGACCTCCCCCGGCGATCGGCCCGATATGCGCGAGCAGCGCCACCGGGATCATCGACAGCGCGAAACCGCCGCCGAAAAGCGTCGCAACACAGAGGCAGGAGATGATGAATTGGCCCGAAAGCCCTGCGTCGGCGAAGAAAAGGACCGGCAACGCGCCCCACAGCGAGCTGTGCAACAGAGCGTTCGCCGTGGCGCGCCAAATTCCGTTGGGCGAGGCTGTTCGCCTTGGCGTCCTCGAGGCGCTCACGCGTCGCGCATAAATGACGCCGGCCAGAATGAAGATCGACGCCGCCCAGATGCGCGCCTGATCCGCCCGTAGCGTTTCCCGCATGGACATGGCGAACACCAAAGCGCCGATGCAACTCGCCATCATCTGAGCGGACGTGCTGCGCTCGAGGTCGCTCAGCTGTTCGGCGCGAAATCGGGCGCGCACCTCTGCCGAGACGACGCGCCGATCAAAGGCGAGCGGGTCGCCTTCAAAGAAACGGCGAATGCGGGAAGCGCCCGGCTCTTGCCAGAGCTGCCGCCATTTGTCGCGCAGCATAGGGAAAATCCCGATTCCCCCCGTTGCAATGGACATTTTGCCCTCGTCGCCTCCCCGTCGCCCACGCACTCGGCGTAGTGACTTTGCAATGAAATCCAACGCGCCCCCGGCGCCGCCGAATGCCGGTATGTCAACACGGCACTATCGGCGGGCGAAAATTGCTTTTTTCATAAAGCCGGGCTCAAATTCGCGGGCTCGGTTAACGGCCGCTTCTTGACATAGGCTCAAAGTGAGCACATTTCCTTTCGGGACGAAGGTTGCGGGCTGGAAGCCAGTCGCCTAGTCTAGAATGCTTGAGCGCTCCGGGCGGGAGTCCGTCTCGGAGATTTTATGGGGCCTACTTATACTCAATACGAGCATAAGTAGGCTGGCCTAACTTCGAGGGGCCATAAGATGACCCATCCGACCATCGACCTGCGCGGCGCGGCCTCCCCGACGCGACACGCTCCCGCGCTTGCGCTTGGCGTAGGCCCCGGCGGCCGCTTCCCCGTGCTGCCCCGGCCTGTTCTGGAGTGGACCCCAGAGGTCGAAGCCGCGACCGCGCATCTCTATGAGCGCGTCGCGAGAGTCATTCCGCCCGTCGAATGGCCTTTCCACGCGCCTTATGTAAAGGCGATCAACGAGCTCAAGCATGTGCGCAACGCGACGATCCTCGCGCATAATTACATGACGCCGGAAATCTACCATTGCGTCGCCGACCATATCGGCGACAGCCTGCAGCTCGCCAAGCTCGCCGCGAAATCGGACGCCGACATCATCGTTCAAGGCGGCGTGCATTTCATGGCCGAGACGTCGAAGCTGCTCAATCCCGACAAGGTCGTGCTGATCCCCGACCTGAAGGCCGGCTGCTCGCTTGCCGAGTCCATCACCGGCGCCGACGTGCGCGCGCTGCGCAAGGAATATCCGGGCGTTCCGATCGTCGCCTATGTCAACACCTCCGCCGACGTGAAGGCCGAAGTCGACATCTGCTGCACCTCCTCCAACGCGGTGAAAGTGGTCGAGAGTCTCGGGCGCCGAGCGCGTCATCATGCTGCCCGACCGCTATCTGGCGCAAAATGTCGCCGCGCAAACCAAGGTGAAGATCATCGCCTGGCATGGCGCCTGCGAGGTGCATGAGCGCTTCACGGCCGAAGAGATTCAGAACTACCGCGCCGACAATCCGGGCGTGAAGGTCGCTCGCGCATCCCGAATGCCCGCGCGAAGTGATTGAAGTTTCCGATTTTGCTGGCTCGACGGCGGCGATGATCGACTATGTCCGCACCAGGAAACCCGCGCGCGTGCTGCTCGTGACCGAATGTTCGATGGCCGACAATGTCGCAGCCGAGACGCCGGGCACCGAATTCGTGCGGCCCTGTAACTTCTGTCCGCATATGAAGCGCATCACGCTGCCGAAGATTCTCGACAGCCTGCTTTACGTCCGTGAAGAAGTGACGGTCGACCCGGCGATCGCCGAGCGCGCGCGCCGCAGCGTGCAACGCATGATCGATCTGGTCTAGGCGTTTGCGAACCGAAGACTCGCGGTCTACGCTTAAGGCCGCGAGCCTTGGGCTTGCCCTGAAATAAGGGAAACAATGCCGGCGCTCGATGCGACGATTGCGGCCATCGACGCCGCCAATGCGGACGACCCAAGGCGCGTCGAGGGCCGCGCTTTCGAGACCGTTTACGCGGAACGCATGAGCGCCCGTCTCGCCGCGCTCTATCCCGACGCTTCCGACCTTCTCAAGATCGCCACGCGCGCGCAGCATCTGCGCCGCTGGGAGATCGCGCGCGGCGCCTATGAGGAAGGCCGGCGCGGCTATAACGATTGGCGACGCGCCTGCCGCATCCATCACGCCGAGCTCGCCGGCGACATCATGCGCGCGCAGGGTTATGACGAGGCCGCGATCGCGCATGTCGGCGCGCTGATCCGCAAGGAGCAGTTGAAGAAAGACCCGGAATCCCAGGCGCTCGAGAATATCGCGGCGATCGTCTTCCTCGAGCATTATTTCGACGATTTCCTCGCCAAATACCAAGGCTATGACGACGACAAGATCGTCGACATCCTCGGCAAAACGCTGTGCAAAATGTCGCCCAAGGGCCATGCGGCGGCGCTCGCCCTGCCCTTGCACGACCACGCGCGCCGCTTGGTCGAGGCCGCCGTCGCGCGCGAGGCGGCGGCGCTCGCGCGCCTCGCGACGGTCGCGATCGATTAGATCGTCGATGCGCGAAGACTTGCCTCCCATTCTGATCGTCGGCGGCGGCCTCGCCGGCGTTTTTTGCGCGCTGAAGCTTGCCCCGACGCCGGTGGCGATTCTCGCTCCGACGCCGGTCGGATACAGCGGATCATCTTTTTGGGCGCAGGGCGGAATCGCCGCCGCGGTCGAAGAGGGCGATACGCCGGAAAGCCACGCCGACGACACGGTCGCGGCCGGCGCCGGCATTGTCGATCGCGACATCGCGCTCGGCATGGCGCGCGAAGCGCGGGCCCGCGTCGAGGATCTCGCGGCGATGGGGACGCCTTTCGACCGCTCGGCGCTCGGCGCTTTCACGCCGTCGCGGGAGGCGGCGCATTCGCACCGCCGCATCGTGCGCGTCAAGGGAGACGCCGCCGGCCGCGCGATCATGGAGACGCTGGCGAAAGAGGTCGCCAAGACGCCGTCCATCAAAATCGTGGAGGGCTACGCCGCGCAGGAGATCATCATGCGCGAGCGCCGCGTCGTCGGCGTGCGCGCGCGCAACGCCGCAGGCATGATGTGCGAGACGCCCTGCGCCGCGCTCATTCTCGCGACGGGCGGCATTGGCCATCTCTACCGCGTCACGACCAATCCGCTGGAGGCGCGCGGCGTCGGCGTCGCCATGGCGGCGCGCGCGGGCGCCTTGATCGCCGACGCGGAATTCGTTCAGTTTCATCCGACCGCCATCGACATCGACGCCGATCCCGCGCCGCTCGCGACGGAAGCGCTGCGCGGCGAAGGCGTGGTCATCGTCGATCGCGACGGCCGCCGCTTTCTGCTGGACGTCGATCCCAAGGGCGAACTCGCGCCCCGCGACATTGTCGCGCGCGGGGTTTTCGCCAGCATCAAATCCGGCAAGGGCGCCTTTCTCGATGCGCGCGCCGCCATTGGCGCCGCTTTTCCCACGCGCTTTCCGACCGTTTACGCAAGCTGCATGACCGCCGGCATCGATCCGACGCGCATGCTCATTCCGATCGCGCCCGCCGCCCATTACCACATGGGCGGGGTTTGGACGGACGCGCGCGGCCGCACGAGTTTCAATGGCCTATGGGCGATCGGCGAGGTGTCATCGACGGGCGTTCACGGCGCGAACCGCCTCGCCTCGAATTCGCTGCTGGAGGCGATCGTCTTCGGCGCGCGCGTCGCCGCCGATGTCGCAGCGGCGGCCCTGCCGCCGGTCGATTGGGCCCTCGCGCCGGAGCGCATGGAGCCGGTTCCGCGCGATCGTGATTTTGCGATCGTCGAAGAGCTTCGCGATTTGATGTCGGCCAATGTCGGGGTCGTCCGCGACGGGACAGGCCTAACGGTGGCGGTGCGCTCCATCCGCCGCTTGATGTCTCAGACGAGCGACATCGAAGCCCACAATATGCTGACGACGTCGCTGCTGATCGCCGCCGCGGCGCTTGAGCGGCGCGAGAGCCGCGGCGCGCATTTCCGCTCGGACTATCCGCATCCGGACTCGGCGCTCGCGCGCCGTTCGCAAATGACGCTGGAAGCCGCGCTGCGCATCGCCGACGAGGTCGCCGCATGAGTTCCGAAGTATCGCCGCTTCTCGTCGAAGACGCCGTGCGGGCCGCGCTCAAAGAGGATTTGGGGCGCGCGGGAGACATCACGACGCAGGCGACGATCCCGGTGGGCGCCGCGGCGCGCGCCGCAATCAGAGCGCGCGAAGCGGGCGTCGTCGCCGGGCTTGCGCTTGCGCGCGAAGCGTTCGAGTTGATCGATGCGCGAATCCGGTTCGACGCGAAGGTCGACGATGGCGCGCATGTCGAAGCCGGCGCGTCCATCGCTGCGATCTCCGGTCCCGCGCACGCGATCCTCTCGGCCGAGCGCGTCGCGCTGAATTTCCTCGGCCGGCTCTCCGGCGTCGCGACGCTCACGGCGCGTTACGTACGAACCGTGGCGCACACGCGCGCGCGCATTTGCGACACGCGTAAAACGACGCCGATGCTGCGCGCTTTCGAGAAATACGCCGTGCGCTGCGGCGGCGGCGTCAATCACCGCTTCGGCCTCGACGACGCCGTGCTGATCAAGGACAATCACATCGCCGTCGCCGGCGGCGTCGCGCAAGCGCTGCGCGCCGCCAAGGCGCATGTCGGACATCTGGTGAAGATCGAAATCGAGGTCGATACGCTCGACCAGTTGCGCCAGGTTCTTGACGAAGGCGCCGACGTCGTGCTGCTCGACAATATGACTCCTGACGACTTGCGTCGGGCGGTCGCGATGGTCGGCGGCCGCATGATCTGCGAAGCCTCGGGCGGCGTCACGCTCGAGAATGTGGCGGCGATCGCCGAGACCGGGGTCGATCTAATTTCCGTCGGCGCGCTCACGCACTCCGCGCCGGTCCTAAATCTCGGCCTCGACATCGAAATCGACCGATAAGTCGGCGTCGGCCAAGCTCCAGCAAGGCCAAATGGGCGCCAAGCTTCCTTGCCGCAGCTTGCGCTGCTATAACTGCAATCACCTTCCCGCCAATTCCGAGAAACGCCAGGCTACATGCCCTCATCCTTTGCGCACAGGCTGATCAATCGAATGCGACGAAGGCTCTGGGGCTCGCCCATCTCGTCTATGCCGCTCCCCTTCAGGGCCGAGGCGACACGCGACAAAACGCTCGCCGCCGAGATCGGCGATTACGAGCGAGCCGTTGGCTTTGCGCATGGCGCCGGCTCGCTGCCGCTGCGCACATTGTTGCGCGTCGAACGTTTATTGAACGGAACGTCGATCTTCTCCGCCGAAACGGGATGCGGAAAATCGACGATCTTTCTTTCTCGCATCGCCGAGCGGCACAAGGTCTTTTGTCTTGATGATCGTGGCGAGGAAGCGTCAAGCGTCGACTATTTCATGAACTGTCCCGCGACGCGGCCGGAGCGTCTCGATCTCGTCTTCGGCCCGACGCAATTGACGCTGCCGCGCTACGCCGATCATATTCCCTATGATCTCGTGTTGATCGACGGTCCGCACGGTTTTCCGTTTCCCGAGCTCGAATATTACTATTTCTACCCGCACTTGAAGACGGAAGGGCTTCTCGTCGTCGATGACATCCACATCCCGACCATCAGCCGGCTCGCCGACTTCTTAAGCGAGGACCGCATGTTCGAGAAAATCGAGTTCATCGGTTCGACCGCGATCTTCCGGCGCACCGACGCGCCCGTCTTCGATCCGCTGGGGGATGGCTGGTGGGCGCAGGACTTCAACCGCCGGCGCGCGGATTTCTCGAAGGACATTTATCTGAAAGACGGCAAACGCCGCGCGCCGATTTCCTTCGAAGGAACGTTCTGAAAATGCGCCGGCCTGCGCGCCCGCTCAACGAGAGCAAGTTCCGAAAAAGTTGACAGGCTTTTTCGATCAGAACTTGCTCCAGCTTATTGATTTGGCGTGATTTCTTATCGAGCAGACGATTCCATCTGATCGGAAAGCGCGCTCCCGGCGGCCTTTCGATCGAACTGCGACAAACGGGCCAATTGCAAGCCGCGCTTCTCAAGCATCTCCGGCAAGCGCGGCGACAGCAGAAACGCCAGCTCCTGCTCGCGCGTGATGGTCACGGAGTCCAGCGTCTTGAGTTCGTCGTCAACATGGCCGGGATGGCACATGATGAGATGCCTGCGCCCAGGGGCTCGCAGATAGGTTTGAAACGCCTTCGCATAATCGCGGCCGGGATGAAAATCCGAAAAGCCGGCGAATCCGTCATTGACCTTGAAGCCGCGCTTGCGCGCCGCGCGCTTGAATCCTGCGGCGAGCGAGCGCGCGGCGAGCGCCTTGCGGGCCTGTGCGCCGCGCGCAACGATGCGAACTAAGCCGTCGCCGGCGTCGCGCAGCCAGGCTCGGTCCTGCAGCTTTCGCGCGCTCATCGCATCCAGCAGCGCTGTCCTTATGCCCGGCAGGACATGGACATGCTGATGGCCATCGACGTGATCGGGCGCGCGCTCCATCACCGCTTCGAAGCGATCGAACTGGCGGTCGATCTCGGCGCGGATTTCGTCCATCGGCAATCTGTGGCGGAGCGCCATGCGGACGACCTTTGCGAGCGGAGGAAATTTTCCCTCCGGCGCAAATTTCGGCATGGCCGCGAGAGGGCGTCCCAAAGTGAGATTGAAATGCAGACCGATGTCGGCGTCATGCGCGCGGCGAAGCAGCTCGCGTCCCATCGCCGGCCAACGCGGTCCGTTGACCAGCGCCGAAACGGCGGTAAGGCGACCGGCGTCAAGCGCTTCGAGGATGCCGGCGCTCACGCCATGGGACAGGCCGTAATCGTCCGCGCAAAGCGCAACCATCCGCTCCTTGGCCATCAAGTCGCCCTCCCTACCCTGCCGCGCGCGACGCCCGGTTTTCGCCTATGCTGCGCCAGGAAATACTGATTCAAACCGCCGCCATGAACACGCTCGACGCCCAGACGCCCGATATATCCCTCGTGATCCCCGTGTTCAACGAGGCGAAGAACCTCCGCCCGCTGGCGGCGCGCCTCGCGCCGGCCGTGGAGAGTTGCGGCCTCTCCTTCGAGGCGATCTTCGTCGACGACGGATCGGCCGACGACAGCCTCGACGTTTTGCGCGCGCTCTGCGCCGCCGAACCGCGTTTTCGCGCTCTGTCCCTGTCGCGCAATTTCGGCAAGGAGGTGGCGATCGCCGCCGGGCTCGACCATGCGCGCGGACGCGCCGTCGTCATCATGGACGCCGATCTGCAGCACCCGCCGGAAGTCATAGCGCAATTCGTCGAGAAATGGCGGGAAGGATATAAGAACATTTACGGCCAGCGCTTGGACCGCGCGACAGACCCCAAACTGCGGACATTCTTCACCCGCATCTTCTACCGCGTGCTGGAGAAGTTCGGCGACGTGCGCTTGCCGCCCGGCGCCGGCGACTTCCGCCTGCTCGACCGGCAGGCCGTGAACGCGCTTCTGACGATGCGGGAGCGCGCGCGCTTCAACAAGGGACTTTTCGCCTGGATCGGCTTCAAGTCGATCGGCGTGCCCTTCGACGTCGAAAGCCGAGCAAGCGGAGAATCGAAGTTCAACTTCGGCCGGCTGGTGCGTTTCGCGCTCGACGGGCTGATGTCCTTCTCCTCCATTCCGCTCAAGGTCTGGACCTATGTCGGGCTGGGGATTTCCTTCTTCGCGCTCGCCATGGCCGGCTATTATTGGATTCGCACGATGCTTTTTGGCGTCGATACGCCTGGGTTTCCAACGCTGGTCGTCTCGATCGCCTTCTTCTCCGGCGTGCAGCTCCTTTCGCTGGGCGTGCTCGGCGAATATGTCGCGCGCATTTTTAACGAGGTGAAGGGCCGGCCGCTCTATTTGGTTGCGGAAAGGCTGGGCGGCGAAGAAACCGAAAACAATTGCTCCAACGAAAGAAATTCTTGATGGCTACCATCGTTGGCCGCTGGTCATTACGCGGCAAGGCGCTCATTGTCGCTGCGGCGCTTCTCGCGCTCTTCGCTCCCTTCTGGGTCAGAATGTGGCTCTTCACCGCGCCGGCCGTTCCGGCGCTGCTCGAGGGGTTGCCCGAGTCGAAGAGCGAGGCGGACCAGCGGCTCTTTCAAGAGCGTTTGAGGGCGCGCTTCCATGCCGGCTCGAAGGAAGTCGATGATCTGGTCGACGAATTGCGCGACGACGGCTTTACGGTGGACGCCGACAAGAACGAGGCGACGTTCAACCAGCAGGCCGGCGCTTGGGACAAATGCCGCCGCAGCGCGAATATTCACTGGTCGAGGGGCGAAGGCGACGAACTCGCGACGATCGGCGGCGGCTATTACCTGCACTGTCCGGAGCATTGAGATCAGCGCGGGCTTAACGAAATCCTGCTAGGACGATTGCGATGATTCGCAATCTGCTCTCGGTCGGCGGCTTCACCCTGCTCTCGCGCGTGACGGGCTTTCTGTCGCTCGCCGTGCAGTCTGCGGTCATGGGCGCGGGCGCGGTGTCCGACGCCTTTTTCATCGCGCAGCGCCTGCCGAACAGCTTTCGCGCCATCTTCGGCGAAGGCGCGTTCAACGCCGCCTTCGTTCCTTCCTATTCGATGGCGATCGAGAAGGAGGGCGACGCGGCCGCCGAAGAATTCGCGGGCGAAGTCTATACGCTGCTGCTCGCCTCGCAGATCATTCTGCTTGCGATCGTCTGGGCGTTGACGCCGCAATTCGTCTCCTTGCTTGCGCCGGGCCTTGGCGACCGCCCGGAGAAATTCGCCCTCGCCGTCAATCTGACGCGCATCACCTTTCCCTATCTGCTGTTCATAACGCTGTTCGTGCTGCATATGGGCGCGCTCAATGCGCGCGGGCGTTTCGCGCTCCCCGCCTTCGCGCCCAATCTCATGAATTTAACCGTGATCGCGGCGCTCGCGGTCGCCTTTCTCTTTCCGAACGCCGGTTATGCGGCGAGTTGGGGCGTCACCGTTTCCGGCGCGCTCGAACTCGGCCTGCTGATGTGGCAGGCGCGCAGCATCGGCATCCTCAAGGGGCCGCGCAAGCCGCATTGGCCGCGCGTGCGCGATTTCTTCATCAGGCTCGGGCCGGCGATCATCGGCTCCGCCAGTCCCCAGATCGCCGTGCTCGCGGATACGATCCTGTCGTCGATGCTGGCGGACGGCGGCGTCTCGTCGATCTCTTACGCGGAGCGGCTGTATCAGCTTCCCGTTGGCGTCATCGGCATCGCCGCCGGCACCGTGCTCCTGCCCGAGATGAGCCGCCGCATCGCCGCCGGCGACGAAGCCGGCGCACATCGCGCGCAAAGCAACACCATGGCGCTGACCATCGCGCTCGCCGCGCCTTTCTTTGTCGCCTTCGATACGATGCCGGAGCTCATCGTCGCGGGCCTGTTCCAGCGCGGAAAATTTTCCGCCGCCGACGCCTACGCCGCGGGCGACGTGCTTGCGGCCTATGGCGCGGGACTGATGGCGCTCGTGCTCATCGCCTCGGCGCGCGCAAGTTTCCAGGCGCGCGGCGACACCCGTACGCCGATGCTGATCGCGCTCGGCGCGCTCGCGGCGAATGTCGCGCTGAAGGTCGCATTGTTCCGGTCGCTCGGCGCGGTCGGACTCGCCACGGCGACGTCGGTCGGCCTCTGGATCAATCTCGCGGCGCTCGTCGGGCTGGCGCTCGCGCAGGACGCGATGCGCCTCGACGCCGTCTTCGGCAAGACGCTCGGCGCGACGTTCATCGCTTGCGCGCTTCTTACGGTCGTCGCCCTTTTCGGGCGCGCCCCGGCCCTGGCGCTCGGCGCGCATTTTGGCGGTCTCGCCAATCTCGTCGCGCTTGGCGCGCTCGGCGCCGTCGGCGCGCTCGTTTATGGCGGCGCGCTTATCGGAGTTCTGCACGCCGGCGGCGTGAAGATCGGAAGCCTCAGGCGCCGCTGAGCGTCACACGAATTGCGACAGTCCGGGAATGGAATTGGCGATTTCCTGCACCTTCTCCTTGCCGACTATCGTCTCGGCATAGGAGAAAATTTCGCGCCCCAATTTCTGAATCTGGCCCATGTCGAGGCCGGCGGCGTTGAGCTTGCCGGCGAGGCCCATCAACCCGCCCATGCCGCCCATCAATCCCCCGAGCCCGCCGCCCTCGCCGCCGGACGCCTCGGCGGCGTCGATCGTCTCGCGCGAACCCGCAACCTTGTCGAGGAAGTCCGACACCGGCCCGTCCGGCGCTTCTTTTTGAAGGAAGCCGAGCACGAGGCCGATCGCGGTTTTGGCGACCCCCGCATCGACGCCAATGGCCGCCGAAACCCGCGCGATCAATTCATCCATGGCGTCCTCCTTGAAGATTCGCGCTCCGCTCATGCGCGACGCGACTGTCGCCGCGACAGGGTTCAAAATCAAGCGCCGCCTGCAATTCGCCTTCGGCGCGATTGAGCGGCGCCCGCCAGGGCGATAGTTTCATTCGTCATAGGAACAAATCCATGCGCCCTTTAGTCTTCTTGGCCAGCGCCGTCGCCTTCTTCGCGCTCTGCTCCGCCCCCGCCCGCGCAAATGATTCCGAGGCGGAAATCGCCATCGGCGGCCTTACGCTCAAGCAGTCGGAGGCGATCTCCATGGAGAGCGAAGACCTTTACGTCTCGCGCGATCGCGTTCGCGTGACATATCGCTTCCTCAACACGAGCGACGCGCCGGTGGAGACGCTGGTCGCCTTTCCCTTGCCGGAGATCCCGCCGGCGCAAGAAGATGTCTCGGGTTATTGGGGCGATGTCGCGGAGCTGAATTTCAGAACGCTGGTCGACGGCCGTCCCATCGCTCTCGAAGGCGTCGAACAGGCGATCTTCAAGGACCAGGACGTGAGCGCGCGACTGAAGGCGCTTGGCGTTCCGCTCAATCGCTTCTCCAAAAAATTTGATTCCGCCATCAATGCGCTCGCCAAGGCGGAGCGAGACAAGCTCGTCGCCGACGGCCTCATTCGCGACGATGGCGTTGGCGACCAGCACTACTGGGCCGCCCTTTGGGCGCTGCGCACGAGCATCACGCGCCGCCAGACATTTCCGCCAAAGGCGGCGGTGACCGTCGAGCACGAATATGTCCCGCGCGCAGGCGGCAGCGTCGGCGGGGGCCTCGACCCGAGCCAGCGGAAAAGCGACTATTTTGCGCAAGTTCGCCGCAAATATTGCATCGACGATGAATTTCTCGCGAGTTTCGATCGCAAACTCAAGACGTCGAAGAAGGACGACGGGCTTGCCTATTCCGAAGTCTGGCTCGGCTATGTGCTGAAAACCGGCGCCAATTGGAAAGGGCCAATCCGTGACTTTCGCCTTGTCGTCGATAAGGGCAAGAAGGATTCGCTCGTAAGTTTCTGCGCCGAGGGCGTGAAGAAAATTTCGCCGACGCAATTCGAAAGCCGCCGGCGCGATTTCACGCCGACGCAGGATTTGAATGTGCTGATCGTCGATTTCGCGCGCTGACGCGGCCGATCGGCCGCGCCAGCTCGGGTCGCTTTACGCGGTCCGACGCAGATCGGTCGGCGAGTCCGTCCGCTCGCGCAAGGCGGGCAGGATGCTCCTGATCTTCTCCGCGCCTTCCGCGCCGATCACATTTTCCGCGCGCGCCAGCACTTCTCGAACGAGAGCGTCAGTTTGAGCTTCGCTCACGCCCAGCTTTTCGAGCTGACCGGCGAGAATGTTCAGGTCGGCGCGGCCACGACCGATAAAGCTCGTCATGCCTTCGATCGCTTGAGTGACGCCGCCGTCGCCCGTCGACAGCGACGCTACAACGGCCTCTTGGGCGCGCGGCATTTTGGCGATCATCGTCGCCACATTCCCGGTCGTGTCCACGTCGCGAAGAAAACGGAGCACAAGGCCGATCGCCGCTTTCGCGATCGTGGGATCAAGCTTGGTCGCGGCGACCACGTTGGTGGCTAGCTCTTCCATTAGGACATCCTCCACACAAGAGATTGCGGTAGAGATGTCGCGGCGACGCCCGCCTTCAAGCGTCGCTGTAAGGAGCTAAGCCGCGTCGAGGCCGTAGAGCGAGTGCAGCGTGCGCACGGCGAGCTCCGTATAGGCTTCGTCGATCAGCACGGAAAATTTGATCTCCGAAGTGGTGATGGCGCGAATATTCACGCCCTTCTCGGAGAGCGCGCGGAACGCCTGCGCGGCGACGCCGGCGTGGCTCCTCATGCCGATGCCGATGGCGGAAATTTTGGCGACATCCTTTTCGCCGGTCATGCTCGCAAAGCCGACTGCATCCTTCACCTTTTCGATGAGCGCAAAAGCGCGCTCATAGTCCGCCGTGCCTACGGTGAAGGTCATATCCGTCATGCCGTCCTCCGAGACGACCTGCACGATCATGTCGACATTAATGCCGGCCTCGGCCAGCGGCATGAACACCGCCGCCGCGACGCCCGGCTTGTCGGCGACGCTGCGCAGCGTGATCTGCGCCTCGTCGCGCGAGAAGGCGATGCCTGTGACGACCTGAGCTTCCACAATGTCCTCCTCGTTGCAGATGAGCGTCCCCTCGCCCGGCCTGTCGGGATCGTCGAAGGAGGAGCGCACATAGGTCGGCACGCCATGCACCATGGCGACCTCGACCGAGCGCACCTGCAAAACCTTGGCGCCGAGCGACGCCATTTCCAGCATTTCTTCGAAGGCGACCTTTTCCATGCGGCGCGCCCTGGGCACGACGCGCGGATCGGTGGTGTAGACGCCGTCGACGTCGGTATAGATGTCGCAGCGGTTGGCCTTGATGGCGGCGGCGAGCGCGACGGCGCTCGTGTCGGAGCCGCCGCGGCCGAGCGTCGTGATGCGGCCGCTTTCCTTATGGACGCCCTGGAAGCCGGCGACGACCGCCACTTCGCCGCGCTTGAACCCCTCGATGATGCCTGCGCCGTCAATCGACTCGATGCGCGCGGCGCCATGCGCGGCGTTGGTCGAGATCGGCGCCTGCCAGCCGAGCCAGGAACGCGCCGGCAGGCCGGCCTTTTGCAGGGCGATGGCGAGCAATCCCGCCGTCACCTGCTCGCCGGAGGCGACGACCGTGTCATATTCGCGCTGATCGCAGAGGGGCGCGGCCTCCTTGCACCACTCGATAAGCTCGTTGGTCTTGCCGGCCATGGCGGAAACGACGACCGCGACCTCGCGCCCGGCGTCGACCTCGCGCTTCACGTGGCGCGCGACATTACGGATGCGCTCGACAGTGGCGACCGACGTGCCGCCGAATTTCATGACCAGGCGTGACATGGGACCGGAAAGGTGGCGCAGACGCTCGCGTCTAGCTGAAAGCCGGCGTATATGTGTCCGCGCCGGCGGGCCTGTCAACGGCAGCGCTCCACCATGGGAAATTCTTAATTTCTCCGCATCTTCGCGAGGCCCTCTTGCCCGAACAGTCCGCTCCCCATTCCGCCAGCGTCGACCCCGAAGACGTCGCGCGCTTCAATCGGCTCGGCGATCTGTGGTGGGACAAGAATGGCAAGATGGGGATTCTCCACGACATCAATCCCATCCGCGTGGCCTATATCCGCGACCATGTGCGCCGATTCATCCTGCATGACGCTGGCGCCCTCAATACGCCCGGCGCCCGCCCGCTCGAAGGCGTGCGCATCGCCGACATCGGCTGCGGCGGCGGAATCTTGAGCGAATCCCTCGCGGAACTGGGCGCCAAGGTGACGGGCGTCGATCCCGCGCCGAACAATATCGCCGTCGCGCAGCGCCACGCCGAGAAGTCCGGCCTCGACATCGACTATCGCAACATCACCGCCGAAGACCTCGCCGCGACCGGCGAGCAATTCGACGCGGTGGCGGCGCTGGAGGTCATCGAGCATGTCGAAGGCCCGCAGGATTTCATCGCCATGCTCGGACGCCTGTTGAAGCCTGGCGGCCTCATCTTCCTTGCGACGATCGACCGCACGACGAAGAGCTATCTCTTCGCGATTCTCGCGGCGGAATATGTTCTCGGCTGGGTCCCGAAAGGCACCCATAACCACGACAAATTCATTCGGCCGGACGAGCTTTCCTCCTGGCTGCGCCGCGCCGGCATGCGCGAGATCGACCGCGCCGGGATGAACTTCCAGCCGCTGACAAGAAGCTGGCGCAAAAGCCATGACACGGACGTCAATTATATGATGGCCGCCAAAAAGGAGGCGTGAGGCGCAAGGCTCTTGTTCGCGTCAAACGCCAACAGTAGAGTCCCAGCCGATGCCCACCGAATCGTCGCCCTTCCGCTTGTCCCGCTTCATGCTCGCGCTGGCCTTCGCCGCCGGCGCCGCTTTGGCTGTCGCGCCCGGTCCGGCGCAAGCCAAGCCCGAAGCGAAGGCGAAGCCCGCCGGAAAGCCTGCGCCCGCCGAGGAGGCGGCGACCGAAGACGCCGGCCCCAAGGCCAAGAAAGGCAAAGCCGCCAAAAGCGAAAAGCCGGACAAGGGCGGCGAAAAAAGCGCCGGCAAACCTGAGCAGCTTGGCAGTTACGGCGACTGGGGCGCCTACGCCGCCCAAAACTCGCGCGACAAGACCTGCTACGCGCTGGGACAGCCGAGGGACCGCACGCCCAAGGCGAAGCTGAAGGACACTTCGGCCTATGTATTCATCTCGACGCGACCGGCGGAGAATATCCACAACGAAGTCGCGATCAATCTCGGCTATGCGACGAAAGACGGCTCCGCCGCGAGCGCGGACATCGACGGCGACAGCTACGAGCTGATCACCAAGGGAACCAACGCCTGGGTGAAGGACCAGTCGCGGGAGAAGGAATTCGTCGGCGCGCTGCGCGGCGGCTCGAAGCTCATCGTGAAGGCGTCCTCGGCGAAAGGCACTTCCACAACCGACAGCTACTCGCTCAAGGGCTTGTCCGACGCGCTCGCTCGCGTCGTGCAGGAATGCAAATAAGCCCTATCGTGGCCCCTTCCCGCTTGGCGTCACGTCTTTGACCGACGCCGCGATCGAGCGCATCTCCGGCGCGACGCCCGGATATTTTTCCGCCAATTGATCGAGATTGCCGATCTCGACGTCGGCCGGGACCACGCCCGGCCATTCCGTGCTCGCGCCGAAGAACCAGCGTCCGTCGCCCAGCAGCCGCGCCGTGTGGAAAGTATTGCCGGGGATCAGCAGCTGAACGCGCTGGCCGGCGCGCAAATCCGGCCCGACGATCACGCGTTCGGTCGAGCCATTCGCATGCAGCAGGAATAGTTCGAGCGGATCGCCGAGATAGTAATGGTAGAGCTGGTCGTTGCGGATGCGATGCAGGCGCACCGGCGCATGCGGCGTCACGAGAAAGTATAGAGCCGAGCCCACCGGACCGCTGCGCGCAAAGGGTTGAGGCAAGGCGTCCGCCGCGAATGTCAGCTTGCTCGTATAGGTGATGCGGACAAAGCCGCAGGTCGCATTGGGCTCGAGATTCAGCAGGCTGATGATTTCGTCAGGACTCAATTCTTTGGGCATGACAGCAGCTTTCCGCTTTTGCCGCGCTTCTTTCGCAAGCGAGGGGCTGGACAGCGAGAGGGTGAAGGCTGCGCCCTGCA
Organism: uncultured Alphaproteobacteria bacterium; assembly: GCA_963706255.1. GTDB lineage: Bacteria > Pseudomonadota > Alphaproteobacteria > Rhizobiales > Beijerinckiaceae > Methylocystis. The sequence goes on along the minus strand of CAVPMJ010000023.1, from coordinate 143 downwards.
GCGCGCTTCGGCGATTGATCATGCGCGGCTCCAGCCTTTTGATGCGACGGCTTCGTGTTCCGCGACGATGAATGGGCCGAATGGCGGATGCAAGTCCCGCTCGACTTTTCTGGAGCCCAGGCTGCGGCGCAGACTGCGAACGC
>CAVPMJ010000022.1:0-71645 GCA_963706255.1 uncultured Alphaproteobacteria bacterium | reverse complement strand
TAGGCTTGCGCTCGTTTCGATTCCCGTACGCCTCGTTGCGGCGGAGCGACCGGAGTCTGAGATCAGACTTCACCAGGTCGACCGGGTTTCCAAGCAGCGCATTCGCTATCTCAAGGTGGCCCCAGGCAAAGGCGAGGTGAAGAAGGAAGACATCGTCTCCGCCTATGAGGTCGAACCCGGCAATTATGTTTTCCTTGAAGAGGAAGAGCTCGACGCGCTCAAGCTCGCCTCGCGCCACACGATCGAACTAACGCAATTCGTCGCGAGCGACGAAATCGATCCGCTCTATTTCGACCGGCCCTATTACATGCTGCCGGACGGCGAAGCCGCGGAGGAAGGCTATCGCGTCCTGCGCGACGCGCTTTACGCCAAGCGCAGAACGGGCGTCGGTCAGTTGACGCTGCGCGGGCGCGAAAATCTCGTCGCGCTATTCGCCGACGCCGAAGGGCAGGGGCTGGTTCTGCAGACGCTGCGTTATGAGAGCGAATTGAAGAACGCCGCCGAAATATTTTCCGGCGTGGGGCGGGAGAAGCCGCGCGCCGACATGGTGCGGATGGCCGAGGAGCTGATCGACAGCCGCATGGCGGCTTTCGATCCGGAAAAATTCAAGAATCATTACGCCGCCGCTCTGCGCGAGCTTGTCGAAGCCAAGCTGAGTAAGGGCCTGAGCGTGCCGATCGAGGAGGAGCGGGCTCCTGGCGCGAAGGTGCTCGATTTCATGGAGGCGTTGAAGCGTTCAGTCAGCGCGGGGGCGAAGCCCGAGGCGCCGCGCAGCGCTCGGCCGACAAAGAAGGCGGGCGCTGGGACGTCGGCGAAACCGCCGAGTAAATCCGCGGCCAAGCGGCGCGCCTGAGCGTCATGGCGGCACGGCGACAATCCGCCGCCGATGCGCTTGCGCGCTATCGCGCCAAACGCGACTTCGCCAGGACGCCGGAGCCGCAGGGCGGCGCATCCCGCGGCGGCGCGCGGCTCGTCGTGCAGCGCGCGGCGCGAGCATTTCGATCTGCGGCTGGAAATGAACGGCGTCTTGAAAAGCTGGGCCGTGACGCGCGGCCCTTCCGCCAATCCCGCCGACAAGCGCCTCGCCGTGCGGACGGAGGATCATCCGCTCGACTATGGCCACTTCGAGGGTGTGATTCCGAAGGGCGAATATGGCGGCGGAACGGTCATGCTGTGGGAGGATGCGGCTTATGAGCCGTTGAGCGGAGATCCCCTCGAGGCGCTCGAAAAAGGAGAAATCAAATTCCTCGCGCATGGCGCGCGCATGCGCGGGCGCTGGGTTCTCGTGCGCATGAAATCGCGCGACAAGAAGGAGAACTGGTTGCTCGTCAAGGAGCGCGACGACTCCGCCGAAACGGACGACAGTCTCGCACGGCGCTTTTCTGCCAGCGTCGCGACGGGACGCACGCGCGAGGAAATCGAGCGCGGCGCGCCGGTCGTGCGCGCCGCTTCGAGTCGGCGCGGCCAACGCGCCGTATGGAGCAGTCAGGCGATCGCCAGCGCGCCGACGCCCGCCTTCGTCAAGCCGCAGCTCTGCGAGACGGCGGCGCGGCCGCCCAAGGGCGCCGATTGGGCGTTCGAATTAAAGTATGACGGCTACCGGCTGCTGATCGCGATCGGAGCCGAGGGCGCGCGCATCTATACGCGCTCCGGGCTCGATTGGACGGCGCGCTTTCCGGCGCTGGCGCGCGCGGCCGTCGCATTGCCATGCGCCAACGCGCTTCTCGACGGCGAGGCCGTCGTGCTCGACGCGCGCGGCCTTTCCGACTTCGCCGCGCTCGTAGCGGCGCTGGAGGCGGGCGACGCGACGCGCATCGACTTCCTCGCCTTCGACCTGCTCGTGCTGGATGAGGCGGATTTGCGTGAAAAGCCGCTGCGCGCGCGTAAAGCGCTGCTGAAGAAACTGCTCGCGCGCGCTGACGGCGCCATTCGCTACGCCGATTTCATCGAGAGCGACGGCGCCGTCGTCTTCGAGGAGGCGACGCGCGCCGGCGCGGAAGGCGTCATCGCCAAACGCACGGATGCGCCTTACCGCAGCGGACGTTCGTCCGGCTGGCTGAAGGTGAAGAGCGATTTCCGGGAGGATGTGGCGATTATCGGCTACATGCCGTCGCCGAAAGGCGAAAGCTTCTCTTCGTTGCTCGCGGCGAAAGAGACGCCCGAGGGCTTTCGCTATGTTGGACGCGTGGGGACCGGCTATGACGCAAGCGCGCGCCGCAGCCTGGCGCCGTTGCTGGCGAAGCGCGCCGCGAAAAACGCGCGGCCCGAGATCGGCGCCGAGGACCACTTGCCGAAGGGAGCCGTCTATCTTGCGACGCCTTTTGCGGCGGAGGTCCGCTTCGGCGGATGGACGAGCGATGCGCAGATGCGGCAGGCGCGCTTCCTCGGTCGTCGCGAGGACGCGCCCCCGCCAAGGACGCTCGACTGCGCCGCCGCGCCACAGTCTTGCGCGCCCGCGCCCGTGCGGCTCGCGCCGATCACCAACGCCGACCGTGTCGTCTTCCCTGCCGACGGCGTGACCAAGGGAGACGTCGCCGCCTATTACGACGCCGTCGCGGAGCGCATGGCGCCCCATCTCGACGGGCGCATCGTCAGCCTGTTGCGCGCGCCGGAAAATATCGAAGCTGAATTGTTTTTTCAGCGCCATCCGCTGAAAGGCATGACCAAGGGCGTCATCTCCGTGGAGATCGACGGCAAATCCTATTTTGCGCTCGACGGCGCGGTCGGGCTGCATACCGCCGCGCAGTTCGGGGCGATTGAACTGCATGGCTGGATGGCGCGGCGCGACGATCCGGAGCGCCCGGACCGCATGGTCTTCGATCTCGATCCAGTCGAAGACGCGCCTTTCGGAGCCGTCCGCCAGGCGGCGCTCGATCTGCGCGACAATTTGAGCGACATCGGGCTTCGCTCCTGGCCGATGCCGACGGGCGGCAAAGGCGTGCACGTCGTTCTGCCGCTCGACCGTTCGCTCAGCTGGGCTGACACCGAGATGTTCGCGGCGGGATTCGCGCGGGGGCTCGCGCGCCAGGCTCCGGACCGTTTCGTGGCGACGATGAGCAAAAAATTGCGGAAGGGCCGCATTTTCATCGACTGGCTGCGCAACAAGAAAACCGCTACGGCGATCCTGCCATGGTCGCTGCGCGCGCGGCCCGGCGCGCCGGCGGCGACGCCTGTATCATGGAAGAGCTTTTCGAAGCTCGACCGCGCCAACGCCTTCGACATCCATAGCGCCCTGCGCGTCGCGGACGAATGGGAGGATTTTTTTCAAACGCGCCAGACGATTCCTTCGGGCGCGCTCGCCTATATGCGCAAAGTCGGGACGTAAGCCGGCATTTCGGCGCGCGATGTCAAAGGTAATTCATTGCATTTCATGGCGCGCCCAAGGGGATTCGACATGGTGATTGCAGAAGAAGTAGGCGAGCCTGTCAGCGTCCTGGCGCAGATAATTGGCGTGCTGTCTTCCACTCGCGCGTTCCCGCCCGGCAGTCATTGCGCTCATACAAAAATAATCCCTTGAGTGCTGCCGCAGTTTGAGCGCGCACTATATGGATTGGATATTAAAGCGGCGCGGGCGCCCCGCCGACGCGGAGGGGCGACGCGGCGAAGTAAGTCGCAATCAGCCTGCACCGCCTTCTAGGGAGGCGCTTATGAAACCGAAACTGGCGATCATCGCGTCCGGCCTCGCCCTCGCTTACGGCGCAGCGGCGTGGGCGGAGAATGTCGACGCGCACAAGGTGATCCTGCCGCAAGCCATCGAGTGGGCGGCGGCGCCGGGATCGCTGCCAGCGGGCGCGCAGCTTGCTGTGTTGGATGGCGATCCATCGCGCGAGGGCATGTTTACGATGAGGATCAAGACACCGAAGGGCTATCGCATTCCGCCGCACACGCATCCTAAAGCGGAGGCAGTCACGGTGATTTCTGGCGCTGTCAGCTTGGGGCGGGGACAAAGCGTCGACCGCGCGAGCGTCGAGCACATGCCGGCGGGAAGTTTTGCGTCAATGCCGGCGGGTGTCTTGCACTATGTATTCGTCGACGAAGACGCGGTCCTGCAAGTCAACGCAGCCGGACCCTGGGGGATTGATTATTACGATCCAAAGGACGATCCGCGCCTCAATATCGCGCCGTCTAAGGAGATGGATCGGCGACACAATTAACGCGCCCAAGCCAAAACGGCGCGGCGGCCCGTGCGCGGCGGCTCACTGCCGCGTCCCTTCTTCCTCAACTGCACGCCGGGGCCGCCGCCCATTCTTCGGAATAGTTCCATATTACGAGTGCTTGTTACTCGACCCTGTTGCGAATAATTCGCGAGAGGGAGAACGACGGCCGTGACCGAATGGAATAACTGGGACGCCCCGGAGAACGACGCCCTTGTCTATGTGCTCGCTGAGGATCAGCGCGGTCAATATGAAGTTCCGTTCCCAGTCGTTTTTCGAGACGATCGATGGCGCAACGCCCACACTGGGGAAGAGCTGGACATCTATGTCGCGGCATGGCGCCCAAGCGAATAGTGAGATGTTCGCTTCTATTTTGACTTCGCTTTCTTTTCCTGAGCCGCACACCAGGCGAGGCGTAGGAGGAAAATGCACTGATCAGACGATCGCTCCGCTAAACGGCTCCCGACCTTGTTCTGGTCGAGGCTGCGAATTACATTTAGCGCATGCTAGCGGTTAGGGACGCCGGACAGAAACGCCTCGGTCGCCAACTAGGCGACGGGGCTTTCGCCCTTGATGGCTTGCTGGCACCCCGGCCGGATCATCGCTAATTGATGCGTCGGATTTCAATTTTGACCTACATTATCGCTACGCCTTCCAATTCAGCGATGACTTCGAAGGCGTGCTTGTGCGCATCCCTTCCTTTGCGGTCCGCAGACGAATTGTGTTTTCTGGTCTTGATCATCGGCGTAACTTTCCCCGAGCCATTATGAGTTGCATAATTGTTTGAGGCGAGGCCTCCATTGCAAAATGACGGAGGCTGCCAATCGCCAGTTTGCGCGCTGCCGTGTCATTTGGAGATTTGAGTGTGACGCCCGCTGTGTCTGGCAAGAACACAGCTGGAGCGCGTCTCTCTGCCGCTCCTACCGCGATTGCGATCATACTTCGATCCAAATCGCCTCCCACAATTACAATTGGCGGAGAAGTCCTGATCGCGATGAAATTCTCTGAATCGCGCGCAACTCCAAATCGACGCTGTGTCGCTTTCGAACCATAGGGAACCCGGCTGAATCAGCGCCGTCTCGGGCGGCGGATGTTGCTCCAATGCAGGATCGGGAAGGAAATGAACGATTGGCCAGCTTTTTGCTCGCCAAAGTTCGGCCAGAGACATCGTGAAGGATAGTGGAAACGGCGCACCGAAACGAGAAGCTGCGATGCACACGAGCGCGGCTTTGTCCGCCAACCACCACTCGGCTTCCGATTTGTAATTGATCATTCTACGGCCCGTGCTTTCACAGAATCGCCAGTGCGAAGATTTGAACCTCTCAAACCAGATTCATCGAGAATTCCGGGCCGATCCCAGTCTCCCTCCGGACGGATTATGACGTGCCCCCCGGTCATTAAGCCGATCGCGTGGGGGTCCGGTTCCAGATCGATCACCATTTCGGTGTAGCGGCAGTCCGAGAACTCAATCGAACGATTGTCATCGAAGGGCTTGGCGCCGAACCGAGCCCAAAACGGCTCCAAGCCCTCCCTTGAATGCCCACATATCTTTCGGAAGCCCTTTCGACGGGCGACCGCAATCCCCTCGCGGACCAATTCGAAGGCGAGCATAGAACGGCGGAATCGTTTGAGGACCGCGAGGCGTTCAAGCTTTACGAATTCGGCAAAATAGCGCGCGCGAAGGACGCCGGCAGGCTCCGCTCCAACAAAGCCGATGAAATGCATCGAGCACGCGTCATTGCCGTCGAACTCTTCGTGATAGGGGCAATCTTGCTCCGCCAGATAGACGGCGGCGCGGAGTGCATACACCATCGCGAGGTCATCCAGTCCCCTCGCGATGCGAACGTGCGAACGCCGGTTGCTTCGCGAGGCATGGTTTGGCGTTGCTTGCTCGACGACTGAGTGCGCGATCATTTGTACCCTCAAGCTGCTATTGTCACGTTTTGCCGGATGGGACGCTCGTATCGCCATAGGTCTGGCTGGCCGCAGGGAATTGGACGAAATCCTCCCCGCCGCATGAACCGCTCTCCTTCAAAGGTTACAGGACGCGCATAGAGGTGGGCATTTTCCCGACCGTCTCGCTTGGACCATTCCATGATCGCCGCGACAGCGCTCACGGCGCGTCCTCCAAGGCATATGGCCCACACATAAATGCCCGCGGGCGTTTCGCCGGTTCGCGCAATGTGATGCAGCGAAGGATGCTCAAAGCAGAAACTGCCAGTGAGTAGAGCATCCAGCCCTCGGGAGTTCAGCGACAGCATCGCAGCAACACCAATTGGAGAATCAACGCCGTCGACAATCAGCAACGTCTCCGAGTTCCACTTCTGGATGTGCTCGGCGGTGGACAATTCGACCGTGCTCTGGCGAAGAAGCTGCTGAGCGAGGAGGAGAAGTGAAGGAATTTCGTCAGCACTGGCCGCGCGGATCGTCAGGCCCCGTGTCCTATTCAAATAATCAAGCTCGCGTCGTCGCTCTGTCAGGATCGACTCCTCCGGCACTTTCATCAATAATCTCCTTGCCTTATGAGAAGGTGGCATAAAAATACTCTTAGGGATCAGCGGTGTATGCAGGAGATTAAGCGTAGGCGTGCTGCGTTTTTGCAGCAGCCCTTGCTTCACGGGACGGGCGTCGCAATGAGCTGGGATGACTACCGACTGTTCTTCGCCTGCGCCGAGGCCGGGAGCCTGAGGAAGGCAGGAACTGAGCTGGGAATCGAACTCGGCGACCATCGCGCGACGGATAGACCGTCTCGAAAAGCAGCTCGGCCAAAAGTTGCTTGTGCGCTTCAAGAACGGCGTCAAACTCACGCCATTTGGAATCTCGATCTTTGAAGAAGTGGCGTCGATGATGCGATCGGCGCAAAACATTTCGCGGCGATCACACGCTGGCGATGTAAAGGGAGTCGTTCGCCTCGCCGTAACAGAGGGCCTTGGCACCTACTGGATTCTACCAAAACTCATCGACTGGCAGCGAGCCAACAATTTTCTGACGATCGACTTCCTCGCTTCAATGCAGGAAGCCGATGTGTCTCGGCTTGATGCGGACATAGCTATCCAATTTCACCGTCCAACGCACGCGGATTTGAAGATCGTAAAACTTGGAAAGCTCCATACTTATCCGTTCGTGTCAGTTGATTATCGCAATCGCTTCGGTGCTCCCAAATCGCTCGCTGAAGCAGTCAACCATCGATTCATTCAGCAGTCGTCGCGCCTCTTGGATGATGATGCCTTCAAGCGCGCGCTGTCTGTAGACGATCTGACCGGAATCGTAGGCATACGAACCAACGCGAGTTCTGCCGTGCTATATGCAGTTGAGCTTGGCGCCGGCATCGGGATGCTGCCCAACTATGCGCTGAATTTCGGCGCGCAAATCGTTCCAGTTGATATGGGCGTCGAGTACAGCTTGGACATCTTCATGGTGTACCACCCCGATCTCAAGAAGTCCGAACGACACGTACTCGTGATTGATTGGCTGAAGCGAATCTTTGATCCCCGCCACTATCCCTGCTTTAGGGAGGAGTTCGTCCACCCGGTCGATCTCATTCGACTGATGCAGGATACTGGCCGAACTGCAAGAGAGCGCAGCTATGCTGCTATCAATCTTGGAGCCTCGCTTCTTTCGGGCACAACCGTTAGTCCGATCGCTTCGAATGCTCATGCTCCGAATTCCGAAGACGAGTCATTTTAGGCGCTCCACTTCGCCCGATAGCAACTTGGTGGCGCGAGATAGCCGAAAGAACGGCGCGCGAGATCGTCGCAGCGGCCGAGGCGCGATCAAAAGTCGTAGTTTTTCTTCGCCCTTAAGGACAAATTGACCGCGGGCGCTTATTGCGTGACGGTTTGCACGTTACCGCGGCAATTTAATCTGCCCCCTCGTCGGCCTCGCTTATTGCGAGGCCGTTTTTTCGTTGATTCGACAACGGGACATGTTGCCGCCCAAATCCAAGGTGACGCTTTCGTTCATACAGTGGGGGCGGCAACCGGCTGGATGACGCCAATGACCAAGCTAGAATTAATCGAAATGTCCGCCGACGAGGAAGCGTTGGCGTTGTTGTGCCATGCCGCCAACAACCTGCGTAGGTATTTTCATGGTCAGGTTGTCGCCGTGCTCCCCGACAACGCCCGCAGGGCGCTCGAAAACGAGATATCCTTTTTGGCAAAAAAACCGGCCGACACGCCTTGGCCTCCGCTCGCCAACCTTACAATGGAACATGGGAGCAATGTCTGCTTGACGTCATCGCCTACAATCACGAGGGCGCAGCAAGCGATCATTTCCGCGACTGTGTGAACAAGACGGCCAAGGCAGTTGTCGCAGCGCTAAACGATTAGCTTGTGTTCCAAAGGATCACTTGACGCTCGGCTTTAACCCGAGCGACACTCTTGACGTTCGCCGCCAAGACGATGGCGAATACCCGTCTCGCCGCCGCTGCGAGCTTCGAGCCACGGCCTTCCGCCCCCTCAATCTGCGGAAGGCCGTTTTCGTCTGTGGGCCGTTTGGACGATCCGGCTATCGACACCCTTGCCGAGTTAGAGCCGCCTCCTAGTTGGTTTATTTGCTGGGGCAATCCTTCTTTCATACCCTGGCGGCCCGCGACCTCGGATGAACAGGCGCGGGCCGTTTTGCATTTCACTGCCACGCTTGAACTCGCCCAGCAGGCGCCTAGTTGACACTCATGTGCCGGCGCTCGCACCGGTTCGAGTTTAAACCCATATAACTGAGCCCGGTCAGGGACGGCCGGGTTTTTTGTGCGCTCGCCGCTAGCAGCGTCGCCCTCGAAAAGCCCGACATCGCGCCGGGTTTCAGACGCGACGCTCATGTACCGCGAAAATAGCCCGCCATCCCCACGAGCTTAAGCGGAAATATTACGATCAAGCCAAGCAGCAGAAGCATCGCAGTCGCCGCCCGAAAAAAGAAAAGCATAACGATCAGAAAGAGCGCGGCGCCGCCAACGATGCGGGTGGACTTTTCTTTGTCGAATTCAATTCGCTTAGCCAACTCCGCGGTTGACTGAACCCAAAAATGAATTGGCGCTGCTTGATCAGCCATCAGCACGATTTCGAGACGATGCTTGGGCGGCGTAACCATCGGAAATCTCCATTTTCGATTCGCCGCGCCGAAGCGTGCGCGTAGCGGGACGTGAGGATAATCCGTGCCCTATCATGGGCGCCAAAGCATAGGATTTAACTTGCGCTCGTCCGCCTACCTTCAGCGACGCTTATTGGGCAAATGTTGGGCGCGAAGCGGCGTTCGGCGCAGTCTATTATTACAACCTATTGATTTAATTGGCGCGCCCAAGGGGATTCGAACCCCTGTTTTCGCCGTGAAAGGGCGACGTCCTAGGCCTCTAGACGATGGGCGCGGGCCGTTCGGCCGCCTGGCGGCGGCGCGAGGGCGTGTATAGAGGCGCGCGGAGCGCAAGACAAGGGCGACAAGACTTGGGCGGCGCCACGCGGCGCGGCGCGACCCATTGGCCGCGTTTGCGCCGCCCGCGGCCAAGCCCTAAAGCATCGCGGCGATGCTCACCATCAACGATCTCACTTACCGGCTCGGCGACCGCCTGCTGTTCGATCACGCCGGGGTTTTTCTCCCCTCGCGCTCGCGCGCGGGCTTCGTCGGCCGCAACGGCGCGGGCAAGACCACACTGTTCCGGCTGATCAGCGGCGAGATTGCGCCGGAAGGCGGGACCATTTCGCTGCCCAGCCGCACGCGGCTGGGGCGTGTCGAGCAGGAGGCGCCGGGCGGGCCGACGGCGCTCATCGATTTCGTGCTGGCGGCCGATGTCGAACGCGCCGAATTGCTGGCGCGCGCCGAGGCTGCGCATGACGGCCATGACATCGCCGAAATCCAGACGCGGCTCGCCGACATCGACGCGCATTCCGCGCCGTCGCGCGCCGCCGCCATTCTGCATGGCTTGGGATTTGACGCAGAGGCGCAGCAGCGCCCGCTTTCGGAATTTTCCGGCGGCTGGCGGATGCGCGTCGCGCTCGCCGCGGTGCTGTTCTCGCAGCCCGATCTGCTGCTGTTGGACGAACCGACGAATTATCTCGATCTCGAGGGCACGCTGTGGCTTGTCGATTATCTCGCGCGCTACCCGGCGAGCGTCGTCGTCATCAGCCATGATCGCGATCTTCTCGACGCCGTCGCGACGCATATTCTCCATCTCGAACGCGGCAGGCTGACGCTCTACAAGGGCGATTATACGTCTTTCGAAAAGCAACGGCGCGAAGCGCAACTGCTCGCCGCCAAGGGCGCGAAGAAGCAGGAGGAGCAGCGCAAGCATCTGCAGGCCTTCGTCGACCGCTTCCGCGCCAAGGCCACAAAGGCGCGCCAAGCGCAGTCGCGCCTGAAGCTTCTCGCCAAAATGGAGCCGATCGCGGCGATCGTCGATGACGCCGTTCTGCCGATCCATCTGCCGTCGCCGGAAAAGCCTCTGTCTCCGCCGATCATTGCACTGGAGAAGGCCTCCGTCGGCTATGGCGATCGCGTGGTGCTGTCGCGACTGTCGCTCAGCCTGTCGAATGACGATCGCATTGGACTTCTGGGCGCCAACGGCAATGGCAAATCGACCTTCGCCAAGCTGCTCGGCGGACGCCTCTCGGCTTGCGCTGGCGAAGTCGTGCGCGCGCCAAAACTCGAGGCGGGCTTTTTCGCCCAGCATCAGATCGACGATCTCAACGAGCAGGATACGCCTTACGCCGTCTTCGCGCGGCTGATGCCGGAGGCGACCGAGGCGCGCATTCGCGCACGCGCCGCGCAGACGGGATTTTCCGGAGCGCGCGCCGATACGACGGTCGCCAATCTCTCCGGCGGCGAGAAGGCGCGGCTGCTGCTTGGCGTCGCGTCGTTCAATGCGCCGCATCTTCTTATCCTCGACGAACCGACCAACCATCTCGACATCGACAGCCGCGCCGCGCTGATCGAGGCGATCAACGATTATGAAGGCGCTGTCGTGCTCGTTTCGCACGACCGCTATCTACTGGAAGCCTGCGCCGATCGCTTATGGCTTGTCGCTGACGGTACGGTGCGCGCCTTCGACGGCGATATCGATGATTATGCGCGCCTCGTGCTCTCCAGGACGCGCGACGAGGAGCCCAAGCGCGCGCCGTCAGCGCAAGAAGCGCCGAAACGTCGCGACGCGGGACAGTCGCGCCGCAGGCTCGCCGCCGCCGAGGAGAAAGTGGAGAAGTTCACGCAGCTTCTCGCGCGCGTCGATGAGGCGCTGGCTGCGCCCGACGCTTTTTCGCGCAATCCGCAGGAGGCCGCGCGCCTCGCCGCGCAGCGTGAGGAACTGGCGCAGGCGCTGGCGGTCGCCGAGGAGCAGTGGCTGGAGCTTGCGGCGGAGGCCGAAGGGGTGGGGCGGTGAGAGCCGCCGTCATTGCGCAACTGAATCTCGCCGCTCATAAAGTCAATCTTCAAACTCGGGATGGCGCCGCAAATAGTCCACGACGAAGGAGCATTCGGCGCGTATCTTCAACCCTCGCCCTCGCGCGAATTGCAACGCATTGCGGATCAGTTCCGAAGCGACGCCCTGGCCGCGCAGCGCCGGCGGCGTCTGCGTCGAGGTGAAGACCATCACGTCATTGTCGATGCGGTAATAGGCGGCCGCCGTTTCGCCGTCGACGTCGAGTTCGAAGCGGTTGAGTTCGGGGTTGTCGCGAACGCTCCCCCAATGACGCTTGGTTGCGGCCTGATCCATGCTGGCCTCCAAAGTAGATGTGATCCGCAAATGGGCATGGCCGGCGAAAAGGGAAGGGCGCTCCGGCTTGCGTTTTCGGCCGCGCCGGGGTTCAACAGCCTCGCCCGCGCCGTTTTCTTTGGCGGCGGACGGGCTATGCTCGCCGCTCTTTCCGATTCGCTCGACTGGACCCTACATGCGCCTCTCCCGCTATTTTCTGCCCATTCTGCGCGAGACGCCGAAAGAGGCTGAGATCGTCTCGCACAGGCTGATGCTGCGGGCGGGCATGATCCGGCAGGAGGCCGCCGGCATTTACGCCTGGCTGCCGCTCGGGCTGCGGGTCCTGAACAAGATCAACGCCATCATCCGCGAGGAGCAGACGCGCGCCGGCGCCATCGAATGTCTGATGCCGACCATCCAGTCGGCCGATCTGTGGCGCGAATCTGGCCGCTACGACGCCTATGGCAGGGAAATGCTGCGCATTGTCGACCGCCATGAGCGCGAGATGCTGTACGGGCCCACGAATGAGGAGATGATCACCGAGATCTTCCGAGCCTATGTGCGCTCATACAAGGATCTGCCGCTCAATCTCTTTCATATCCAATGGAAATTCCGCGACGAGGTGCGTCCGCGCTTCGGCGTGATGCGCTCGCGCGAATTTCTGATGAAGGACGCCTATTCCTTCGATCTGACGGCGGAAGCCGGTCGCCACTCCTATAACAAGATGTTCGTGGCTTACTTGCGCACCTTCGCCCGCATGGGGTTGACCGCCATTCCGATGGCGGCGGAATCGGGGCCGATTGGCGGCAGTCTGAGCCACGAATTCATCATTCTCGCCTCGACGGGCGAGAGCGAAGTATACTGCCACAAGGATTTCCTCTCCTTCGCGCCGCCGCCCGCATCGATCGACTTTGACGACGCGGCCGCTCTCGAAGAGGTCGTCGCCAAATGGACGAGCCGCTATGCGGCGACAAGCGAAATGCATGACGAAGCGGCCTTCGCCGCCGCTCCGGAAGAGGCGCGCCTCGCGGCGCGGGGGATCGAAGTCGGCCATATTTTCTACTTCGGAACCAAATATTCCGAGCCGATGAAGGCTGTGGTCAACGGCCCGGACGGCAAGGAGGTCGTCGTGCAAATGGGTTCCTACGGCATTGGACCGTCGCGCCTCGCCGCCGCCATTATCGAGGCAGGGCATGACGATAACGGCGTCATCTGGCCGGAATTGGTCGCGCCCTTTCATGTCGGCGTCGCGGATTTGAAGGTCGGCGACGCCGCGACGGGCAAGGTCTGCGCCGATCTCGTCGAGCAACTGGAGAACGCCGGGCTCGACGTGCTGCACGACGACCGCGACGAAAGGCCGGGCGCCAAATTCGCCACGCTCGATCTCATCGGCCTGCCCTGGCAGGCGCTTGTCGGTCCGAAAGGCCTGGCCGAGGGCAGGGTGGAGGTGAAGCATCGCCGCACCGGCGAGCGCGAACTTCTCGCTCCGCAAGACGCCGTCACGCGCATCGTGGCAGCGGTGAAGCAGGCGCGCGCATGAATGGGACGGCGGAGCCGGCGAAAGGCGCCAGCGCCTTTTCGTCCTTCGAGCGGACGGTCGCGCTGCGCTATCTGCGCGCGCGCCGTTCAGACGGCTTCGTATCCGTCATCGCCGTCTTCTCTTTCCTCGGCATCATGCTCGGCGTCGCGACGCTCATCATCGTCACTTCGGTGATGAACGGCTTCCATCGCGAGCTGATGGACAAGATCATGGGCGTCAACGGCCACGCCTTTATGCAGGCTGTCGAGACGCCCTTTACCGATTGGGACCAGGTTTCGTCGAAGACGGAGAAGCTGCCGGGCGTCAAGCTCGCCATTCCGATGGTCGAGGGCGCTGCCGGCATATCGACGCAATTCGGCCAGTCGGGCGTGCTGGCGCGCGGCGTGCGTGAGAAAGACCTCGTTCGGCTTCCCGGCGTCGCGGGCAATGTGAAGAGCGGCACGCTTAAAGGTTTCGACGCGGCGGGGGGCGTCGCCATCGGCCAGCGGCTCGCCGAAACGCTCGGCGTCAGCGTCGGCGACAAGGTCAGCCTGCTCGTCGCCAAGGGCGCCCAGACGCCCTTCGGCGTCGCGCCGCGCATCAAGGCCTATAATGTCGCCGCGATCTTCTCCATCGGCATGTCGGAATTCGACAACGTCTTCGTCTATATGCCGCTCGCCGAGGCGCAGTTGTTCTTCAACAGGGAGAATGAGGCGACGGTCGTCGAGGTCTTCGTCGACGATCCCGAGAAGATGGACGACTTCAGGCTCAAGGTCGAAAAGGCGATCGAGCGGCCGATCATCGTCACCGACTGGCGTCAGCGCAACAAGACCTTCTTCGATACGCTGCAGGTCGAGAAGAACATCCTCTTCATCATTCTGACGCTGATCGTCGTCGTCGCGGCCTTCAACATCATTTCGGGCCTGACGATGCTCGTGAAGGACAAGACTCAGGACATCGCCATTCTGCGCACCATGGGCGCGACGCGCGGGGCGGTGCTGCGGGTGTTTCTCATCATCGGCGCGTCGATCGGCGTCATGGGGACGCTGGCCGGATTCGCACTGGGGCTGGCGCTTGCGAAAAATCTCGACGCCATCCGCGTCGCATTGAACAAACTTTTCGACGCCAATCTGTTTCCGGCGGAATTCTATTTTCTCTCCCGCCTGCCGGCGATCGTGGATTCGCGCGAAGTGACGGCGATTGTGGTCATGACGCTCGCCCTCGCCATTCTGGCTTCGATCTATCCTGCCTGGAAAGCGGCCTCGCTCGATCCGATCGAAGCGCTGCGGCACGAGTGAACGCATGAGCGAAGCCGTTCTCGAACTGCGCAATATCGCGCGTCACTATCGGGAGGGCGAGGCGCGCCTCGACATTCTCGTCGACATCAATCTGTCGATCTATCCAGGCGAGACGGTCGCGCTCCTGGCGCCTTCGGGCGCCGGCAAATCGACGCTCCTCCATATTGCGGGGCTTTTGGAGCGCCAGGACGCCGGCGAGGTGTTGATCCAGAACGCGCCGACCTCGCGCATGTCGGATAATGAGCGTACGCGGCTGCGTCGCGCCACCATCGGCTTCATCTATCAGTTCCATCATCTGCTGCCGGAGTTTTCGGCGCTCGAAAATGTCGCGCTGCCGCAGATGATCAATGGGCTCAGCCGGCGTGAAGCGCAGCAACGGGCTCAGCAATTGCTCGACTATCTGCGGCTCGGCGCGCGCGCGTCGCACCGGCCGTCGGAGCTTTCGGGCGGCGAACAGCAACGCGTCGCCATCGCCCGCGCCGTCGCCAACGCGCCGCATCTACTGCTGGCTGACGAGCCGACGGGCAATCTCGACCCGCGCACCGCCGAGCATGTTTTCGGCACATTGATGACGCTGGCGCGCAACACCGGCCTCGCCGCGTTGATCGCAACGCATAATATGGAGCTTGCGGAACAAATGGACCGCCGCGTAACGCTACGCGACGGTCGCATCGAGGATCTTTAGCTGAAGGCGGAGGCGAATTTACGCCTTCTTCATCTTTCTGTCGTGCAAGACATGCTTGTACCAAAGACCGAAGCCGACCACCGCTAGAACGCCGAAGAACACCGCAATGGTGATTTCCTTGCTCTGCGTCAGGCCAACCGCGAAGGGGAAGCGCGCGACATATTCCTTCGCGCCGTCGTCGCTCCGCGCCTTCACGAGGCCAATAAATTTTCCTTCCTGCGGGAAGACGTGCTCGAAGGTGAGCGTGCCGCTCTTGTACTTCTTGGGCGGCGAGTAATATTCGGTGTTGGCTTCGAGATTCTCAGTGTCGTCCTTCTGGCCCACGTCGCGCAGCACGCGCATTTCGAGATTCATATCGCGCAGTTCGTCCTGCTGCGCGTCGAGCGTGATGATCGTCGAGCCGGCGTCCGGAATGTCGTCGCAGAACTGCTCGCGCGACTTTTGCGGCTGATAGCCGGTGAATGTCATCGTATCAGGGCCGATTTTCATCAGGCACTGGCCTTGATTAACGCCGACGTCGCCATGCGCATGCGCATTCGCAACCCAGCCAACCGTCGCCATCGCTATGGCGACGAGAAATCGCATGATCATCTCTTGTTTCTCCCTAGTGGACCCGTCGCCCTTGCCGAGCGATCTATTCGGCGCGCAAATCACCATTTTTGCGCGCCTTGCGCGTAATTTCGCGCAAAAGACGAAGCGCCGCGTGCGCCCTCCCGGCACGTCCACAGCAACATTCTAATTAATATATATCAAGAACGGCGGCTTTGTCCCGCGACCAAGGGCCACACGCGCGACATGGCGCGGCGCGCTGAAAGTCTCGCCCGGACCTCGCCCCAGCTTGCGCCGCCGAATGGCCCCCCACCGCGCAATTCCCTAATAAACTGGCGGATTCCGGCGCAAGTTTAAGACAATTCGCCGCATTGGGCTTGGCATGGTTAATTTTTTGTTTACTTTATGGTTACCGTGAACATTCACCCGCAGAGGCCAGTTATGGGCGGTCTATTAGCCTATCAGCATAAACTTATGAGCGAACGGGCTGAATGCTTCGCCGACTGCGGCGACTCGCTTTCGGCCAAGCGGCTGGAGGGGCGTCAAGCCCTTGTCGTGCGGAAGACGCACGCTGGTTTCGACCGCGCGAGCGTCAAAGCTATTTCCGATGTTTTGGCCGCCATCGACCGGCGGGAGCTAGACGGGCTTCGGTATCTCGTTTTTGATTTCGCCCATGGGGCGAGCGATGCTGGGGCGGGCGATGCGCAGCGCCCTGTGGAAGGCTTTAGTGAAATCATTGACGCCACCGCTGAGCTGATCGTCGACACGCCGGTGATCACGCTCGCCTGGGTCCGCTCGCTGGTGAACGGCCTGGATTTCGATTTCGCGATGCATTGTTCCGCCATCGTTGCGGAGCAAGGCGCGCGTTTCTCTTTTGCGGGCGACCCTTTCGGCCTTTTGGGACTCTTTGCAGCCGTCGGCCGCAAGGTTGGCTTCGTCAAGGCGGAGCGGCTGATCGAAAGCGACATTGTCCTGTCGGCTGAGGAAGCGCGCGACTTGCTGATCGTCAAAGACGTTGTCGGGCCGCAGGCTGGTTTCGCCGCAATCGACGATTATCTGGCGCAATTCGGTCGGCGCTACAATGCGTCGCACGCCATCTTCCGCGCGCAGAGAATGGCGCAACCGCCGATCGACAGGCGCGACTTGGGCGCTTGGAGCACGGCGGAGGCTTATTAACTGGCCAGCCGCCCAAGAGGTCACGCGGCGCTTTCGAGGCGCGGCGCATCGCGCCAGTAGGCGAGAAACGGCCGCAGCTCATCGAGGGGCCGCGGCTTGCTGTATAGATAGCCCTGAATGAGGAAAATATTCTTGCTCGCCATGAAAGCGAGCTGGGCATGGGTTTCGACGCCCTCGGCGACGAGATCGATAGAGAGATCGCGCGCGAGGACCGAGATGGCGGAGACGATCGCCTGTGTCTTCTGCGAACTCGAGCGCTTGGCGCGTGAAGGAGCGGTCGATTTTCACCTTGTTGACCGGGAAGCGGTCGAGATAGCCGAGGCTGCTGTATCCGGTGCCGAAATCGTCAAGCGAGAGCCGGACGCCGAGCGCTTCGATTTCGCGCAATTTGCGTTCGACGTCGGACTCCATCAAGGTCGTCTCGGTGATCTCGAGTTCGAGCCGGTTGGATTCAAGGCCCGACTCGCGAAGCGTGGCGGCGACCGTCTCGGCCAAGTCCTTCTGCTGGAATTGACGCGGCGCGAGATTGACCGCGACGCGAATATTCGCGGGCCAGGTTTTCGCGTCTTGGCAGGCGCGCCGCAGCACCCAGGCGCCGAGTTCGACGATCATGCCGGTCTCTTCCGCGATCGGGATGAATTCCGCCGGAGAAATCATGCCGCGAACTGGGTGGCGCCAGCGCAGCAGCGCCTCCAGGCAAACGACGGTTGCGGTGCGCGAGTCGACGACGGGCTGATAATAGACGAGCAACTCGTCGGACGCGAACGCCTGCCGCAGCTCGAGATCAATCTCGCGTTTGCGCGTGAGCGCGTCCTGCATCTGCGGCGAATACCAGATCGCCTTGCCGCGCGCATGCCCCTTCGAGCGATAGAGCGCGAGATCGCTGCATTTGAGCAGCTCGCCGGGAATGTCGGAATCTTGCGGCGCGGCGGCGATGCCGATGCTGGCGCCGATATTAATGACGTGGTTTTCGACAATGAAAGTGCGATGCATCTCCGCCAGAATCTCCCTGGCGAGCCTATCGATGTCGGGCAACTTTTTCCCGGCGCGCAGCAAGACGCAGAATTCGTCGCCGCCCAGCCTCGCCACCATATGCGGATGCGGCACGCAGGCGGCGAGCCGTTCTCCGACGGCGGCGAGCAACTGGTCGCCGATCGCATGGCCGAGCGTATCGTTGACGTCCTTGAAGCGGTCGAGGTCGATATTGATCAGCGCGGCCTGGAAGTCGCGCTCCTTGAGCTGGACGAGCTCCTCTTCCAGCGTTTCCTGGAACTGATGCCGGTTCGGCAGGTTGGTGAGGTCGTCGAAATGGGCGATGCGCTCGATCTCGCGCAATGCCCGCTTTTGCGCCGTCACGTCTTCGATCACGGTGATGAAGGAGCCGGCCTCGGCGCGTTCGCAATGAAATTCGAAGAATCGCTCGCCGAGTTTATGCGTGAAGACGTTAGCGTGCGGAAAGCCGACATGGCGTTTCCAGCGCTCGATGAAAATCTTATTCTCCTCGGGCGACATGTTGACGCTCTTGCCGATGGAATGAGCCAGCGCGTCGAGCTGGATCGGCGTCGTCGCCGCGACGATGCCGAAGAAATCCATGACGCGGCGGTTGATGACGGTGACCGAAAGATCGGCGTTTCCCATACACAGGCCATGCGTCATGGAGTGGAGCGCAAGGCTGAATCTCGCTTGCTGGCGAACGGCTTCATAGCCGTTGCGCAGAGCGGCTTCGAGATTGGCGTGCAGGAAGGCCGTCGTCGATTTTACGGAGATCATGCCGAAAATCAGGACCAGCGTCAGGCCCCAATACCAGAAGCTGTAATAAAACAGGCAAACAATGGCCAGCGGCGCGCAGGCGCCGATGACCTGACCGAAAACGATCATCGGCCGACCGGCGTTGCGGCTGGCGAGCGCGCCGGCGCAGCCCGCCATCAAGATCACGCCGTAATAGGCGACCATCTCGTCATGCTGATTGACGAAGAGAACGGCGGCGGTGACGCCGACGGCCGCCATGAATCCGACGCCGCCGATCGCGTAGCGTATCTCCCAGCGGCGCGCGTCCTGGCGGCGCTGGACCACAGGCTCGCGCGTATAGGCGACAAACACGACGATGCGATAGGCGGCCATGCAGGTCATCAGAAGGATGAGCTGGAAATAGACGTCCTGGCCCGTCGACAGCCAGGCGATGATCGGCGCGAGCAGGCCCGCGGCTAGCCCCGACAGAAACGAGCCCCGGGTCGCGAACAAGGTCTCAACGAGATCCTGATAGATCTCGCTGTCGGCCTTTGCGTTTGCCCTATCCGAGGCGGTTTCGGTCTGCATGTCGCTTTCCATGGCTTCCTCACCGCGGCGCGGAACGAAATGAATCGTTCCGGAGCCGGCCAGCCGTGGAGTTGACGAGACGCTTTTGCGCGCGGACCAATCGTTCCATATGGCGCAAATCGGCGTCATTGATCCGCGTGGAGCAGTCGGCCCAAAGGTCTGTGATCCGGAGCAGTTCGTCTCGAGTGATAGGACTTGCGCGCCGCCGCGCCTCGGCCAATGTTCGTCGGCGCGCCCACATGATTTCGGCGTCGTTAAGCATCCAGGCGCGCGTCGTCGCGCGAATTTCGCCGTCGCGCGCCAGGAAATCGATCGCCTCAAGATCGTACATCTCGCGGCCGGTGTAGATGCGGCCTTCCGAGATGATTTTCTGGGCGAGCGCCGCGCCTAGTTTGCGCGTAAGCAGGGAGACCGCGCCCATGCCTGGAAAAGTGTTGAACGACACTTCCGGCATGGCGAAACGGGCGTTTTCCTCGGCGAGGATGAAATCCGTCGCGAGCGCGGCTTCGAAAGCTCCGCCAAGGCACTGGCCATGCACGGCGGAGACGGTGACGATGGGCAGATCCAATCCCCTCAAGAGGCTGTTGATCAGATCGACGCATGTGTGAGCATAGCGGCGCAACAGATCGACATTATGTGTCCGTATGGCGGCGGAGAAGGTGGCGAGGTCGCCACCGAGATTAAAAACGCGCGGCTTGTTCGAAGCGATGACGCAATAACGAACAGGGTAACGCGCCGTAAGCCCGCTCTCAAACATCACTTGAAGCGCTATTCGAAAACGCGTCATCTCAATCAGAGTGTGCGGCGTATAGCACAGGGGCGCGTCCGCCCGGTAACTCATCCAGACGGATTGCGTCGGCGCATCATATTCGATGTCGAGATGATCGAATCGCCAGTCGGGAAAATCTTCAGGAGCGTATCGGGCGCGCGAGGCGGCTCCGGTCATTGCGACGACTCCACCGCCGCTGCGTTCTCGCAATGTTGCGCGCGCCGGCGCCGGCCGCAAGGCATGGTCGCGCAAACGGCCAGGACCGCGACTTTTGCGTGTGTAGGCTGTAGCATACGGCAATGCTCTCAACCCTTGGTTGCGACTTTCGTTCAGGGGAGGATGTTCGATCAAAATCCTGAACAAACCTAAAAAAACTTGATTTATTCAATAGGATGTCGAGCCTGCCTGAAGCTTGCGGCTATTCGACCTCGAACCATGTCGCCAGACCGCTCGCTTCATGTTCCAAAATATCGTCATGAATCGCCCATTTGCCAGATGAATCCGCGACGAAGGCGGCGTGTTTGGTCTTCCCCGCGGGAATGATCACGCCATTTCGCCAATAGGGCTCCCAGCCGTCGTCGAGATCATGCAGCAAGCGCATGCACTGGCCGTGAACATGCATCGCGAGCGCCGCGTCGGATTTGTTAACGAAGCCAAGCGTCACCGGCGTTCCACGGGAGATGCGAAACAAGGGCGCGCTTTCGTAACCCTTGGTCAGGGCGCCGTTGATCGTCCAGGCCGGGCCGGTTTCGCCTTTGCGACGCTCGATCACGAGATCGATTTTTTTGGCGTTGGCGAGCTTGATCTCGGGCGGCAGCGCCGGATTTTGCGGCAAAGACGCGATCGCCGGCCGCTTGGCGGCCTTCGTCCCCTTCGCCACGGCGACGAAAAGATCGCGATCCTCGCCATTCTGGCCGCGCAACAGCAAGCTCACCTTGTCGCCTTCGGCCTCGGGCATGTCGAACATGAGTTCGAAGCGCGCGCCCGGCGCGACGGGAATACTACGTCTTACCGGCTCGAAGGCGTCGCAAGGCTGCCCGTCGATGGCGATGACGAAAGGCTGCGCGCCGGCGACCGTGAGGATCATGATCCGGGCGTTGGCGAGATTGGCGAGACGCAGCCGCACGCGCGCGCCCGGCGCGAACTCCCGCAACGCCGGCGCGGCCTTGCCATTGACGGCGAGCAGCGAGCCGATGCGTCCCACGCCGCGCGCCGCCGCGGGATCGTCGAAAGCGCCGGCGAATCTGGCTCTTGTCGTCGAGCCGCCAGTCGTCGAGCACGAGCAACAAGTCGGCGTCGGCGGCGAGCGGCGTCGGCTCGTCGACAATCAGCAGGCCTTTAAGGCCGCGGCCCATCAACTCGGGCGTTTTCCCATAGACGCTCGGGCGATAGCAGAACAGGCCGGGATCAGCCAGCTTGCGTCGATAGTCGAAGGCGCCGCCGGGCGCGACCGCCGTTTGCGTGAGCGGCGCGACGCCTTCCATCGCGTTATCGCCGCGCAGCCCATGCCAGTGGATGGTCGCGGATTGATCCAGCTTGTTAAGAAAACGGACGGCGAGTTCTTCGCCCTGCCTGTAGCGCAGAAGCGGGCCCGGGAGTGACGCCGTCGAAGCCGAGAATGTCGGTTTCGGCTGGGCCGGAGAAGCGCGCTTTGCCGGACCGCGCTTCAAGCGTGCGCAGGCCCGCCGACGGCGTCTCCCCCCGCGCGGGGAGCGACAGGAGAGTTGCAGCGACGCCGGCGAGCAGGTCGCGGCGGGAGAGGAGGGCGGACATGCGCTAGCTATGGCGCAGCCCGGGCGACGGGGCAATGACCCTGTCGGACGCGACCGCCGCTATACGCTCCGCCCCTGGAGCGATAAAACCGGCGAGCAAAGCGAGGAGGTTCAAGACATGACTGCGCCGCGCATAAATCTGTTCGCCGCTTTTTTAGGCTTTTGCGGCGCGTGCTGGGTTTTATCAGGCGGGGCCTTGGGACAAGCCTCGCAAGGCTATTCGGATTTTCGCCAATCCTTGCTTGCGGACGGTTGGAAGCCGGACGTTCGCTATGGGCTGAAAACCGCCTCCGGCAGACCCCTGTATAAATTTCCCGAAATCGTATGCGGTCCGACGCTCTGCAGCGCCAAATGGCGCGACCGTCAGGGCCACGAGAAGCTCATTACGCTCATGCGCGGCCTCGACGGGGCGGATCACCGCGTCGCGCCGCAATGACCCGCGGCTGAGGCCCACAATTTTTTCCAAGCATCCCGTTGCGGCCATGCTATAGAGCGGCGCCCGCGCCAGCGGGCGGGGATTCCAGGCGGCCTTTCCGCCAATTCGCGGGCGTGGCGGAACTGGTAGACGCGCCGGATTTAGGTTCCGGTGACGAAAGTCGTGGGGGTTCAACTCCCTCCGCCCGCACCAGAACCGCCCATCCGCGGAACATTGATCAAACCGCCGCGCCCTGCGCGCCGGCGACGTCGAAGTTGTTGAGAAGGCGATCAAAATGCAAGTGACGCAAACCTCCTCGCAGGGTTTGAAGCATGAATTCAAGGTGGTCCTGCCGGCGGGCGATCTCGCCGCCAAGCTCGCCGCCCAGCTCTCCGAATTGCAGGCGAAGGCGCAGATCAAGGGGTTCCGCCCAGGCAAGGCGCCGATCGGCCATCTCAAGAAGCTCTACGGCAAGAGCATCATGGGCGACGTATTGCAGGAGGCCGTCAACGACGCCAACCGCAAGATCGTCGAGGAGAACGCGCTGCGCATCGCGCATGAGCCGAAGATCGACTTTCCCGGCGGACAAGAGGAGGTCGAGCGCGCGCTTCAGGCGGAAGGCGATTTCTCCTATGTCGTGACCTTCGAGACGCTGCCGAAGATCGAGATCGGCTCCTTCGACGACATTTCGCTCGAGCGTCTCGTCGCCGAGGTCGCCGAGGAGGATGTGGAGAAAGCCTTGCAGTCCCTCGCCGACCGCGCTCAGGAGTTCGAGGCGAGGGGTGAAGGCGCCAAGGCCGAGACGGGCGACAAGCTGACGATCGACTTCACCGGCAAGCTTGACGGCGTTCCTTTCGAGGGCGGCGCGGGCGGCGACGTCGACATCGTGCTCGGCTCAGGAACCTTTATTCCTGGCTTTGAAGCGCAATTGGAGGGCGCGGCCGCAGGCGAGCAGCGCCTCGTCAAGACGCGCTTCCCGGACGACTATTCCGCCAAGCATCTCGCCGGCAAGGACGCCGAGTTCGATGTGACGGTGAAGGCCGTCTCGGCGCCGAAATCGCTCGGCCTCGATGAGGAGCTCGCGAAGAAATACGGCTTCGAATCGCTTGATGCGATGAAGGCCGCGGTGCGCGGCAATCTCGAAGCCGACTTCCACAAGGTTTCGCGCGACAAGATGAAGCGCGCGCTGCTCGACGCGCTCGATGGCCGCTACTCCTTCGACCTGCCGGAAAGCCTCGTCGAACAGGAATTCTCCAACATCTGGGGCCAGCACGAGCAGGAGAGCCAGCGCGCGGGCCAGCCGCTCGTCGAAGAGGGCAAGACTCTGGAGGAGACCCGCGCCGAATTCCGCAAGATCGCCGAGCGGCGCGTGCGCCTCGGGCTGGTGCTGGCGGAGATCGGTCAGAGCGCCGGCGTCAAGGTCGAGGACAAGGATCTGACCGAGGCGCTGGTGGAACGCGCCCGCATGTTCCCCGGCCAGGAGAAGGCGGTCTGGGACTATTACCGCAACAATGAGCAGGCGCTGGCGCAACTGCGAGCGCCGATCTACGAGGAGCGCGTCGTCGACCACATCTCGAAGCTGATCAAGATCGCCGACAAGACGGTCTCCCGCGAGGAGCTGTTCAAGGAAGACGAGGAATAATCGGGCCGCCATTCCCGAGGGGCCGCTGGCCTGTCTGGAATGACCGGAGCGCCAGCGGTTGCAAGCGCGGCTTTGCGTTGGGCGCGCGCACGGATATATGACGGGACGACGAATTTACCGGCGCAGGCGCGGCAGCCGTCCGCCGGGCAAGAAAGGCCATACGCGATGCGCGATCCAATCGAGAACTACAGCCAATATCTCATTCCGCAAGTGATCGAAAACACCTCGCGCGGCGAGCGTGGCTTCGACATTTATTCACGTCTACTGCGCGAGCGGATCATCTTCGTCACCGGTCCGATTGAAGACCATATGGCGTCGGTCATCATCGCGCAGCTGCTGTTTCTCGAGTCGGAAAATCCCAAGAAGGAAATTTCTCTCTACATCAACTCGCCCGGCGGCGTGGTTACCTCGGGCCTCGCCATCTACGATACGATACAGTTCATCAAGCCCAAGGTGTCGACGCTTTGCGTCGGGCAAGCCGCGTCGATGGGTTCGCTCCTGCTCGCCGCCGGCGCCGACGGTCTGCGTTACGCGCTGCCAAATGCGCGCATCATGCTGCATCAGCCATCGGGCGGCTTCCAGGGGCAGGCGTCCGACATACAGCGCCACGCCGAAGACATTCTCAAAGTGAAGAAGCGCCTGAACGATATTTACGTCCGTCATACCGGCAAGGATTATGAGACGATCGAGCGCACGCTCGACCGCGATCATTTCATGTCGGCCGAGGAGGCGAAGGCTTTCGGCATCGTCGACAGCGTCCAGGAAAAGCGGCCCGACGAAGAAGGCGACGCGAGACGCTAAGCGAAGGCGGCGGGCGACGGCCGCGGTCGGGAGAAGCCGCGCCGCGCCACGTCGCTTGAGGGATTGGGGCAACCGGGGCGCGCATGTTTCGTAAAATTCTGATCGCCAATCGCGGCGAAATCGCTTGCCGCATCATCAAGACCGCGAAGCGCATGGGGCTCGCCACCGTCGCCGTCTATTCGGACGCCGACGCCGACGCGCTGCATGTCGAAATGGCGGATGAGGCGATCCATCTTGGCCCGCCGCCCGCCGCGCAGTCCTATCTCCTGATCGACAAGATCGTCGCCGCCTGCAAGGAGACCGGCGCCGAGGCCGTGCATCCGGGCTATGGCTTTCTCTCCGAGCGCGCCGCCTTCGCCAAGGCGCTCGCCGACGCCAACATCGTCTTCATTGGCCCCAATCCCCGCGCCATCGAGGCGATGGGCGACAAGATCGAGTCGAAGAAATTCGCCTCGGCCGCCAAGGTCAGCGTCGTGCCGGGCTATCTCGGCGTCATCGAAAACGCGGAAGAAGCGGTCAAGATCGCAAGGGATATCGGCTATCCGGTGATGCTGAAGGCCTCCGCCGGCGGCGGCGGCAAGGGCATGCGCGTCGCTTTCACCGACGCCGAAGTCATGGAAGGCTTTTTGCGCGCGCGTTCGGAGGCGGCGTCGTCCTTCGGCGACGATCGCGTCTTCGTCGAGAAGTTCATCGTCAATCCGCGCCACATCGAAATTCAGGTGCTCGGCGACAAGCACGGCAATGTCATTCACTTGAACGAGCGCGAATGCTCCATTCAGCGTCGCAATCAGAAGGTGATCGAAGAAGCGCCCTCGCCCTTGCTCGATGAGAAGACGCGCCGCGAGATGGGCGCGCAGGCCGTCGCGCTCGCCAAGGCCGTGGACTATGACTCCGCCGGCACGGTGGAATTCGTCGCGGGGCAGGACAAGAGCTTCTACTTCCTCGAGATGAACACGCGCCTCCAGGTCGAGCATCCGGTGACGGAGCTGATCACCGGCATTGATCTCGTCGAGCAGATGATCCGCGTCGCCGCGGGGGAGCCGCTGCAGCTGAAGCAGGAAGGCGTCAAGATCAATGGCTGGGCGGTGGAGAGCCGCATCTACGCCGAAGATCCGACGCGCAATTTTCTGCCCTCGATCGGGCGTCTCGTCAGATATCGGCCGCCGGAGGAAAAGCGCGAAGGCGGCGTGAGCGTGCGCAACGACACCGGCGTCACCGAAGGGCGCGAAATCTCCATCCATTACGATCCGATGATCGCGAAGCTCGTGACGCATGCGCCCGACCGCCTGCGTGCCATCGTCGCCCAGGCCGATGCGCTCGATCGTTTCGTCATCGACGGCATCCGCCATAACATTCCATTCCTGTCGTCGCTGATGCAAAGCCCGCGCTGGCGTACAGGCAATCTTTCGACGGGCTTCATCGCCGAAGAATATCCGGAAGGATTTTCATCGCCCGAGCCGACGGGCGACGTGGCGCATACGCTCGCCGCGATCGCGACGCTGATGGACCACATCGGCAATGAGCGCAAACGCCAGATCAGCGGCCAGTTGCGCGGCGGCCGTCCGGTCGAATTCGAGCGGGAGCGCGTTTGCATGCTGGGCGATCAGCGATTCGACGTCTCGCTCGATACGCAGGGCGAGTCGCTGATCGTGCGTTTCGCCGATGGCGATCAGCGCGCGCATCGCGTTTCCACCCACTGGCGTCCGGGCGAACTCGTCCTGGAGGGCGACGTCGACGGCCGCGTCGTCTATGTGCAGGCGCGGCCAATCCTCAACGGCTATGAGCTGTCGCATCAGGGCGTCAGCGTCGCCGCGCGCGTCTACACCCAGCGCGAAGCCGAGCTTGTCGCCTATATGCCCAAGAAAAAGGACGCCGGCGCCGCCAAGCATCTGCTTTGCCCGATGCCGGGCCTCGTCAAGACAATCGACGTCGTGGAAGGCCAGGAGGTCAAGGCCGGCGAGGCGCTGTGCATGGTCGAGGCGATGAAGATGGAGAACGTCCTGCGCGCCGAGCGCGACGTGACCGTGAAGAAAATCCTCGCCAAGCCCGGCGACAGCCTCGCGGTCGACGCCGTGATCATGGAGTTCGCGTAAGGGCGTGCGGCGAACTTTTGAAGTCTACAAATTCAAGAACAAGCTCACCGACAATATGTGATTCATCCGCTGATCGAATTTCTGCTCTTGCCGCGACACAACGCGCGCGAGGATGAGCTGGTTCATATAGCCGATCT
Source organism: uncultured Alphaproteobacteria bacterium (assembly GCA_963706255.1). Lineage (GTDB taxonomy): Bacteria > Pseudomonadota > Alphaproteobacteria > Rhizobiales > Beijerinckiaceae > Methylocystis. The sequence continues at coordinate 44,644 of CAVPMJ010000022.1, read as the reverse complement.
CGACGCGCGCCTTTTCGCTGAATGTGTAGCCGAGGCCGGCGAAGGCGCGATTTTGATCGAAACCGAAACGCGTCGAGGGCGTCGTCGAATTCAGGCGAACGAAGACTTCGTCCCAGAGGACGAGGCTCAGCGGCGAGCCGTCCCCAAGCGGATGAGAGAAGCGCAGGAATTCGCGCAGTCGCCACTCGACCGGGGTCACATTCTGAATGAACCTCTGCTCCAGGCGCGTCCGGCTCGTCAGATCGCCGAAAAGCGCTTTGTCCGTCAGCAAAACCTGTTGCCAGATACGATTCTCGTGCTGCGTCTTGGCGCCTTCCGGGAAGGTGGCGATATGCGCATAGCCGAGCCAGAGGCTTACGCGGTCGGAGAGCGCGTAGCCAATGCCCCCGCGTCCCAGCGCCTGATCGGCTGTTCTGGCGTCGTCGCGAAAGCGCCCTTGGCTTTCCATCCATAGCCGCCATTTTTCCAAACTCGGGTCGATCGACCCGAGCTTGGCGATCGTGGTGACGTTCTCCCAGATGCGGAAATCCTCGTCAGCCGCGCGGGCCGGCGCGCCCATTGCGCAAAACGCAACCACAGACGCGCTGGCGGCGGCGGTGAGGCATCGCGTCGTTGCGGCTCTCGTCACGAGCGGGTCTCCTACTGGCCAGGGGACGCCTCATATCGCGTCAGCGGAATATTCGCGATTTCTCCATGCCTAGTCAAAGACCGCCAAGCAGAGAACTGCGCCGAACCAGGCCGCCGAGCGATTATTCCGCGCTCACGCGCGTGACATGGCCCATCTTGCGGCCGGCGCGCGTCTCTTTCTTGCCATAGAGATGAAGGCAGGCGCCTTCCTCGCGCGCGAGCTCCGGCCAGGCGTCCACTTCGTCGCCGATCAGATTGCGCATGACGACGCGGCCGTGGCGGCGCGTCGAGCCGAGCGGCCAGCCGGCCACCGCGCGCATATGTTGCTCGAATTGCGAGGTGATCGCGCCGTCCAGCGTCCAATGCCCTGAATTATGCACGCGCGGCGCGATTTCGTTGACGACGAGAGTCTCGCGCTCGCCCGCCCCGACGACGAACATTTCGACCGCGATCACGCCGACATAGTCGGCCGCTTCCGCGATCCGCCGCGCGATGTCGATCGCCGCGCGCGCGGTTTTCTGGGCGATGTCGGCCGGCGCGACGGTGGTCGCGAGAATGTGATGCTCATGCATATTTTCGCAGACGTCGTAAGCGCGAAAGTCGCCGCTCTCCCCGCGCGCCGCGATGACGGAGACTTCCTTGGCGAAGGGCACGACGCTCTCGAGAATGCAGGGCGCGCCGCCGAGCGTGCGAAAAGCGACGGCAAGATCGCCGCCGTCGCGCAATTGCGTCTGGCCTTTGCCGTCATAGCCGAGGCGCCGCGTCTTGAGGATCGAGTTGCGGCCGAGCCGCGCCACGGCGCGCGCGAGCGCGCCGGCGTCTTCGACGTCGGCGAAATCGGCGGTGGCGATTTTGAGGCTTCGCACGAATTGCTTTTCGACGAGCCGGTCCTGCGTCAGCGCCAGCGCCTTCGGATTGGGCCGCACCGGCCGATGCGCCTCCAGCACTTGCGCCGTGCGCGCCGGCACGTTCTCGAATTCGTAAGTGACGACATCGACGGCTTCAGCGAAGGCGGCGAGCGCCGCTTCGTCATGGAAATCGGCCTGCGTGCGCGCCGCGCAGACATCGAAAGCCGGATCGTCGGCGACAGGCGAGAAGACATGCGATTTGAGGCCGAGCCGCGCGCCCGCCATCGCCAGCATGCGCGCAAGCTGACCGCCGCCGAGAATGCCGATCGTCGCGCCCGGCGCGAGCATCTAAGACCCGTCGCGCGGCGTCAGCGCCACGCATTCGGTCTGGCGCGCGCGATAGGCGGCGAGCCGCGCGGCGAGCGCCTTGTCGGCGCGGGCGAGAATGGCGGCGGCGAGGAGCGCGGCGTTGATCGCGCCCGGCTTGCCGATGGCGAGCGTTCCGACCGGCACGCCGCCCGGCATCTGCACGATGGAGAGAAGCGAATCCACGCCCTTCAGCGAATCCGATTCGATCGGCACGCCGAGAACGGGCAGGGCGGTCATGGAGGCGGCCATCCCCGGCAGATGCGCCGCGCCGCCGGCGCCGGCGATGACGACCTGGAATCCTTCCGCCTCCGCGCCCTTGGCGAAGGCCACGAGCCGGTCCGGCGTCCGATGGGCGGATATGATGCGCGCGTCGCAGGCGACATCGAGCGCGGCGAGCGTCTCGACCGCGTGGCGCATGGTCGCCCAGTCGGATTGCGACCCCATGATGACGGCGACAGGCGGATTGGGCTTCGCCACTCTTGCTTCCTCGAGAAAGGGAAGCCATGCGGCATAGACGATGCGTCCCCGATAGGCAAGCGCGCCAACCGGGGGGCTCGCGCGCCGATTTCGCTTCGCGCGCCGCCGCTTCTCGCGCTAAGGAGCTTTTGCGGATTCTTCAATTGGCGGCGGGCGCGACATGGACGAGAGCCTAAGGCAAGCGGTCGCCGTGCTCGCGGTCGCGATGTTGGTCGCGATCGCCGCGCGACAGGTGAGGCTCCCTTACACGGTCGGACTCGTCGTGGTCGGCGCGGTCGTCGCGCTGACGAAACCGGATTTCGCGCCGCATCTCACGCATGAGCTGATCTTCGATCTGATCCTGCCGCCGCTGCTGTTCGAAGCGGCGTTGACGCTCTCATGGCGTGAGCTTTTGCGCGACTCGGCGCCGTTGCTGGCGCTCGCGGGCGTGGGAACGACGATTTCGGCGGCCGTCGTCGCCGGCGCCACGACGGCGCTGCTCGGCTGGCCGCTCGCCTCCGCGCTCGTCTTTGGCGCGCTGATCGCGGCGACGGATCCGGTCGCAATCATCGCCATGTTCAAGGACAATAAGGTCAAGGGCCGCATGCGGCTGCTGGTCGAGAGCGAGAGTCTGCTCAACGACGGCGCTGCGGCGGTGCTCTTCGTCATGGCGCTCGCTTGGGCTACGAATGGCGATGGTCAGACCGCCGGCGAGACTGTGCTGACGCTGTTCAAGGTCGTGCTTGGGGGCGTTCTCGTCGGCGCGCTAAGCGGGGGCGTCGCGATCGTCGCCTCCCTGCGCACGGCGGAGCATCTCGTCGAGGCGGCGCTGACGACGATCGCCGCATACGGCTCCTTCCTGCTCGCGGAATATTTCCACGTCTCCGGCGTGCTGGCGACGGTGACGGCCGGCCTGATCATGGGCAATCTCGGCCTGCTGAGCGAAGAGGAGGGCGGCTATATCAGCCTCAAAGGCCGAGAATTCGTTTTGTCCTTTTGGGACTTCGCGGCCTTTCTCGCCAACTCGGTGGTGTTTCTGCTCATCGGCGTCGATGTGGCGTCGACGCCGTTCGGCGCTGTCGGCGCGACGCCGGTGATCGTGGCGATCGCGACCGTTCTGGCCGCGCGGGCGATTACGGTCTATCCGCTGAGTTCGCTGTTTCTCGGCTCGCGCTGGAAAGTATCGTGGCGCGAGCAGCATGTGCTTTGGTGGGGCGGCCTGCGCGGCGCCTTGGCGCTGGCTCTCGCTCTGTCGCTTCCCCAAAGCCTTCCGCGGCGCGACGAGATCGTCGCCGTCACTTTCGGCGTCGTCGCCTTTTCGATTGTCGTGCAAGGGCTGACAATGCCGCTGCTGTTGCGCGCCCTCGGATTTCTCCCCAGGCGCCATAGAACGCTTTCAAGCCAAGCCGACGCCGGTTCGCATTAAGAAAATGCGCTATTTTGAACATCCTGGACCGCGCGCGGATGAGGCCGGCCCCCAGTTTCGCCGAACGCGCTCTAATAGTGAAACCCGGACACCCGCCATAGCCCGCCGGCCACAGCCAAAGTCGCGATGATCGCAAGACCGAGCGCGAGCTTGAGAAACAGCGGATCAATGACGCGATGCTCCGGTCCGGCGCGCTCGACGCCGTTCACATAGCGGATGCGGCGGCCGTAGCGGTCCGGCGGCGCGGCGCGCTCGCTGCTGATCGGAATGCTGAAGCGGGGCATTGGGCTTGTTCCTTCGAATTGACCGTGGGCGATCCGAATCTGTCCCAAATCGGAACAGGGAGCGCCCTCAGGCCTATTCGCTTCAAGCCGCGCGCCAGCGCGCTCTAGGCAATGATGTCAGGCGTGAGTTGATCTTCGAGGAAGACGATACGGTCGCGCAGCAGCAGCTTGCGCTTCTTGAGCCGCTGGATTTGGAGTTGATCCGCCGCGCCGACGGCGAGCAGCGCGTCGATGGCCGTCTCCAGATCGTGATGCTCGAGGCGAAGCCGTTCGACTTCGGCGCGAATGGCGCTCTTGTCGATCTCGCTCGGATTGTCGTTCATCAACCGCCGCCGTCAAACGCTGGAGAGAGCGTCCGGGAATCGAGTTTTCTCGAACGTAATTATCGCGCCGCAAGCAAGGCGCCTTCAAGTAAAAACGCTATTCGCCTGCATAGGCTTTTCGCATCTCGTCGATCGCGGCGAGCTTGGCGTAAAGCGGCGACCAGTCGTCGCGCTCGGCGATATGCGCCCAAATGTCTTCGACCTCGTCGATCAGCATCGTGCAGGGCGCCTCTCGCCGGAAATAGGCGTGGTCGAGGCGCGCCTGCGGCGTCGCTTCATGTTCCGCGAGGGCCGCGCGTAAGGGCGTGAAGGCTTCCGTCTCATAGTGGGCGGCGGAAGGGCTGCGCTTTGCGCGCTTAGCGCTCGCGAGGCCGCCGCGCCAGTCGAAGAAGGTCTGCTCGAAGGGCGCGCGCGTCGCATTGAGAAAATCGACAAGCGCTTTCGCCAAGGCCGCGTCGGCCGCCTCGCCCGCCGACGCCAGCGCCAGTCTGTCGAGCAGAGCGGTTCGAAAGGCCCGCTGGATCGCGGCGGGGAAGCGAATCGCATGATTTTTTCCGCGGCCTCGAGGCCGGTGAGATGCAGCAGGCATTCGGCGAGCCGCGACAGGTTCCAGCCGAGCGCGCTCGGCTGGCGACCGAAGGCGTAGAGCCCCGTCTCGTCGAAATAGGCGGCGGTGAAGTTCGGATCATAGACCGGCGCGAAGCGCCACGGCCCATAGTCGAAGCTCTCGCCCGTCACATTGATATTGTCGGAGTTCAGCACGCCATGGACGAAACCGGCGGCCATATAGCCCGCGCCGAGCCGGGCGACGCGGGAGACGACCTCTTCGAGAAAGGCGCGCGCGCGGGCCTGCGCGGGGAGGTCGGCCAGCGCGGGGAAATAGTGGCGGCAGACATAGTCGAGCAGCCTGTCGATCGCCGCCTTATCGTCATGGAAGGCGAGCCGCTGAAAGGTGCCGATGCGGATATGCGAATGCGACAGCCGCACCAATACGCTGGCGCGCGTCGGCGAGGGCTCGTCGCCGCGAACCAGCGCCTCGCCGGTTTCGATCAGGCTGAAGGTTTTGGAGGAATCGACGCCAAGCGCCTCCAGCATCTCGGTGGCGAGGATTTCGCGGACGCCGCCCTTCAAAGTAAGACGGCCGTCGCCGCGTCGCGACCAGGGGGTCTGGCCGCTGCCCTTGGTGCCGAGGTCGAGCAGGCGCCCGTCCTCGGCGTCGCGCAATTGCGCGAAAAGAAAGCCGCGACCGTCGCCCAAATCGGCGTTGTAAACGCGAAACTGATGGCCGTGATAGCGCAGCGCCAAGGGCTGGGCGAGGCCGCCCGGCAGCGGCGTGAAACGCCCGAAATGTTCGAGCCATTCCGCGTCGCTTAAGCCGTCGAGTCCGACGCGCGCCGCCCAGCGCTGGTTGCGGTAGCGCAGTCTGTGCTGAGGAAAGCTGGCGGCTTCGACGCGGTCGAAGAAGGGATCGCCAAGGCTTTCGTGCAGCGTCTCGGCGCGGTAGCGTTCGTTTACGGGCATAAGGACCGCGTCTGGCAAAACGCGCGCCGCGGCGCGTCGTCTGCGCAAAAAAATAAGGCGGAGATCGCTCTCCGCCCATGGCGCGAAACAGGAAAGTCCGCGTGACGGGAAACGCTAATGGCGCGTTTCGCTGATAGCCAATTTGGCGAGTTCATCCTTGATTTGCAGTTTCTTGCGCTTCAGCTCCAGGATCCTCAATTCATCGGCTTGCGGATGCAGCTGTTCTTGCTCGATTTCCTTCTTAAGCGCCTCGTGGCGGCGTTGGAGTTCGACGATATGGCCCTGCAAGGACATGCGAAACCTCCTTCGTTGCTCTCTCGATAAGCGAGCGCAATATTGAGTTTGCCACAAAGGCGACAGGCCGCAAGACTTGAAATCGAGCAATGTCACAAATCTTTTGCGTTTATGACCGGCGGGCTTAACGAATCTTCAAGGCTTTCGGGGATTCTGGACGACGGCGGGAGATTCTGTTTGCGGCGCAAACAGCTGCGCTCGACGCGCTTGCGCCCTGCTGCGTTCGCCAGTATAGACGGGCGCTCAAGCCGCCCTGCGGCTTAAGGGCGCGTAGCTCAGCGGGAGAGCACTACGTTGACATCGTAGGGGTCACAGGTTCAATCCCTGTCGCGCCCACCATCAAAAACAAAGACTTAGAAAAAGCTGCGAGAAACGCCCGCGATCCGTGGAGCCTAATGGGGGTTCTGGTAGTCGCCCCATGCGTGAACTGCTTCGCGGAGCTTCGCCGTGCGGCTTGTGGGTCTCGCAACGTCTCCATCTGAAATTGTTGGAGCGCTTTGCGTTGAGGAGCTCGCCAGGACGGCGCTGGGCTCTTCACTGCTCGTCGAGCATGTAACAGGAGAAGTCACGGTTGAAGCCAGAACGCCAGCCTCTTAAATCTTGGCGGTAGCCCGGCGGATAAGGAGCGTTACAGTCTCCAGCGTAAGGGACCGGCGGCGCTGCTCCATACCTGCCAAATCGATCTGCGGCGTCTTTTGCGTGTTTAGCGAAGGCTGAGCCTGCCACTATGATCGTCAAGGCACAGCCCAGAACGACCGCCACAACGAGGCGCTGCTCACTGTCCTGTTTCACCTCTGCCTCCTGTTCGAGGCTTCAGCTCCGAGAATAACGTGGCTCGAAAGGAGGAGGTTGCCTATCGAAGCATATGCCGGATTGCTTCGAAGAGGCCAAAATCCACGCCAAGCAGCATCGCGATGACCAGCGCTGCTTGCGCCGAGAGCCAGAGGTTAAGCCGGGGTCGCATGAAGCGCTCCCACTCTCGCAACGATTAGAAATCCTTACGTGGAACTCTTGCTGCGGCTGACAAGCGCGCCTTTCGAATTTCCTCATTGCCGCTTTCCCGAATGGCCTCACCCTGATTACGCCGCCGATCACGCAATTGCTCGGCGTGCAAATCCCCAATCCGGTCTGGCCATGGATCGTTGCGGTGTTTCTCTGGTATACGTCAGCAACGCTCATCGTGAGTGCACGTGACGTGCAACGCTTCGCCTCTATCATCTATTGGGAAGCGCTATTACGCTGTTCTGCGGTGGTCATCTCAATCGCTTATGGACTCAAATACATTGGCGTATTGCCGGCGCTATTGTTTGCGATCACCGACTTCGCATGGGGCGTCGTCTACATCGTAGGATTGCAGCGCGTCACAAACCGGCCACACGCGTCGATGCTGTGAACATCCATTCTCGGCCGCCGCCTGCAATCCACCCCGGCTGAGTGTTGGCGCGATACGCCGGTCAGGCGCCTTTCTTACGGCGCAATGGAAAGTCGCCACTGTCGTAGAGCGGGCGTATCTCGCGGCCGAAATAGTGCTCGTCGTTTACTTCCAGCGAGCAGCTGTTGAGCGCCTTTGGGGCGAGTTCCTCGACAGCGTAGCGAATGGCCTCGGAGGCGCGCGCGAAACGCCGAAAGGTCAGGGATTTTTGCCTACTCTTCTCTCCCTTGGCGTAAAAGAGAGCGGCTTCCATTCGATAGTCTTTCGCTTCCATCTCAGCCTCCACGGTTATGGCCCGAGGCGTCGCTCATGCGTCCCGTTCAAGCGACGACTCAACCACGACGCGCTCCTGCCCATCTTGATCGCTGCGCACGCGATATTGCAGACCTTGGCCGCCGTCGGGCAGATGACGGGTCACTTTGAAGCACATTCGCTCCGATCGAATGCCGACTCTGTGAAACACGCGCGCGCCGACAGCGTATTTATGTGTCGCGGGGATTCTTGCGGTGGCGTTGCGATGACGCTCGCGCGCATTGATGAAGTCGGTCACGTGCTTCATTTCCTCATGTTCAATTGCGATGACGTCACTTGGAATGAATGAAAGGCGCCGCGATTTTTTCTTGGGCTATTTTTTCTTGCGCGCCAGATTTTCACGCGCTTCCAGCTTTTCGACAGTGAGCCAAGACGCTCCCGGGGTCGCTGGTTTGTTCGCGGACTTTTCCTGCTTTGGCTTCTTCGCTTCGCGATTGCTGCGGCGTTGACCTTTGGCCATCTCCGTGATCCCTCGTTTGGTCCGTGATCCCTCGTTTAGCGGCCCTCGTTTAATGGCGGGCGGCTTTTCGACGACGCCGCTTCGGCGTCGTCGAAAGAGCGGAGGCTGTTCGCTTTGGCGTTCGCCTCTTTCTTAGAGTTTTTCGCGCTTGCGCCGCCGGTACATCCGCGGTCGGCCAAAGCAAGCGCGAGGCAGGCGCGGTTACGCCTGAAGTTGCAACTGGTCGGCTGAAGATTTGCCGCTACGCTTGTCGACGACAATCTCGTAACCGACCTTCTGACCTTCGGCGAGGCCCATCAGTCCAGCGCGTTCAACCGCGCTGATATGGACGAAGACGTCGCCGCCTCCGGCCTCCGGCTGAATGAAACCGAAACCTTTTTGGGCGTTGAACCACTTTACGACGCCTGTTTGCATGACATGTCCTTTCCGGAACATCTGAGCGGCCATCGCGAGATTGCGATCGCCTAATGGATCGAAGTTCTGGATAGAAAGTCACGCGCAGGCGCGCCAAGGGCGAGAAAGCAAGATCATTCGGCCGAAAACCCGATAAGAGAGATATAGGCTGATTTGGCCAAATAACAATGCGCACAGCCGGAATACTTGGAAACGCTATGCGTCGAAGCAGGCCGTCAGGGACTTTTTCTCATCGCTTTACGGCTGGCGATTGCTCCGCCTCGGCTTGCGCTCCATAGCTATCCGCAAACTTCCGCCGCTTCGGCGGGAATTACGGAGGAGCCCATGGACCTGCCCACGATCGAGCCGCTGATTGCCGCTGGCGTCGTCGTTTCGACCGCCGTCACCGACGCGGCCTATGTGTTTTTCAATGCGGCGGTGTCGGAGCGCCGCCGCTTCGCCGCCGCGAGCTGGAGCAGCATCTGGTATCTGCTCTCAGCCTTCGCGGTGATCAGCTACACCTCGAACTGGGCCTATGTGATATTCGCCGCGGCCGGGGCTTGGATCGGCGGCTTTCTGTCGATTACGGCGCTCAATTACGTCGCGCCCTTGCGGCGCTCGTGAACGCGCAAAAAAAGCGCCGCTTGCGCGGCGCATGGAAACGACAAAGAGATTGAAAGGTCAGTCGCGCGCGACGACCTCGGACTTGCTTGTCTCGACCTTGATGTGCGGACCGATCGCGCGCTTGCCGGCGGACGCATCGGCGACGTTCAGCTCATGCGTTCCGCGTGAGTGCCTGACAGGGCGCTTGTCGTGGCTCGAATTCGTCAAAAGGCCTAAAGCCAGGAACGCGACCCAGAAGGTCATCGGAATGATGCGCGAATTGGCCAGCGGCATTTTGTCCTCCCGGATCTTCTTGGGCGCTGCTTATGCCGTGACAGATTTCTTCAATCGCCGTCCCAAGAAAAGCGCCAGGACGCGGGAACCTAATGGCGCCAGATGAAAGTTTTTTGACTCCCTCTGGCTGGCGTGGTTCCGGCAAAGCTTCGAAAGGGTGGCGCCAATTCTTACTTAACGAGTGGACCTATGCGGCCGGCCCGAAAGCGCATTAGCTTGCGCCCAGGAGATTGCAGCGATGATCGTTTCGTCCACCCAACGTCCGGCGCCCATCGTCAGAAGCGGGCATGTGCAACTGTCGATCATCCTTGGCGAGTCTGAAAAATCCACGCTTCAGAATCAGATATTCGACCAGATCCGGTCGATGATCCTCAACGGTCAGTTGAAGGGCGACGACCCGATGCCGACGACGCGCGAGTTGAGCAGCCAGCTCGGCGTTTCGCGCAACACGGCCGTGCTGGCCTATGAGCGGCTTGTCGCCGAGGGCTATATTCGAACCAAGCCTTATGTCGGCACTTTCGTTTCGCCCGACCTTCCGGACATCGCCTTTCTTTCCGCTCGTCAAGACCCGGCGCCTTCCGCCCAAGAGCACGGCGAGTCGCGCGAGAGTCCACTGTCCTACGGCGCGTTGCGCACGCACCGCCTCGCCGATCCCGAACGGCGCCGGCTCGCCGCCGATTTCTGGGTCGGCAGGCCGGATGCGCGGTCCTTTCCGCTCAAGGCTTGGTCGCATCATATCAAGAACCGGCTCAAGGCCGTGGGCGCGAATCTCACGAGCTACAATGACCCCGCCGGTCTGCTGGAGCTGCGGCGCGCCATCGCCAAACATCTCGCGCCGGCGCGCGGCGTCGTCGCCGATCCCGACCAGATCATCATCGTCGGCGGCTGTCAGGACGGCTTCAATCTGGTTGGCCGCCTGCTCGTGACGCCGGGGTCGACCGCGGTGGTCGAGTCGCCCTGCTATCAGGGCGCGGCCTTCGTCCTCGAAAGTCTCGGCGCGAAACTCCATCCGGTGCCGGTCGACGCCGACGGGCTCGACGTGTCGCAATTGCCCAAGGTGAAAGGCGCCGTCGCCTATGTCACGCCGTCGCATCAATATCCGATCGGCGTGACGATGAGTTTGCAGCGCAGGTTGGAGTTGCTCGCCTGGGCGACGCAATATGACGCCTATGTCATGGAGGACGACTACGACAGCGACTTCCGCTTTGTCGGCTCGCCGCTCACGGCCTTGAAGGGCCTCGATCGCAATGAGCGCGTCATCTATCTCGGCACATTTTCGAAATGCATGGGGCCGGGCTTGCGGCTCGGCTATGTCGTCCTGCCGCGCCGTCTCGCCGATGCCGCGCGACGGATGAAAATGCTGATGAACAACGGCCAGAGCTGGCTGGAGCAGGCGGCGATGGCGGATTTCATGTCGAGCGGCGAGTTCGGCCGCCATTTGCGGCGCATACGCCAGCTCTATCGCGAGCGGCGCGACGCGCTGCTCAATGCGCTGAAAAACCATTTCGGCGCTTGTGACATATATGGCGATCAGGCCGGCATGCATCTCGTCTGGCGGCTGCCCAACGGTTTTCCCGATGCCGTGGAAGTGGAGGCGAAGGGGCTCGCCGCCGGCGTCGGCGTTTGTTCGCTGGCGACAGGTTCGGCGCTGCGCTTCGATGAGAACGACGGCGGCGACCGGCTGCTGATGCTGGGCTTCGTCGCGCTGACCGAAAAAGAGATCGAGAACGGAATTGCGCGATTGGCGGCGGCGCTGACGCCGGCCATCTGAGAGATTCCGCCCATTCCGGGCGAGGGGTTGCCGCGTTGCACGGCTTTGCGTAACGCGGTGGGAGCCTTTGTGACGTTAGTCGCTGAGATGCAACCCCTCACCCCGGTCCTGCGGACCGACCCTCTCCCAATGGGAGAGGGTTAGCGCGCGAGCCTCATAAGTTCATGAGCGACTTCGGCAGCCCCTCCCGCCTTCGCGCCATCCCTTCCAGCGTCTGGGCGCTCGGCGTCGTCTCGCTCCTGATGGATTTTTCCTCCGAGATGATCCATGCGCTGCTGCCGATCTATCTCGTCGGCGCGATGGGCGCGTCGATGGCGACGGTCGGCGTCATCGAAGGCGTCGCCGAGGCGACCGCCTGCATCGTCAAGATTTTCTCCGGCGCGCTCTCCGACTGGTTCGGCAGGCGCAAACTTCTCGCGGTCATCGGCTATGGCCTCGCGGCGCTCACCAAGCCCATGTTTCCGCTGGCGCCCAATGTCGCTTGGATCACGGCGGCGCGCTTTATCGATCGCGTCGGCAAGGGCGTCCGCGGCGCGCCGCGCGACGCGCTTGTCGCCGACGTGACGCCCCCGCCTTTGCGCGGCGCGGCTTTCGGGCTTCGCCAGTCGCTCGATACGGTCGGCGCTTTTCTGGGCCCCGCCGCCGCCGTGCTCGTGATGTGGCTGACGCTCGACGACATTCGCGCCGTGTTCTGGATCGCGGCGTTTCCGGCGGCCCTCGCCGTGGCTGTGCTCGCCTTCGGCGTCCGGGAGCCCGTGGCGACCCGGCCCGCGCGCCCGGCGCGTTTTCCTCTCCATATTGAGGAAATCCGCCGGCTGGGCGCGCCCTTCTGGATTGTCGTGGCGGTCGGCGTCGTCTTCAGCCTCGCGCGTTTTTCGGAGGCTTTCCTGATCTTGAAGGCGCAGGCCGTCGGCCTGCCGGCGACGCTCGCGCCGCTCGTGCTCGTGGCGATGAATATCGTCTACGCCGGCGCGTCTTACCCCGTCGGCGTCTTCTCGGACCGGGGCGACCGCGCCGCGCCGCTGGCGGCCGGACTTGTGGCGCTGATCGCCGCCGACGCGGCGCTCGCCTTCGCGCAAAGCCTGCCGCTCGTCTGGCTCGGCGTTGCGCTTTGGGGGCTGCATATGGGGCTGACGCAGGGTCTCTTCGCGGCGCTCGTCGCCGACGCGGCGCCCGCGGAGCTGCGCGGCTCCGCTTTCGGCGTCTTCAATCTGACGAGCGGCCTCGCCCTGCTGCTTGCAAGCGCCGCGGCGGGGGCCTTGTGGGACGCCTATGGCCCGGCGGCGGCCTTTTCCGCCGGCGCCGTCTGCGCATCGCTGGCGCTTGCAGGGCTGTTCGTAAGGCGCAGGCGTGAGTGTTGCGGGAGGGCAACAGGAAGGAGAAATCACCCCTGAACGGCGCTTGCCGGCCTGAACTGGCGCCTCAACTGGCTTATCGGCGCCCCCGCCGTTCCGACGATGGCGAGCTACTGATCGCCCGAGACCGCCCGGCTCATGACGATTGCAAAAGCCCCGGCAGCGGGGCTTTTGTATTTTAGAGAAGCGCGACTAAGGGCTGAGATCGGCCATTGCGGTTGCGGCGCCGCAACAATTGAATTATCTGCTTGGAAGCGTTCCGAGAAAGAAATCGGGAGCGCGAGAGGGTTCCACATGGCCGACGCCGATACAGACAGGCTCGCCGCGCGGCGGCCACTGTCGCCGCATCTTTCTATCTACCGGCCCATGCTGACGATGATGATGTCGATCGCGCATCGCATCACCGGGGCGGGGCTTTATGTCGGCATGGCGCTCCTGGCGCTCTTTCTCATCGGCGCGGCGATGGGCGGCGGCGCCTTCTCCGCGGTCTCCTGGATCGCCTCCGGCTTCATCGGCGATATGATCGTCCTGCTCGTCACCTGGGCGATCTTCCACCATCTGCTCGGCGGCGTGCGCCATGCCCTGTGGGATCGTGGTCTCTACATGGATCCCAAAGGCCGCGAGTTTCTCGCGCAAGCGACGCTTGTCGGCGGAATCGGGCTGACGCTGCTTGTGTGGATTCTCAGGACGCTCGCGGGCTGAGCGGAGGGGCGATGTCGATTGCGACGAACTTCAAGAGCGGGCGAAGAGAGCCCGGCGACGCCTATGTCTCGGACCATTCCGGCTCGCGTCACGCGCGGTTGATGCGCCTCACCTCCTACGCCTTGGCGCCGCTTGGCGCGATGGCCGCATGGTTTCTTGTCGGCGTCGCCGGCAAGCCGCTGGAAGGCGTTCGCGCCGAGATCGGCAGGCCTTTTCCCGCGCTGGTCCTTCTCGCCTTCGCCATCATCGGCATGGTCCATGCGCGCCAGGGGATGAATGAAATCATCGAAGACTATGTGCATGACGAGACGCTGAAGGCGAAAGCGCTCGCCGCCAACAAATGGGTCGCGCTCGCGATCGCCGTGATCTGGGTCGTGGCGATCCTCATCATCGCCGCGCGGAGATAATACGCGGATGCGAATCGAACGCCGTCATTGCGAGGCGCAAAGCGCGCAATGACGCGTTGAGTCGCGACGCGACGTAGAACAAATTCGAGAAGGCTTGATCAATGGTTGCGAAGGGCGTTGCTTCAAATGTGTCGGTCGGCGGTCGGACCTATCCCATCGTCGATCACACCTTTGACGTCGTCGTCGTCGGCGCCGGCGGCGCGGGCCTTCGCGCCGTCGTCGGCTGCGCCAAGGCGGGGCTCAACGTCGCTTGCATAACGAAGGTTTTTCCAACGCGTTCGCACACTGTGGCGGCGCAGGGCGGCGCCGCCGCCGCGCTCGGCAATATGGGGCCGGACGATTGGAAATGGCACATGTACGACACGGTCAAGGGCTCCGACTGGCTCGGCGACCAGGACGCGATCGAATATTTGTGCCGCAACGCGCCGCAGGCCGTCTACGAACTCGAGCATTGGGGCGTGCCCTTTTCGCGCACGAGCGAGGGCAAGATTTATCAGCGGCCCTTCGGCGGCATGACCACGGACTATGGCAAGGGTCCGCCCGCGCAACGCACCTGCGCCGCCGCCGACCGCACCGGCCACGCCATGCTGCATACGATGTATGGACAGGCGCTGAAGCTTCAGACCAAATTCTTCGTCGAATATTTCGCCATCGACCTCATCATGGATGCGGGGGGCGAGTGCCGCGGCGTCGTATGTTTGAAGCTCGACGACGGAACGATTCATCGCTTCCGCGCCGCGCTCACCGTGCTCGCGACCGGCGGCTATGGCCGCGTCTATCTCTCGGCGACTTCCGCCCACACTTGCACCGGCGACGGCAACGGCATGGTGCTGCGCGCCGGCCTGCCGCTGCAGGATATGGAGTTCGTGCAGTTTCACCCGACCGGCATTTACGGCGCGGGCTGCCTCATCACCGAAGGCGCGCGCGGCGAGGGCGGCTATCTGACGAACAGCGAAGGCGAGCGCTTCATGGAGCGCTATGCGCCCTCCGTGAAAGACCTCGCGCCGCGCGACATGGTCTCGCGCGCGATCACGATGGAAGTGCGCGAGGGCAGGGGCGTCGGCAAGGACAGGGACCACGCCCATCTGCATCTTGAGCATCTCGATCCGGCGATCTTGCATGAGCGCCTGCCGGGCATTTCCGAAAGCTCGATGATTTTCGCCGGCGTCGACGTGACGCGCCAGCCGATTCCGATCATACCGACCGCGCATTACAACATGGGCGGCATACCGACGAATTATCACGGCGAGGTTCTGCGCAAGCTCGACGGAAATCCGGACGCTGTCGTGCCCGGCCTGATGGCGCTTGGCGAAGCGGCTTGCGTCTCGGTGCATGGCGCCAATCGACTTGGCTCCAATTCGCTGATCGATCTTGTCGTGTTCGGCCGCGCGGCGGGACTTCGCGCCGCCGAACTCGTGAAGCCCGGCGACGCGCAGGCGGAACTGCCGGCGGATTCGGCGGAGCTTGCCCTGTCGCGGCTCGATTTCTTCCGCAACGCCAATGGCGGAACGCCGACGGCCGTCTTGCGCGACAGAATGCAACGGACGATGCAGTCGCATTGCGCGGTCTATCGCACCGGCGAGGTGCTGGCCGAGGGCGTCGCCGGCATCAATGAGGTGTGGCGCGCGGGCGCGGATGTGAAAGTGACGGATCGTTCGATGATCTGGAACTCCGATCTCGTCGAGACGCTGGAATACGACAATCTCATCGTGCAGGCGGTGGTGACGATGGAGTCCGCCGCCAATCGCGAGGAATCGCGCGGCGCCCATGCGCGCGAGGATTTCCCGAACCGCGACGACAAGAATTGGATGAAGCACACATTGGCGACGATCGACCGCGACAGAAAAACGACCGCGATCGATTACCGCCCGGTGCACAGCTACACGATGTCGAATGAAGTGAGCTACATCGAGCCGAAGGCGCGGGTGTATTGATATGGTCGAATTCGCCCTTCCCAAGAACTCCGTCATCACCGAAGGCAAGACTTGGCCCAAGCCCGAGGGCGCGACGAAGCTGCGCGAATTGCGCATCTATCGCTTCAATCCGGATAGCGACGCCAATCCGCGCATCGACACGTATTTTGTCGATGTGGACGATTGCGGGCCGATGGTCCTCGACGCGATCATCTGGATCAAGAACAAGGTCGATCCGACGCTGACCTTCCGCCGCTCGTGCCGCGAGGGCATTTGCGGCTCCTGTTCGATGAATATCGATGGGACCAACACGCTCGCCTGCACCAAGGGCATGGACGAGATCGAAGGCGCGGTGAAGATTTATCCGCTGCCGCATATGGGCGTCGTCAAGGACCTCGTGCCGGATTTGACGATCTTCTATCAGCAGCACGCCGCGATCGAGCCCTGGCTGCGCGCCGGCGCCGACCCGGAAAAGGAGCGGCTGCAATCGCCGGAGCAACGCGCCAAGCTCGACGGGCTTTACGAGTGCATTCTTTGCGCCTGCTGCTCGACGGCGTGTCCCAGCTATTGGTGGAACGCCGACCGCTTCCTTGGCCCTGCGGCGCTGTTGCAGGCGTATCGCTGGGTGCAGGATTCGCGCGACGACGCGACGGCGGAGCGCATCGACTATGTCGACGACACGTTCCGCCTCTATCGCTGCCACACGATCATGAACTGCACGAAGGCCTGCCCCAAGCATCTGGAGCCGGCCAAGGCCATCGCGGAGCTGAAGAATCTGGCGATCGCGCGGGCCGAGGGTTGAGCGGCGGGCGCCACCCTCCCCTTGAGGGGGAGGGTCGAACGGCGAAGCCGGTCGGGGTGGGGTGACGATCTGAATTCTACGGCGTCGACGCCCCTCAGATGAAGCTGGCACAACGCGAGTTTCACCCCACCCCGCGCCTGCGGCGCGACCCTCCCCCTCAAGGGGAGGGTGTAGGCGGGGCCCGCCTTGATCCCGCCGCCCCGGCGGTTTAGGACGACGGTTCAACCTCCACGGAGATTTGCGCCATGTCGGCCAGCGCTCGTCTTTTTCGCGGTCCGCTTCTCATCGCCGCTTTCATGATCGCCGCCGGCGCTCAGGCCGCGCTGGCGCAGGAGCTGCAATTCGATCCGAGGGCGCTTGATCCCTCAACCGCGGGCGCCGCCCAGCCGAAGAGCAAAAAGGCCAAGGCCCAACAAGCGCCGCGGGCAGGCGCGGCGGCCGGCCAGCAACAGGGCGGCCCCAATCGCCAATTCGGCGAACTCGAAGGCTGGTCGCCCGGCAAGGCGCCGCCGCCCAAGCCGGGCGAAAAGGAAACGACGCCGAGCGGCCCCGCGAAGGGCTCCATGCCGGTCGGCATGTCGCCTTCCGGGAATATGTCCGTCGGCCTTCCCTTTTAGCTTTTCACGCGCCGGCGCGGACCGGCTGGAGTCAGATCATGGCGTATAAGGTCGCGGTCGTCGGCGCTACGGGCAACGTAGGCCGCGAGATGCTCGACATTCTCGCCGAGCGCCGCTTTCCTGTTTCGGAAGTCGTCGCGCTCGCCTCGTCGCGCTCGATGGGGACGGAAGTGTCCTTCGGCGACAAGGTTCTCAAGTGCAGGGCGCTCGACTCTTATGACTTCTCCGACACGGATATTTGTCTGATGTCGGCCGGCGGCGCGGTCGCCAAGGAATGGGCGCCGAAAATCGGCGCGCAGGGCTGCGTCGTGATCGACAATTCGTCGGCTTGGCGCATGGACCCGGACGTGCCGCTCGTCGTGCCGGAAGTGAACGCGGAGGCTGCGGCGGGCTTCGCGAAGAAGAACATCATCGCCAACCCGAATTGCTCGACGGCGCAACTCGTCGTGGCGCTGAAGCCCTTGCACGACGCGGCGAAGATCAAGCGCGTCGTCGTTTCGACCTATCAGTCCGTCTCCGGCGCCGGCAAGGAAGGAATGGACGAACTCTTCGCGCAGACGCGCTCGGTCTTCGTCTCCGATCCTGTCGAAGCGAAGAAGTTCCCCAAGCGCATCGCCTTCAATCTCATTCCGCACATCGACGTCTTCATGGAGGACGGCTTCACCAAGGAAGAGTGGAAGATGGTCGCGGAGACGAAGAAGATTCTTGATCCCAAGATCAAGCTCGTCGCGACATGCGTGCGCGTGCCGGTGTTCATCGGCCATTCCGAGGCGGTGAATATCGAATTCGAGAAGCCGATTTCGGCGGACGAGGCGCGCGACATATTGCGCGAGGCGCCCGGCGTGCTCGTCATCGACAAGCACGAAGCCGGCGGCTACATCACGCCGCATGAGGCGGCGGGCGAAGACGCGACCTATGTCTCGCGCATCCGCGAAGATCCGACGGTCGACAACGGCCTCGTGCTGTGGTGCGTTTCAGACAATCTGCGCAAGGGCGCGGCGCTGAACGCCGTGCAGATCGCGGAAGTGCTGATGAACCGCAAACTGCTGACGCCCAAGCGCAAGGCGGCGTAGCGCCACGTCATCATTGTGAGCGAAGCAATCCAGATGCGATTCTCGTTGGATCGCTTCGTCGCTTACTGTCGCGCAACGATGGCCGCAACTTCGGCTATTTGCTGATCTTGAACAGCGTCGGATCCGGCACTTTCGCCTGGTCGATGTTGAAGACCGAGATGAGCGTCTCATAGCCCTGCGGGTCTTTGACCTGCCACTGCTTCAATTTGAAGGTCTTGGGATCGAAGATGAGGCGCACATGCGACGTGCCCCCAAACGTCGCCTTGTCCTCGATGAAGACGGTGACGCCAAAATCTTCGATCTTGACGTCCTCGACGGTCACGTCCTTTTCGAGATCAATCTTGTCCTTCATCAGGAATTTGAGCGGCGTCTGCGTGATGAAGTAGAGGTCCTGCGTGTTGAGCTTGCGGTCGCGCACGGCGACCTGCGCGCCGTCGGCGACGACCTCCATCGTCGCGGGCTGGGCGTATTCGAAA
This sequence comes from uncultured Alphaproteobacteria bacterium, assembly GCA_963706255.1. Classification (GTDB taxonomy): domain Bacteria; phylum Pseudomonadota; class Alphaproteobacteria; order Rhizobiales; family Beijerinckiaceae; genus Methylocystis. The sequence continues at coordinate 25,886 of CAVPMJ010000022.1, read as the reverse complement.
CGCACGCGGCCAGCGCGCTGCACATGAAGCTTGCCTTCCGAGCGCTTGCCGTCGGCGCCGATCTGCACGAAATCGGCGGTCATGACAGGGGAGGCGTTGAAGAAGGCGTTGGCGCGCTTGATCGCCTCGGCGCGGTTCAAGGGCTTTTCCGGTTCGGGCGGTGGCGGAGGCGCGACATTGGACGCCGGCGCGGCGGTTTTTGCGCCCTTCTTGCCCGCAGGCTTGGCGGCGTCAGCGGGCTTGGCGTCGGCCGGTTTGACCTCTGCCGCCGGCTTTGACTCGGCGGTTGGCTTGGCCGGAACTTCGGCCGGTTTCGCGGGGGCCTCAACCGGCTTGGCGGGGGCGGGCTGAGCCGGCGCGGGTGGTTTTGCGGCGTCCTCGGCGACTGCCGGCGCGCAGAGCGCCAGCGCAAGAGTGAAGACGGCGGCAAGAGATAAATATTTCACGGCGGGTTCCGATTCGGGAGAGCGGTTCGCCGTCTTTCCTAGCATATGTTGGCGGAAATGGGGGCGGTCGCGTTACTCCGCCGCCTCGATGTCGAAGGCGCCGCGATCCACCCCGCCGCCGACCAGAATCTCGCGTTTTCCCGCGTGGTTTGGCGCGGAAACGACGCCTTCCTGCTCCATGCGCTCCACCAGCGAGGCGGCCTTGTTGTAGCCCACCGACAGGCGGCGTTGGATGTAGCTCGTCGAGCATTTCTTATCGCGCAGCACGATATTGACCGCGCGGTCGTAGAGGTCGCCGCCTTCCTCGGCGTCCATCGAGCCGGGCAGGGGCGCGTCCTCGTCGCCAAGGTCGTCCTCGGCGGTGATCGCCTCGAGATATTGCGGCGCGCCCTGCGTTTTGACATGCGCGACGATGTCCTCGACTTCGCGATCCGAGACGAAAGGCCCGTGCACGCGCGAGATGCGCCCGCCGCCGGCCATGTAGAGCATGTCGCCCTGGCCCAGAAGCTGTTCCGCGCCCTGCTCGCCCAGAATCGTGCGGCTGTCGATTTTCGACGTCACCTGGAAGGAGATGCGGGTGGGGAAATTCGCCTTGATCGTGCCGGTGATCACGTCGACGGAGGGGCGCTGCGTCGCCATGATGAGATGGATGCCCGCGGCGCGCGCCATTTGCGCGAGGCGCTGGATCGCGCCTTCGATGTCCTTGCCGGCGACGAGCATGAGGTCCGCCATCTCGTCGACGATGACGACGATATAGGGGAGCGTCGAGAGCGCCATCTCCTCATGTTCGAAGATCGCTTCGCCGGTCTCGCGGTCGAAGCCCGTCTGCACCGTGCGGGTGATCGTTTCGCCCTTGGCCTGCGCGTCGGCGACGCGGACGTTATAGCCGTCGATGTTGCGCACGCCGAGCTTCGACATTTTCTTGTAGCGGTCTTCCATCTCGCGCACCGCCCATTTGAGCGCGACGACCGCCTTCTTGGGGTCGGTGACGACGGGCGTGAGGAGATGGGGAATGTTGTCGTAGACCGAAAGCTCCAGCATCTTGGGATCGACCATGATCAGCCGGCACTCTTCGGGCTTTAAGCGATAGAGCAGCGACAGGATCATGGTGTTGATCGCGACTGATTTGCCGGAGCCCGTGGTGCCGGCGACGAGAAGATGCGGCATGCGCGCGAGATCGACGATCACCGGCTCGCCGCCGATGGTCTTGCCAAGCGCGATGGCGAGCTTGTGATTGGAGCGGGCGAAGTCCTCGCAGGCGATAAGTTCGCGCAAGTAAACCATCTCGCGGCGCTGATTCGGCAGCTCGACGCCGATCGCGTTGCGGCCCGGCACCACGGCGACGCGCGCCGAGACCGCCGACATGGAGCGGGCGATGTCGTCGGCCAGTCCGATGACGCGCGAACTCTTGATGCCGGGCGCCGGCTCCAGCTCATAAAGCGTGACGACGGGGCCGGGGCGGACGTTGATGATGTCGCCCTTGACCGAAAAATCCTCCAGCACGCCTTCGAGCAGACGGGCGTTCTGGTCGAGCGAGTCCTGTGAGAGCTTGACGCCCCCGGGCGTCTTCTTCGGCTCGGCGAGAAGGGTGAGCGAAGGCGGCTCATAGACGGCGTTGTGGCTGACCGCCGCGCGCGCGGACTGCCGCGCTCCGCGTCGCGTCGGCTGGGCGGGGCGCGGCTGTTCGTAAGGCTCATCGAGATTGCGCGGCCGCTGCGGCGCGAAAGCCGGATAGGGGTCCATTTCGTCGAAGGTGGGCTCGACGCGCGGATACCGGGGCGCGGGGGGCCGCTCCTGCGTCGCGTCGCGGCGCCTGAGTTTGCCCGCGGCGCGCAGCGTCCAGGCCTTGAGCGAGAGGCCGAGATGGATGAGCGCGCCAAGCGAAATCAGCGCGACGCCGGGCTCGCCGTCGGCATCCTCGTCATCGTCCGCGCCGGGGCGAATGTAGCCTTCGTCCTCGGAGGAATGATCGCGAATGTCGGCCTCCGACTCGAAGCCAAGACCCGCCGCGCCGGTCACGGCGAGAATGGCGACGAAAGCGGCGGCGACGCCGAAAATGGCCATGACCACGCCGGAGCCGGCAAAAATCGTGCGCGGCACGGCGAGGATGGCGTCCCCGGCGACGCCGCCCAGACCCGTCGGCAGCGGCCAGCGGTCGGTCGCGGGCAGCAGCGAAGCGGTCGCCGCCGTCGCGAAAATTCCGAGAATCCACAGACCGAAGCGCAGGCTGGCGCGCTCGACGCGGCGGCGCTTGATGAGGCGCAGCCCTTGGGTCGCGACCGGCAAGATCGCCGCGATCGCGCCAAATCCGATGAGCTGCATCAGCAAATCGGAGACGACGGCGCCCGGCGCGCCGAGGAGATTGCGAACATGGCCGGCGGTGGCGTGATTGAGGGACGGGTCGCGCGCCGACCAGCTGACAAGCGCCAAAGTGAGCGCCGCGGCGCTTACGACCATTGTCGCGCCGAGGATCTCCGCCATCCGCCGCGCCGCGAATTCGCGAAGCTGCTCGGTGAAGTGACCCATTGCATGGCTGCGCATGTGAGGAGACGCCCGCTTGCTCGCAACGCCGCCGAAGGCGCGCCGAATATTCCGGCAGCGTAAAAAACCTCGGTTAAGGCCCGATTAACCCTGGTTTTTCCGCGGGCTCGGAATGGGCGAGAGTTCTGGTTCAATTCGGCGCCATAGATGAAGATCACGGCCATCGTGTAGAGGAACACGATGGCGATCATGATCGAGGCGAGACCGGCGTAGGTCGAAACGTAATTTCCGGCAAATTCCGCGAGATAGGCGCCAAAACCGGCGCCGAAGGCGAGCGAGGCGAGGAGCGTCAGCGCCAGCCCGGGGAGGATGACGCGCAGCGGCCGCCGGCCGGCCGGCAGAAATTTATGCGAGGCGAGGAGCGCCACCGCGACGATTGAGGACGTCACGCCATAGCGCACCGGCGCATAGAGCGGCCGCAGTTCGTGCATCAGGGCGGGCGCATTGCGTTCCGCGATGGCGCGGGCGAGCGGCGCCAACACCAGCAGAAAGGCGATGGCGAGCAGCGCCGCCGCGCCGAGAAAAACGAAGATAATCGACTCCAGCCGCAACAACCACCATGGCCGCTCATCGCGCGCGTCATATGCGCGGTTGAGGCCGATTCGCAGCGCCTCGACGCCGCTCGACGAAAAATAGATCGCGAGAAGGGCGCCGACCGTCAGCTTTCCGGCGTGCGGCTGGGTGAGCACATTGTGAATTTCCGCCGACAGCGGCTCGGCGACACGCGGCGGCCAGGCGTCGAACAGCAGTTTCGTCGCGGCGTCCGCAGTTTCCTTCTCGCCGAAGAAGCCGGCGATCGCTGTGAGAAAGATGAGAAAGGGAAAGAGCGAGGTCAGCGTCGACAGCGCGATATGGCTAGCGATCGCCCAGCCGTCGTCGCGGTTGAACTTGAGATAGGCGTCGTAGAAGATACGAAGCAAAAGCATTATGGACAGCCTAATCGGTGCGAGCGGCGTCCGCTAGACGTCGTGCAAAGAGCAGGTTGCGAGCGACGCGAATTCCCTTGCAAAGCATTCGCATGCGATACAGGGGGTAAATCCGTTTCCAAAATCCAGGCTTCGATATGAGAAGGCCAATCTCTCCGGCGACCTTGCTGCGATCGGCGCTATACGCCCTTCGGGGAGGGTTTCTCCTTCGCCCGCTGGCGATCGCTTTGACGCTAGGGATTTGTGGCGCGCTGCTCTCCGAATTGGAGGAAAAGTTTCCCGTCGTCCGCCGTTTTGTTCCAAAGCTATTGTTTCCGTCACAGGTGGATCCCCAGGTCGCGCAGGCTATCCTTACCAGCATCGCCACTTCCACAATGACGGTTGTGTCGATCGTCTTCGCCATACTCCTGATGACGCTGACGCTGGCTTCAACGCAGTTTTCGCCACGTATCCTGGTTAGCTTCGTGCGCGATCATGTGACGCAATGGACGCTCGGAATCTTTCTTGGAACCTTTTCCTATTGCATCGCGGCGCTGCCCGCCGCCCGCTCACTGCCGCAGCCGTTCGCGCCGGTCGTCACGGTCGCGGGCGCCATGGCGCTCGCTCCGATTTGCGTCGGCTGGCTCATTTATTTCATTCATCACATCTCCAACGCCATCAGCGTCAACAATATCGTCGATCGCATCCGACGCGAGACCGAATTTGTAATCGACGAGCTGATGCCTGACGCGCGGCGGCCAATTCAACCGCCCGAAACAGCGGGACAGTTTCCCGGCAAGCTGGAGATCGTTTTGCGAAGCCGGCAATCGGGATATATCCGATACGTCGACATCCAGAGGCTGCGTCGGGCCGCAAAAACTTTTGGAGTGTGTTTACGCCTGGAGCGCCGGGTCGGCCATTTCGTTCCTGAAGGCGTTGCGATCATGAGAATTTCGCGCGGCGACCGGATTACCGAGGAACGCGCCGTCCAGCTTCTCTCCGCCATAGACATCGGTCCAACGCGGACCATGCAGCAGGATGTCGAGTTCGGCATCGTTCAGATCGTCGACATCGCGTTGCGAGCAATTTCGCCCGCGATCAACGATCCGACGACGACGATCAGCTGCGTCGATCAACTCGGCTGCATTTTGATTCGTTGGATCAGTCGCAGCCCGCCGCGCAGCTACTATTTCGATCCGCCCCATGTATTGCGCGTCGCGGTTCCATGGATCGACTTCAATGGCCTGCTCGATCTCGCTTTTGAACAAATCCGCCACTACGCCGCCGCGGACGCCGCGGTCAGCTTGAGGTTGATGCGCGCGCTTGGAGACATCGCAAGCACTGTAAGCGACCCGGCGCTCCACGAAGTTCTCGCCGAGCGTGGACGGCGGTTGCTCGCGGGTTGCGTGGGCAAAATCGAGGAAGGCGACTTGCAAAGACTGCGCCGGCGATTGTCCTTGCTCGAGGCGGGCGTTGCTCAGGAAGACGCCCTTCGAGAGGCGCATTTGTAACGCGATCAATATTCGACATCACGCTAATTGGGGGTCTTGATGCTGGAGAGGGCGAAAATGACGGAGAGCCATGGCGCCCGCCTCGGGGCGCTCGCCCTTGGCGCTTTGGGCGTCGTCTATGGCGATATCGGCACGAGCCCGCTCTATACGATCAAAACCGCAGTCGAATGGGCCGGCGGCGCCGTCGCGCCGGAAGAAGCGCTCGGCATGTTCTCGCTGATCGTCTGGACGCTCATCATCATCACGTCGATCAAATATGTCGCCGTCATCATGCGCGCCGACAATGACGGCGAGGGCGGCATTCTGGCGCTTATGTCGCTGCTCGGCGTCAAGCACGGGCGCCGCCCTTTCGTTATCGCCATCGGAATGCTCGGCGCTGCGCTGCTGTTCGGCGACGGCGCGATCACGCCGGCGATCTCCGTTTTGAGCGCGCTTGAGGGACTGAAGACGCCAGCCCCTGCGATCGCGCCCTATGTCGCGCCGCTCTCCGTTGTGGTTCTGATCGGCTTGTTCAGCTTGCAATCGCAGGGCACGGCGCGCATTTCGAAGCTCTTCGGCCCGGTCATGACGCTATGGTTCCTTGTCATCGGCGCTTTGGGCTTGGGGGGCGTCGTCAAACATCCCGAGGTGCTTTGGGCGCTCAACCCCGGCGTTGGCCTCCACTATCTCGCGACGCATGGGATGGCTGGATTTCTGCTGCTCGGCGCGGTGTTCCTGTGCGCCACGGGCGCCGAAGCCCTTTACGCCGACATGGGGCATTTCGGCCGCCGGCCGATCCGACTCGCATGGTACGGCCTCGTGCTGCCGGCGCTGCTGCTCAATTACGCCGGTCAGACCGCGCTCCTTGTCGACGGCCCCGCCGCTGCGTCCGCCAATCCGTTCTTCGATCTCTGTCCATCAGCGCTGCAACTGCCGCTCGTCGCGCTGGCGACGGTCGCGACGGTAATTGCGAGCCAGTCGATTATCACCGGCGCTTTCTCGATGACGCGCCAGGCCATCCAGCTGGGGCTGCTGCCGCGCATCCACATCTTGCAGACATCGGAGGAAAGCTACGGTCAGATTTACGTCGGCTTCGTCAATTGGGCGTTGATGGCGCTCACTCTCGTTCTGACGGTCTCCTTTCGTTCGTCGGAACATCTCGCGGCGGCATTCGGAATCGCCGTATCGCTGACCATGCTCCTTACGAGCATCCTGATGTTCATCGCGATGCGCGAAGTGTGGCGCTGGAGCTTGGTCGTGAGCCTCGCCATGGCTGGTCTTTTCATCCTCGTCGATGGCTCCTTCGTCGCCGCCAACATGGTGAAGTTCTTCGAAGGCGGATGGATTCCGCTCGCGACCGCCTCCGTCCTATACTTCCTGATGAGCTGCTGGGCGGAGGGCTATGCGGACATGCGCGCGGCGCTGGAGCGCGACACTCTCCCCATAGCGAATTTCATTGCGCAATTTCACGGCAAGCCGCGCGTAAAAGGCACGGCGGTTTATATGTCCAGTCGCAGCGACGTCGTTCCCGTTCCGCTCTTGCACAATCTCAAGCATAATAAGGTTCTGCACGAACGCATCGTGCTTCTGCACGTCGAGACCGAGCAAATACCGCGGGTTGATCCTTCGCAGCGCGTCGAGTCAACGACGCTCGAAGATGACTTTTTCGCGATGACTATCCATTATGGATTCATGGAGCAGCCCAATATTCCCCGCGCGCTGCTTCTCGAGTCACTTGCCGTTCCGTTTCACTTCAACATGATGGAAACGTCGTTCTTTGTCGGCCGGCTGACGATCGTGCCGATCGGTCTGTCGAAATGGCGGATATTTAAGCTCAGAATATACCAGTTCCTGCACCGCAACGCGCTTCCAGCGACGGAGTTCTTTCAAATCCCGCCGGGCCGCGTCGTCGAGCTTGGGGGCCAAGTCGAGATATAACGGCCTTCATTCGCCGTGCGATCGTTCGACGTTCACTTCGAGCGTGAGGCATTTCGCGCCGCCGCCGGCTTTTAAGAATTCCGAAAGAGGCGTGACGACGGCCGTGAAGCCCGTCGCCCTCAGCCGCGCCCGAAGGGCGGGGGAGCAGTCATTCATGAAAACGCGCCGGTCGATCTCGACGGCGTTGCAGGCGAAGGCGCGGGCGTCCTCCTCGCCGACCGCGATCAGCTTTTCCTTTGGCGCGAGCGCTTCGATCCTCTCCCGCGACGCTTGGTCGAAGGCCTGCGGATAATACATCAGCCATCCGTCCGAGAGCGGGCAGAAGCAAGTATCGAGATGGTAGAAGCGGGGATCGACGAGTCTTAGGCCGATCGCCTCCCGATCGAAGATTTTTTCGAGAAGCGCGGGGGCCTTTTCGCTCGAGCGCCAGCCGTGGCCGCACCAGATCAGGCACCGCGCGCGGTCGGGCAAAGCGTCGCCCGCGCCCTCGAAGGCAATGTCCTGCGGCCAGGGCGCGACGGAAAAGCCGTGAAGCTCGAACCATTCGCAAAAGAAGCGCTCTTCGAAGCGTCTTTCCTTCGCGTGGAAACGGCTGACGACGACGGCGCCGTCGATCGCAAGTCCGGCGTTCGCGGTAAACACCATGTCGGGAAGGCCGGGCGTGGGCGCGACGAAGGCGAGATGAGCGATCTCCCCGAGGCGCGCGCGCAGATTGTCCCATTGGGCGCGCGCCCGCGGCAGGGCGGCGCGGCCGATCTGGTTTTCCATCCACGGATTGATGACGTAATCGACGCCGAAATGATCGGGCGCGCACATGAGGATGCGGCGCTGCGCCGAACCGGCGGCGGGCAGGATCGCGGCCGCTTCGCTTTCGTCAAGCGGGCGAAAGGGCGCGTCCAAAATCTCGCGTTCGAGGGAAAGCTTCATCGATATCTCCGTTTCGGTCAGTTGGCGAGATCAGCTGGCGCGCGGCGACGCTCATCGCGGCGCGGTTGCGTCTCGAAAGGGCGCAAAAGGCCGAAGAGGTCCTTGGAATTTTCCGGCTCCGCGATCAGTTCGATCTTGTGTCCGATTCCGGTTTCATGCGCGAGGTCGCGCAAAAGCCGCAGGACGGAGAAATCCTCTATGGCGAAACCCACGCTGTCGAAGATCGTGATGGCGTCGGGCGAGGCGCGGCCGGGCCGGCGGCCGGCGACGACATCGTGGAGCTCCGTTACGGGATGGTCGGCGTCGAGCTGCTGAATCTCGCCCTCGATGCGGGTCTGCGGCGCATATTCGACATAGATGTCCGAACGCAGGAGAAGGGCGCGCGCGAGCTCCGTCTTGCCGGGGCAGTCGCCACCCACGGCGTTGATATGCATTCCAGGCCCGATCATGTCCTCGGTCAGGATCGTCGCGAACTTCTTGTCGGCCGTGATCGTGGTGACGATGTCGGCGCCCGAGGCGGCGTTCCGCGCGTCGCCGCAACGGGCAATCGAAAGACCGAAGCCGGCCATGTTGCGTTCGAACTTGTCCGCAGCTTCCGTGTCAATGTCGAAGACGCGCAGTCGATTGATTCCGAGGATCGTGTGGAAGGCGCTGGCCTGGAATTCGGATTGGGCGCCAAGCCCGATCAGCGCCATGGTCTTGGCTTCGGGCCGCGCGAGATGGCGCGCCGCGAGAACGGAGGTCGCCGCCGTTCGCAGCGCCGTGGCGAGAGTCATATCAGCGAGAAGGAGAGGATAGCCCGTCGCGACATCGGCGAGCGCTCCGAAGGCGACCACGGTCTGTAGGCCAAGGCGCGCGTTGCCGGGATGGCCGTTGACATATTTGAAGGCGAAGGAATCGCTGTCGCGCGTCGGCATCAGTTCGATCACGCCCGTCGGCGAAAGGCTCGCGAAGCGCGGCGACTTGTCGAAAGCCTCCCAGCGTTCGAAGTCCTCACGCAGATAGTCCGCAAGGCGCGGCCAGAATCGGCCAAGGCCAAGCAAGCCCACGATCCGGGCGATGTCCGTCGCGTTCAGAAAGGTCGTCATGTCCCGCTTCCCTGGCTTCTCCGGGCGAAGCTAAAGGGAGGCGGCGCCAACAGATATGGCGATCTTTTATCGAGAACGCTAGAAATTTGCGCAAACCGACATATCTGATGATCATATCGCCAGAGGCTCGATATGGACGATCTCGATCATCGGTTGATCGCGGCGCTTCGCGCCGACGGACGCGCCTCCCTCTCCAAGCTCGCGCAAATGCTCGGCGTATCTCGGGGCACTGTGCAAAATCGGCTCGATCGGCTGATCAACTCGGGCATGATCCTGGGCTTTACCGTGCGCCTTAAAAGCGCGCCCGAGACCGATCGCATTCGCGCGATCATGATGGTCGAAGTCTCGGGCAAAAACACCAAGCGCGTCGCGCAGGCGCTTCGCGGCCTGCCAGAAGTTCACGCGCTCTACAGCACCAATGGCGCTTTCGATCTTATCGCCGAAATCGAATGTGCGAATCTCGCCGAATTCGACCGGCTGCTTTCGGACGTGAGAACGATCGAGGGGATCGAGCGAAGTGAGACGAGCCTGTTGCTCGCGCCCGCCTGAGCCGTCTTAACCTGCAACGGCGCTATTCCCCCCGCTGGAAATGATCGTAGACGAGGCGCGCCGTCGCCTTGTTGACGCCGGGAACTTTCTCAAGGTCCGAGAGAGCCGCCTTCGAGACGGCCTTGGCCGAGCCGAAGGCGAGCAGCAGCGCGCGCTTGCGCGAAGGACCGACGCCGGCGATTTCGTCGAGCGGATTTTTGGTGAATTCCTTCTTGCGCCGCGCGCGATGCGTTCCAATCGCGAAGCGATGCGCTTCATCGCGCAGCCGCTGCACGAAATAGAGCGCGGGATCATGCGGCGGCAGGCGGAAGGGCTCCCGCCCCTCGATAAAGAAAGTCTCGCGGCCGGCGTTGCGGTCGGCGCCCTTGGCGATGGACGCCACGGCAACGCCCTCGACGCCGAGGCCGCGCAGAACCTCGCGCGCGACCTCGAACTGGCCGCGCCCACCGTCGATCAAAATAAGATCGGGCTTGGAGGGAAAAGCATCAGAATCCTGTTCCTTTTCCGGTTCCTTGGCGAGACGCGCGAATCTGCGCGTCAACACCTCGCGCATCATGCCGAAGTCGTCGCCCGGCGCGATCTCGCTGCTTTTGATATTGAAAGTGCGATAATGCGCTTTCATGAATCCCGCGGGACCCGCGACGATCATCGCGCCAATGGCCTGCGCGCCGCCGATGTGGGAATTGTCATAGACTTCGATGCGGCGCGGCGCGGCGGCAAGACCAAAGGCTGCGCCCAGCGCCGCGAGCAACCGCTGCTGGCTCGCATCTTCGGCGAGCTTGCGTCCCAGCGCCTGTCGCGCGTTGCTGAGCGCATGCTCCACGAGCTCGCGTTTTTCACCCCGCTGCGGCGCGAGCACTTCGACGCGTCGGCCCAGGCGCGCCGTCAGCGCCTCCTCAAGCAGCGAACTGTCTTCGATGACGTGCGATAGAAACACGCAGCGCGCCGAAGGATGCTCCTGATAGAATTGCGCCAGAAAGGCGTCGAGCACTTCCGCTTCCGACAGGCTCGCGTCGGCGCGCGGGAAGTAAGAGCGGTTGCCCCAGTTCTGATAGGCGCGAAAGAAGAAGGCCTCGACGCAAAAGCGTCCGGCGTCCTTGGCGATGGCGAAGACATCCGCCTCCTCGACGCTGCGCGGATTGATTCCCTGCGCGCCCTGTATCGCCGAGAGCGCCGAGATGCGGTCGCGCAGCCGCGCGGCGCGCTCGAATTCCAGTCTTTCCGCCGCCTCCGTCATTTCGCGCGCCAGTTGCTCGCGCACGCTGCGGCTTTTTCCGGAGAGAAAGTCGCGCGCTTCGCGCACGAGCTCGGCGTAATCTTCAATCGAGATTTCGCCGGTACAGGGGCCCGAGCAACGCTTGATCTGATAGAGCAGGCAGGGCCGGGTGCGATTGTCGTAGAAACTCTGCGTGCAGGAGCGCAGCAGAAAGGCGCGCTCCAGCGCGTTGAGCGCGCGATTGACCGCCCAGACGCTGGCGAAGGGTCCGAAATAATCGCCCTTGCGCCCGCGCGCGCCGCGGTGTTTCAGAATCTGCGGCGCTTCATGGTCCATGGCGATGAGGATATAGGGGAAGGACTTGTCGTCGCGCATCAACACGTTGAAGCGCGGCTTCAATTGCTTGATGAGATTGGCTTCAAGCAGCAGCGCGTCGGTCTCGGTCTCCACCGAGATGAACATCATCGACGCCGTCGCCGAGATCATGCGCGCGATGCGGTTGACGTGGCCGGCGAGACGCGTGTAGCTCGCGACGCGCTTGCGTACATTCTTCGCCTTGCCGACGTAAAGAACCTCGCCGCTCTCGGCGATCATGCGATAGACGCCGGGGCCGTTCGGTGCGTGTTTCCAATGCTTCTTGATGATCTCGACGCCCCGCTTGACGCTCTCGGGCGTCTGCGGCGCTTCGCTTTCCGCGCTGGGCTCGTCCGCGACCTCCGTCGCGGCGTCGGCCATGTCGAAAGCGTCGTCTTCCTCGGGCGGGAGGTCGCGCGGATTTGCGGGCGGGGCGGTCATCGGCCTAGATTTATGCGCCAGCCGCGGCGATTGAAAGAGTCGCCTTCGGCGGCGCCCCGCGACGAAGCGGCCATCAAAGAGCTGTTGAGAACCCGCGGCCTCCTCGCGTCTCGCAAATCCACGCCTTGCGCTGATGCGGCCGGCTGGCCACAGTCGCCGCGAAGCTTGGGGCTGCGAACCATCGGGGGCGGAATGCAGACAGCGAGGATCAGCGTCGGCGGCGTCCTTTTTCCGGCGCTGGCCCTGACGCTCGCCGGCGCCTTCTCCTTTGGGGGGCGTTGGCTTTCGCAAATTCCGGCTTCCGTGGCCTTCGCGCCGCCGACGCTCGCGGCCATCATGCTGATCGGCGTCGTCTTCGCCGCCTTACAACATGCGGAAATCCTCGGCGCCAAGCTGGGCGAACCATACGGGACCCTCGTTCTCACCATTTCCGTAACCATCATCGAAGTCGCCATCATGGCCTCGATGATGGAGCACGGGAACGAAGACCCGACAGAAGCGCGAGAAGCGGTATTCTCGGCGATCATCATCGTTTGCAATGGGCTCGTCGGCCTTTGCCTCCTGCTCGGCGGTTTCCGTCACCACGAGCAGGAGCTGCACCCGATGGCCGCCAGCGCCTATCTCGCGGTCCTGATCGCACTCTCGATTCTCACGCTCATTCTACCTGATTACACGACGTCGACTTACGGGCCGACGCTCTCGGCAAGTCAGCTCGCATTCGTCAGCATTTTGTCCGTGCTCTTATATGGCGCATTTCTTTTCATTCAGACGGTCAGGCATCGATCCTATTTCACCGACGCGCAGGCAGCGGCTCTGGGTCATGGCGCCGGTAAGCCTTCGCGAGCGCTGACAGGTTTCGCGATATTGGGTCTTGGAGCGAGCCTGCTCGGCGTCGCGCTCCTCGCGGAACGCGTGGTTCCGGGTCTCGAAGACGCGCTTTACTGGGCTGGCGTCGACGACGTGAATCGGGTGACCGGCGCGGCGGTGGCGCTGCTCGTTCTGCTTCCCGAGTCGGTGAATTCCGTTCGGGCCGCGGCGCGCAACGCGCTGCAAACGAGCCTCAACGGCGCGCTTGGTTCTGTCGTCGCGACGATCGGTTTGACGGTTCCGGCGGTGGCGCTGATGAGCATCGCGACGGACCATGAAATTATGTTTGGCCTCGGAAAGCGCGACACCGTGCTGTTGCTGCTCACGCTGCTGCTGAGCGTTGTCAGCTTCGGGGCCGGGCGCACCAATATCTTAACCGGACTGGTGCATCTCGTCGTTTTCTCGACATATGTTTTTCTATTGTTCGTGCCGTAATCATCGCTTGGCGCGGGGAAATCGAAAATGAGCGACAACAAGCTGATCTTCTATCATTCGCCGCGCGCGCGTTCGGCAAGCGTTTTGACCCTGCTTGAGGAACTCGACGTTCCTTATGAAATGCGCGTCTTGAACTTGAAGCTCGGCGAGCAGCGCAAGGCGGATTATCTCGCCGTCAATCCGCTCGGGAAGGTGCCGGCGATCATTCATAATGGCGCGCTCGTGACCGAGCTTGGCGCAATTTTCATCTATCTCGCCGACGCTTTCCCGCAGAAGGGACTGGCGCCGCCGATCGGCGATCCGCTGCGCGGGCCCTTATTTGCGCTGGCTCGTTTTCTACGGCTCGGCCTTCGAGCCCGCGGTGATGGATCGCTATATGAAGCATGAACCGGCGCCTGCCAGCACGAGTCCTTATGGCGATTTCGACGGCGTGATGAATCTGATCGATGCGCAATTGACGCCGGGGCCCTATCTCCTCGGCGAGCGCGTCACCGCCGCCGATATTTTGTGGGGCCAGGCGCTGCGCTGGACGGTCGGCTTCGGCCTCGTGCCGGCGACGCCACAGAAAACGGCCTATTTCGAGCGCATTGCCGCGAGGCCGTCCGCTGTGCGCGTTGCGCAGACGGACGAGCAGCTTCTCAAAATTCACGAAGCGGCGGCGGCGAAGGCTAATGACGGCATGTAGTTTCGCGTGTCATTCCCGACGCTCGCGTGAGCGAGTGATCGGGAATCCAGAGCCGCGTCGAGCAATCAGGGAATTTATGGATTCCCGATCAGGCCTTCGGCCTGTCGGGAATGACATTACGCGTCACCATTCGATCGGCGTTTGCCCATGCGCGACGAGATAATCGTTCGCTTTTGAAAAATGCTTGCAGCCGAAGAAGCCGTTATGCGCCGAGAGCGGCGAAGGATGCGCGCATTCGAGCACGAGATGCTTGCGGCGGTCGATCCCGGCGCCCTTGCGCCGCGCATAAGAACCCCAGAGCAGAAAGACGACGCCCTCCCGTTCGCGCGATAGCGCATGTACGGCGGCGTCGGTGAATTGCTCCCAGCCCTTGTTCTGATGCGAGCCGGCGGCGTTCTCCCGCACGGTAAGCGTGGCGTTGAGCAGCAGCACGCCCTGTCGCGCCCAGCGCGAGAGGTCGGGATCGCGCGAGACCGGATGGCCGAGATCGGATTCGATCTCCTTGAAAATATTTTGCAGCGACGGGGGCGGGGGCGTGTTCGCGCCAACCGCGAAGCAAAGCCCGTTCGCCTGTCCCGCGCCGTGGTAGGGATCTTGTCCGAGGATGACGATCTTGACCTTGTCGAAGGGACATTCGTCGAAGGCGCGGAAAATCTGCGCGGCCGGCGGAAAGATTCTGCGCGCGGCGTATTCCTGGCGAACGAATTCGCGCAGCTCCGTGAAGTAGGTCTGCTCGAACTCGCGCGCGAGATGCTTCTTCCAGCTTTCGTCGATGCGGACGGGCTTCGTCATTTTGATCTAGTCGATGTCATCGACGGCGTGGAGAAATTCGCGAGCCATTAAAAAACGCGGATCGCCGATGTTTCGATCGCGTCGCGCAGGCGGGGATGAAGGCCGTCCCGTGTGGTCAAATCCACCGGAGTTTTCAACTCTTCCTCAAGATAGAGTTTAATGCCGACAAGATCGAATGCGTTGAACCGGCTCGTGGGATCATAATCAATGAAGAGGTTGAGATCGCTACCTTGGCCCGCTTCGTCGCGGGCGGCGGAGCCAAAGAGAAATAGCGACGTTGCGCCCATCGCCTTGATGGCCGGCGCGTATTCTTTCAGTCGCGTGATCGCTTCGGTCCGTTTCATGTAATCAGTCTAGTCGAAAAGCGGGTAGATCCTCAATCCTGCAACGGCCCCCACGCCGGATCGCTTGCGTAACCCGGCGTCGGCGCCTGAATTTCCGAACGGCCGAACACGTCGACCATGTAAATCTTCGGTCCGCCGCCTCCGCCCGAATCGCGGAAGAACATCAGGAAGAGGCCGTTCGGCGCCCAGGTCGGGCCTTCATTGTGAAAGCCTTCAGTGAGGATGCGCTCGCCTGAGCCGTCGGTCTTCATCACGCCGATCGAGAAATTGCCGCCGTTCTGCTTGGTGAAGGCGATATAGTCGCCCTTGGGCGACCACACGGGCGTCGAATAGCGGCCGCCGCCGAAGGAGATGCGCTTGGCGTCGCCGCCATGCGCGCCCATCACGTAGATCTGCTGCGAGCCGCCGCGGTCGCTCTCGAAGACGATGCGCGACCCGTCCGGCGAATAGCATGGCGCGGTGTCGATAGCGGCGGTGTCGGTGAGGCGCGTCGTCGTGCGCGAGCGCAAATCCATCGTATAGAGATTGGTGGTGGAGCCTTGCGACAGCGACATGATGATCTTCTGTCCGTCGGGCGAGAAGCGCGGCGAAAAAGTCATGCCGGGAAAATTGCCGACGACCTCGCGCTGGCTGTTCTCGATGTTCATCAGCAGCACCTTGGGGTCGCCGTCGGCGCCGAAGGACATGTAGGTCACGTCGAGCGAAGAGGGCGAGAAGCGCGGCGTGACGACGAGCTCGTCGCCGCGCGTCAGATAGCGCACATTGGCGCCGTCCTGGTCCATCATCGCAAGGCGCTTGCGGCGCTTGTCCTTCGATCCCGTCTCGTCGACGAAGACGATGCGCGTGTCGAAAAAGCCCTTCTCGCCGGTGATGCGCGAGAACACGGCGTCCGAGAGCAGATGCGCGACGCGGCGCGTATTCGCCGCTTCCGTCACATATTGCTGGCCCGCGACTTGTTCGCCGGTCGTTACGTCGAACAGACGGAATTCGGTCTTGAGCCTCCCATCGCCGGCGCGCTGCGAGCGCCCGGTCAAAACGAATTGCGCATTGACGGCTTTGAAGGCGCCGAGATTGGGCATCGCGTCGGGCGGCGCGGCGTTCGCCGGAAGCGCGCTCGGGTCGATCGGATTGAGAAACACCGAGCGCTTGAAATTATTCGTCGTCACCGACGTCACCGTGCGCGCCGCCTCGTCGCCGACAAAAGGCGCGACCGCGATGTTGATCGGCTGAAAGCCGCCGCCCTTGAGATCGATGATGCGGCCGGCGCGCGCCGGCGCGAAAGGCGCGAGCGCCGCGCCCGCGATGAGTCCGGCGGCGGCGCGGCGAGTGAAATGAGCGGTCATGACGGGATCTCTCTAATAAAGAAGCATGATCTAAGCCGAAAATCGCGTCGCGCTTTTCAGCGATCATGCTTTAGTTGGAATCCTGGAAGCGGATGGTGACTTCGCGCAGCGCCTCTTCATAGTAGGGCATGAATTCCGGCGGAATGCGCATCGGGCTGCAACGGCGCACGGCTTGGAGCGCCTGCTCGCCGCGCGCGCGCTCGATCGGGCTCGGCGAGGCGTTCAAGAGTCGCGGATGACCCTCGAGTTCGCCCGCACGCGACAGGTGAAACTCGACGACGGGCGCATAGGTCTGTCCGCCGAGCGACAGCGCCGAGACCCAGCACGGATGATAATGATCGTGGATATAAGCGGCGATGCGCGCCTCCATCGTGGCGGACATTTTCGCCGCCGCGCCGGTCGGCGCGCCCAGCGCAGCGGTGCGCACCTCCTTGCCGGTCGCCGCCTTACGTTGCGGCGGCTCACGGCTCAAGAGATCGGAGATGCTCGCCGCGTCGAATTTCGATTTCGGCGCATTCTCCTCGCCTGATTTCGGCTTCGATTCCTTTGTTGGCTTTTCCGCGGGCTCGGCTTTGTCCGGCGCGGGTTTCCCGTCCTGCTTCTTGCTTTCGAGCAGCTTCGCCACTTCGTCCACCTTGAGACGCGTCTCGGCCTTCGGCTTTTCCGGCGCGGGCGTTTCCTTCGCCGTCTTTTCGGGCTTTTGCTGCGTCGGCGGCTTCGGCTTCACAACCTCGGCGTCCTTGAGATCTTCCTTTTCCGGTTCGGGCGCGGCGGCTTTCGGCTTTGCCGGCTGTTTCGAACTCCGGCTGTTTCTCTTGCGGGCTTTGCCGGCGGCTCAGGCTTTGGCGGCAGAGCGGCTATGCGTTTTGGCGGCGATGGCGGCGCGTCGTCAGCGCCGGGCTCCGGGAGGCGCCGCATCGGCGGCGGCGGCGTTGGAATATCCTTCTTGGCTTCAGCGAGCGGAGGATGCGGCTTCGTCTCCGTCTCGGCGGCGATCTTATCGACGCGCGGCGCGGGCTTTATGTCGCGGGCGGTCTTTTCGCCCTTCATGATCTGGTTGAGCTGACTGTCGGTGACGACGTCGACCGGAATCGATCTCCTGCGCATCGTCGAATTTGCCTGCGTCCGAGAAGAGAACAAGCGCCGCCAGCAGCAGTCCGGCGTGGACCGCTGACGAGACGACGAACCCCGGCTCGGAGCGCGAAACTCTCACTTTCGCTTACTTCTTCTCCTGCTCCGTCACCAGCGCGACCTTCTTGTATCCCGCGCTCGTGACGAGCGACATGACCTCGGCGACGCGGCCGTAATTCACCGCCTTGGAGCCGCGCACATAGATGCGTTCGTCGAAACCCTGCTTGGCGGTTTCCTTCAGTCTGTCGAGCAATTGCGTCGTCTCGACCGGCTGATCCATCAGGAACACCTGGCCCTTCTCGTCGATGGCGATGGAGACCGGCTTCTGGTCGATGTTGAGCGCGCCGGCTTTCGTCTGCGGCAGATCGACGGCGACGCCGGTCGCGAGCAAAGGCGCCGCCACCATGAAGATGATGAGCAGCACGAGCATGACGTCGATGAAAGGCGTCATGTTGATTTCGGCCATGGCGCCGTAGCGCGGCACGCCGCGCCGCCGCCTGCCGCCCTTGCGTCCCGGAGCCGAGAGGGAAGCGCCCATGATCTCTCCTTACGCCGCGCGGTCGCGGTTGGAGGAGGCCGCGTGCTGATCGATCTGGCGTGACAGGATCGCCGAGAATTCGTCGGCGAAGCTCTCCATGCGGGCCTGCGCCTTGGCGACGTCGCCCTGCATCTTGTTATAGGCGATGAGCGCCGGAATGGCGGCGAAGAGGCCGATGGCGGTCGCGAGCAGCGCCTCGGCGATGCCTGGCGCGACGACCGCGAGCGAGGTGTTCTTCGAGGCGGCGATCGAGCGGAAGGAGGTCATGATGCCCCAGACGGTGCCGAAGAGGCCGACGAATGGGCCCGCCGACGCCACGGTCGCGAGCACGAGGAGATTGGATTCAAGCTTCTCGACCTCGCGCGCGATCGACACGTCGAGCACTTTCTCGATGCGCGCCTGCAGGCCCATGAAGGAAGCGCTGGCGCCCGCCTGGAAGGAGCGCTTCCACTCGCGCATGGCGGCGACGAACAGCGACGCCATGCCGGTCTGCGGCCTCTCGGAGAGCTTGCCGTAAAGCTCCTCCAGCGAATTGCCGGACCAGAAGCTCTCCTCGAAACGGTCCATGGCGCGGCGGATGCGCGCAAAGAGCAGCGTCTTGTCGATGATGATCGCCCAGCACCAGACAGAAGCGGCGAGCAGGCCGATCATGACGATCTTCACGACGATATGGGCGCCCCAGAACATGCTCCAGATCGTGATGTCGGCGGCGGGTGCGGCGAGCGGGCTCGCGGCGATCTCGGCTGGATTCATGATTTGTCCTTGGAAAGCGGCGGACGCTCTGTGGCGGCGATGGCTGCGACGCCCGGTCTATCGCTCACAATTTCGCCATTTGTGGGGCTGCGGTGCGCCGCACAATGAAACATAGCGGCAAGGCGTTAACAAGCGGTAAGGGTTAAGAAATGGGAAGCGCGGATTGGCGCGCGCGCCGCTTTTTTGACAAGGCGCCGAGGCCGACGAATTATGGCAGCCTCGGATCGAGCGGACAATGGTCCCGCTCAGAAGTCTCCAAGGCGCGCGGTTATCGAGTGAGCGATGACTTCGGTCGGTTTGAATAATGCCTCTGGCTTTTGCGCTCGCGACGACATTCCCAACATTATTCGCGCCTTGGCGGCGCCGATGCTGTTCTTCCTGCCTTTCGCGGTTGGTTTCACAAGCCTCCAATTCATCCTGTATATAATTGTTTTAATTGTACTTATAGGCCGAACCAATTACCTGCTGCATTGGCATGTTCACCGTCGCTTCACCAATCATCGCGCTTTCAACCTGCTGCTCGATCTATGCCTGGGCGTGACAACGGGCATGACGGCCTCGAATTGGCGCATACAGCATGTCTACGGTCACCATCTCGGCGCGGATGAGAAATTCCGCGCGACGCCAACGCTGGAGTTGAGCGCCGGCTACTCGGCGCGGGACGCTTGCTCTTATTGCGCGCGCTCCTTGTGGCCGACTTTTTTCGGTCCGTTCCGGGAAGCGTTTGAAAAAGGCGTTCTCGCCTATGTCAAATCGCCGATCGATTATCGCTGGGCGTTCGTCGAACAAAGCCTGCTTGCGCTGCTGATCGTCGCCCTGCTGCTGTGGCGCCCCTGGCTGACGATCTCTTATGTGCTTCCCTGGTATGTTTCGGTCTTTCTCATCTCAAGATATGTCGACTACCTCAATCATTATGGCTGCGACGAAGGCGACGCCCATCTGGAGGAGATCGCCAACAACACCTCACATGCGTGGTTCAACTTCCTGACCCTGAACTTTGGCTATCACACCGCGCATCATCTTTTTCCGAGCGCGCATTGGACGGCATTGCCGGAGTTGCATCGCGCGATCTCGTCTCGCGTTCCACAGCGCCATCTGAAGAATTTCAGCTGGTCGTTTCTCCATCTCCCGCGTCATCTCTATTTGGCGCGCAACGGTCGGATGTAGGAGGCTGTGGCGTGCGAGGAGCGCGCTTCGCATTGGGACTGAGACACTACGCCTAGTCCGCGAGCTTGTAGATCCAATAGCCTTTGTGCTGATAGACAAGCTGCATCTTTTCGAGCCGCGCCGGATTTGATGTTGAAAACGGCAACAGCCGCGCGATCAGCGCATCGCCATCGCTCTTGCGCGGGAAATAATGCAGTCGCGTCGCGCCGCCCATAGGTTCGACGGCGTAGCCGCCCTCGATCTTCTCCTCGCGCATCCATTGCCGCGCCGATTTGATGAGGCCATGTGAGACGCCGCCCGTCGAGGCGAAATCCCTATAGGCGATGACAAGGCGCTCGGGCCGGGCGGCGGACGCTTTCCACACGTCGGAAATATGCACGGCGACATAAGCGGGCTTGCCGCCGGCGAGTTTTTTCAGCGCCTCGGCGCCTTGCGTCTCGTCTGTGAGCAGCAGCGCTTCGACGAAGCGGCCGAACGCCTCCGCCGATGAGCTTTCGGCGCCTGCGCCCCAACGCGCGCGTTCCTGCGTGGTCGCCTCAGTCCAGGCGGTCGGCATTAGCAGACCCCGCGCATGGGCGTCATCGAGCGGCGCGGCGCGCCCGGCGACAAGCCGGATTGCGCGCGACAAGTCCCACCAGGCGAGCACGACGGCGTCCTCAGGCGTATGATCGCGGATCGCGGCGAGCACTTTCAGCGCGTCGGCCGCCGAGACGTCGGCGAAGAAGATCGGCTCCGTCACCTGGCTGCGCCAGAAAAGCGGAGTCAGCCGACCCGCTTCGTCGCGCACGACGACTCCCGTCGCCACGGGACTGCGCTTCTGGGGCGCTCTGATCTCCAGCTGTAGCAGCGTCTCGGGCTTCACGCCAAAGCCGGCGGCGTCCTTCACGGCGTCCGCTGAGGCTGGTTCGAGCCGCGCTTCATAGGGCGCGGTGGGGCGTAGCGTTGGAAGAGCGCCCCAGGCGACTAGCGCCAAACCGAGAACGACGAACGCCGCGCCGACGATGAGTCTCATGCCATATCCAATTCGTGAAAACGCCAAATCTTCACGCTCTTGCCCCCGCTAGCGGGGGCAAGTCTTCAAGGTCGCCGCGTCCTTAGTTCAATTTATACGCCTAATCCCATTTTTCAGTGACTAGATCACGTAGGTCAACCGCAGTCCGTTTCTACTTCCCGTGAACAGCGGGAACCGTGGGGCATAGGGACGAGTGATTGGATTCTGACCAAGGGGTCTCACGCTCTTGGCTTGTCACGCCGCAACAACAGTCCTGCGCCGACCAGCATCGCAAGCCCGCCGAGCCCGGCGGCGAAGGCGCGCCGTGACGGCGCGTCGAGATCGCCGCGCTTTTCGCCGGAGATGCGCTTCAGCTCGGCGCGAATTTCCGCCGCCTCGCGCAGCTTCGTATCTTCGTCGTTGATCTTCGCCGCGCTTTTCACAAGTTGCGACCAGCCGTCGGAATAAGTGTAGCCGCCGGGGTTCGCGTGGGCGAGCGCCTTGTAATGCTTGATCTGATGATGCTCCCACATCTCGGCGAATTCATATTCGACCGCCGAGGGATTGTTGCCCTTCTGCCAGAACAACTGGAAGAAGGCGCCGGCTTCGTCCTTCTCCGGCGCGGGCGGGGCGGGGCGGTTGGTCTTCTGACCCGGCAGCAACTTGTCGTTATAGAGCTTCACCAGAACGCTGCGCGCTTCCTCGGTGATCTTGAGACCGGAGATCGTTCCCTTGTCCATGTCGTCGAGATAGGCGCGCGCGAAACTGTCGGAGTGACAATTGGAGCAGGTGGAGACCCACGCCTCCTTGCGCTGAACGAACCAGGGATGGTTCAAATTGTCCGCGATCTTGGGCATCGGCACGAAAGCCCAGCGCGCCTTGCGCACCATATTGTGCGTGAACTTGCCTTGATACTCCATATGGCAGAACTGGCAGGTCGGCGCGTTCATATTGCCCTTTTCCATCGCGTCGGCGAGACGGACGTTCCAGTCCCACGTGTCGCCGCGCGTCTGATAGATCGCGCCATGTTTCGAGAGCATGTAATTCTCGAACTCATTGTGATCGACGCCATTGTGGCAGATGGCGCATGCCTGAGGCTTGCGCGCCTCGACGGGCGAGAATTCATGGCGCGTGTGGCATGAATTGCAGGTCGTCTGCGGCGTGTGGCAGAAGGTGCAGCCCTCCGCCACCTCGCGCTGCTCCATCGCCGCCCAGACGGCGTTCTCGACATTCGCCTTGTACGAGAGCGCATGGGAAGGATGGCCCGGCTGCCACTGGCCCTGCGGCCAGGTGTAGGTGTCGCGCTCGGATTCGCGCTCGGCGAATTGCTGCACATGGCACTGGCCGCAGGCGGCGGCGTCCGGCATTTTCAGATCGACGTTATGCTGGCCGTGATCCTTGCCGACGCCAATGTGGCAGTCGATGCAGCCGACCTCCTTCAGCGTTTCGCCGTTCTTGAGCGTTCCCATCGAGCGGAGGTTGTTTTCGACCTCCTTGATCATCGCCTTCTTGTAGGCGCGCGAATCGCTGTCCGGCAGTTTGCGGATTTCATCGAGATTGCCGTGGACGCTCTTTTGCCAGCTGTGCGTCCAGCCGGGCGTGACTTGCTGATGACATTCGACGCATTGGGCGCGCTGCGCGTCGATGTCGATCGTTTGCGGCGGCTTATAGAAGTCGTGCGGATTGAGATATTTCGAGATCGGAATCGGCTCCCAATATTTCGACAGCGAGCCTTTGCCGGCGCCTTGCGCCTCGTCATAATAGCGTTTGGTGAGCGCGTCATAGAGCTCCTTGGGCGAAGCGGTTTTGGAAAGGCCCAGCGCCTTGAAGGTTTCGTCCGGCGTTTCCGCCGAGGCGGGTGTTAGGAAGGCGAACGCCAGCGCCAATAGGCCTGCCAATACAGGGCGAACTGCGCGACAAAAAATCGCTCCTGATTTCAACATGCTTCCCTCGCCATGCTTCGGTCTGGTTGCATTGTCTGCAGCGCGGCGGCGAGTGGAAAGGACCACCGACTACGCCGCAGATGAGGCCAGCTCCTGCATTTCTTCGGCTCAGCTCGTCAAAATGCCCTCTCAACGATAAATGAAGGCCTTGAGAGAAGCCATGTCGACAAATTCGTTCATATCCGAGTTCAAAACGGCGACGGCGCCGGACGGAATGCGGGTCTATGCGATCGGCGACGTCCATGGCCGCGCCGATCTCTTCGACCGCCTCGCGCAGCGCATCGAGGCGGACATGCGAGCGTATCCTTGCAAAGAAGCCGTGACCGTCTTCCTCGGAGACTATGTCGATCGTGGCCCCGATTCTTTTGGCGTGATCGACCGCTTGGCGAAACGGGACTTTCCGACGCCCTTCGTCGCGCTGCGCGGCAATCATGAAGATGCGATGATGCGATTTTTCGTTGATGAGGGCGTCTTCGCTGGCTGGACGGATTTCGGCGGGCTCGACACGCTGCGCTCCTATGGCGTCGACGTGCGCGAGGCGCAGCGTGCGGGCGGCGTGGCGCGCTTGCGCGCGGAACTGGTGGAGCGCACGCCGCAAGAGCATCGCCGCTTTCTCGACGAGACGCGGTTCTCCGCCGAATATGGCGATTATTTCTTTTGCCACGCCGGCGTGCGGCCGCAAGTGCCTCTGGAGCGCCAGGATCCATACGATTTGATGTGGATTCGCGGTGAGTTTCTCGACTACCGCGGGTCGTTTGGCAAAATCGTCGTGCATGGCCACACGGTTGTCCCGGCGGCCGAGAATCTTTCCAATCGGATCAATGTCGATACAGGCGCGTACAAATCCGGGGCGCTCACGGCCGTGGCGCTTGAAGGCGCCGAACGGCGCTTCATCGACACGGCGTGACGGCTCACGCCGAGTTCGCGACCCGGGTAAGCGGCGCGCCTGCAGCGAGCGCCGCGACAATCGCCTGTTCGACTGCCTGCGAGTCGAGGCCGTAGCGTGCGCGCAGATATTTCTGATCGCCGACGATGGTCGGGAAGACGTCGTTGAGCGCGACGCTTTTGAAGAAGCCCGGCCGCGCGCCGGCGTCGAGCAGCGTTTCCGCGACGGCCGCTTTGAGCCCGCCGACGCGCGTATGTTCTTCGAGCGTGACGATTCCGCCAGTCTCTCGCGCGGCGGCGAGGATCGCTTCTTCATCGAGCGGCTTGATCGTATGCATCGCCTCAATGCGGCATTCGACGCCCTGCGCCGCCAGCCGTTCGGCGGCGGCGAGCGCCTCACGCAATATGGCGCCGGTCGCGATGATCGTGGCGTCAACGCCCTCGCGCGCGCGCCGCGCCTTGCCGACAATCGCGCGCTCGCCACCGCGCCGCGCCACGCCGCCCGCATCCTTGTCGAGCCGCAGATAGGCCGGGCCTCTTTCACGCGCGAGGTCGCGCGTTAAATCCTGCGCCTCCCATTTTTCGGTCGGCGCGACGACGCGCATATTGGGAAGCGCGCGCATGATCGCGAGGTCTTCCGTCGCGAAATGCGACATGCCGAGCTGGCCGTATGAGAAGCCGCCGCCTACCGCGACGATGGTCACGTCGGCGTCGTGGTAGCAGATGTCGTTTCGCACTTGCTCCAGACAGCGCAGCGTCGGGAAATTGGCGATGCTGTATGTGTAGACGCGCCAGCCTGAGAGCGCCATGCCGCAGGCGATGGAGGTCATGTTCTGCTCGGCGACGCCGGCGTTGACGAATTGATTGGGAAAGCGCTCGGCGAATTTGTTCAAGACGCCGTAACCGAGATCGCCGGTGATGAGCGCGACGCGCGGGTCCGCCTCAGCGAGTTCGCAGAGCGTTTCGATGAAGGCGTCACGCATGGGCTGACGCCTCCAGCTCCACAATCGCTTGGTCGAACTCCGCGCCCTGCGGCGAGCGGTAATGCCAGGCGACCTCATTCTCCATGAAGGACACGCCCTTGCCCTTGGTGGTGTGGGCGATGACGACGCTGGGCTTGCCGCGCTCGAAAGGCAGGCGGTCGAAGACGCTCAGCAATCGCGCGTGATCATGGCCGTCGACTTCCGTCACCGACCAGCCGAAGGCGCGCCATTTGTCGGCGAAGGGTTCGAGCGCAAGGGTCTCAGCGACGCTCGCGAGGCTTTGCAACTTGTTGTAGTCGATGACGGCCACGAGATTATCGAGCTTGTGATGCGCCGCGAACATCGCCGCCTCCCAGGTCGAGCCTTCGTCGCATTCGCCGTCGGAAAGCAGCGCGAAGGCGCGCCAGTCTTCGCCGCCGCGCTTCGCCGCGAGCGCCATGCCGGTGGCGACATTCAGTCCATGTCCGAGCGCGCCGGTCGAAAGCTCGACGCCGGGCACGCCCTTGTGCGAGACATGGCCCGAAAAGATCGAGCCGTTCTGATAATGCTGCTGCAACAGGCTGACGTCGAAGAAGCCGGTTTCGGCGAGCGCGGCATAGACCGCCGCGCCGGCGTGGCCCTTGGAGAGAATGAAGCGGTCGCGGTCGGGGCGCGTCGGGTCTTGTGGATCGACATTGAGCGCGGCGCCGTAAAGCGTCGCGACGATGTCGGCGATGGAGAGCGCCGAACCGACATGCGAGCTCTTGCCCCGGTTCGTCATGTGGATGACGTCGAGCCGAATGCGCTTCGCGAGCGCGAGGGTGTCACATCTGGCGTTTGGGGGCATGGGCTCTCGCGGCGCTCGAATTCGGAAGGGTGGATGCTAGCGCGCGGGGTGTTAGGAAAGGGTTTGGCCTCCCCACCTTCCTCTCGAGGCGAAGGTGGCTTCGCGCCTCGATGGGGGCCTTTTCCGGCCCGGCGAAGCCGGCCTCGAAGGACGAGGAAATCCTCAGCCCACGCGCAACTCAAACGCATTCTCCACATGCCGAGGGAGTTTCCCCGGCGCGACGAAAATCGCGTCGGCGCGCAGCGTGTAGCTCATCGCCCAGGGGTTCGACGCGAGCCAACGCCCCACGGCGCGCGAGAAACGGCGCT
>CAVPMJ010000021.1:0-342423 GCA_963706255.1 uncultured Alphaproteobacteria bacterium | reverse complement strand
TCTCGGTCGGCGCGATCTCCTCGACTGTCGCCGACAAACGCGCTTCGACGCCTTTGCAAAAAGAAGATCCGCGACAAGCGGCCCGAGGATCAAGAGATTGCCTTTGACGTCGCCATATTGCGCGTGAAGAAGCGCAACGTCAGGTTCGAGCGCGGGCGCAAGGAGCAGTTCTTCTCTCCGAGAAGGGACAGATCATTGTCCGGTATTCGGGATGCAGCGCGGGAAAGCTCGTGCCGCGCACCGAGCGCAGCGGGGCGTGAAGGGCAGGCCCTGTATCGCCGCCCTCAGTTGCTGCGTGAGCGTGTAGCAGCAGCTGTCGCTGGTCTCCACCGCGCCCGACTCCAGCGCGCGGCGATAGTTGGGCGCGAGGCCGAAATCCTGCCGAAGCCGACATAGCTCTCCGCCGAACGCGACAGCGCGCCGCCGGCGCAAAGAAGGTCGATGTCGATTCCATGCGCCGATCCGACGGCGGTCAGATCCTTCGCGCCGCGACGCAGGATCGCCCGAAGCAACGCCATCGGCGCGCGCGACGACAACCCGCCGCCGACCGCGATAATAGCACCGTCGGGCACAAGTTCGGCAAGTTCGTCGAGGCTCCTGCGCTTGTCGGGATCGGTGTAAATAGCGCGCGCGGATCGCGTCATTGCGTCGTCTCCACTGTGCGACCGCGAATGAGATCGGCTGCCCTTTCCGCAATCATGATCACCGGCGCATTGGTGTTGCCGCTCACGATCGTCGGCATGATGGAGGCGTCGACGACTTTCAAACCTTCGACACCATGGACACGAAGGCGCGCGTCGACGACCGCCAGATCGTCATTGCCCATCTTGCACGTTCCGGCCGGATGCCAGGTCGTGGACGCGCTGCGCCTGATGAAACTTTCGATTTCCGCATCGCTTCGCGCCTGGGCCCCAGGCGCCACCTCGTCACCCCGGATGTCATTGAACGCCCGCGCGTAAAGGATGCGCAGATTCCAGCGCACGCCGGCCATTGCGCAGCGAAGGTCGTCCGACTCGCTCAGATAATTGAAATCGATGAGCGGCCGGTCGAGTGGATCGCAGGAGGCCAGCGAAATCTGGCCGCGGCTCGCGGGTCGACAAACATAAGAGGTGAAAGTCAGACCATGTCGTTTGGGCACGCCCGCTTCCGGATAATCGGGCGAGAGCATCATGAGAAAGAACAATTGCAAATCAGGGACACGCTCTTCCTGCCGGCTCTTGACGAATGCGCCCGCCTCCAGAAAATTCGAGCCGACGGGGCCGCATCTGTTCGCTTCATAGTCGCGCAACACAGCCGCCTTCGCCTCGTCGGGAAGAGCGGCGAATGTCAGCGGCTGGTTGATCTCGCAACGCACTCTCACATTGAGGTGATCTTGTAGATTCCTGCCGACGCCGGGAAGATCAACACGAACGTCCACGCCCGTGTGCTCCAACTCCGTCCTCGGGCCAAGGCCGGAGAGCATCAGCAGTTGCGGCGAACGCAGGGCTCCGGCGCACACGATAACTTCACAGGATGCGAAAGCCTGTTCGAGCGCGCCGAAATGAAGATAGTCAACGCCGATGGCGCGTGTCTCGCTGAACAGAATCCTCGTCACAAAGGCGTGAGAGAGAACTTTCAGGTTCTCGCGATCGCGGACCGGGTGAAGATAAGCGTCCGCCGCGCTGCAACGCGCGTGATTGTCGAGGGTCGCTTGCAGGCGTCCACATCCTTCCAGCAATTCGCCGTTGAAATCCGTGTTGAACCTTACGCCGACTTCTTGCGCGGCGCTCAGATAGCGCTCCACCAGCGGGTTTTCGGGCGAATGATCGGACACAGCGAGCGGGCCCTTCGCGTTGTGATAGCGATCTCTTGCGGCGCGGTTCCCCTCCGCTTTCAAGAAGTAGGGCAGGACCTCTTCATAGCCCCACCCGCTATTTCCGAGCCGGCTCCAATTGTCGTAATCCTCATGCGCGCCTCGAATGTAGATCATGTAATTGATGGAACTCGACCCACCGAGCCCCCGCCCCTGCGGAACGAATATGCGGCGGCCGTCGAGATTTTTTTGAGGAACGGTTCGATCGGCCCAATCGTAAGGACTGTCCTGCAGGCGCCCATAGAGCGCCGGGGCGCGCAGCAATGGCGCGTCATCCTCGCGGCCGGCCTCCAGCAACAGGACCTTGCAATCGGGATCCTCGCTCAATCTTCCTGCGAGAACGCATCCCGCAGAACCGGCTCCGACGATGACGTAATCAAACATGCACTGTTTCCAACATGCGCGAAGCTAGAAGTCATTCCGATCAGGCGCCGTGTCTTCGTCATTTGTCTCCCTGCATTCGAAGACGCCTTGTTGCGCGCGTTCAAGCGACGACGATCCGCCGCAACACAGGCACCCGCCGCCATGCCCCGCTTCCCACGGATGAGGCTGCGGAACGGCGTGCGGATCGGGTTGCGCGCGCAACCCGCCGCAGGCCGAGCAGGCCCATTCTTCCGGCATGCGACAATCCGCCAGAACCAATGTCCTGGCCACGTTGCCGCAATCGGGGCAAAGGATCGCATATATGGGCATTGCGCCACCTTCTTAATCGGCGGCGTTCGCAGAAGCCGCCGATCCCTGTTCGTTCAAGCAGCGGCCTTTTGTTTCAGCCTTTCACGGGCCAACTTGGCGCCCTCGACCAGCGCATGCAGTTTGTCTTGTGCGATATAGCGTTGCAGCAGGATGAGGCCGCAGTCCGTGGTGACGCCAAGCCTCTCGGCTGGGATGACCTTCAACAGGGCTGTAATTCGATCCGCCACTTGCGCGGCCGTCTCAGCGATCGTCGTCTTCACGTCGATGACGCCGGCCCAGAAATCGACATTGAGTGGAAGCGGAAACTCCTTGAAGGCGTCGAGGCCCGACATGTCATCGACGCGTCGCCCGCAGTTCTCGAGGTTGAGAACATTGATATGTGCTTCATAGGCCTTCGGGATGATTGCGCGGGTCGCATCGGGCGCCTTGGGCTGTTCTTTTCTCTTCGTCAGGTCGTAGACTTCGCCCGCCTTGCCGGTTTCGTCGGGATAATAAGCCGGCGTGCCGCCCCAATTGCCCCAGCACACGTGGACGATGATGCGCGCGTTCTTTACGCCTTCAACAGCTGCGTTGAAAGCGTCGATCGCCCAATCCTCGTAAAAATAGGGCCAGGTGAACTCGTCGAACTGAATAAAATCAACGCCGAGCGCATCGACTTCACGGATGTCCTCGTTCATTGCCCTGGCGATCGCCATGGCCCGGTCGCGCGAACTCTTGTAAAAAAGATCGTTGGTGCACTGCGCCAACACCTGAACGCCGGTGTATTGAATCTTGGTCGGCTTCTTCGTCGCGCGTTTGAGCGCCCGCGCCTGCTCGACCATCATCGCCCCGCGCCGCTTGATCTCACGCTCGATTGTTGCCGTGTGCAGCCGGCTGTAGATGGGAAAGGCGAGATGACCGCCGCTTCTCAGATCGTAACCCATGCAGCGCAGGTAATGATAGACGGCCGTGTCGGCGTAGTTGTCGCCGTGAACGCGACCGTCGGTGACGATGTCGAGGCCGGCAAGCTCCTGGTCGCGGGCGATGGCGCCGATCGCGTCTTCTAACGCCTCGCGATTGATCGAATCCGGCGGCTCCCTGTCGCCTCTGAATAGCCGTGCAAAGGACGCGTCCCACCATCGGGGATTGGGGTAGTTTCCTACCATGCTTGTTGGGATGAGGACTTCCTGACCGCCGAGCTGCATCGCTTTCTCCCCATTATTTTTTAATTATTTTCGGCTCTTCGCAACCGCATTCGAAGAAAGCTATGCTTGCCGCATATGTCTGTCAACGCTCGGAGCATCCGCTTAAATACGCATACCCATTCAAGCCGCGGTCATGCCGCCGTCGACCGTCAGCACCGTTCCAGTGATGAAGGATGCCTCGTCGCTCAAGAGAAACAACGCTGCCTTCGCGATTTCCTCCGGCTCCCCGAAGCGCCCCATCGGATATTTC
Organism: uncultured Alphaproteobacteria bacterium; assembly: GCA_963706255.1. Taxonomy (GTDB): domain Bacteria; phylum Pseudomonadota; class Alphaproteobacteria; order Rhizobiales; family Beijerinckiaceae; genus Methylocystis. The sequence continues at coordinate 338,444 of CAVPMJ010000021.1, read as the reverse complement.
GCCAAACGACGCACCCTCGCCGCCTCGTCGACGTCGCTTGCGAGCAGCGTCGCGCCCATCACGGTCGATGCGACGGTTCCCGGCGCGACGGCATTTACGCGTATGCCCCATTTCGCATAGTCGACGGCCATTTGCCGCGTCAGATTGGTCACGGCGCCTTTCGACGCGCAATAAGCAGCCATGACCGGAATGCCCACCATGCCCGCGATCGAGCCGACATTGACGATGGAACCCCTCTTGCGTTGCATCATTCCAGGCAACGCCGCGCGCGCCATCAGAAACACGCCGGTGACATTGACCGAGAGAATGCGCGCCCACTCCCGCTCGTCGGCGTCGTGCACCGAACCAAGCCCGGCGATTTCCGCATTGTTGACCAGCCCATCGACGGGCCCGAGCGCGGCTTCAGCGCCGCGCAGTGCTTCCGAAACGGCGGCCGCGTCGGTTACGTCGACGGAAGCGCCATGGGTTTTCGCGCCAAGGACCCGCAGTTGCGCAACGGCCTCTTCGACCTTCGCGCCGTCGATATCAAAAACGGCGACCGCCGCGCCCGCTATCGCCGTTTCGCGCGCAATCGCGAGGCCAATGCCGCCGCCGGCGCCAGTCACGAAGATCACGCGGTCGCGCAGTCGCTGCATCACGATCCTCCCGCACGCAAGCTGCGCCGCATCGACGCATTACATGCTTCGCAGAACGCTTTGTCCCGCCCGCAATCGCGCGAGCTGGATGAAATAGGTCGCGTTGAGGAAAAGCTCGTCCATATCGCCGAGTTCGTCGATCGTCAGGCCGCGCTTCACCATCGCGTTGAGATATTGAAAAGCGTCCTTGGCGCCATATCCGACGTGATGGGCGCCGATCACGCGTCTGCTGTCGCCGTCGAGGATCAGCTTCTGGAAGCCAGACATATGTGGGCGCGCCATTGCGTAGAGCATCGTTCGATCGCTCGCCGGCAGGCCGATGTCGAGCCCGTTCGGATTATCGGGCGGCAGTTTCAGAACGACGACGTTTCGATAGCGGCGCCGCGCCTCTTCCTCGCCCAGACCGAGCCAGCTCACTTCGTAATGGGTGTGCAAAAAATCCGGCCAATCAGCAGGCCGATAGGTCACATCCTCGCCCATGACCGCGCGCGCCGCATAGGATCCGCTTTTTCGCGCTTTGAACATTTCCATCGGCGCGCCGATGAGATCGCCAACCGCATAGACATTGGGAACCGAGGCGCGCAATCGCTCGTCGACCAGCACGGCGCCAGCGGAGTCGACAGCGACGCCGAGCGCCTCCACCGCGAGCCGTGAGCGCGGCCGCTCGCCGAGCCCGAGAAAAACGAAATCAGCGCCGATCTCAAGCTGGCCGTCTGGCGCGTCGGCGAGCACCGCGCGCACGCGCCCGGAGGCGTCGCCCAGGAGGGAAGTCACGTTGGCGCCCTCAACGATTTCGATGCTCTGCTCCCTCATCCGGTCGAGAACATAACCGCGCGTCTCCTCGTCCGGAATGATGTCGAGGACACGATTACGCGCCAGAATGACGACGCGACGCCCGGTAGCGTTGAAGAAGCATCCATATTCGACGGCGGTCTTGCCGCCACCTATGACGACGATGGCCTCGCCGGGTTCCCGCGTCAGTGTTTCGACGAGCGTCGCATGATCATGCACGCCGTCGAGATGGCCGCCCGGCCCTTCGACGCGGATCGGCTCCGCCCCCATGGCCAAAACGAGCGCGCGCGCGCGGAAGGTCTCTCCTGCGGCCTCGATGGTGTTGGCGTCAATGATGCGCGCCTTCGCGTTAAGGACGAATTCGAGATCGAGCTGCTCCTTGCTTTGATAATTCATCACTGCATGCGGCCCGGTGCGGCCGCGTCGAAAGAGATCGACGACTTCCTTGATCGACGTCCCACGATTCCTCATTTCAGGAAACCACAGGCTGCCCGAAAAGGTGCGAGCCAGCATTAGCTCGGCGGCGCAATCCGAGAAGAGATGGTGAGGAACGCAAGCATTGTGCGGGCACGATCCCCCCAGGAACGGCCAGCGGTCGATGATGAGTTGCCGCCCGCCCATCGCACGCAGATAGGCCGCGCCGAAACGGCCAGCGGCCCCTCCGCCGATGAAGATGGCGTCGAATTCGCGCGGATCGCCGTTATCGATGTTGCGAATGGGGCCAACGGCGTCCGGCGCTTCGATCGCGTGCGCGATCGTTTGCTCCCACTGCTCGACGGAAAAGAAAGGCCAGGATGACATGTCTTCGTCCAATCTTCGTCCAAATTGCTTTTGTCCCTCGTCAGATAATTTGAGATAGAGGGCGGGCTGATTTAATGGAGGACGCGGCTCATCTGACGGTTGAGTTTATGCGGCGGTTAATTGGCGTTGCAAGCGTCGATTTCGGATGGTGAGATGTTTGATCCTTCCTCGTTGCATGAGGATTTTCGGTCCGCGTCCGAAGTAGACGTCGGCCGGCGTGAGATTGTTCAGGCTCTCGTGATAACGGCGATGATTGTAGTGCTCAACGAAGCCCCTCGGATGACAATTTGGGGCTATCGGATTTCTGGCTCATCTCCACTCCTGACGGTTACAATGAGCCAGAAATCCTCCCTTTCTCAACCCGCCCGGTTTGTCTCAAAGGCGCTGGCGTCGGACACAGCACTCCGGACGAGAGGTGTACATTTGGGTATCGAGTTCCGTGAAACAGGGCATTGAAGCCAACGCTGAGATCGCGTGCAGGTTTCTCTAGCCAAAGTTGGAAGTCTTTTTGTCGACGCATCATCACTTTCGGATTCTCCCTTCACTCAGCGGCTCGCTCTCGACATCCGACAGCGCGGGGTTCTCGCGCGCTGGCGCGCAAGGTCGCGCCGTCCAAGTAGCGACAGACCAGTCCGCGTCTGAGACCCTAGCAACAAGGCGAGAAAGTAGATCCGGTGAAACCGAAGTCGCTGTAGCGGTCCACTTAATGAGATCAGACCCACTTCCAGGCTCGCCGCCCGAAACTCAATAGCCGCCCCCGGCTGCGGGCGTGATCAAGAGCAAGTGACGTTCGCCCTTGTGTCGGGTCGCGCCATGTAATGCGCAGCCCGGCGGAGGAACGTATACGGCGTCGCGCAGTTCGATTTCGCTCATTGTCTAGTCCCCGGCCTTTCGTGCCATCGCGGCCGCCTTATCGGCGATGCGGCTCAGACTGGCATGGACCTCAGCCTCAATCTGCCGGCGCTATTGCAGATCGCGTGTCGCAGGCGCGGACAGCATTCGTTTCTTCGAGTAGCTGGGCTTGTTGCATTTTGCATTTATCACAAACTTCACTCCTGATTTGATTAACCTCCTCTTCGATCCGCCGTCGTAGCGCCAGATCGCGGGTTACCCTGGCAGGCAAGGCCTGGAGAGCTCTGATGATCGACCCGACAACCTCATCTACGACCGAAATTGCCTCATCCATCTCGATGATTTCACCAATGCGTTTCGCATTTCGCAGTTCGATTTCCGTGGCTCTTGCATTGATATGGCGGGCGCGAGCTTGAGCCACTTCATTCGGCTCTCGACGACTTTCTCGAAAGGAAACGTATTTCTGGATGTTTGTAGCGAGGTCGTAACGGCCCTGTGGCGTGCGTTCGAGGGTTCCCTCGCTCGCCAACTGTCGGACCCGGCGATTTGTTACCCCGAGCATAGCCGCCAACTGTGTCGCCGTCACTGTAATGGGAGGGTCCATTTCTTCATCTCGGGCTCTATCTGGAAGCGGAAGCGCAAATTTCATTGCTCCAAAAATCCGCGAATTCTTGGGCGCGGTGGCGTCGCAACCTTTGCGCGCAAAAACACGGTCCCTACTTTTCTCGTTCGCGCGCTCGGCGCGGCGCATGGCGTTTCGCAAAGACTTTCGTCGCTCGATAGAAGAGCGCGCAGGCGGTTTTCGCTATAGCGCCATTGTCCGGTCGCCGCTTGTTCGCCGATTCCATATCGCCGCGACCATCGATAGATCGTCGCATATGAAGCACCCGCCGCCTCCCACGGAACCGAACCACCCAACTTTGAATTAATAGAGAGCGGAGTCTAATGCTCTGCCACTAAGAGGATGCACCGGAAACGGCGAGCGTAGCGTGCCTGTATTGGCGTTCATTCCCTGCGTAACACCGTTCTTTCCGATCCCGGTCGCATCCCGGCGTTAGTGTCTCCAGGCCGGCAATTGAACGTTGCCCGCTGGCCGGAGTCGCGTGCGACAATGATCGAACACACCATTGGGGATATGCCTGATCCTGCGCATCATGCTGAGGGCAGGACCATAGGAGGCGGTCCGATGCCCGCCAAACGCCCAGCCCCTCCGACGATCGCCGATCTTCGCGCCGAGCGCGTCCACGCCGCGCGCGTATGGTGTTTGAACCGCGCCTGCCAGCACTATGCGGTTGTGCCGTTCGAAGCGATCGGCGCGCCCTCGGGCTTCACTTTCATCGATCTTCCGTAGACGGGACGAATTCGTCTGCCAGGAATGCGGCTCGCGCACCGTCCACGTCATGCCGGATTGGTCGGAATATCGGCCGCAGGGGTGAGCGCGCTTATTGGTAATCGAGGGAGCCGCCGTTCTCGTGTATCTAGCGGTCAAACTCTGACACTTCGAACCCTGTTCAGGCTATGAACGGGAGTGATTTCGGACTCAGGAATCCGCCAATCGGGTGGGGGCTTATGCGGCTTCTCTGAGCTATTAGGCCTATAGAAAACTTGCCATGGCGCCACACACGAAAAAGAGGCTGCAATGAAGAAGAAATGGATTTTGTCGCTGGCCGCGTCGGTCATGTTCGCGCAAACAGCAGCTGCGCACCACCTGGATGATTACCATGAGCGTATACGCACAGAGGCAAATCTTCCCACAAAGTGGTTTACTTGTAAGTCGCTTAGCGACTGCGTTCTCGTCTCCGTTCCTTGCCAATCTGACCTTGCCGTGAATGTCGGCCACAGTGCCGAAGCGCAAGAAGTTCTCAATGAAAAATACTTCTTCTGTCTCGGGTCGGCCTTGCACGACACTGTCGCTTCATGTGAAGCGCACCAATGTGTAACCAAGGGGACAAAAAAATAGACAAAGAAGTCGGAGGTGCAAAACGTGTCACCGATTTCTCGAGCCGCCGGAGCGCCCCTGATGTGCGGACGTTTCACGCAGCACCTCTCTTGGGCTGAGCTCCACCGGCTCGTCGACTTGATCGGCCAGCCGCGCAATCACGCGCCGCCTTTCCAACATCGCGCCGCGCCCCTTGGCGCCTATTGAGAATTCCACATCAAAAAATAGCCTCTCCGCAGCCGTGCTTAACGGTATTGCGTGATTGAACTGCGAAGCGGCCGCTTGCCATCGCCGCCGCGCAAGGTGACGAAAGTCGTTTCGCTGGGGTGACCAATCGCACTCTTAGCAAGCTCGGCGATGTGCACTTAATGGACCGAAATCGCGTTCGTGAGGCAGGATGAAACGAACGGCAACGCGCAATCCACGCAATCGAGGATATAATGTTGCGTTTGCCTGAAGATGTTCTTCCAGCACATATCGTCGTCATTGAAACGCGCCCTCTGATCGGAGAGTGTCTGGCGCGTTGCGTTAGCGCGGAATTCGGTTGTCCGGTAGTTTCGTTCCCTGACGTCGAAAGTTGGCAAAAGGCTTCGTCTGACGCCCGCACTGCGCTCATTATTCTCGACGTATCTGAGAGATCAGAAGATCAGCACGTCCATGAAGCGATTTGCGAACTCCAGAAATTAGGAAACGGCGCTCCTGTGGTCGTTTTCTCGGACGCTGAAGACATCGACCACGTCAGAAATAGTCTAAGATCGGGAGCGCGCGGTCATGTTCCGACTAGCACCGCATTAGACGTTGCGATGAAAGCAATCCGGCTTGTCCTTGTTGGTGGCGTTTTCGTCCCCGCCAATACTTTTCTGTCTGGACAGCGTTTGGACGAGACCGATTCCGGAGACAACCAGTGGCGCGCATTCACTACGCGTCAGAAAGCGGTGGTCGATGCACTTCGGAAGGGGAAAGCCAACAAGCTCATCGCTCACGAGTTGAACATGAGTGAAAGCACGGTGAAGTTCCACGTATCCAGCTTAATGAAAAAACTCCATGCCAAGAATCGGACGGAAGTGGCCATCAAAGTTGGCGAAACAGAAAACTGTGACTAGAGCGCCGGCCAGGACTTAAGCTACGATCACACCACGGGATGCACTCCGGAAAAACGCTCAATAAGCGTTTTGTGTTGGCCTATATCCGACGCGCCAACCTGCGCGCAAAATCAGTTCTGCTTGGCTGCGACCGGTGCCTTTGACGGATTTGTCTTACGAGAAAATGAACGCAGGAGTGGATCGTCTCGCCGCGTGAACAGCTCAGGCGTTGGCGCGACGATCCGACGCTGATGGAAGCGGCGCAGAGTTCGCTATGCCGTCGGCGTGCCAGGCCATTCAAAAAAGAGAACCCAGCCATTGGGCTGGGTTCGCATTGCTCGCTTATCGATTGGCTCTCGCGAAGAGTGCGATCAATACGTCGCCAACCCCGGAACCGCGCCCCAGTTGAAGTGATAATTCACGCCCGCCCGCACGACATTGAACTGCGGGTGAAAATGGGTGCCCCAATTCCAGCCCCACGCGCCGGTCCTTCCGCCGCTATCGAGGTCGACGAAGAGATATTCAAGCTTCGCCGACCAATTGGGCATGAACATCCATTCGACGCCGCCGCCGGCCGTCCAGCCGGTCCGTGTGCTGCCGCCGCCCAACAAGTCGCCATGCACACCGCCATATGCGAAACCGCCGGTTCCGTAAACGAGCAGCGTCGGCATGACGAGGAGCCCGGCGCGGCCACGAACGGTGCCGAACCACGGTAGGCTCAGGCCGGCGCCACCGCCCCACCATCCGCCGCCATTGTTGGAGCTGATGCTGGTCCCCTGAATGTCGGCCTCGGCGCCAACCAGGAACATTGACGAGAACTGGTAGTTGTAGCCGATTTGGCCGCCGCCCAGGACTCCGCCGGCATTAATTGGATCGTTGGTCGGCAGGAAAACGATAGCTCCCGTTGCCGGGTTCGGCACCGGCATACAGTGATCCTGCCCCACATACAGGGATCGGGCGCACCTGGAATCAATATCAGTGCGGGATCGAAGGCGGTCGCGTTGTTGTTCGCATTCCAGCCGCCGCCAATGTTCACGCCGACATAGAAGCCGGTCCAGAGCGGCGGCGGCACAATGTAAACTGGAGGCGGAGCCTTGTAGAAGGAAGATCAGCGGCGAAGGCCGATCCCGCCAAGAAGGATAGGATGGCGGCAAAAGCAAGAGACTTTCTCATAGATGACCTCATCGGCGTTGCTATCCCGGCGGTGAAGCGTTTGCCCATTCCATTCCACAAAAGACGCCTGGAAACCGAATCGGTTCGTTTCGACCGTGGTCGATGATGAGTCTGCCCGTCGCAAGGTCAACGCAAAAACCGCCAATGGAAAAGCGCAGCAGTCAAAACGGCGCAGACCTGTGGCCTCCGTGCCACAGCCTCAGGCGGCGCCATAATCACCGTCGAATTACAAGGCATAGGAGCGAGACCGAAAGCCACTCCATTAGTAAATGCCAGGGATGCGTTTTCTTCGAGCGCCGCCGGTAGCCCGGGAGATTAAAGACCGCGCCTTTCCGAGCGCAGGCGATTCCTACAGGGCGCGAGACATTATTTGGCGAGCTGGCCTGCTAGGCGGGGTCCCACGGGATTTTTGCAATCTCAGAAATTTGCAAGGGGGGCGTGATCGTCACAATCGGCGACACACGGCCGGGGGCGGTTCGTTCCTTCGCTGGCGTGCGCCCTGTCCAAAGCGCGTTGTCTACATCGACGGCGAAATGCCGGCGGCGATGATCAAGGATCGATTTGCGGCGATCGTCGCCGCCGCCGACTTTGACGCGCCGGAGGATCATTTCCGGCTCGTGGCGGCCGATCTTCAACCGGACGGCTTGCCCGACCTCGCCGACGCGGGGGCGCAGCGGTTCTACGACGCGGAGATCGCGGACGCCGATCTTATCGTCGTCGACAATCTTTCGACCGTTTGCCGGGCGCTTCGGGAAAACGAGGCGGATAGTTGGGGGCCGGTGCAGGCGTGGGCGCTACGTCAGCGTGCTGCCGGTAAATCAGTCCTGCTCATCCACCATGCGGGCAAAGGCGGCGGCCAACGCGGCACGTCGCGCAAGGAAGATGTGCTGGACAGCGTCGTCTCGCTCAAGCGGCCGATCGACTATGACGCCTCCGAAGGCGCGCGTTTCGAGGTTCACTTTACGAAGTCGCGCGGCTTCTTCGGCGAGGAAGCGGCGCCGTTCGAGGCGCGGCTTATCGAAGGCCGATGGGAGACCGGCGAAATCGTCGTCGACGACGGCGCCGACACGATCCGCGCTCTGAAAGAAGGTGGCGCGAGCGTGCGCGAGATCGCCGAGCGACTCGGCATGTCCAAGTCGTCGGTCGATCGGAAGCTGAAAGGAGGTCGCGAATGAGCCTCCGAGAGCTTGCTCAAAAGCACCTGGCGACAATGGCCAAGCCTATGTTGTCCCAGGCGGGACAGTATAGGGGTGTCCCAGCGGGACAAAACAGCTCAATCCCTTATTCTTCTAGGGCTTCCGCTGTCCCACGCTCTGTCCCAGGTGGGACAGCACATTGGGACGGTGGGACAACCTGTCCCGCTGGGACGATGCGGGACGCGCGGGACAATGGGACAGTTGGGACGCTTGGGACAAATCGGGACAAGTGGGACAGTTGGGACAAGACCCGTTCCTGTTTTCGATCCCGTTCGCCTCCAGCGTGAAGCCGACCGCCGCAACGCTGCCGCCATCCGCGACCGGATCACCGACCGCTGGTGCGCCTGCGGCCGACTAGCGACGTTCGCCTATCCGAACAGCGCCGGGCGCGATGTGTGGCATTGCCTCGAATGCCTCGACGCATACGGGAGGGCGTGACGATGGCGCGCGACGAGGATGACCGCGCAATCTTGCGCCCGTACGATCCGCGCGAGGCCGTTTCTGTTCGGGTTGCGGCCCGGTTCGCCGGCGTATCTGAACAGACAATTCGAAACCAATGCGCAAAATTCGGAATTGGGCGTCGCGTCGGCGGGGGCCAATATCAGGTTAGCCGCATTGCGCATCGTATGTTGCTTGAAGGCGACCACAAAGCGTTGCGTCTGTATCTCTGTGGCGACAGAGCGAGCGAACGCGTCCTAGGTACTTCCAGCGCGCGGGGCTCGCCGAAAACGCACAAATTCCCCAAAATCTCCAAAGCCTAAAACCCGAGTATTGCGACACGCAAGCGACGCGCCCATCGTCTTCGCATGACTAAAACGCTTACGCCAGAAGATGCAGCGAAGCTTGTTGGGCTGACGGACATGCTCCGCCGCTTCGCCGCCGATCGCGTCGCCGAGGGCCTTAAACAGCTTGAAGGCCGGCGCGCTGCAACCAACGCTCGCCTTCAGGGGTTGCGGTCGGAGTTGAGTAAACCGCTCGCCTCCGTCAACGACGCGCGCGCCGCCGCCGCAATCACGCAAGAGACGATCGACGAAGATAACCGGAAATTCCTGGCTGCTCTCGTCGAGGACATTGAGGCGGAGCGGGCCCTGCTCGCCAGCTTGCTAGCAGGGACGGCCGGCGCATGAACGAAGGGCAACAGCAAATCATCGCCGCGAGCTGCATTCTCGATGCGGCGCTATCGGCGCTCGATCCGAGCGGACGCGCCTTGCGCGACGCGACGGCAAGTCTTCGCAACGGACTGATGCTCGCGGAGCAAATGGGCGTCGCGAATGTCGACGCCGCCGAAATCGTCAAGCAAGTTATCGAAACCCTCGAAGGAATGAACAATCAATGAGTGACACGCCCGCCATTCTGCAACGTCGTTTCGCCCTCGCCGAAGCGCAGCGCGCGCAATATCTTCGTGACGCTGGAATCGCACATAAAGCCCGAGGACGTGCTCAAGCCCGATTTCTGGCGGCACGTCGTAAGCCAGTTGCGCCCATACGATTTGATCTATCGTCGGCCGTGATGACTGCGCGCTGTATTTGCAGCTTGCTCGTCTGCGATGTGTGGCACGCCGGCGCGCGCGTCATCGAACTGGCGCACCACGATATGACGAGCCGAAGACGAAGGCGCTAACGACGCGGCTGACGATTTGCGCGTGCGATGGCGCGGCCCCGTCAGCCGATGGTGCGTCGTGAGGTCGACCGATGGCGTCATTCTCAAAGCTGCCTGATCGAAGAGAAAAATACGGCGCTTGAGAACCTCGCGGCGATCGCCATGGAACGAGCGCGGATCGGCAACTGATGGCGATCGTCAGACCAAACGCGGCGCTGGCCGTCCAAGCATCTTCTCCGAGAAGTTGGCGGCATCCTCGTGTGCGGCGCGCTAATGACCGCCGCAACCTGTCGCCAAAACATGCAAAGGACGATCGAAATGGCGCAGCGTCGGCGGCGAGCGCCCTGCGCAGCGGCGTCGAGAACCGGGATTCGCCGACATAAGGCGATGCGCGCGCGAGGCAAATCAGGCCGACTTGACTGGATGAGCCGGATCTGACGCCGCTCGATTACATTGCTCGGCATTCTGAGAGACGCCACGGCGGAATCGAAAGCTGCGCATGTCGGGCCGCCGTACGAAGGCTGCCCCTTAGGACATCCGCAGACCTGGCAGCGTGGAGATGACCGGCAAGGACGGCGGGCCAATCGAAGTCGCAGACCTTTCGCCACTAGAGGTCGGCGCGTCGCATCGCCTTCTCTCTTGGAGAAGGGCCGGCGGGCATTAGAGGGGGCATGGCGATGTCGGGCTTGAGATGGCGGCGAGCGGGCTATTAGCGGCGAGTAGCGCCGCTGGCACGCTCATGAGCGCGAATGAAGAAGCCGATGCGCTTCAGGGAAGCCGCTTCAATCAATTCCTGACGGGCGTCTTACCGTTCACAAGAGCTGAAGCGAGCCGCTGACCAAACCCGCGCAGCCGGTCAGCGGCAAGCATGGGAATATGGTCGCAACAAAGACATGGCGCTGTCGACTGCGCAGCGCCGCGCGCGGCGGCCAGCGGTGGCGGCGCAAGCGATACGTCCGTCGTCAACACGATGGCCGGCATTGAGGCGCAGGGAGAGTTCCAAAAGGCGATGGCGATGTTCGCTCCCGAGGTGGAAGCCCGGGAGCTGGAAACCGCCTCGCAGAATGCGCTGATCGGCGCAGTCAATCGAGATGCTGCGACCGGATATCAGGCTGCGACGACAAGGCGGCGTGGGCGACAGGAAGCATTCGGCACGATCCTTTCCGGGGCAGGATCGGCGCTTAAGAAATACGTCGAGGCTAAGGCCGAACGCGAGAAAAAAATGGACGCTGTCTTGAGGGGCTACGGATGAGCGCTGATCCATTCGAGAGTGAAGGCGCGGAGGAAGCGTTTAAGCTGGCGTGCCGCCATGCGCTTGAGGCTAATCATCTGCTGCTGGACTTCATGCACGCGGTGATGAGCGCTGGCGAGCCGACGGCGCCATTGGCTGCCGTTCAAGCCGCCGTCGCCGAAGTGAAACAGGCGGAAGCTGCATGGATGCTATTCGCGAGACTGTCGGCGCCGGAGCAAGGCCAGGGCCGAGCGTCTGCTTCCCATGAGATCGGCGGAATGAAGCATTAGCGCCATGCAAGGATAGGGTGCAGGCGGCCGGTCATTCGTGGCGGCAATGCTGACGTGAACGCAAGCACCGAAGGCGCGCTGTTTCGGGACGCGCGCGCAATCGCGGCAGAACGTTCGCAGCGGCGCCAGAATAGCAATGCAGGATATTCAAGACAAAGGTTTCGACAACCATGTGCTGCATTTCGCACGCGCCCGCGAGCTTGCTCATCAACGCGTTAGGGTTTCCTTCACGAAGCAAAGGCGAGAACTCTAGCCTGGATCAAAGCAAACAACCTAGGAGAGTATCCGTGAAAAAGTTTCTTGTGATCTTCATTCGCGACGAGTTCGGGCGCGACTGCGATTGAATATGGTCTGATCGCGTCGCTGATCGGCGTTGCCATTATCGCCGGCGTCCAGGCGCTGGGCACGAACCTGTCGGGCACTTTCGCGAAGGTTTCAGGCAATCTGTCGTAAGACGCCTGAGCCAAAACACTACTGAATGGAGCAACGCCGCGTCACGTCGGGACGCGGCGGTTGTTTCAGGACATGCGCGTCGATCGCCGACGGATGCCGTTCGCTGTGGCGGAGTAATGAGAAAAAGGGTTCAGGACAAAGGTTTTGCAACCATGTGCGGAAATGGCTTGGTTCCGCGAAATTGGTCACTAATGGTTTAGGCATTCCTTGACTATGCAAAGCCGACAACTCTGGCCTCGGACAAAGCGCCGTAGGGAGGCGATGGCATGGCGTGCACGGCAGAAAACGACGAAAGCCCGATCGCTTGGAATCCGCGCGCGGCTGGCGAGGAGAAGGCGACAGACATGATTTTGGAAATGCAGGGGCCTCTTGGCGAAGACATCGTTCCGGCCACAGAGGGAATGATAGAAGCGCTCGCCGCTGCGCTCGCCGTGCGGACGACGTCAGAGCACGCTGCTGCGAAGTTGATGATGGTCGCTCACGCCATCATTCGCACTGATGTGAAGCGCCGCGCGGCCATGAATTGAGGTAATCGGCACGACAATGTGCTCCCTTACTGAGACAAAATGCTCGCTGAATTGGGCGAAAACACCACCCCAATTCTGGGGGCGTATCTCGACGTCAACAGAGAGCAGCCGCGCTGCCTCAGTCTCCGCAAGCGTGAGTGCCTAATCCTCGTCTCCGGCTAATTCGTCGAGCCGCGCGCCAGGATTATTGATCGCTGGTTGCAGCTTGAGGCCGCTGTAAATCAAATCGCAAGAGGGCGGCGATTATCTTGCGGCTACCGACTTAGCGGGCGAATAACCGCAAGTTGCTTTGCGCAGCGCTGAGCGTCCAAAACCAGACCGTCAGATAGGGCAAAAGGAACCCGATCTTGATTGCCTCGAACAAATCCGGTTCGGCGCAGATCGTGATCGTTATCGAAGTTATAGCGTTTTGCGCCTCAGCGGGCTCGGCCTCTGACAGCGCCATTTCCACGGGCGCCGGTTGACGCACCCACCGATCGACCCCGGTCTCCTCCAGCGACGAAATATTTGCGGGGGCAGGAATTGTCACCCCGGCGGCGCTCTTTTTCGGAATTTGGAATGGGATCGTCTTTTTGCTCATGCGGGGCCTGCCTATTGGGATTGGGGAACACCAACTCCGCCAAGTGCTTTAGTTCCTTCGCCGCCTCGCTGCTTGGCGCCGCTTCGATCACCGACAAGCCACGCGCCGCGCTTTCGGCATATACGACTCGCTGGATTAGCGAGCCGCCAAGCACCGGCGTATCCGGAAATTGTTCGAGCGCCTTTTTCACGTCGCGACCGATTGCGGTCTTCGCGATCACCCGATTGATAATGAAGGCCGCGCGCAAACCCTCCTTAAAGACCCGCGCTTCTCGTACGAGTTGAATCGTATCGGCGGCGGCCCAAACATCGTAAGGCGAGGGCTGGACGGGGATCAGAACCAGGTCGCTCGCCATGATCGCGGCGCGGCCGAGTTCGTTGACGCGCGGCGGGCCGTCGATAACGACCACATCGTAAAGTTTCGCGAGCGCCGGGACTTCGCGGTGTAGTGTGGGCTTTGCCATGCCAACCACGATGAAGTGTGGCTCGACCTGCCGCACGCCGGACCAAGCTAGCGCGCTGCCCTGAGGATCGGCGTCGATAAGAAGGACGCGCTGCCCCGTGCGACTAAAACAGGCGGCTAGATTCACCGCGATAGTCGTCTTGCCAACGCCGCCTTTTTGATTGAGCACGCTGACGATCATCGGGGCGCCTTTCCGCAAGCACCGGAACGCTGCGCGAGTCGCCGGCCGCCGACCCGATTCGGTTTGCCGCATTACGGCAAAATCCTCTCAGTAAATAACAATGAATGCAATCTCGGGATCCAAGCTATCGTTCGTTGTCACCGATTTTTCGTACGTGCGAGGATCCTTCGAACACCTCGCCGTCCCCTATTTTGACTTCGTATTCTTCCTCAACCTCACCCCCGGCCCTCCGCCGTTCTCGGCGATGAGCTCGACGCCCGCCTTTTCGAGTGCGGCGCGGATTTTCTCCCGTGCGTCAGCAGACACATTCACCGTTTCTAACTCGGTCCTTTTGACTGTCGGCAGTGAAAGCCCGGATGCGTCGGCGAGGTCGGATTGCGACCAACCCAATAATCCCCGGGCGGCTCGAATTTGAGCGACAGTTAGGGGAGCTATATCTTGTGAAACTTTTTGGATCATTTAGCTTGAGACCTTTTGTATCATTTACTATGATCCAAATTGTATCAGATAGCAATAGAGAGCACCCATCTCAGTACGCTTCAACCGCTCCGCCATCATGAAAGCTGCTCACTTCACGGCGCGCTGGCGCGTTCAATCGGTCGGCGGCTCCTATCGGGAATGGTTCGCCAAGGCGCTTTCCACCGAGTGGAAGAAGGCCAAGGCAGCGCGTGCGCGGTTTGAGCAAAACACCGGCCTTCCCGTCCGTTCCTGCCCTGCCGATCGCGCTACGCCGCGCCTGCCGCTGCGCCGCCTCTACACAACCCATTCCGGCCGTGTCGCCGGATATTTCGCCGCCTGATCTTTAACCCAGGAGAAAAGCCATGTCCGATACATCCCCCGGCAATAATCCCTCACGCCGTCTTTTCATCGCCGCCGGCTCGGCAGGCGCCGTCTTTGGCGCGCTGTCCTCTGCCGTCGCGGCGGGCGATGATCCCGTCTTCGCGGCCATCGCCGAGCAACGCCGCTGTAAGGCGCTATCCGACGAAGCACTCGCCGTCTGTAATCGCATAAACGATGAGCTTCACGCCGCGCGAGACGCGATTGCAGTTATCCATTTCGATGGCGAGCAATATTATACTCTTTCACACCTCGACGGGGAACTTGGCCGGCGCGGGAGGCTTTCCGGCGACGAAATAACCGCGTTTTTTAATGCTCGCCGCGCCCTTGTTGAACACGAAGCGGCCTTTAGGAAGGCTTTTGACGAAAGCGGCATTGCCGAAGCCGAAGACGCCTTCGGCGACAAGAACACGGCGTATTTCGACGCCGAGATGGCCGTTCTATCTACGCCTCCGACGACCGCAGCGGGATCATTGGCACTGCTCGCCTTCATCGCCGAGCATCTTGAAGGGCCGCATAGCGATCCGGGCGAATATTATCCCGAGCCTTTGCTCGGCGCGATGCGCAACGTGCTCGCGGTCCTCAAGCCGGAGGCGCTGGCATGACTACGCACGTTGAATCGAAGCTCGCCGAGCCCGCGCACGATCGCCTTAGCGACACGCGGCAT
Organism: uncultured Alphaproteobacteria bacterium; assembly: GCA_963706255.1. GTDB lineage: Bacteria > Pseudomonadota > Alphaproteobacteria > Rhizobiales > Beijerinckiaceae > Methylocystis. The sequence continues at coordinate 323,147 of CAVPMJ010000021.1, read as the reverse complement.
TGTGATGAACTGAGCGACATGAAAAGCCGCATGTGGGCCGTTCACCTGGCCATCACCGGCATCAGCGATGATATCGGCAAAACTGACGCTGACGCGCTCCTGCAACTCACGCGCGACGTTGCCGAGCGTGTGGAGGCGGTTCACGCCGCCTTCGCTGCGGAGCATGATTTGCGCTTCGCGGAGCGGCAGGCATGACGCCGACTCCTTCCAGCGCCAGCTTGCCGGCGCTGTTTGTCCGCCTTTGGCGCATCAGGCTCGCGCGCGTCCTACTTTGGTCGACGCGCGCAATGACCATAAAGCCAGATGGCCTGACGAGGCAGCGTCTGTCATCATTCCTGAGGTTGAAGGATTACGGGAACTGGTGATGTTCTTGCCCACCGACGACGAGCGCGCCGCCGCCCGCATTCGCGAGCTTGTCGAGCCGATGGTGTGCGCCTTCGTCGCCGAGCATGCCGCTCTTAACGATGCCGACTTTACGCTTGCTCTCACCACTCGCATTCGGGCGGCGGTCGCCGCAGTCGTCGCCGATGGCGAGGGCTTTGAAGACGGCGACCGGGAGATTTACCGGGTGTTCTCGCTGGAGTGCTTGAAGCGGCGCGCGGAGATTCTCGGGGTGAAGCCTGCTGGTACGGCGTGACGTTCAAGGGCGATGGCGAGCCGACGCTTGGGCGCGACGGCGGCGACGAACCAATGCCACGCATGGTGCGCGACACTCGCCGCTTGAATATACGGCTTGAATAGACGGTGGCGCCGTCGTTTACTAATAGTTGATGGGGCGCCGGGGGAGCGACAAAAGGCTGGTCGCGCCGATGACCAAGCGCGAACTAATCGGAATGTCCGCCGACGAGAAAGCGACCGCTTACTTATGCGACGCGACCAATAACCTGCGCGAGTATTTTCACGGTGAGGTTGTAGCAGCGCTCCCCGACAACGCCCGCAGGGCGCTCGAAAGGGAAATAGAGTTTTTGGCGGACAAGCCGGGCGATACGCCTTGGCCTCCACTCGCCAACCTTACGATGGAATGCGGCGAGCAATGCCTCTATGACCTCATCGCCCTACAATCACGACGGCGCAGCAAGCGACCATTTTCGCAAATGTGTGGATGAGACAGTCAAGGCGGTTGTCGCGGCGATGAGCGATTAGTTTGCGTTGGCCGGCCAAGAGCGAATTGACGCGCGGCTCTTAGCGAGCAATCCTATGGCGCTCGCCGCCGGAAGGAGCGCGATCTGCCAGGATTGATCCGCGGCGAGCTTGATGGGCGGCCATGCCAGTGAGGGTGGGGCCTTTTGCCTTGTGTGGGCTTGACGCGCCCCGTTGGCGCCCCGGGTGCAGCCTGTCCCATCGCCACGGCGGGATAATGTCTGTCAGCCGGCCCCTACTTGTGAACAGGTGGGGGCCGTCTTTTTTGGCAGGTTGACGCCCCAAGGACGAATTGCCCATTCTACAAACATTCCGCGGTAGATACGTCCCTGACCGACGCGGCGGCCTCCAGCTTCCCTCATTCGGCTGGAGGCCATTTTCGTTGCAGCCTCACGCCATGGCGATGGGCTCCAACAAGGTCGCGTCGTCGTCGCCCACCCCCGAACGCTTGACGCGCGGCGAAACGATCCATTCCTGCAGCGCGTCCGCGGGCGGGGGCGCGCAATAGCGCTAACGGATCGTCGCCCGCGGCCATGCGCGCGCGTCGCGCCAGTCGAGAATGACGGGCATACGATCGTGAAAGCGGCTCATCCAGTTGTTGGCCGGCCCAACGATGATGGTCGCGGCGTCGATCGCTTCGCTGCTTTCTGGCTCGCTCCATCTCTCCCATAGTCCGGCTAGGGCGAGCGGCCTACCATCGGGCGCCGAGAAGTAGTGCGGCGTCTTCGTGCCCTTGGCGCCGGTCCACTTGTAGAAGCCCGACGCAGGGATGATGCAGCGGCGCGACGGTTTCTCGGCGACCGCCTCGGCGCGCGCGTTGAACGTCGCGGGGAGTTCGCTGAGCGGCTTTTTCCACCAAGAGGGCGCGAGGCCCCAGCGCATCGCGACTAGCTCATTGCCGCCCACCGCAGGGCGGATGACCTCTATCCGAGCCATGGGGGCGATGTTGTCGCGCGGCGCGAGATCGCGCGGCTGGCCGATCAAGTCGGCGAGGTCGTGGAGTTCGACCTAGTGCGCTCATTTCTCGCGCCTTTCAGTTCAATTCAGAAGACGCCTCAACTAAAAAAAATTGCGCGATTTGGCGACTCATTGCATCGCTCGACGAGGAGCTTCAATCATAACTGATTGATTGGACCAGCGAAAGAATCTCGCGCATCAGTTGCGCGTGCGAGAGCGGTTACCCTCTACGAGGTCGCAAATTCATTAACGCTACAGAATCACAGCATATTCAACGATGCTGCACAATCACAGCGTGAGTGGCGTCACATGACGCCATTGTTGATCATCCGCAGACCCTTGACAAAGCGCTAGAATCTTTTTCGCCGCGCACTATGTTCGGTGTCATCCGCGTTGGGCTGATCGGCGAGGCAAGTGTCGGAACTTTGTCAGTCGCTGAACGTTACTCACACATCTGGTTTTTTAATCGATTAGTAAGGGTAGCGTGGGGAGTGGGGGCAAAAAATGCCAAGCGATGAGTCTCCTATCATCCTCGGCGAAGGATACGCGCCTGAATTAGGCGCGATGGGGGGGTTACCGAAGCCTCCCAATGGGAGTTCGCCGAAATCTCTAAACATCGGGACAGAAGATGGACTTGATCCGCCCTCTGTCGTCATCATTGAAAAGCGGCATTTAATAAGGGGTTGTCTCGAGCGCTGTATCGGCGAACTCTTCGGTTGTCCGATGGCCTCGTTTTCGGACATGGAGAGTTGGCGACAGGTTGCGCCTAACATCCACACCCTTGTCATTATCGTTGCCTGGGAAAAAGGTAACCCCGACGCGGTCTCGGAGTTAAAACAGGTAAAGCCGGATGCTCCAGTCATCGTTATGTCGGATGCGCCGGGCATCGCCGAAATAGAAAAAAGTTTTAAGTGCGGGGCGCGAGGTTACGTTTCCAGTAACATAACTATCGAGGTTGTCGTCGAAGCCATTCGCCTCGTCTCCGCCGGCGGCATTTTTGTTCCTGCTGAAATATTGCTTCAGGCTTCCTCGGTGGAGGATTATGCCGCAAGAACACAACAGGCGATATTCACCGCGCGCGAAAAATGTGTGGTGGATGCGCTGCGCAAAGGCAAGGCAAACAAAGTTATCGCTCAGGAGCTGAAATTAAGTGAAAGCACAGTCAAGCTTCACGTCCATAACATTATGAGAAAGCTGCAAGCGAAGAATCGGACCGAGGTCGCAATGAAGGCGTGACCCTGTCGCAAATCCGCGCTCGCGGAGGACGCGTTCAACGCGGCGGAAATGGCGGCCGAGCGGGCCGTCTTCGTTGCCGAGCCGACGAGCATTGCTGGCGTCGTCGGGCCGCTCAATTTCGCCGCTGAGCTGGTCGAGACTTTCGACGGGATAATTACACTCCCGTCGATGACGTTTACCCCGCCGCGCTGCGGCGCGTCGCCAAGATGCTAGTGGGAGGGTTCCCCGCTATCGTGGCGCTCGGCGAGCACTAATCCCCTTGTACGGACCGAGCCTCCGAATTACATTGAGCGCATGCTGGCGGTTAGGGTCCAGACCCATAAACTGCTTGGCATGATCTGAGCGTTGTGATTCACGGCTTCCGAAAGGAAGCGCCGATGATTCCCGATCAATTCTGGCTGACGGACGAGCAATTTTCAAAGATCGCGCCGCATCTTCCCACCGACACGCGGGGCAAGGCGAGGGTCGATGACCGGCGTGTGATCAGCGGTATTGTTCACGTGCTCAAATCCGGCGGACGCTGGATCGACGCGCCAGCGGACTATGGACCGAAGAAGACGCTCTACAATCGTTACGTCCGCTGGGCCGCCAAAGGCGTTTGGGTCGACTTGTTCCATGCGCTCGCGCAAGCCGGCGGGCCACCCGCGCAACTCCTCATCGATAGCTCAGCGGTGAAGGCGCACCGCTCGGCCTCGGGCGGAAAAGGGGGGAGAAAAATCAGGCCATCGGCCGCTCGCGCGGCGGGCGCACGACCAAAATCCTAACAAGCAGATCGACCGCAATAGATAAGAGCGCGCGGCTGCGCCAAATGTCGTCGGGGTCAACGGGATGCTGTCCCGCTTTCTTTTGCTTGAGGAAATGGCGAACTGTTCCTCGATCGAGTTCGATCAGACCAAGCGCCAGTTCGTTCAGTTCCAAACAAATGAGCGGATGAATCCCAGCCTGCCCCAAAAATTCGACAAGGACGGCTAGCGCATGGACGTAGCGCTCCCGCGATCGCGGGGGTCCTTCAAAGCGCTCTTGTCCGAAGAACGTCTTGCCAAGCTCATCAGCCAGGCGAGCCAATGGCGCGCTCGGGCTTGCATCGCCTCCCTGGCCACTTTCTGTATGGTCCGTCATCGCGCGCGCTCGCGAAGCCCTGTGAGCGCGGGGAAGCGAGGGGGCTTGTCTCGCTTGTCGGCTGGCCGGCCTATCCCCGCGCTTCATAAATTATCGACGCAACGCAACCACGTTTGAACGTGTCTTCGGCTCGCAATGGGCCGCCCACGCCTCCATTAGCGCCCGGCGCTTTTCCAGCGCATCACCGCGCCGATAGGCTTGCTCCGCCTTGTCGCCGATGACATGAGACAGCGCCGCCTCGGCGATCTCTCGGGGGAAATGCGTCTCGTTTCCGGCCCAATCTCGGAAGGCGGATCGGAAGCCGTGAACCGTCGCATTCTCCTCTCCTGCGCGCCGCATCGCCTTCGCCATGGCCACATGCGAAAGCTTTTTATGGCCGCGCGGACTCGGGAATACGAATTCGCACCTCTTCGCTTCCTCAAGCCGCTTTAGGATCGCTATAGCCCGGTCACAAAGCGGCACGCGATGCGCCCTCCCCGCTTTCGTGCGTTCAGGCGGGAGAACCCAAACTTTCGCGTTCAAGTCGATTTCGGCCCATCGAGCGCCATAGACCTCACCGGAGCGAGTCGCCGTCAGAATTGTGAATTCGAGCGCCCACGCCCCAACGTTTTTCTGCTCACGCAGCTTCGCGAGGAATGCCGGCACGTCTGCATAGGGCATGGCGGCGTGATGACCGCGCGTGAGCTTCTGACGCTTTGGTAGGAGATGTGAGAGATGACCGCGCCAGCGGGCCGGGTTCTCGCCCGATCGATGCCCCTTCGCCTTGGCGGCGTCTAACACGGACTCGATCCGTCCGCGCAATCGCGATGCCGTTTCCGGCTTCGCACTCCAAAGTGGCTTGAGAACTTCGAGAATGGCGGCCGTGTCGATTTCGTCGATTGGACGGGGCCGCAACGCCGCCGCCTGCTCCTTAAGCGCGATGCGCCATTGCTCCCGATGCTTGGTGTTGCGCCATTCGGACGCCTTGGACTCCACCAGAGCGTCGGCGATCTCGCCAAATGAGGGAACAACTGTTTCGGCCTTTCGGGCGTCGCGGCGCGCTTCAATCGGATTTTGGCCGGCGGCGAGCGCCTTGCGGGCAAGAAGCGCGGTGTCGCGCGCATCGGCCAGGCTCACCGCATCCGCGGTTCCCATGCCCATTTCCGTTACGCGACCCTGCCACGTGAATCGGAAAACCCATTTTCGGGCGCCGGTCGGCGAAACGACAAGCCAAAGCCCGCCGCCGTCGCCATATCGGCCGGGCTTTCTGGTCGCCGCTGCGCGGGCTGTCAGCTTCTTCTCAGCTCTCGCCATCCGATCCGGTCTTACAATTGGTCTTACAATTCGACGCGGATTGTAGCGGACGGCGACGGACGGCGAAAGACACATTCATGCGCTAATCACTGGAAAACAACGAATATTGTGGACAGCCAGAAATAACGGCGGACATCAGGTTATCGGACTCTCACTCCGACCAAATTTCTCCACAAGCTACTGTAATCACAAATGTAATTTCATAGCTATCGCCTTTATCCCCATGATCTACCCCACATTGCAATTGAAGATCGACTGGCGCAAATTACGATCCGGAGCTACGCCCATGGGTCTCTCTTGGTCGGCGACGCGCGGCTTGTTGTGCAGATCGTGCCGGAGTGTCGATCATAGTGGCGAGACGCCCCGTCGCTTTCGCGCGACCCCCTCGCCGATGCGCCGCCTGTCCTTATTGCCCGCCCGCTCGCACATAGAGACCTGAGAACGTCACATTCATACCCCCGCAGCCCCCATTATCTGCGACCACGAGATATCGACCATAAAGCGATAATCGCGCCGCACAGCCGTCGGTCGCCGCATCCGGCGCAGGCAAGTCCGATCGAACCGGATCGTAACCGATGGCCAGAATTTGACCGCGCGGTTTGCCCTCCCCATCGAGCTCGCCCGTGTTAACCGCGCCCCGTTTGACGCGCGCCGGGTCGCCGCCGCCCCAGGTCGCGTTACCCGAAACGCTCACGACATCACCCTTAGATTTGAGCACGATCTCGGCCTCCCGATCGCGCCGCCATTTGCCGTCCCATTTTGCCGTGGTCGCGGTCTCCGGCGGCGAGAGCTGGACAGCTTGGCGAGGAAGCAAGCCTCTCGTCTCCATCCCGCCTGCGGACTTGAACGTCGCGCAAAGAAAAGGACCGTCCGCCAAATCTATGAGAACCTCGTCTCCCGCCACAACGAACGCTTTGAGCCTGCATACGCTCATGGGCGACGGGCACTCCGGCATACGTTTGCTGGAGCCAGCGATGAAGTTAAGCCTTGCTTCTGTCGTTACTATTCGCGCAACCGCGATCTTATTGTTGGGGTCGAACGATCCGCAATCGAGCTGGCCCGAATGAGCCGCGACGGGGAGAAAACTTAGGATGGCCGCCGGCAGAATAGGCGTAGCGAGCGCTCGTTTGAATAATGGCATGGGCGTCGATCCCACGTTGATGAGTCAAAGCAGGCGACTTTAGACCTGCAGAGCAAAATGCAACAAACGGCCCGTCGCGCCATTTTGAAGCGCATGAGCCATGCCGACGCCAAAGCCAAGGCGCAGGGATTTCGCCCCTCGCCTCCCTCAATCTCTTCGCGCATACTGCGCGGGCAATTTTCTGAGGAGAGCGACATGCTGAGCAAACTTCTGAGCGCTTCGATCTGCGCCGCCGCCGTTTTAGTTTCCGCCGGCGTTTACGCCCAGGCCCCAACTGCCTCTCCCCCTCCCGGCGCGACTGCTCCAGCGGCTCCAGACTGCGCCGCCAAGGCGACTGAAAAGAAGCTTGCTGGCGCTGCGCTCACCAGCTTCATGAAAAAGTGCGAGCGAGACGCCGCCGCGAGCGCTTGTGACGCGGCCGCGACTGAAAAGAAGCTGGCTGGCGCCGCCCGAAAGAGCTTCACGAAAAAATGCGTCAAGGACGCCGCGGGAAAGCCGAGCGCTCAGTGAATTCGCGCCAATGCGCGGGCGCTTCACGCAACATCTTTCCTGGGAAGAGCTTCATCGACTGGCCGACTTGATCGGCCAGCCGCGCAATCTCGCGCCGCCTTTGCGAATGATGAGGCGAGTCCTGCGGCTGTCGTCCTGCCTGGCGCTCGCCGCCCTTCCTGCGGCGGCGCAAGATACGACGGCCGCGCAGCGACAGATTCGCGAAGCGCTGGAGTCCTGGCGCCGCGCCTTCAACGCCGGCGATGCGAGCCATGTGTGCGACCTGTTCGCGCCGTGACTTGATTTCCAACTATCAGGGGCAGCCCGAGCGGAACTACGAGTCCCTCTGCGCCTTGCTGCGCCGTTCGCTCGAAGATCCCGAGCGCTCGTTCCGCTACGCGTTGGACGTCAAAGAGATTTTGATTTCCGGCGATTTGGCTGTGGTCCGCCTGATCTGGACGCTACAGGTCGCGCGGAAGGGCGGCGGCGACAAGCACAGTAGCGAAGAGCCGGGGATGGACGTGTTTCGCCTCCAGCACGATGGCCATTGGAGGATTATTCGCTACCTCGCCTATCCTGCGACGCCCTAAAGCGCATCAATAAGTTGGAGACGACGATAGGACGACGCGCAGCGTCATTTACCGGCTTCGAATGCGCGGACGCCGAGCGCGCGCGGTTCTCAAGCATCCGGCGCAGCGGTTCATAGGCCCATATTCGACGAATTTGCCGACACGTCGGAAGCTATGGCAAAATGCCGACCATTCGGGGAGCAGCAAGCGCGTAATCTCGTTTGGGAGGCAAACAAATGCTTGAAACGATAGCGATCATCCTCGTCGTCCTTTGGCTGCTGGGCCTGGTCTCCTCCTACACGATGGGCGGGTTCATCCATATTCTCCTCGTCATCGCGATCATTGTGATCTTGCTGCGGCTCATTCAAGGCCGAAGCGTCCTGTAACGGCCGGCACAAAACGCAAGCCGTGTCTGTCGCAGCCGCTCGCCGTGGCTGGTCTGTAGGAGAGATGGAGCGGGCCAGAGCGTGGCGAAGCGATCGAACCCGCGACGATCATCGCTCTGCGCCTTCTGCGGTGTCTGTTGCAGTCGTGGATTTTTGAGACTGCCGGCTTTTTGAGAGCTGCGCCGCCGCCAATCAATTATCTAACCGAAAGGTCGCGGCCGAACATGCACCGTCCGGCGCAGCGTGCGCTGATTATTGCCCGCCGTTGAGCTTCGTCGCGAACAGAGCGATGGTCTTGGCGTAAACGCGCGCCTTATTCCATTCGAGAAAGGTCTGGAAGTTAGGCTCGCCATCCTCCCATCCGGCGCCGGGGCGCCAGCCCTTGCCTTTCAGGAAGTTCGCCGTCGACGCCAGCGCGTCAGCGGTGGACCGGATAAGGTCGCGTCTCCCGTCGCCGTCGAAATCGACGCCATATTTCAGATAGGAGGAAGGCATGAACTGGGTCTGGCCGATTTCGCCGGCCCAGTCGCCGCGCATCTGCGCCGGGGAGATGTCGCCGCGCTCGACCATTTTCAGAGCGTCCTTCAACTCTTCGGTAAACTGCGCGGAGCGCCGGCAGTCGTACGCGAGAGTCGCGAGCGCTTGCATCGTCTTGAAGTTGCCGTTGTCGGCGCCAAAGCCCGTTTCCAGGCCCCAGATCGACACGAGGACCGGTCCCGGCACGCCATAGCGAGCCTCGATCTGACGCAGCAGCCCCGCTTGGCGCTGGAGCAGCGCCAAGCCGCGGCTTAATCGGGTAGGAGTGACTAATCGGGCGGAAAACTTCTCGAAGCCTTGGCGAAAGACCTTCTGTCCCCGATCGCGGGAAATGACCTTATGGTCGTACGAAACGTCAGCAAGCGCCCCGTCGAGCGTGCGCTGGGAAATCCCTTCCGCCGCCGCCTCCCGCTTGAAACCGTCAAGCCAAGCGCCAAAGCCAGCTGCGGAGCCGCCGCAGGGCGCAGCGCTCGCAGAATGCATCCACGTCAACAGGGCCAGCGCTACGGCGCCTGGGAGCTGGCGGATTTTCATTCTGTTTTCCCCTGACGAGGCGCCGGCGAGGGCGCGACGATCGATCCGGCGCACGGCCCTTATTGCCGTGGGACAAAACATCATCAAATACCTCCTATGGCGGCGGCTAAGGAGGGCACATGTTCAAAAGAATTCTGCTCCCGATCGACCTCACCGAAGCTGAGATGACGAAGCATGCGCTGAATGAAGCAGCGCCGCTCGCCCGCGCTTTCGATGGCGAACTGCGGCTCGTCAATGTGCAGTCGCTCGTCCCGGTCGCCTTCATCGACTATGTTTCCGCGGACTTCGACAAGGAGATTCGGCGCGGCCTGGAGAAGGAGATGGCGGCCGTCGTGGCCCAAATCGACTATCCTGACGACCGCATTTCGACGGTCGTGCTCTTCGGTCCGGTCTATCAGCACGTTTTGGCCGAAGCGGAGGCTTGGCGCGCCGACGTCATTATTTTGGGATCGCATCGTCCAGGAATGGATAGGTTCCTCATCGGCTCCAACGCCGGCGTTATCGTCAGGCACGCGCCCTGTTCGGTGCTGGTCGTGCGGACGTAGGATCACCCAAACCAGACATAGGCGATCGAAAAGGCCAGGGCCAAGCCAAAGCCGATCATGACATTGCGCAGGAAACTGCCGCCGAACTCGTCCATATTCCAGCCTCTCGCTGATGCGCCGCCTGCGGTAATCTGGCGCAAGGCCGCCGGTCGCGCAATATGGCGCGGACCTCGCGAGGCGCGACGCGCTAAGCCGTCGCGCCGGCGTCAACGGTAATAACCGTTCCAGTAACGTTGCGCGCCTTCTCGTCGAGCAGGAAGGCGACGGCGTTGGCGACGTCCTCCGGCGCCGCGAGTCGGCGCAGCGCCGCGCGGCCCGCGATCTTGGCGCGAGCGTCGTCGTCGAGCGACGCCGTCATTTCGGTGGCGATGAATCCTGGCGCGACGGCGTTGACGGTTATGCCGAGGCGGCCGACCTCGCGCGACAGCGATTTGGTGAAGCCGAGCAGCGCCGCCTTGGTCGCGCCATAGACGGAAAGACCGTTGTAGCCGGTCGAGGCGATGATCGACGAAATATTGACGATGCGGCCCTCGCCCGCCGACATCATATTGCGCACGACATATTTGCTGAGAACGATCGGCGACGTGACGTTCATGCGCGTCAGCATTTCGATCTGCGAATTATGCATCGTGGCCAGCAGGCCTTCGGTTCCCAGACCCGCATTGTTCACCAAGCCGTAAGGCGCGCCGAAATCCTTTTTGAGACGCAATGCAAAATCGGCGATGGCGTCGATATCGGCGAGATCGAAAGGCGCGAAGGCGAGCGCGCCTTGGCTGCGCGCAATTTCCGCATTCAATTCATCGCTCTCGCGCCGCGCGACGGCGATGACGCGATAGCCGTCCGCGACAAGGCGGCGCGCGATGGCGAGGCCGAGGCCGCGGCTGCCGCCGGTGACGATGACATTACGCATGGCGGCGCTTGAGCTTGCCGCTCGCGAGCATTTCGAGCGACGGCACGAAGTTGATCGAGACGGGCGCCTTGTGGCGCTCGAGCCGCGCCCGGCATTCGGCGAGTATTTCCTCGCGCAGCGACTGGCGCCGCTCGGGCGAAGCGGCGCCTTCTTCCTTCAGCACGACATCGGCGACAATGAGATCGCCGGTGATGGGGCTGCGCCGCGCTTTCACCAGCGACATGCGCACGGCGTCGTGCCGATTGATGATCTGCTCGACTTCTTCAGGGTGAACCTTGAGGCCGCCGACATTGATGACGCCGGCGCGCCGCCCCTTGAAGAGATAGCGGTCGCCTTGCAGCTCCACGAGATCGTCGGTGTCGACAAAACCGTCCGCATCAATGAGCGCGACATCGTCGCGGCCGATGTAGCGCCGCGCCGTGCGTTTCGAGCGAATGCGCAGCGAGCCGTCAATGACGCGCATCTCGACGTCGCCTTGGCGATCAAGAAACGCCGCCGGAAAACCTTCGCGCCCGTCCGTCACCTCGAAGCCCACGCCCGCCTCCGTCGAAGCATAGGCGTGCACGATCTTCGCATCTGGATAAGCGGCCTTGAGGCCGTCGAGTATGGCGCGGTCGGCGATCTCGCCCGAGAGCCGCACATAGCGCGGCGCGATGCGCGCTCGCATCGGGACTCATCAGCAGCCGGCGCCAGTGCGACGGCGTGCCGGTGAGATGCGTGACCCCGGCGTCCGCCATGCGCGCGACATGATCCGCAAGCGGCTCGTCGGCCTCGGTCAATACGAGCGTCGCGCCGGTCACAATGGCGCGCAGGAAAATTTGCATCCCGCCATATCGACGAATGTCGTAAAAGGTCGCCCAGACCGGCGCCGCTTCATTTGCGTCGCGCGGCCGAATGGCGCCCAGCAGGCCCTCGAGCCGATGCGCGACGAGCTTTGGCGCCCCGGTCGTGCCCGACGTCGGCAACACCCATTCGGTCGCTATCGCTTCGCCGCGCGGCTGAGCGTCGTTGGTTAATGCGGCGATAGGGAAAAAGGGAATCGTCGCGCCGAAATCCCGCGCGGCGTCGTCTCCGACGATCGCCTCGACCTCGGCCTGAGCAATCGTTGCGGCCAATTGTTCGCGCGAAAAATCCGGCGGAACGACGACCATGCGCGAGACGACGCCGTCGAGCTCAAGCATCGCCAAGGCGCTCGCGAATTGCGACGAGGCGCCGATGAGCACGGATTTGCCTGCGAGTTCGCCGCGCCGTCCGGCCAAGATCGCGCCTTGAAGAATATCGCGATAGCGCCCCTCGCCGCCCGGCGCGCGCAGTCCCGCGTCGGACTCCGGCGCCGCGGCGAAGGCGCGGGCGCGCAAAGTTAATGCGTTAGGCGGCGACATTGTCGTAAAGCGCGACGAAATCCGCGAGCGTGACAGGAAAGTAGACCTCGTCGGACGCCGTGAACGGATCGACGCCCAGCGTATCCTCGAGGCGCGCGACGATGATCGCGAAGCAGAGCGAGTCGAGACCAGAATTCGCGAGAACGAGATCGTCGTCGAGCGCGGCGAGCGTCTTGTTCTGCTCGGCGGCCACTTCCCTGATAACGGAGATGATTGTTAACCGTACGGTCATTGACGTCGATCCTTTCATGATCGGCTAACGCTGACGTATCTATTTTTAGCGTCCGGCCGCAAGTTTTTAGGGGCCGAATGGTGAACATCATGACGGGCGAGACCAACCAGCGCATTCGCTGCCGGCTGATCCGCGAGGCCGACGCGCCCGCGCTCGCCGAGCTGCTGGCGCGCGGCTTTCCCGAACGCTCGCTGTCCTATTGGACGCGCGCGCTCGACACGCTTGCGCGTCGCGACGCGCCGGCGGCCTATCCGCGCTTTGGCTATTTGCTGGAGCATGACGGCGCGCCGGTCGGCGTCATATTGATGATCTTCACGACATGGGGCCCGGAAGGGCAAGACGCGCACGCGCTGCAATATTTCAAGCTGGTATGTCGATGAGCGCTATCGCGGCTACGCCTCGCTGCTCATCGCCGCCGCCGTGCGCCATAAGGAAGTCACCTATGTCAACATCTCGCCCGCGACGCACACATGGCCGGTGATCGAGGCGCAAGGCTTCACCCGCTATTGCGACGGACAAATGTTGACGGCGCCGGCGCTGAGCCGATGGGCTCCCAACGCGCGCCCGCGCGCTTTCGACCCGCGCCGCGACTATGGCGGCGCGCTCAGCGACGAGGAGCGCGAATTATTGGCGAGCCATGTCGAACACGGCTGCCTCGCCTTCATTATTCACGAAAAGCGCAACGCGCATCCTTTCGTGTTTCTGAAGCGCACGGTGCTGAAAGGACTGTTTCCGACGCTGCAACTGATCTACTGCCGCGACATCAAGGATTTCCAGCGCTTCGCCGGGCCGTTGGGACGCGAGCTGCTCCGCCGCGGCCATCCTACCGTGCTTGTCGACGCGCGCGCGCCGCTCCCCGGCCTTATCGGGAAATTCATGCGCAATCGCGGACCGAAATATTTCAAAGGGCCGGAGCGTCCGCGGCTCGGCGATCTCGCCTTCTCCGAAAACGTGCTCTTTGGACCCTGATCCTTCGCCATGACGCGCGCTTTTCCCACGACGACCGCCGCACAGGCGCTGGTCGACCAATTGATCGTCAACGGCGTCGATCAGATTTTCTGCGTGCCGGGGGAAAGCTATCTCTCGGTTCTCGACGCCTGTTACGAACGCAAGCTGACGCTCACCGTCTGCCGTAACGAAGCAGGCGCCGCAATGATGGCCGACGCCTATGGCAAGGCGACGGGCCGTCCGGGCATCTGCTTCGTCACGCGCGGCCCCGGCGCCGCCAACGCCTATGCCGGCGTTCACATCGCGCAGCATGACTCGACGCCGATGATCCTGTTCATCGGCCAGATCGAGCGCGATCGCCGCGAGCGCGGCGCCTTTCAGGAAGTCGACTATCGCGCCATGTTCGGCGGCCAGACGAAATGGACCGCCGAAATCGACGTTGCGCCGCGCATCGTCGAATTCGTCTCACACGCCTTTCATGTCGCGATGAGCGGGCGACCGGGACCTGTCGCGCTCGCCCTGCCGCAAGACATGCTGGACGAACAGGTCGCGCCCATCGCCTGTCCTGCGGCCTCGGTCGTCGAGACTGCGCCCAGCGCCGAGCAAATGGCCGAGCTCGCGGAGATGATCGCGCGCGCCGAGCGCCCGATGTTCATTCTCGGCGGAACGCGCTGGGACGAAGACGCGCGGCGATGCGTGATGGATTTCGCCGCCGCTTCGACATGCCGGTCGCGACGAGCTATCGGCGCCTGCCGCTGTTCGATGCGCTGCATGCCTGCTATGCGGGCGATCTCGGCCTTGCCGCCAATCCCAAACTTATCGCGCGCGTGCAAGGAAGCGATCTTGTCGTGCTTGTCGGCGGACGGCTCGGCGAAATCCCGTCGCAGGGCTATACGCTGTTCAATATTCCGACGCCGCAGACGCGGCTTGTTCATGTCTATCCGCAGGCGGAGGAATTCGGCCGCGTCTATGCGCCGACGCTTGCGATTCACGCGTCGCCGAAGCCTTTCGCGCGGGCGCTATCGCAGCTTAAGCCGCCGGCGACGCCGCCGTGGCGAGAGGAGACGCGCGCGGCGCACGAAGACTATCTCGCCTTCTCGTCGAGCTTCACCCCATCCGCCGATGTCGACCTTGCGCAAGTGATGATGTGGCTTTCCGACAATCTCCCCGAGGATGCGATCATCTGCAACGGAGCCGGCAATTACGCTGCGTGGATACATCGCTACTTCCGCTTTCGACGCTTTGGCGCGCATGTCGCGCCGACCTCGGCGACGATGGGTTACGGCGTGCCGGCGGCTGTCGCCATTCAGCGTCTCTATCCCGAGCGCCTTGTCGTCTCGCTCAACGGCGACGGCGACTTCCTCATGAATGGGCAGGAGTTCGCCACCGCCGTGCAATATGGCCTGCCGATCGTCGTCATCGTTTGCGACAATGGCAGCTATGGCACGATCCGCATGCATCAGGAGCGGGAATATCCGGCGCGCGTCATCGGCACCGATCTGCGCAATCCGGATTTCGCCGCCTATGCGCGCGCCTTTGGCGGATACGGCGCGACGGTGACGCGCACCGCGGACTTTCCAGCCGCCTTCGCGGCCGCGCAGGCCTCGGGGCTGCCGTCGATCATTCATCTCATGATCGACCCAGACCGCATTACGCCGACCTTGACGCTCTCGGGCTTGCGTGCGGAGGCTCTTGCGCGGAGCTAGCTCGCGACGCGCAGCGGCGCGCGCGAATGCGCGAAATCCCAATAAAGCGCGCGCGCCCGCTTATAGAGCGGCCCCGGCTGGAGCTCGCGCGAGTCGATGCGCGACATCGGCGCGACCTTTTGAAAATTGCCAGTCGAAAAGATTTCGTCGGCCGCCAGAAAGTCCTCATATCGAAGCGTCGCTTCGATCACCTCGACGCCATCGGCGCGCAGCAGGCCGATGACACGCTGGCGCGTGACGCCATTGAGAAAAGTCCCATTCGGCGCCGGCGTGAACACAACGCCGTCCTTGACAAGAAAGGCGTTTGAATTGGCGAATTCCGCAATATCCCCGAGCATGTCGCGCATCAGGCAATTGTCGAAGCCGCGCTTGCTCGCCTCGATCAATGCGCGCGCGCCATTGGCGTAGTGGCAGCTCGCCTTCGCGCCGACTGGCGCCGTTTCCGCGCTCGGACGGCGGAACGGAGAAAGCGTCACGGCGCCGCCCCTCGGCGCCGGCATCGGCGCCTCATAGATCGTCAGACACCAATTGGTCGAAGAGGGCTCGAAGCGCACGCCGCCGCCAAGCCCCTCCTCCGCCCAATACATCGGGCGAATATAGAGCTGCGCGTCGCGCGGGAAGCGGCGCAGGCCGTCGGCGACAAGCTCGCGCCACTCTTCAACCGAGAGCAGCGGCTCCAGCAGCATGGCGCGCGCGGAATCATTGACGCGCGCAAGATGAAGATCGAGATCCGGCGTCACGCCCTCGAAGGCGCGCGCGCCGTCGAACACCATGGACCCTAGCCAAGCGCCATGCGTTCGCGGACCGAGAATTGGATCATTTCCCTCGCGCCAGGCGCCTTCGAAGAAGGTCCATGTCTGCGACACGCTGCGTCTCTGAATGACCGGCAACGGCATATCGGCCTCCCCGCGCTAGCGCGCGCCGCCGAACATCGCCGGCGCGTCCGACGCGCGCGAGCCAAGCCCGGCGAGTTTCGCGAGTTTCTTGACGACGCGCGCCGCCAACATGATCGGCTGCGGCACGGGGCTACGGCAAAAGGCGACTTTGCGCACGTAAGAGTCGACGCGCCACACCGCGTGCGAACCGGCGGGAAACAACGCATGATCGCCCGGTCCGAGACGATGTTCGACGCCATCGTCGTCGCGCACCACGACCGACCCTTCGAGCACATAGACCGTCTCGTCGATATCGTAATGCCAATTAAAGAGACCGGCGGTGCAGTCCCAGATCAGCGTGCAGGCGCCGCCGTCGGCGCTGCGCGACAATATCGCGTTGCGCGCGACCGGCGCGCCTTCAATGACCCACGCCGGATTGATCGGACAAGGCTGCAACTCGACAGACCCCGGACCGAAAACGATTCTTCGCGCTCGCGCTCATATCGACTCCGCCTTTTGAGCCGGGCGAATGCGTTCGCCCAGCGCCAATACGCCCAGCACGTCCCGCGGCCATTCGGAGAGTTCGAGGCCATGCGCGGCGAAAAGCGCAAGCGTCAAGCGATCGACGCCGAAGGCCACGCAACCGGAATGCGCCGGGACGCCCGTCTCATCCGCCAGACCCCATGTCTTGCCGAAATGGTCGCGATGATAGTTGAAGCTCATGCAGGCCGTCGGCGCGCCATTTTCGCGCACTGGAATCAACAACTCGAACTTCAGCGCCTGTTCGATCTGGTTCGCAGCCATCAACTGCCCAACGCGTCCGAAGAAGGGATCGCTGGCGCGATCGAATTCGAAAGGCAGCCGCAGATCACGCGCCAGCGCTTCGGCGCGCTTCATCCACTGCTCGCGAAAAGTCGCAATCTGCGCTGGCGCGCCGATGCGAACGAATTCGCGCATCCGGAAGCTTTGCAATCGATCGAGGTCCCGCGACGGCTCATGACGAAAGCAATCCGCCGCGACATCGAAGGTCAGTCCCTCGGAGGGCATGGCGCCGCGCTGTGCGGCGATCGGATAGACCGGATAGCAGGCGGCCGGGCTCAGCACGAGATCGGCCGTCGTCGTCTCGCGCGTCCAGTCGCCGCCTTGCTTGGCGCGATTGACGGCGGCGCCGATGTCCGCTTCCGTTCCATGCAGGCAACAGACGCAGCCCAGAAGCTGCGGAAAGCTGTTGAGGTAGCCCGACTTCTCAAGCTGCTTGAGGCTCATCACCGGCGGAAAGCGAAAGACTTCGGCGTCGCGCGGACGATGCGCCGAGATCAGCCGCTGAAGCGCTTCGACGACATTTTCGTAAACGCTCGTGCGCGCATAGACGCCATCGACGCCCATCGGTCGAAACAGATGATCGAGGATCGTTTCGTCCTTCGATTGTGTGTGCGCCTCACGTACGGCGATCGTCATCTTCGCACTCCTCTCGTTCACCTGCGGCTGATCGTCTCCGGCACGCCGCCGATCAGGCAGGAGGACGCGACATTCGACATGATGCGGGCGTTGTTGATCATCACGGACGACGACAGGATGTCGCGCAGCGGCCGCGTCACGCTGAACTCGCTGTCGTTGCGATAGCCGGCGATGCCGCAAGCATTGAAGGCGTGCATCACCGTCGTGATCGCCAGTTCCGAAGCGCTGACCTTCAATAGGTTGAGCGAGGTCTGGAAAGCCATATCGTCGAGCGCGCCGGGATTCTCACGGCGCGCGCCGTAATCGGCGAGCGCGGAATCGACGAGATTGATGAGCGTCATCAACGATAATGACGCCTGCGTCGCGAGCGGCGCTCCAGGCGGCAGCGCGCCCTTAGCCGCCCGCGCCACCTTGCGCACGAAACCCTGCGCGCGCTCGACCGCGCCGGCCGCAACGCCGGCCCAGCACGCGGCCCACAGAAGATGGGTCACCGGCATCATGCTGCGACGATGAATCTTCTCATAGGGTTCGCTCAGCACTTGCTCGGGCGCGCCCTTCGCTTCGAGTTGAAAGCCTTCGCTGCAGGTGCCGCGCATGCCCATGACGTCCCAATGGACCGTGCGCTCGAGCGCGTAATCTTCCTTGAAGAAAAGCGCGAGCGCCTGATCGGTCGGCAGCGAATCGACGGTGCGCCGCGCCGTCGAGACGATCACGTCCGCCGCGCGGCCGTATGAGACGACGGAGGCGTCGCGGCTGAGCGAAATTCGATCGTCCTCGCGCATGATCGCCGATGCGCTCGAACGCACATTGGCGCCGTTCTGCCCTTCCGTCGTCGACGAGGCGAGAAGCAACTGCTCCCCGCCGATCCGACGCAGACAATAGGCAAGGCGCTCGTTGGCGTCCGCATGATTGACGAGACAGGCGACATTGGCCTGGTGCATCGCATAGATCATCGAGGTCGAGGAGCAGACGCGTCCGAGCGCGTAGCAAATCTGCGCGGCTTCAGAGACCGAACGCGCTTCGCCGGCGCGTTCGCGCGGCAACATGATGCCCAGAAGCCGCTGCGCGCGCAGTTCGTCGAAGGCTTCCTGCGGGAAGCGCGCCTCGCGATCCACCGAATCGGCGAATTTGGCCGCGACGGCGACCGCCGCGTCGATGCGCGCTCTCAAATCGTCGTCCGGCGCTGCAGAAGCTGCCTTTGCGCCGGCAATTGTCGTCAAGACTTCCGCTCTCGACATGATAAGCCTCATCGTAGTGATGCGCTTCGCATTCGAAGTCGCCGATCGACTGCTGAAACCACAGCCGCAAATTAGTGAGCAATTCAAATTTAAGCTACGTTCTATTTTAAATTGCGTGTGTAAAGGTTAACGTATCTATTTTACGGGTTAACAATATTATTAGCCTTTACCTAAAAATGCGCAGAAGGTATCGAAGGTCAGCGTTGTAACGCCGAGCCGGAAAGGGCGACGGGAGAACCATGCTGGACACAGCGACACGCACGAGGTTGGAACGCATCGACTCGATCCTTCGCAATTTCATCGGCGAGGAAACGGGAGCCATCGCGCCTAACCAAGATCTGGAAACGCTTGGGCTCACCTCCATCGGCATGGTCAATCTGATGCTGTCGATCGAAGCCGAATTCGACGTCACCATTCCCGGCGCCAAGCTTGTGCCCGCGAATTTCAGAACTCTCGCCCGCATCGAAGCTCTGCTAAGCGATCTTGGGCGCTGAGCGCGCGACTTGCGCGCTCTCACGCCAGGCGCTCCTTTCGCGACAGACGACATCGAGCCAATCGCGATAGAGGCGCGCGGCGTCCTCGGCCCAGCGCGCGCGCGGCTTCTTCTCGACGGCGAGGATTTCGGCGAGTTTACGCTCAATCATCCGCCCGTCGCCCGACGACGCCATCACGCGAAGCGTTTCGAGCGCATCGGCTGTTTTCGCCGTAAAGTAGTTTTCGGGCTGCGCGGGATAATCGTCGCGCTGTCCAGCCGCGAACCGAAGAACGTCGCGCCGATATTCCTTCATCAGCGTGTCGGCGTCATATTCGGGATGGCCTTGAAGAAACAGAAACAGGCTCGGCTCGCGGCGCCAGAATGCGTCAACGCCCGCAATCGCGCTGATAGACGAGACAGAGTATCCACAACGCTCGAGGCTTTCGCGCGAAAGGCCGTTGTAGCGCGAATGTGGAACTTGAATTTTGCTCGGCCCGCCTCGCGCCTTCCAAGTTCCCGGCGTCGTCTCGCAGGAGAAGACGCCGCTGATTTTTTGGTCTAACCGGCGCCGATCAATACCGTCGAGATGCAGGACGGCGGCATGCGCCGCGAGACAAGACCAGATCGTCGAAGCGGTGTTCTCGCGCGCCCAGTCGATCAACTGGCGGAGTTCGAACCAGTACGGTTCATCTGACAGCGCCGCCGCGCGTGGCTCCGCTCCAGTCACAATCAACGCGTCGGCGCCGCGCCGATACAGCGCCTCGACATCTTCATGCGTACGCGAAAGATAGAGGCGCGCCGTGTCGCTGCGCGCGACGCTCGGCAAGAAATACCGCCGCCAGCGGATGTCGCGTCCCTGAGCGCCGGCGCGCACAAGACGTAAGAATTGCGCCTCTGTCGCGGCGAGCGCCTGGTCGGGCATATTGTTGACCAGCGCGACCTCGATGACGCCGTTCATTGCGCCTAGATGTTCCGCCCGCGCCATCAGCCCGCCGTCGCAAGTTCGAAGGCGGCGGCCGCTCTACCAGCCGCGGCGTCGAGCGCGCGGTCGAGGTCTTCGATGAGATCGTCGATATGTTCGATGCCGATGCTCAGCCGCAGCATCTCGGGCGTGACGCCGGCCGCCGCCATTTCCTGCGTCGACATCTGCCGATGCGTCGTCGACGCGGGATGGCACGCCAGCGACTTGGCGTCGCCGATATTGACGAGGCGCTTGATGAGCCGCAACGAATCATAGGCGCGCTTGCCGGCCTTAAGGCCGCCATTAACGCCAAAGGTGAGCAGGGATGGCACGCGGCCTTTCAGATATTGCCTTGCAAGCTCGTGATAGGGACTTTCGGGAAAGCCCGCGTAATTCACCCATTCGACGCGCGGATCGTCGCGCAGGAACTCCGCCACTTTGCGCGCGTTCTCGACATGGCGCTCGACGCGCAACGCCAACGTCTCCAGCCCCTGCAACAGCAGAAAGGCGTTGAGCGGCGCCAGAACGGCCCCCGTCGTGCGCTGATAGACGCTGCGCGCGCGCGCGATAAAGGCGCCCTCGCCGAAGCGATCGACATAGACGAGACCGTGATAGGAGGGATCCGGCTCGCAAAACGTGGGAAAGCGCGCGGCATGCGCCCGCCAGGGAAAGCGGCCGCTATCGACGATGGCCCCGCCAAGCGTCGCGCCATGGCCGCCCATGAATTTGGTCATCGAATGAACGACGATGTCGGCGCCGTGTTCAAACGGCCGCAACAGGATCGGCGTCGCCACCGTATTGTCGACGATCAGCGGAACGCCATGCGCATGGGCGACATCGGACAGCGCCGCAAGATCGCAAATATTGCCTACCGGATTGCCGACGCTCTCGCAGAACACGGCTTTCGTGTCGGCGTCGATCATGCGCGCGACGTCGTTAGGCGACTCGCTCGCCGCAAAGCGCACCTTGACGCCCTGGCGGGGCAACACATGCTGCAACAGCGTATGCGTCGTGCCGTAAAGCGTCGGCGTCGAGACGATATTGCCGCCAGCGTCGGCGACATTGGCGAAGGCGTAGTAGAGCGCCGCCTGTCCGCTCGCCACAGCCAAGGCGCCAACCCCGCCTTCGAGCGCCGCGACGCGCCTCTCCAACACCGAAGTCGTTGGATTGGCGATGCGGCTATAGCGGAAACCTTCCTGTTCGAGATCGAACAGCGCGGCGGCCTGGTCCGCGCTATCGAACTCATAGGCCACCGTCTGATAAATCGGCACGGCGACGGCCTTTGTCGCCGGGTCGCCGTCATAACCGCCGTGAACCGCGATCGTTTCGCTTCGCATGTGCTCGCCTCGCACTCGGCGTCCGCCATTCCTTCGCTTGCCTGCTGCGGACGCTATCGGCAAAAGAAAGTGGAAAAATCGTCTAAATATTTACGCAGCTTCATGAGCGCGTGCGAGCGAAAGCCCGTCGTAACCCTAATTTCGCCGCCGGCTTTTCCTAACGTGGTCGGAAGGCTAAGACCGACAGTAATTTACGCTGCGCGCGCCCGTGCGCGTTAACTATGACATCCGAGCGGCGATGAAATCGGAAAATGCGCGCCCGCCCGCTTCCGCCGGCCGATCGGTCAATAAGGACTGGCTGCGCGCGCTGCAGAAGACGGCGAAGATCGGCGAAGATCCCCATCGCATCCTGCCGCTCGCATATGACGAAGTGGCGCGCGAACGGGGAGACGCGCCGGCGCTGATCTCCGATCAGGAGACGTTCAGCCATCGCGAGCTGGCGACGCGCTCATTGCGCTATGCGCGCTGGGGATTGGCGCAAGGTCTTCGCAAGGGCGACGCGGTCGCGCTGATGATGGAAAGCCGCGCCGCCTATGTCGCCATCTGGCTCGGGCTCAATCGCATCGGCGTCGTCGTCGCGCTGATCAATACTAATCTTGCAGGCGACGCGCTTGCGCATTGTCTGCGCGCCGCCAGTCCTCGTCTCGTCATCGTCTCGAAACGGTATGAAGAGCCATGCGCGCAAAGCGACGCGCGCCTCTTCGTCCATGACGAAGGATTCGAGCAGGCGCTGCTCGCCTATTCCGATGCGCCGCTGACGCTGGACGATGCTGCGCGGCCGGCGATCTCCGAGGCCGCTCTCTATATCTACACCTCCGGCACGACGGGCATGCCGAAGGCCGCCATCGTCTCGCATCGACGCGTTTTGAACTGGGCGCTGTGGTTTTGCGGCCTCGCCGACATAACGCCGGCCGATCGCATGTATGATTGCCTCCCGCTCTATCATTCCGTCGGCGGCGTCGTGGCGGTTTGGGCGCCTCTCATGGGCGGCGGCTCCGTCGTCCTGCGCGAGCGCTTTTCGGTCAGCGGCTTCTGGCGCGACATTGTCGCCTATGACTGCACGCTGTTTCAATATATCGGCGAACTTTGCCGCTATCTCGCCCATGCGCCCGCTTGCGAAGACGAGAAGAAGCACAGATTGCGCATGGCGATCGGCAATGGCCTGCGTCCGGAGATATGGGAGCTGTTTTCAACCCGCTTCGTCATCCCGCGCATTCTCGAATTTTACGCGGCGACGGAAAGCAATTTCTCGCTCTATAATGTCGAGGGCGAACCCGGCGCGATCGGACGCATTCCCGCGTTCCTCGCGGCGCGTCAGTCGCTTCAACTCGTGAAGTTCGACGCCGAGCGCGAAGCGCCTCTGCGCGGCGCGGATGGATTCTGCCGGCCTTGCGGCGTCGACGAAGCCGGCGAAGCCATCGCCAGGATTTCCGCCCGAGACGGAAGCGCCTTCGAAGGCTATCTCGACCGCGACGCCTCGCAGCGAAAAATTCTGCGCGACGTGTTCGAGACTGGAGACGCCTGGATGCGCAGCGGCGATCTCATGCGCAAGGACGCGCGCGGCTTTTACTATTTCGTCGATCGGGTGGGCGACACCTTTAGATGGAAAGGCGAGAATGTGGCGACGGCCGAAGTCGCGCAGGCGCTTGCATCCTTTAGCGGCGTCGTCGACGTCAGCGTCTATGGCGTCGAAATCCCCGGTCGCGACGGGCGCGCCGGCATGGCCGCGCTCGTCGTGAACGATGATTTCGATCTCGCGGGCCTTCGAACGCATGTCGCGGCGCGGCTGCCGCCCTATGCGCGCCCGCTATTCTTGCGGATCGCGAAAAGCCTGCAAGTCACAGACACTTTCAAGCATATGAAGCGCGAACTTGCCCTCCAGGGCTTTGATCCAGACGCGATTGGAGAGCCCGTCTATTTCGCCGCGCCGCAATCTTCGATATATTCTCGAATGGATCGGGCGCTTTACGAAAAAATTCTCGCCGGCGCCGTATTGCTCTAGACTCGTCAGAGGAAGGATGCCGCGATGAAGGATGATCTCGGCGCGTTGTCCGTCGTCCTCAATCAGAGCACGGAATCGCCGGGGCGCTTGTCCGGCGCGACATTCGTCGTGAAGGAAAACATCGACGTCGCCGGCCAGGTCTCGACCAACGGCCATCCGCAATGGGCGGCGAGCCATGCGGCAGCCGAGGCGAACGCGCCTGTCGTCGATCGTCTGCTCGCCGCGGGCGCGCGTCTCGTCGGCAAGACGCATATGGACGAGATGGCCTACAGCCTGCTCGGCGCCAATCCGCATTACGGCACGCCGATCAATCCGGCCGCGCAGGACCGGCATCCGGGCGGTTCGTCGTCTGGCTCCGCGGTCGCCGTCGCCGCCGGCCTCGTCAATTTCGCGCTCGGCACCGACACCGCCGGCTCCTGCCGCGCGCCGGCGGCCTTTTGCGGCGTGTACGGCATCCGCTCGTCGCATGGCGCGATTTCGATGGGCGGCGTCGTTCCGCTTGCGCCCTCTTTTGACGCAATGGGCTGGTTCGCGCGCGATCTCGACGTGATGGCGTCGGTTGGCCATGCGCTATTGCCGAAGGACGCCGCCGACGGCGCGGTCGAGGAGGCCATGCTGCTCAGCGACGCCTTCACAGGCGTCGAAACGGAATTCGCCTCGCCAGCCGCTACCGCAATCGACGGATTGAAGAATTTCGCGCCCTGGAGAGAGGCGACGCTGGAAGAGGAATTCTTCAAGACGGCGCTCGCGCATTTTCGTAACATGCAGGCATACGAAGCCTGGGCCGCGCATGGGGCGTGGATCGTCGCCAACAGACCCACTTTCGGCAAGGGGGTCGAGGAGCGCTTCGCCTATGCCGCCAAAGTGACGGCTGACCAAAAGAAAGCCGCCGAGGCCTTTCGCGGCGAGGCGCGTAAAAGAATCGACGCGATCATGGGTTCGCGAGGCTTCATCGTGACGCCGACGACGCCCTTCCGCGCGCCGCTTCTCGCTGAAAGCGAAGAGGCGCTCGACGCGAAGCGTTACCAGATGATGCGCCTCTTTCTCATCGCGAGCTATTTCGGCCTGCCGCAAATCAGCCTGCCGCTGCCCACGACCGAGGCTCCCGTCAGCCTCTCCTTCATCGGCCGGCGCGGCTCGGACCGCGCGCTGATCGCCTTCGCGCAGGGCTTTTGCGCGCAGTTGAAGAAGACGCATTAAATTCACGCGCTCGGCGACGGCGCGCGGCCCAGCAACTCCTTGATTCTCGCCGTCAGTCGCTCGCGCACGTCGCGATAGGCGTCGAGGATGGCGTCGCGCGAACCCTGCGCCGCGGTGGCGTCCGGAGTCGGCCAATAGACGACGTCGACCGCCATCGACCGCGTGAGCTCCAGCGCCTTGTGATGCGCCTCGGGCGACAGCGTCACGACGAGATCGAAATTGGAGTCTTCCAGATCCTCGAAGGTATGCGGCTTGTGCCGCGTCAGATCGACGCCGATTTCCTCCATCGCCGCGATGGCGAATGGATCGAGCTCCCCGCGTTTGAGGCCGGCGGAGGCGAAATAGATTTCGCGGCCGAAATAATGGCGTGCGATCGCCTCCGCCATGGGCGAGCGCACAGTATTCAGCGTGCAGGCAAAAAGGACGGATTGTGGGCGCGCCACGTTGCTCGCCATTTCGCTAACGCGTTTTCATCGCTGGCTTGCTACCGACCGCCGGTCGCGTTCGATGAACGCCGCAAGTTCCTTCGTCTGATCCGTGAAAAGTTGGAGTTCCTCGATTTCGAGCGGTTCGCTTAGTCGCTGCATGAACAGCAGGTCGCGGCCTTCGGAGAACGCCGGCCCCAGACCGCAAAAGAAAAATCCCAAGCGCCGCGCGCTCTCCGTCAGGAGCGGCAGGCCGGGGTCGTCGACATGCGCGGAGAGCTGCACGGTGCGCGCGCCAAGGCCGGCGAGGTCGCTCATCGCTTGGCTCAGTTCGATCGCGACGTTCGATCCGATCGTCTCGAAGCGAACCTTGCCAAACCCCCGGTCATTGACCGTGACGCTCGTCATCGACTGAGCCGCCGTCGGCGTTTGGCTCTCGCTTATGGAAACGCTGACGCCGAGGCGGTCGTAGATCGCCGAAAGAACGTCGAGATATTCCTTCGGCGCCACAATCTCGCGCGCGGGCGCCGCTCCCAGAAATCGGAATGTCAGGAGAAAACTCTGTCGCTGTCCGGCCGTCGGCGCCGGGAGGTCCTTGGAATGCGACGTCTCCGGAGTCGCGCCGAGCAGGATCGCGCATGTCGGCATGCCCGCCCGCTCGTCGTTGCGCTGTGAGAAAATATGCGTCGTGACAGGCTCGGCATATATGCCGACAAGGCCGAGCCTGATGGCCTCCGTCGTCAGCCTCTCCGTCATGCGCTCAAGCAAATGGCGCCCGCGATAGGCCGGGAGCACGACCGCTTCGCCGCGCTCGGCGATCGCCGCTCCCGGCTCACGTTCGAGGGCGACATGACCGATCACATCGCCTGTCTCGTCCCGGCTCACCACCGGGATCACTTCCCCGCTCTCGACTTTCCGCCAGTAGCGGCGCGGGGAGAATACTTCCGGGTGAAGATAATTATGTCCGTAAACCGCGAGGAAACAGCGCGCGATCGCCGCCGAGTTCGCGCTCCTGGGGCAGGTCGATCCGCACCGTGTCCGTCGGCGCCGCGGCTTCTGCGGTTGGCTCCGCAATGGGTCCGACCGGTTCGTTGGACGGATCCAAGCCGCGATGGACCGTAATCTCCCAGCCGTCGACGCCGCGCTCGCGGTAGGACAGTCCGGCGTCCCGCCGCACGCGGTCGCCGAGCGAAGCGACGATGGCGGAAAACCGGGAATGTCCCTTGAGCTGAATCCGCGCCCGCACCTCCCTTCGGGAGGAGGACAGGACGACCGCGGCGCGCTCCCGACTCGCGCCAGACTGGCAGAGAGCCTGCCACGTTTCCTGGGCGTCGGCGGCGATCAGGCTCGATATCGTCGGGGAAACCCCGTCGGCAAGGGCCGCTTCACGTATGAAGGCGCGGACAAGGTCGCCGCCGTCCGATTCCATCGGCAGCCGCAGCTCGGCAAGATGATCCGGATTATGTCTTTTGGACATGTGAATGAGGTCCATGATGATAAATGCGTAGCAAGAAGCGTAGCGCAGCGTGACATGTCAGCAAGAACGCGCAAACGCCCGTTCAACCCTTCCAGTGCAGCGCCGTGATCAGCGTGAAGATGCGGCGCGCCGTGTCCTGATCGGTCTCGATCTTGCCTTTCAGACGTTCGGCGAGAAGCTGCGCGCCTTCATTGTGCAAGCCGCGACGGCCCATGTCGATCGCCTCGATCCGGCTCGGCGTCGCATGGCGGATCGCCGCGTAATAGCTTTCGCAGATCATGAAGTAATCTTTAAGAATGCGTTTGAAGGGCGTCAGCGAGAGGATATGCGTGATGAGGCAGACGCCCTGCGCGTCCTGGATTTCGAATACGAGCCTGGCGTCCACGAGCGAAATCAGCAGAGCGTAAGGCCCGCCATCATGGCCGACCAGCGCAAAGCTGTTCTCTTCCAGAAGATCGTAGATCGCGATGGCGCGCTCGTGCTCCTGATCCGCCGAGCCGCGGCCGATCGAGTTTTCGTCCAGCGTAACGGAGATCAGACGCTTCGGTCTGTTCGACTCCACGCCTCACGCCCCGAGCTGATTGAGGCGGATCGACACGGAGCGCGCATGGGCCTGCAGACCTTCGGCCTCGCCGAGCGTCACGGCGGCGGCGCCGATGGCGCGCAGCGATTGCGCGTCGCATTTCAGGATCGACGTGCGCTTGACGAAATCCAGCACGCTCAGGCCCGACGAAAAGCGCGCCGAGCGCGCCGTCGGCAGCACATGGTTCGAGCCGCCGACATAATCGCCGACGGCCTCCGGCGTATAGGCGCCGATGAAGATCGCGCCGGCGTTGCGAGATGCGGGCCGCAAGCGCCTCCGCGTCCTCGCTGATGATTTCGAGATGTTCGGCGGCGATGCGGTCGGCGAGCGGCAGCGCGTCGGCGAGCTTCTTCACGACGATCGTTGCGCCATAGTCGCGCCAGGAGGCCCCGGCGATCTCCTTGCGCGCGAGCGTCGTGAGATGGCGCTCGACGGCGGCGACCACCGCGTCGGCGAGCGCGGCGTCGTCGGTGATGAGGATCGACTGCGCGGACTCGTCATGCTCCGCCTGCGCAAGCAGATCGGCGGCGATCCAGTCGGGATTGGCGGTGCTGTCGGCGAGCACCAGCACTTCGGAAGGGCCCGCGATCATGTCGATGCCGACCTGGCCGAAGACGCGGCGCTTCGCCGCAGCCACCCAGGCGTTGCCGGGCCCGACGATCTTGACGACAGGCGCAATGGTCTTGGTGCCATAAGCAAGCGCCGCCACCGCCTGCGCGCCGCCGACGCGGTATATCTCGTCGATGCCGGAACGCTTCGCCGCCGCCAGCACCAGCGGCTCGACATGGCCGCCGGGCGTCGGAACCACCATGACGATGCGCTTCACGCCCGCGACCTTCGCCGGCACGACATTCATCAGCACGGAAGACGGATAGGCCGCGGTGCCGCCGGGCACATAGAGCCCCACGGAGTCGAGCGGCGTCCAGCGCCAGCCAAGCTCGACCCCCGCCGCGTCGCGAAAGCGCAGATCCTGCGGCCTCTGGCGCTCGTGAAAGGCGGTGATGCGCTCCAGCGCAAGATCGAGCGCGGCGAGTTGTTCGGCCGAACATTTCGTCTCGGCGGCGGCGACCTCCTCGCGCGCGACGGCGATGCCAGTCGCGGCTAAGTCGATGCGGTCGAAGCGCTTCGAATAGTCGATAAGCGCCTCGTCGCCGCGGGCGATCACGTCCTCGATGATGCCGCGCACGGTGGCGTCGACATCTTGCGACGCCTCCCGCTTCATCGCGAGCAAGGAAGTGAAACGCTGTTCGAAATCGGGCGCCGCGGCGTCCAAACGCAGGGTCATGATCCTCTCCGGCCGGAAACTCCGGCTGTCATGACCCTCGGGCGGCATTCTCGTCAAGTTCGCGACTGAACTCATGGGTCGGCCGGGCGCAGACCTTCCAGCGCGGGCCGACGTCGCAGAGCTGGGCCTCGACGCATTCGACATCGAGCTGGATCGAAGCCCCGCCTGCGAAAATCAGCCGCACGACGCCCGAAGGCGGGTCGGCGTCGGGCTCGAAGGTCACGGCCAGCAGCTCCAGAATGGCGTCTGGCCGGTCGCGCGCCACGCGCTGACAGCGCACCCGCTGCACGCCCTCGAAATGGAGGCCCGAGCGGCAGCGCTCCAGGCGTCCGTCAAGCTCGGCCGCCCAATCGAAACGCGAGCCGATAAGCGCGAAGCGACGCTTTCCCGGGAGGAAGGCGATGTCGCCAACGCGCACCAGCGCGTCCTGCAGATGCGCCGAAATGAGCGAAAGGTCTTCGCTGTCGAGCGCGTGAAGGCGCAATGCGGGCGCGCTGGTCGGGCTGGATAAGGCCATATTCTTCCTCCTGCGCCCGATATGGCGAAGGGAGGCGGGCTGCGCAACCCCACGCGGGGTGTTCCCGGTTTGCGCGTTTAGAATGGCCAAAGTCGGCAACAGCCGACTTTGGCAAGGGGAGGGTATGCATCGCCGGCGCGGCAAGGTCCTCTCCCCGATTGCGGGAATAGGCAGGTGAGGAGCCGGCGCATGGAGCCACACAGAGGGAAATTCGACCGACATTTGCGCCTGATTTCTGCGCAGAGAATTCATTCGACGATCAAAGCCTGCCCCTCTGTGCAGGATTTTCTGATTTTTGCACTGCCATTACGGAAGGGACGAGTCTCTTGCTGTGACATTCCGCTTTCGCTAAAGACAATCCATCATTGGGGAGTAGCCGCCTCTCGCGAAGAGAGGGGCCGCGTCAACATACTCGCCGGTTGTATCCGGCGTGGCGCGGCTAATGGTGCGGAGCAAATCCGAACTACTGGCAAGACCTTTGACATCAACGACCGACCTGCCGGCGTGCGTTGATGTCATTGGATTTTGGCCGGCGGTCGGAAATCCTATGGCCCTCGCCATCCTGCTGTTTTTTGGCTCCGCCCTCGTCATCTATCTGTCCTGCGAATTATTCGTGAACGGCGTCGAGTGGCTCGGTCACCGGCTATGCGTTACGCAAACTGCGACCGGCACCATCCTCGCCGCGTTCGGGACAGCCTTGCCCGAGAGCGTCGTCACCTTTGTCGCCGTCGCGTTCGGTCACAGCCCCGCAGCAAAAGACATCGGAATAGGCGCGGCGCTCGGCGGCCCGCTTGCGCTCAGCACCCTTGCTTATGGCGTCGTTGGCCTGACCCTGCTGGGTTCAAAGAGCCTGCACGTTAACAAAAAAGCTGTTGTCGACGCAGACTGCGCCCGACTTAGCCATGACCAAGGATGGTTTATCGCGATCTTTCTCTGCAAGTTTGTTTTCGGCCTCGGCATGTTCTCGGGCAAACATTGGTTGGGGGCGCTGTTTCTTGCCGCTTACGCGTTTTACGTATGGAAGGAACTGCGGACAGACGGCGACCTTCACGAAAGCGACGCGTTTGAGCCATTGAAATTCCGACCGCAGGACAAAAACCCGAGCCTGCTCTGGGCTGGCCTGCAAACCGGCTTTGCGCTTGTCGTTGTCTTCGCCGCGTCGCGGGTTTTCGTCTCGCAGCTTGCGGTCATCGGCCCCGCGCTCGGCGTCCCGTCGCAACTTGTGGCCTTGCTGCTCAGCCCAATTGCAACCGAGATGCCGGAAACCATGAACGCGATCATCTGGGTTCGACAAGGCAAGGAACGCCTGGCGCTCGCCAATATCAGCGGCGCGATGATGATTCAGGCGACAATCCCGACGGCCTTCGGCCTGTTTTACACGCCGTGGCTCTTTGACCGCTCGCTCATTCTGGCAGGTGGCGTGACGGTCATCGCCACGGCGCTATTGTTCTTCATGTTTCGAGGCGGCGCAGTCACAGGCAAGAAACTCTCGCGTTCGAGTTTGCTCTATCTTCTGTTCGCTGGGGCATTGCTGCTTCGCTAGCGGGCGTCCCGGACTCCTCGTCAACCCGCGCCGACGACGGCGACGAGAAATTCGGCGCGCGCCCGCGACTTTGTCATTCCCGACGGGCCGCAGGCCCGATCGGGAATCCAGGGACAACAACAAGAGTCTGTGGCTGTTGCTCTGGATCCCCGATCGCGCTCGCGCGCGTCGGGGATGACATGACGCCCCTTGCAAGACGCAGAAAGATCAATCCTGAAAAGGATTGTGCACGAGGATCGTGTCGTCGCGCTCGGGACTCGTCGAGAGCAAAGCGACCGGCGCTTCGATCAACTCCTCGATGCGGCGGACATATTTGATCGCCTGCGCCGGCAGATGCGCCCAGGAGCGCGCGCCGCTCGTCGACTCCTTCCAGCCGGGAAAGCTCTCATAGACGGGCGTCACGCGCGCCTGCGCCGCCTGCGAGGCCGGCAGGCGCTCGATGCGGCGGCCGTCGAGCATGTAATGCGGTGCAGATCTTGATCTCGTCGAAGCCGTCGAGAATGTCGAGCTTCGTCAAAGCGACGCCATTGATGCCCGAGGTCTTCACCGCCTGTCGCGTCAAGCACGGCGTCGAACCAGCCGCAGCGCCGGCGCCGCCCGGTGTTGGTGCCGAATTCGCGGCCGCGGTCGCCGATCAATTCGCCGATCGCGTCATGCAATTCTGTGGGGAAAGGCCCGCCGCCGACGCGCGTCGTATAGGCCTTGGCGATGCCGAGCACATAGCCGATGGCGCCCGGCCCCAGTCCCGAACCGCTCGCCGCCGACGCCGCGACGGTGTTGGAGGAGGTCACGTAAGGATAGGTGCCGTGATCGACGTCGAGCAGCACGCCCTGCGCGCCCTCGAACAGGATGCGCTTGCCGGCGCGGCGATTGTCTTCGAGCAGCTCCCACACGGCGTCCATGAAGGGCAGGATGCGCGGCGCGACGCTCAGCAATTCGTCGCGCAAGGCCGCCGGCGCGACCTCGGGACGAGGCCGAGGCCGCGGCGCAGCGGATTGTGATGCGCGAGCGCGCGGGCGATCTTGTCGTCCAACGTGTCGGGTTCGGCGAGGTCCATGAGGCGGATCGAGCGGCGCCCGACCTTATCCTCATAGGCCGGGCCGATGCCGCGCTTCGTCGTGCCGATCTTGGCGCCGCCGCCCGCCTCTTCCCGATGCGCGTCGAGTTCGCGGTGCAGGGACAGGATCAGCGGGGCGTTTTCCGCGACCTTGAGGTTCATGGGCGAGATGGCGACGCCCTGATCCCGCAGCCGGTCGATCTCGTCGACAAGAAAATGCGGATCGACGACGACGCCATTGCCGATGACGGAGAGCTTGCCGGGCCGCACGATGCCAGAGGGCAGCAGCGCGAGCTTATAGGTCACGCCGTCGATGACGAGCGTATGGCCGGCGTTATGGCCGCCCTGGAAGCGCACGACGATGTCGGCCTCCAGCGACAGCCAGTCGACGATCTTGCCCTTGCCTTCGTCGCCCCATTGGGCGCCGACCACCGCCACATTCGCCATGGCCGCTTCTTCTTCTCTGCTTCCCGCCAATAGAAAAAGCCCCGGGCGGTAACGCTCGGGGCTCGTTACGGACAGGGTTTAGCGCATGGCGGGGTTGCGGTAAAGCCGGCGTCCTTCGTCTATCCCCGGTGATACGGATGGCCTGATAATATCGTCATCGCCCGGTAAATCTGCTCGGCGGCGAGAATGCGGACAAGCTGATGCGGCAAGGTCATCGCTCCGAAGGAAAAGACGGCTGCGGCGCGGACGCGCACGCTCTCGTCAAGCCCCTCCGATCCGCCGATCGCGAACCACAGCGCCTTGCGCCCCGCGTCGCGCTCGCGCGCGATGAAATCGGCGAAAGCGGCGCTATCCGCCGCCCTGCCCCGTTCGTCGAAAACCGCGAGACGCGCGTCGGGCGCGAGCGCCGCGATCAGCGCCGCGCCTTCGCGCGACATGCGCTCGGCGGGGGAAGCCGCCTTGCTCTCGTCGATTTCCTTGAGCTCCAGCCCTTCGAGGCCGAGCCGCCGCAGCGCCGCGATGCGCTCGGCGTAGCGCGCGTAAAGTTCGCGCTCCGGGCCGGCCTTCAACCGGCCCACGCAGATCAATCCCAGTTGCATCCGGCGGCGCTATCTAAGGCGCATGATCTGATCCCAAAACCGCTTGGCGCTCTTGGGGATCATGCGTCAGACGAGCCGTATCTCCACCGGACGGTCGCCGCCCCACATCTTTTCGAGGTTGTAGAACTGGCGCACCTCGGGACGAAAGATGTGAACGATCACGTCGCCGGCGTCGATCAGCACCCAATCGCACTGGGGCAGGCCCTCGACGCGCGGCGCGATGACGCCCGCGGCCTTCAAGGCCTTGATCGCCTTGTCGGCGATGGCGCCGACATGCACGGTCGAACGCCCCGTCGCGATGATCATGTCATCGGCGAGGGCGGTCTTGCCGCGCAGATCGATGGAGACGACGTCCTCGGCCTTGGTTTCGTCTAGGCTGGCGAGGACCTTTTGCACGATCAAACCGGTCAGCGACGCATTGGCGCCGATCGCCGGCCGGGGCAAACCGATGTCCGCCCCCGGATGAACACTTGTCGACAGCGTTGCAACCCTCATGCTTCGCGGCCCTGAAGCCCACGCAGGGCTTGCCGCAGAACAAAGGATGGGGCGCTTCGCGAAAGAATGCAATAGAAACTACGCGCTTAGAGCATGTCCCGAAAAAGTGCGAAGCGGTTTTGCGATAAGGACATGCTCTAACTTTTTGATTTTGAGCGAGTCCTTTTCGATCGCGCGATTCCGCGCGATCGGGACGCGCTCTAGACGCGCGTTGAAAGAAAAAAGCCCGGCTCTGGCGCCGGGCTTTGGAAGGCGGTTCGGGCTAATCGAGAGGCGGGAGGAACCTCAAAGCCGGAACATGCGCAGCATAATCGATTTGCCTGCGAAGCGCAGGCGCTAATTTGTTGTCGACTCGTTTCGGTAGGCGAAAAGCGAGGAAATCTGGCTTTGGCGCTCTCGATCGGCGAATTTCATGACGGGATTATTGCAATATATTCAGATAATTATGGAATGATCGATCGGCCAAGTGTCCGAAAAGCAACACATGTGGACATTGTTGACTGAAACCCGTTTTCATGCGTCGCACTATGGCGAAATCATGGAATCAGCACAATCGAACCGACCGTCGCGCGTGATTCGAGCGCCGCGTGAACCTTGGCGGCTTCGGCCAACGGGAAGCGCGCTGGTTCGCCGATCCGGACAAAGCCGCGCTTCGCCGCATGAACGAGATCCTCCATCATCTCCTCATAGTCGCGTCGATGCGCGATATGAGTGAAGAGCGACGGCCGCGTCGCATAGAGCGAACCTTTCAGCGCGAGCAGGCCGATGTCGAAGGAATCAATCGGTCCTGACGCCGAGCCAAAGCTCACGAACATGCCGAAGGGCTTTAGGCAATCGAGCGAATGCGGAAAAGTGGCGCGCCCAATCCCATCATAGACGACGTCGCACAGCCTGCCCTTGGTAATCTCGCGCACGCGCTCGACGAAATTCTCCTCGCGGTAGAGAATCGTGTGTTTCGCGCCGGCGTTCTCGGCGATCTTGGCCTTCTCGGGCGAGCCGACAGTGGCGATGACCTTGGCGCCGAGCGCTTCGGCCCATTGGCACAAAATCTGGCCAACCCCGCCGGCGCCGGCGTGAACGAGGACGCGATGACCCTTCTTCACCTTGAAAGTCCGACGCAGCAGATATTGCGCGGTCAGGCCTTTCAGCATCATCACCGCGCCCTGCTCATAGCTAAAGGATTTGGGCAGATGGATCACCGAATCGGCGGCGATATTGCGCGCATCCGCATAGCCGCCGAGCGCGCCGATATAGGCGACGCGGTCGCCGACCTCGAAATCCTTGACGCCGTCGCCGACGGCGATCACTTCGCCCGCGCCTTCATGTCCCGGGGTGAAGGGATATTCGGCAGGATAAGCGCCGGTGCGGCGATAGACGTCGATGAAATTGACGCCGATGGCGCCGTGCCGAATCTGGACTTCGCCCGCCGCCGGCGCCGGCAGATCGATTTCCTCCAATTGCAGCACGTCCGGCGCGCCAGGCCGATGCACGCGAATCGCCTTAACCATCCGCCCCTCCTCTCTCAACCGCTCCGCCTTCGCGAAAAAGCGGCAAGGCCACAAAATAGCACGCCGTCACGACCAGAGCC
This sequence comes from uncultured Alphaproteobacteria bacterium, assembly GCA_963706255.1. GTDB lineage: Bacteria > Pseudomonadota > Alphaproteobacteria > Rhizobiales > Beijerinckiaceae > Methylocystis. The sequence continues at coordinate 288,461 of CAVPMJ010000021.1, read as the reverse complement.
GCCTTCACGACAAAGGACGCGCCGGAGAGGTCCTGCGCGACCGCAATGACCGCGGCCACGCTCCAGATCGCGGTGACGGCGAGCGTTATGTGGCGCAGACGCGCGACGCGCAGAGGATGCACGAAAACGATCGGCGCGAACATCAGAGCCGTCGCGGAGATGACGATCGCGAGCGCGACGGCCGGCGCCGGCCGCAGGACCAGAAGATAGAAAACCGCCACGTTCCACAGCGCGGGAAAGCCGCGAAACCAGAGGTCCGGCGTCTTCATCCGGCGATCGGCGAAATAGAGCGCGGAAGCGCCGCAGACGAGGGCGCAGACTGGGCCGGCGAGCGCCGTCCCGAGCAAGCCAGAGCGCCAGAGCGCCACGAGCGGCGTGACGACGTAGTTAAGAAAGTCGACGACGAGGTCCAGCGCGACGCCGTCGATGAAGGGGACCGTCTCCGCCACTTTGAAACGCCGCGCCAGCGTCCCGTCCACTGCGTCGACGACGAGCGCCGCGCCAAGCCAGGCGAACATGGCGGCGAAGCGGCCTTCGACCGCGCAAAACAACGCCGCGAGGCCGAGCGCCGCGCCGCTTGCGGTGAAAAGATGAATGAGAAGGCCGATGAGGCGAGAAGACGTCACGGTGGGAAAAGGGCCCGAGGTAAGCGCGCCAGAGCCTACACCGCCCGGCGCGCCGCGCCAAAGCGACGCGCTCGCGCTCCGCATTGTCACCCGCTATAACGAGCTGGAGGTCGGAGAGAAGACATGGCGACAAGCGAAGGCGCGCAGGAAACGGCGAGACTCCGAATTCTCGTCGCCGGGGCCGGCTCGACAGGGCTCGCCGCCGCGCTCGCTTTCGCGCGCGCCGGACTAAAGACCGCGCTTGTCGGCCGCAGTCCACCGCCGCTGCCCGGCCGCACCGTGGCGCTGTTCGAGGCGTCGGTGCGCTTCCTCGATGCGCTTGGCGCGCTCGAGAAGGTGAAGGCGAAGGGCTGCCCCGTGGAGGCGATCCGCATGATCGACGACACGGATCAGTTTCTCCCCGTGCCGGAACTCAGCCTGCGCGCGCGCGAAATCGGCCTGCCGGCGCTCGGCGTCAATATCTCCAACGACGAACTCGTCGCGATTCTGCTCGATCTCTGTCGCTCCCATCCCGAGATCGAGATGATCGACGCCGACATCGTCGACTATGAATTCAGCAGCGACGGCGCCGCCGCGATTCTGGCCGACGGGCGCCGGCTGGAGGCCGATTTCCTTGTCGCCGCGGATGGGCGCAACAGCCGCGCGCGCGCCGTCGTCGGCATCGACGTGAAGGAATGGACCTATCCGCAGGTCGCGCTCACCATGCTGCTGCGCCACGAGTTTCCCCACGAGAATGTCTCGACCGAATATCACACGCGCTCGGGCCCTTTCACGCTGGTGCCGTTGCCGGGTCGCGAGGACGCGCCGCATCGCTCGAGCCTCGTCTGGCTGATGAGCGTTGCCGACGCGCGACGGCGTCTGGCGAAGCCGCGCGAGGAGCTGGAATACGAAATCGAGGATTACGATAAATCCGAACTCGGCGCGATGCGGATCGAGAGCGACATCGGCCAGTTCCGCATGGGCGGCATGCAGGTGTCGAAACATGCGACGGGACGCCTCGCGCTCGTTGGCGAGACCTGCCACATCTTTCCGCCGATCGGCGCTCAGGGCCTGAATTTGAGCCTGCGCGACGTCGCCGATCTCGAAGATTGCCTCGCCAGCGTCGATCTCAAGAACGCGCGTGAATTGTCCCGCGCGCTGGCCCGCTACGACCGCCATCGGCGGGCCGACATCGGCTTCCGCACCCACGGCGTCGACGTGCTCAACCGCTCACTGATCATCCCCTATCTGCCCGTCGATCTGATGCGCGGCGCCGGCTTCATCGCCATGGCGGCGCTTGGGCCGCTACGCCGCGCCGTCATTCGCGAGGGCGTGCTGCCGCATCTCGTGCTGCCGCGGCTCATGCGCCGACCGGCGGAAAGCGGAGATGCGCCGGACGCGCCGCGAGGGCGCGCCGGCTGGCGCTCGTAAAGTTGAAATCGCGCCTGCAAACAGCGAATACGCCGAACGCGAAATCGCGGCTTATTATTTCGCTGCGATTTCGATCTTCTTCTCTTCCTTTTTTGCTTCCGGCGTCTTGGGCAGGCTGATCCTCAGCACACCCTTTTCGAACGTCGCCGCAATCTTGTCGGCGTCGACGCCGTCGGGAACGCGGAAAGCGCGGCTGAATGAGCCATATCTGCGCTCCGAGAAGTAGTAGCCTTCCTTCTTCTCTTCCTTTTCTTCCTTCTTCTCGCCGCTGATCGTCAGCACGCCATTCGCGAGCTTCACGTCGACGCTTTTTTCGTCCAGTCCAGGCAATTCGGCGGTAATCTCATATTCGCCGTCCTTCTCGACGAAATCCACGGGGGGAGTCGCCGGCCAGGCCGTCATCAGGCGATCAAAAGGCTGAAAATCGCCGAGGCTCCTGCGCGACGGAAACTCGTCGAATAGGCGATCGACTTGACGTCGAAACGACTCGAAGGGGTGCCAATCGAAAAAGCTCGATGGCGGCGTGGCGCCTTTTGAGGCTGGCAGTTTGTTTTCCGTATCGGCCATGTTCGTCTCCCTCCAAATGACGACCGCCGCACAATCGCGTTTCATCAACGCCGGCCTGCGGCGATCGATCTGCAAACGTTAGTGAGGTGGCGACACAGCCGTGTGACTTCAAGCGCCGGCTTCGCGCCATTTTGTCGCGATGGCGCAGGCTTACTCTTCGAGCGACAAAAGCCCGGCGTCGCCTCCAGACGACGCGGTGTTGATCGTGAGCGTCGTCTCGCGCAGAAAGCGGCGCAGATAGTCTGGGCCGCCAGCCTTTGGCCCCGTGCCGCTCAAGCCGAAGCCGCCGAAAGGCTGGCTGCCGACGACGGCGCCAATCATGTTACGGTTGACGTAAATATTGCCGGCGGGCGCGGCGCGGGAAAGATCGCGAATGCGTTGTTCAATGCGGGTATGCAACCCAATGGTGAGGCCATAGCCGCTCGCCTCGATTTCCCCGAGCAGTTCAGCGAAACGGTCGGCCCGCCAGGTCGCGACATGCAGAACCGGCCCGAAGACCTCTTCACGCAAATCGCCAACGCGGTCGATCCGCAGGATATGCGGCGCGACAAATGTTCCCGCCGCGGGCGCGACGCCGGCGTAGAGAAGCCGGCCGGCCGCCGCCTGCCGCGCAAGATAGGCGTCAAGCTTCGCCTTCGCTTCCGCGTCGATCACGGGGCCGACATGCATGCCGATCTCGCGCGGATCGCCGACGCGCAATTCGCACGTCGCGCCGATCAGCGTCTCGATACAGGCCGGGGCGATTTCCTCCTGCAGGCACAGGAGGCGCAGCGCCGAGCAGCGCTGGCCGGCCGAACGGAAGGCGGACGCCAGAACATCGTCGACCACCTGCTCGATGAGAGCGGTCGAGTCGACGATCATGGCGTTGATCCCGCCCGTCTCGGCGATGAGCGGCGCGATCGCGCCGTCGCGTTCGGCGAGCGCGCGATTGATGCGCTGCGCGACCTCGACCGAGCCGGTGAAGACGACGCCCGCCGTCTCGCGCATTGGCGACCAGCGCCGCGCCGACGGCGCCGTCGCCTGGCGCGAATTGCAGCGCGTCTCTTGGCGCGCCGGCTTCATGCAGGAGCCCGATCGCAAGCGATGCGACGAGCGGCGTCTGCTCTGCGGGCTTCGCGACGACGGCGTTGCCGGTAACGAGCGCGGCGGCGACCTGCCCGATGAAAATCGCCAACGGGAAATTCCATGGCGAAATGCAAATGAAAACGCCGCGCCCCTCACGACGCAGACATGTTGGCCTCTCCTGTCGGTCCCGGCAGCGCGGCGTCGGCGCAGACGAGCCGCGCCTGGCCGGCGTAATAGCGGCAAAGATCCGCCGTCTCCCGAATTTCGGCGAGCGCGTCGTCAAGCGTCTTGCCCGCTTCGCTCTGCAATAGCGCGATGAGCGCGCCGCGCCGCGCTTCGATCAGATCGGCGGCGCGCTCGATGATTTGCGCGCGAGCTTCAACGGGCGTCGCGCTCCATTGCGGCAATGCGCGCGCCGCCGTCGCGACCGCGGCCTGCGCCGCGTCGACGTCCGCTTCGATCACCCGGCCAATGACGGCGCCGTCAATCGGCGAAATCACGTCGCGCGGCGCGGCGCCTGTCGCGACGCTCGGGCGCGCCTGCGGCGGAGGCGACGGCGCGCGCGCCTCGGCCATCAGCGCCGCCAGCGCCGTCCGGTCGCCGAATTCGACGCCTTTCGAATTGGCGCGCAGCGGCGCGTAAATCTCGGCCGGCGGCGGCAGCCGCGAGTGGCGTGCGCGTTGCGGCGCGCCGAGCGTCTCATAAGGGTCGGCGACAAGCGCGTCTTCCGGCGTATCCGGGTCGGCGGCGCGCGCGACGAAAGACGAATTGGCGCCGTTCTCGATCAAGCGCCGCACGAGATAGGCCAAGAGATCGCAGTGTGGGCCGACAGGAGCGTAAACGCGCACCGCAGCGTCGCTGCGCTCCGCCAGCGCCTCGTAAAGCGCCTCGCCCATGCCGTGCAAACGCTGAAATTCGAAATCGCGCCGATGACCCCCAAGTGTCAGAATGGTCGGCGACGCTATGCGCATTATGCGTCGCGAATTGCGGATAGAGCCGCGGCCTTTCGAACAATTGCGCGGCGCAGGCGTCGAAATTGAGATCCGTCATCGCCTTGCGCGTGAACACGGGATAGTCGGCAAGGCCGCGCTCCTGGGCGCGCTTGATCTCGCTGTCCCAATAGGCGCCCTTTACGAGCCGCAGCATGAAGCGGCGATCATGCGCCTCGGCGAGCGCCGCGACATAGTCGATCACGGCCGCCGCGCGTTTCTGATAGGCCTGCACGGCGAGACCGAAACCGTCCCAGCCGGCGAGCGAGGAATCGCCGATCGACTCGCGCGACGACGTCGAGCGACAACTCAAGGCGATCGGCCTCCTCGGCGTCGATGGTGAAAGCGAGATCGCGCTCCTTGGCGAGCCGCGCGAGTTCGAGCAGGCGCCGCGGCAGCTCTCGCAGCACGCGCTCGCGCGAGATCGCCTCATAGCGCGGATGAAGCGCGGACAGCTTGACGGACATTCCCGGCCGCGCCGGCAACCGGCCGTCATGGGCGCTGGCGCTGATCGCGCCGATGGCGTGGGCATAGGCGTGGAAATAGCGTTCGGCGTCCTTCGCCGTGCGCGCGCCTTCGCCGAGCATGTCATAGGAGAAGCGTTCGCTGCGATCTTGCGCCCGCTCCAGCGCCGCTTCGATCGTTTCGCCAAAGACGAAATGCGCGCCCATCAGCTTCATCGCCTGGCGCGCGGCGCCACGCAGCGCCGGCAGGCCAAGGCGCCGGGCGAGATCGGCGACGACGCCGCGCGGCTCGCTCGCGTCGACGATGCGCGCCGAAAGTCCAAGCGCGAAGGCGCAGGCCTGCACCAGCAGCGCGTCGCTCGAAGCTTCGTGATGCGAGAAATCGCCGGAAGCGAGTTTGTCGGCGATGAGTTGGTCGGCGGTGGCGTCGTCCGGCACGCGCAACAGCGACTCGGCCAGCGCCATCACCGCCAATCCTTCGCGCGAAGAAAGCGAAAATTCGTGTAGAAAATCTTCTACGCCGCCGAACATGTCGCGCCGTTCACGCATATCGCGCACGAGGGCGCGCGCGGTTTTGGCGATGGCGTCGCGCGTTGCAGGGTCCGGACGCGACTTAAAGAAAGCCCCGGCGAAGGCTTCGTCCGGCGGAGCATAGGGCGCCGCGAAAAGCGCCGGCAAGGCGTCGTCCTCTGCGCTCATTTGCCGTCAGCCCCAAACCTTACATGAGATATGAGTTGGGCGTTCCGACTTGCCAAGGCGCGACAGATTGAATCGGCCTCGCGTCTGATTAGATTTTACTGCCCTCCGCTCCTGGCAGAGCGCAACGCCAGCGCGTGACCGTCAGATTGGGATGCTCGCCCGACCATTGAGCGATATAAGGCATCGCTTGCATCATGCAGTTATTCGTCGAGCCTGTGGCGGATTCGAGGACGAGCTTGCGTTCGTCGCAGGCCGCGGGCTGCGCCAGCGTGCAAACAGTAAGGATGAGTTCGACGAAATTCATCGCAATCTCCTTGCGTAAGCGCCGCGCATCGGCGGCGCTAATCTAAAGCAAGGGTAATGCCGGTCAGGCGGGGGTCAATATCTCGCCCTTGCCATAGACCGCCGTGTCTCCGCCATAGCGGCGGAGCTTGCGTGACAGGAGATCCGCCGCCGCGGGGCTGTCGCTCTTCAGACTGCGGGCAAAAAGCCTTGCGAAAGTAAGGTCGTGCGCACCGCAATCGACATAGGTCGGACCGAAGCAGTCGCCTCGACTCAGCACAATGGAGCCGCGCTTGTTGAGATAGCCGATACGGCCCTGCGACTGGCCCAAAACGAAGATCGTGCCGGCGATGACGCGCGACCCCACGTCTTCTCCCGCGTCGCCCTCGACGACGATGATGCCGCGCCGCAGCCGGTCGCCGGCGCGCGCGCCGGCCCTGCCGCGCACGACCACGCGCCCGCCCGCCATGCCGGCAAGCTCTCCCGCGAGCGGCCCCGCGAGAAAATCGCCAGCGTCGCCGCCAATCTCTATATGTGCGTCGAGATTGCCGGAGGCGGCGAACGGGCCGGCGCTTCCGCTCACCGAAATCCTCCCGCCCTTCGCCAGGCGCCCCAGCTGCGCGCCGACGTCGCCTTCGACATGGATGGCGAAGTCGGGCAGCAGTTTCGCGCCGATAAGATCGAAGCGCGACGACCCGCCTTCATAGCGAACGTTCTTTAGATCGCCCTCGGAGATCTTGAACAGGTCGCCGACTTTCGTCGAGGCGCGCGTCGTGCCGATCTCGATCTGCTCAATCTGCGCGGCCGACTTGCCGGCGAGACGGTCCGGCGTCAGCGCCGAGAGATCGACGCGCTGCGGCGGCTCCTGACGGAGCGTGAAGGTGAAAGGCTTCACGGCAGCAAATCCTTCAAATGATAATGGAACGGGCCGAGCTTGCCGCCGTAATTGCCGGCGCCGACGCGTTTGGCCCCGACCTCCGGACCCATGTCGATAATGGCCTTCAGCCCCGCGCGCATGGCTTCGCGCACGGCGGCGTCGGTGAGGCCGTCGATGACGATCTCCTGCACGCAGCCGATGTCTTCGTCCAGCGCGCTTTTCGTGACGCCGCGCAGCGTCGGGCAATAGGCGTCGTTGGTCGAGGCGCTCATCCCCTTATATTGCGAGCCGACCTTGGAGCCGGAGCGGACGATGCCGCCGGGGAAAGGCGCGATGGCGCCGCGCACCGCTTCAACCGCCGCGACGCCGGCTTCGGTGGCGCGCATCGTCGACTCCCAGTCGGCGCCCATCACCAGAAGATTGCCGCCGCCGACCGATTTCTTCGTCAGCCCGACCTTGCCCTCGCAGAAAAACTCGCCGTCCATCACCGGCACGCGCCAGAAACGGCGGCCATCGACGACCTTGGACATCTGCCATTTGTCGCCGAACTGACGCACCGCGTCGCCGACCTTGATCTCGAACTCGCCTTCGACCGTTGAATAGACGGCCGAGCCAGGACAAGTCAGCACGCATTGGCCGAGCCGGTTGACGAGTTGCTTCTCCGCGTCTTTCGACGACATGGCGAAGAGCAGCGCGCGAACGCCCGGACGCCCGTCCGGCGTCTCTTCCGGCGAAACCTCGCGGTCGATGCCCGCCTCACAGCCGCAGCCGATGACGGATGTCGCGAAACCGGTCATCGTCAGCGCCGCTTGCCGCGCCCATTTGGCGTTCGGCGCGGTGATGAGAATGCCCGTCCCGCTCATCGGGAAGGCTTCTGCGAAACTGTCATCGATGCGTACGCCGTTGCGAACTAGAATTCGACATGCGACCTCCGCAAAGGCGTCCGTATTCGGCAGCGCAGCGTCGGGCAGGTCGAAGACCGTGCGCGGCAGGCCGTAAAGCTCGTCGTAATAGGAATCGAGGCGTTTGGTGATCTTTTGATCGTAACGCGGCCGGATATGCAGCGTCTTGCCGCGCGTATAATGGGAGACCTCGCCATCGCGCACGACAAGTTCGCCGTCCTTGAAAACATAGGCCGCGCGGCGGAACATGCCGGCGATGTCGCGGCCAGGCTTATAGACCGCGATGTCGGCGACGGCGTCCGGACCGAGCTGGCCGCGGTCCGTGAAACCGAAGAGCTTCGCCGCGCCGGAGCGGCTCATCTGGGCGATTTCGTAGAGCGTATACTCGCGCGTGATCGACGGCAGCGTTGTGTGCTCCAACACCTCAGCCGGCAGGCGCGACATATGTTGCGCGCGCAGATCCGCGCTCATCAGAAGCGCGAAAAGCTCCGGATAAGTCGTGAACGGCCCGCCGTTCGGATGGTCGGTGGTGAAATACACCTGCTCGGGATTTTCGATGAGCAGGAACAGCTCCAGCCCCGCCGCCCATTGAATGGCGTTGTAGTAGTTGGAAATCTTATAGGCGTAGGGGACGATGCCGCCGCCATTGGCGTCGCCGTCGAAAATCGCGCCCTTCTTCGGACTGGCGCCCGGCAGGCTGTTGAACTGCTTCAAGACGTCGGAGGAGATGGTCACCGTTTGGGAGAACATGACCTGGCCGACGTCGACGCTCACATTCTTATTGGCGTTGATTTTCTCGGCGAAGCGCGCGCCGGCGGAGGAGAAGCCGTTCTTGCCCTCCGTGCCGTAAGCGTAGAACTGCACATGCGCCAGATGCAGCGGCAAGCCCTGCGCGGCGTCAATTGTGTCGAGCGCCGTCTCGATGTTTCCAGCAAGGCCGAGATTATTCATATGAAGATGCAGGGGGTGCACGATGCCCACCGCCTGCGTCGCCTTTTGAAGCGCCTGGAAAATCTGGCGCGAGGTGAGGCCATAGAAGGGCACCACGTCGTCGAGTCCAAAGGCGCGCATATTCTCCTTGAAGGCCTCGACGCCGCCGGGGTTGATGCATTTTAATCCGAGCGAACGCGTGTTCTCTACAGTCTGAGCGACATAATCGTTGATCGCGCCGTCTTTTTCGCCGTCGCGCAACATGCCGAGCAGGAAATCGTCATTGCCGAGAACGGTGAGCGCACCCCTGTCGATGATCGGCACGTCGTTGAGTTCGAGATGCGTCTGCAATGCGTGATGGGGCGCCATCGCCGGCTCGACGACCGTGGTGAAGCCCATCTGGGCATAAAGGCGTCCAGTCTCGAATGTCGACCATTTGGCGGTGGAGAGCGGCGTGCCGGCGAGCCGGGCGCGAATGGCGCGATGCAACTCCGGCAACAGCAGACGCGCCGTGTTCACATTGCCGCCGGCGATATGCGAATGAATGTCGATGGCGCCGGCCATGACGATATGGCCGGCAACGTCGATCTCCTGGTCCGGCTTGCGGCCGTCCGGGCGCGCGACGATACGGCCGTCCTCGAACCAGACGTCGCCGATCCCGTCCCGCCCAGTCGCGGGATCGACGACATGGCCGCCGCGTAAAACTGTCAGCGCCATGCGTCCTCCGAAACTTTCGCCCTGATGGCTTCAACGACCTCGGCGACGCTTGGCGCGTTCGACGGCGCGCTCGCCTGGCGCAGCGTCATGCCGCCCGTTTCCTGAGCCATCAGAACGGCGTCATGAGTGACGCCCGGCTGGCCTACTTCGATGTAAAGGCCGCGCGGCGGCGCGGCGCCCGCCGGCGCGAGCGTGACGAGCGGAATGTCGCCGCGCGACCAAGGCGGCGGCTCGCCGTCAAAGGCGGAAATCCACAGGGCCGCGTCGGCCTCGCCGCTGTCGATCAGACGCGACGCCTCGAAACGCCAAGGATCATGCTCCGGATAGGCGCGGCCAAAGCCGGTGCGCGGCGGAAAGCCCGTCATCCAGCCCGCGGTCTGCGTCACCCCGGACGCGCCGCTGCGGCCGCCGATATGCACGCCGGTGAAGCGCGTCGTCGCATTGAGGTCGATGACGAGGCTTTGCATCATCTCGATCGCCAGCGGATCGAGCCCGCAGGAAGCGGCCCAGACGAAGCAACCGAAACGTGCGTTCTTCAACGTCTCGATCACGCCGTCGATCAGTTTGACCTTGTCCGCATCGAGCGCGACGGGGCGTCCGCCGAATCGCGCCCGCCACGCCGCGAGCACGCCGGAAATTTCATGCGCAGAAGCGGGGATGACCTTCGCTCCCGAAATCGCGCCGGCTTCCGTTCTGTCCGGCCCGAGCCAAATCACCTTGCGCGGCTGATGCGCTTGCGCGCCGCGACGCGGCGTCTGGCCGAGTGCGAGGCGTTCCAGCATTCCCGGCCAAGATTGCGTCAATCCGGCGCCGACGAGCACCACGCAGTCGGCGCGCAGCCGCGCTTCGTTGGGCGTGGTCGTGAACATGCCGAAGGAGCGCTTGACGTCGAGATCGGCGAGCATGTCGCGCGAGGCGAGATGGTCGAAGGCGCCGCGCAGGCGCTCGGCGAGCAGGATCGCCGCACGCGCGCCGGCGATATCGGCGCCTAGCCCCGCGACGAGGGGAAAACGGGCGCCGCTTAGAATCTGAGCGGCTTGCCCATAGGCGTCCTCAAGCGCGATCGCCTTGCCGTCGAGCGTCGCTGTTCCCATCCCTACCCCGCTGCCAGAGGCGCCCGCGCGCGGTCAGCGGAGCGAGCTCTATCCATTTGTTTTTTCGCGCCTACTCGCTGAATCCAGTGGTTCCGCCCGCAAGCCGCCTATGCCTAGCAGCCGTTCACGCGCCTGTCGAGACGCCCATCCGTCATTTGCATCGGCCTGTGACGCCGAGGCGTGGCTAAGCTTGCCCGATAGTGCGGCGCACACTATTTGCGCAGCGACGGCGATCATGTTAAATGCTCCGCCGAGCTCGAACCTGCAGGCGCGGCGACGCCGGTCATAAGCAGGAAAAAGCCGTAAGAGTCCCAAACGGAGGAAAGCAATGGCCTGGACGACTCCCGTGATTGTCGAAGTTTGCGTCGGCATGGAAATCACCAGCTACGAGTCCGCCGAGATCTAAATTCCGGCGCGGCCCGCCGCTTCGGCGGCGCACCAGCAATTTTCGAATCGAGCCGGCAGGAAGAGCGCTGCGCATAGCGGACGGACTCTTCGGATTGCCGGCTCGATCTTTTTATGGGCCCGTTTCCGGCGGCGCGGCGCCGGCTGAACGGGCCGCCGCTTTCGACGCGCGCGGCCGTCGACCACGCTATCGCCGCGCGGCTTGATCGCAGGAGGCGAAGCATGCGTCCGTCTTTGTTTATTGCGCTCATTTGCGGCGCCTTCGCCGCCTCCGCCGCGCGCGGCGACAGCGCCGATTTAAAGAAGCTTCTCGAAGACGCGAAGCAGAACTTCCAGCCGATCGCCGTCGTACCCACTGCCAAGGACCCCGTCGCTGCCGCGCGCGTAGAACTGGGCCGGCGCCTCTTTTTCGAAAATCGCGTTTCGATGGACGGCAATGTGAGCTGCTCGCATTGCCATCTGCCGGACAAACAGGCGAGCGACGGACTGCCGAAGGCGGTCGGCGTATTCGGGAAGGAAAATCCGCGCAACGCGCCGTCGATCTTCAACGCCGCGCTGAACTTCAAGCAGCATTGGCGCGGCGATCGCGAAACGCTTGAAGAGCAGGCGGAGAAGTCGCTGTTGGGTCCGGTGAGCTTCGGCAATCCGGATCAGGCGACGGCGATGGGCAAGCTCAAGGCCATTCCCGATTACGCAGGCGCCTTCGCCAAAGCCTTTCCGGGTGACAAGGATCCGATCAATTCGAAGAATTGGGGCCTCGCCGTCGCCGCCTTTGAACGCACGCTGCTGACGCCGTCGAAATTCGACGTATTCCTCGCCGGCGACGTCAAGGCGCTGTCGAAAGACGAACAGGCGGGCCTGCGCCAATTCATCGATCTCGGCTGCGCCGGCTGTCACAATGGCGCTGGCGTCGGGGGCAATTCCTTCCAGAAATTCGGCGTCGTCAGCGACTATTGGAAGGAGACGGGCGTCGCGACTCCGGATAAAGGCCGCGCCGACGTCACGAAGGACGATGCGGATCTTTACGTCTTCAAGGTTCCTAGCCTGCGCAATGTCGCGAAGACGGGACCTTACTTTCACGACGGCTCCATCGGCGATCTGACGAGGGCCGTGAAGATCATGGGCAAGACGCAGCTGGGGCAGGATTTGTCCGACAAGGACGCGAAGGAAATCGTCGCCTTTCTCGGCGCTCTCACCGGCCCCGTTCCGCCGTATTATTCCGCGCCGGAGCCCTATCCAGATGCGGTGGGAAGCAAGTAAGCGCGCGTTCACTCTCGCTTGCAGGAGAGTAGGCCCCTCACGTCAACTTCTGCTCCAGCGCGATGCGCATCAGCTCCATGGGCGTGCGGGCGCCGAGCTTGCGCTTCATGATCGAGCAAGAATTGGCGATCGTCTTATAGGAGACTTGCGTCGCGTCCGCGATCTCCGCCATGCCGAGGCCGCGGCCGAGCATTCGCAGAATTTCCAGTTCGCGCGCGCTAAGCGTCGTCAGCGGACTGGCCGCGGCGCCGTTCTTCTCAAAAGCAAGACGATTGGCGATCTTCGGCATGAGAAAGACGCCGCCCGCCGCAACCTCCCGCACCGCCGTAAGCAAGAGATAAGGATCGTCGTTCTTTGTCACATAGCCCTTCGCGCCGGTTTGAATGGCGCGCGCGGCGAAGATCGGATCGTCATTCATGCTGAACACGACGATGCGCGCCTGCGCGTCATGTTCGAGAATGCGGCGCGTCAGCTCAAAGCCGGAAACGCCCGGCAGGCCGATGTCGACGACCGTTACGTCGGGCTTTTGCGCGATGAAGACGGCGAGCCCTGTTTCCGCGTCACGCGCGTCGACGACGTCGATGTCCCCCTCGCTCGCCAGCATCGCCGCACAGCCGGAAACGATGATCGGATGGTCATCGACGATCAAAACGCGCATGTTCGATTTAACTCCAAAGACCTGAAGCTGAGGAAGAAGGATATCCTCATCGTGAGGAGCGCGAGGAGGACTTGCAAGACTTTGCCGGCGGGGACATTGACCGCTGGGCGCGCTTTCGTAAAGTCCGTCCTCCCGTCACAAGGAAGCTAATGCTCCAAAGCCTTTCCCTGCGCATGCGCCTGTCGCTGCTGCTCGGCGCCGTGCTGGCGCTGGGCCTCGCGCTTGGCGTCGGGCTGCTCATCCTTCACGCCGGCGCGCGCGTTCGAGCCGAGGCCGACGGCGCCACGCGGCTCGCGCGCGAGCTTGCCGAAGCGACGCTGACGCGGCTCGAAACCGCGGTCGATCCTAAGGCTGAGATCGCGCGGCTGCTCGCCGATGCGCAGCGCCTGCGCCATGTCCGCGTGGCGCTCGAAGGCGCCGAGGCCGCGCCGCCGGCGACCGACAATCGCGCGCCGCAATGGTTCGCGACGCTCGCGCTGCCAAAGGCCGCCGTCACGCGGGTCGAAACGCCACGCGGCGCGGCGATCATCATCGCCGCCAATCCCGCCGATGAAATCGCCGAGATATGGCAGGAGATCATTTGGCTCGCGATCGGCGGCGCCGGGATCGCGGCCGCCGCCTTCGCGCTTGTCTCGCTCGCCGTCTCACGCACGCTGCGCCCCGTCGCGACCCTCGCCGAAGGGCTGCGCCGACTGGAGCGCGGCGACCACTGCGTACGCGTTCCTGGCGACGGCTCGCCGGAATTCGTCGCCATCGCTGAACGCATCAATGCGCTGGCCGCAACTCTGCAAAATCTCGACGACGAGAACCATCGGCTGGTGCGCCGAATGATCCATGTCCAGGACGAAGAGCGTCGTGACATCGCCCGCGACCTGCATGATGAGATCGGCCCCTTTCTCTTCACCGTGCGCGCCGGCGTCGGCGCATTGGCGCGCAAGGCCGCGGGGCCCAGCGCCGACCCCATGCGGCTCGCGGAAGATTGCGCGCGCATAGACGCGCAGATCGCGGCGCTGCAGCAGGTCAATCGGCGCATTCTCGGACGCTTGCGTCCGGCGGCGCTAGAAGAAATGGGGCTCGCCGACGCCATCGAAGCCCTGGCGCAAGGCTGGCGCGAAACGAATCCGCAGGTCGCGATCTCTCTTTCTCTCGACGGCGCCTTGGGCGCGATCGAGGAAGAAATTGCGCTCACCGCCTATCGCATCGTGCAGGAAGGATTGACCAACGCCTTTCGCCATTCTGGCGCGGATCGCGTCGAAGTGAGCGCCAAACGCGCGAACTGCGAGTTGCGCATCGACGTGCGCGACAATGGTTCGGGTCTCGACGCTGCTGCTGGCCCCAACGCCGGTCTCGGCCTACGCGGCATGAGCGAGCGCGTCGGCGCGCTCGGCGGCAGCCTGACGCTGGTCAATGATCCCGATGGCGGCGCGCATCTGACGGCCTCGTTGCCTCTTCTCACGCAAAGAGCGCAAGATTAGGCGCCGATGTCGGGAAATATTCCCGACAATGACGGGATTGTATCCGACGTTTTCCATTATTTTTCAGAACTGTAGCCAATGGGCAACAGGCGGGAAATATTGCCCGTTTGTCGCCTGCCGCCGCTTTCGGCGCGGCCCTGCAAAGTTATAAATCATTCGACTCGTCATTTTACTTGTTCGGACCCCGCATGACCTACGCGAAGCATATCTCTTTTATCGCGCTCGGCGCGGCGCTCGCCGCCACGACGGCGCGCGCCCAACAGGCGCTGCCGACGATCGAGGTGGGTGGCGCGCCGCTGCGCTCGACCTCTCGTCCAGCCGCGCCCGCGCCGTCGAGCGAGCCGGCGCCGTCGCGCCGCGGCGCGGTCGCAGCGCCGGCGGCGACTGCCCGCCGCGCCAGTTTCGCCCGTCGTGACCTATGCCGTCCCTGCCGCGACCTACACGATTACCGGCAAGGAGCTTCAAAATACCCGCGCCTTCGACCTCACCGGCAATCTGGTCCGCCAGGCGCCGGGCGTCATCGTCAACGACGTGGCCGGCGGCCCATTCCTGCCCGAAGTGGACTTTCGCGGCTTTGTCGCCTCGCCGATCGCCGGCACGCCGCAAGGCCTCGCCGTCTATCAGAACGGCGTGCGCATCAACGAGGCTTGGGGCGACAATGTCTTCTGGGACATGATCCCGAGCGTCGCGATCGACCGCTTCACCGTCGTCAC
Organism: uncultured Alphaproteobacteria bacterium; assembly: GCA_963706255.1. Classification (GTDB taxonomy): domain Bacteria; phylum Pseudomonadota; class Alphaproteobacteria; order Rhizobiales; family Beijerinckiaceae; genus Methylocystis. The sequence goes on along the minus strand of CAVPMJ010000021.1, from coordinate 273,328 downwards.
CGGCAATCCGCTCTTTGGCCTCAACGCCATCGGCGGCGCCGTCACGCTCGACATGAAGAACGGCTTCACCTGGCAGGGCTTCGAACTCGACGGCCGTTTCGGCAGCCGCGGCCGCCGTCAGGCGACGATGCAGCATGGTTTGATATCCGGGCCTTTCGCGACCTATGTGGCGATGGAGGCGCTGGGCGACGACGGCTATCGGCAGTTCTCGGGCGCGCATATCAAGCGCTTCTACGGCGACGTCGGCTATCGCGGCGACAGCGGCGAAATTCACGCCACCGCGACGCTGGCGCATAATAAATTCGGCGTCTCCGGCCCGGCCCCCGTCGACCTGACCAACATCGACGAAAGCGCCGTCTTCACGACGCCGCAGACGATCAAGAACACGCTCTCAATGTTCGGCCTCAATGGCGTGTTTCAGGCCACGCCGACATGGAAGCTATTGGGCGACATGCATTACCGCGCCTTCGATCAGGCCCGCGTCGACGGCAATACGACTGAATTCGAATGTGAGGCAGGCGAGGATTTCTGCGAAACCGACATTGGGGATACGGGCATCCCGAACTTCTTCAACGGACAGGTTCCGCTCGGCGCCATCGACCGCACCTGGACGCGCTCGCGCACGATCGGCGGCACGGTGCAGGCGACGAACGACGACCATTATTTCGGCTTCCACAACAAGATCACCTTCGGCGTCAGCTATGACCATGGCTGGACGGCCTTCTCCGCCAATGAGGAACTGGGAATTATTCTCCCCAATCTCCAGGTCGGCGGCTTCGGCTATGTCGTCGAAGAACAGGCGAGCGGCATTTCCAGCGTGAGCGTCCGCGCGGCGAACGACTATCTCGGCGTCTATGCGCTCGACTCGCTCGATCTCACCGATCAGCTCACCGTCACGGCGGGCGCTCGCTTCAACCGCGCCGGCATCGCCCTTTACGATCTGCGCGGCACGACGCTCAACGGCAATGGGATTTTCACCCGCATCAATCCTGTGGCGGGCCTCACCTACAAAATCCTTCCCAACCTCTCCGCCTACGCCAGCTATTCGGAAGGCAACCGCGCGCCGACGCCGCTGGAGCTTGGTTGCGCCGATCCCAACCGCCCCTGCCTGATCGATAACTTCCTCGTCGCCGACCCGCCGCTACAGCAAGTCGTCTCGCACACGGTCGAAACCGGCCTGCGCGGCGATCTGCACATTCCGGCGCTCCTCCCCGCCTACGCCGACGTCCTCCCCGGCCGGTTGAACTGGAGCGCCGGTCTGTTCCGCACGCATAATTTCAACGACATTCTGAGCGTGCCGAGCACGATCAATGGGCGCGGCTATTTCACCAACGCCGGCACGACGCTGCGTCAGGGCGTCGAGGCGTCGCTGCGCTACGCCGACGAACGGCTCAACGCCTATTTGAACTACACGCTCACCGACGCGACCTTCCGCTCCATGATCGTGCTTGGCTCGCCGGACAATCCGCTCACGCAAATCTTTGGCACTGGCGGTTCGATCCTGGTCACGCCCGGCGCAAATCTGACCTCCGTGCCGCGCCATCGCTTCAAGGCCGGGGCGGACTTCGCCGTGAACCCGCTATGGAAGGTCGGCGCCGATATTGTCTATTCCTCTGGCCCGTGGATTCGCGGCGACGAGATCAATTACGCCGGCACGCTCTCGCCCTATGCGATCGTGAATTTGCGCACCTCCTACCAGCTTGGACCCAATATCCAATTCTACGGTCTGCTCGAAAACGTCACCAACACGCGCTCGCGCAGTTTTGGCACCTTCTTCGACACGAATGATATTTCCTTTCTCGCCTTCAACAACCCTCGAATGGTCTCGCTCGGACCGCCGCTGGGAATCTATGGCGGAGTGAAGATCACCTACTGACCCCAAGCACGGCGGCCGAAGGCCGCCGCGCCTTTCATGTCGCGACTCGACGCACTGGCGAATTAGGAGCTCCGCCCCTATAATGTGGGAATATTTCCCGATTGCAGGAGCCGACATGAACAGAGCGTTACTTTTGGGCGCAATCGCGCTGGCCGGTTTAATGACGCTGCCTTCGGGCGCGGCGTTGGCGAAGAAAGCGTCGCCGGTGGCGGCGCTCGACACTGACAATGACGGCACCGTCGACCTCCCCGAGATCAACAAATCGGCCGAGGCGCTTTTCGCCAAGCTCGAAAAGGACAATGACGGGACTGTCGATATCAAGGAATTGCAGGGACGCGTCTCCAAGAAGGAGTTCAAGGCCGCCGATCCTGACAATGACGGCACGCTGACCAAGGAGGAATTCCTCGCGGTGGTCGCCGATAGGTTCAAGGGCGCGGACCCCGACAATGACGGCACGCTGGACGCCAAGGAGTTTGGCTCCAAGCAGGGCAAGGCGCTGTTGCGCGTGACGCGCTGACGTCGCTGGCTCGCGGGTTCAGCGACTTGATCCCGCGCGCCAAAGCGGCCATTTAAGCGGTCATGAAACGTCTCGTGGCCGCTCTGATAATTACGCTTGCCGCCACGCCCGTCGCGGCCGAGGCGCTGAATGTGAAGGTCGGCGTCCTGCGCGAAGCCCATTCGCGCGAAACTCTCTCCATCCTCGATATTCCCGCCGCCGACGACACGCTCGCGGGCGCGCTGATGGGCGCCGCCGACAACAATACGACGGGCAAATTCACCAATCAGAGCTTCGAGGCCATCGACGCCAAGCTCGAGGAAGGCGATGACGCCGCCGCCGCGCTCGACGCGCTCGCCGAGCAAGGCGCGCTTTTCATCATCGCCGACCTATCGCCCGAGCGCCTGCTTGCCGCGTCCGAGCGCGCTAAAACGAAGGGCGCATTGCTCTTCAATGTTTCCGCCACAGACGATCGGCTCCGCGAAGAGGACTGCCGCGCGAATCTCATCCATATCGCGCCGACGCGGTCGATGCTTGCGGACGGGCTGGCGCAGTATCTCGTATGGAAGCAGTGGCGACGCTGGTTTCTGGTCAAGGGTTCGCATCCCAAGGATGAACTGCTCGCGCAGGCTCTGCGCAACAGCGCCAAGAAATTCGGCGCCAAGATTGTCGAAGAGCGCATTTACGAGGATACCGGCGGCGGGCGGCGCAGCAACTCGGGCTCAGTGCAGACTCAACGCCAGATGCCGGTGTTTACGCAGAACGCGCCCGCCTACGACGTGTTGATCGCCGCGGATGAGAGCGAAGTTTTCGGTGGCTATCTGCCCTATCGCACCTGGGATCCGCGTCCCGTCGCGGGCTCCGGCGGGCTGATGCCGACGAGCTGGGATCCGTCGCATGAGCAATGGGGCGCGCATCAATTGCAGAACCGTTTCATCCAGACTTTCCGGCGCCAGATGAACGCGCGCGACAATGGCGCATGGCTCGCGATGCGAATGATCGGCGAAGCCGCGACGCGCGTCGCCTCGAACGACGTAGAGAAGCTGCGCGGCTACATGCTCGGCAAGGATTTCTCCATCGCCGCCTTCAAAGGCGTGCGGCTCACGCTGCGTCCCTGGAACCAGCAATTGCGCCAGCCGATACTCCTTTCCGATGGGCGCATGGTCGTTTCCGTCTCGCCGCAGGAAGGCTTTCTCCATCAGGTGACGGAGCTCGACACGCTGGGCGTCGACGAACCGGAAACGAAATGCAGGTTGAAATGAAGAACGCCCCCACCCCAACCCTCCCCCGCTCCCGCGGGAGAGGGGGCAGACTCGGCCTTCCGTCTGTTTTTGCTGAATTCCTGCGTCATGGCCGGGCTTGTCCCGGCCATCCATACGGGAGCGTCAACGGCGTGGATGCCCGCGACAAGCGCGGGCATGACGCGCGTTGCTCCATCAGCGTGACTGCCTCTGCTTTCCTTTGCGCAGCGCTCTCCTTCACTCCCGCCCACGCCTACAAGGCTTATGTCAGCAATGAGAAGGGCAACTCCATCACCGTCATCGACACCGAGAAGCTCGAAGCGATCGCGACCGTGAAAGTTGGCCGCCGGCCGCGCGGCATCGATCTCAACAAGGATGGGTCGGAGCTTTACATCTGCGCCGGCGATGACGACGCCATTCAGGTGCTCGACACGAAGACGCTGAAGATCATCGGGAAGCTCCCTTCAGGCCCCGACCCCGAATTGCTGGCGCTGAGCCCCGGCGGCGACGTGATCTACGTCTCGAACGAGAACGACAATCTCGTCACGCTCATCGACGTGAAGCGCAAGGAGCAGATCGGCGACATTCCTGTCGGCGTCGAGCCGGAAGGCATGGCGGTCAGCCCCGACGGCAAAATTCTCGTGAACACGTCTGAAACCACCAATATGGCGCATTTGATCGACACTGGATCGAAACAGATCGTCGCCAATATTCTTGTCGACGGTCGTCCGCGCTTCGCCGAGTTCAAGAAGGACGGCTCGGAACTCTGGGTTTCTTCGGAGGTCGGCGGCACGATCTCCATCATCGATCCGCAAAAGCGCGTGTTGAAGCAGAAGATCAGCTTTGAAATTCCCGCCATGTCTAAGGAAGCCATTCAACCGATCGGCATTTCCATCACGCGCGACGGGAAACGCGCCTTCGTGGCGCTTGGCCCGGCTAATCGCGTCGCGGTGATCGACGCCGAGACGAAAAGGATAGAGAAATATCTCCTCGTCGGTCAGCGCGTGTGGCATCTCGCTTTTACGCCGGACGAGAAATATCTTCTCGCCGCCAATGGCGTATCCAACGACGTGTCGGTGATCGACGTCGCGACGCTCAAAGTGGTTAAGTCGATTCCCGTCGGCGCCTTTCCATGGGGCGTCGTGGTGGCGCCGCAATGACGATGCGTCTTCCCTCTTGTCATTCCCGACGCGCGAAGCGCGATCGGGAATCCAGAGCCGCCTTCCACACGGCGGGGCGTGATTCTGGATTCCCGGTCATTCGCTGTGCGAATGCCGGGAATGACAGCCAGCGCGAGATGCGCGTCCCGATATTGCTGCGCGGACCCACGCGATGACGCCGGCGCTCGCAATCCACAACCTTTCGCATTCATACGGCTCGCGTAAGGCGCTCGACGACGTAAGTTTCGCCGTCGCGCCCGGCGACTTCACCGTTCTGCTGGGCCTCAACGGCGCGGGCAAGAGCACGCTGTTCTCGCTCGTCACGCGTCTCTTTGCGGCGCGTGACGGAGAAATCGAAATCTTTGGCCACAATGTCATGCGCGAGCCAGGCGCAGCCTTGCGGCAGCTAGGCGTCGTGTTCCAGGCGCGCACGCTCGATCTCGAATTGAGCGTGATGCAGAACCTCGTCTATCACGCCGCGCTGCATGGAATTGGCCCGATCGAGGCGCGCCGCCTTGGCCGCGACGCTCTGACGCGCGCTGGTCTCGCGGAGCGCGCGGACGACAAGGCGCGCGCGCTCTCGGGCGGGCAGATGCGCCGCGTCGAGATCGCCCGCGCGCTACTGCATGGTCCGCGCCTGCTGCTCCTCGACGAACCGACGGTCGGCCTCGACATCAAGGCGCGCGCCGATCTTCTCGCTCATGTGCGCAGCCTCGTGCGCGACGAGGGATTGGGCGTGTTGTGGACCACGCATCTCATCGACGAAGTTATGGATGATGATGAGGTCGTCATCCTGCATCACGGCAAGGTTTTCGCGGCGGGACGCGCCGCCGACATCGTGGCGGCGCAGGGCGCGAAGAATATCGGCGAAGCCTTTGCGCGCATAACAGGCCTTGGCGAAGAGAAGCTTTCGGCATGAGCGACTCGACCGCGCCCAAAGGCTTCACGCCGCGCCAATATCTCATCTGCCTTTGGGGCGTCGTATGGCGCGAAGGCCTGCGCTTCCTGCATCAGCGCGAGCGTTTCGTCTCGGCGCTGGTGCGGCCGCTGGTGTGGCTCTTCATCTTCGCGGCCGGCTTTCGGCAGGTGCTGGGGATTTCGATCATCCCGCCCTACGAGACCTACGTTCTCTATGAGGTCTATATCGCGCCCGGGCTGATGGCGATGATCCAGCTCTTCAACGGCATGCAGTCGTCGCTCTCCATGGTCTACGACCGCGAGATGGGCAATATGCGCACGCTGCTCGTCTCGCCCTTTCCGCGCTGGTTTCTGCTCGGCGCCAAGCTCCTCGCCGGCGTCGCCGTCTCGATCCTGCAGGTCTACGCCTTTCTTTTGATCGCCTATTTCTGGGAGATCGAGCCGCCGACGAAATGGGGTTACCTCACCGTGATCCCGGCGCTCGCGCTTTCCGGCCTCATGCTCGGCGCGCTCGGCATGTTGCTCTCGTCGCTCATCAGGCAGTTAGAGAATTTCGCCGGCGTGATGAATTTCGTGATCTTCCCGATGTTCTTCGCCTCCTCGGCGCTCTATCCGCTGTGGCGCGTGAAGGAGTTGAGCCCATGGCTCTACTACGTTTGCGCTGTGAACCCCTTCACCCACGCGGTCGAGCTCATCCGCTTCGCTTTCTACCAGAAGATCGAATGGACATCGCTTGGCGCGGTGGCCGCCTATACAAGCGTGTTCCTCATTGCGGCCATTCTGGCTTACGATCCGGCGCGCGGCATGTTGATGCGCAGAGGCGGATGACGTAACGCTCACAGCAAGCGTTTCAAACAAACTGAAAACGCCGGAAGGCTCGCGGCAAGCGTCAGCGCGACGAGCGGCCATTTCCGGCTGCCGGCGAGATCAATGCTGCGTGAGGTAATCTCGCGGCTTCGATGTCGCCCTGCCTCATCACGACATGCCTGTCGATTAAGTTTTCGGCGACGAGCGTCTGGCGCACGCGCCGCCAAATCCAAAAGCCAAATTCTCGGCGATCGTTCGCCGCATATCCTGGGTGGAATATCTGAAGAGAAACTTAAGCTGACAAGCGCTGTCGTCTTGAGAATTGCGCCCTCTCCCCGCCAATGGCGCGGGAGCGACTATCCGCCTTCGCTCTTACTTCTTCTCGTCCTTCTTGGCGGCGTTTTCCGCCGCCGCAGCCTCGGCCACGCCTGCCGGCAATTTGACGCCTTTCGCAAGCTGCGCGCCCAGCGTTATGGCGCGCGCTTCGGTGAGGCGCAGCGCGCAATAGCCAAAATCCGACTCGCGCGCATAGGAGCGGCATATTTCTTCGCGCCAGGAGGAGAACCCCGCCTGCTCCTTGACGACGAAGTTGCGGACCGCCTTTTCCTTCTTATTGCGATCATAGAGCGTACGGAAATTGCCGCGCACTGTTTTCTCCACGCGCGCCCGGGCGCCGAGCATCTCCTCTCCCTTTTTGGGATCGAACTCCGTCGCGCCCATGCCCCAGAGCCCTTCCGGATCGGCGCGGCAATTCGCTTCCTTCAATTCGCACGCCTTCCCCTCATTCGTGACGAGTATGGCGCCGTCCAGGACGTCGAAAGAGAAGGCGCAGGCGGGAAAGCTGATCTGATAGCGGCGCAGCCCGGTGTCGCTGTCCTTGGGCGTCAGCTTCAACGGCGTCCCGGCGACTTCGACGCGGCAGGCTTCGCCCGAGCGCAACAAATTGTCGCCGGCGAGCGTCAGCTTCGCGACCTGAAGATTGCTCCCGTCGCGGGAAAATTCGATAGCGCTTCCCTCGCCGTCGCGCTTCAGCGTCTTGCCGACGATCATGTCTTCGGTGGGCGCCTTCGGCATGATCGCCGGTCCGGCGGCCGCCCCCATCTCGCCGCCGACGCTCCTCTTCTTCTGGCCCGGCGTGGTGACCGTTCCCTCAGGCGTCGGCGCCACCGCGCCAGGCAGGACGACCTGGGCGCGCGCGGGCGCAACGGCCGCCGCAATCAGTCCCGCCGCGGCGAGAGTCCCGACGCAGCGCGCGGCCAGAGCGCAAAACCCAGATTCCGACATCGGCAACGCCAAATCCCCTCGGCGGACGTCTCGGCCACAGCGCATGCGCCGCCAAGGCGGCGACACAATGACGCCGCTCAGCGCGGCGCCAGCACCATCACCATCTGACGTCCTTCCATGGACGGTTCGAGTTCGACCTTGGCCAGCGTCGCCGTCTCCGCCTTCACGCGCGACAACAGCCGATAGCCGATATCCTGATGGGCGATCTCGCGGCCGCGGAAGCGCAGGGTGACTTTCACCTTGTCGCCTTCCTCGAAAAAGCGGCGCACGGCCTTCATCTTCACGTCGTAATCATGATCGTCGATGCCGGGACGCAACTTGATTTCCTTGACCTCGACGACTTTCTGCTTCTTGCGCGCCTCGGCCGCCTTCTTTTGCTCGGCGAAGCGGAAACGGCCGTAATCAAGAATTTTGCAGACGGGCGGCGTCGAATTTGGCGCGATCTCGACGAGATCGAGCCCAGCCGCCTCGGACATGACCAGCGCGTCCGGCAATTGGACGACGCCGTGATTTTTCCCCTCGGAATCGATCAGCTGCACTTCTCGCGCGCGAATTTCCCGATTGATGCGCGGCCCTTCCTTCTGGGGGGCCGCGACGCTCTTCATTGGACGGCGAATGGATCATCTCCTTCTTTTGGCCAAAACCGGTCCGCAGCGTGCAAAAAGGCGCGCGCCAGCGACCGCCGGACGAGGAGTCCGGGACCGTGGGAGAGATTCCCACGCCTGCGGCCTAAGTCAACTGTTCATAACGCCCGACACACCCTTTTTGCACCCTTGCCGGGCCGCGGGACGGTTAGAGAAACCTCAATATCAGATCATTGACCTGATCTGGCGCGTCTTCGGGCGTCCAGTGGCTGACGCCGGGCAGCCGCTCAATGCGCAGATTGCGCGCATAACGCTCCGTTCCGTCAAGGCAGGATTCGCCAAGCGCCACATCGTTTACGCCCCAAACAATCAGGGTCGGCGTTTCTATCGGCGCGTCGAGCCCCTCGGCTTCAAGAATGTCGCGGCCTGCGGCGCGATACCAATTGAGCATGGCCGTCGCGGCGCCGGCGGCGGCGTTGGCTCGGTAAATCTCCATCGCCTCCTCGGAGAAGACGCAAGCACGGCCGGCGGAGCGGCGCAGCAGCAACGCCGTTCCGGCCCCTCGCCGCGCCGACAGCAACCAGTCGGGGAGCCAGGGAATTTGAAAAAATCCGGCATAGGCGGATTTGAGCTTTTGCCCCCATTCCTGCTCCAGCGCGCGCCGAAAACATAAGGGATGTGGAATGTTGATCGCGACAAGGCGATCGAGCGGGCGCAGCTTCCGAATGGCGACGACCCAACCGATAAAGCCGCCCCAGTCATGTCCGATGAGCGCAACCGAGGCGGGATTTGCGGCGTCGATCAACGCCGCGACGTCGCTGGCAAGCGCGTCGAGCGAATAGGCCTCTCTTTCCCTCGGGCGGCTCGTTTCGCCATAGCCGCGCTGATTGACGGCCCAGACGCGGTAGCCGGCGGCGGCGAGCGGGGCGACGAGATGGCGCCACATTATGGCGTGCTGGGGAAAGCCATGCAGCAGCAACGCCAGCCGGTCGCCCTCGCCGGCCTCGAACGCCTCGAATTCAAGCCCATTGGCCGGGATTATGATGCGGCGCCCGCCTAAAAGGGCGGCCGCCGAGGTCACATCTGGCCCGCAAGCGCCGGGCAACTCGGGCACGGCGTCCCGCCGGCCATCGCCCCGCAGCTTTCCCCCGCTTCTCCGCCCGCGGCGGGACGGGCGATCAGCGACAATTGGCGCTCGACATCGGCGCCGCCGCAGCTCGGGCAAGCAGGCGTTTCGTGGAAACGCGATAAGATTTCGAATTCGTGAGCGCAAGCGTTGCAGCGGTAAGCGAAAAGCGGCATGGCCCCTCTGAGAGCGTTAACAATGGATCGTTCAATTTACGCGTTCCCCGCCCCGGCGCAAGGCGGCGCCCCGAGATAGGCGAGCATCCAACGCGCCCGCCGTGCGACATGGCCGCACGCCCCGCCGCGGCGCGCTAAATTCCAGCCAACGATTCGCATCAGGGAAAAAAATGGAATGACTTACCGCGCGCCGCTCGACGACATTTTCTTCGCGCTCCGCCTCGCGGCGGGCGACGACGCGATCGCCGCGGGCGGGATTTACGCCGACCTCGCGGACGGCGTCACCGAGCATACGCTGACCGAGGCCGCAAAATTCGCCGAAGAGATTCTGTTGCCGCTGGATAAAATCGGCGATCGCGTCGGCGCGACTTACGCCAATGGCGCGGTGACGACAGCGCCCGGCTGGCGTGAGGCCTATGAACAATGGAAGGAAGGCGGCTGGAACGCCATCGCCGCCGCGCCGGAATATGGCGGCCTCGACCTCCCTGCTCTGCTCAACGCCGGCTGCACGGAAATCTGGAACGCGGCAAATATGGCTTTCGCCGTCTGTCCGCTGCTCGGCCATGGCGCGATCGAGGCGATGGAGGCGCATGCGAGCGACGCGCTGAAAGAAACCTATCTGCGCAAAATCGTCAGCGGCGAATGGACGGCGACGATGAATTTGACCGAGCCCGGAGCAGGGTCAGATCTCGGTCTCATGCGCACGCGCGCCGAGCGCGTCGCCGACGGCTCCTATCGCCTCTTCGGCCAGAAGATTTTCATCACCTATGGCGAGCATGATTTGGCGCCAAATATCGTGCATCTCGTGCTCGCGCGTCTTCCCGACGCGCCCCCCGGCACGCGCGGCATTTCGCTTTTTCTGGCGCCTAAATTCCTACCCGACGAAATGGGCGCCTTCACGCGCCGCAACGATGTGCGCTGCGGCGGCATCGAGCACAAGCTCGGAATTCATGGTTCGCCCACATGCACCATGATCTATGGCGACGAAGGCGGCGCCGTCGCCTATCTCATTGGCGAGGAGAACAAGGGCCTCGCCTGCATGTTCACCATGATGAACAACGCTCGACTCTCGGTCGGGCTGCAAGGCGTGGCCCTCGCCGAAAGCGCGAACCAAATGGCGCTTTCCTATGCGCGCGAGCGCAAACAGGGGCGTGCGCCCGGCGCTAAGGAGACGAGCGCGATCATTGAGCATCCGGACGTCGCGCGCATGTTGCTGACGATGGCGAGCTGCACGGCGGCCGCGCGCGCCATTTGTTACGAAACCGCCGCCGCCATCGATCGCGCGCAACGCGAGAGCGATCCCGCGCGCGCCGCCGCCGCGCATGAGCGGGCTGGTTTACTCACGCCCGTCGCCAAGGCCTTCTCCACCGACATCGCCAATGAGGCGACGTCGCTCGCGGTGCAGGTTTTCGGCGGCATGGGCTATATCGAGGAGACGGGCGTCGCCCAGCTCATGCGCGACGCGCGCATCTGCGCGATCTATGAAGGCACGAACGGGATTCAGGCGATCGACCTCGTGATGCGCAAGCTGCGCGCAAGCGACGGCGCCGCGCTCAAGCGCGAGATCGACGACATGCGAACGATCGTGGGCGACGCCGATTTTTCGCAAGGCGCGCTGCGCGACGCGATTGAGGCGTTGGCGCAGGCGAGCGATTATCTGACGCGCGCCGATCCGGCGGCGGCGCTTGCTGGCGCGACGCCCCATCTACGCCTCTTCGCGCTGGCGCGGGGCGCGACGCTGCTTATGAAAGGCGTCCGACGCGCGCGGCGCGAGGGCGACGTCGGCGCCGAGCGCCGAGCGGCATTGGCGCGCTTCTTCGCCGACAATATCGCCGTCGCCGCGCCCAGTCTGGCGAAAAGCGTGATCGAAGGCGCCGCCTCGGTGATTGAGGCGCAGGCGGTGCTCGCCGAGTGACGCAAGTGTCATTGCGAGGAGCGTAAGCGACGAAGCAATCCGGAATCCACGCCCCGACTCGGGATTGCTCCGCTTCGCTCGCAATGACGGGAGGCGCCACGAGTCGTCCAATTGCGTCATGGCCGCGCTTGTCGCGGCCATCCACGCCGCAGTGGCCCAGAGTGGCTGCAAGAAGAACACTCATAAGAATCATTCCGCGATGTTCTGGCGTGGATGGCCGGCACAAGGCCGGCCATGACGCGTGAAATTGTTAGGCGCCGACAAACTCGCGCAACGCCTGCTGCTGCGCGGCGCTCATATGAAGGCCAAGCTTCGAGCGGCGCCAAAGAATGTCATCCGCCGTGCGCGCCCATTCCTTTTCGCGAAGATAGGCGATCTCCGCTTCGCTCAGCCCACATCCGAGGTTGCGGCCGAGGTCTTCGATTGCGCGCGCCTGCCTCAATATTTCGAAGACTCGAGTCCCGTAAGCGCGGGCGAGGCGCAGCGCCAAATCATCGCCCAGAAACGGCTTGTCGCGCTTGAGACGAGCGACAAAGCCGCCAAAACTTTCGCCCACATCGCCGCCGGGAAAAACGGCGCCCGCCGTCCAGGCTTCGCCATGCGCCGGGAGATAGGGCGCGAGTTCATCGAGCGCATGTTCGGCGAGACGGCGCGCCGTCGTGATCTTGCCGCCAAAGATCGAAAGCGAAGGCGCCGCGTCTTCGGGCGCGTCGAGATCGAAGGCGTAGTCGCGCGTCACGACCGAAGCTTTCAGCGAGCCGTCGTCGTAAAGCGGGCGCAGGCCGGCGTAGCTCCAAACAATGTCGTCGCGCGCGGCGGGCCGACGCAGAAAATGATTGAGCGAGTCGAGCAGATAATCCGCTTCGGCGTCGCTGATCGCGACGGGACCGGGCGCGTCGTCGTAAGGAACGTCCGTCGTGCCGATGAGCGTGAAGTCGCGCTCATAGGGAATCACGAAGACGATCCGGCCGTCGGGATTTTGCAGAATATAGGCGTGCTCGCCCTCATAGAGCTTGCGCAGCACGAGATGCGAACCCTTCACGAGGCGCACATGTTTGCGCGAATGAATATGCAGCGCATCCTCGATCACCTGCGACACCCACGGACCCGCGGCGTTGACGAGCGCGCGCGCTTCGATCGTCTTGCCGCCCGCGAGCGTCGCGCGCCAATGGTCGCCGCGCCGCACCGCCTGCGTCAGCCGCGCGCCGACGCTGATTGTCGCGCCGCGCTCAGCGGCGTCGCGGGCGTTGAGCGCGACGAGCCGCGCATCGTCGACCCAGCAGTCGGCGTAAGTGAAGCCGACGCGATAGGCGTCACGCAGCGGCGCCCCGAGCGCGTCGCCGGCGAGCGTCACCATATGCGAACCCTCGAGCCGCTTGCGCCGCGCGAGATGGTCGTAAAGAAAAAGTCCGAGGCGCAGCATCCAGACGGGCCGCAACCCCTTTTCATAAGGCAGCACGAATTTTAGCGGCCAGATGATGTGCGGCGCGGCCGCGAGCAGCAATTCGCGTTCGGCGAGCGCCTCATGCACGAGCCGGAACTCGTAGAGTTCCAGATAGCGCAGACCGCCGTGGATCAGCTTCGTCGAAGCGGACGAAGTCCCTTGCGCAAGGTCTCCCTGCTCGACAAGCCGAACGGAGAGGCCGCGTCCGGCGGCGTCGCGCGCGATGGCGCAGCCGTTGATCCCGCCGCCGACGATGAGAAGATCGTAGACCATGGCCGCCTCCGATTCGACGCGGCCATGACTATAGCCTTATCCGTGCGGGCGGCTCGCCTGCTGATGGCGCGCGCCGCCATTGGCGCGCCGCTTCTGGCCATTGAACGGCGCGCCGGGGCGTTGTCCGTTGGGACGCTGTCCTTCGCGACGCGGGTGCTGGGGCGCGCCGCGCGGCGCGGCGACCTTGGGCGCCCGGCGTGTCGGCTCGGCGTCATCGTGGCGCGCGCTGTCAGTGCGCCGGTCTGTGAACTCAAGCGTCTGCCGCGTCAGCTTTTCGATGGCGCGCAGCAACGGCCGCTCGCCATTGTCGCACAGCGAAATCGCCCGGCCAGTCGCGCCGGCGCGCGCGGTGCGGCCGATGCGATGCACATAGGCTTCCGGCACTTCGGGCAATTCGAAATTGACGACATGGGTCACGCCGTCGACGTCGATGCCGCGCGCGGCGATGTCGGTCGCGACGAGGACGCGCGTGCGGCCCTTGCGGAAACCATCCAGCGCGCGCAGCCGCTGGCTCTGGCTCTTATTGCCGTGGATCGCTTCGGCGCCGACGCCCGCGCCTTCCAGATGTTGCGCGACGCGATCGGCGCCGCGCTTGGTGCGGGTGAAGACGATAGCGCGCGAAATCTCGCGGTCGTTCAAAAGCTCCACGAGCAAGTCGCGCTTGGCGCCGCCCGAGACCAGATAGACATGTTGCGCGACGCGTTCGGCGGTCGTCGCCGCCGGCGTCACCGACACTTTCGCCGGATCGCGCAGCATGTCGTCCGCGAGCGCGGCGATTTCGCGCGGCATGGTCGCCGAGAACAGCAGCGTCTGACGCTGCTTCGGCAATTTCGCGACAATCTGGCGGATCGGAATGATGAAGCCGAGATCGAGCATATGGTCGGCTTCGTCGAGAACGAGCACCTCGGTCGTCGCGAGCCTCAACCGGCCGCTGCCGAGATGGTCGAGGAGACGTCCCGGCGTCGCCACCAGCACGTCGAGGCCGCGCGCCAGCATGTCGTTTTGCGGACGATGCGACACGCCGCCGACGATGACGCCGACGCTCGGGCGAAAGAACTGGCCATAGGCGCGGAAGCTGTCGGCGATCTGCGCCGCGAGTTCGCGCGTCGGCGCGAGAATGAGCGCGCGCGCCGTGTTCGGCGCGGGACGACGCCGATCGGCAAGAAGCCGCTGCAGGATCGGCAGGGCGAAAGCCGCCGTCTTGCCGGTGCCCGTCTGGGCGACGCCGAGAAGATCGCGCCCTTGCAGGAGAGAGGGAATGGCCTGCGCCTGAATGGGCGTGGGGGTTTCGTAGCCTTCATGCGCAAGGGCGCGCAGCAGGATCTCGTTGAGGCCGAGATCGGAGAATTTCATCACTTTGTTTTTTCTTTCAGTTGTTGATTCGAGCCGCGACGACAGGCGGCGGAGAGCCGCGCCTGTGCAGGGCCTGAAAAGGGAGACCTGCCCCGCGTATGGGCCGTCGGTATAGGGGAAAGGGGACGCTCGACAGCTCGTCGACGAGAAGCGTCGATCTACGCGGCTGGAACGCCTCATGCTGCGGCGCAGCACGCTCTATCTACAGGAACGCCGCGGGAAGGTCAATGCAATCAGCCGCAGCCATAGAGCTTGATGAGCATGGCGCCATCAATGACAGCGCCCGCGCCCTCAACCGCTTCAAGATAGGCTTTGTGGCCGTAGCCGGTCAGTTGAATGCGGGGAGATAAGCAACTTCGTATCGGCCTCAATTGCCGTCCATGCCCAATCACATCAGCGGGGCGCTTCTCGCTTCTGGTCCGGTAGGCATGGGCTATTTTCTCACCCTCTTATCGCTAAGCTTGGCCTGCACGTCAGTCATAATCTCGGAGAGAAACTCATCGGCCGACTCCGCAGATGACGCGGGAAGCGCGACGAGCACAACGCCATCTGGGGCGAATACTACCGCGAGCGAGGGAAATTCATCCGACGGGGGATCATAAACGACCCCTTTTATGATGGACAAAGGCAATCTCCATAATTTACGCAAGCATAGCATAGGACATCGGCCGGGAGCGATGTCCCGTCAATGGGGCTGAATTTCAAACTGAGACGCCACCCAACGAGCGGACGGTTTCCATAGGCGCGACAAACGCCGTCCCCTCGCCTATAAGCCGGCGAACGAAGCCCAACGGACCCCAGTCCCATGGTCGCAATCGCAAATTTCGACGGCGCGGAAATTCTCAACACGATCGTATCGCTGACCGTGGCGCTCATTCTTGGCACGGTCATCGGCGCCGAACGGCAGTATCGGCAGCGCACCGCGGGTCTGCGCACCAACGCTTTGGTCGCGCTCGGCGCCTCGGCCTTCGTCGATCTCGGCATGCGGCTCATGGGCAATCAAGGCGCGACGCAGGTGCTTGCCTATGTGGCGTCGGGCGTCGGCTTCCTTGGCGCCGGCGTCATCATCAAGGAAGGCATGAATATCCGCGGCCTGAACACGGCGGCGACCATCTGGTGTTCGGCGGTGATGGGCGCCTTCGCCGGCGCCGACCGGCCGGTGGAAGCCGTGCTGCTCGCCGGCTTCGTGCTCGCCGGCAACACATTTCTGCGGCCGCTCGTGCATCTGATCGAGCGCGCGCCGATCGACGAAAGCGCGACGGAGGCAGTTTACGAGGTGCGCGTCGCCGCCGTCGAAGCGCGACGCGACGCCATTCGCGACCTGGTGATCGAGCGACTTGAAGCCGCATCCTACCCGATCCAGGACATCGCCGAGAATGAGCGTGAAGACGACGTCGAGATTGTCGCGACTCTCGCCACGACCAGCGTGACGAGCGAACAGCTCGACGCCGTCGTGGAAGCGATCGAGCGGCTTGATGGCGTCACCCACGCCACCTGGTCGTCACGCATAAGCGACTAAAAATCGCGCAGCGAGAAGGAAGCCCCCTCGACCCGTCTTGCTCTTGACTCCTTTCGCGCTTAGCCTTGCGCGCGAGTGCCGGTCGATTCGTCGAGTCAGCTGTCGCGAACGCTGTCGAGTTCGCGCTTTCGAGGGATCAGAATAATGGATCGGGACACGTTAGGCGACATCGCAGAGTCCGCCCCCCTGTCGAGCGACGCCGCCGACTATCGCAGTTCCTCCGCTTCCGCCGCCGACAAGAAAACCATCAGCGAACGCGCCCATGTCGTGACGCAGGGCAAGCACCGCTTCTATTCGCTCGTGCTGCCGAGCAGCCTTCTCGCCGAGACCTGCATGGTCGAGCCGCGCGTCGAAAATCCCGCCGAGGGCTTTCAGCGCCTGCTCGATTCCAAACGCGCCAAATCCATCGCGCGCTATATCGATGCAGGCTTCGGCACTGTGCCGGGCGCGGTGGTGCTTTCAGCCCAGTCGCGCGCGCATATGCAGTTCGACCGGGCCACGGGAATGCTGAAGTTCCGCAAGGACCCGCGCGCCTTCCTCATCATCGACGGGCAGCATCGCGTCTTCGGCTTCAAGCTGGCGAAGCGCGCCGTCGACGTGCCGGTGGTGATCTATAACAAGCTGACGCGCTCGGAAGAGTGCCGTCTGTTCATGGACATCAACACCAAGCAACGGCCGGTGCCCAACGAGCTTTTGCTCGACATCCGCCGCCTCTCGGAGGTCGAGACGGAAGCCGACGCGCTGCTGCATGACGTGTTCGATCTCTTCCACAATCGCGACGACAGCGCCCTGAAGGGCCTGCTGAGCCCCGCCGAGCGGCGCAAGGGCATGATTTCCCGCGTCACCTTCAACGCCGCGCTCCGCTCGATCAAGGGCGCTTTCGTCGACGCGCCCGCGGATGAAGTCTACCCCGTCCTCAACGCCTATCTGCGCGCCTGCCGTCACGGTCTCGGCCTTCATGACGCCGATGAGCAGATCGCCCATCCGGCCCTGTTCAAGGCGCTGACGCTGCTCTTCACCAATGTCGCGGAGCGCGTGGCGGACCGCCATGGCGGCAAATATACGGTGAAGAACTTCGAGGATGTGCTGATCCCCTTCTTCAAGCGTCTGAAGAAGTCGGACCTGCCCCGCGCCGGCATGAGCCATGTGGCGCTGCATGAGCATTACAGCAAGGCGCTAAGCGCCGGCTTCCTGCTCAAGCAGTGGCTGTTCGCTTAAGGGGAAAGCCTCGGCGTCCGCCATGTCGGGAGCGCCGCGCATGGTCAGACCATGCTCGGTCTTCTCCCAATGGAACGGACGCCGCCATAGTTCATAAAGCGCGCGCCAGGCGGCGAGGCTCAGCATCAACAGCCATAGCGGCATCAAGAACAGCGAGGGCCAAAGCCGCATGAGGCGGCGGCGCTTCATGCCGACGAATATTGGCCACAGCAGCGCGCTCGTCCCGGAAATCGTCAGAAAGCACCACAAGGTGCTCAAAGCGATCTCGAACGGCGTGACGGGCGCAAGCAGCAGACCAAAGACCGCCTCGTAAGCCAGACGCGCCGCGAGCAACGGGCCGAGCAAAGGCCCAAGCAGTCCGCCGAAAAACATCGCGAGCACGGCGCAGGCGCGACGAGGCCCGAGTTCGACGAAGAGCCGCATCGGCCTGCGACAATGCACCAGCGCCGTCTGCATCCAACCTTTGAACCAGCGGCTGCGTTGCCGCACCAGCGCGGCGAAAGCCGCCGGCGCTTCCTCATAAGTTTCCGACGCAAAGGTGCGCACCTTAAAGCCCACTCGCGCCAGGCGCAGGCCGAGGTCTGCGTCTTCGGTGACGTTGAAGGCGTCCCAGAAGCCGATTTCGCGCAAGGCCTCGATGCGGAAGTGGTTCGACGTTCCGCCAAGGAAGAGCGGCAGCCCCATGACGGCGAGGCCCTTGTTGTAAACGTCAAAGAGCCCCGCATATTCCAGGGCGAACAGCCCGGTCATCCAATTGAGTTCGCCATTGTCGATGACGAGACTTGCCTGCAGACAGCCAACGCGCTGCGGCAAACCGGCGAACAGCGTCGCCGCCCGCCGCAATTGACGCGGCTCTGGCAAATCCTCGGCGTCGAACACGGCGACAAGCGCGCCGCGCGCCAGCGGCATGGCGACATTGAGCGCGCGCGGCTTAGTGCGCGGCGCGCCTTCCGGCGCCACGACGATTTCATGGGGCGCGCGCGGCGGATGCGCGCGCAGCGCCGCCGCCGTCTCTTCGTCGTCCGCTTCGATGACGAATTTCACGTCGAGCTTGGCTCTGGGATAGTCAAGGCGATCGATCGCGCGCGCAAGCTGCCGCGCCACCGCCGCTTCTTTGTAAAGCGCGATGACGAGCGTGTAGATTGGCAGTTGCGCTTCTGCGTTCAGTCGGCCGACGGCGTCTCGCGCCTCAAAGCTCGCGGCGCAAGCGAAGAGCCTGAGGAAAACATTCGCAAGAAAGGCGCCGGCGAGAAACAGTTCGCACCCAAGCCGCGCGAGCGTGAAAGGCGCAAAAAGACAAGCGACCAACGCGAACAGCGCGACGATGAGAAAACTGAGCGGCCGGCGCCGCAGGCATCCCCGCACGCATAATTCATTGTCGACGCGCTCGGCGAGAAAGGCGGCGCTGCGGGCGGCGTCCGCCGGATTGGCGCGCCGCACGGCCTCGATGAAGCGTGTGCGCGTCGTCACAACGAAGAGCGGCCGGCCCTTCGCGGCGCGCGCCGCGCTCATCAATCGAGAAACGCCGCCGCCGCTCGGCGCGAAAAGCCACAGCACGCCGCGCGGCGCGGCGCGCAGACGGGCGTAGCCGCGATCGGCGGTCGCGACGCTGGAGGCGGCGAGTTCGACCGGACGGTCGATGAATTCAACGTCGAGATAATCCGCAAGCGCGCGATAGAACACGTCCTCCGAGACGATGCCCTCGGCGAGCAACGCCTCGTCGGCGCAAACGCCCTGACGCCGCGCCGTCGCCGCCGCATATTGCAGCGCCTCCTCCGGCACGCCGTAATTGGCCAGAAAGGCGATTTCGACCGGCATCGCCCGCGCGGCGGCGGCCGTGCGTCCGAGCGTTTGGCGGCGCGCGAGGGGTGAATCGGGGGGCGGCGCACGGCGGCGCTCTGAAAGACGGAGATCGTCCTTGATCTGCGTGGCGGACGAAGCAAAACTATCGACCGGAGCCAAACTCATGCAATAAATCCGACAACGCAACAGCCTGAAAGCGACTATCACCCCTCAGCAAAGGCTACGCAATAATCTTATGCGTATTTTCAACACGTCAGATCAACGCGCCGCCGCCGGCGCCCTGGGCGCGGCCCTCGCCGTCGTCCTCTTGTGGTTTTGGCTTGCGCCGACGCGGGCGGCCGAGGCGCCTTCGGCTACAATGACGGAGGTCGCGCCGGCGACGAACGCGCCCTCTTTCTGGGACCCCAACCGCGCGCCGGAGAAACCGGATCTCTCCGGCCTGCGAAAAATCCGCTTTTTGACGGAAGACGACTATCCGCCGTTTAATTTTCTGCTCGCGGACGGTCAGATCGCGGGATTCAACGTCGATCTCGCCCGCGCCATCTGCGTCGAGTTGGACATTGTCTGCACGATTCAGCGGCGGCGGTGGGAGTTGCTCGTTCCCGCGCTCAACGACAATAGCGGCGATGCGATCATCGCTTCGCTCGCGATCAACGACGATACCCGCAAGGAGGCGGATTTTACCGCCCCCTATCTGCTGACGCCGGGACGATTTGCGATGCAGGCCGACACGACTTTGAAGTCGGCCTCGCCCGCCGCTTTGGCCGACCGGCCGGTCGCCGTGGTCGCGGGCTCCCGGCACGAAGCCTTCCTCAAGGCCTTTTATCCTCAGGCGACGCTCGTTTCTTTCGAAACCCCTGCGCTGGCGCGCGACGCTTTGAAGAAGGGCCGCGTTCAAGCGGTCTTCGGCGACGCCATCTCGCTCTCCTACTGGCTGAACGGGGCTGAGGCCGGCAGTTGCTGCGTCTTTAAAGACGGGCCTTTCATCGATCCGAAATTTTTCGGCGAGGGCGTCGGCATCGCCGTCAAGAAAGGCAATGCGCCGCTGCGCCGCGCGCTCGATTATGCATTGGCGCGTCTCGCCCAGCGCGGCGTCTTCGGCGAGCTCTATTTGAAATATTTTCCGGTCGGACCGTTTTGATCAGAGGCGCGCAAGCAATTGCGCGATCGCGCCGCGCGCCGTCTCGATCGCGGCGCTGAGGCGTTCGCGCGGGGCGGAAGCGACGCGATCGCCGGCGCGCAACGCCTGTTCATAGGCCTCCGCCGCGCGTCCCACCTGGAAAGCGCCGATGGCGCGCGACGAACCCTTCAGAGTGTGGACAAGCTCGACCCGCCAGACGGTCTCCTCAGCGGCGATCGGCTCGTCCAGCCGCCTGGCGAATTGCGCCGCCTGGGCATCGAAGAGCGCCAACAGTTCGCGCTCCAAATCATGGTCGCCGAAGGTCTGCCGCGAGAGATGAACGAGATCGATCGGCCGCTCCGCAGTGGCGTCGCCCCCGCCGGGCGCCGCTTCAAGAGCCAAAACCATCAACTTCGCGGGCTTGACCATCGGCGGCTCCATTCGGACGCTCAGCGTCCGATGCGTCCCGAAACGAGACAAGAGCGACGCGACCCGACGCCGCGCGCCAAACGGCCAAACCCTTGCGGCCGCCTGATCCGTATGAGACTCGCGCCCAATTCTGAAGGCCGCGTTAACGAAGTTTATGAATACGCCGGAACCACATGTTTCAATTGCCGGTGATGGGCTGTAAAGTTTGGTTAATCTTTATTCACCGGGAGGCGCTTAACGGGCCGCCCGGACGAAGTCGGCCGGGGCGAGGGGCGCCTGTGCCGCTTGGAGACAGCGCAATGGCGAAATCGGGAAAGATCCAGGACGCGGCGTCCGCCGCTCTGACGGCGATCGAGGAGGCGCTTGATCTCGGCGTCCCCCCAGCCGCCAACGGAGGCGCGTCCGCGAACGAGGCCAAGAATGGGTCCGACGCCAACGCCAGTTCGAAGTCCGACGCCTCGAACCAGGAGAAGGCCGCGCCCGCGCAGGCGAATGCGCAGGACCAGAACGCGAGAGCCGACAAGGCCCGGGAATCGGCCCGCCTTCAAGCCCAGGCCGCCGTGGTCGCGCCGTCCTTCGCGCCCGCCAATGACGATCGCCGCACGGTCGGCGAGCTGCGGCAGGCTCTGCAGATCAAGCCCAACCGCTCGATCATGGCGCTGACCTTCGCCTCGATCGCGCTCTGGGCCGCCTGCTGGGTATTGTACGTCTATTTCCACCAGGGCGAGATCGTCGACGCCGATGGCTCGCTGCTCGCGCCAAAGCCGGTTCTCACGCTCGTGGCGCTCGTCGCGCCGATCATTTTCCTGTTCATCACCGGATTGATGGCGCGCCGCGCGCATGAAATGCGGCTGATCGCCAATTCCATGACCGAGGTGGCCATCCGCCTCATCGAGCCGGAAACCATCGCCACCGAACAGGTCGTATCCCTGTCTCAGGCCATTCGCCGCGAGGCGGCCTCGATGGGCGATGGAATCGAGCGCGCCTTGGCGCGGGCTGGCGAACTCGAAGTCATCGTGCGCACCGAGGTCACCAATCTCGAACGCTCATATACCGAGAATGAACGCCGAATCCGCCTTCTGATCGATGAATTGACGCGTGAGCGGGAGGCGATCGTCGTCAACGCCGACAACGCCCGCACCGCGCTGTTTGGCGCGCGCGACGCGCTCTCGCAGGAACTTGCGACGACTTCGGCGCATCTCGCCGAAGCCGTGAGCGAGGCCGGCGCGCGCGTCGCCTCCTCGCTCGGCTCCAAGGGCGAGGAGATCAGGTTCGCGCTCGAACAGGCCGGCGACGCATTCGAGTCGACGCTGTCGAGCCACGGCGAAAAAGTCGTCGGCGCGCTGGACCAAACCGGCGACGCGGTCGCCCGGAAAATCGCGGGCGCAAGCGACGACGTGAGCCGTCGCTTCGTCGACGGCGTCGAAGAGGTCGGCCACAAGCTACAAACCGCCGGCGAGACGCTGGCGGTCGATTTCGGCGTGCGCGGCGCCAATATCCTTGAGCGCCTCGAGGAGCTTGGCGCGAACTTCTCCGAGTTCGATCGGCGGCCAGGGCGAACGGCTGGTCGTCCGCCTCGCCGAGACGGGCGGCGCCATTCGGGAAACGATCGAGACGCAAGGCGGCGCGCTCGACCGATCGCTCGCCGAGACGCAGGAACGCCTCTCGGCGCGCGTCAGCGAACATGTCGACAACGCCAGGGCGACGTTCGAGACGGCGGAAACCCGCATCGTCGGCCTGCTCGAAGATACGCACCAGAAGGCGCAAAACGAGTTCGAACTGCGCAGTCAGGCGCTGCACGACGCCATGTCGCGCAGCCTGAACCAGAGCTCCGCCGCGCTCATTGAGCAGGTGGACGCCATGCAGGCGCGCTTCGTCGCCGTCGCAAGCGAGGCCGTATCGGCCATCGGCCAGCACGGCGACCGCGTCAATGAAACGCTGGTGGACAGTCTGCAGTCCTTCGAGCAGACCGTGCTTGGCCGGGGCGATGAAGTGGCCGAGCGCATCGCCGAACGCGGCGCCCAGATCGAGTCGACCCTCGCGGATCGGCTCGCGGCGTTCGAGGACGCCGTCGTGCGCAACAGCGCGGAAGCCGCGATGCGCGTCGCCGAACATGGCGACCGCGTCAGCACCGCCCTCGCCGACGGCGTCGCCGCCTTCGAAGAGACCTTCGCCCACCATGGAGAGGATGTCGCCGCCCGCGTCGCCGAGCACGGCGAGCGCGCCGCGACGACCGTCGCGACGCAACTCGCCGCCTTCGAAGCGGCGGTCGCGCGCCACGGCGACGAGATCGCGTCGCGCGTCAGCGAGCATGGCGAACGCGCCACCTCCACGCTTTCCGCTCAGCTCGCAGCCTTTGAGGACGCGGTCACGCGTCATGGCGAGGAAATCACCGCGCGGGTCAGCGAGCACGGCGAACGCGCCACGGCGGCGTTTTCGCAAGGGCTCGCCACTTTCGAAGACGTGGTGGCCCGACAAAGCGAAGACGTCGCCGCCCGAGTCGTTGACCGCGGGGAGCGCGCCGCCGCCGCCGTCGCCGGGCAACTTGCCGCCTTCGAAGAATTGGTTACGCGCAACAGCGAACAGGTCAACGGCGCCGTCGCGCAGAGCCTTGTCTCCATCGAAGATGTTTTCCTGCGCCAGGGCGGCGAGATTGCGCAACGCGTCGTCGATCACGCCGACCGCGCCGGCGCCGAACTCGCCGAAAAGCTCGCCGCCTTCGAAGATCTCGTGGCGCGCGCGAATGAGGAAACCTCCGCCCGTGTCTTGGAAGAAGGACAGCGCATCGCCGCTTCGTTCGCGAACGGCGTCGGTTCCTTCGAGGACTCGGTCAAGCGCCATAGCGAGAGCGTCACGTCCATTGTCGGGGAGCACGCCAAGCGCGTCGACGAATTGCTCGGCGAACGCATGACCGCGCTTGAAACGGCGGGCATGCTGGTCGCGCAGACCATGGAAACGACGCGCGAACGCGCGTTGCAGGAATTCGAGACGCATGGCGCGGCGCTGCGCGCCAATCTTCGCCAGAGCGTCGCCGACGCCTCCACGGCGCTCGCCGAAAACGCCGACACGATGCATGAACGATTTTCGACGACGGCGGGTGACGCCGTGCTCGCGATCGCGACGCAGGGAGAGCGGCTGCACGAACTTCTGACCGACAAGCTCGGCGCTTTTGAGGACGCCGTTCTGGCGCAGGGCAAAGAGGTCGTGACGTCGCTCGCCGGTCATGGCGAGCGCATCGCCTCGACGCTCGGCGAACAGTTGACCCAGTTCGAACATGCGCTGCTGCGCGAGGGCGGCGAAATCGCCGACCGCGTCGGCGCGCACGCCGATCGATTTAGCTCCGATGTCGCGCAGCGCCTCAACCTCGTCGAAGAAGTTATCGGCGGCCAGGGCGCGCAACTCGTCGACCGCCTCGCGACGCGCACCGAGGACGCGGCGACGCGCTTCGAGGCGCAATCGCAAAAGTTCGCGCATGAAATCGACGATCGGCTTCAGTCGCTCGACCAGACCATCCGCACGCAGGGAGGCGCGCTTGTCGACAGATTGTCCGCGCAGGTCGAACACTACAACTCCCGCATCGGCGACAATTCCCGGCATTTCGCCGACGAAGTCGACGCGCGGCTCGCGGAGATCGACGAAACGATCGAGAGCAAGGGCGGCCATCTCGTAGAAAAGCTCGGCGCCCGCGCCATGGACATCGCCTCGACGATGTCGAGCAAGATCGAAGCCTTCGAGAGCGTCACCAATGTGCGCGCCAAGGAGGCGGCCGACCGCATCGACGACCTCGTCGGGCGCGTGGACGCGGGGCTGGGCGTCGGCGGCCATATGCTTCAGGAAGCGCTCTCCAAACATGCGCAGGAGGTTGCGCGCGTGATGGGCGACGGCGGCCGAGAAGTCGTCGAAGCGCTCGACTCCAAACTCAAGGACGTGGACTGGATGCTGCTGTCGCGCTCCAGCGAGCTCGCGCAGACGCTCGCCTCCAAGGCGGACGAGATCAATGAGACTCTGGGCGGACGCGCCAAGGAGCTGGAGACGACGCTCGACGGACGCATCGAACTTTTCGAAAAGAGAGTCGTCGAGCGGCTCGGCGCGGTCTCCTCCGAGCTCGACGAGCGCGGCCGCGTCGTCATCGACACGATCAGCGCCCGCCTGCAGGACATCAACGAAACGCTGGCGGGCGCCCGCCGCGAACTCGACACGACGTTGCATGCGCGCACGGGCGATCTCGGCCAGACATTGACGGACCGCGTCGCCGAGATCAGCGGCGCGCTCGACGAGCGCTTGCAGCAGATGCAGGCGGTTCTCAACGAAGGCGGCGGCGCCGTTACGCATGAATTGACGAGCGTCGGCGAACTCGTCGCCAACGCCATCGAGAGCCGCGGCGCCGCCATTGTCGCGCATCTGGGCGACAAGCGCGACGAGTTGACGAAAGCGCTTGACGGCTCGCGCGAGGCGCTGGCGCAGACCCTCGACGCCGGAGCGCAATCCTCCATCGCCGCGCTCGTCGCGATGAACGACAAGATCCGCGCCGAATTGCCGACGGTGCTCGACAAGCTCGGCCAGACGAACACGTCGCTCCACGCCATCATCGACAAGACGGGCGGCAATCTCGTCAATCTCGAACGGGAGCTTGGCAAGCGGCTCACCGAATTCCATGGCGCGCTGGGGGACGCCACCAGCCAGGTGCAAGAGATCAGCGCGGTGGCGAGCAACACGATGCGCGACGCCAACGCCATCGTCGAAGCGCTCGACGACCGTCAGCATTCCTTGGCGCAAAGCGCCGAGAAACTGGCGCAGAGCCAGCAGGCGCTCGACCAGGTCATGGAGGCGCGCCGCCACTCGCTCGAAGAGCTCGTGTCGCTCATAGAAAACAGGCGCGCCGACTTCGAGAGCGCCATGACGAACTTCACCAATCTGATGGATCAGTCGTTCCGCTCGATCGAGGCGCGCTCACGCGACGCTGGCGGCGCGCTGAACGAAACGACGAAGCAGACCGCCGATCTGATCGAGTCGCGCTTCGCCCAGGTGCGCGCCGTCGCCGAAGGCGAACGCGAGCAGACTTCCGAGGCGCTGCGCGCCGCCTTCTCGCAGGCCAATGAGGAAATCAATCGTCTATTTGGCGAAGCGAGAACGAAATTCGACTCCGCCGCCGACGAAATTCGCGGCCTCGCGCGCGACATCCATCGCGAGATCGAGGAGACGCGCGAAGAGGTGCGCCGCGGCGCGACCGAATTGCCGCGCGAAACCGCGGAGCAAGCGGCGGCGCTGCGGCGCGTCGTCGGCGATCAGGTGAAGGCGCTCAATGAACTCACCGACATTGTCGCGCGCTCGGGCCGCGTCTACGACATTGCCGAACAAAACGCGCCGGCGCCGCGTCGCGCCACTTTTTCCGATCAAGCCGCGCGCCCTGACTCAACGAAGCCGCGCCCCGCTCCGACAGCGGCGCTGCGCGTCGCCGAACGCGCCACAGAGCAGATGCGCGAACCGAACGGAGGCTGGCTGAGCGACCTGCTCGCGCGCGCCTCCTTCGATGACGCGCCGCAGCCGCCGACGCGCGCCGCCGCCCGGCCCACAGTCACAACCGGGGCGCTCGACAGCCTGACGCTCGATATCGCCCGCATGGTTGACAACGCCGCCGTCGCGGAGCTGTGGCGCCGCTATCAGCGCGGCGAGAAAGGCGGGCTCTTCGGTCGCCGTCTCTATACCGCGCAAGGCCATCAGACGTTCGAGGAAATCCGCCGCCGCTATCGCGTCGATCAGGAATTCCGCGGCACCGTCGATCACTACATCCGGCACTTCGAGGATCTGCTCGTCGAAACCAGCCGGGGCGATCGCGACGGCTCGAAGGCGCTCGACCTGTTGACGGGCGACGCCGGCAAAGTCTTCACCATGCTGGGACATGCGGCTGGGCGTTTCGAATAACGCTCAGCCCTGCTCCACGCTCTCGGGCGGCGCGGCGCCGATGCGCGCTTCGAACGCCGCTTCCGCGCGCAGGCTGTCGAGATCGCGGCCAATGGTCGCGACGGCGAGCTTGCGGTCGCCTTTGAAATAGGCGACGGCGCAATCGCTCGACGCCGGATCGCCGGAAATCTCCAGCCGATCCCACGCCGCCGCATGGCCGACATAGGCGATCGTTTGGTCGTAGTGCTGGCTCCAGAAAAACGGCGCGGCGTCGAACCGTTCCCTATGCCCGAGCATGTTGCGGGCGACGGTCTGCCCTTGCCGCTCCGCCACGACCCAATGCTCGACGCGAATGCGCTCCCCGGTGATCTTGTCGGGCCAGCTTGCGATGTCCCCTGCCGCATAGACGCCCGGCGCGCTCGTCTGCAAATATTCGTCGACGAGCACGCCATGGTCGATGGCTAGACCGGCCGTCTCGGCGAGCGCCAGATCGGGCTTCACGCCGACGCCGATGACGACAAGATCGGCCTCGATGGTCGCGCCGCTTTTCAGCGTCAGAGCGCTTTCGCCGATTTCCGCAGCCGTATCTTCGAGATGGAAGATCACCCCGTGGCTTTCGTGCAGTTTTCTCACATGCGCGCCGATCTCGGGGCCAAGAATGCGCGCCATCGGAATCGCTTCCGGCGCGATCACATGCACGTCGAGACCGCGCGCGCGCAGCGCCGCCGCAACTTCGAGGCCGATGAAGCTCGCGCCGATCACCGCGACACGGCGCGCGCCGGCGCAGGCGGCGATCAGCCGATCGGCGTCCGCGAGCGAGCGCAGATAATGCACATGCGCCCGATCCGCGCCGGGCGTCGGCAAGCGCGTTGGATTGGCGCCGGTGGCGAGCAGCAGCGCATCATAGGAAAGCGTCGCGCCATCGTCGAGCGTCAGCCGCTTCGCCACGACATCGAGCGCCTCGGCGCGCCGTCCGAGGCGCAGCCGCACGCCCTGGTCGCGGTACCAGGCGGGATCGCGCAGCGGCAGCCATTCCGGCTGCGCCGTTCCGGCGAGATAATCCTTCGACAGATTGGGGCGGTCGTAAGGTTCGGCGGAATCGGCGCAGATCATCTCGACGATGCCGTCATAGCCTTCGGCGCGCAGCATCTGCGCGGCGGCGAAGCCGGCGGCGCCCCCGCCGACGATGACCACGCTTCGCGGCGCCTCTGCCGCCTTCGGCGCGCTCGGAGCCGCCTCCGGCAGTCTCTCGCGCGCGAAGATTTTTCCATCCGCCGTTTCGACCCGCCATCGGCGCAGGGCGTCAAACGCCGGGGCGCGGAGCGCGCGGCCGCTGCGCAGGCTGAAACAGGCGTGATGCCATGGGCAGCGGATAGCGCCGTCGACAACGAGCCCGTCTTCGAGCGGCCCATGGTAATGCGTGCAATGCGCGCCGATCACGAAGAATTCGTCGCCTTGGCGCACCATGATCGCGTCCTTGCCGGCGACATGGCCGCGCAAGGGGACGCCCTGTGAGATTTGGTCCGGCGAGACGCCAAGCGAGAAATCGAGGCCCTGCGGCTCCTGTTGCGCGTCTTCTCCCATGCCGTCTCCCCCCTCGCGCCGGCAATAGCTCGGGCGTCGATTATTTTTTACGCATTATTAGAGATTAGAGACGGCTCATCAGCTGGACAAGCGGCCGAGGGCGGTCGCGGAAGCCGAGTTGATTCGCGCCGATGATCACTTTGATACGCTTTGTGTCGACGTTCCGACCCAACAAAATCAATCGCCGTCTCCCTTTTTGAGGTCCAAATTGTGACATTCTAGACACAGTTATCGAAAACAGGATATGTCAAGGCTAATTTTGCCTAGTCCTTAGGCAATTGCGTGGACGTTAGACTTGAAGAAACTCGGAGTCGCGGGTGATATCGGTCAAGTTTCGCCTTCCCGACCTGGAGTTTCCGCCATGAAGTGGTTCCATATCGCCGCCGTTTCTGCAGCAGCCCTTGCGACCAGCACGGCATTCGCGGCCGACGCCAGCCTCACAAAAAAGGCTCCGCCTCCGCCGCCTCCGATGTGGCTCGACACTCTGGCTATTGACGGCTACATCGAGGGCGGCGTGGCGGTTAACTTCAACCAGCCCTTCAATAAGCTCAACTGGGGCCATCTATACACCGACCGCGCCAACTGGCCGACGTTCAACGGGGCCTTGCTGACCGTGCAACGGCCGATCGACCCGAAATCTGAGGGTTACGACTTCGGCTTCAAGCTCCAGGGCATGGTCGGCGAAGACATGCGCTACAATCACTACACTGGGATTCTTGATTACGCCATTCATTCCCGCACGCAGATCGGACCCATTGAGGCCAATTTGCAAGCGCATCTTCCCTGGGTCAGCCCGATTTCCCAAGGCGGCGTAGACCTCAAGGTCGGCATGTTCGCGACCTATAATGGCGCCGAGGTGATCCCGGCGAAGGACAATCTCTTCTACAGCCACTCCTACATCTTCAATTTCGGGCCCTTCATTCACACCGGCGTGATGGCGACGACGCATGTCAATGACTGGTTCGACGTGTACACGGGCGTCACCAGCGGCGTGAACACGAGCCTCGGCTGGCCTGGCGACAACAACGCCGCCGCCTCGTTCCATGGCGGCTTGGGCTTCACCCTGCTCGACGGCAATCTGACCATCCTGGCGTTCACCCATACGGGCCCGGAGAACGCGAGACAGACCGACCCGCTCGGCGTGGGCTGGCCCATCGGCTTCACCGGCGTCCCGTTCACTCGGGCGGCTGGCCACCGTCACCACGCGGGCTGGCCCTTCAACCAGGGCGGCTTTGGCGCGCCTGGCCTCTGCGCCTGCAACGTCAATTCGGCGATACGCTCGTTCAACAACGTGACGACGACCTGGAAGCCGACGGAGAATCTGACGCTCATCACCGACATGAGCTTCATGTTGGAAAGCGGATGGAACCCCAGCTCCTTCGGTCTGCCGCAGAAGGCCTGGAACGCCGCCAACGCGATCACCGGCACCGGCTTCTGGGGAGCGGCGCCGGCCTATCCGATGGGCGCGCGCGCCTTCGGCATCGCCCAATATGCGTCCTATAAGATCAATGACATCTTCAAGGTCAACGCCCGCGTCGAATACTTCCGCGACAACAACAACTTCTTCGTCGCCGGCTTCCCGGGCTATTTTGACTCGGTCAATCTTTTTCATGGCTTCTGGTGCCCGTCGTGCATCAGCCGGAACCTGGGCGTGGGCGTCTTCGCCAATACGCCTGCCTACACGGGCACGAGCTATCTCGCGCTCACGCTCGGCGCGACGATCACGCCGGAACTCCCGAAGCTGCCCTACGTCACCGGGCTGATCCTCCGTCCGGAGCTGCGTTGGGATACTTCGGTCAATGGCACCACGCCGTTCTTTGGCCGCAACGGGCAGTTGAGCTCGTCGCAGGGCATGTTCAATATGGACGTAATTATTCCCTTCACGCTGCTCTAAAGGCTGATCCCCAAGAAGCCTGGACTAAAGACGCCGCCCGGTTCGCCGGGCGGCGTTTTTATTGCGCCCGCTCCTCATTCGCCTGATCGCGCATGACGATCTCGACGTCCGCGTCCTTGGTCGATTGAACCTTGAAGGCGCCCTGATAGGTCTTGCCCTCGTGACGCGCGATGGCGACATATTCGCCCTCCGCCAGAACCAGCGAGGGAAAGGCGCCGATCAGCTCGCGGATCACGTCGCCGCCGGGCGTGAGCACCGAGAAGCTGGTATTGGCGAGCGCCTCGCCGCCCGGTTGCTTCACCAGCTTCAGCGTCATCGTCGCCGCGCGATGGCGTAACGTCGCTTCGATCAGCTTGCCCGCCGGCACTTTCAAATCCGCCGTGACGACGGAGTTGGTGGCGTTGGCGCCGCCCTGCGCGCTTTGCCCCGTGTCGAGCAAGGTCGACACGACATGGTAGGAGCCTTCCGGCAGGCAGATGACGTCGTCGGCCTTGGCGTTGGCCAGAACCAGCTTGGCTTCGGAATTGCCGCGCTCCGGCACATAGATGGAGATCGACAGCCGCTGCGCCGGAATTTTCGTCTCGCCCAGCTTGTCGATCAGCTTCAGCCCGCCAGCGTTGAGCGGCACGCGTTCAATGACATTTCGGCCTTCGA
The DNA here is from genome assembly GCA_963706255.1 of uncultured Alphaproteobacteria bacterium. GTDB lineage: Bacteria > Pseudomonadota > Alphaproteobacteria > Rhizobiales > Beijerinckiaceae > Methylocystis. The sequence continues at coordinate 242,553 of CAVPMJ010000021.1, read as the reverse complement.
TCACCACCCGGCGCGTGACGCCCGCAAGGCCATAGGCGGCATGAACGACATAGGATCCGTCCGGCAACGGCAGCGTCGGCGTCGCCTCCTCCGACTGCGCGACGAGCTTATGCGAACCGTCCGGCTGGGCCCGCTCCTCGAACACGCGCCAGACGACGCCAGAACGCACCGGCTGCTGATCATTGGCGCCGAGAGTCGCGGCGAGGCGAAGCGTCGACAGACCCTCGACGCTCGATGGCGGCGCCGGCGCCGGCGTCTCCTGGGTCGGCGGCGCAATCGGCGGACGGCCGCGCCGATGCTGCGCCTGCGCCGGCTCGGTCAGGAGCGCCGCGACGATAAGCGCGGCGGCGCCGACGCGACCCAACGCTTTCATACGAAAACTGCTCATGCACGGTTCTATGCCGCCGATCATGGCCTTTTGTCGATCCTCGCCGCCGCGAAGACCGCGTGGATCCATTCAATCTGCGCTTCCTCAAGCGCCAGCGCGCCGGAAAAGCCGTCGCGGCGCGCGGCGGCGTAGGCCCGGTCATCGCCCTGCGAGGCCGGCGCTGCGAGCGCCGGAACGCCGGCCGCCGACGCCGCCAAAATGACGAGCGCCCGCGCCGCCTCGATCGGCGCCGCCCCGGCCTGGTCGAGCCCCATGGCCGCGCGCAAGCCCGCCTCGTCAAAGGCGAGCGCCGCCAGGCGCGGCGTCGCGCCGGCATAGGCGCCGCCAAGCGCCAAAACGGCGGCGGGGGCTCCGCCCGCGAAAGCGGCGATCTTTACCGCGCCATCCGGCAGACCGGCCTCGGCTTCCCGCACGGCCAGCTTCACGGCGAGCTGGCGCAGGTTCGCACGGCCCGCGCAGGCCTGGAGAAATACGCCCGCGGGCGCGGCGCTAACGAGCGAGTCGAGGTCCGCCTCGATGACGTCGCTGTCCACAGGCGCGACTTCAACAAAGATTTGCGGCGCGCCAGATCTTTCCCGCCCGGCTGCGATGGCCGCCCGCGCAAGCGCGCGAGCGCGCCGCCGCGCGTCGTCCTCAACGCAGAGTCCAAGCCGCAGCAAAACCATATCGGCGCCGCAATTGAGCGCGGCGGAAAAATCGCTGTTATCCTCAATACTTAAGACAAAACAAGAGCGCATGCGCCTTTTCTCAGGCTCCGCCACAGCCGATCTTAAGTCTACATTTACCATAAATTGCCATATTCTTTCTCGGGACGGTCTCCCACTTGGGAGGCTCTGGGGGAAAGACGCGACGATGATCGTGCGCAGTTTTCTGCAATGGGCGCAAACGGCCTCGGCGGCGCAACGCGCGGAGGGCGCCGGCGCCCTCGCCCGCGCCTATCTTTATTCCGATCTGGACGATGGCGCGCGGCGCGAGGCGGAACTCGCGCTCACCGCGCTTCTCGACGACCCCTCGCCGCTGGTTCGCAAGGCGCTCGCCGATAATTTCGCCAGCGCCGTCGACGCCCCGCGCGCCATCGTTTCGGCGCTCGCCAGCGACCAATCCGACATCGCGACGCCTGTGCTGTCGCGCTCGCCGCTGCTCACGGAGGCCGAGCTTATCGACTGCGCCGCGGTCGGCGACGCCTTCGCGCAAAGCGCCATCGCGCTGCGCGCGCGCGTGCAGCCAAGCGTCTGCGCGGCGCTGGCCGAAATCGGCGCGCGCGAGGCGGCGATCTCGCTCGCCGTGAATCCCGGCGCCGATCTCCCGGAATTCTCGATGCGCCGCATGATCGAACGTTTCGGCGACGACGGCGAAATGCGCGAGGCGCTGCTGGCGCGTCCCTGGCTGCCGGCGACCGTGCGCAACGATCTCGCCAACGCCGCCGCCGCCAGCCTCACCGCCTTCGTGCTCGACCGCGCCTGGCTCTCGAGCGAACGCGCCGAGCGTCTCGCGCGCGAAGCCCGCGACAAGGCGAATGTCATCATCGTGGCGGACGCCGCCGAGCGCGACGGACGCCAGGGCGTGCGCGATCTCGTCGCGCATTTGCGGGCGTCGCGTCAATTGACCGCGAGCCTCGTGCTGCGCGCCTTGCTGTCGGGCAATCGCGATCTCTTCGAAGCCGCGCTCGTCGAACTCTCCGGCCTGCGCGAAGACAGGGTCGCCGGTCTCGTGCGCGATTTTCGCGGCGCGGGCTTCGCGGCGCTCTATGCCCGCGCTGGCCTGCCGGAGAAGTTTCTGCCCGCCTTCCGCGCCGCGCTCGAAGCGCAACGCGAATATGGCGGCGTCAACGGCGCGTGCGAAGCGCGCCTGTCGCTGGTGATGATCGAGCGCGTCCTCACCGCCTGCGAGGGGATCAATCTAGGCGAACTCGACAAGCTGATGGCGCTACTGCGCCGCTTCGAGATGGAGGCGGCGTTGGAGGAGGCCCGCGCCGCCGCCGCGCATCTTTCCGCCGAAGCCGAGGCGCCGGCGATCGAAGGGCCGGCCTATGACGAAGACGCTTGGCGCGAGACGATGTCAGCCGCCCCCACGATCGACATGAGCCTGTTCGAAGCGGAGCTGATGCGCGAGGCGGCGTAAATTCAATACCCAAACTGCTCCCTAAGAATCCGCTCTTCCAGCGAATGGCCGGGGTCGTGCAGCAGGATGAGATCCGTGCCGTGATCCATCTCTATGTCGACAAAGGCGAGGTCGCGGAATTCGTCATGATCGGCGACGACGGACACCGGGCGTTTGGCCGCCTCCAGCACCTCGATGCGCACCTTGGCGAGATCGGGCAAGAGCGCGCCATGCCAGCGGCGCGGCCGGAAGGCCGAGATCGGCGTCAAGGCGAGCAGCGGCGCGTCGAGCGGCAGGATCGGCCCATTCGCCGAAAGATTATAGGCGGTCGAGCCGGCGGGCGTCGACACCAGCACGCCATCGGTCACGAGCTCGGCCATGCGCTCCTGTCCATTCACCAAAATCCGCAGCTTGGCGATCTGCGAAGTCTGGCGCAGCAGCGACACTTCGTTGATCGCATGGGCGGAGAATTCGTCGCCGTGCACATTCACCGCATGCATGAGCAGCGGATGGACGATCGAGGGCTTCGCTTCGGCGATGCGTTTGCGCAGGCCGCTTTCGCGATATTGATTCATCAGAAAGCCGACGGAGCCGCGGTTCATGCCATAGATCGGCTTGCCGGCGCCCATGAAGCGATGCAGCGTGCGCAACATCAAGCCGTCGCCGCCGAGCGCCACAATGCAATCGGCCTCTTCCGGCGGGCAGTCGCTATATTTCTCGACGAGGCGCGCGCGCGCTTCCTCCGCCTCCGGCGCGCCCGAAGCGAGAAAGGCGAGTTTGGAGTTTGGCTTCTTCGATTGCTCTGCGGCGGCGCCCATCGCAAACTCCTCTCGCGTCCGCCGGCGGCCGCCGCGACCGTTCCCGCATACACTGCCCCGAGGCGCGAGAAAACGGCGGAATTCAACGCATTTTATGCAAATTCAAGAAAATTGATCAAAGCGAAGCGATTACACATAGCCCCGTCCGGAGCCGGCAAGGCAAGGTTCGGAGCTGACGCCCCATGTCGAAAGCAGCTTTTCTCGCGAGCTTTCTCGCCACGTTCATGACCATGGACACGTATTTTTTTGACGGCTCCACGACCCGCTTCGTGTGGCGCGAGGTCGGCGACGCGGCCAACGCCGCGCAAGCTCGGATCATCCGTTGGACGCGCCCGATCGCGCATCGCTAGCCTTCCTCCATCGAAAGACTCCAGAGCCATGCGGCGCCGCGCACGCCGCCTGAATCGCCGTGGACATTGGGCAAAATCCTGGTGTCGAGCGCGTCGGTGAAGGCGCTGCGCGCGACACGCGCCTCAAGCCCCTCATAGAGCCGTGCGATGTTCGATAGCCCCCCGCCGAGCACGATGACGTCCGGATCGAGCAGATTGACCACCATGGCGAGCGCGCGGGCCAGACGATCCTGATAGGCGTCGAGGCTTGCAAGCGCATCCGCCTCGCCGGCGTCGGCGCGCGCCGCGATCTCCATTGCGGAGCGCGACTCGCCCGTTCGCGCCTGATAGTCGCGCGAAAGGCCGGCGCCGCAAAGAAAGGTCTCGATGCAGCCGTCGCGCCGGCAAAAGCAGGGCGCGCCCGGATATTCGGTGGGCGTCATCCAGGGCAGCGGCGCATGGCCCCACTCGCCCGCGACATGGTTGCGTCCCGCAACGATCTTGCCATCGACGATCACGCCGCCGCCGACGCCCGTGCCGAGAATGACGCCGAAGACGACGCCGGCGCCGCGCCCCGCGCCGTCTGTCGCCTCCGACAGCGCGAAACAATTGGCGTCATTCTCGACGCGCACCGGGCGTTCGAGCGCGCGCGCAAGATCGGCGTCGAGCGGCTTGCCGTTGATGACGGCGGTGTTGGAATTTTTCATAAGGCCCGTATGCGTCGAAAGCGCGCCGGGCGAACCGACGCCGACCGCGCCGCGCCGTCCGGTTTCGAGCTCTATGTCATGAACGAGCGCGCAAACGGCGCGCACGATGGCTGAATAGTCTTCCGCGGGCGTGACGATGCGTCGACGCGCCAGAACATCGCCGGCAGGATCGAGCGCAATGGCCTCGATCTTCGTGCCGCCGAGATCGACGCCGATGCGGATCGATTCATGCGTCATTTACGGCGGGCGCGGTCGAGATTCTGCGCATCCTTCAGCGCCGCCTCGGCCGCGGCGTCGATTTGCGCGGAGTCGAGATCGAGCGCTTCCGTCTTGGCGCCGCGCCAGATCGCGCCGGTGAAATCGGCGCCGGAGGCGTCGGCGTTTTTCAGATTGGCGTCCGAAAAATCCGCGCCGGCGGCGCGCGCGAAGCGCAGATCGGCGCTCATCATATTGGCTTTGTGGAAACGCGCGCCTTCGAGCACAGCCGACCGCAGAACGGCGCGCATCAGCCCCATCGATTGGTTCTTCATGTCGGCGGAAAGATCGGCGTCGTCGAAATTCGCGCCGCGCAGCGAAGCGCCCGAAAGATCGCCGGCGACGCGCGCATGAGAAAAATCAGCGCCGTCGGCGCGCATCCGCTGCATTTGCGAAGCGAAGGCGTGCGCGCCCTTGAGCGACGCGCCAGTGAGATCGGCCTCGATCAGCCAGGCCTGATCGAGAATGGCGTCATCGAGGCGCGCGCCGGCGAGCCGTGACCTTGTTCATGCGCGCGGCGTGAAAATCCACGTCGTGCAGATCGAGGCCGGAAAGGTCCAAGCCGTTGAGACTTTTTTCGGAGAGGTCGACCTTGTGGTCCGCGCCGCGATGCCGCAGCGCCGCCTCAATATCGGCGCGCGTCAACTCGGCTTGCGAATAGGCAGGCTGCGCCAGGTCGACGCCTTGCAACATGTCCTGCGCGCATAGAGGCGCGGCGAAGAGCGACGCAGCGCCAAGGGCGGCGCCAAGAATACGCATACGCACGACGCTGATCCTTTTCTCCTGCTACGCGGCGTCGGCCTTGCGCGGCGCGTCTGCGGCGCCGGTCAGCGCGCGCGCCTGCTCGACCCATTCGTTGCGCTTGACGCGCCCCACGGCGCCGATCGACGCCTCGATCCATTTGACGTTTTCGGCGCTCCAACCGGCGATCTGATCATAGTGGAAAACGCCAAGCGCGTGCAGCCTATCGACGCTCTTTGGCCCCAGCCCCTTGATCTTGGAGAGATCGTCGCCCGCGCCGCCGCGCGGCGACGCAAGCATGGCGGGAGGCGCGCCAGGCGGAGCCTTCACGCTCGTCGGCGCGCGCATATGCGCGGCCGTTTCGCTGAGCGCCTTGGCCGCCAGCGCCGTTGTGTCGAGCGCCGGCTGCTCTGCGTTCTTCGCCTCCTCGGACGCGGCGACGATCTGCGCCTCGGCCTGCGGCGGCGCGACGATCGGGCGCGGCGCTTGTATCGACGCGCCGCGGAACACGACGACCGGTCGCTTGGCCTCCTGAGTCGGCGCCGAGAGGCTCATCGCCTTGAGCGCGCCGCCGACGGGAAGCCAGACGAGATAAGCGACGCTCGCGAGCAGCGCGATGTCGAGGGCGACCGCGCCGCGCCCTGCGAACAAGTCGAGCCAAGAGGCCGCGCCGCCGGCGCCAAGCGCCAGCGCCGCCGCGACAATCACCCATCCGGGGGCCAACGGCGCATCCTTGACGCGTGACGTCGTCAGATAGCCGACAAGCGCGCCCAGCGCGCAGGCGGCTGCGAACCAGGGCCAGCCGAGCGTCAGCAAATAAAGCATCTGCTTTCTCCTTCGCAGGCGTTAATTCACGACGAATTCGATGCGGCGATTGCGCGCGCGATTTTCGTCACTGTCGTTGGGAACGATGGGACGCTCGCCGCCATAGCCGGCGGCGGTTACTTTGAACGGATCGGTGCCGGCCTTCACAAGATGCTCGACGACGGCCTGCGCGCGGCGTTTGCTCCGGCTGAAATTGACCTCCGCAATGCCTGCATTGTCGGTGTGGGCGGCGACTTCGACGCCGACGCCCTGACAGCGCAGCGCCGTCGCGGCGATGGCGTCGAGCAGCGGCGCCGACTCCGCCGCAATCATCGAATCGTCGGCGGTGAAATTGATCGGCCCCTTGGCGAGAAGCTTAGCGAACGCCGCGCGGCATTGCCCCGCATCGAGCGACGAACCGATGATGCGCGTCGAGAGTTGCGCGTCGCTGTGGAAGCTTTGCGGCAAGGCTTCGGCCAGCGCCGTCTCGATCTCGGCGCGCGCGTTCTGATGGCGCGCCGCGCCGGTCAGCGACACATTCGCGTTGCTAATGGCAAGCCTTCCTTCCGCGAGTCGAGCGAGCGCCGCAAGCGAACGATCCGCAGCCTCCGCGAAATTCTGCGGCGCGCCTTTCGCAATGGCGAGTCTGTTAACGACCGTCGCGTCGAAGAAACTCTTGCGCGCGCTTTCGACGAGACGATTGCGGACGGCTTCGTCAGGCGCATAGCCGGTTAGCGTCACCTCCTCCCCGGCGCGCTGCGCGGTGAGGACGTAAGGCGAAATCGGCCCCGCGGCGACGTCGAGCCGCGCGATCTCGAAACCCTTGGGCAAATGCGCCTTGGCGTCGGCGTCGATGGTGGCGGGCAGCACATTTTCGCGGCCTTGTCCTTCGATCGAGACCTTGCCGTCGGCGATGGCGACCTTGCCTTGCGACAGCTTGCCGAGTTCACCGACCGCAAAAGCGAGCGCATCGGCGAAATCGCCCGGCGCGCCGGCCCCGAGCTGCGTGGCGTCGCTCACCGCGGCGCCCGCGCCGGCGGCGGCCGCCTTGGCGACGATCTGCTTGCGCAGTTCCTCCGTCGGCAGATGGCCGGAAAGCGCGATCACGCCGTCGCGCACGGCGGCGGAAAACACGTAAGGCGAGACGCGCGGCGGCGAAACTTCGACCTTGAACGCCCCGGCGCCGGCGGGCGGCGTCTTCAGCGCGGCGAGCGCCTTGTCATAGTCGGCGGCGCTGCGCGCTTCGCCTACGATCGACAGCGTCGCGTCGTTGATCGTCGCGCTCGCCGGGTCGAGTTCGGCGAGACGGCGCGCAGCGAAGGACGCGATTTCGCCAAATGCCTGCGGCGCGCCGTCGGCGTAAGCGGCGGCGTCCGTCACCTCCAGCCCCAGAGCGGCGATTTCCGCGCGCAGCTTTTCGCGCGCGCCTGCGGGCGGCATATGGCCAGTGATTGTCGCCTTGCGGCCCTGGCGCTCAAGCTTGAGCGCGAAGGGCTTGGCGAGCGCGAGCGTTTGGGTCGCGTCGACGATCCGCCGCGCCGGCGTTTCCATGCCAATGGCGGCGAGCATGCGGCTCTTGGCGTCGGGCGAGAGCGAAATCCCGGCGAGGACGACGTCGCGTCCCGCGACGGCGACTTCCGGCCTGTCGATGGCGTCCGGCGACTGGGCGAGCCGCGCCGCCACGCGGGCGCGCAGATCAGCTTCCAGCTCGGGCGTCAGCGCGTCCTGGGCGAAATAGGCGAGACCCGCGAGGATCGGCAGTCCGATCCACCATTTTTTGGGAAGATGCATCGACGTCTTGGCTCCCCGTCGAAGAGAGAATCAGCAAAGACGCGCATACTATCGGAAGCACATGGTTCCTTCGCGCGGCCGCATGTCAAGATGATGGCCGCAGCAAAATGGGGGACGCGGCATCGCCGCACCCCCCAAAGGCGAAGAAGAGTCCTGGTTGAACTTGGAGATAGGGTACGCTGGCGCGGAAACAAGGCCTGCTCAATAGGCCTGCTTATCCTGCGTCGGACGACCCGGCATGAACGGCGCCAGACCCGCGCGCGCCAAGGCATCGGCCCGCTCATTCATCTCGTCGCCGGCATGTCCGCGCACCCAATGCCAGTCGACGTCATGCCGTTCGGCGGCGGCCTCGAGCCTTTGCCACAGATCGACGTTTTTCACAGGTTTGCGGTCGGCGGTGCGCCAGCCGCGCACCTTCCAGCCGGCGATCCAATCCGTGACGCCGCTGCGCAAATATTGCGAATCAGTATGGAGATCGACGGCGCAGGGCCGCGACAGCGTCTCCAGCGCCATGATCGCCGCCGTCAGCTCCATGCGATTGTTGGTGGTGAGCGGTTCGCCGCCGCTTATTTCCTTCTCGCGATCGCCGAAGCGCAGGATTGCGCCCCAGCCGCCGGGTCCGGGATTTCCCGAGCAGGCGCCGTCGGTCCAGATCGCGACGCGGCGCGTCATAACGCCATGCCGTAGCGGCGCCCGTCGGCTACGGATTGGTGGAAGCGGAGCTTCGCCAAATATTCGCGCGGGTCTTTCGGCCGCACCAGGGCGCCCGGCGGCACGTTCAGCCAATCGACGTAGCGCGTCAGCAAAAAGCGCAGCGCCGCGCCGCGCGCGAGCGTGGGAAAGGCCGCGAGCTCTGGAGCCGAAAGCGGCCGAAGCCGCTGATAGGCCTCAAGAAGCGCCGCGCCTTTTTCCGCCCGATAGCGGTGCTCGGCGTCGAAGCACCAGGCGTTGAGGCAGATGGCGAGATCGTAAGCATAGGCGTCCGTGCAGGCGAAATAGAAATCGATCAGACCGGAAATTTTTTCGCCAAGGAAGAACACATTGTCGGGAAAAAGATCGGCGTGGATGACGCCGCTCGGCAGGTCGCGCGGCCAGAGCCGTTCGAGATGGTCGAGCTCGGCCTCGACGAGGGCGCGCAGGCCGCTCGCCACCTCGTCCGCGCGCGCCGCGAAAGGCGAAAAGAGCGGGCGCCAGCCTTCGATCGAGAGCGCGTTGGCGCGGCGCGGGGCGAAATCGGCGCCGGCAAGATGCAGGCGCGCCAGCGTCGCGCCGAGCGCGCTGCAATGCGCGGCTTCCGGGTGGTGCACGGAATAGCCGTCGAGAAAAGTGACGATGACGGCGGGACGGCCGGCGAGGCGCCCAAGCGCGACGCCGGCGCGATTCTTCACCGGCAGCGGACAGGTGACGCCCCGCGCGGCAAGATGCTCCATGAGCTTCAAGAAAAACGGCAGGTCTGCTTCCGCGACGCGCTTTTCATAGAGCGTGAGAATGAAGCTGCCGGCGCCCGTGTGCAGAAAATAGTTCGAATTCTCGACGCCTTCTGCGATGCCCTTGCATGAGAGCAGTTCGCCAAGATCATATGTCGCGAGAAAAGCGATCAGCTCTTCGTCGTCGACCAGCGTGTAAACGGCCATGGGCGTCGCCGGTTCCCGCAGGCCGCGCCCTCAGGCGATCGCCCGCAGCTCCTTGGGCAGCGGGAAGGACACGTTCTCGTCGGCGGTGGAGATCGTCTCCACCGTAATGTCGAAACGTTCGGCGAAAGCGTCCATGATCTCCTCGACGAGAACCTCGGGCGCAGAAGCGCCCGCGGTGATGCCGAGCGAGGACACGGAGCCGAAGATCGACCAGTCGATCTCGCCACGCCCCTGCACGAGCTGCGCCGGCGCGCCGGCGCGTTCCGCCACTTCGCGCAGCCGCTGCGAATTTGAGGAGTTCGGCGAGCCGACGACGATCACCGCGTCGACATGCGGCGCGACTTCCTTCACCGCCGCCTGACGATTCGTCGTGGCGTAGCAGATGTCTTCCTTATGCGGGCCGACGATATGCGGGAAGCGGCGCATCAGCGCGTTGACGATCTCCTGCGAGTCGTCGAGCGACAGCGTCGTCTGCGTCACATAGGCGAGATTGCCCTCATCATCGAACTTGAGACGCTCGATGCCTTCGACCAATTCGACCAGCACCACCGCGCCTTCCGGCAATTGCCCCATGGTGCCGACGACCTCCGGATGGCCGGAATGGCCGACGAGCAGCACGCGGCGGCCGCGCCGCCAGTGGATTTCGGCCTCGCGATGCACCTTTGTGACGAGCGGACAGGTCGCGTCGATGGCGAGAAGCTTGCGCTCGGTCGCCAGCGCCGAAACGGATTTCGCGACGCCATGGGCCGAAAAGATCACCGGCGCGGCCGTCTCCGGAATCTCCTCGAGCTCCTCGACGAAGATCGCGCCCTTGGCCTTGAGCGACTCGACGACATAGCGATTATGCACGATCTCGTGGCGCACATAGACGGGCGGCCCGAATTTGGCGAGCGCGCGCTCGACGGCGTCGATCGCCCGCACGACGCCGGCGCAAAATCCCCGCGGCGAGCACAGCAAAATCTTCAGCGGCGGCTTCGGTGGACGAGTTTGAACGTTCATCTTCGCGCCTTTGGCAGGGGGCGGCGTGCAGGGGGCGGCGTGAAGGCGAGAAACGCGCGCAAGCCGCCCGCTGCGGCCGTCCCAGCGGATCAGCCGCCTAATTGAGGCAAGTGATGTCGCGCGAGGCCGCCGGTGTCAAGCCGAGCGCAGACCCGCGCCATGCAGGGGCGCGGATCGCAGGCCGCGCGTTTGGCGGGCCGGCCGGAGTGTGACAACATGAAGGCGTCGCCGGCTTCTCCTCGTGACAACCGGCGGGGAACGGAGACGCGCCTATGTCCTACCTCGATGAAATTCTCTATTCGGCGCAAGGCGGTCAGCTGATCGCCAATCTGGCTCAGCGCTATGGCCTGACCGACGAACAGATGGACCATGCGGTGAAGGCTTTGGCGCCTGCGCTCGAGATCGGCTTGAGCAACGCCGCCGAAGAGCCGGCGCTGTTCGAAAAGCTGATCGGAGAACTCGTCTCGCCGCAGCGCCAGGCCGCTTTTTACGAGTCCGACGCCGCGCACGCCGACGATTCGGTCGCCCAGTCGCGACAGTTACTCGCCGATCTTTTCGGCTCGCCGGCCGCGGCCGGCCAGGTGGTGCAGGTCGCGGCGCGCGAATCCGGCTTGCGGCCGGACATTCTCTCACAGCTGCTGCCGGTGCTCGCCTCGGTGCTGATCGGCGGATTGTTCAAGAACGTCAATAATCAGGGTCTTGGCGGCGTATTGGGTCAGCTCGTCAACTCCGGCGCGCTCGGCTCGATCCTGGAGCAAATGCTCGGCGGCGGAGGCGGCGCGCAACCGCGCGAACCAACGCCGACGCCTATGCCCCAACCGCGCGGCGGCGGTCTCGGCGGCGGTCCGCTCGGCGGCCTGCTGGGCGGCATCCTCGGCTCGCTGCTCGGCGGGGCGCGCCGGCGGCAGCCGGGCGGCGAACCCTACGGCGGTCCAATGGGCGGCCCGACGGGCGACGTTGGCGGCGGCTATGGCCGCGGCGGCCCGCTCGACATGGACGCGGGGCGCGCGAGGCCGGCGGGCCTGCCAGAGGAAATGGATCAAGCGTCGATTCAGCAGGCGATCGAGGAGATCAAGAAGACTCTTCAAGTCGGGCGCGGCGGCGGCGGCGCGACCGCCGGCGGGCGATCCGACCTTGAAAGCCTCATCGGCCAAATGTTCGGCAAGCGCTGACCATCGCGCGAGGGGCGATCGGACGCTACGCCGCGGCGAACTCAAAAGTTTCCGTTGATTTTTCCAAAGGGATCGGCGGAAAGTTTCGTGCCGATCGCCGTCGCCCCGGCGACGATCGCGATCGAGATCATGACCGCCATCACCGCATATTCGAGCGCAGTCGCGCCACGCTCGTCGACAAGGAATTTGCGCACTGAGCTGCCCATCGCCCCTCCATGGAAGCGCACGCTAGTCTAACGAGTCTGTCGAAAAGCTTAAGCGGATCGTCGACGCGCGGCCCTTATCAATGGGTTGCAAAGCATGGGCGGGCGCCTGCGGGCGCGGCGAAAAACGCTAGAGGCTTGCGCAGACGCGGCTTTTCCGGCAATCCATCGGCCCCGATCCCTCATGCGCATGGGGCGTCCCCCGCCGCCGCAATCGCGCGCCTCCTCTAGATATGGAAAACCTCCTGTAAATGGCTCGCGACGTATCCGACACGACGCCGATAACGTCGCGCAACATGCTCGTCGAATGGCTGGAAGACGGGTGCAAGACCGGCGGCGCGCCCCTGCGCATCGGCACCGAGCACGAAAAAATTCCCTTCTACGAAGGCGAGAACGCGCCCGTCCCTTATGAGGACTGGGGCAGCCGCGGCGGCGTGCGGCGCCTTCTGGAGGGCCTGCGCGATGCGCTTCAATGGTCGCCGATTCTCGATCGAGAGGCGCTGATCGGGCTGTATCAGCCGGAAGGCGGCGGCGCGATCTCGCTCGAACCCGGCGGCCAGTTCGAGCTCTCGGGCGCGCCGCTCCTCGACGTTCACGCCACGCAAACCGAACTTGACGCGCATTTCGACGCTTTGCGCGGAGTGGCGCGTCCGCTCGGCGTGCGCTTTCTCGATCTCGGCTGCAGCCCGAAATGGTCGCGCGCGCAAACGCCGGCCATGCCCAAGCAGCGTTACGACATTATGGCGGCCTATATGCCGAAGGTCGGCGCGCTCGGCCTCGACATGATGTTTCGCACCTCGACCGTTCAGGTCAATCTCGATTTCGTCAGCGAAGCCGACATGGTTCAGAAGATGCGCGTCGGCATCGCCTTGCAGCCGCTCGTCACGGCGCTCTTCGCCAATTCGCCTTTCCTCGACGGCAAGCCGACCGGCCGCCTGTCGCAGCGCTCATTCATTTGGCGCGACACCGACCCGAATCGCACCGGCATGCTGCCCTTCGTCTTCGAGGAGGGATATGGCTTCGAGCGCTATGTCGACTATGCGCTCGACGTGCCGATGTATTTCGTCAAGCGGGGCGACGTCTATCACGATGTCGCCGGCGCAAGCTTTCGCGACCTGCTGGAGGGACGCCTGCCGCAACTGCCGGGCGAACGCGCCACCATGTCGGACTGGGCCAATCACCTCTCCACGATTTTTCCTGAAGTGCGGCTCAAGACCTATCTCGAAATGCGCGGCGCCGACGCCGGGCCGCGCGCCCATTTGACCGCTCTGCCGGCGCTTTTCGCCGGCCTATTCTATGATTCTGCGGCGCTCGATCAGGCGCGCGAACTGACCAAGACATGGAGCGCGACCGCTCGCGAGGCCCTGCGCGCCGACGTTCCGGCGCTGGCGCTCGACGCCGTGATCGACGGGCGCAGCCTACGCGATCTGGGCCGCGAGGTCCTGGCGCTGGCGAAAGGCGGATTGCGGCGGCGCGGCCGGCTCGACGCGCGCGGCGACGACGAAAGCCAGTATCTCGCGCCGCTGGAGGCGATTGTCGACGAAGGGCGCACTTTGGCGCAACGGCGGCTCGACGCTTACTACGGGCCTTGGGGCGAATCGATCGACGCCGCCTTTACGGAATGCGCGATGCCGATTTAGGGCGCACGCGCGGCCGGTCGGGAAATCAACTCAATTTCAGCGCGGGAAGAGATCGTGCAAGCCGAACGGCGCCATCGGCGGCAGCGCCGAACGCGAGGCGGCGCGCTGCATGCCGTCGCGATGCATTTCGGCATAGCCCATGGGCGCCAGCGGATTGCGGGGCATGTCGACGCGCACATGGCCGCCGAGCTTGACGCAGCCGTTTGAGCCGGCGACAGCGACATAATCGGCGCCGTAACGCGCGCAATGGCTAACGTTTTCGGCGCGCGCGGTCGTGACGGCGGACGCGGAAAGCGCAAGCGCGCAAATGATCGCGCCCGAAAGGCGGTGCGGCGGAAGCAGACGGTCGCTGCGACGAAGAATGGCTATGGTCATGAGTCGTAGGCCTTAATTCCGAAAGCCCGGCGCGCCGCCGCGGGTCGAAGCTTCAGGAGCCCTGCAATCCGAATGGTTTGTCTCGATACGCTCGTTACGCTGGCGGGATCGGCTACCCAAACTGTCTTATAGCGACGCCTCGTCCCGCTGCCCTGAATAGAGACAAACATCGTGGCAGCATCGTGTCTTCATCGCCGCGCTCCGCGACCCTGCGTTATGCGCGGGAATTACCCTTTATTTTCCGTATAGAGCAGCCGCCCGGCGGCCCACGCGGTCTGGCGCCAGTCGCCAATCGTCGACTGCACGATCGTCAAGGCGGCGACGGCGGCGGTGTCCGCGCGCAACACGCGAGGCCCCAGCGACAGCCGCACGACATTGGGCAGACGCGCGATCGCCGCGCGCTCTCCCTCGTCAAAGCCGCCTTCCGGCCCGATCAATACGCTTATTCCCGCCTGCGCCGTCCGCCCGCCAAGCGCGGCGACGGGATCGGCGAGGGCGGCGTGTTCGTCGCAAAAAACGAGCAGCCGCTCCTTGGGGAATTGCGCAAGAAAGGCTGGAAGCTCCATAGCTTCGAGGACCTCCGGCACGGCGAGCACGCCGCATTGCTCCGCCGCTTCAACGGCGTTCGCCAGCAACCGCGCTGAATTGACGCGGCGCGCTTGCGTGTGATGCGTGATGACGGGAACGAGCCGTCCGGCGCCCATTTCGGTCGCCTTTTGCGCCATATAGTCGAGCCGCGCCTGCTTTAGCGGCGCGAAACAATAGTCGAGATCGGCGCGCGGCGTCTGCTCGCGCAACCGCTCCGCGATGCGCAATCGCGCCGAGCGGCGCGAAACGTCGCAGAGCGCCGCGCGAAATTCGCCGTCGCGGCCGTTGAAAACGATGATCGCGTCGCCTTCTCGCAGACGCAGCACGTTGAGAAGATAGTGCTGCGCCTCCGCCGGCGGCGCAAAGCTCGCGCCCGGCGCCAAATCGTCGCTGACGAATAGGCGTTGCGCTACAAAATCATAGTGTGACACAATCGCTTCCCGAGGCGACGCGAGCGCGTATTGCGCTTGCCATGAAGCCGCCGCTTTGTTGCAGGCAGGTTGGCCAAAACTTGCGTCGCCGGCAAGCCTGCTGGTAATGCTGCGAGCCTGACAACCGGACCAAAACATGATCCTCGGCGCTCTCATCTCCCCGCGCAAGGTCGCGCGCCTGTCGCTGTTGACGCTGCTCGTCGCCTCGAGCGGCGCCTACGCCCAGCAGTCATGCCAGGAAGACTTTCAGAAGCTCACGCAAAAGCGCATGGCCGGCATCCAGGCGCTCAACAATCTCGGCAAGGCCGGCAAGGGTAAAATGGATCCGACGGCCGCCTGCCCCGCCGCCAAACGTCTCGTCGGCGTCGAGACCGAGATGTTGAATTACATGACCAAGAACAAGGAATGGTGCAACATTCCGGACAATGTCGTCGACGGCTTCAAGGAAGCGCGCGCCAAGACCCAGAATTTCGCCTCACAGGCATGCTCCGTGGCGGCGAAGGTCAAGCAGCAGCGCGACCAGGCCGCCGCTGGCGGCGGCGGCATGATGGCGCCGCCGAAACTGCCGTCCGGACCGCTGTGAGCCTCGGACGGAGCGGCGACAAGACAACGGGCGAACCCGCCCTGCCCGACGCGGTCGCGGACCATCCGGCATGGCGCAGCGCGCCGCCGGCGCTCCGCCCTTTCATCCAACTCGCGCGGCTCGACCGCCCGATCGGCTGGTGGCTTCTGCTGCTCCCATGCTGGCAGTCGAGCGCGCTCGCTTCCGCGTCGCTGCGCGAAGGACCGAATCTGTGGCATCTGACGCTGTTCTTCATCGGCGCCGTCGTCATGCGCGGCGCAGGCTCGACCTATAACGACTATGTCGATCGCGACATCGACGCCAAGGTCGAGCGCACGCGGTTGCGGCCGCTCGCCAGCGGACGCGTCACGCCGCGGGAGGCGATGGGCTTTATAGTCGTTCAATGTCTTGTCGGGCTTGCGGTGCTTTTGTCGTTCAATCCTCTCACGATCGCGCTTGGCCTCATCTCGCCCCTGATCGTGCTGATCTATCCCTTCGCCAAGCGCTTCACCTCCTGGCCGCAGGCGATCCTCGGCTTCGCCTTCGCCTATGGCGCGCTGCTTGGCTGGACGGCGCGCACCGACGCGCTCGGCGCGCCGGCGCTGTTTCTCTATGCCGCCGCGATTTTGTGGACGATCGGCTTCGACACGATCTATGCGCTGCAGGATATGCGCGACGACGCCATCGTCGGCGTGCGCTCGACGGCGCGGCTCTTCGGCGCACGCGTTCGACTGGCGGTCGGCGCGCTCTACGCAAGCTCCGCCGCCTGCGCCGCGCTCGCCGTGGCTTTGGCGGGCGGCGGATGGCTCGCTTATCTTGGCGTCGGCGCCTATGCGGCGCATCTTGCTTGGCAAATGGCGCAGACCCGCGAGGATGTCGCGCCGGCGACGGCGCTGCGGCTCTTTCGCTCCAACCGCGATGCAGGCCTGTTGCTGTTCGCCGGATTTTTCGCGCAGAGTCTCGCTTTTCTCATCTGATCCGGCGAAAGGCGACTGTCATCCCGACGCTTCGCGCAAGCGAAACGATCAGAACCCAGGACCTGCTGACGGTTTTTCTGGATTCCCGGTCAGGCCTTCGGCCTGCCGGGAATGACAGCGCGGGCGCCGACGAAGTCTAATTAAAATCGCCGCCCCGGCGGCGCGGGATTGCATTTCAGCACCGCGATCGAATCGCCGTCGTCATATTTCATTTCGCCGCGATTGACGTCGAGCGTGTTGCGCATATGCTGGTCGACGCATTTCTTCGCGCCGTCCTCCATACAGCTGCGGTCGGTCCCGAAAGTGACGACGTCCCGCTCGACGCGCATCACATAAGTGACCTTTTCCTTACGCCCATATTTGTCTGGTCCGGAGATATAGGAGTTGCCTTCCTTGAACTCCTCGGCGACGCCTTCGCCCCACATGATTTGCAAAAAGGCGCGGTCGGTGTCGATGTCCACCATCGCGGTCTGATTGTCGCGCGCGCAGTCGAGATGAATCTCTTTCGCGCGCAAGGAAAGCGGCGTGAGGGTGGCGAAAACCGCAAGCGCGGCGAAGACAGATCGGCTCGACAAGTTTCGCATGATCGACCCTCGCTGCCGCGCGCGCCTTATTTGTCCAGCTCTCTCTTCACATCGACGCAGGAGTCGATTTGCTTGCGGCTCAGCTCCCAATAGGAGCCGCCGCAAAGCGCCTGATAGCGGCTGCTGACAAAAAAGGACCAGATGTAATAGCCGGTCAGCAGCACGGCGGCGACAGCCACGACTTTGAGGATCGCGTTGAACCGTCGATAGGGATCTTCCGCGCTCGCCATCATTCTCTCCTCTTGGGGGATGTTAGGCTCGCGCGAATTGCGCCGTCAACGTCGGATTAATCCAGCGTCTGCCGGAAACGCATGACTGCGACGCTCATTGCGACAAGCGCGAAAAGCGCCAGAGCGCCGGCGTCGACGGCGAGGTCGGCGAAGCCTGAGCCTTTCAGCATCACCGAGCGCACGATGCGCAGATAATGGGTCAGCGGCAGCGCCTCGCCAAGATATTGCGCCCAGATCGGCATCCCATAGAACGGGAACAGGAAGCCCGACAGCAGCATGCTCGGAAGGAAGAAGAAGAAGGTCATCTGCATCGCCTGCAACTGATTTTCGGAAACCGTCGAGATGGTGTAGCCGACCGACAGATTGGCGACGATAAAGAGCAAGGTCAGCAGGGTGAGCGTGAAAAGCGAGCCGACGACCGGCACATGGAACAACAGCGAGGCGACGATCAGGATCGTCGCCATCTGCACGGCGCCGACAAGGACATAAGGCGCGATCTTGCCAAGCATGATTTCGACCGGCCGCACCGGCATGGCCAGCAGCGCCTCCATCGTGCCGCGCTCGAGTTCGCGCGTCACCGACAGCGCCGTATAGATCAGCATCGTCATGGTGAGGATCGTGCCGATCAGTCCCGGCACGATGTTGCGGCGCGTCTCGCCCGCGGGATTGTAACGACGCTGCACGCGGATCTCGAAAGGCGGCGCGGGTTGCGCGAGAGAAGCGAGCGGACCTGTGAGTTCGCGGTCGAGCGCCTGCCCCGCCGCGCCGAGCGCGGCCGCAACGGCGCCCGACGTCGCGGTCGGGTCGGTGGCGTCGGCGATGATGAGCACCGCCGGTTTCTCGCCCCGCACGAGCTGGCGCGAAAAATCGGGGGGAATCTGAATGACGAATTGCGCCTCGTTGGAGAGGATCATTTTGTCGGCGTCGGCCTCGCCCTTCGCCACATATTTGATTTCGAAATAATCGGTGGCCCGCAGCGCGCCGATCAGCGCGCGCGCGATGGGGCTGTCGTCGCGCGTCAGCAGCGCCGTCGGCAAATGCTTGGGATCGGTGTTGATGGCGAATCCGAAGAGCAGAAGCTGGATCAGCGGAATGCCGACGATCATCGCGAAAGTCGGCCGATCGCGCCGAAGCTGGATGAACTCCTTCACGAACATCGCGACGAGCCGCTGCCAGGACTGCGCAAGCGCGCCGCGCCGCGCCGGGCGCGCCGAACCTGCCGCGCTTTGCGCCTGCGTCATCGGTCGGCTCCACTGCGAGTCATCAAGTCGATGAACACATCTTCGAGCGTCGGCTCGTCGCGCGCCCAGCGCTGCGCGCCGTCGGCGCTATAACGGCGCGCAATGCCCTCCATCGCCGCTACGTCACGGCCGCCGACATGCAACGCGGCGCCAAAGCGCGCGACCATGTCGACGCCTGGCTGAACCTTCAGTTCGTCTGCAAGCGCGTCGAGCCCCTCGCCCGTGACGACCCAAGTGGAGAGGCCGGCGCCGGCGATGATTTCCGGGATCGCTCCGGAGACGAGCAGCCGCCCATTGGCGATATAGGCGATCTCGTGACAGCGCTCGGCCTCGTCCATGTAATGCGTCGAGACGAGCACGGTGAGGCCTTGCGTCGCGAGATGATGGATTTCATCCCAGAAGTCGCGGCGCGCTTTCGGATCGACGCCCGCCGTCGGCTCGTCGAGCAGAAGCAGCGAGGGGCCAGGCAGAATACAGGCGCCGAGCGCGAGGCGCTGCTTCCAGCCGCCGGAGAGTTCGCCTGCGAGCTGGTCGGCGCGCGCGACAAGGCCCAGCCGCTCGAGCGCGTCCTGCGCCGCGTCCTCCGGCGCTTCAAGACCATAGATGCGCGCGACGAATTCGAGATTTTCGCGAATGGTGAGATCGCGGTAGAGAGAAAAGCCCTGCGTCATATAGCCGACATAGCGCTTGATCTCATCCTGCTGCCGGCGGATGTCGTAACCAAGGCAACGGCCCTCGCCCGCATCCGGCGTCAGCAGCCCGCACAACATGCGGATCGTCGTCGTCTTGCCGCTGCCATTGGGGCCGAGAAAACCTTGGATATGGCCGCGCTCGACCCGAAGCGTGAGATTGTCCACGACTTTCTTGGCGCCAAAGGACTTGGTCAGTCCACGCACATCGATCGCGACATCGCTCTCCACTGCGCTCATCGCGCCGCCCCTTCCGCCTCCGGAGCGGGCGCAACGGACACCGGCATGCCGAGCGGGAGCGCGCGCGCCGCGCCTTCGAGCCGCGCCTCGGCCTTGAACACGAGTTTCCCCCGCTCATTGTCGCTGAAGATGACGGGCGGCGTATATTCCTGACGGCTCGCGATGAAAGACACGCGGCCGTAAAGATCGTCGGCGCAGCCGTCGCATCGCACCTTCACGCGGGCGCCGAGCGCGACATTCTTCAGCATCGGCTCCGAGACATAGAAGCGCACTTTACGATTCTCCGGCGGCAGCAAGGCCACGACCGGCTGGCCCGCATTGACGATCTCGCCGGGCCGGAAGAAGACGTCCTGCACGACGCCGCCGGCCGGCGCCGCGACGCTCTGACGTTTGATGCGAATGTCGAGCGCGTCGAGCCTGGAGCGCGCCTGCTTGATGTTCTCTTCGGCGGCCTCGATCTCCTGCGAGCGGCTCGCCATCTGCGCCGCCTCGACCTGACGGCGCGTCTCTTTCGAGACTCGCTTCGTCGCGGTCGCGCGCCATGGCGGCGCGGTCGAGCGCGGCCTTCGCGACATGGCCTTCCGCATAGAGCTTCTGCTGGCGCTCATAATCGGCGCGCGACAATCGCAGCGCCGCGTCGGCGCGCTCCATCGCGGCTTGCAGCACGGCGATCTGCTGCGGCCTGTTCATCGCCGCCTTCAGATTCTCGAGCTGCGCCTCTAGTTCGCCGACGCGCGCCCCCGCCTCGTCGCGCTGGCGGTCAAGCAGCGTGGTCGACATGGCGAAGAGCGGATCGCCCTTCTTCACCTCCGCGCCCGCCGCCACCGCGAGACTGGCCAGCCGCTCGCTCTCATGCGGGCCGATGTAAAGCGTTTCGCCTTCGACATAGCCGAGAAAGGCGCCGTTATCGCCGGCCGGATGCATTGTCGCGCGCCAGACCGCAAAGGCCGCGAGCGACAGCGCGACGATGAGCGCGAGTCGCTTCATACGGCGAAAGCAAGGAAGAAGGAATCGGGCATGACGTGGATTATGCACCCCTCGCGGCGAGCGGCGAAACAACAGATTGGGGAGTTAACACGCGGCCCAGGCCGCCTCATGACGCGCGAAACTCCTTTTGCCGCGAACGCGGCAAAAAGGCTAGAATGTCTCCAAGAAACGCAAAAAGGGATTGAAAATGGCTGAACAAGATGCCGAGCTGCCGCCGCGCGAAGCGATGGAATATGACGTGGTCGTCGTCGGCGCCGGTCCCGCCGGCCTCGCCGCGGCGATTCGGTTAAAGCAGGTCACGCCGGATCTATCGGTCGTCGTCATCGAAAAGGGTTCGGAGCCGGGCGCGCATATCCTGTCCGGCGCGGTGATCGACCCCATTGGCCTCGATCGCCTCCTGCCCGACTGGCGCAAGCGCGACGACGTTCCGTTAAAGACGCAGGTGCATGAAGACCATTTCCTTTTGCTTTCGGATAAAGGCGGCTTTCGCATTCCCAATGTCCTGATGCCGCGCTTGATGAACAATCACGGCAATTTCATCGGCTCGCTCGGCAATGTCGTGCGCTTCCTCGCGACGGAAGCCGAAGGGCTTGGCGTCGAGATCTATCCGGGCTTCGCCGGGGCGGAGATTCTTTATGGCGACAAGGGCGAGGTCGTCGGCGTCGCGACGGGCGACATGGGCGTCGGGCGCGACGGCAAACCGAAAGACAGCTTCACCCGCGGCATGGAGCTGAAGGGCAAATATACGATCTTCGCCGAAGGCGCGCGCGGTTCTCTCACCAAGCAGCTTCTTGCAAAATACGATCTCTGCGCAAACAGCGAGCCGCAGAAGTTCGGCATCGGCTTTAAGGAGCTGTGGCGCATCCCGAAGGAGAAGCACAAGGACGGCCTCGTACAGCACTCCTTCGGCTGGCCGCTTTCAGCCGACACGGGCGGCGGCTCCTTCCTTTATCATTTCGACGACGATCTCGTGTCGATCGGCTTCGTCGTGCATCTCAACTATTCGAATCCGACGCTCTCGCCTTTCGACGAATTCCAGCGCTTCAAGACGCATCCTATGATCGCGTCGACGCTGGAGGGAGGCGAACGCCTGTCCTATGGCGCGCGCGCGCTGACCGAAGGCGGCTGGCAGAGCGTGCCGAAACTCGTGCTGCCAGGCGGCGCGCTTATCGGCTGCGCGGCGGGCTTCATGAACGTGCCGCGCATAAAGGGTTCGCACAACGCCATCCTCTCCGGGATTCTCGCCGCCGATCATATCGCGGCGGCGATTGCCGAAGGCCGCGCGCATGACGAAGTAACCGCTTACGACGCCGCCTGGCGCGCTTCCGACATCGGCCGCGACTTGAAGCCTGTGCGCAACGTCAAGCCGCTGTGGTCGAAATACGGCACCTATATTGGCGCGCCGCTCTTTGGCCTCGATATGTGGACGAATGAGCTTTTCGGCTTCTCCTTCTTCGGCACGCTGAAACACGGCAAGGCGGATTATGAGACCTTGAAGCCGCTCTCCGAAGTCGCGCCGATACACTATCCCAGGCTCGCGGCGAAAACCGTCTTCGACAAGCTGTCCTCTGTCTTCGTCTCCAACACCAATCACGAAGAGGATCAGCCGGTTCATCTGAAATTGACCGATCCGTCGATTCCGATCGCGCGCAACTTACCCGTCTATGGCGAGCCGGCGCGGCTCTATTGTCCGGCGGGCGTCTATGAAGTCGTCTACGCTGACGAAGAGACGCGGCGCGATCCGCGCTTCGTGATCAATGCGCAAAATTGCGTCCACTGCAAAACATGCGACATCAAGGATCCGGCGCAGAACATCACCTGGGTTCCGCCCGAAGGCGGCGGCGGTCCGAATTATCCGAATATGTGAACTGTTTTCCTCATCCTGAGGAACGACAAAGCGAGCGTCTCGAAGGATCGAGGAAAGCATCTGCGTCTGATGCCTGGAGGCAACTTCCGCATGAGGGCATTGCGCGCAGAAGCAACTGCGGGACGCCATGTTCTTCGTCACTTCGAAAATCTTCGAGTTCTTCCTCGCGCCTGTCCATTTCGCGATCTTCGTCTGCGTCGTCGGCGCCGCGCTGCTTTACACGCGCTGGCGCGGATGGGGGCGGGCGCTCGCGACCTTCGGCGCGCTTGCGCTGCTGCTCATGGCCTTCGGACCGCTCGGCGATTTTCTCGCGGCGCCCCTTGAGGCCCGCTTTCCGCCCCCGCCGGACGACATGCCGGCGCCCGACGGGATCATCGTGCTCGGCGGAACGGTCGACGAGCAGCTCAGCGCCGAACGCGACCGGCCCGCGCTCGTTGACGCAGCGGAGCGCCTCACGGCGCCGATCGCGCTGAAGCGCAAATATCCTAACGCGCGAATCGTCTTTACCGGCGGCTCCGCCGCGCTGCATGGTTCGCACTATACGGAAGCCGCTGCGGTGAAGCGATTCTGGCGCGACGTCGGCCTCGACAATGGCGACATTTTATACGAGGACCGCTCGCGCAATACGTATGAGAACGCCATCTTCACGCGCGAACTGGTTCAGCCCAAGCAAGGCGAGCGCTGGCTGCTCGTCACCTCCGCCATTCATATGCCGCGCTCCATCGGCATTTTCCGCAAGGCGCAATTTCCGGTGATCGCCTATCCTGTCGATTACCGCACCAATGGCGAGGTTGGGCGGCTCAGATTCCCGCGCTTCGCCACGAAGGCGCTCGGCCTTGTCGAATTCGCCACGCATGAATGGGCGGGGCTTGTCGCCTATTGGCTGACCGGCAAGACCGACGCGCTGTTTCCGGCGCCATGAGCGCTGGTCACTAGCGAATATCCGTCGTCGCTATTCCAGCGGCGCTATTCCGAGCGATGCCCTCGGCGCGCGCGTGAAGAGCTTGAGGGCTCCATGCTGCGGCCGCCCGCGCCGCCGGGATAGGCGCCGTGCTTCATCTCCAGAAACAACGCGATCGCCTGGGCGCGGTTGCGCACTTCGAGCTTCTCGAAAAGATTACGCAGATGAAATTTGATCGTGTTGATCGAGACGCCGAAATCCTTGGCGAGTTGACTGTTGGTGTGGCCCGAGCCGAGCGCCGACAGCAGGCTGCGCTCGCGCAGCGTGAGATTTTCAAGCGGGTCGCTGCGCATCTTGCGAATGTCGACGAAGGGAAACACCATGTCGCCCGCCGCCACGGCCGCCAGCACGTCGAGCAACCGCTCCGGCGGGGCGCGCTTGGAGACAAAGCCGGCGCCGCCGAGCTGCAGCGTCTCGGCCGGCGCGGCAGGATCGTTCGTGCCGCTATACACGACGATCTTGGGCGCCGCGACTTGACGAGAAAGCGCGCGCAGCACGTCTCGCGCATGCAGCGTCGGCAACTGCCAGCCGATCACGGCGATGTTGAATTTCTGCTGCCGCGCCGCTTCGAGAAACTCCTCGCCATCCGTCAATTTCGCCACCAGATTGAAGCGGCGATCGTCGGACAGGAGCTTGTCGAGCCCGGCAAGGATCAGCGGACTCTTGTCGGCGATGGCGACGTCGATGCGTTCGACCTCTTCGCGCGCCGCCGCGCCGTCGCCGCCCTGCGCGCGCGCCGCGCGCGAACCATCCTTAGGGTGGTCGGCGGCCCTGATCGAAGAGGTAGGAGCCATTCAGCCTCCACGGCCGCATAGACCGTAGCAAGTTAGTCGATACCGCCCACAAAGGCTGGAACTATATGTAATCTTTTTTGTCAGCGGGTCGGTGCGCCCTGCCCGTTAGAGGTGGCGCGCTGTTCAGAATAACGCAGACCCGGTTGGATGCAAGCCCCTTCCTTCGCGCCAATAGAGGCGGGACGCGATAGGCAACAAAAAACGGCGCATCGGCTCTCGGCCAACGCGCCGCGTTTTGAAACGCTGCGTGAAGCTTGCGTTATTCAGTGATCAGTGAACACCCAGCGCGCGGCGAAATAGGCGACCGCGCCGATGACGATAATCGCAATCATGCCG
The DNA here is from genome assembly GCA_963706255.1 of uncultured Alphaproteobacteria bacterium. GTDB lineage: Bacteria > Pseudomonadota > Alphaproteobacteria > Rhizobiales > Beijerinckiaceae > Methylocystis. The sequence continues at coordinate 218,110 of CAVPMJ010000021.1, read as the reverse complement.
ACCGGAGTCGCTGCATAGCTGGTAAGTTCGAGAATAGCGCCCATAGTTTCCTCCTTCTGTCACACCTTACTGCCGGTTCTAACCCTAAGCCGACATTCCACACCGCAACTCCGCGGAAAGCGGAGTTGCTTTCGTTCGTCTAACGGTCAAGTGGATCTCGTCGCTGACGCCGTCCCACCTCGGTCTGAAATCAACGTCGACCTCACCTAGGCGGGAACGCGTCTGCATCGCTTGTTCGGCCCTGCCCGCGCCCGGAGAGCCATATTGCTCCACAGCTCTCGGCTGCAGTTCCGAAATGCGGTGAATTCACGAGTTATTGCAGACGATGATCCTTGTCAAGCGACTGTCAATTTTGTGCGCTGCGTTGCAACGCCGCATCTAGCAAGGCAAAAGCACAGTTTGCGCTTGCTGCGCGCGGGCCGAAGACTATGCTTCGCGCGCTACGCATACACTCGGCAAACTCATCCTCACCAGAGCGTTCAACACAATGAAGTATTTCCTCATCGCTGTCGCTCTCATCGCCGCGGGGTTCTCGGCCTTTTACGCGATGAGACGCACATCCGTCTGCGCCGGCGACGGCAAATACATGGCGACGCAAAGCGACTGCGAAGCATGGGGCGTCAAGGCCGACCTATGCAAGGAGGCGATCGAAAAAGCGCGCGTCATCGTCGCGCGCGCGGCGCCGAAGAGCGACACGATGTTCCAGTGCGAGGTGCGCTTCTCGGATTGTTTCGAAGCGCCTGAAGGCGGCTTCTCGCCGCGTCCTTCATTCTGCCTGCGCGCTGAGAAGGGCGCGGAGCCGTCCGAGGTCAGATATCTCGAATATGAGTCCGATCGCATGAACCGCAAGAAGACCAAGGAAGTAAGGGTCGATTAAGCGCTTTTCAGCGGCCTGAGTCCGCCCGCCGTTGACCGATCTGGAATTCCGCCGCGTCGATGACGAGCTTGCCCGCCGCCGTGCCGATGTCGATGTGGATCGGCACAACGACATGCGCGTCCGGCAGGGGCGCGAGCCAAACGCTCATGTCGTGGTTCGCGGCCATGTAGCGCGTCGACGAGCTGTCCAGTCGATGGCCTGCGATCGGCGTATAGCGCGCCGAACATACTGTGACCGGGCCGGAATAACCCTTGGTTTCCGCAGTATGGGCGCCGGCGTAAGCGAGCTGGACGTCGAAGCGCGTCACGCCATCGAAGACGGAGATGGTGCGGTCGCAGGCGGCGGGACCAGTCAGCTCCCGCCCCGCCGGCACGCTCATGATCAAGGCGCTCACCGGATCGACGATGCGCCGCTTGGCGCTTTCGGTCACCGGCACGCGCGCGTCTGCGTCCCAGGGCGCGGGCCGCACCTCCACTGCGCGCACGGCGTTTCCCGAGAGCGACATGCGCACCGTGCGCGTCTCATCGCTGTTCGAGGTCGTGTTGGCGTAGCTGACGGGCGAGGGACCGCTGGCGCTCAAGCCGCCGCTCGCCGTGGCGGCGCCTTTGGTGTTGTTGACGAGATTGGCGAGGCCGGTCGTCTTCATCGATATGTCGACGCGGTAATTCTGCGGCTCGACGACGCCTGTGGCGAAAGCGCTGCCGATCGAGAGACCCATCAGGCTCAAGGCGTAATGCGCCCTGAGCGTCTCGGCGCCGGCGGGCGAAAGGCCAAGCGCAAGCGGCGTCGCGAGCAGCGCCGCTGTCATTGCAGCAGCGCGGCGCGCGGCAAAACGAGAGAGCATGTCTTTGGCGTTCATGGCCACGGCGCATCGGCTCGCGCGAAAGACGCCAAGCGCGCAAGCCGCCCGAGAGCGAGGAGTCAGGCCCACTCTTGCCAATGTCCGTCCTCGAAGATGCGCCACGCCCGCAACCCCGCCTTCGCGACGACGAGGCGGCCGGCCTTCGCCTCGGCGACGAGATGCTTGAATACGAGAGGATTGCGCCAGGAAAACGGCTTTTCCGGGTCGCAGACGGCGTGATATTCGTCGCTGTCCGGGTCGTCCATCAGCAGCGTGCCGACGCGGTCGGGCCGCAGTTGCGGCGAGAAGCTGCGCTCCTCCTTCCATCGGCAGTGATAGTCGCGACAGACCTGCGGGCGCGTTTCGTAAACGCCGCAACCGCCGGTCAACGCACAATGCGCGCAAAGCTTTCCGGCGGGCTTCTTGAATTCGTCGATTTCAAGAACCTTGCAGCAGAAATAACATGGACCGCAGGCTTTGCCGGGAATGTCGAGCATGTGGCTCCTGCGCCAATGGCGTGAGAATCGAATCGGCGTATTGTGACCGCGAAAGCGCCGGATGCAAGCAGCGCCGCGCGCAGGATTTAAGTATGGCCATGCCGCATAAAGTCGATCTCGATACGCTCTTCGTCTCCACGCAATGGCTCGCCGACCATCTTGGCGCGCCCGATCTCTTCGTCTTCGACGCCTCCTGGCACATGCCGTCGGCGGGTCGCGACGCGCGCGCGGAATATCTCGCCGGCCACATTCCCGGGGCGGCGTTCTTCGACATCGACGCGATCGCCGATCATTCGACCGACCTGCCGCATATGCTGCCCAAACCCGCCGTCTTCTCGGCGGAGATGCGCCGGCTTGGCTTCGGCGATGGGATGCGCGCCGTAATCTATGACAGCGTCGGCCTGTTCTCGGCGCCGCGCCTGTGGTGGACGCTCGCCGCTTTCGGCTCGGAGAATGTGTCGATCCTGTCGGGCGGCCTGCCGGCGTGGAAAGCCGAAGGCCGCCCCTTGGAGCAGGGAGAGGTCCGACGAGATTCGCAGCCGCCCTTCACGGCGCGCTTTGACGCAAGCCTCGTCGCCGACGCCGAAGAGGTGAAGCGCGCGCTCGACGCCGGTTCGCCACAAGTCGTGGACGCGCGCTCGGCCGAACGCTTCCATGGCCGCGCGCCGGAGCCGCGTCCGGGCCTGCGCGCCGGCCATATGCCGGGCGCGCTCAATCTGCCATTTGGAAACGTCGTCGAGAACGGCCGCTTAAAGGAAAAGGCGGGTCTGGAGGCGGCTTTCGCGGCCGCAGGCCTCGACCCCGACAAACCCGTCATCGCAAGCTGCGGCTCCGGCATGACCGCCTGCATCCTGAGCCTGGCGCTGGCGGCGACGGGGCGACCGCCGGCGACCGTTTACGACGGTTCCTGGTCGGAATGGGGCGCCCGGGAGGATTTGCCTGTTATCGCCGATGCTTCTACGCCTAAAAAATAGGCTGATATAGTCTAAAATAAGTGCAAAAAGGATATGCACGAGGCGCCAAGTCCAAGTCTGGCGCCGGAACTTTGGCCATGGCGCCGTCTTCGCTGCGATGATAGAAGCTCGGCGGCTCATCAGCCGAGCCAAAGTCGCTTGCGGGCGGGGGGCTTAAGCTAAGCGCGCGGGGAAGTTTTAATGAAGAAGGTCGAGGCGATCATCAAGCCGTTCAAGCTCGATGAAGTGAAAGAAGCTTTGCAGGCGGCGGGGCTGCAAGGCATCACGGTCACCGAGGCAAAGGGCTTTGGCCGCCAGAAAGGCCACACCGAACTCTATCGGGGCGCCGAATATGTGGTTGATTTCTTACCGAAAGTGAAGATCGAGATCGTGCTTGCGGATGACGCCGTCGATCGGGCGGTGGAGGCCATTCGCAAGGCGGCGCAGACGGGACGCATCGGCGATGGCAAGATTTTTGTTTCCAATGTCGAAGGCGCGATCCGTATCCGCACCGGCGAGACCGGCGCGGACGCCATCTGAAAATCGAGCTCCCGCCCAGCGAGCCCCTGCCCCATGAGCTTCCTCGACAAAATCTTCAAGCGCCCCGTTGCGGCCAATCCGCACGCAACCACTCAGCAAGATCAACAAAGAGAGGCATCGAGCAACATGACAACGGCCAAGGACGTACTCAAGCAGATCAAGGACAACGACGTCAAATACGTCGATTTCCGCTTCACCGACCCGCGCGGCAAGTGGCAACATGTGACGTTCGACGTCTCGATCGTCGATGAGGAGGCCCTGACCGAAGGCGTCATGTTCGACGGCTCGTCGATCTCCGGCTGGAAAGCGATCAACGAATCCGACATGACGCTTCTTCCCGATCTTTCCAGCGTCGCAATGGATCCGTTCTTCGCCGCTCCCACGCTCGTCATCGTCTGCGACGTCATGGAGCCCTTGACCGGCCAGCCTTATAACCGCGATCCGCGCGGCATCGCCAAGAAGGCGATGGCCCACATCAAGACCGCCGGCGTCGGCGACACCGCCTATTTCGGTCCTGAAGCCGAATTCTTCGTCTTCGACGACGTGCGTTTTTCGACCGAGCCTTATGACACCGGCTTCACGCTCGACTCGACGGAGCTGCCCTCGAATACGGGTACGGCTTATGAGGGCGGCAACCTCGGCCACCGCGTGCGCACGAAGGGCGGCTATTTCCCGGTGCCGCCGGTCGAACTCGGCGCAGGACATGCGCAGCGAAATGCTCGCCGCCATGGCGGCCATGGGCGTCAAGGTCGAAAAGCACCATCACGAGGTCGCTTCGGCCCAGCACGAACTCGGTCTGAAGTTCGAAACGCTCGTCACCGTCGCCGATCATCTGCAGATCTATAAATACGCCATCCATCAGGTGGCGCATTCCTACGGCAAGTCGGCGACCTTCATGCCCAAGCCCGTCTTCGGCGACAATGGCTCGGGCATGCACGTCCATCAGTCGATCTGGAACGGCGGCAAGCCGGTGTTCGCGGGCGACAAATACGCCGGCCTCTCTCAGGAGTGCCTGTGGTATATCGGCGGCATCATCAAGCACGCGAAGTCGCTGAACGCCTTCACCAACCCGTCGACCAACTCTTACAAGCGTCTGGTTCCGGGTTATGAGGCGCCGGTGCTGCTCGCCTATTCGTCGCGCAATCGCTCGGCGTCTTGCCGCATTCCCTTCGGCGCCAGCCCGAAGGCGAAGCGCGTCGAGGTTCGCTTCCCCGATCCGACGGCGAATCCCTATCTCGCCTTCGCGGCCATGCTGATGGCCGGCCTCGACGGCATCGCCAACAAGATCGATCCGGGCGGACCGGCCGACAAGGATCTTTACGACCTTCCCCCGGAAGAGTTGAAGGCGATCCCGACGGTCTGCGGCTCGCTGCGCGAGGCGCTCGAGAACCTCAAGGCCGACAACGCCTATCTGACCGCCGGCGGCGTCTTCGACAAGGACTTCATCGACTCTTACATCGACCTCAAGATGCAGGATGTGATGCGCTTCGAGATGACCCCGCATCCGGTCGAATTCGACATGTATTACTCCTACTAAGCAAAGGCCCCGGCGCGCGAGACAGCGTCGGCGTCAATGGCTTGAGACACGGGTTCGGAAGGCGGTTCGCGCAACCGCTTTCCGGACCTTTTTTGTGCGCCGCACCGAAAGACTTTTTCAAACGACATGCGCGTCATGCAAGCGTCATTCGCCCGTCATTTTCCTCGGCGACATTGCGGCGAAAGCAAGAACGCCTCAACGACAATCGGCCCTTTCAGGGCGCTTCCCCAGCCGTTCCAACTCGATCGCGGCCCCGCGGCGACCGAAGTGGGTTCGGCCGCAGTGACTTTGATGTAAGGGAGAAAACGCCATGAATTTTCGAGCCCTTTCCGCCGCCGTGGTCGCCTTTGCGGCGCTGACCGCCGGCGCCGCCGCGCTCGATATGGAGCTTTCGCCCTATAAGATCGTCAATGGACTTTCGGGGAAGTTGAAGTCGGTCGGCTCCGACACGATGCATCATGAAATGGAGCTATGGGCCGAAGGGTTTCAGTCGATATACCCCAATGTGTCGATCGAACTTATCGGCAAGGGTTCGAACACTGCGCCGCCCGCCTTACTCTCAGGCGAATCGCAACTCGGCCCGATGTCGCGCCAGATGTCGCCCGACGAGATCGGCGCATTCGAAACGAAATATGGTTACAAGCCGACGGCCGTCCTCGTCGCCATCGACGCGCTCGCGATTTACGTCCACAGGGACAATCCGCTGCAATGCGTGACGATGGAGCAGCTCGATCGGATTTACTCCTCCGATCCGAAGAGCGGCGGGGGCAAGAGCATTCGAACCTGGGGCGAAGTCGGGCTTACTGGCGAATGGGCGGCAAAGCCCATTTCGATGTATAGCCGCAATGCCCTGTCGGGCACCTTTAAGTATTTCAAGCAGAATGTATTGGGTGGCGGCGATTTCAAAGACAATATCCAAATGCAGGTGGGATCGGAGGCGGTCGTCAGCGCGGTTGCGAGCGACAAATATGCGATTGGCTATTCCGGCATCGGCTATAAGACGGGCGCGGTCCGCGCCGTTCCCGTGTCCTCCGGCAAGGCCTGTTATGACGCCTCCTTCGACAACACCTATTCCAGGAAATATCCGCTGGCGCGCGGCCTCTATATCTACTTGCTGAAGGATCCGAAGAAGCCGATCGACACGCTCAGCGGCGAGTTCGTCAAATATGTCTTGTCCAAGGACGGACAGACGCAGGCGAAAAAGGGCGGCTATTACCCGATCACGCGCAATATTCGCGAGCATGAACTCACGCGGCTGGGACTTCTGGCCTCCGCGAACTGAGGCCTCGTCGAAACCGCTTCCAGAATTGAGCGTTGCGCGGGGCGCGCCTATTGGCAGATGCGATAGGCGTCGCTCGATCCATGCCGTTCGATGTCGAAATGCAGATGGATTGCGTGATAGGGATCGGCGCCCGGCCCGAGCACGGTCATGAACCAGCCGCAGGCGGCCGTCCTCAATGTCTTGATATAAGTCGCCGCTTGAGCGTCCGACTGACTTTCGACCGTGACCCGCCGTCCGTTAGCGAAAACGAATGCGGTCACATCGATCGCAACGCCCTTGCCATGCGCGCTGATCTTTGCATCCGCGCTGCGATTGCGCCCGCGACATTCGTAGCCGGGACCTGAGTCGATTGCGACAAGCGATGCTTCCATCGTCGCGGAGCCCAGCGGCGCCACAAGGTTCCGAATAAAATCCGAAAACTGCAGCGCGAAGGAGCAGCCGAGCAGCGGCTTGGCGCTGAGTTCAACGCCGCCACTGCGTAGCGCAATGGAAGAAACACGTACGGGCGCATCGACGCCGCAGCCGTCGAGCGTGGCGGTCGGCATGGGCGCTTGCTCGAAGGCGACGCCCGCCGCGCGCAATTTTGTGAAGCAAGCGTCGGCTGAGTCAGAAGAACCAGGTTGTTCAGACAGCTTCGGCGGCGTTGGCTTTATCGTTGCGGGAGTTGCCGCAGGCAAATCTGGACGGCGCGGAGGGATCGGATGCTTGCTGCGCGCCGCGACATCGGTCGCCGCGAAACACGCCACGAAGGCCAGCGTTGCAGCCCGGCGCGCCATGCGCGAGGCAAAGGGCGTCGTCCAACTCTCTGCTCCCAATCGCGCCATCCTTCTCTTTCGATACATGCGCGCCTAAATAAGGGCGAGCGGAGGAAACCTCATGTCCCACACGATCACCGTCACCGTGCCGCATAATCTCGGCGTCGAGACGGCAAAAACGCGCGTCGCCGATCAGCTAACGAAATTGCAGCGCGACTATGTCGACAAGATCGCGCATTCCGACGTGACATGGGCCGGCGACGTGGCGACGATCAATGTCACAGCGCTCGGACAGCAGGCCGGGGCGCAGATAACCGTTCTGCCAGACCTGCTGCGCATCGACGTGAAGCTGCCATGGGTGCTGGCCGCGCTTTCCGGCAAGATTCAGGAACTCGTCACGCGCAACGCCAACGATGTTCTACGCATCGGCAATACGCCGCCGAAAGGGTGACGCGTCCGTCGCTTGTCAGAGCCGCTCCTGCGCAAAACGACGCGACGTGATGATTTTATTGATTCCCGCCTCTTCTGCCGAAATCCGGCGCGGCGGTGTCCTGGCCCTGCTCGACGATCGAGCGGCGGATTTCCCGCGTGCGCGAGAAAAATTCGAAAAGCCCCTGCCCGTCGCCGCGACGGATCATGCGCTGAAGCGCGCTCAAATCCTCGTTGAATCGACCGAGCATTTCCAAGACCGCATCCTTATTGGCGAGAAAAATATCGCGCCACATGATCGGGTCGGAAGCCGCGATGCGCGTGAAATCGCGAAAGCCGGAGGCCGAGAATTTGATGACCTCCGAACGCGTCTCGTCACCGAAATCATCCGCGGTGCCGACGATGTTATAGGCGATGAGATGCGGCAGATGGCTGGTCAGCGCGAGCACCGCGTCGTGATGCGCGACGCTCATCGTCTCGACCCTGGCGCCGAGACGCGTCCAGAAAGCGGCAAGCTTTTCCAGCGCCGCCGCGTCGGCGGCGTCGGGCGGCGTGAGAATGCACCAGCGGTTCTGAAATAGAGTCGCAAAGCCTGCGTCGGGCCCGGAAAACTCCGTGCCGGCGATAGGATGCGCGGGAATGAAGCGCGCCGGCTCAGGAAGATGCGGCGCCATCTGCGCGACGACCGCGCCCTTCACCGACCCCACGTCGGAGACCACAACGCCTTTTTCAAGATGCGGCGCGATTCTTTGCGCCACCTCGCCGCAAACGCCGACAGGCGTGCAGACAATGACGAGATCGGCGCCGGCGAGCGCCTGCGCATGGTCTTGCGTCACCACATCGGCGAGGCCGAGTTCGCGCGCGCGCGCCGTCGCTTGCGGCGATGAATCCATGACGGCGACATGCCGCGCCGCGCCGAATTCCCGCGCCGCGCGCGCAATCGAGGAGCCGATGAGGCCGACGCCAATCAGCGTAAGCCGCTCGCAGATGGGCTCAGCCATGAACGCCTGCTTGAGCGCCTGCTTGGGCGCTTTGGCGCGCGCCCGCGCCCGCGTCCCGCACGAATTCGGCAAGCGCCGCGACGACGCGTTCATTCGCCTCTTGCGATCCGACGGTGAGGCGCAGGAACTCGCCCATGCCATAGGCGCCGATCGCGCGCAACACAAGGCCGCGCGAAGTGAGGAAACGATCGGCGTCCACGGCCGTGCGGCCCGGCGCGTCGGGAAAGCGAATGGCGACGAAATTGGCGACGCTCGGCAGAACGTCGAGGCCGAGCGCCGATATCTCGCGCGTCAGCCAAGGCAGCCAGCGCTCATTATGCGCGACCGCCGCGTCGACATGGGCCTCATCCGAAAGCGCGGCGATTCCCGCGACGGACGCCGCGCTCGACACGTTGAAGGGCGAGCGGATGCGGTTCAAGGCGTCGATGACATGGGCGGGGCCATAGCCCCAGCCGAGCCTTAGCGCCGCCAGCCCGTAAATTTTCGAGAAAGTGCGCGTCATCACGACATTCTCATGCGCGTCGACGAGCGCGACGCCCGCTTCATAGTCGTCGCGCGTGACATATTCGGCATAGGCCGCATCGAGCACGAGCAGCACATGTGAGGGAAGCGAATGCGCAAGCCGCGACACTTCGCTCGCCGGAATATAAGTTCCGGTCGGATTATTGGGATTGGCGAGAAAGACGATCTTCGTCTTCTCGTTCACGCGAGCAAGCAGCGCGTCGACATTCGCCGTGTAATTCGTCTCCGGCGCGACGACGGGCGTTCCGCCTGCGGCGAGAATGACGATTTTGTATTCGAGAAAGCCATATTGGCTGTAGACGCCTTCATCTCCCGGGCCGACATAGGCGAGCGCGAGAAGCTCCAGAATATTGTCCGAACCGGCGCCGGCGATGATGCGCGCGGGATCGAGGCCATGGCGCGCGCCAATCGCTTCGCGCAATATGCGCGACGACCCTTCCGGATAGAGCGCGATGTCGGGCGCCATGTCGCGCAGCGCCTGCACGGCGCGGGGCGAAGGCCCGAGCGGCGTCTCATTGGCCGATAATTTGAAGACGCGCGCGCGCCAGGCGCGGCGCTTTTGCCGGGCACGTAAGGATCGATCGCCATGACGCCCGGACGCGGGACAGGATGCGTCATATTCAACTCCCCGGCGCGAAGACGCCGCTGCGCGCGTCATTGAGTTCGAAACGCATCGCATGGCTGCCGATCACGTCGACGCGCGCGCCTTCGACTCCCGCCTGCGCCAAAGCCCGTGCGAAGCCTTTGGCGTCGGCGTCGCCGGCCGCGGCGACGAGCAGCGCAAGCCCTTCGGGATGCGGCGCGCTGGCGAGAATTTCGCCCTTTAGCGTCGAGAAGGCGCCAGGCAGCGCATGCGTCCAGCGCGCGAGGCCGACCGCGTAAAGCGACACGCCATGAGCCATGGCTTCGGGCGCGAGCCGCGCCACGACGAAAACCGGCAGTCCCGCAGGGTGGTTGGGGCGCTCGACAAAGGGCAGGCGCGCGATGATCTTGGGCGCGTTCTCGCCGACCATGCGCATCCACCAGGCGCCGTCTGACAGCCCGCCCGTCGCGCGCAGCACGCCGAGATCGCCCTCCGACGCAGCGACCGCGTCGATCACCGCGCCGGCGCCGTGATGCGGGATGTAAGGCACGGTGAAGCCGAAGTGGAAGCGCGCGGAATCGCGCATCTGCGCGTCGCCGCCCGAGTCGTCGGCGTGCACGGCGTAATTCGCCTGCACATAAGTGAAGGTCGAGACGATGACGCGCCAGACGCCCTCGACCGCGTCGACCGGCAGGAGGCCGCGATGGCGCTCGACCAGCGCGCGCATCATCTGCGCCTCGCGGTCCGGCCGGAAGGCGCAGCCGCCGCCCTGCGCGCGCTTGACCGCGATCAGCCGGTCGATGATCTCGCCGCGCTGCATCAGCAGCCGATGCATGTCGAGATCGATGCGATCGATCTCGCCGCGCAATTCGGCGAGCGTGTCTGCGGCGGGTTTCAGCAAAGGCGCGTCCTGCATGGCGCCTGTCTTAGGCCAGAGGCGCGGCGGGAGGCAACGCGGACGGCGTTCATACGACGCCCAGGAACAGAGCCAGAGCGCGGTTGACGCGCAGAAGCAGAGCGTCCTCAGCTTCGCCAATCGCCTCGCCGATTTTCGCGGTCGGAACGACCGTGATCTTGTCGATGGCGATTTGCGAAACTTGGCGCAGCCCATTGCGCGGGGAGGGTTCGACCTCAAGACGAAACAAATCCGCATCATCGCGAAGCGTGGTGGTCAAGGGGCAAATCACGACAGAAGGCAGTTCGAAGAAGAGATCGCTCTGGACGACGAGGGCTGGACGCGGCTTGCCGTAGTCGCCGGATGTTGCAACGACAACGAATTGCCCGCGCCGCATCAGCTCTCCGGCCATTCATAGACGTTCGCGACGAACCGCATGATCTCATCGCCCGCCGGATCGCTAGCGGCGACGGCGCGCGCCTGACGACGACACTTCTCGGCGAAATCGGGAGCGCGGCTGTCGGGCACCCAAATCTGCACCGGCCGTAAACCGGCCGCGCGCATTCTCTGCCGGTAGTTCGCCATCCGCTTCCGCGGCGGCGCCGGATTCTTGTTTTGGCTGGTTCGACGGGGCATGTGAAACTCAGTTTCGTAACATGTTACGTCGAACCAAGAAACTTGTCACGAAAATTCTCATCTGCGCCAACCTTGTTTCACGCTCGCAGCTCCTTGCCTACCCCGCCCCTTCCAGCAATCTCGCCGCCGCCGCGCGCGCCTCCTCGGTGATCGCGGCGCCAGAAAGCATGCGGGCGATTTCCTCGCGCCGCTCATGCTCGGCCAGCACGGCGACGCTGGTCGCGACGCGTTTGTCCTTACCTGCTTTTGCCGGCGCGCCCTTGCTGATGCGCAGATGCCGGCCGGCGCGCGCCGCCACCTGCGGCGCATGCGTCACGGCGAGCAGCTGCGCGCGCTCGGCGAGGCGCGCCAGCCGCTGGCCGATGGCGTCGGCCACCGCGCCGCCGACGCCTGTGTCGATTTCGTCGAACACCAGCGTCGGCGCTGAGCCGCGATCGGCGAGCACGACTTTCAGCGCCAGCATGAAGCGCGCAAGTTCGCCTCCCGAGGCGACCTTCGTCAGCGGCCCGGGCCGCGATCCCGGATTGGTTTGCGCCCAGAATTCGACGCGGTCGATTCCCTCCGGCCCGCCGCCCTCCGGATCGCTCGTGACCTGCGTCGAAAAATGCGCGCCCTCCAGCCGTAGCGGCTTCAGCTCGGCGTCGACCAACGCATCGAGCTTCTTCGCCGCAGCCCTGCGCGCGGCGGAGAGCGCCAGCGCGGCTTCGTCATAGGCGGCTTTCGCAGCGGCAAGCTCTTGCCCCAACGCGACGAGTCGCGCTTCCGAGGCGTCGAGCGCCGCGATGTCGCCGGCGAATTTTTCTGCAAGCTTCGCGAGATCGGCGACCGCGACATGATGCTTGCGCGCGACGCCGCGCAGCGCGAAGAGCCGCTCCTCGACGCGCTCCAGCTCCGCCGGATCGAACTTCGTCTCGGCGAGCGCCTGCTCCAGCGCCTGCTCGGCTAAGCCAAGCGCGTCGACGGCCTGCGCCAGCGCGCGCGCGGGCGGCTCCAGGAGCTGGGGCGCCTGCGCAAGGCGCCGCTCCAAACGGCGCGAGGCTTGGGCGATTTCCGCGGCGGGCGCGCCGTCACTCGAGAAGGCCGCCAACGCGTCCCGAATATCCGCGGCGACTTTCTCCGCGCGCTGCATGAACAGACGCCGTTCGGCGAGCGCCTCCTCCTCGCCTTCCTGCGGCGCAAGCTCCGCAAGCTCCGTGTGAGCGTGGCGCAGATAATCAGCGTCAGCGCGCGCCTTGGCGATGCGCGCCTCTTCTTCCATGAGCGCGCGGCGCGCCGCCTGCCAGGCGCCATAGCGCGCGCGCAAATCATTCGCCTGCGCGAGGAGGCCGCCATGCGCGTCGACAAGCGCCCGATGCGCGCTGGGATCGACGAGCGCGCGCTCATCGTGCTGGCAATGGATTTCGACGAGTTCGCGGCCGATGGCGCGCAGCGCCTGGGCGGTCGCCGGCTGATCGTTGACGAAGGCGCGGGTGCGGCCGTCAGCCGCCTGCACGCGGCGCAGCACGAGTTCGTCTTTGCTCGCAAGGCCGAATTCGCGGGCGGCGAGATGGGCGGGATGGCTCGCCGGCGGATCGAAGACCGCCGTCACCTGACCCTGCTCGCAGCCAGCCCGCACGAGAGACGCGTCGCCGCGCCCGCCTAGGGCCAATACGAAAGCGTCGAGCAGGATCGACTTGCCGGCGCCGGTCTCGCCCGTGAGCGTCGTCAGTCCGGGCTCAAATTCGAGGTCGAGCGCGTCGATGAGCACGATGTCGCGAATGGAGAGGCGAACCAGCATGGCGCGTTTGCTCATTGATCCTTCGCGCGCCAGTCGCGCGCGGCGCGCAAGCGACGAGGGCGCGCGCCCGGCGGGCGGCGCGACGCGCACTGGATTATAGTCGCCGGGACCCTTTTCAAAACGGAGATTTTGATGACCGACGTCGACATCAACCAGATTCGCGCGCTTTTGGCCGCAAAACCGCGGCCCGTGGGCTGGATTGAACGGCGCGCGCGCATCGAGGAAGTCGGCGCCGTCTGGCCTGCGGCGCCGGACATCGCGCTCGAATCGGTCGAAATCGACGGACTCGCCGCCGAATGGTCGCTCGCGCCGGGAAGCGATCCCTCGCGCGCGCTGCTGTTCTTCCATGGCGGCGGTTATTGCTCCGGTTCGATCGTCAGCCACCGGCGCATGGTTACGGAGGCCGGCCGCGCCGCCCGCGCGCGCACGCTCGCAATCGCCTATCGGCTCGCGCCCGAACGCCCTTTTCCGGCGGCCTATGACGACGCGCTGGCGGCGTGGCGCTTCCTGCGACGGCAAGGCTATGCCCCGAACCGCGTCGCCGTCGGCGGCGACAGCGCCGGCGGGGGCCTGACGCTCGGGCTTATTATCCGACTGCGCGATCTCAACGAGGAACTGCCCGCCTGCGCCTGGCTCTCCTCGCCCTGGACGGATTTGACAATGTCGGGCGAGACGCTGGCGACGAAGGACGGCGTCGACCCGCTCCTGCACAAGCCCTATCTCGAAGAACTCGCGCAGGCTTATGTGCCGGCGAGCGTCGAGCGCGCGGACCCGCGCATATCGCCGCTCTTCGCCAAGCTGCGCGGCCTGCCGCCGCTGCTCATTCAGGTGGGATCGGCCGAAACGCTGCTTGCCGATTCGACGCGCTTCGCCGCCGCCGCCGGAGCGTCTGACGTGTCAGTCACATTGGAGATTTGGCCGCTCATGATCCACGCGTGGCAATTATGGAACGCGCGGCTCGAGGAGGGCCGGCGTGCGCTCGCGCAAGCAGGCGCGTTCATGCAGGGGCGCTTTGGGGCGGGAGAGAGCTAGATCGCGTGCAGCGTCTTGCCGACCTTGGAGAGCCAGGAGTCGGTATGTTCATGCGGCTCCAGACCGCCCGTCCTCAGCAGCGCATGCGCGTCCTTGTACCACTGCGAGTCGGGGAAATTGTGCCCGAGAATTGCGGCGGCCGTCTGCGCCTCATTGGTGACGCCCATGGCGAGATAGGCCTCGGTGAGACGATAGAGCGCCTCTTCCGTATGGCGCGTCGACTGATATTTGCCGAGCACGTCGTGGAAACGATTGATCGCGGCTGGATAATTCTTGCGCGTCAAATAGAAGCGCCCGACATTCATCTCCTTGGCGGCGAGCTGGTCGCGCGTCACTTGAAGCTTGTAACGCGCGTCGTTCACATATTCCGATTTCGGGAACTTCTGGATAAGCTGCGAAAAAACATCCATCGCCTTCTCAGCCGACTGCTGATCGCGCATCACGTCCGGCACCTGATTATAAAAGGACATGCCGGCGAGATAATAGACATAGGGCGTGTCGGACGAATTCGGATACAGGCCGATGTAGCGCTGCGCCGATTGCACCGCATCGTCGTATTTTGGCTGCTGGAACTGCGAGAAGGTCGTCATCAGCAGGCCCTTGCGCGCCCAATCCGACGACGGATACTGCTTCTCCAACTCTCCGAACTTCTTCGTTGCGCCTTCGAAATCCTTGGCCTTCAACCGCGCAAGGCCCGCATTGTAGAGATCTTCGGCGGGAATGTCGGGCGTGATTTCGGTTTTGTATTTCTCGCCGCCGCCGCCGAAAAGGCCGAAGCCGCTGGTGATCGAGTCCATGAGGTCGGCGCGAGCCGGCGCAGCCGCCATCAGCAGGACCGTCGCCACAAGGGCCGGCGAACGGAATGAACGAACGATAACCGACATGTGCTGCCCCTTGCGGCGTCTGGCGACGATCGCGCGCCGAAACGCCTCTTAGCTTACTCAGCCGAGTCGCGCCACCCGCGGGCGCCCCCTGGCCCCGCGCGCCTAAGCGGCGCGTTGGCGGCGCGCGCTAATCCCGCGCCTAGGCGGGCCAGCAGAAAAATAAACTTTCATCTGGCGAGATTATGGCGAAAGGCTTGATCCAGCCCGGGCCGCGCTCCCTGCCCCCATGGCCTGAACCTCAAGCTCCAGGGCGCCGGCGCGCGCGGCGGCCTCGATCAGGGCCAGATTAAGGCCATGGCCGCCGCGATAGGAGCGGAAGGCGCCGATGATAGGCGCGCCGGCGAGCGCCAGATCGCCGACGACGTCAAGCATCTTATGGCGCACGCATTCGTCGGCGAAGCGCAACCCCTGCGGGTTCAGCACGGCGTCGCCGTCGATGACAATTGTATTCTCGAGATTGGCGCCAAGCGCGAGGCCATCGCGCCACAGACGCTCAGCGTCGCCTAGGAAACCAAATGTGCGGGCCGAAGCCAATTCTCGCCGGAACGTGTCGGGCGTCAGATCGAGCGCGAGGCGCTGGCGACCAACGCCGCCGGGAAAAGCGATTTCGACGTCGAGATGCAGACCGTGATCAATTGGGCGCAACTCCGCCCAGCCGGCGCCGGCGGAAACGCGCACCGGCCTTGTCACCCGCAAAGCGCGCCGCGGCGCGGCGAGCGGCGCAACGCCCGCCTCGTCGATCGCGGCGACGAAATCACGCGCCGAACCATCCATCGCTGGAACTTCATCGCCGTCGAGCAGCGCCAACGCGTTGTCGACGCGCAACGCCGCCAGCGCCGCCATCAGATGTTCGACAGTCGAGACAGCGGCGCCCGCGGCTGCGAGGCGCGTGCGCAAATGCGTCGCGTCGACGCGCGACCAATGCGCCTCGATCTCCGCGCCCGCGACGCCGAAAACGATGCCGGCGTCGGCGCTTGCAGGCATGAGAATAAGACGCGCGGGCCGATCATTATGCGCGCCGCGGCCGGCAAGCGTCACGGTCCGCGCCAGAGTTTGCTGGGTCGCTGGCGCAGCGACGCGCCCAGAATGCGCGGCGGCGCGTAACATGCGCGATGCCTGTCGGCTTGTTTCGGGGCGAATGGCGCAACCCTCCCTATGGCCCGGAAACAACATAGCAAATCGCGCGGCATGCGCTCCAGTCACGCTTTCTTACAGTTTGTTACAAAGCGCGGCGGACGCAAATACGAAGGCCCGCGCGAGGCGGGCCTTCGTCACTTAGCTGTCGGCAAGATTAGTGATTGGCCTGACGACGCAGGAAGGCGGGGATCTCGAGATGATCCTCCTCGACCGGGCGCGGCTGCGGCGCGCGCCGTCCATGCGGATCGAGCGCGGCGTGGCCGGGATGGCCCGGCTGCGGCGCCGGAGCGGCTGGGCGCTTGCCATATTCGGCGTGCGTCGGCGAGGGCTGCGGACCGGCCGGCGGCGCAATCGGCGCCAAGGGCGCGCGGGGCGCGTGCATCGGCTGTGGCGCAGCGGCTGGCGCGCCTTGCAACTCGTCTTCCTGACGACTCGCCCCAAAGGAGGCGAGGCGCTCGAAGATCGATTTACGGCGATCCGGGCCGCCGACGTCGCCGCGGCTCTGGCGCAACTGATCCTGGATCGGCTTCGGAAAATCCTCGATCTGCGGCATGCGCGGGGCGCGCGGCTGCTCGGGCGCCGGCGGCACGTAAGGCGCGGGCGGCGCGTCGGCGACGACGCGCGGCGCCTCGAGCCGAGGCTCGCCATAGGTCGGGCGGGGCGGCGCCGGCTCGAGATAGACGCCATGCGTGGACGGCGGCGGCGGGGCTTCCGCAAAATAGGACGGCGCGGCTTCCCGCTCCTCCTCATAGGCGACGGCGCGCGGCGCGGCGGCAGGCGCGGCTTGCTGCGTGCGCGCCTGGTGCAACTGGCTGCGCAGACGCTCCGCCGCCTCGGCGAGACGCGCTTCGCTCGTGGGATCGTCGACGGTGATCGAAGCGAGGTCGATGCCGGTCGCGACGACCGACACGCGCACCACGCCTTCCAGCGAGGAATTGAAGGTCGCGCCCAGGATGATGTTTGCGTCCTCGTCGACTTCCTGACGGATGCGGCTCGCCGCCTCGTCGACTTCGTAGAGCGTCAGATCGTGGCCGCCGGTGATCGAAATCAACAGGCCGCGCGCGCCCTTCATCGAGACTTCGTCGAGCAGCGGATTGGCGATGGCGGCTTCGGCCGCGAGATTGGCGCGGCGCTCGCCCGTCGCTTCGCCCGTGCCCATCATCGCCTTGCCCATGCCGCGCATGATCGAGCGAACGTCGGCGAAGTCGAGATTGATGAGTCCTTCCTTGACCATGAGATCGGTGACGGAAGCGACGCCCGAATAGAGCACCTGGTCGGCCATGGCGAAGGCGTCGGCGAAGGTGGTCTTCTCCGTCGCGATGCGGAACAGATTCTGGTTTGGAATGACGATCAGCGTATCGACGCATTTCTGCAATTCGCCGATTCCCGAGTTCGGCGATGCGCAGGCGGCGCTGGCCTTCGAAATGGAACGGCTTCGTCACGACGCCGACGGTGAGAATGCCCATCTCGCGCGCGATCTGCGCGATGACGGGCGCGGCGCCCGTTCCCGTGCCGCCGCCCATGCCGGCGGTGACGAAGCACATATGCGCGCCCGTCAGATGCTCGCGGATCTCCTCGCGCGCCTCCTCGGCTGCGGCGCGGCCGACCTCAGGCTGAGCGCCGGCGCCGAGCCCTTCCGTCACCTGGAGTCCCATTTGAATGACGCGCTCCGCCTGCGACGAGGCGAGCGCCTGCGCGTCAGTGTTGGCGACGAGGAAATCGACGCCGGACAGGCCGGAGGCGATCATGTTGTTGACGGCGTTGCAACCGCCGCCGCCCACGCCGCAAACCATGATGCGGGGCTTCAATTCCCTCAGTTCGGGAGCTTTGAGATTGATCGTCATTTGCCAGGCCTCTCACTATTCCTTTTACAACTCGGCGCCCGTGTCCCTCGCCCTTGGACGCCCGGTCGCCGAACGCGTCGTCCTCGGTAATTCTGTCGGCGTTGCGCCGTTCGGGGCGCTCCTCGGGTCGAGAGAATCACTTTCTCCCGATACTAGAAGCTTTCCCTTAACCATCTACCTACACGCGTCATGTAGCCGTCGGTTCCGGTCGCCGCGCGCTCGATGCGGCGCGGTTCGAAATACTCACGGCCCGCGACCTGCGGATAGACGAGAAGGCCGGCGGCCGCCGCGAAGGCTGGGCTGCGGGCCGACTCCGGCAATCCTTCGACGCCGATGGGGCGTCCAACTCGCACCTGTCCGCCAAGAATGCGCCGCGCGGATTCGGCCGCGCCGGTGAGCTGGCTCGCGCCGCCCGTCAGCACGACGCGGCGGCCGGGACCGCTCGGATAACCGGCTTTGGCCAAGCGGTCGCGCAGGAATTCCAGCGTCTCCTCGACGCGCGGACGGATTATGCGCACGAGATGCGATTTCGGCGCATGGGCTTTATGGTCGCCACGCTCGCCCACGTGATCGAAGGAAATCGTTTCGCGTTCATCCGACGGCGAGGCGATGGCGGAGCCGTGAAAGGTCTTGAGGCGTTCGGCGTCCGCGAGGCGCGCGTCGAGCCCGCGCGCGATGTCCATGGTGACGTGATTGCCCCCGAGCGTCACCGCGTCGAGATGAGTCATCTCGCCCTTGGCGAAAACGGCGAGCGAGGTGGAGCCCGCGCCCATGTCGACCACAATAACGCCCATCTCGGCTTCATCGGGCTCCAGCGTGGACAGGCCGGCGACATAAGGCGCGGCGGCAAGCGCTTCGACGCCAAGATGGCTGCGCTCGACTGCGAGGATGAGATTGCGCGCCGCCGCCTGATCGCAGGTCGCGACATGAAGATCGACGCCAAGCTCCTCGCCGATCATATCCTTGGGCTCGCGAATGCCGGAAACGCCGTCGAGCGAAAAGCCCGTGGGGAGCGAATGCATGGCGACGCGGCCGCGATGCAGGTGGTGCGCGGCGGACGCTTCCAGCACGCGATGAATGTCATGTTCGGCGACCTCGCGGCCGCCGATGGCGCGCTTCGCGGCGAAATGCTCCGACGACAGCCGCCCGCCAGAAGCCGTGACGATGACGCGGTCGATCTGCATGCCGGCCATGCGCTCGGCGGCGTCGACGGTCTGACGGATGGCGGCGTCGGCCGCGTCCATGTCGACGACGAAGCCGTTCTTCACGCCGAGCGAACGCTGATGGCCGATGCCGACGACGCGAATGCGATGCGTGCGCCAATCGCCTGGCGCAACGGCGCCGATCGGCGTGAGCCGCGCGATGAGGCAGGCGATTTTCGACGTGCCGACGTCGAGCGCCGCGAAAGTGGCGGCGCGACGGGGCGAAAGCGGCTTCATACGCGGCGGTACGATATGCGACATCATGTTCTAACCACCACTCTTTGACGACTTGCGCGGCGCGAGCTGCGCTTCGCGCGCGCTAGCGGCCTCCTCGGTCAGACGCAAACTGACCCGGCCGGGAACGCGCAGATCGATGAACATCACATCCTTGTCGAGGATCCGCGCTTCGCGCTGCAGGCGCGCGAGCGTCTCGAGCGCGCCGGCGGGATCGTGCTCCGGCAGCTTCACCGTGACGCCATTGGTGATCTCGAAGTTCCAGCGCCGGCCGGCGACGAGAACGCCCGCCTTGACCCGATGCGCAAGATCGCCTGCGGTCTTCATCAGCATCGAAAATTCAAGCAGGCGTTTTTGCGCGCCCTCGCCGACGACGAAAGGCAGGCCGAGATATCGCTGATCGCGCAGCTCGTCGATCGGCACGCCGTCTTCGGAGACGACCGACACGCGACCGTCGCGCTGCCACAGCGCGCTGGGCTGACGCTCTTCAATCGCGACGACGAGGCGGTTCGGATAAAGCTTCATCACCCGCGCCGATTTGACGAGGGGAACTTGCATGAGCCGGTCGCGCACAGCGTTGGCGTCGAGAAAGGGCAGCGAATTGCGCGGACCGACGCCGGCCGCCTCCAAGAGCTCCCGCTCGCTCAAGCGCGACTGGCCGGTGATGGTGACGGCGGAAATCGGAAAGCCGGCCACGCGCGCCGCAATGTCGTAAAACTCGCCCTCGCTGGCGACGAGATCGGCGTAGCCGCCATTCTCGATGAAGCCGGCTAAGCCGACCGCGCAGAAGAACGCGACCGTCGCGAGCGTGCCGACGCCAGGGCGACCGAAAATCGCAAAACGCGACAAGAGGCGGGCGACGCGCCCTCTCTGCCCCGATGCGCGGCCGGCGACAGGGCTAACGCTGGCGGAGCCGTAAGGGAGCGCGGGGGAAGCTCCGGCGACCGCCGGGCTTGCATCGATGGAAGGGTTGTAGGCAAGCGGATGAAGAGCCGTAAACGACTCCTTCAACGATCGCAGGACGCGTCTTCCACCATCCATTTGACCAGCTCGCCGAACGAAAAACCTGCAAAAGCCGCCATTTCTGGCACGAGCGAGGTCTCCGTCATCCCCGGCTGGGTGTTCACCTCCAATACGACGAGCTCGCCCGTACCTCCGGGGCGATCGTCGTATCGGAAGTCTGCGCGGCTCACGCCGCGACAGCCGAGAGCTCGGTGAGCCTCAATCGCTAAATGTTGAACCTCTTGGTAAATATTCTGTTTAAGATTCGCAGGAAGAACGTGTTTCGAGCCGCCTTTGGCGTATTTCGCGTGATAGTCGTACCACCCGCCATCGGCGGCGAGGATTTCGATGACGTCCAAAGCCCGTTCGCCCATCACCGCGCAAGTGAGTTCGCGCCCGTCGACAAACTGCTCGGCGAGCATCAGATCCCCGTGCGACCAATCGGCGCGCGTCAGCTCCTGCGGCGGATGCGTCTGGTCGGTCTTGACGATGAACACGCCGAAGGACGAGCCCTCCGAAACGGGTTTCAGCACATAGGGCGGCGGCAGCGCATGCGCTTTCGCCGCCTCCAGCCGATGCACGACGCGGCCTTTTGGCACGGGAACGCCGGCGGCGGCCATCACCGTCTTCGCCACGTCCTTGTTCATCGCGACCGACGACGCCAGCACGCCGGAATGCGTATAGGGAATCCCCAATAGCTCCAGCACGCCCTGTATGCAGCCGTCTTCGCCGAACTTGCCGTGCAATGCGTTGAAGGCGACGTCGGGCTTCAGCGCGGCGAGAATATTCGCGGCGTCATGGCCCGCGTCGACCCGCGTGACGCGAAAGCCCTGCTCTTCGAGAGCCTTCGCGCAAGCTTCGCCCGAGCGCAATGAAATCTCGCGTTCGGCGGAAAGCCCGCCCATCAGCACGGCGACGTGTTTGGTCATGCTTGGTCCCGACTTGAAGAAATGCGAACTAAAGGTCCGTATAAACGGCTTCGTCGACGTCCGAAGCCCATTCGGCGAAAGTGGCGAAGGGACAGGTCGGCTCGTTTGACGGGCCAGACCTTGCAAGGCCTCGATCGATTGCGGAAGGGCGCTCCTTGGCTTCTTGTTCGTCGCAGTCTTGCGGCGCTGCAGTTTTGACGGCGCCCGAGGAGTTGGACCAATTTTTGCGCGACGGCATGACGCGAATCTCCTTAGGAGTTCACGCTACGGTCTCGGCGGCGGCGGCGCAATGTCGCCGCGCCTTCGCGTCCAGATTTCTATTTCTTCTGCCTCGCCGGCTTTTTCGTAGCCTTCCAGAACGCCGGCGCCTTCAGGCTGCTTCAGCACCCATTCGCGCGTGTCCCTGTCCTCGACGACGATCACGTCGGGAAGCCCGTCGCGCACATCCTCGACGAAGCCGATAAGATCGCGGCGGCGATAGTCCTCGAGCCGCGCGCGATAGGCGGAATCCTTGGCGCTGTTCAGCAAATAGGCTGAGAAACTCGCGGTCCACAGCGCGTTCGGCCGGCCGACCCACGTTCCATCCAATTGGCGCGTCACCGGATGGCCGAAATCGAGCTGGCGCGCCATCGCGACCACGCGCGGCTGCGGCGGCGCGACGCGCTCGATCGCTGCGCGCAACCCCGGATGCTCCTCGGCGTCGACAATAAGCTTCAGAGCGCCGAACATCGCTGGAGCAGCGATGAAAGCCGGAAGGAAAACAAATTTGAACAGGCGACCCTGGCGCGCGGCGCGCGCGCGCGGATGCTTGTCGAGCAGGAAGAAACACCAGGCGAAAAGCGCCAGCGCGACGCCGGGATAAGCATGATTGCTCCAGCCTTTACCCTGCACGAAAAAGCTAATGAGGAAGCCGATCGAGGCGTATGCGCAGACGCGCGACGCCGCTGGCGCGACGAAGCGCGGCGCGACAGGCGCTGTAGCGAAGCCGCGCGCCGCGGCGGCAGAAAGCGCGATCAGCAGCGCGACGTTGAAAGGCGCCAGCGTGCGCAGCGCGAGATTAGCGAAACTGTCGCGCGCCGGCTGATAGACGTCTGCGATGACAGGCAGCGCATATTGCGCATATGCCGGAAAGAAAACGAGCGTCGCGACGCCATGGGCCAATACCACGCCGACGGCGGCGGCGATCTCCGCCGACAGGAGCGGGCGCAACGAGCGGGCGCGCACAGCGAAGGCAAAAGTCGGCAAAGCCACGGCGAGCGCGAAGAATGGCTTGAAACACAGGGCTACGCCCGCGCCGAGTCCTGCGAGCAAGCGCAGGACGCGCGGCGCGCGGCAGCCTTCGCCGTCTACCGCGAGCGACGCCAGCATCGGCGCCAATGCGAGCAACGCCAGATGTTCGCGTTCGGCGAAAACGAAAGCCGGCGCGACGAGCAACAGAAAGACGGCGGCGTTGAGCAGAAGCCCCCAATCCTCCCGCGAGCGGCGCGCGCCAAAGCGGAAAATCGCCGCGCAAAGCGCGATCGACGCGCCCGCGAAAAGAAAAACGAAAGCGGCGACGACAGGCTCCGCCGCAATATTGAGAGCGCGCGCGAGGCGCACGGCGGGCGCAAGCGCGAGAAAAGCCGCCGGCGGATTGGGATCGGTCACGTCGACATAAGGAACCGCGCCGTCGAGATATTTCTCGGCGAAGGTGATGAACCATGACACGTCGCAATCGAGATGGCCGGCGATCTGCTGCGCGATGGCGAACAGCATAAGACCGAGCGTCAGCCAGGGACTTGCAAGCGTGTGAAGCAGACGCGCGGCCGGCGTCTGCTCAATGAGGGCGCGCGGCGCTTGGCGTGAATCGATGCTGCTCATCTCAAGCGACGCCTATTCTCTTGATTTCCCAGTGCAGCTCGACGCCGCTCGTCTCGCGTACGCGTCGGCGCACTTCTTCGCCAAGCGCCTCGATGTCGCGGCGGTCGCTTTCCCACGATTAATGAGGAAGTTGCAATGCATCTCGCTCACCTGCGCATCGCCCACGACAAGGCCGCGACAGCCAGCCGCGTCGATCAACTGCCACGCCTTTCGGCCCTCGGGATTCTTGAAGGTCGAACCGCCGGTCTTTTCCTTGATCGGCTGCGAGGCTTCCCGCGCCGTAGTGATGCGTTCCATCTCGGCAAGGATCGTCGCCGGATCGCCAGGACGGCCTTGATAAAGCGCCTGCGTGAAGATCACGTCGTCAGGCGCCGAGCAATGGCGATAGGCGTAGCCTAAGTCGGCGTTGGCGAAGACGCGGATGTTTCCAGCGCGATCGACGCCGCGCGCTTCGATCAGCGCGTCTTTCGTTTCGCCGCCATGCGCGCCCGCGTTCATGCGCAGCGCGCCGCCGATGGCGCCGGGAATGCCGCGATAAAAGGCAAGGCCGTCGATCCCTGCTTCCGCCGCGGCGCGCGCCGCCTTCACGTCCGGAACGGCGGCGCCGACGCGCAGTCGATGGCCTTCCTCGACGACGATGTCGCCGAAGCCTTTGGCGGAGAGTCGAATGACGACGCCTTCGACGCCGCCGTCGCGCACGATGAGATTGGAGCCAAGCCCGATGATGGCGACGGGAATCTCGCGCGGCAGATGCGCGAGAAAATAAGCGAGGTCCGCTTCGTCCGTCGGCATGAACAGGAGCTGCGCCGGTCCGCCGACACGAAACCAAGTATAGGGCGCAAGCGGTTCGTTCGCAGACAGCCGTCCACGAAGTTCCGGCGCCTGCGCGCGAATGTCTTCGATGATGTCTGGAAAGCTCACTGCGCCCCGCCCGCCGCAAGCTGTTCGGGTAAGGCGTAGGCCCATTGCGTGACATTGCCGGCGCCAAGGAACACGACATAATCGCCGGGCGCGACGATCTCGCGGACCATCGCCGGCAGCACTTCCGGCGAAGGCAGTCCCATGGCGCGACGATGGCCATGCGCCTTGATCGCGGAGACGAGAGAATCACGGTCGACGCCTGCAATCGGCTGCTCGCCGGCTGGATAGACGTCGGCGATGATGACGACGTCGGCGTCGTTGAAGCAGGTGGCGAAAGCATCGAACAGCGACTGCAGCCGCGTATAGCGATGCGGCTGCATCAGCGCGACGACCTTGCCTTTTGTCGAGGCGCGCGCGGCGCGCAGCACGGCGGCGATCTCGACCGGATGATGGCCATAATCGTCGAAGATCTGCACGCCGTTCCATTCGCCGGTCTTGGTGAAGCGCCGCTTCACGCCCCCAAAACCCGCGAGCGCCTTGCGGATTTGATCAGGCGAGAGGCCGAGCTGATTTGCGACCGCGACCGCCGCCGTCGCGTTGAGCGCATTGTGATGGCCCGGCATCGGCAGCACGAGATCTTCGAGATAAATCGCCTGCGCGGTCTTGCGGTCGCGCAAGAGCACGTTGAATTTGCACACGCCGCCTTCGAGATTGACGTCGAGCAGGCGCACGTCGGCTTGGGGATTTTCGCCATAGGTGATGACGCGGCGGTCCTCGATGCGGCCGACAAGCTCCTGCACCGTCGGATGGTCGAGGCACATCACCGCGAAGCCGTAGAACGGCAGATTCTCGATGAAATTGCGAAAGGCTTCCTTGATCGCGTCGAAGGTGTGGAAGTGGTCGAGATGTTCGGGGTCGATATTGGTGACGATGGCGACGTCGGCCGGCAGTTTGAGAAAGGTGCCGTCGCTCTCGTCGGCTTCGACCACCATCCACTCGCCGGCGCCAAGACGCGCATTAGTGCCATAGGCGTTGATGATGCCGCCGTTGATCACGGTCGGATCAAGGCCGCCGGCGTCGAGCAGCGTCGCAACGAGCGAGGTCGTCGTCGTCTTGCCATGCGTGCCGGCGATGGCGACGCATTGCTTGAGACGCATGAGCTCCGCGAGCATTTCCGCGCGGCGCACGACCGGGAGACGCTTTTCGCGCGCGGCGACGAGTTCTGGATTGTCGCGCTTGATCGCTGTGGAGACGACGACGACCGCCGCTTCGCCGAGATTTTTCGCGTCGTGGCCGATGTTGACCGTCGCGCCCTTCTCGACGAGGCGCTTGACGTTGGCGTTCTCGGCGGCGTCGGAGCCTTGCACCTGATAGCCGAGATTGAGCAGCACTTCGGCGATGCCCGACATGCCAATGCCGCCGATGCCGACGAAATGAATGGGGCCCAGTTCGCGCGGCAGTTTCATCCCTGTCTCCGTTTCGCGGCGTCCGTCCGCGCCACGCTTAATATCAGATCGGCGAGGCGTTCGGCGGCGTCTGCGACGCCGACGCGCTTCGCCGCCTCGGCGCGCGCCATGAGTTGCGCCGGCGCATTGAAGAGGTCGGTCAGGCGCCGCGTCAGAAACGCCGGCGTGAATTCGCTTTGTCGCACCGTTTCGGCGCCGCCCGCCTGTTCGAGAAAATCGGCGTTCGCGGCCTGATCCTGATCGAGCGAATGCGGCAGCGGCACCAGCATCGCCGGACGGCCGATGACGGCAAGCTCCGACACGGTCGAGGCGCCGGCGCGCGCGATGACGAAATGCGCCGCCGCGATGCGCGCTGGAAGATCGGCAAAAAAGGGCGCGATCTCGGCGGCGGCCTTCGCGCCTGAATATATCGCCTCGACGCGCGAAATGTCTTCCGGCCGCGTTTGCTGAACGACGCGGATGCGCGCGCGCAGATCGTCGGGGAGCGCCGCGATGGCTTCCGGCACGATATCCGCCATCACGCGCGCGCCCTGCGAGCCGCCGGTGACGAGAAGCCGAAAGACGCCTTCGTCGAAGCTCGGATAGGGCGTCGTCGCCGCTTCCAGCACATTGGGGCGCACCGGATTACCGGTGACGACGACTTTGCTCTGCAGCGGCGCCGGGACGGAAAGCGTCGGCAGACCGGCGGCGATCTTGTCGACGCGCCCCGAAAGAAAGCGGTTGGCCTTGCCCATGACGCCATTGGCTTCATGCAATGCGCTCGGCACGCCGAGATAAGAGGCCGCGAGCAGCGGCGGCACAGTGGGGTATCCCCCGAAACCGATCACGGCCGCGGGTTTGATATGGCGCAGCAGCGCAACCGCCTGCGTCGTGCCGATCGCGAGCCGCGCCACCGCCTGCGCCTTGGCGATCAGCGAGCCGCCGCGCGGCGTTGCAGCGGGAATCGCATGCATGGCGCGCGCCGGAAAAGTCGCGCCGTAGCGCAGCGCGCGTTCGTCGGTGACAAGTTCGACCGCGACGCCGCGCGCGGCGAGCGCATGCGCCAGCGCTTCGGCAGGAAAGAGATGGCCGCCGGTGCCGCCGGCGGCGAGGATGATCGGCGAATTGTTCATGCCCGCGGTTCTATCACGCCGCGGCCCGCGCGCTTGTCGCTGCGACCTCTGTCAAGCACGCGCGTGCGCGGCCGCTTTCGCGTGACAGCGAGCAGGAATCCCATGCCGAGCGACAGCGAAATCAGCGACGAGCCGCCATAGGAAACGAAGGGCAAAGTCATGCCCTTGGCGGGCATGAGATGAACATTCACCGCCATATTGATCAAGCTCTGCAAGCCAAAGAGCATCACAAGGCCTGCGGTTGCAAAACGGCAGAACGGGTCCTCGCTGCGCGCGGCGGAGAAAAGTCCGCGCACGACGATGAAGGCGAAGACCGCAGCAAGCGCAATGCAGGCGATGACGCCGAATTCCTCGCCGATGACAGCGAAGATAAAATCGGTGTGCGAGTCGGGCAGAATGCGCTTGACCACGCCTTCGCCAGGTCCCCTGCCCAACCACGAGCCGGCGATGAAACTCTCTAGCGCCGTCTCGGACTGGAAATTCGCCGGCACGCCGGCGACCGGCGGCGGCGGCTCCAGAAAGGACTCGATGCGCGCATGGACATGCGGCACGAACTTATAGGCAAGGACCGCCGCCGAGCCGCCGAGCCCGCCCAGTCCAACGACCCATATCCAGTGCAGTCCCGCCATGAAGAACAATGCGGCCCAAACGATCGAGATCAGCATGGTCTGACCGATAGTCCGGCTGCAGCACGAGCGGCGCAATCGTCAGCGGAAGCAGAAGCAGGGCGATCAGATTGCCCGGCACGTCCTTGCGCCGCGCGCCTTCCGAAAACGCCCATGCGACGAGCACGACAAAGGCGGGCTTCAAGAATTCCGACGGCTGAACGCCGAAAATCCACCGCTTGGCGCCCTTCACTTCCTGTCCGTAAAAGATGGTCGCGACGACAAGCACGAGCGAGATGACGAAGATGAGCAGCGCCAGGCGGCGCACATGTCGGGGCGACAGAAAGGATGTCCCGATCATTAGCGCCAGCGCCGGGAGCAAATAGAGCACCTGGCGATTGACGAAGTGGAAAGTCGGCAGATGCAGTCGCTCCGCGACGGGCGGGCTGCCCGCCATCGCGAAGACCAATCCAGCGACGATCAGCAGAGCGAGGCTGGCGAGCAGCCAGCGATCCACCGTCCACGCCCAGTCCGAAAAGGCGGTCCTCTCCGCGCGCGAGATCATGTCAGTCCTCCTCTCCGCGCCGCGATGACGGCGGGAAGCCCGTGAACGAGGCCGCGAAACGCGTCGCCGCGCGCCTCGAAATTGGCGAATTGATCGTATGACGCGCAGGCCGGCGACAGCAGCACGACCGGCTCCGCGGCGTCCTGCCCAAGCGCATCGAGCGCCGCTCTGGTCGTTGCGACGTCGAGCGTCTCGCAGCGCTCATAAGGCAATGCGCCTTCTAGCGTTCGCGCAAAATCGTCGCTGGCCTCGCCGATGAGATAGGCCTTACGGATGCGTGAAAAATGCGGGCGCAGCGGCTCGATGCCGCCTGCTTTCGACTTGCCTCCGATGATCCAGTAGATCTCGGTGAAGCTCGTCAGCGCCTTCTCGGCGGCGTCCGCGTTTGTCGCCTTCGAGTCGTTGACGAAGAGCGCGCGCTCGATGCGGCCGACCTCCTCCATCCGATGCGGCAAGCCCGGATAGCTCTTGAGGCCCTGCGCGATCTCCTCATCGACGAGGCCGCACTCCCACGCGGCGGCGGCGGCGAAGGCGGCGTTCTGCGCATTATGCGCGCCGCGCAGCGCCCGCGCGCCTTGAAGCGAGCCGATCAACTCCGCCTCTTCGGGCGGATGGCCCTGCTCGCGGAAATAGACGCTTCGCTCCTCGACATAGAATCCCCAGTCGAGCGCGCGCGTCGCCGAGACCGGGACAATCGCGCTGCTCGAGGCGCGCCGCCTCCGCAAGACGCGCGCCGATAGCATGGCAATAGGCGTCATCGACGCTGACGAGCGCGACTTCTGCGTGCGCGACAAGCCGCTCCTTGATCGCCGCGTAATTCTCCATCGTCCCATGGCGATCGAGATGGTCGGGCGTGATGTTGAGCAAAACGCCGATCGTCGGCGCGAGCGAGGGCGCAAGGTCGATCTGAAAGGACGAGCATTCGATAACGTGAATGCGCTCGTCGGACGGCGGCTCGAGATCGAGGATCGGCACGCCGATATTGCCGCCCAGCTGCACGTCGCGCCCGGCCTCACGCAGAATATGCGCGATGAGCGCCGTCGTCGTCGACTTGCCGTTGGTGCCGGTGATGGCGATGAACGGCGCCCCGCCGGCGCGCGCCTCGCGCTCGCGGCAAAAGAGTTCGATGTCGCCGATCACCTCGACGCCCGCCGCTTTCGCGGCCTGCACGGTCCAATGCGGCTCGGGATGCGTCAACGGCACGCCGGGCGAGAGAACGAGCGCGGCAAATCCGCGCCAGTCAACGCCTGCGAGATCCTCAAGCGCCACGCCCTCGGCGACGGCCTTCAGTCGGCCGGCTTCGCCATCGTCCCAGGCCGCGACTTGCGCGCCGCCGGCGGCGAGCGCGCGCGCGGTCGACAGGCCCGAGCCGCCAAGGCCAAAGAGCGCGACGCGTTTTCCCTTGAAGCTCTCGACCGGCGTCATCGTCACCTCAGCTTCAAGGTGGAAAGGCCCATCAGGGCCAGCACGAAGGCGATGATCCAGAAGCGGATGACGATTTGCGGCTCCTTCCAGCCCTTCTGCTCGAAGTGATGGTGGATCGGCGCCATTAGGAAGATGCGCCTGCCGGTGAGCTTGAAATAGACGACCTGAATGATGACCGACGCGCCTTCGAGCACGAAAAGCCCGCCGACGATGACCAGCACGAATTCCTGCTTCACGGCGACGGCGACGGCGCCGACAAGGCCGCCAAGCGCGAGCGAGCCCGTGTCGCCCATGAAGATCTGCGCCGGCGGCGCGTTGAACCATAAGAAGCCTAAGCCCGCGCCGATGAAGGCCGAGCAGACGATGGTAAGTTCGCCGACGCCGGCGACGTAATTGACGCCGAGATAATTCGAAAAGATCGAATTGCCGACGAGATAAGCGAAGATCGCGAAGGCGCCGGCGGCGATCATCGACGGGCACGATGGCGAGGCCATCCAATCCGTCGGTGAGATTGACGCAATTGCCGGCGGCGACGATGACGAAGGCGCCGAAGACGACGAAGAAAGAGCCGAGCGTCGCGACATAGCCCTTCACCATCGGAATGGCGAGCTTGGTCATGTTCTCGCCGCCCGCCTCCATCAGCGTGTAGCAGGCAAGCCCGGCGATCACGAATTCCAGCGCCAGCCGCAGCTTGCCGGAAAAGCCCGCATGCGTCTGTTTCGTCACCTTGAGATAATCGTCGTAAAAACCGATGAGGCCGAAGCTGACGGTGACGAAGAGCACGATCCACACATAGGAGTTGCGCAAATTTGCCCAGAGCAGCGTCGCGGCGACGAGACCCGAAAGGATCATCAGCCCGCCCATCGTCGGCGTGCCTTTCTTGGTCACGAGATGCGACGCAGGGCCGTCCTCGCGGATCGGCTGGCCCTTCCCCTGCTTGATGCGCAGCGCCGAAATGGTCCCCGGACCGAAGAAGAAGACGAAGAACAGCGCCGTCGCCGCCGCCATGGCGGCGCGAAAGGTGATGTAGCGGAAGACGTTCAGCGGACTATAAAGATAGGAAAAGTCCGCAAGCAGTGTCAGCATTTTTTCTTCCTTAGCTCGCCGTCTCGGAGGTGAAGGCGCTTTTCAGGACCGCGACGATCCGCGACATGCGCGAACTGTTGGAGCCTTTCACCATCACCACGTCGCCGGGGCGAACGGCGGCGAGAACGACCTCTTCCAGTTCGAGCGGCGTGGCGCGATGCGCGCCGCGGATCGCGTCGGGCGCCGCGTAACTGAGCCGCGACATCAGCGGCCCGGAGGTGAATAGCAGATCGACGTTCGCCGCGATAATATCTTCCGCCAAGGCGGCATGCAGTTCGGCGGCTTTCGGCCCGAGCTCCAGCATGTCGCCGAGCACGGCGATGCGCCGTCCGCCCGGTCCGGGCGCCGCCGCGCCGAGCAATTGCAGCGCCGCGCGCATCGAGGTCGGATTGGCGTTGTAGCTTTCGTCGATCAGCGTGAAATCGCCGTCGCGCGTCGCGATCCGCTCGCGCTGGCCGCGGCCTGACGGCGGCGCGAAATCGGCGAGCGCGGCCGCCGCCTCTTCGAGGTCAACGTCGAACACCATCGCGACAAGCAGCGCGGCGAGCGCGTTCATCGCGACATGCTTGCCGGGCGCGCCAATGCGAAAGCGCAGACGCTTTTCGAGTATCTCGGCCTCAACAAGACCGCCGTCGCTGACGGCTTCGTAGAGAACGAGCCGCGCATGGGCGCCTTCGGTTTCCCCGAAACTGAAGACATGGCCCGCTGTCGGCGCGGCGGCCGCGGCAAGGCGCTCATAGAATCCGTCGTCGCGATTGACGATCGCGACGCCGCCGTCGAGTCCGGAAAAAATTTCGGCCTTGGCGTCAGCGATCGCTTCGATCGAGGCGAAATTCTCGAGATGAACGGGCGCAATGCGCGTGACGACGGCGACATGCGGACGCACCTGAGCGACAAGCGCCGCGATTTCGCCCGCATGGTTCATGCCGAGTTCGAATACGCCGTAGCCCGCCTTCGCCGGCATGCGCGCGAGCGTCAGCGGCACGCCCCAATGATTGTTGTAAGAGGCTGCGGAAGCATGCGTCTCGCCGAAACGCGACAGCATGAGCCGCGCCATTTCCTTCGTCGAGGTCTTGCCGACGGAGCCGGTGATGGCGGCGATGAAGGCGGCGCTGCGTTCGCGCGCGCGCTGGCCGAGCGACTCCAGCGCCTGTTGCACGTCCTTCACGACGAATAGCGGTCCGGCGCCGGCAAGTTCGCCGGCGTGCGCTTCGTCGATCACCGCCGCCGCCGCGCCTTTTTCAAAGGCTGCGCGCACAAAGTCGTGGCCGTCGCGCGTCTCGCCCCTGATCGCGAAGAAGAGATCGCCCGGCTGCAGCGTGCGCGTGTCGATCGATACGCCCAAGGCCTCACGCGCGAGCCCGCCGCTGGCGCGCGCGCGCAGCGCTCCGACCAGCGCCAGTCCCGACCACAAGGGTTCCCCCGTCATGGATGATGCTCCTTCAGCGCCTGCGCGATCGCCTCGTGATCGGAGAAGGGCAATATGCGGTCGCCGACGATCTGGCCAGTTTCGTGGCCCTTGCCGGCGACGACGAGCGCGTCGCCCGCCTGAAGATCCGGCGACGGCTGAAGCGATCGCCGCGCGCCGGTCGCCGATCTCGACGATTTGCGCCGCGCCGCCACGGGCCCCTTCGAGAATTGCGGCGCGAATGGCGGCGGCGTCTTCACTGCGCGGATTGTCATCCGTGACGATGGCGACGTCGGCGGCGCGCGCGACGATTTCCCCCATCAGCGGACGCTTGCCCCGGTCGCGATCGCCGCCACACCCGAAAACGACAATCAGGCGATTTTTTGTCAGCGGCCGCAGGGTCGCGAGCACTTTTTCGAGCGCGTCGGGCTTATGCGCGTAGTCGACGAAAACGGGCGCGCCATTATGCTGGCCAACGAGTTCGAGCCGTCCCGGCGCGCCCTTGAGCTGACTAAGCGCCGCGAAGACGCGCGCAGGGTCGTCGCCGGCTGCGATCGCAAGGCCGGCGGCGACGAGCGCGTTGGAAACTTGGAAAGCGCCGGCAAGCGGCAGTTCGATCTCATATTCGGCGCCGGCATGGCGCAGGCGCAAAGATGTGGCGAGCGCATCCGGCGTCGCCGCAAGCAGCGCAATCGCCTCGCCCTTCGCGCCGACATCGAAAACGTTCAGCCCGCGCGCGCGGCAAACTTCCATGACGCGCGGCGCGACATCGCTATCGGCGTCGATCACCGCGGTTTGGCCTGGATGCATCAGCGTATCGAAGAGCCGCATCTTGGCGGCGAAATAATCTTCCATGCTGGCGTGATGATCGAGATGGTCGCGCGAGAAATTGGTGAAGCCGGCGACCTCGATGCGCACGCCGTCGAGCCGGCGCTGATCGACGCCGAGCGACGACGCCTCCATGGCGAGATGGGTGACGCCGCGTCCTGCAAGCTCGTCGAGCGTCTTGTGCAGCTCCACGGGCCCGGGCGTCGTCAGCGCGCCATAATGCGCGCCGTGCGAATCCACGATGCCGACGGTGCCGAGCGACGCCGCCTCATGGCCGAGCGCGCTCCAGATCTGGCGAAGAAAAGCGACGATGGAGGTCTTGCCGCTCGTGCCGGTCACCGCTGCGATCGTCGACGGCTGGCGCGCAAAGAAACGCGCGGCCGCGCGCGCGAGGGCGCGCGCGCACGTCGTCGACGACGATCAGCGGCAGCGGGCATTCGGCCCTGCGCTGCGCGACGACGACGCGCGCGCCGCGCGCCGCCGCGTCGGCGACGAAGGTCAGCCCGTCGCCGGCGTGGCCGGGAATGGCGAAAAAGGCGAAGCCGTCGCGCGCCGTGCGGCTGTCGGCCGTAAGGCCGGCAACCTTGAGCCCGCGCAAGGCGGGCTCGAGGTCAGGCGTCGCAAGCAGCTCGGAAAGCAGCATCAATGTCCTCCGCCGCCATGCGCCGGAACATTCGCATAGCCGTAACCCAGTTTCGCGAGCAGCGGGAAGGGCTGGTGCGGCGGCTCGAAACGCGGCGCAAGGCCGAGGATCGGACCGACGCGCTCGATGATCTCGCCCGTCACATGGCCTGAATTATAGGCCGCCGTAGCGTAGCCGCCGGTTTCGGGCAAGCCCTGCGGCTCGTCCATGATGGTGAGGAAAAGATACTTCGGCTTGTCCGACGGCGCCACGGCCATGAAAGTCGTGAAAAGCTTGTTCTTCGAATAGTGGCCGTTGATCACCTTCTCCGCCGTGCCGGTCTTGCCGCCGACGTAATAGCCGTTGATGTTGACCTTCCGCGCGGTCCCGATTTCGGCGTTGAGGCGCATCAAATAGCGCATCGCCTCGCTCGTTTCGGGCTTCACCACGCGCTCGGCGCTCTCCTTGGCTTCCTCCTCGCTGCGCTTGATGAAGGTCGGCGTGATGAGATAGCCGCCGTTCATCAGCGCGCCGACCGCCATCATCGCCTGAAGCGGCGAGACCGCAAGACCATGGCCGAAGGCGATGGTCATGGTGTTCAATTCGCCCCAGTTCTTCGGCACGATCGGTTCGGCGCTTTCCGGCAATTCGGTGCGCATGCGCGTGAGCTGGCCCATCTTGCGCAGGAACGCCTTGTGCCGTTCGACGCCCTGACCCATCGCCATGCGCGCCACGCCGACATTCGACGAATAGGTGAAGACTTCCGGCAAGGTCAGCGCGCGATTTTGCGCGTGATAATCGTGAATCTTGAAGCGGCCGAAGGAGAGAACGCCGCGCGCGTCGAGCCGCGAATTGAGATTGACCTTGCCCGAGTCGAGCGCCATGGCGACGGTCAGCGCCTTGAACGTTGAGCCCATCTCATAGACGCCGACGCTCATGCGGTTGATGTGGATCGGATCGAGCGCGTCGGTCGGCTTGTTGGGATCATAGTCGGGGAGCGATGCGAGCGCGATCACTTCTCCGGTGTTGACGTCGATGATCGCCGCGGCGCCGGCCTTGGCCTTGAAGTGATTGACGCCCTTTTCAAGCTCGTCGCGCAGCGCATGCGTGGCGCGAATGTCCAGCGACAGCGACACCGGCTTCAGATCGTCCGGGCGTCACGCCAAAACCGGCGCCATGCAGATCGGCAAGGCCCTGCCCGTCGATAAATTTCTCGATGCCGGCGATGCCCTGATTGTCGATATTGGCGAAGCCCAGCACATGGGCGCCGATCGGTCCGTTGGGATAGACGCGCTTATTTTCGGCGATGAGCCCGACGCCCGGCAGGCCGAGATGAAACACTTCGTCGCGCTGATGCGGCGTGACTTCGCGCTTCACCCAGACGAAGCCCTTCTTGGAGCCGAGCCGTTCGCGCAGTTCGCGCGCGTCGATGTCAGGCAGAACGGCGGTGAGCAGTTCCGTCGCTTCGTCCTTGTCGATGAGACGGCGCGGTTCGGCGAAGACCGACATCACCTTCACGTCGCTCGCCAGCACTTCGCCGTTGCGGTCGACGATGTCGGGACGCGAGGCCGCCACCGCTTCGGCCACCGCGCGCCGCGTCGTCGTCGCCTCGGGCTTGAAGCCGAGATAGGCAAGCTTGATGGCGACGACGCCATAGAGCGCGAGAAAGCCCAGAGCGGCGAGACGCATGCGCGGCGCGCTCAAGGAAAGGCTGGTCGAGAAGGCGGCCTTGATCAAGGCGCGCAAGCCGCGTTTGGGCGGCGGCGAAGGCGGCGATTGAGTATTGCCTGTCATCTGCATCATGGCTTGCTTCGCTCGCGGCTTTGTCCCTGCGCTTTGGGCGTCGTCGGCGGCGTTGGGCCGGCGGGCGGCGTCGCCGCCATGCTGAGCCCGAGCGCGTCCAGCTTCTGGCCGATCGAATCGACGCGCGCCGACTTGTCGGGCAGCGACTGCGCCGTGACGATCTGCGTCACTTCAAGCTGCTTCATATCGGGCAAATGCGCGTCGGCGAGCTGCTGCAAACGTTCCGGCCGTGTCATGAAGGCCCATTCCGCACGCAGCACGGCGATGGCGTCGCGCTCCGCCTTGATCTCGAGTTTCGTCTTGACGATCTGCTCGGCGCGAAAGCTCGTCTGATATTTGATCGAATAGGCGTAGACGGCCGAGCCGACCAAAATCAGAATGGCGACGATGTTGAGAAGCCGCAGCATCAGACTTTTCCCTTGTCACGGGCGGGCAGGCGCGCAAGACGCGTCAGTCTTGCGTCGAGCGGATGCGGAGCCGCAGCCGTGCGCGCGGCGTAGCGCAGTTTGGCCGAGCGGGCGCGCGGATTTGAGGCGACCTCAGCCACGCTCGGCGTGACTGGCTGCCGGCCGTCGCAAACGAAGCTCGGCGCCGGCGGCGAGGCTTCGCCCGGCAACCGGCGCGAGCCGGTCTCGCCGCGCCCCGAACGCTCGGCGAGGAACTGCTTGACGATCCGATCCTCGAGCGAATGGAAAGTGACGACGGCGAGCCTTCCGCCTTCGGCCAAAATGCGTTCGGCGCCGGCGAGCCCATCGAGCAATTCGCCAAGTTCGTCATTGACGGCGATGCGCAGCGCCTGAAAGCTCTTGGTCGCGGGGTGAATGTCGGCGGCGCGGTTGGGCGCGACGCGGGCGATCATTTCGGCGAGCGCTCTTGTCGTTGTGAAAGGCGCAATCTCGCGGTCATGAACGATGGCGCGAGCGATGCGCCGCGCGGCGCGCTCCTCGCCGTAAAAATAGAGAATGTCGGCGAGCGTCTCTTCCTCGGCTTCATTGACGATATCGGCGGCGCTCGCGCCCCGCCCCTCCATGCGCATGTCGAGCGGGCCGTCGGCGCGAAAGGAAAAGCCCCGCGCCGCTTCGTCGAACTGCATCGACGAGACGCCAATGTCGAAGACGATTCCATCAAGCGG
Source organism: uncultured Alphaproteobacteria bacterium (assembly GCA_963706255.1). Lineage (GTDB taxonomy): Bacteria > Pseudomonadota > Alphaproteobacteria > Rhizobiales > Beijerinckiaceae > Methylocystis. Next base: position 181,948 of record CAVPMJ010000021.1, on the reverse strand, counting down.
CGCGAAGCCCTTCGCGCGCGCGATCTCTTCAAGCTGCGAAAAGCGCGCTTCGACAAGCGTCAGGCGCCCGCGCATTTCCTCGACCAGAGCATAGCCGGCGCGCACGGCGTTAGGGTCGCGGTCGAGCGCCAGCACGCGCGTATCGGGATGGGCGAGAATGGCGCGCGCATAGCCGCCGGCGCCGAAAGTCGCGTCGAGATAACGCCCACCGGCGCGAAGGCCGAGCGCCTGCATCGCCTCGGCCAGCAATACGGGCATATGGCGGACGGCGCCGCCGGCGGCGGGAGAAGGATCGGGGCGGCGCCGCGTCATTCCCTGACTCCCTCGGTTGAGCGCCCCGGCAGCGTTGCGGCGACCCCTCGCCTCGGGCCGCGCCGCTTTCCCGATTCGGGACACAGGCGCGAGACAAGGCGCGCGCCGGGACGCGGCGGACGAATTGCCCGTCAGCGGTCGGCTCTGCGGCGTCAGTTGGCGGGCCATTGGTTTTCAAGGCGTCGGCGAAGCAGCGGCGGGCTGAAGCGCCAAATGGCGCCTAACGCCATTAGGCTTTGTTAGTGTTAAGGGAGGGTTTATGGGAAGCGGCAAATCGTGAACAGGTTCTGGACTCCGACCACAACGGAATCCGTCAAAAAGTCGCCAGCCGGCCTGTAAGCCGGGTTCTGTATGGCCCTTTGCAGGACGTGACGGCCATTCCTCTGGGACGGGCGTTTCCGCCCGCCTCAAGCAACCAACCCGAGCGACGGTCCCGGAGACGGGTTGAAAGCTTGAGCTCGCGCCCGAGGCCTTCTGTCGCCCCTATTCGGTTTTGCTCCCGGCGGGGCTTGCCATGCCCTGAAGCGTTGCCGCTCAGGCGGTGCGCTCTTACCGCACCCTTTCACCCTTACCGCTTTCGCGGCGGTTTGCTTTCTGTGGCGCTATCCCTGGGGTCGCCCCCGCCGGACGTTATCCGGCGCCGTGTCTCCGTGGAGCCCGGACTTTCCTCTGCGTGACGCAGCGGCCGTCCGGCCGACTGGCTCTTTCAAGGGATAGGCGCGCGCGAGAGGGAATGCAAGCAAAGCGTATAATAGCCGTGCAGGAGCGCGGCCTAAATGCGTGCGACGGCGGGCGCCGCCTCGGGTGGAGGCGCAGCGCTTTCAGGCCGCGCCGATTTGCTTTAAGCCCGCCGAATGAGCGCGGCGCCCGATGACGGAAGCGAGGCGCGGGCCCAGGTCGTCGAAGTTCTGGCGCCCGTCGCGGTCGACGCCGCCTATTCCTACCTTGCGCCGCCGGCGATGCGGCTCCAGCCGGGCGACAGCGTCAAGGCGCCGCTCGGCGCGCGCGAGGCCTATGGCGTCGTCTGGTCCGTTGACGCGGCTCCGCGCGCAGGCGGAAATCTCAAAACGATTACCGCGCGGCTCGATCGGCCGCCGCTGCAACAAAAGCTGCGCGACTTCATCGATTGGCTGGCGCGCTACACGCTGGCGCCGCGCGGCATGGCGCTGCGCCTTGCGACGCGCGCGGCGGAAGAGGCCGGCGCGGAAACGCCGCGAACGCTCTATCGCGCGACCGGCGCAACGCCGGAACGCCTCACCCCCACCCGCGCGCGCGCGCTCAAGGCGGCGGAAGGCGGCGTCGCTTTCGCCAAGAAGGCGCTCGCCGAAGCCGCCGCCTGCTCGACGGGCGTCATCGACGCGCTGGTCGACGAAGGCGCGTTGGAGGCCGTCGCCGCGCCTCCCGAGCCTGTCATGGGCGCGCTCGATCCTGATTTCGCCGCGCCCGCGCTGGAGCCCGCACAGCAGGCGGCCGCCGACGCGCTGACGCAGGCGCTGGCGACGCGCGCTTTTCGCCCCTTTTTGCTCGAAGGCGTCACCGGATCCGGCAAGACCGAAGTCTATTTCGAGGCGATCGCGCGCGCGCTGCAGGCGGGCGGACAGGCGCTCGTCATGATGCCGGAAATCGCGCTGACGACGCAGTTTCTCGAGCGCTTCGCCGCGCGCTTTGGCGAGAAGCCCGCCGAATGGCATTCGGGCGTCAGCCCGCGCAAGCGCGCGCGCATCTGGCGCGGCTGCGCGACGGGCGCGGTCAGCGTCGTCGCCGGCGCGCGTTCGGCGCTGTTTCTCCCCTTTCGCGATCTGCGCCTCATCGTCGTCGACGAGGAGCATGAGGGCGCCTATAAGCAGGACGACGGGGTCAGCTATCATGCGCGCGACATGGCGGTGGTGCGCGCGCGCTTGGAGGAGGCGACCATCGTGCTCGCCTCGGCGACGCCGTCGATCGAAACGCGCGTCAACGCCCTGCGCGGACGTTACGGCTATTTGCGCCTCGATTCGCGCGCGCGCGCCCGGCTGATGCCGACGCTCGAAGCGATCGACATGCGCGCCGAAGGCCCGCCGCGCGGCAGATGGATCGCGCCGCGGCTGGCGCTCGCCGTCGGCGAAACCATCGCGCGCGGCGAACAGGCGCTGCTCTTTCTCAATCGCCGCGGCTACGCGCCGTTAACGGTCTGTCGCACATGCGGCCATCGCTTCCGCTGCGAAAATTGCGACGCCTGGCTTGTCGAACATCGCTTTCGCCGCGCGCTGATGTGCCATCATTGCGGCCATGTCGAACGGCGGCCCGAAGTTTGCCCCGAATGCGGCGGGGAGGACACCCTTGCCGCCTGCGGGCCGGGGGTCGAGCGGCTCGCCGAAGAGACTGCGACGCTCTTTCCGGATGCGCGCATTCTCGTGCTTTCGTCGGATTTTCCGGGCGGCGCCGAGCGGCTGCGGCGCGAATTGGACGAGATCGCCAAAGGCGCCTTCGATATCGTCATCGGCACCCAGCTTGTCGCCAAGGGCCACAATTTTCCGCATCTCACGCTCGTCGGCGTCGTCGACGCCGATCTGGGACTGGGAAGCGGCGATCCGCGCGCCGCGGAGCGCACCTTCCAATTGCTCAATCAGGTGACGGGACGCGCCGGCCGCGGCGACAAGCCGGGGCGCGCGCTGATCCAGACCTTTCAGCCCGGACATCCCGTCATCGCGGCGCTTCTCTCGGGCGACGCCGAGAAATTCTACGCTCAGGAGACTGCGGTGCGCGAACGCGCCGGTCTGCCGCCTTTCGGACGGCTCGCCGCGCTGATCGTCTCAGCCAAGGACGCCGCCGCCGCCGAAGCGCACGCCCGAGCGTTGGTCCGGGCGGCGCATGAATTGCCGCCCTCGCCGCGCTATCGCGTCGCGCCGCTCGGCGCCTTTCCAGGAGAGGATGAGATCGCGCTGCTCGGCCCGGCCGAGGCGCCGCTCGCTCTCATTCGCGGCCGCTATCGCTACCGGCTGTTGGCGAAGGGGCCACGCAACGCCGACATGCAGGCTTTCCTGCGCGACATGCTCGCCGCTGGGCCAAAGGAGCGCGGCGGCGTGCGCGTTCAGGTGGACGTCGATCCGCAAAATTTCTCGTGAGCGGCGCGCGTCGCGGGCCGCTTGCAGTATGGGCGGAGCCGGAGAACACTCTGCGATCGTTCGCTAAGGGAGGGTTTGATGAGATTTCGATTTTCAATGGGCGCTATTGGCGCGACTGCCCTTTTGGCGACATTCGCCGTCACCGTCGCGCCGCAGAATGCGCGCGCAGGACGCCGCGGAAATGTCCTGCGCGGCGCTTTGGCATGAACGCAACGCGATCTACGCGCGCAACGGCTATTGTTTCAATACGGATCGCGCCCGCGCCGTCTTCGGCGCCGGGTGCTTTCCGCCCTATGGCAAATTGCGCGGCTGGGAGAAAGGCCGCGTCGAACAGCTGCAAATGTGGGAGCGCCGCAAGGGTTGCTGAGGCGTTAGCCTCCGCTCACCACGCGCGCGACGACCTTGGCCGTATAATCGACCATCGGCACGATGCGCGCGTAGTTAATGCGCGTCGGCCCGATGACGCCGAGCGCGCCGATGATGCGGCGTTCGCTGTCGCGAAGCGGCGCGGCGATCATCGAGGAGCCGGAGAGCGAGAAAAGCTTGTTCTCGGATCCGATGAAGATGCGCACGCCTTCGCCCTGCTCCGCGCGCTCCAATAGGTCGATCACGCCGGTCTTGGTTTCGAGATCGGCGAAGAGCAGCCGCACGCGTTCGAGATCCGCTTCGGCGCTCAAATCCTCCAAAAGATGCGCTTGTCCGCGCACGATCAGCTGGCGCGATTCGCCCATCGCGCCGGCCCAAGTCGCAAGCCCGGCCTCGACCAAGCGCGCGGCGAGTTCATCGAGCTCCGTCTGCGCCGACCGGCGAGACGCCTCTATGCCTTCGCGCGCTTCGGCGAGCGTGCGGCCGGTGACGCGGGCGTTAAGGTAGTTGGCGGCTTCGTTGAGCGCCGAGGCCGGCAAATCGCGCGGGACGGGAATCACGCGATTCTCGACCGTGCCGTCGTCGGCCACGAGAATCGCCAGCGCTCGCTCCGGCTCCAAGCGCACGAAGTCGATCTGCTTTAGTCGCACATTATCCTTGGAGGCGACGACGACGCCCGCGACGCGGGCGAGGCCGGACAGCAGGCTTGTCGCCTCGGCCAGAACGCCGGCGAGATCGTGGTCCTTCGACGCCGCTTCGACTTCGGCGGTGATTCGCGCCCGTTCGCCCTCCTCCAGATCGCCAATCTGCAGCATCGAATCGACAAAAAAGCGCAGGCCAAGCTCGGTCGGCAGACGGCCGGCGCTGGTGTGCGGCGCGTAAATTAGGCCCAGCTCCTCCAGATCCTGCATGACATTGCGCACGGAAGCCGGAGACAGCGTCATCGGCAGAAGCCGGGACAAATGCCGTGAACCCACGGGCTCGCCCGAGGCGAGATAGCTGTCGACGATCTGCCGGAAGATTTCGCGCGAGCGGTCGCTGAGCTGCGCGAGGCTGGAAGCAGAGGCGTGAAGGATTGGGGCGTGGCGGATCATGACGCTAGAATATCGCATTGGCGCCCGAACGAAAAAAGCCCGGCCGCGAGGGCCGGGCTTTATCGAATTGCAGCGGTCGGCGACGCGTCAGAGGCCGAGGTTGTCCATGCCGAACAGCGCGCCGATGCTCTTGACGTTATAGTTGACGCCGACGCGGGCGATATGGGTGTCGAGGGTGCGGCCGTCGAAAATGCGGTAGGAGAAGGGGAAGCCGAAGCTTGCGCCCGATGCGCCCTTCATCTGCGCGAAGAGATATTCCGCCTTGACGGACCAATGGTCGAGGACGGCGTATTCGACGCCGGCGCCCACCGTCCAGCCGGCCTGCCAGTTGGAGGAATTGTTGGGCAAAATGAACCCGCCAAAGAAATCATTTCCCCGCGCGGTCACGCGGGCATAGGCGAGACCGCCGGTGATATAGGGCAGGAAGCGGCCATAGGCGTAACCGAAGCGCAGACGCTCGGTGCCAAACCAATCGATGCGATTGTTCACGCCGACGCCAAATAAGTTGTTCGAATTGTTGGCGCGGATGTCGGCATAGGCGAATTCGCTCTCATAGCCGGCGACGAGACCATTTGCGAACTGCCACATATAGCCGCTCTGATAGCCCACGAGATAGCCGCTGGTGCCGATCGAGTTCGTCGTCCACAAGCCGGAGACTCCGACGCCGACAGGCGCAGCGAGGCCGCCAAAGCTATAGATCGTCGAGGAAGAGCTGGAGACGCCGCCGCCATAAGCGCCGTTGATGCCGATATGCCAGCCTTCCCAGCTGAAAGGCGGCGGCGGCGGCGGGGGCGGCGGAGCCTTATATCGGGGGAGGTCGGCGGCGGAAGCCGCTCCGATTGTGAGCACTGACGCAAAGGCGCCAATAATTAGGGCTTTAAAGGTCATTGAAGCGTCTCCAATCGGCCGAAGCCGCGCCCTCCCCAACGGAGCGGCGGTTTCATGAGCAAAGTAACACCATCAAACCTAAGACGTAATTAGCGCATTGGCCGAAGACGCCGTTTTTCCGGCGCCGTTGCCGATGAGACACACCTTGTCGCAAGACGCTGTTTTCTCGAGACGGCTTTAGGAAATATGCTCGAGCAGCCGCGCCGCCAGCGCGCCAAGGCTCCGCTGGTAGGCTGCGAGGGAGAAGCGCGCGTCATAATAGCGACGCGCCGCGCTGGCCCGTCGCGCCGCCTGATCCAACGGCCCGCGCGCTTCCGCCGCCGTCAGGGCGCGGGCGAAATCGGCGGGCGAATCCGCGACGACGATCCCCGCGAGGCCCAGCGCCTCTTGGTCCATGCCGCGCAGGGCCTGCGTCGTCGCGATAAGCGGCAGGCCGCTCGACAAGGCCTCCACCGATTTGATCGAAAGGCCGGTGCCGCTGATCGTCGGCAGCAGCGCGAGGCGGGCGCTGGCGTAAACCGCGCCGGGATCGTCGACGCGCCCCAGAAACCAGCGCTTATAGGCGGCATAAACGTCGGGCGCCTCGGCGCGCGCGCCGGCGTCGACATTGCCGACGATCTTGACGGTAACGCCCGGCGCAAGCGGCGCGACCTCGCGCAGGAACCAGATGACGCTTTCGACATTGGCCGTGTTGTTGCTGGCGACGAGCACGATATCCGGCCCGCCCGGCCCCGTCGGCGCCTCGGGAACCGCCGGATAGAGCAGCGCGTGGTCCTTTTCCGGCAGCAGCGCGCGGAAATCCTCGGCCTCCTGCGCGTTGAGATGCAGCAACAGGTCGGCGCCGCGCATGGCCTCGAGCTCCTGCGCCAGCATCGCCTCATAGGTCACGCGCGGCGGCAGCCAGGGCATGCGCTTATTCATCAGCGCGAATTGCCGCGCCTGCAGATCATGCGAGTCGAGGAGGATCGGCGCGCGCCCCCGCGCGAGGCGGCGCGCCGCCGGCATCAGGAAGAAATGATTGCAATGGACGAGATCGTAAGCCGCCTCTGCGACGCCTGGCGAAAGGACGGCGCGCTCGGCCATGCCGAGCCGAATCGCGGCCTGATCGCCGTGGATATAAGGCCAGAGCGCGTCGCGCAGAAAGCCCGGCGCAAGCACGGCGTGGAACGGCGCGCCGCCAAAATAGCGTGGACCATCGTCGAGTTCGGGCGACGCCTGCGCAAAGGATTTCCAGATCCAGCCGCGCCCCGGAACGAAGCCGGGATCAGAGCTGATGGCGATCGGCAAGACATCGGCCCCGAGCGCGCGATAGGCGGCGATCTGCCCGAGCACGACGCGATAGGTGCCGCAGGAGTGCCAGGCGGGGTGGACAAGCGCCACGCGGCAGCCGGCGAGAGGAAGTTCGCCGCTCATGCGACGCCCAATTGCGCAACCGCTGCGCCGAGGGTGCGCGCATAGGCCTGCGGGCTGAAGGATTCTTCGTAAAGCCGCCGGGTGTCGCTCGTCTCTGACTGCGGCGTCTCGCCGCTGTCGGCGCGAACCTGCGCCGAGCGCCAAGCCTGCGCGAAATCGGCGGCGCTTTCGGCGAGCGCGACATTGCTCAATTTGCGCGGATCGACTTGCATCCCGCGAAACGCCAACGACGTCGCCACAAGGGGCGCGCCGCAGGACAGCGCCTCCACCGCCTTAATGGAGAGGCCATGGCCCTCGACAGTCGGCAACAGCACGCAGCCGGCGTTGGCGTAGACGGCGCCAATGTCGTCGACGCGGCCTTTGAACAAGGCGCGATGCGCCTCATAGAGCGCGGCGTCGCGGCTCTTCACGCCGCCGTCGATATTGCCGTAGATCGAAACGCGCGCGTTGCCCGCGAGCGGCGCAACCTCTTCCAGAAACCAGCGCAGGCTCACGTAATTGCCGTAATTGTCGCTCGCGACGATGATGATGTCGCTCCCTTTCGCGCGCGGAACCTCCGCCACCGCCGGATAGATCAGCGCGTGACGCGCTTGAGGCAGCAACTTCTTAAAATCCTCATGCTCCTCCTCGTTCAGATGCGCGCAAAGATCGGCGCGGCGCATCCATGCGAGTTCGACCTTCAGCATGTCGTCATAGGTCGCATAGGGCGGGATGAAGAAGCCGCCCTTGTTGCGCAGCATATATTGGCGCGCCTGTATGTCCTGCGTCTCCAGCACGACCGGAACGCGGCGCCCGCGTTTCAACGTGTCGACGAAGGGCAAGGTGAAATAATGATTGGCGTGGATCAGGTCGATCGACTCGGCCTCAAAGCCTGCGGGAAGCGGCGCGCGTTTGGCGAGTTCGATCAGCCAGGACGCCTGGTCGCCATGAATGAGCCGCCAATAGCCGTCGATCAGAAAACGCGGCGCGGCCAAAGCGCCGGATGTGGCGCCGGAAAAATAGCGGCGATCGGCGCCGATGTCGCGGGTGGCGGCGAGATAGGCCTCCCAGCGCGCGCCTTGCGGCGCGGCGGGGCCGAGCGCGTCCATCATGGCGATCGACAGCACGCGCGCGCCAAGCGCCTTATAGGCGGCGATCTGGCTGACATTAACCTGATAGCTGCCGCAGCTATGCCAGGCGGCGTGCACGACGGCCACCGTCTTGCCGGCGAGCGGGGCGGCGGCGATCTCCGCGGCTTCGAGCGAGGGTCGCCTCATCCGCAAGGGGCCCTAAAAACGCCATCTCGAAGGACGAGGAAATCCTTTTGCGCCAATCGCTTCCCCGCGCCGGCGCTTCGAGACGCCGCCTTCGCCCGCGCCTCAGCATGAGGAAGAGGAGCGTCGCGCTTGTCCCGCTCGACTCGCGTCAATTCTTCGCCCCCTTGCTATCGGCCAAACTTTGCAAGTAGACGGGGTATATGAGCCTTCGCCTTCCGAATCCACCCCTTCGAGCGCCGGACGCCGAGAGCGGCTCGGCGCCCGAAAATCGCTACGGCGTCGCCATCGTCGGCAACGACAAGATCATCGACTGGCTGCTGCCTTTTCTGGAAAGCTATCGCGACACCAATTCATCGCTGCCGCTCTACCTCATTCCCTATGACGACAATGTCGCGATGACGCGCCGCGCCGCCGACATTTACGGCGCGACCTATGTGGGCGAAGAGCCGACCGAGATCGACAAGCTCTCGCATGAACTTTATCCCGGCATTTTCAACACGAACCGCCGCCGGCTGCGCAAGCTCCAGGCGCTCGCCCTGCCGCTCGACGAAGTCGCCTATGTCGACGTCGACGTCATTCTGTTTCGCGATTTCACGCCGCTTTTCGGCCGTCTCTCGCAAGGAAAGACGGAGTTCATCGTCGCCTCGCCAAGCTTCGAATATGTCTATAACGACAGGCGCGACAAATATCCCTTCCTCAAGGACGCGCTGCTGTTCAACGACGGCTTCTGGGTCACCTCGAACAAATTCCTGGCTCTCTCGGACTTCATCGACACGATCCGCGACGACGCGGCGATCTTTCACGACGTGCGCAAGCGCGGCCAGCTCTTCGCACAGCCCTTGGTGAATTTCGTCACGCATCGGCGCGGGCTGAAGATCGAGCTTCTGCCCAATGTCATCGCGGGCGCCTCGCATGAGAGCTTCTACAAGGCGCCGGGCGTAACGTTCAAGGACGGAAAGCCCCTCGATTATGAAGGCAAGGAGATCTATTTCGCGCATTGGGCCGGCGCGACCGTTCTGCCCAAGAGCGGCGTCTTCGATCCGGCCTGGATGGAATATTCCAAAGCCGCCTGGGCGAGGTTCAAGAAGTGACGCCCGGAGCCAGGTCTTGCGTTCGGGTTGGCGCACGACTGGCGTTTTGCGCATTTAGCGACGCCCGGCATGGTTTCCTGATCCGGAGGAGAGAGCAAATCTCGCGTCTCGAAGGACGAGGAAACCCGGCCACTCGCCCCCTGCCCTCACCCTCGTGCTTCGAGATGCGAGCTTCGCCCGCTCCTCGGCATGAGAGCGAGGGATGACGTGGACGCCGCCATGCCGCGCCTCTTGTTCCTCTACCTCTTCAAACGCATCGGCTTCGGCGTGCTGATCGTGCAGTTCGCGCTCTCCGTTCCCGTCGTGCTGTCCTATCTGCTCTATCAGCTGCCGCCGGCCGCCGTGCGCGGCGGCCTCGTCATTCCGGCGCTGATCGGCGTCACGCCCACCGTCGCTTATGTCACGCTGCCAATGGCGGTCGGCGTGGCCACGGCGCTCGAATTCGCGCGCATGGCGAGCGAAGGCATGATCGCCGTGCTCTATGCGCTGCGCCTTTCGGTCTGGGCGATCTGCCGGCCGGCGCTGGCGCTCGCCGCGGGAATCGTCGTTCTCGGCTATGTCCTCGCCAATTTCGTCGCGCCCTATTATTCGAGCAATATGCAGGACGTGCTCAACGTCGTGCGCAATTCGCTCAATCATCGCATGTTGGACGCGGCGCATTTCTACACTTTCGACAATGGCGTGAAGACGCTCTACATCGAGCGCTGGGAGACCCCCGACCTCGCCGTCAATCTTTTCGTTCGTCAGCTTTCGATCGAGAAGATGCAGGAAGAGACGATCACGGCGGCGCGCGCGGAATTCCGCCGCAACGAGTCGGGCGTCATCGTCGCGCTCTCCAACGGCAGCATTCAGACGCGCTCTCTGACGACCGGCGACGTGCGTATCGCCAATTTCGACGAATACGCCATGGCGCTGCCGATGCAGGGCAGCGCGACGCTGCCCGATCGCGGCTGGCGCGGCGTCTATGAACTGTCGGCGGGCGATTTCCTCGCCAATCGCAAGGCGGCGAAAGCCGATCCGCGCCAGCTCGGCGAGTGGATGGCGGAAGCGGCCAAGCGCTTCGGCGTGCCGGCGCTCGCCCTCGCACACACGCTGCTCGCCATGGCGCTGGTGCTCACCTTCGGCAATATCACCGGCCGGCGCGACGCGGCGAGCAGTCTGACGATCATCGCAATTCCCGCGGTGCATATCGCCTTTCTCGTCGCGCTCGAATCGCTGCTGCGCGTCAGCGGATTTTTCGCCCTGCTGCTCGGGGCGCTGGCGCTCGTCGAAGTCGGCGTGTCAGTCTGGTTGATCACGCGGCTGAATTGGAGCGCTAAGCCCGAGCGCCTTTCGGGCGCGCGGAGCGCTCCGTCGACTGACGCTTACGCCGCGCCGCTCGCCTGATTCTCCTCCGCCCGCATCGCGGCGCGGTAGTCGGCGATGATCGTCGCCGGGTCGCCGATTTCACGCACGACGCCGTTTTCGAGCCACAACACGCGGTCGCAAAGCGCTTGCAAGAACTCGAGATCGTGCGAGACCATCAGGATCGTGCCGGTCTTGGCGAATTCGGCGATATATTTCTCGCATTTGCGCTGGAAGATTTCATCGCCCACCGACAAGGCCTCGTCGACGATGAGCACGTCCGCCTTGGCGTGGGCGCAGATCGCGAAAGCGACGCGCGCGATCATGCCCATCGAATAGGTGCGCATCGGCTGCTCGAAAAAGGGCGCCGATGTCGGCGAAGGCGGCGATGTCGTCGATGCAGGCGTCGACTTCCTTGCGCGAAAGACCCAGAATCGCCGCGCCGATGCGGGCGTTTTCGCGTCCCGTCAGCAGACCGTCGAAGCCGGAGCCGAGCGCCAGAATCGGCGCGATGCGGCCCTTCACGACGAACTCGCCCTTCGTCGGCTGGGTGATGCCGCACAGGATCTGTAGCAACGTCGTCTTGCCGGCGCCATTGCGCCCGACGATGCCGACGCGCTCGCCCTTGTCCGACCGTGAAATTCACGTCGTGCAGCACCCATTTTTCCTTGTAGAATTTCTTCCACAGGCCAAACAGGATCTGCTTGAGCTGATCGTTCTGATGCGTATAGAGCTGAAACGCCTTGCCGACGCCCGCGCAGCGAATGGTGGGCTCAGATGACATCGACGATGACCGATTTATAGCGCATGAAGAACTGGTAGCCGCCGAGAAACACGGCGTAGGAGACGACGACCACGGCGAGATAGCCGAAGATGTTCGGGATCTTTCCGTCGAGCGCGACACGCGCAGCATCTCGATATAATCGCCGACGATGTTGAGCCGCAACCACATGGCGACCGAGCTCGACATCTGCGCGATCTGATCGAGCCGATAAAAAATCGGCGTCGCGAACATCAGCACCGGCACGATCGAGGCCATGATATGCGCGACGTCGCGGGTGAAGGCGCCGAGCGCCATCAGGAACCAGACGACGCCCAGAATAAACAACGCGAAGGGAATGATGAGCAGCGGCGTCAGCACGATGGTCAAGGGTATGGTTCCCGCCGTCAGCGAGCCGGAAGACGATGTAAACGCCAAAGGCCACGCCGCCATAGGTGAAGGCGCGAATTGTCGCCGTCCAGGCGATCGTCTCGCTCGGAAAGATCGACTTCTTCACGAAATTCACATGCTCATGCAGCAGCATCGGCGCGCGATAGGCGAGTTCGCTGAACAGATTGAAGACGATCAGGCCGATGAAAATGGAGCTTGCGTAATCCGTGACGCTCATGCCGGCAGAAAGCTGCGGCACGGTGATGGAGAAGAGCGCCGTATAGGTGAGCAGCATGATGAGCGGCGAAAGCACCGCCCAGAGCGGCCCGAGCGCCGAACCGCGAAATCGCGAAATGAACTCGCGGCGCACGACGGCGCGGATAAGCTCCTGATTGCGCCAGGCCCGTTCGAAAGGGGCGACATAGGCGGGAGGGATCGAGGCGAGCAAGTGGCGGTTCGTCCTTTCTTAGGAAAGCGCGAGGCGCGACCGTCAGCGCATAGACCAGTTCGGCCCGCCCCCTGTCAATGGCGGGGCCAACCCATAGCGGGAACGCATGTATGATCAAGCCTGTTATTGCATAGGGCGGCTATGCTGACGCGCCGACGCACGATTTCCGGTCTTAGCGCGGCGGGCGCCGCGCTGATATTGCCGCGCGCCGCGGCGGCGGAAGAGCCGGAATATCGCCTGGGCGAATGGACCGGCGACAGTTTCGCGCCGATGCATGCGATCCGAGACGGGCTGTGGAACAGACCCTTGCCCACGCCCGAGCGGCGCGTCGAGGTCGCGATCGTCGGCGGCGGGCTCGCGGGCCTCGCCGTCGCGGCGCTGCTCCACGACCGCGATCTGATCCTGCTCGAGCGCGAGTCGGAGCCCGGCGGCGTCGCCAAATCCGGACGCTGGCGCGATATCGACTATGCGCTCGGCTCGGCCTATTTCGTCGATCTCGCCGAACCTTTCGGTGCCTTTTATGACATGCTGGGCCTAAGGCCCCGGCCCGTTCCCGAGCCGGTCGATCGCCTGCTCACGGGCGCGCCCGGCGCGCAAGACCCGTTCGAGGGCGAATTACGCAAACCATACGAGAGCCTGAAAAAGCGCCTGCGCGCGCTGGCCGACAGCAGTGAATTCCCCAAGATTCCGATCAAGGAAGCCTCCGGCGCGGCGCTGGCGCTCGACCGGCTGTCGCTTCTCGATTTTCTGACGCGCGAGAATGTAGACGCCGGCCTCTTCGGCTTTATCGACGCCTTCTGTCTTTCGGCGCTCGGCGCCCCTGCGGGCGAGATTTCCGCCTATGCGGGCGTCAATTTCCTCTCCGAGATCGGCGTCCCCATCTATGCGTTTCCTGGCGGCAACGCGGCGCTCGCCCGCGCCATGGCGGCGAGAGTGGAGCGCAGCGGCGCCGGGCGCGTCGCGCCGGGCGCGGCGGTCTTCGCCGTGGAGCCGGCCGACGGCGGCTATGCCCGGGTCGCCTGGTTCGATGCGCAGCGTCCCGGCGAACCGCGCTGCGTCGAGGCGCGCTGGGCCGTGGTGGCGGCGCCCTATTTCTTCGCCGGCCGCATTTTGCGCGGCGTCGATCCGGCCGCGACGGCGGCGATGACGGGACTGCGCCAGGGCAGCTACCTCGTCGCCAACTGCTGCTTCGAGGGGCCGCTGTCGGCGGGCGCCTATGACAGCTGGACGCCCGCCGCGCGAGCTTTCAGCGACGTTATCGACGCCACAGCTGTTCTGCCGCCTGGCGAGCGGCCGAAAGACCATGGCGTCTTAACCGTCTATGCGCCGTTTCGGGATCCTCGCCTGGGCCGCGCGCAATTGCTCGCCGGCGACCGCGCGGCGCTCGCTGGCCCAATCGTGGAGGAGCTGCGTCGTTTCATGCCGGCGGCCTTCGCGAAAGCGCGGCTTGCCGAGGTGCGGCTGACGCGGTGGGGGCATCACCATCTGATCGCGACTCCCGGGATCGTCGCAGCGATGCGCGCGCTGCCAAAACGCTTCGGCAATGTGCTGCTCGCCCATTCGGACGGCCAGGGCATGCCGGCGGTCGAGAGCGCCATCGTCGAAGCGCAAAACGCCGTCGAAATCATCAGGCGAGGCTGAGCGCCCTACTCCACCGTCACGCTCTTTGCGAGATTGCGCGGCTGATCCACGTCTTTGCCCATGAAAGTCGCGACGTGATAGGCGAGAAGTTGCGCAGGAACGGCGTAAACGATGACCGCGAATGGCCCGACGACGCTTTCCGGCATTTCGATAAAGCCGGCCAGTTCCGCCGCCGCGGCTTCGCGGGCGTGCGGCGAGCCGATCAGAATGAGATGGCCGCCGCGGGCCGCGACTTCCTGCAGGTTCGAGACGGTTTTCTCCAGGCTCGCGTCGGGCGGCGCGAGCACGATCACCGGCATGGCGTAGTCGATGAGCGCGATGGGGCCGTGCTTCAATTCGCCCGCCGCATAGCCTTCAGCGTGTATGTAGGAGAGTTCTTTCAGCTTCAGCGCGCCTTCGAGCGCCAGCGGAAAGGCCGGACCGCGGCCGAGATAGAGCACGCTCGTGGCGCGCGCCACGTCGCGCGCGACCGGCTCGATCTGCGCCTCGCGAGAGAGCGCCTCCGCCATCTGGCCGGGCGTTGCGATGAGCTGCGAGACGAGTTCGCGCTCGCGCTCCTGGCTCAGCACGCCGCGCGCGCGGCCGAGCGCCAAGGCGAGACAGGCGAAGACCGCAAGCTGGCAGGTGAACGCCTTTGTCGACGCGACGCCGATCTCGGGCCCGGCGAGCGTCTGCGCCACCGTGTCGCTTTCGCGCGCGATGGTCGAGGTCTCGACATTGACGATCGAGAGAATGTGCTGACCCTGCTCGCGGGCGTAACGCAGCGCGGCGAGCGTATCGGCGGTCTCGCCCGACTGCGAGACGACGATCATGAGACCGTTTTCGGCGAGCGGCGCCTCGCGGTAACGAAACTCCGACGCGATGTCGATTTCGACTGAAAGCCGCGCGAAACGCTCAAGCCAGTAGCGCGCGACGAGGCCGGCGTAATAGGCCGTGCCGCAGGCGGAGATGGTGACGCGCGTCAACGCCTTGGGATCGAACTTCAGTTCGAAAGGAAGACGCACGACGCCCTCGGCGAGGTCGAGATAATGGGCGAGCGTGCGGCCGACGACCTCCGGCTGCTCGTGAATTTCCTTGGCCATGAAGTGGCGGTAATTGCCCTTGTCGACCAGGAAGGAGCCCGATTGCAGCGGCTGACGACGGCGCTCGACCAGATTGTCGTCGGCGTCGTGGAAGGTCGTTCCCTCGCGGGTGAGCGTCACCCAATCGCCTTCGTCGAGATAGGCGATGGAGGTGGCGAAAGGCGCGAGCGCCAATGCGTCGGAGCCCAGGTAAACGCCGTCGTCGCTCCAGCCGACCGCAAGCGGCGAACCGCGACGCGCGCCGATCAAGAGATCGCTCTCGCCCTCGAAGAGAAAGGCGAGCGCGAAAGCGCCCTTGAGACGTTTCAGCGCCGCCGCGACGGCTTTCTCCGGCGTCGCGCCGCTGCGCATTTCGTCGGCGACGAGATGGGCGACGGCTTCCGAGTCAGTCTCGGTCGCAAAGACATGGCCCTTGGCGGCGAGCTCCGCGCGCAATTCGCGGAAATTTTCGATGATGCCGTTATGGACCACCGCGACGCGGTCATTGGCGTGCGGGTGGGCGTTGGTCTCATTCGGCTTGCCATGCGTCGCCCACCGCGTGTGGCCGATGCCGATCGCGCCGTAAAGCGGCGTGGCGGCGAGCTTTTCTTCCAGATTTTTCAGCTTGCCGCTGGCGCGCACGCGGGTGAGCCGCCCGTCTTCCAAGGTGGCGACGCCGGCGGAATCATAGCCGCGGTATTCGAGCCGCCTCAAGGCGTCGACGATCGCGCCGGCGACGGGTCCGCGCCCGAGAATTCCCACAATGCCGCACATGACGACCTCCGAAGGGACTTATAGCAAGAGCGCCGCCAGCGCGGCCGGGCGCGGCGATCGGATGAAGAACAAGGTTAAGGGAGGCAACCCTTAGCGCGTCCAGCGTGCGATTTCATCAAATACAGGCGCGCACACCGGTCGCGGCGAAATCGACGCCTTTAAACAGCAGCGGCCAATGGAGAGTGGTGGCGAGCGCATAGGCGGCGCAATCGGCAAGATTGAGCCGCGCTTTCGAGTGCAGGCCCTTGCCGTACCGAGAGAAAGCAGCAATCGCCGCACGCGCCTGGGTCTCGTCGAAAGCGACGATTTCGAAATCGTTTTGTTCGAGGAGAAAACGCCACATCCGCGCGACGGCGACTTCGCCGTGACGCGCGCGCAAAACAATTCCGGTTTCGTGGACGTTGACGGCCGAGACAGCCAGTCGTTCCGCTCGCTGAATTGCTTCCGCATAAATCGCGGCGTCGGATTCATATTCCAGAATGGCGATCAGCGCGGAACTGTCGACGACGATCATAGGCTGTCGAGGTCATCCGCGATTTCCTGCGGCGATCGCCGATCAAGAAGCGGCATGGCGGCGATCTCGGCTCCAAAGGCGAGCATCTCCTCGACCGTCATACGGCGACGCCCCGGCGCCTGCACGCCCGCTTCCCGCGCAGAAGCCTCCAGCGCCTGACGCACCGCCTCCTCGACGGGAATTCGGCGGACATCCGCTAGGCGCCGGGCCAGCGCCTCTGTTTCGTGAGAGAGCGTGATCATCGTGTGTAATCTAACATGCGCGCTCGGGAATTTCGATTCATTTGCCCTGCGCCTTCTTCGCCGCCTGCGCAGCCCTGAAAGTCGCCGCCCAGCCCGCCTTCTCCATCTGCCGGCCGCGGCCCACCGCGAGCGCGTCGGCGGCGACATCCTTGGTGATGACGGAGCCGGAACCGATATAAGCGCCCTGCCCGATCATCACCGGCGCGACGAGCGAAGAATTGGAGCCGATGAAGGCGTTCGCGCCGATCGTCGTGCGATATTTGAGGAAGCCGTCGTAATTGCAGGTGATCGTCCCGGCGCCGATATTGGCGTTCGCGCCGATGTCGGCGTCGCCGATGTATGAGAGGTGATTGACCTTCGCGCCCGGCGCGACATTCGCGTTCTTGATTTCCACGAAATTTCCGACCTTGGCCTTTTCGGCGAGAGTCGTTCCCGGCCGCAGCCGCGCGAAAGGCCCGATGGTCGCGCCTTCGCCGACGCGCGCCCCTTCGAGATACGAAAAGGAATGGATAACCGCGCCGTTGGCGATTTCGACGCCCAGACCGATGACGACATGCGGCCCGATCAGCACGTCGCGGCCGATGACCGTGTCTGCGCAGAGAAAAACCGTTTCGGGCGCGATCATGGTCGCGCCTGCGGCCATGGCCGCGCGGCGAAGCCGCGCCTGTGCGACGGACTCCGCCTGAGCAAGCTGAATGCGATCGTTCACGCCGAGCACTTCGGTTTCGTCAGCGATAACAACTCTTGTTTCGCGTCCATCCGCTCGCGCGAGTTCGACGACGTCGGTCAGATAATACTCGCGCTTGGCGTTGTTGTTGCCGATCTTTTCCAGCAGCGCGAGCGCCTGCGCGCCGTCGATCGCCATCAGGCCGGCGTTGCAGAGCCTGACGGCGCGTTCTTCCTCGCTTGCGTCCTTCTCCTCGCGGATCGCCGTCAGCCGCCCCGCGGAGTCGCGCAACAGGCGCCCATATCCGAAAGGATCGGAAGCCGCAAAGCCCAGAACGGCGACTGCGGCGCCTTCCGCAAGCGCTGCGCGCAACGCGGCGATCGTCGAACCCGTCACGAGCGGCGTATCGGCGAAGAGCACGAGAAGATCATCACAACCCTTGGCGATCGCCTGGCGCGCGGCAAGCACGGCATGCGCTGTGCCGAGCCTTTCGGTCTGCACGAATATCTCGGTCTGCGGAGCGCAGCGCCGCGCTTCGGCGCTCACGTCGTCGCGCCCCGGCCCGATGACGACGGCGACGCGGCCGACGCCCGCGGCCGCTGCGCTCGACAGCACATTCGCCAGCATGGAGCGGCCGGCGATCTCATGCAGCACTTTCGGCCGGTCGGATTTCATCCGCGTGCCCTCGCCGGCCGCGAGGACGATGGCAAGCGCGCTTCGGGATGTCGGCATCGGCGCCCACAAGGCTTGACGGTTGCGAAAGGAGCCGACGAAGCGGCGCCGCTTAGGCCGCGGTTCTGGCAGATTCGCGCGCCAGAGCGCAAGCGCCTGCGGCTTTCGCGCGCGGGCCGCGCAAACCCGCAAGAAAACCGTTTTGTCTCTTCAGCTTTCTTGTATAGAGGGGCGTCGCGCCCGCTCCGCGCCGCAATATATGTTCAAGTTCCACGCTAGCGGCCTCGCGCAAATCGGCTCAGGACCGGCCTTCCTTCGGTAGCTCATGTTTGAACGTAGAGATGTTCTAAAAGCGGGCTTGGGCGCGGTCGCAGCCGGGATCGCCCCCGCCGCCAGATCCTTCGCACAATCCTTCGCCCAAGGCGGCTCTCAGGGGCCGCAGGCTCCCGCCGCCGAGCCGCATCCCTTTTCCCGCGACATGGTCGTCGAACTCGCGCGGGCGCTCGCCGCCAAGCCCTATGCGCCGCCGTCCACGGAGCTGCGCGAACCCTTCGCCAATCTCTCCTACGAGCAATTCGTCGGCATCAAAACCAAGCCCGGCGCCGCCATATGGTGCATGGAGAAGAAGGGCTTCTCCATCGAACCGCTGCATCGCGGCCATATTTTTGCGGCCGCGGTCGACATCTATCTCGTCGAAAACGGCGCGGCCGCGCGACTGGCTTACGAGCAAAGCCGATTCGACTACGCGGGGCTGAAAATCACGGAAGCGCTCCCAGATCTCGGCTTTTCCGGCTTTCGCGTGCTCTATGCTCAAAACAGCGGTCCGGAAGCGGAGCTCGCCATTTTTCAGGGCGCAAGCTTCTACCGCGCCGTGGCGCGGGGCCAGAATCTCGGCGTCACCGCGCGCGGGCTATCGATCCGCACGGCCGATCCGCGCGGCGAAGAGTTTCCCGCTTTCCGCAGCTTCTGGATCGAGAAGCCGGCGCTCGGCGACCATGCGCTCGTCATTCACGCCCTCCTCGATTCCCCGAGCGTCGCGGGGGTCTATCGCTTTACGCTGCGGCCCGGAGAAGCGACGCTTGTCGACACCGAGTTGACGCTCTTTCCGCGCACCGGCGTCGACCATTACGGCCTCGCGGGTTTCGCGGCGGCGTCGCTCTATACGCCGCTCGACCGCCGCCGCGTCGACGACCTGCGGCCAATGGTAGCTGAAATCAATGGGATACAGATGCTAACGGGCAAGGGCGAGTGGCTCTGGCGACCCGTGTCCAATCGCGAAAGCCTGCAATTCTCCTCTTTCGTCGACTCCAACCCCAAGGGTTTCGGCGCTCTTCTGCGGCAACGCGACATCGACGCCTATGAGGACGACGACCAGCACTGGGAGCGCCGCCCCTCGCTGTGGATAGAACCGTTCGGAGAGTGGGGCGAAGGCGCGCTGCAGCTTGTCGAGATTCCGTCGGAATCGGAGAACAACGCCAATATCGTCGCCTATTGGCGGCCCAAGCCGGCGCTCGTCGCGGGTAAGGAGGCGACTTTCGCCTATCGGCAGTTTTGGTGCTGGGAGCCGCCGGTGCGGCCGCCCTTGGCGGCGGCGATCGATGCGCGCTCCGGCCGCGCGCCGGGCGGCAAGCTCCGTCGTTTTGTTGTCGTTTTTTCGGGCGAGGTCTTGTCCGACCCACAACGCGCGGCGCGGCTCAAAGCGGCGTTGACGACTTCTCCCGGATCGGCGACGAATATTCGCACGTTTCTCAATCCGCTGGCAAAATCGTGCCGCGTCACGTTCGACGTCGACCCAGCCGGCGAGAATTTCTGCGAGTTGCGGCTCGTTCTTCAATCAGACGAGCAACCGATCAGCGAGACTTGGCTTTATCGATGGACGCCCTGAACCTCGCGCCAGAAGACGCCGCCCCGCCGGCCAGGGAGATGAGCGCGACTCCGGCTGATCCCGCCGCGCCGCCGACGCCGATCGAAAGCCGGCTCTCGATGCCGGCGCAAGATCTGTTCAAATTCGACAAGCGGCAGCGACGCCGGCCGGAAGCGCCATGGCTCTGGCGCACGCCCTGGCTCGCCCGCCTCGTGACTTTCGGCGGCGGCTTGGCGCTGACGGCCTATGGCGCCCATGAGATGTATAAGGTCATCGACGTTGGCGGCGTCACGACGTTGAAATGGGCGCTGCTCGCGCTGTTCGTGCTCAACTTCTCATGGATAGCGCTTTCCTTCGCGAGTTGCGTCGTCGGCTTCGTGTTGTTGCTGCGCCGGCGTCGCCGGCCGCCGCTGCCGTCGGCGCTCTCCGAGAAGACCGCCGTCGTCATGCCGATCTACAATGAGGCGCCAAGCCGGGTCTTCGCCGCCTTACAGACGATCTACGAAGACGTGCAGGCGACGGGGCTCGGAGCGCATTTCGACTGGTTCTTCCTCTCCGACACGACGAATCCCGACATCTGGGTCGCCGAGGAGCGCGCCTTCATCGGCGTTCGCCGCCGCCTCGGCCCGCAGGCGCGCATCTTCTATCGGCGGCGCGAGAAGAACACGGGCCGCAAAGCCGGCAACATCGAGGAATTCATTTCGCGCTGGGGCGGCGCCTACAAGCACATGGTCGTGCTCGACGCCGACAGCCTGATGGCCGGCCCGACGATCGTGCAGCTCGCCGCCGCGATGGAGGCGGACCCCGACAGCGGCATCATCCAGACGCTGCCGCTCATCATCAACCGCAACACGCTGTTCGCGCGCGTGCAGCAATTCGCCGCGCGCATCTACGGCCCGGTCATCGCCATGGGCCTCTCGGCGTGGATGGGCCGCGACGGCAATTACTGGGGCCATAACGCCATCATCCGCACGGAAGCCTTCGCGCGCCATTGCGGCCTGCCGGATTTGCGCGGACGCCCGCCGTGGGGCGGCCATATACTGAGCCATGATTTCGTCGAAGCGGCGCTCATTCGCCGCGCCGGCTACTCCGTCTACATGATGCCGACGCTTGGCGGCTCCTATGAGGAAAGCCCGCCCTCGCTGATCGATCTCTCCATCCGCGACCGGCGGTGGTGCCAGGGCAATCTGCAACATGCGCGCGTGTTGTTCGGCAAAGGCTTTCACTGGGCCTCGCGCCAGCATTTCCTGACCGGCATTTTCGGCTATCTGACCTCGCCCCTCTGGCTGATGCAATTGCTGATCGGCATCGTGATCGTCTTTCAGGCGAGCTATTTCCGCCCGGAGTATTTCACCGGCGAATTCGTGCTTTTTCCGACCTTCCCGCGATTCGACGCGGAGCGCTCGCTCCAACTCTTCGGGCTCACCATGGGCATTCTGCTGGCGCCCAAGCTCTTCGGCCTGCTCGTCGCGCTCTATGAGCCGGAGACGCGCAAAGGCTCCGGCGGCGTCGTCATGCTGCTGATCTCGACGCTGTTCGAAATCGTGCTGTCGGCCTTGCTCGCGCCGATCATGATGCTGATCCAGACCGGCCATGTGTTGCATATCGTTTTCGGCTTCGACACCGGCTGGGATCCGCAGCGGCGCGACGACGGCTCCGTGCCTTTCATCGACATCGTGCGCCGGCATATGTCGCATGTGGGATTGGGCTTGCTCAGCCTGATCGCCGGCCTCATGATTTCGACGTCGCTCGTGGCCTGGATGTCGCCGACGATCGCCGGCCTCGTGCTTGCGATTTTCATCTCCTGGGCGACAAGCCAGCGCTGGCTCGGCCTGATGTTCCGCCGCGCCGGCGTGCTGACGACGCCCGAAGAAACGACGACGCCGCCGATCGCCAAGCGCGGCAAGGCGCTCTCTCGGGCGCTGGCGCGCGCCGGCGAAGACGATGTCAACGGCCTTATCGCGATCCATGTCGATCCCGAATTGCGCGCGCTGCATGAAAACTGGCTGCCGACGCGCCGGCCGCGCCAGCGTGGCCAGATCAGCGCCGACCGCGCCTTGGCCGAAGCCAAGATCGCCGACGCCGAGACAATTGAAGACGCGGTCGCCTGGCTCAATCGCGGCGAGCGTCTGGTCGCGCTCTCCGACCGCGCGCTCATCGGCATGATCGCGCGTCTGCCGTGTCGCGCGGCGCTCGCAAGCGCGGCGCAGGAGAGCGCGCGGGCGGCGGAGTGAGCGGCGCCTTCGTCTATAAGATCGTTTCGACGGCCGATTGGCGCAGGGCGCAGGCCGAGGGCGTCTTTCACGGCGCGGCGATCGATCTCGCCGACGGCTACAT
Organism: uncultured Alphaproteobacteria bacterium; assembly: GCA_963706255.1. Classification (GTDB taxonomy): domain Bacteria; phylum Pseudomonadota; class Alphaproteobacteria; order Rhizobiales; family Beijerinckiaceae; genus Methylocystis. The sequence continues at coordinate 159,710 of CAVPMJ010000021.1, read as the reverse complement.
TCACTTCTCCTCCGCCGCGCAAGCGGAAGAGACGGCGGCGAAACATTTCGCGGGTCAGCGCGACTTGCTTCTCGTCGCAGTGGACGCCGCGCGCCTCGGCGATGCGCTGAAGTGGGAAATCTCCCGCGGCGGCGCGCTGTTTCCGCATCTTTACGGCGCGCTGCCGCTCGACGCCGTCGCGCGCGTCGATCCGCTGCCGTTGGCCGCGGATGGGCGGCATGAATTTTCGGGACTCGTCACGTGATCGACGCATTCGCGCTCGCAACGCCGCTGTTGCGTCTGCTCGACGCCGAGAGCGCGCATCGCGCGACCATCGCCGCGCTGAAACTTCTGCCGGCGCGCGCGCCGACGCAAGACGACCCGCGCCTGGCCGTCTCCGCTTTCGGCCTCGATTTTCCAAATCCAATCGGCCTTGCGGCGGGCTTCGATAAAAACGCCGAAGTTCCCGACGCGATGCTCGGCTTCGGCTTCGGCTTCGTCGAAGTCGGCACGCTGACGCCGCGCGCGCAGCCCGGCAATCCGCGCCCGCGCGCCTTCCGCCTGATAGAAGACCGCGCCGTCATCAATCGCTATGGCTTCAACAATAAAGGCCATGCGGCGGCGGCTGGCGCTTTTGTCGAAGCGTCCGCGCAAGGGCGTTGTCGGCGTCAATGTTGGCGCGAACAAAGACGCCGCCGACCGCGTCGCCGATTATGTCGCGGGCGTGCGCGCCTTCGCGGATGTCGCAAGCTATTTCACGATCAATGTCAGTTCGCCCAATACGCCGGGCCTGCGCGATCTGCAGGAGCCCGAGGCGCTGTCGGATTTGCTCGCGCGCGTCATCGAAGCGCGCGACGCGGCGAGCATTCGCCGTCCCGTGCTGCTGAAAATCGCGCCGGACCTGACGCTCGCGCAGCTCGACGACATCGTGCGGGTCGCGCGTGAGCGGAAAATCGACGGCATGATCGTCTCCAACACCACCATCTCTCGACCCGCTTCGCTGCGTTCGCCGCTTGCAAAAGAAAGCGGCGGCCTGTCCGGCGCGCCTTTGTTCGATCTCTCGACGCAGATGCTTGCGCAAACCTATCTGCGCGTCGAAGAGCAAATTCCACTCATCGGCGTGGGCGGAATTGACGGCTCCGAAGCGGCCCTCGCCAAGATCGAGGCCGGCGCGACGCTGGTGCAGCTTTATTCGGCTCTCGTTTTTGAAGGGCCAGGGCTTATTACGCGCATCAAGCGCGGGTTGATCGAAACGCTCGCGCGCGACGGCGACTCCCTTGCCGCGCGGATCGGCAAGCGCGCGACGGCGTTATGCGGGAAGGCCTGAGACGCCCTCAGTATGCCGGCGCCGGCCGCTGGATTTGAACCGACGACCCGTTGAATAAAAATCAGCGCATGTCGGCGACCGGCGTCAATATCTCTTATAGACTTTATGACCGTCTATCGTGGTTGCCGTTCCCAACGGCGTGCCGTCGGGGCCGGCAAAATACGTCGTGCCGCCAATCGTGGTCACGCTTCCTAACGGCCGGCCGGTCGCGCTGTAGTAGTCAACGGAGCCGTCGCCTTTACTCGATGCGCCTGGAGCCTGTTCCGTCGGCCCCGCAAGTTCGGTCGGCTGTGCGTGAGCACAAGCGATGCTCGCCAGAAAAGCGGCGCAGATGAATATCGACTTCATATCGCATTCTCCAAGAGTTGGGAGCATCGACCACCCGTTCTCGTAGACTGCGCCGCGGGAACATAAAAAATCCATTCGTATTCTAAGGCTCCGCCATAAGGATCTTGTAAAGACGCCGCTATGGCGCGCAGGCGAGGCGACACAAAGCTCCCGAGCGTCTCAAGCCGCCGCTTTCATGTGACAGCGCGCGATGCTATCGAACGCGCATTCAACGAAGAGGGACGACAATGACCGAGCATATTTGGCTGGCGACGGGCGAAGCGACGGTTCTGGCGGCGGACGGACAATATACCGACGCCATGCCGGAAGTGATGATCGGGAATGTGAAAGGTCCGGTGGGGCACGCCTTCGCCAGCATGGCCGGACAGGTCGCCGGCCATCCGCGCATGTTCGTCATCCGCGACCTCAATCAGCAGGTGCGCCCCGCCGCCATGATGACCACCAAGATGACGGTGAAGTCGGAAGACTACGTCGAGCTCCTCGGCGGCGTCGTGCAGGCGGCGACCGGCGACGCGATCGTCGACTGCGTGGCGGAGGGAATCATCCCCAAGGATCAGATCAACGAACTCTGCATGATCATCATGGTCTGGCTCGATCCGCGTTGCGCCAAGCACCAGAAGAAGCTCGACAAGAAAGATCTCTACCGCACCAATTACGAGGCGACGAAGCTCGCGATTTCGCGGGCGATGAAGGGCGAGCCGACGGCCGACGAGTTGATCGCCAACCGCAAGACGATCTCGCATTACGCGCTGGAAGGCGTATTCGAGGATTGATCCTCGTCCTTGACGCGGACGGCGACGATCATGCCGTCCTCGAACCAGCTCGAGAGGCATTGCGCGAGCCGCTCCGGCGCAATCTCGCCGGACTGCTGAAAAGCCGCCATCTGGCAGATGTCGCCGAAAGCATGGCCGGCCCGCGCTTCGCTGAGCGCGACATATTCGTCGTTTTCAAGCGCGCGATAGGCCGATTCTTCATTGACGCGCCAGACGGCGGCATATTCCACGCCTTCACGCGCCGGCGGCGCCTCGGCTTGTTCCTCGCTCATCGCCAGATCATAGGCGGCGAGCGTGCCTGCGGCGAGTTCGAGCAGCGCAACGCCGGGGTGAAAATCGAAGACGAGGCGCGGCCAATCCTGCGGCGAAAAATCGGCCAGCGCCTGCACCGTCAACGGCGCCTCATCGGCGGAGTCGAAAGCGTCCACCATCGCGCGTTCAAAAAGCGCCATGGATAAGGCTCTCGCGTCGTCGCGCCAGCGCGGGCTCTCGCGGATAAAGTCCGGCAGGCCGCTCGTAAACCAGCGGGCGTTGGGATTTCGCGCTGGACGCGCGTCGATGTAATCGTCAATCAGCGCCTCGAAGGCCTCGTCGCCAAGCAGCGTGCGCAGGCCGGGATGGTCCTCGGAAAGGAAATCGGCGAGCCGCGCGCGATAGCCGGTCTGATAGACGCCAAGTAGCGTCTCTGGCGTTGCGCCGCGCGGCGAGGATCTCAGTTTTTTAAGCAGCGGCTTGTCGGCTTCGCCCGCTCCCGCAAGCATGCGGGCCTGGAACAGCGACTGGAAATCGACGAGCTTCATGCCGCGCTGCGCGCGCGCTCCGCCGCAATGCGCGCGTCTATGTCGCGCATGTGCCGAAGCTCGTCGAGCAGTTCGGACAGCGGCGGGAAATTGTCGTCGCGCTCGATCATCGCGGAGACGTCGCCGAACCGACGGCGCGCATGCTCGTAAAGCGCCCAGACCTCGTCACAGACCGGCTGGTCATGCGTATCGACGCGATGCGTCTCGTTATCGGTGTGCCCCGCCATATGGAATTGAACCACGCGTTCGACCGGAACGGCGTCGATGAAGGCCGTCTGATCGAAGCCGTGATTGAAGCCCGAGACGAAGACATTGTTGACGTCGAGCAGCAACAGGCAGTCGGCGCGCTCAGCCATCTCGCGAATAAATTCATGCTCGCTCATTTCGGACTCGACGAAGGATACATAGGTCGAGGCGTTCTCGACGACGAGCCGGCGCTTGAGGAAATCCTGAACGCGCTGAATGCGCTCGACGATATGCGCAAGCGACTCGCGCGTATAAGGAATGGGAAGCAGATCGTGCAGCGTGACGCCGTGCACGCCCGTCCAGGCGACATGATCGGAGACCCAGGCCGGCTCGACGCGCTCGGCGAGCGCCTTCAATTGCCGCAGATAATCCAAGTTGAGCGGATCGGTCGAGGCGAGCGACATGGAGACGCCATGCATCACGATCGGATAGTCGGCGCGCACACGATCCAGCATGGCGAGCGGCCGGCCGCCGGCAAGCATGTAGTTTTCGGAGATGATTTCGAACCAGTCGACCGGCGGCCGGGTCGACAGAATCTCATCGTAATAGACTGGGCGCAGCCCCAAGCCGTAACCAAGCGGCGCGGGTTTTTCCATCGCGCTCTCTCCTCTCACGCCGCCGCCGCGAGCCTAAGCTGCATCGGCGCGGCGCGGGGACGGTCGGTCGACCGTTCCCGCGCCAAAGGCGATTATTTGGTCTTGCACTTGCTCTTTTGATGGCAGGCGGCCTTGTGGTGGCAGCTTCCCTTGTGATGACTACAGTGAGACTTGTAGTGCTTGCATACGCCGTGCTTGGTCATGCACTTCGTCTTGCCGCCGCATTGGCCCTTCGACATATCGCAGACATGGCCCTTGGCGTAAGCAGGCGCAACCACGCCTCCGCCGAGGGCGAGCGCAACCGCGGCGGCGGCAAGAGCTGAACCGGAAACGATCTTCGACTTCATCCATTTTCTCCTTCGAAACCCTCGACGTGAGCAATCACGCGCTCGCTCGCGAAGCGCAAGCGGCGCGGGGACGGCGAACGGTCCGCCCCGCGCCAGAAGCGATTACTTGCTGTGGCAGCGGCTCTTCATATTGCAGTGGCCCTTGTAATGATGGCACTTAGATTTATGATGGCACTTGGCCTTGTGATGGCAGCTTCCCTTGCCGCCGCAATGCATCTTGGCCTGCGTTTGCTTTGCGCCATGCGCATGCGCCGGAGCCATTGACGCGCCGTTGAGCGCGAGCGCGATAGCGGCGGCGGCGAGGGCCGATCCGGAAATAATATTCGACTTCATTTCATTCTCCTCTTCAATAGCCCGTCTGAGGCGACGGGATGTGGACGCTCTCGCCGCTCACGCGGCGCACACGCTTTCAGCTACTTAGCGTCGCCGGGCTTTTTGTCGCCCGACGAGGACGTCTCCGCGCCAGAACCTTCCTGGACCTTGGTTTTCGCGCCGCAACCGTTCTTGCCGCCGCAGGCGGACTTCTCCGCTGGCGGCTTCGCGGCGCGCGGAGCCTTGTCTTTCGCGGAGGCGGGAGCTGCGCCCGAAAGAACCAGCGCCACAGCGGCAGCGGCCACGGCGCCCGAAACGACTGTCGTTCTCATCTCCGCATATCTCCTGAGCGTAGCGCAAACCGCATTGCGCGACAGAGGGTCGCAACGCCGAAGCTCTACAGTTGGCGAGATTAGGCGCGCCGTCACGATTCCGCTAGCAAGAATTTCCCCATCGAAGGGATGCTTTCAGATATGAATAATTTCCATAGCAACAGTGAATTATCGACTTATTGCGCTGCAATATCATAGGCTTTGCGCGCGCTTTTCGGATTTTGATCCCCACCATTGCGCTTGCAGGCGCGACCGGCCGCTGATAGAGAGGCGGCGCGTCGGCGGGCGATCCGCCGAGGCATGTCGCTTGGTTTTCGATCTTCGGGCCGCGCCGGCCAGTTCGGTTACGAACTTTTCGTCCCCTCTAGCGCCGCCACGGCGCGGGGGACGTCCGATCATCGAGAGCCGATCCGCAACGCTAACCCTAAGCCGGCGCCGCCCTTCGCGGGGTTCTCAGGAGAAAAAATGGCCAACACCAACACGGAGCGCGCTCCCACGCGCGAAGATTTTGCCGCCCTGCTCGACGAAAGCTACGGGGATAACGAGGCTTTCGAGGGTTCCGTCATCAAGGGCCGCGTCGTCGCCATTGAGAAGGACGTCGCCGTCATCGACATCGGCCTGAAGACTGAAGGCCGCGTCGCCATCAAGGAATTCACCGGCTACGGCCGCGACCCCGCCCCCAAGGTTGGCGAAGAGGTCGAGGTCTATCTGGAACGCGTCGAGAACGCGCTTGGCGAAGCCGTTATCTCGCGCGACAAGGCGCGGCGCGAAGAGAGCTGGGTCAAGCTCGAAAAGGCCTTCGAGACCAATGAGAAGGTCGACGGCGTCATCTTCAATCAGGTCAAGGGCGGCTTCACCGTCGATCTCGACGGCGCCGTCGCCTTTCTGCCGCGCTCGCAGGTCGACATCCGTCCGATCCGCGACGTCGGCCCGCTGATGAATGTGCCGCAGCCCTTCCACATCCTGAAGATGGATCGCCGTCGCGGCAATATCGTCGTTTCCCGCCGCACCGTGCTTGAGGAGAGCCGCGCCGAGCAGCGCCACGAGATCGTCGCCAACCTCGAAGAAGGTCAGGTGATCGACGGCGTCGTGAAGAACATCACCGATTACGGCGCCTTCGTCGATCTCGGCGGCATCGACGGCCTGCTGCATGTCACCGACATCGCCTGGCGGCGCGTCAATCACCCGTCCGAGGTGCTGACCATCGGCCAGACCGTCAAAGTGAAGATCATCAAGATCAATCACGAGACGCACCGCATCTCGCTCGGCATGAAGCAGCTTCTCGAAGACCCGTGGCAGGGCATCGAGGCGAAATATCCGATCGGCGCCAAATTCCACGGCCGCGTCACCAATATCACCGACTACGGCGCCTTCGTGGAGCTGGAGCCGGGCATCGAGGGCCTCGTCCATGTCTCCGAGATGAGCTGGACGAAGAAGAACGTGCATCCCGGCAAGATCGTTTCGACGAGCCAGGAAGTCGACGTTCAGGTGCTCGAAGTCGATCCGGTCAAGCGCCGCATTTCGCTCGGCCTCAAGCAGTGCATGCAGAATCCGTGGGAAGCCTTCGCCGAGAAACATCCTGTCGGTTCGAGCGTCTCGGGCGAAGTCAAGAACAAGACCGAATTCGGTCTCTTCATCGGCCTCGACGGCGATGTGGACGGCATGGTCCATCTCTCCGATCTCGACTGGAACCGGCCCGGCGAGCAGGTGATCGAGGAATATAAGAAGGGCGACGTCATCAACGCCCAGGTCCTCGACGTCGACGTCGAGAAGGAGCGCATCTCGCTCGGCGTGAAGCAACTCGCCGGCGATCCCTTCGCCAACGTTGGCGCGGGAGAGGAAGGGGGCGGCGACGTCAAGAAGGGCGCCGTCGTCACCTGCGAAGTGATCGAAGTGAAGGACTCCGGCATCGATGTGAAGATCGCCGGCACGGATCTCACGACCTTCATCAAGCGCAGCGAACTCGCGCGCGACCGCGGCGATCAGCGTCCTGAACGCTTCGCGGTAGGCGAGAAGGTCGATGCGCGCGTGACGCTCTTCGACCGCAAGGCGCGCAAGGTCGCCGTCTCGATCAAGGCGCTGGAAGTCGCCGAAGAGAAGGAGGCGATCGCGCAATATGGCTCCGCGGACTCGGGCGCGTCGCTCGGCGACATTCTCGGCGCGGCGCTGAAGGCCCGCGAAGAGACGCCCAAGAAGGGCAAGAAGGCGGAGGAGGAGGAGGAGTAGTCCTTCCATCTTCCAAGAATAACGCAAGCCCGCGCCGCTCGGCGCGGGCTTTTCATTTGGGGCGGCGTCAACCTTTCGTTCACCATGGCGAAACCCGCTGAACAGCCGTTAACCCTAATTTCGATATAGCAAGCGCAAAATCGGGGCCATCATTCACGCCTGCGAAAGATCGCGGGCCGCCGGAGTCGCGTCCCATGAGCGCTACCGCTTTCGATCCCGACTACACGCCCCCGTCAAACACGCGGCCGCTGCGCGCTCGTCCGGCGGGCGTGCGCGCCGCTCTCGGCATGGGCGTGAGCGCGACCGTCGTCCTCATCGCAGCTCTTCTAGTCAGCGCCCCGCGCGACGCCAAGGTCGCCGAAACGCAAGGGGCGGCGATCGTAGCGGCGCCGCGCGCCGCGCTTGCGCCCGTGAGCAAGTTCTCAACGAAGATCCCTGTCGAGAACATCGTCGAGGCTTCGGCCTTGGTCGCTAAACCTTTCAGCGCCTTCGACATCGCCGTCCCGGAATTCGAGCTTGAGAAGAAGACCATCGCCGTGCGCGACGGCGCGGAGGGCGCCGGCCGCATCGACAGCCTCACCATGGGGCAATTCGCAATGGGCGTTCCCTTCATGCGCGTCGAGATCCATCAGAACATCGCCGAGAAGGAGACGACCTCAGACTTCTTCCTCGACATGACGCGCCACGCCGCCCAAGCGGGCCTCAATGTCGCGAAAATCGGACAGCCCAGCGCGCTCGTCACGAGATTTGGCGCTTTCGAGACAGCGGACATTCGTCTCGCCCAACCCGCGGCGGAAGGCGTTGCGGCAAGCGAACGCGCTTGCCTCGCGACCCGTTTCATCGACGGCAAGCTCGCGCTCAAAATCGCCGGCCTTGCCTGCGGGGAGGCGACGAGGCCGATCGACCGCATCGCCCTCGGCTGCATCATCGACCGCCTCAATTACACGGTCAGCGCCGACAATGCGGCGCTGAACGATTTCTTCGGCAAGGCCGAAGCGGCGCAGGGCAAGGGCTGCGTCAATGTCTCGCGCGAGGATGTGACGGCCACGATCCCCGGCCAAAAACGCGCGGCGCGCCCCGCAAGCGGCGCCCATCGCGCGCACGCCAAGTCATTGCGCCAGGCGCCGCAGGCCGCTCGATAAGCGCCGGCGGCGCCCCAAGTCGCCATGTTCACCTTGACGGCGCAAATAACCCTCGGCGCCGCGCGCAGTTCGCTTTTGCGAAACGTTCCGCTATTATGATCCCAAGCGTTCAGCTCAAGGGGATCACGATGCGCAAGGATAAGATGCTGTGGGCCGGCCTGGCCTGCGTGGTGATGATCGCAGCGGGCGGCGACGCGCTCGCAAAATCGCGCTATCGCGTTTCCTCCGATCTGGATCCGCGCGCCAGAGGACCGATCGACATTGAGCGCCGCAGTTGGCTCGATCCTGGCACCAAGGTGCCGGTCGGCAGCACCAATCGCTACATGGTCCAGCAGACCTATCTGAATCAGGACCCGATTCAGAACTACCAGCCGAGCTGGTATATGGGCGAGACCCTTCCGCAGCGCATGCCCCAGAATGTGATCGTTCCGTACGACGAGGGCCTCCCGTTCGACTGGCCGTAATCGCCGGTCGACGCTCCACCCGTTCTTGACTTGCGGGGCGCGCTCTAGTAGCTCCCTTTCAGCCTGACGCGGTTACGCCGCGCCGGGCGTGCACCCGCGGCGCTCGAAGGCGAGCGCCTGTCGGCCGGACTTTCCGGCAGAGGAGGGCGCGTTCCTGCCCCGGCGGCGCCGGGCGCATGCGGGAAACGCGATTTGGACGACGCGCCGCGAGCCAATCGCGCGGCGCGCAATCGTCTTTTCGCCTCTCGCGCGCAGAACGCGGCCAAGAGAGGACGAAAGCAAAGTGACGAAACGCGCAGAAGCCAAATATAAGCTCGACCGCCGCCTCGGCCAAAACATCTGGGGCCGCCCGAAGAGCCCCGTGAATCGCCGCGAATATGGGCCCGGTCAGCACGGCCAGCGCCGCAAGGGCAAGCTCTCCGACTACGGCACCCAGCTGAAGGCGAAGCAGAAGCTCAAGGGCTATTACGGCAACATCTCAGAGAAGCAGTTCCGTAAATATTACGCGGAAGCGATCCGGATGAAGGGCGACTCGGGCGACAATCTGATCGGCCTCCTGGAGCGCCGTCTCGACGCGGTCGTGTATCGCGCGAAATTCGTTCCCACCGTTTTCGCCGCGCGCCAATTCGTCAATCACGGCCACATCCGCGTCAACGGCAAGCGCGTCAACATTCCGTCCTATCAGGTGAAGGTCGGCGACGTGATCGAAGTGAAGGAGGCCTCGAAGCAGGCCGTCACTGTGCTTGAGTCGGTGCAGCTCGCCGAGCGCGACGCGCCGGAATATTACGACGTCGATCACTCCAAGATGGTCGCGAAGCTCACCCGCGTGCCGCATGCGACGGAAGTGCCCTATCCGGTGCAGATGGAGCCCAACCTCGTGATCGAATTCTATTCGCGTTAAGGCGCGCGCCCGTCAGGGTCGAATTTACGAGCAGCCGCGTGTAAAACGCGGCTGTTTTTTTTGTCGCCCGGCTGAGTTTCTTGACTGTCCGAGCGCGATCGGAAACTCTGACGGCAGCGCGCCGCCAGAGCCCATGCAGCGAAAGGCGACGTCCGTAAAGGGGGAGCCTTTGTCTGATCTCAAGCGGCAGCCGAAAAAGCCGGAACGCGGTCAACGACCCCTGTGGATCGCCGTCGGCGGCCTGCTTGTCAGCGTATTCAGCTTCACAATGAAGGATTTAATGATCGCGGACGTCGTTTTTTGGTTCGGCGCCGTTCTCGCCGTTCTCGGCGTGCTGTACTGGTTCATTCAACCAAGGCACGGGCTATAGGGGCGCGCTCCGGTCGCCGCAGCGCGCGTGGCCAAATTTGAATTGCCACATTTTCCGAAGAGGTTATGGTCTTGCGTCTCAACCATTCACGGACCGCACATGCCCTTCCCGTTTCTTGAAATTTCCCGTCGAAATCTTCTCGCCGTCGCCGCATGCGCCCTAACCATCGCCGCCGCGCCGGCGCACGCCGAGAAATCGGCGTCGGGCAAAGCGTCGGTCGACGAGCTGATGGCGCCAGGCGCCCTGCCCGACATCGTGCAAGGCTCGGCGGAAGCGCCCGTGACCATCGTCGAATACGCCTCGATGACCTGCAGCCATTGCGCCGCCTTCCATCACGAGATCTACCCGGCCTTAAAGAAGAGCTATATCGACACGGGCAAGGCGAAATTCATCCTGCGCGAATTTCCGCTCGATCCGCTCGCCACCGCCGCCTTCATGCTGGCGCGCGAACTCGGCGACAAACGCGACGCGGGCGTCGATCTTTTATTCTCGCAGCAGAAGAACTGGGCGTTCGGCGAAAAGCCGCTCGACGGCCTCGCCAATGTCTTGAAGCAGGCGGGCCTGGGGCAGGAGAAATTCGAGGCGGTCCTCAAGGATCAGGCGCTGTACGAGAAAGTGAACAAAGTGCGCGACCGCGCCGCCGAAAAATTCGGCGTGAACTCGACGCCGACCTTCTTCGTCAACGGCGACAAATATACGGGCGAGATGAGCGTCGCCGATTTCGACAAGATCATCGCCGCCAAGTCGGCGGCGAAGTAACCGCTCCAGTCATGCCCGCGCTTGTCGCGGGCATCCACGCCGCTCCGCCGCGTGATGATATGAGTTTGGCGCAATGTCGTCGCGTGGATGGCCGGGTCAAGCCCGGCCATGACAACTCTGGAAACCAGCCCGTTTTGCTTAGCTAGAATGCTGTCCGCCGCTCCAGCGCCGCAGCGAGCGTGCCCTCGTCGAGATAGTCGAGTTCGCCGCCGACCGGCACGCCATGGGCGAGTCGCGTCACCTTGACGCCGGCAGGCGCAAGCAAATCGGCGATATAATGCGCCGTCGTCTGTCCATCGACGGTGGCGTTCACCGCGAGCACAACTTCGCGCGTCTCCCCCGCGCGCACGCGCGCCACGAGGCTTGCGATCGAAAGATCGTCCGGCCCGACGCCGTCGAGCGGCGACAGCACGCCGCCAAGCACATGGTAGCGCGCGTTGAGCAGCCCCGCCCGCTCCAGCGCCCAAAGATCGGCGACCGTCTCGACGACGACCAGAATGGAAGGATCGCGCCGCGCGTCGCGGCAGATCGTGCAAGGGTCGCTCGTGTCGATATTGCCGCAGACCGAACAGACGACGATGCGCTCCTGTGCGACGCGCATGGCCTCCGCGAGCGGCAAGAGCAGTTCTTCGCGCTTGCGGATGAGATGCAGCACGGCGCGCCGCGCCGAACGCGGCCCTAATCCAGGCACGCGCGCGAGCAGTTGCACGAGTTTTTCGATTTCTGGACCAGCAACTCGTTCGGCCATTTCATCTGAAGCTTGGTCGGCTTCCTCGTCCTTCGAGACGCCCGCTTCGCGGGCTCCTCAGGATGAGGAAGCCATTGCAGCGTACGGGAAAACCACAACCCTCATGCTGAGGAGCGCCCGAAGGGCGCGTCTCGAAGCATGAAATGAGACTCAAAACGGCAGCTTCATCCCCGGCGGCAATTGCAGCCCGCCGGTCAGCGCCTTCATCTTCTCCGCCATCGCCTCCTCCGCCTTGGCGCGCGCCTGCATATGCGCCGTGACGATCAGGTCTTCGAGAATTTCGCTCTCCTCGGGCTTCATGAGGCTCGGATCGATGGAGATCGATTTCATCGCGCCCTTTGCGGTGAGCGCGACCTTCACCAACCCGCCGCCGGACTCGCCCTCCACGACGGTCTGGTCGAGTTCGAGCTGCGCTTCGGCCATCTTGGCCTGCATCTGCTGCGCCTGTTTCATCAGGCCCATGAAGTCCATCATTGCGCTTCTCCGTCTTCTTCCTCAGGCGGCAAGGCGTCATCATAAAGCGTTTCGGCGGGCGCCGCGCCCTCATCCTTGCCGCGCACGGCTACGATCTGCGCCCCGGGAAAGCGCGCCAGCACGCTCGCGACGAGCGGATCGGCCTCGAGCCCCGAGCGGCGCTCCTGCTCCTTCGCTTCGCGCCGTTCCTTGAGCGTCGGCGCGCCGCCCGAGGCGACGATCGACGCCATCCAGCGCTCGCCCGTCCAGGCCTGCAATTTCTGCATCAGCAGCGAGGCGACGTCGCGCGACCCGCCTGGCGCCAGCTCGAATTCGATCAGTCCCTGTTCGAAGCGCACGAGCCGCACTTCCGATTCGAGCGCGATCTTAAGCCGCATGTCGCGCTTTTCCGCAGCGAGCGCGACGAGCGCGTCGAAACCGGCGATCGCAACGGATTTGCGTTCCGGCGCCGCTTGCGCCGGCGCGGCCTCGGAGCGTGCCGCAGGCGCCGTCTGCGCGCCGCTACGCAGTCCGGGCGACGCAATATTGGTCGTAATGGTCGCGGCGGCGCGCGACGCAGGCGCGGTTGCTTTCGCGTCTGCTTGCGCCGCGCCTTCGCCAAACCCGAGGCGCCGCAACGCTTCGCCCGGCGTCGGCATGTCGGCGGCGTAAGCGAGGCGCACGAGCGCCATATCGGCTGCGGCGAGCGGGCGTTGCGATCCGCGTAATTCGTCGACGCCCTTCATCAATATCTGCCATGCGCGCGTCAGCGCCGGAATGGAGAGGCGCGCCGCAGCTTCCTCGCCACGCCGCTTCTCTTCGGGCGTCAGCGCCGCCGACTGCGCGGTCTCGGGCGCGAGCTTGAGGCGCGTCGCGAGATGGGTGAATTCGGCGAGCTCCAGCAGCACCTGCGCGGGATCGGCGCCGCCATTGTATTGGTCTTCGAGAATGCCGATCGCCTTCGCGACGTCGCCCGACATCGCGGATTCGAAAAGATCGATAACGCGCGCCTTGTCGGCGACGCCCAGCATTAGACGCAGATCCTGCGCCGCGATCGCGCCGCCGGCGGAATGCGCGGCGCCATAGGCGATCGCCTGATCCAGCAAGGAAAGCGCGTCGCGCGCCGAGCCTTCCGCCGCGCGGGCGATCATGGCGAGCGCGTCGGGTTCGATCGCGACGCCCTCCTTGGCGCAAACGCCAAGCAAATGCTCGGCAAGCAAGCCGGCGTCGATGCGGCGCAGATCGAAACGCTGGCAGCGCGAGCGCACCGTCACCGGCACTTTGTCGATTTCGGTCGTCGCGAAAATGAACTTCACATGCTCCGGCGGCTCCTCCAGCGTCTTCAGCAGGCCGTTGAAGGCGGCCTTGGAGAGCATGTGCACTTCGTCGATGATATAGACCTTGGTGCGCGCCATCACCGGCCGATAGCGGGCGTTGTCGATGATTTCGCGAATGTCGTCGATGCCGGTATGCGACGCGGCGTCCATCTCCAGCACGTCGACATGGCGCGAGTCGATGATCGCCTGACAATGCACGCCGAGTTCGTCCATATGGATCGTCGGCTGATCGATGGCCGGACGGCCATCCTTGGCCGGCAACTCGTAATTGAAGGCGCGCGCGAGAATGCGCGCGGTCGTCGTCTTGCCGACGCCGCGCACGCCGGTCAGCAGATAGGCCTGATGAATGCGATTCAGATCGAAAGCGTTTTCGAGCGTGCGCACCATCGGCTCCTGGCCGATGAGATCCGCGAAGGTCGCCGGGCGGTATTTGCGCGCCAGAACGCGATAGGCGCTTGGCGCGGCTCCCGCGCCGGAATCGTCAGGAAAGAGCTCGTCGCTCATGGAGGCTCAAAGCTTTCGCCCATCGAAATGGGTCGATTTCAGCGCGCGCGGATCGACGCCTTCGAGGCAATTGACGTTGACCGCGACAATCGGCGTTCCGTCGCGATCCTCACCATAGGCGAAAGGCTCGATCCCGCAGGTCTTGCAGAATTGATGCCTGATCTTCTTCGTGTTGAAGAGATATTCGCTCAAAGCCTCGGTCCCTTGCCGCAAGGTGAACTTTGCCGCGGGCGTGAAGCTCAGCACGGAGCCGAGGCGCTGGCAGCGCGAGCAATTGCAGGTGACGGTATGGTCGAGGTCGAGAGACGCATCGAAAGCGACCGCCTGGCATTGGCAGGAGCCGTGATAAAGCGCCTCGCTCAATTCGCTCTCCTGGTCGTGGCCAGCCGACAGGAAGGCGGCGCCCCGCCGCTTGGCCGGCGTCCCTCGGGGCGAAGGTGGGAGGCTGAACGAAGACCCGCCCAAGCTCGTTAGGGCTGCTTCCTTCCGGACCTGACCCGGTTGGCGAGTGAAGCGTCCACCGCCAACCTCCCGGCCCTTATGTGGCAGAGGATGGCAAGGGATGCAAGGCGTCGCGGCGGCTTCCGCGCTGCTTTCATTCACCCTCTCCCCCAAAACCGGATGCGCCGCAGCGACGCAATTGCTAAAGAGAGCGCAAATTTTGAAGGGAATTTGCGCTTGAACGCCGCGACCGCCACATCCGCAGACCTTGAGGCCAAGAGCCTCGCGGCGATTCTCGCGCATTTCGAGCGGGAGGGCTTCGCGCGCCGCGAGCCGCGCCTGCTTCAGCCGGCAGGCGTGTTTCTCGACCGCTCGGGCGAGGATTTCCGCGGCCGGCTCTATCTGACAAGCGACGCCTCAGGCGCGGAGTTCTGCCTGCGGCCGGAATATACGATTCCCGTCTGCCTGGATTATCTCGCCTCGCCGCAGGCCGGGCGCCCAGCGGCCTATGCCTATGGCGGCTCGATCTTCCGCGCGCCGGAGCATGGCGCTGCGGGCGACGGCGAATTTTTGCAGGCGGGGCTGGAAAGCTTTGGACGCGACGATCGCGAGGCGACCGACGCCGAAATTCTCGCCGCCGCGCTGGAAGCCGCAACGGCCGCAGGCGCCGCCGGTCTGAAAGTGCGCATCGGCGATGCGGGATTGGTCGCCGCTTTTCTCGACCGGCTCGACCTGCCGCCGGTCTGGCGCCGGCGCCTCGCCGCCGGCCACGCGCGCGGGCAATCGGTCGCGGACATTTTCACGCCGCCACGCCGCAGCGGCGGAGCCGGACAGTCCGGCGTGCTCGCGGCGCTGACGAAAGTCGATCCGGCGGACGCCCGCCGCCTCGTCGAGGATTTGCTGTCGATCGCCGGCATTACGGCGGTGGGCGGGCGCAGCCCGAACGAGATCGCCGAGCGCTTTCTCGATCAGGCGACGCTTGCCGAGGGCGCCGGCGTCTCGAAGGAAAAGCGCGCGCTCGTTGAAGCTTTTTTTGCCGTCGAAGGCGCGCCAGACGCCGCCTCGGCTGTCCTGCGCCGCCTCGCCGCCGAGGCGAAGCTCGATCTTGCGGGCGTTCTCGACGCCTTCGACACGCGCTCCGGATTCATCGCCGCGCGCGGCCTTGCGCTTGACGAGATGCGCTTCTCGGCCAGCTTCGCGCGTCACCTCGACTATTACTCCGGCTTCGTCTTCGAGGCGCGACATGCGCAGGAGGGCGAGCCGGTGATCGGCGGCGGACGTTACGACCGGCTGCTGAAAACGCTCGGCGCCAAATCCGACATTCCGGCGGTCGGCGCGGCGATCTGGATCGACCGTCTTGCGCCAAACGTGGGAGGCGCCAAATGACCAGCGCCTCGAAACTCATTATCGCCTCGCCCTCGAAAGGCCGGC
This sequence comes from uncultured Alphaproteobacteria bacterium, assembly GCA_963706255.1. Classification (GTDB taxonomy): domain Bacteria; phylum Pseudomonadota; class Alphaproteobacteria; order Rhizobiales; family Beijerinckiaceae; genus Methylocystis. The sequence continues at coordinate 143,874 of CAVPMJ010000021.1, read as the reverse complement.
TTCAGGAGAACGCCGCCGCCTTCTTCGGGCGCGCGGGTCTGGAGCTGACGCAAGGACGCGGCGCGCGCGATTATCGCGGCGCGGTGGCGGGCGTCGAAGGCGCCGAGGTCGCATATCTCTCGGCGTCCGAAATCACGCGCCGACTCGCCTTGGGCGAAGCGCATCTCGGCGTCACCGGCGAAGATTTGGTGCGCGAAGAGATCGCCGACGCGGAAAGCAAGGTCGAACTGCTGGCGCCGCTCGGCTTCGGCGCCGCCAATGTCGTCGTCGCCGTTCCGCAGGCATGGATCGACGTGCGCCATATGAGCGATCTCGCCGATGTCGCCGACGGGTTTCGCGCGCGCCACGGGCGCGGCCTGCGCGTCGCGACGAAATATGTGAATACGACGCGGCGCTTCTTCGCGCGCCACGGCGTCTCCGACTATCGCATCGTCGAAAGCTCCGGCGCGACGGAAGGCGCGCCCGCCGCCGGCTCCGCCGATCTTATCGTCGACATCACAACGACCGGCGCGACGCTCGCGGCCAATGCGCTGAAAGTGATCGAGGACGGCGTCATCCTGCGTTCGCAGGCCAATCTCGTCGCATCGCTGACGGCGCCGTGGAGCGAAACGGCGCGCGAAGCGGCGCGCGTCATTCTCTCGCGCATCGCCGCGGAAGAGGAAGCGCGCACGACGCGAGAAGTCCGCGCGCGGCTGCCGGGCCTCAGCGATAAGATCCTGCGCAAGGCCGAGTCGAAATTCGGCGCCGGCGTGCAGGAAGCCGACGGCGACTCTGCGACCTTCGCCTGCCCGGCGGATAATGTCGCAGCGCTTGCCGATTGGCTCATCGCACATGGCGCGAAGAGCGTCACGAGCGCACGTCTCGATTATGTCTTCCACGCCGAAAATGCGCTGTGGAGCAAACTTGCGGCGCGGCTCGGCTGAGGAATTCGAATGTCATTCCCGACGCGCGCGAAGCGCGCGATCGGGAATCCAGAGCAAACCTTGAAAACTCGCATTGTGACTCTGGATTCCCGGTCGGACCTTCGGTCCGCCGGGAATGACACTCTACGCCGATATGAGCGATTGTAGCCTGATTTACGCCTCCATCAACGCGCCGACATGCGCGGCGACGCTACGCGCGAGATCATCCGGCCGGTAGCCGCCTTCGAGCAGCGACACGATGCGTCCCTTGCAGCGGCGCGCCGCGATCTCCATGACGCGCAGCGTCACGTCTTTGAAATCTTCCGCGATGAAGCGCAGGCCGCCAAGCGGATCGTGCTGATGCGCATCGAAGCCGGCGCAGAGAATGATGAGATCGGGCGCAAAGGCGTCGAGGCGCGGCAGAATGCGCGAAGCGAGCGCCTCGCGGAATTGCGCGCCGCCATCGCCCTTCACGAGCGGCGCGTTGACAATATTGTCATGCGCGCCGGTTTCGCCCGCCGCGCCCGAGCCCGGATAGAGCGGCATCTGATGCGTCGAGGCGTAAAGCGCGTCCTTGTCGTCCCAAAAAATCTCCTGCGCGCCATTGCCGTGATGCACGTCGAAATCGACGATGGCGACGCGCGACGCGCCATGCGCCGCCCGCGCATGTAAAGCGGCGACGGCGGCGTTATTGAAAAAGCAGAAGCCCATCGCCTTATCGCGCGTGGCGTGATGCCCAGGCGGGCGCATGGCGACGAAAGCGTTCTTCGCTTCATCGCGCATGACGGCGGCGACAGCCGCGAGCGCGCCGCCCGCCGCGCGCAACGCCGCCTCATGCGTAGCGTGGTTCATCGAGACGTCAGGGCCAAGGCGGGCATAGCCTTCCTTCGGCGCCGCCCTCGCAAGCCGCGACAAATGCTCAGACGTATGCGCGCGAAGCAGCGCCTCTTGCGACGCTAAGGGCGCTTCGATGCGCGCAAGACTAGCGAAACGGGCGTCGTCCAGCGTGGCCAAGACCGCGCGCAGGCGTTCGGCCCGCTCGACATGTCCTGGACCCATATCATGCGCCAGCGCTGCAGCGTGCGTGACGAGGATCGTTTTGCTCACCGACGCGCGCGCCCCGCCAGCAGCGAAGCTTGTGGCCGCCCCGATAATTACGGAGCGGCGCGTAACGGCGGCGGCGCAGCGCTCACGCATGATCCAAGCTCAATCTTCAATCCGGGGTCGGCGCATGCAACGAAGCATATGATCGCGGCGCTCCCCTGTCAGCCGCCATAATTCGAATTCGACCGCAAGAAACGCGTTGCAGCGACTTCCGTCCGCCTTGATGATGGGCGAATGAGCGAACGACGGATATGATTCAGACAACTTCACTCGATCTCACAGACGACGCGCGCTGGGCGGCGGTCGCCGCGCGCGACGCGCGATATGACGGCAGTTTTTTCTATTGCGTCGCAACGACCAGCGTCTATTGCCGCCCCTCCTGCCCATCCCGGCCGGCGAAGCGCTCTAATGTGCGCTTTTGCGCCACGGCGGCGGAGGCGGAAGCCGCGGGTTTTCGTCCTTGTCGACGCTGCCGACCCAATGCGCCGCCGCGCGAAGCGGAAGACGCCGCAAAGGTTGCGCGCGCTTGCCGGATGATCGAGACCGCGGAGACGGCGCCGACGCTGACCGCAACTCGCGCGCGCCGCCGGTCTCAGCCCTTATCACTTCCACGACTCTTCTCGCGCATTGCGGGCATAACGCCAAAGGCCTACGCGCAGGCGCATCGCCGCGCGCGTCTGCGCGATGAGCTGAAAGAAAGCCCGACCGTGACCGAAGCGATCTATGACTCGGGCTATAATTCGAGCGGACGCTTCTACGCGACCGCGAAGGAGACATTGGGCATGACGCCAAGCGCCTATCGCAAAGGCGGCGCGCGCGAGGAAATTCGCTTTGCGGTCGGCCAATCTTCGCTCGGCGCGGTGCTTGTCGCGGCGAGCGCGAAGGGCGTCTGCGCCATCTCGCTGGGCGACGACCCCGAAGAGTTGCTGCGCGATCTGCAGAATCGCTTCCCACAGGCGACGCTGATCGGCGCCGATAAGACGTTCGAACATTACGTCGCGGCGGCGGTCGGCTTGGTCGAAAGGCCGCAGACGCCTTTCGATCTGCCGCTCGACATGCGCGGCACGGCCTTTCAGCAGCGCGTCTGGGCGGCGCTGCGCAAGATTCCGGTGGGCGAGACAGCGAGCTACGCAGAAATTGCGCGGCGCATCGGCGCGCCTCAGTCCGTGCGCGCGGTCGCGGGCGCCTGCGCCGCCAATCCCGTCTCGCTGGCGGTGCCCTGTCATCGCGTGGTGCGCAGCGACGGCGCGCTTTCCGGCTATTACTGGGGCGTCAAGCGCAAGCGCGCGCTCCTGGAGCGAGAGCGGAAGCCGTGAATGAAGACCGCTCGATTAAACTCGGAGCCTCTTATATTCCTCGTTGATCGCCTGTTGCAGCTCCTTCCATAGAGGGTTGATCCGCACGTCCGGCCCCCAATTAAATTCCGCCTTGGCGACCTCGGCGATCGTCTCGTTGATTGGCTCGCTCTGGCCTTCTTCCAACTCCATGGAAAAGAGCTTCGGCGGCGCGTCGCCCTTCCAGGCGTCCCAATGCTCGTTCGAATAATTGGAGACGCCGCGCTGCGCCGCGAGCAAGTCGGGCGTGAATTTGGCGAAGCGTTTATGCAGCGGGCCATCGGCCGGTTCGGCGCGATAGGCGTCGCGCACCGCGAAATAGCGCACATGCTGAAGTTCATGCGCAAGGCAGCAACCGAGGCGCGCCTCGCTCATGTCAGGATCGTAATAGATTTCAATGCGGCCATCCGGCGAAGATTCGCCTTCCGAGGTGAAGTTCTGGCCGAGATATTCGAAAGTCTTTTTCTTCGCGCTGAGAGTCACTCTGCTCGCGTCATAGCCGAATTCCAAAGCGAGCGTTTCGAGCCTTTGCCGTTTCTTGATGAAGTCCGGCGATGCGGCAATGTCATCTGGCGTCGTGGGAGGCGTTGGCTCGCTCAATTGTACGGGGCCCACACCGAAAAACCGCCGCCACAACGACGAAAGCGCATTCAACGCGTCTCCGCGCGCCTGCCCACGCTTAGGAAGCAGTCCCGAACGGTTCTTCATGAGTTATGACCCAATCGAACTCGGGATGAGACGAGGCGACATGCTCCCACCATCTCCGACCGTCCTTCAATCGGGGAGAGAGATCATTGACCCTGAGGCGTTCGAAAACGCCCGGGCGCCCCGCTACTCCCGCAATCACAGCCTCGACCATCTGACGCCCCAAGCCGCGTTTCAACGAGTTTATCTGCTCAAAGACGAGCGAGGGCGGCTCATATTTGCCAGCGAGCAGCAGCGCGATCCCGGACGCCTCCGTCCCATCGGGGGTGGTGATCATCTTTTCTGAAGTCGACGCCCTGATCTCGCAAAAGCTGCGACCATATTGTTTCGAACTCAACAAATAGCCCGAGGGCGCGCAGGTTACGGCAAATGTCATCGGCGATCGCCTCGATCGCCGGATCGCCTTTCTCGACGGCGCCTTTGCTCGGCCAGAGCCGCAAAATGTCCCAGACGCCCATTCGGTTATCCCCAGAACTCGGCGCGGCGGGGAAATTAACGCATCAGGCGCGGATCGATAAGGGAGTCTAGCTCTAGAGCGTTTAGAGCCGCTCCCAGCCACCGTGCCCTCCCCCTCATTTCATGCGATAAAGGGGCATGGCGACACCAATTCGCAACGCATTCGACCCCGGCTTCGGCGTCTATGTCCACTGGCCGTTCTGCCTGTCGAAATGCCCCTACTGCGACTTCAACAGCCACGTCCGCCGTGGCGAGATCGACGAAGACCGCTTCGTCGAGGCCTTTGGCGTAGAGCTCGCCCACCGGGCCGCGCTGACGCCCGGGCGCGAGGTGCGCTCGGTGTTCTTCGGCGGCGGCACCCCCTCGCTGATGTCGCCCTCCACGGTCGAGGCGATCCTTTCGCAGATTTCGAGCCATTGGCCGCTCGCCAAGGACTGCGAGATCACGCTCGAAGCCAATCCCACGAGCGTCGAAGCCTCGCGCTTCAAAGGCTTCAAGGCGGCGGGGATCAACCGCGTCTCGCTCGGTTTGCAGGCCCTGAACGACATTGATCTGCGCGCGCTCGGTCGCCAGCACTCCGTCGCGGAAGCCTTGACGGCGCTCGACGTGGCCAATTCCGTCTTCGAGCGCGCCTCCTTCGATCTCATCTATGGCCGCGCGGGACAGACGCCCGGCGCCTGGCGCAAGGAGCTGGAGCTCGCGCTCGCCCGCGCGCCGGAGCATGTCTCGCTCTATCAGCTGACGATCGAGCCCGACACGATGTTCGAGCGCATGGTCAATTCCGGCAAGATGGCGCTGCCCGATGTCGACACGCAGCGCGCGCTCTGGGACGTGACGCAAGAGGTCACCGCCCGCGCCGGCCTGCCGGCTTACGAAGTGTCGAACCATGCGCGGCCGGGCGCGGAATGCCGGCACAATATGGTCTATTGGCGCTATGGCGAATATGTCGGCGTTGGCCCTGGCGCCCATGGCCGCATTGTCACGCCGCGCGGGCGCCGCGCCCAGGCCGCCGAGCGCCATCCCGAAATGTGGCTCACCTGCGTCGAGACCGAGGGCCATGGGCTCGTCGAGGACGAATTGCTCAACACCGAGCAAGAGGGCGACGAGTTCCTGCTGATGGGCCTGCGGCTGCGTGAAGGCGTCGATCCGCAGCGTTACTTCCTGCTCACGGGCAAACGCCTGTCGCAATCGCGCATCAGCGAACTCGTCGGCGACGGCCTCGTGGAATTCACCCGCGAAAACCGGCTGCGGGTGAGTTCCGAGGGCTTCCCGGTGCTCGACGCCGTTGTGGCGGACCTCGCCGCTTAACGACAGCGCCTTCCCATCCGCGATCCATTGTCGTCCGCCAGCCGCGCGCTTAGATAAGCCGATATTGGCGCGGGGTGGAGCAGCCCGGTAGCTCGTCAGGCTCATAACCTGAAGGTCGTCAGTTCAAATCTGGCCCCCGCAACCACTTTTACTGAACGAGCGAACTCATCGTGAACAGCCCCAAAGGTGGGGCTGTTTTCGTTTGAGCTTTGCGCCAGGTGGACCATCTTTGCGATGTCGCCGACGAGTTCCAGTTCGAGTCCGCACCCAGTGGTGGGCCGTAAGATCACCTGATCGATCAACGAGCGGATGATTTCCACGGCCTCAGTGCGCGTAGCGTCGTCTTGCAGGAGGGTTTGCAGGGACGCGACCTTCCGTCGGTAGACGGCGGCGAGGTTGGGATGCAGTCGCACCGGCTCGTCCGAGACGCCGGCCAATTCTATCGCGAGCTGACGCTTACGTTCTTCCAAAGCTTCCAGTTTGGTCTGAACGGTCGGGCCTCGTAGAACGCCGGACGCGACGGAGTCGATGAGGTTATCGATCCGACGCTCAAGGTCTCTCTGTTCTCGCTGGAGATCCTCGCGCTGGCGATCCCAATCACGCCGCGTTCGATTGATCTCCTCGTTGAAGGCTCGGACAAACTCGCTGACGAGGTCGGGCGCCATCAGCTGTCGTCGGAGAGCGTCGATGATCCAAGTCTCTGTCCGTCGTCAGATTATTTGAGACAGAGGGCGGCGTGATTTAATGGAGGACGCGGCTCATCTGATGGTAGAGTTTATGCGGCGGTCATTTGGTGTTGCAAGCGTCGATTCTGGATTGTGGCGCGTTTGATCCTTTCTCTGTGCATGAGGATTTTTGGACCTCGTCCGCTGTAGACGTCAGCCGGCGTGAGATTGTTCAGGCTCTCGTGATAACGGCGATGATTATAGCGCTCGACGAAGGCGGCGATTTTGGCTTCGAGATCGCCAGGAAAATAATAATTCTCCAGCAGGATGCGGTTTTTGAGCGTCTGATGCCAGCGCTCGATTTTGCCCTGTGTTTGCGGATGACACGGCGCGCCGCGCACATGACCGATGTTGCGCTCGTCCAGCCATTCCGCCAGCTCGGCCGAGATGTAGGACGGCCCGTTGTCGGACAGCAATCGCGGCCGATGAACGACATGAACCTGATCGAGCTTTGATGCTTGCAGCGCGAGTTTCAGCGTTTCGGCAACATCCCCAGCCTTCATCGTCGTGCAGAGCTTCCAAGCGACGATGTAGCGCGAGAAGTCGTCGAGGATCGTGCTGAGATAGAACCAGCCCCAGCCGATCACCTTGAGATAGGTGAAGTCCGTCTGCCAGAGCTGGTTCGGCGCCGTGGTCTTGTCCTTGAACTCGTCCGCCGCCTTGATGACGATGAAGGCGGGGCTGGCGATCAGATCATGCGCCTTGAGCAGGCGATAGACCGAGGCTTCCGAGACGAAGTAGCCTTTCGTGTCGATGAAGCGCGCGGCCAGCTCGCGCGGCGACAGCTCCGGCTCATCGAGCGCCAGTTGCACGATCTCGCCGCGCACTGTGTCGGGAATGCGGTTCCAGACGCGGGAGGGCTTGGGCGATCTATCTTCCAGCGCCTCCAGCCCGCCGGTCTGATAGAGATCGCACCATCGATAGAAGCTGGCGCGAGAGACGCCGAGCTTTTCCAGCGTCTGGCGCGCGGGCAGATGCGATTGCACGACGAGGCGGATGATCTCGAGCTTCTCCGAGGCGAGATATCTCATTCCTCGCCTCCCCCATCCGCGATCATGCTTTTTTTGAGCAGACGCAGTTCAAGCGCCTGCTCGGCGACGACCTCCTTCAACTCACGGGCTTCGCGGCGCAGATCCTTAACTTCACTGGTCGTCGCCGCCCGCGCCGTATCGCCGGCCAGACGCCGCTTGCCGGCCTCCAGGAACTCCTTTGACCAAGTGTAATACAAGCTCTCGGCGATGCCCTCGCGCCGGCACAGTTCCGCGATGCTGTGCTCGCCACGCAGACCATCCAGCACGATGCGGATTTTCTCCTCGGCCGAATACTGCCGGCGCGTCGCTCGGCGAATGTCCTTCACAACCTGCTCGGCGGACAATTTCGGGGTTCCGGATTTCTGGCTCATCTCCACTCCTTAATGGTTACGATGAGCCAGAAATCCTCCTTTCCTCAACCCGCGGGGTTTGTCTCAAAGGCGCTGACGCCGGACAGCCAGAAACAAAAAAATAGGGGACCTCTATCAATGAACGATCCATTCGAAACCGAAGAGGCGGGAGAGGCGTTCAAGCTGGCTTGCCGCCATGCGCTTGAGGCCAACCACTTGCTTCTGGACTTCCTGCACGCGGTCATGAGCGCCGGCGAGCCGACGGCTCCATTGGCTGCCGTTCAAGCCGCTGTCGCCGAAGTGAAACAGGCGGAGGCCGCATGGATGCTATTCGCGAGACTGTCGGCGCCGGAGCAAGGCCAGGGCCAAGCGTCTTCCCGGCATGAGATCGGCGGAATGAAGCGTTAGCGCCATGCAAGGATAGGGTGCAGGCGGCCGGTCATTCGTGGCGCCTCGCCTTCAATTCGCGGGCTCGAAGTGCGGTGCGGAGTGGATGGCCGCTTGCGACTCGACGTTCCTGCATTCGAGCATGGTGGCGTTTTGCACTCCGTTCTCGAAATCGCCGAGGAGCTGCGCGCCGAAATTGGTAGCGCCATCACATCCGGCGCTGCGGCAATCGAGTACGTTGGCGAGGTCTATCGCTGGACCGGTGTAATTGTTGGAAGCAATGCGAAAACGGCCCGCAGGATATCCGTGCGCGTCGTTTCGCGTTTCTTAAAGTCCGTTTGAGAATTGGCTTAATGAGCGATCCTACGTAAGAGAAGTCCGCCCATAGCGACATGGATCATGGCCTTTGAGACGTCGATGCGCTTTTCATAGTCGCGCACGAGTCTCCGCCAACGGGTCATCCAGCCGAAAGTTCGCTCGACAACCCAGCGCCGCGGCAAGATCTTGAAGCCGGGATCGCTGTCGATGCGGCGCACGATTTCGACGACGAAGTCCTTGTACGCGGCCTTGTCCATGAGCTGCTTGCGGTCATAGGCGCCGTCGGCGAAGAGATGTTTGATCCACGGCCAGCGCTTGCGGATGGCGTCCAGGATTTGCTGTGCGCCAGCGGAGTCGGAGATATCCGCCGTTGTCAGATTGACCATGAGCAGTCGTCCGTCCGTATCCACCGCAATGTGGCGCTTGCGCCCGTTGATTTTCTTGCCGGCGTCATAGCCCCTCGTCTTGGCGGCAGGCGCTTTGACCGATTGGCTGTCGACGACGCCGGCCGAAGGGCTCGCCTCGCGGCCTGCGCGTTCGCGATCGATCATCAGCGCCACGTCGTGGAGGGTCTCGAACAGAAAGCGCCGCATGAAGCGGCGAAACCACCAATAGACAGTCTGCCATGGCGGAAGATCTTTCGGCATCATGCGCCAGCCGCAGCCGGCGCGCGCGATGTAGCGGATAGCGTTCAGAACTTCGCGCAGGTCAACGGAGGGCTTGCGCCCTCTGCGCGACGGCGACGGCAGGAAAGGCTGGATGCGCCACCACTCCTCGTCCGTCAGATCGGTCGGATAACGTTTGGTCTTCTTCTCAATGGCGGCCATCTTGGCGCGATTCGCTCGGGTCCACATCCCAAGCTTGAATCACGCCAGAAATTACCCTTCAACCATTCTCAAACGGTCTCTTAGAGCCCCAGCCCCAAAGCCCCAGCCCCAAGGTGTCGTGACGCCCAATACGATAGCCGGCAGTAACGCACGCAAAAAGCACAATTGTTTACTTGTAGCGCAGCCTTAAGAACGGATTATTGGCGTTGTGGCAAAAGCGCCACAATTGGAGCTATTCGCGCCGACCGAGGAACGTCGAAGCGGAGCGACAGACTTGTGAGATTCGCATGCGCGCCGAGCGCCGCCTAGGAGAGCTTATCCGCGTGCAGCAAGAGACGGTCGGGCTTAATCGTGCAGCGTCCGACAGCGGGAGGCACCAGCGCCGTTTCGCCTTCATCGCCTCCGGCGGAATGAAGCATTAGCGGCGGGCGCATTTGAGATGCTCGCAGGACAGCCAAGTTGGCCACACGATATACGCGGAAGCATCCGGCGGGAAAAACACTCTCCCTCATTACCTTCAAAGCCCTCAAAATGGCGTTGAAGGTGGTGCGAGGGCTTTTGAGCGTTTTGAAGGTTACTAGAGCAGGCGTATTTGGCCGACGATGTTCGATGCAATGGCCAAATTGTCCGCCGCTGCGGCGACAGCGTTTGCTGCTCGGGGCTGCGCTGCTACCATGCCCGAGCGGTCGCGTTCGAGGCGATCGCCTGCGAGTGAAAGAAGGGGCTCCTGACTGGCGTTTGCTGTGGCAGCTCCATCCTTCGGATAAGTCTTTGGAAGATTGACGCAAATGTGGCAGAGCGAAACCGCCCGGTCCCCACTGCGACGGAAGATCAGCGAAATGCTAGAGGCCCGGATGACGGGTCAAATTAGTCAATTGATGAGCTATTTTTCTCCCGACGTTGTCGTGCATTGCGCCTGCTCAAGGGGAAGCCTGCTTGGCCCCGGCGTCTGGAAGGGAGCTGACGCCCTTCAGTCGATCACGCGCCTGACCGACGAGAATTTTCAGCCGCTGGAATATGAAATTCTCGACATTCTGGTTGATGGCCCCAAAGCAGTCGTTCGTTGGCGCGGAGCCTGGCGCCACCATGCAACCGCCCAGGTCTGTTCGATTGACGCAGCGCACTTCCTACATTGGCGGAGTGGCCTGGTCATCGAAATGCACGAATTTTTCGAGTGCACTTCTGATCCCGCCTGGGGTAGCGCCACATTACCTAGCGCCGATGGCTTGTTCACGGAAATGCCTCCCGGTCTGGATCGTGATGAGATCGAACGTCGCGTTCGGAGGCTCGTCAGCTTCCCGTCGAACGGTCCACAAATCGACGTGATTTTGAAATTTTGCTCGCCCAACATTGTTTGTGACTTCGTCGGAGACCGTGCGCGGATACCTTATGCTGGGCGGCATGTGGGCATCGAGGCGCTGATCAACATCGTCCGCGCGGTTGCAATCGATTTCGAACAATCCCATTTTGAAATTTCCGAAATTCTAATTGATGGCGCGCGCGTCGCTGGATGTCGCAAAGTCGCATGGCGCCATCGCGGCACGGGGCGCGGCGGTTGGGTCGATCTCGCCAACTTCGTGCGGTTTGGAAACGGCATGATCGTTGAACTCATTGAATTTCGAGACAGTGTCACTTTGCGCGAAATGAGCGGTGACGGGTAAGCTCGTTCGTATCGACAAGGGACGTTGTAAATGTCAGGCCAAGAACGCATCGCTCTCTTCGTTGATGGCGCGAATCTTTACGCGACCGCCAAATCGCTCGGCTTCGATATTGACTACAAACGACTTCTCGGGGAGTTCCAGGAGAAAGGTCGTCTGATCCGCGCTTTTTATTACACCGCGCTCATCGAGGATCAGGAATATTCCTCGATCCGGCCGCTGATCGATTGGCTCGATTACAACGGCTATGCTGTGGTCACTAAGCCGGCCAAGGAGCTCGTCGATTCGCTCGGGCGCCGTAAGGTGAAGGGCAATATGGACATTGAACTCGCGGTGGACGCCATGACGATGGCTGAGCGTGTTGACCACATGGTGCTGTTCTCGGGCGATGGAGATTTCCGCCCGGTGGTCGAGACCGTCCAGCGCACAGGCGTCCGCGTTTCCGTCGTCTCGACGATCGCCACGACGCCGCCGATGATCGCTGAAGAATTGCGCCGCCAAGCCGACGAATTCATCGATCTCATCCATTTGGCTGGAAAAATTGGCCGTGATCCAGGAGAGCGCGCGGAAGGACTGCGATCTGTCCCAGACAAGGCTATCGAGCCATAAACAAGAAAAGCCCTCAGCAATAGCCATGCTCGGGTTGTTTCTTAGGCGCAGCGGAGATTCGCATGCGCGCCGAGAACGGCCCGCGCGCTCACTTCCCGCGCCCCTTCCGCAACCTCACCCCCGGCCAGCCACCGCTCGCGGCGATGAACTCGACGCTGGGGGCGAAGAACTCACTTGCGCCGTCTCCGGCGCCAATACTCGAAAATCCAAGAAACGACGAAGAGCGCCGCGAGATAGACGATCGCCATGCGAGCCAGTTCGGGGACTTGATCAGCCACCGTCGGCCAGAAAAGAAAGGCCGTCAGGGTAACGATGCCGGCGAGGAGAGCGGCCAAGAGCGCATCGTAATTCATCGTCACCCAACGCCTCCGCACGTAAACTCCAACACGATGAACTCGATGCCGACCTCTTTGAGCGCGGCGCCTCAAGTTCGCGATGGGCGCCATTTCGAATCGAGCGAAAGTCAGCTCAGCTACGCTCCAACCATACTCCCAGAATCGCCCCGGCGATCGCGCCGATAATCGCGCCTACATAAGCGACGGGAAGTCCTACAACGGCAACGCCCAGACCTGCGCCCAATGCAGCGCCGACACCGCCGAGGGCGAGGGCGGTCGTCGCCATGCCGCCGTTATCATAAGTTTTGGCCATTTTCTGATGCCTTGCTTGCGCTCAGACTTTGCGCCTGATCGCCTTTGCCAAGGGTAGATAGTGCGCTTCTCTGCAAAGAGGCGAGAGTGTTGGCCGGACGCCACTCCCTATTTTGACTTTGCTTTTTTCTTCTTGAGCCGAACGCCTGGGCCTTCGCCATTTTCGTCGACAAAGATCACGCCCGCCGGTGCGGAGCTTACTTTCGACGCCTCCAATGGATCCGCTTAATAAACAGCCAGGCGATAACGAGAACGAATAAGAGTCCGAGACTGATGATCCCGGTGCGCGCAATCTCTGAAAACTCGGCGATCACCACCGGTAGAAAAAGAAACAGCGCCAGGGAAACACAAAAGGTGACCAAAGCCGCCAACAGCGCGTCGCGATTCATCGCCCCTCCGGGAATGGTCCACGAGTAATCGCTTGCGAACTCAATGTAGGTGCTATTCGTCGTTTTCGGCGTTCAAGTCCTCAAGCGGAATAGTCACACCAGAATTGCTTTTGCGCAGGCGTACGCCTGGGCCTTCCCCGTTCGATTCGACGAAGATCACGCCAGCAGATTTCGAGCGCTGCGCGGAGCGATGACAGAGTCGCCTCATAGGGCTGCCGCTTTCCAGATTCGAAATCCGCAATCGTCGCGCGTCCGATCTTCGATCGGGTAGCCAACTCATCCTGTGACCATCCTATCAATCCGCGCGCAGCTCGAACTTGCCCGGCCGTGACGCCCATAGGTGAAACCTCATGCACATTGTATTGACTTGGCGCGCAAGTAATGTATTTTGCATGATGTATCACAAGCCGCTCGTCAGAGCAATCCACGCCGGAAACTCTCATTTCGGCAAACGCCCGAGGCTTGTCTGAAGGAGTAGCGCCGATGCCCGCCGCTTATGACCGCTCCGCCATCATGAAAGCCGCTCACTTCATGGCGCGCTGGCGCATGGCGAGCGTTGGCGGCTCCTATCGGGAACATTTCGGCAAGGCGCTTTCCGCCGAGTGGAAGAAGGCCAAGGCCGCTCGCGCCCGCTTTGAGCAAAACACCGGCTTGCCGCTGCGTTCCTGCCCTGCCGATCGCCCCGCGCCGCGCTTCCCCATGCGCCGCCTCTACACCACCCATTCCGGCCGCGTCGCCGGATATTTCGCCGCCTGACCTTCAACCAAGGAGAAAAGCCATGTCCGATACATCCCCCGGCAACAATCCCTCACGCCGTCTTTTCATCGCCACCGGCTCGGCAGGCGCCGTCTTTGGCGCGCTGTCCTCTGCCGTCGCGGCGGGCGATGATCCGATCTTCACGGCCATCGCAGAGCAACGCCGCTGCAAGGCGCTTTCGGACGATGCGCTCGTCGACTGCGTCCGCATATGCGAAGAGGCTAAGGCGTGGGACGAAAGCGGGATAGAGCAAGCCGAAGACGCTTTCAGCGAAAAGAACAAGGGTTATTTCGACGCCGAGATGGCCGTCCTCGCGACGCAGCCGACGACCTTCGCCGGAGCATTGACGCTGCTTGCCTTCGTCGCCGAGCACCTTGAGGGGCCGCACAGCGATCCTGGCGAGAATTATCCCGAGCCGTTGCTCGGCGCGATCCGCAATGCGCTTACCGTCCTCAGTCAGGAGGCGCGGGCATGACTACGCACGATGAATTGAAGCTTGCCGAGCCCGCGCAAGATCGCCTTATGGATAACACCCATTGCGACCAATTGTCGGACATGAAGAGCCGGGTTTACGGATTGCATCTCGCGATCTGCGGCGTTCGCGACGAAATCAGCGACTGCTCTGCCGACGCGCTTACTCAACTCTCTCTTGATCTATATGACCAGATGGAAGCCGTTCATGCGGCGTTCGATGCGGAGTTTGAACTGCGCCGCGCGGAGAAGCCGTCATGAGCAGTCAAAGAGCATCGCTCGGCGCGCTTGTCATCGCCCTGTGGCGAATAAGGCTGGCGCGTCTGCTTCTCTTGTGGGCCCGCAGGTCTGACCGTCCCAGCTAATGGCTGCGCGCTATCTGCCTAGTGTCCTGATTTAGAAGTTTCTATCCAGCTTTGGCTTGGAGGTCGAGGGTGCGACGGCAGAAGCGTTCGATGGACGCCAGAATGTCGTCGGCTGACTTGGTCCAGCGCAGCGGCTTCGGATCAGCGTTCTGTTGGGCGAGGAAAGCCTTGATGGCGGCGATGAGGTCTTTGACGGATTTGTGCGCGCCTCGCTTTATCTGCTTTTCGGCCAGCAGCGCGAAGAAGCGTTCGACCTGATTGATCCACGACGACGATGTCGGCGTGAAGTGCATGTGCCAGTGGGGCCGCTTGGCGAACCAGTTGCGGATCACTTGCGTCTTATGGCTCGAAGCGTTGTCCATCACGACGTGAATGTCGAGGCCGGCGGGAACGTTGCTCTCCACTTCGTCGAGAAACTTGCGGAATTCCTGCGCGCGATGGCGCGGCATGCATGTGCCGATCACACTGCCAGCCTTCACGGTCGTCTCGGCCGTGACAGCAGCGATGAAGCCGGCAAAGAGCGTCGTAGTGCCGTGGCGGTCGTAGTCGTGCGTGCGCCGCTCGACCTGTCCAGGGCGCATCGGCAGCAGCGGCTGCGTTCGATCAAGCGCTTGTATTTGGCTCTTTTCATCCACGCATATCACCAGCGCCTTGTCGGGCGGATCGAGATAGAGGCCAACGATGTCGCGCACTTTCTCGACGAACTGCGGGTCGGTCGAGAGCTTGAAAGTCTCGGTGCGATGCGGCTGTAGGGAGAATGCACGCCAAATGCGATGCACCGACGAAGTCGACACGCCCGATGCTTTCGCCATGCCGCGCGTGCTCCAGTGCGTCGCGTTCTTGGGCTGCGTTTCGAGTGTCCTGGTCACGATCTCCTCGACGCGGTCGTCGCCGATCTTGCGTGGCGCGCCACAGCGCGGCTCATCGTCGAGACCATCGAGACGGTGCTTGGCGAAACGCTCGCGCCATGTGCGCACCGTCTGCCGTGTTACACCGACCGCGGCCGCGATCTCGCAGTTGTTGAGCCCGTCGGCGGCCCGCAACACGATCTCCGCGCGTTGCGCATCCCCGCGCGCCACCTTGCGTCGCCGGACGAGCCGGTTGAGGTATTCCCGTTCGTTCCCGCTAAGCTTGATCTTGCTCGCTTTGGTCGCTCTGTCCTTCGCCATGCCGCCCCTCCGATTCCTGGCTGAGCCGAAAGAATCATGATCGCGGAAACGTGGCTAGTAATTTCTGGGACAGGACACTAGCTCGCCTTCAGTCGGCCATGGACGATCCGGCTGAGTGAATCCAGCGCTCCTGGACCGCTTATTGAGGCGTCGCTCTCGTTTTTGCGGTCCGGGATGGGGAAAGCCAATATCGTTTCTGCTTCAAGCCCTACCAGGAGATCGAAAAAATGGTCTGGTACCGGCTCACGCAAGACGCCATCGTACGTGGCTCGGAGCTGTTTGCAGATTCCGTTCTCAACGCTCCTGGGGAGCGACCGGGTCCGACGCATGTTACACCTTTACTCGCGAACAAATGACGAGCGGAGCGTCAGCTTGCGTTGGGGCCACAATATGGACGGATGTCCAATGACAGGTCAGCGACCGCTGATTTCTAAATTTTATGGTAAATCGGCAACACCATATCCCGTATTTGTCTGGGCATGACAGCGTCACAGATGAAGGCGACGCGCCGGGGAGCGCTCATCTATCCGTCCCCGACGCCCGGCTCGTGGCGCCGATGTATCCATCGTCATGCCCTGTTTGCGCGCCACGGCCTGACGCTCGATGAAGGCCTCGGCTATCTCGATGAGCGCGAAACGCGGCGGTGGGAGAGCCTCTCGCGCGCGACCGGCGGTCTCTTGTATGCCTTGTTCGGACAAAATAAGCGTCCGATCGAAATCCAGCGCTCTCTCGGACTCCGAGCGTTACAAAACAGCAAGCGTATGCCGCACGCCCTCGCCGCCGCCGTCGAAAAGGCGATCTGCGTCGGCGCGCCTGTCGATCGCAACGCCAACGAAAATCGCTCGAGACTGCATCAAAGACCGCTCATGATCACCCTCGACCCTTGGGCGCGCCGCTCCCCTGGCGAAGGCGCATCTCGCTGAAATTCGCCAATCTCCTCGGGTCTTTAATGAGGGATAGTTTATCGAGCCTTAAATGCTTCGGCCCAGCTGGCTCTTGCGTGATGTTCGGTTAGCAGCTTCTTAGAGGGCCCTTAGAGCCAAGCATGAGTATGATTCGACGACTGGGCGGTCGCCATCTGGTCGTCAAATCTTATCGTCAAATTGAGGATAAAATACCAACGGATTGATTTCATTGCTGAACCAGCCAGGGCTCAACCCCGGGACTCCCTGACGAAAAGTTGCTCTATGCATTGTCTGAAATAGCAATTTGAGCGCAATCGCCTATCCCATCTGCCCGCGATGACGCAGGAAGTGGTCGGCGAGGACGCAGGCCATCATCGCCTCGCCCACGGGCACGGCGCGAATGCCGACGCATGGGTCGTGACGGCCTTTGGTGACGATGTCGGTTTCCTTGCCGAAACGGTCGATCGTGCGGCGCGGCGTCAAGATCGACGACGTCGGCTTCACGGCGAAGCGCACGACGACCGGCTGGCCGGTCGAAATGCCGCCGAGCACCCCGCCGGCGTTGTTCGACAGAAACTTCGGTCCGTTGCGGCCAGCGCGCATCTCGTCGGCGTTTTCTTCGCCAGTCAGTTGCGCCGCCGCGAAGCCCGCGCCGATTTCGACGCCCTTCACGGCGTTGATCGACATCATCGCCGCTGCAAGATCAGCGTCGAGCTTGCCATATACCGGCGCCCCCCACCCTACCGGAACGCCCTCAGCCACGACTTCCACTACGGCGCCGACGGAGGAGCCGTCCTTGCGCACGTCGTCCAAGTAGTCCGCCCAGAGTTCGGCGGTGCGCGCGTCCGGGCAGAAGAGCGGATTGCGCTCGACCTCCGCCCAGTCGAAACGCGCGCGCTCGATCTTGTGGGGGCCGATCTGCACCAAGGCGCCGCGGATCGTGACGCCCGCGATCACCTTGCGCGCAATCGCGCCGGCGGCGACGCGCGCGGCGGTCTCGCGCGCGGAAGAGCGCCCGCCGCCGCGATGGTCGCGCACGCCATATTTGGCGTCGTAAACATAATCGGCGTGACCGGGCCGGTATTTGTCGGCGATCTCGCCATAATCCTTCGAGCGCTGGTCCGTGTTCTCGATCATCAGCGCGATCGGCGTTCCCGTCGTCACCTGGCGACCGTCGTCGCCAGTGAAAACGCCGGAGAGAATCTTCACTTCGTCCGATTCGCGCCGCTGCGTCGTGAAGCGCGACTGTCCCGGCTTGCGCTTGTCGAGAAAGCTCTGAATGTCTCCGGCTTCGAGCGCAATGCGCGGCGGGCAGCCGTCGACGATCGCGCCGAGCGCGACGCCATGGCTCTCGCCGAAGGTCGTGACGCGGAAGAGATGGCCGAAGCTGTTGTGGGACATGGACGTTTTCTAGGCCGCGCAAGGGCGGCGGTCAAACGCCGGAAAAACCCATTGCGCGATAGCGGCAATGACGCGACGCGCCGAGACCGCTAAGATAGGCCATGACCCTCACGCATAAGCCCGTCGGCCCCGGCAGCCATGTCTTTCTCGTCGACGGCTCGTCCTTCGTCTTTCGCGCCTATTTCCAGTCGATCCGGCAGGACGCGAAATATAACTATCGCTCGGACCGGCTGCCGACCGGCGCCGTGCGGCTCTTTTGCACCAAGCTCTTGCAATTCGTGCGCGACGGCGCGGCGGGGGCGAAGCCCACGCATCTCGCCATTATCTTCGATAAGAGCGAGCAATCCTTCCGCAAGGAGATTTATCCCGACTACAAGGCGCATCGCGCCGAACCGCCGGAAGATCTCGTTCCGCAATTTCCGCTGATGCGCGCCGCCGTTCGCGCCTTCGGCCTCACGCCGATCGAACAGGATATTTACGAGGCCGACGATCTCATCGCCACTTACGCAACGCAAGCGCGGGCCAAGGGCGCCGACGTTCTGATCGTTTCCGCCGACAAGGATTTGATGCAGCTCGTCGGCCCAGGCGTGATCATGTACGACCCCGCCTCCGGGACGGCTGGCGCGAAGGGCGCGCGCGAGGAGCGCATCATCGGCGAGGCGGAGGTCGTCGACTATTTCGGCGTCACGCCGGACAAGGTCGTCGACGTGCAGGCGCTCGCTGGCGACTCGACCGACAATGTTCCAGGCGCCAAGGGCATCGGCGTCAAGACCGCCGCGCAGCTCATCAATGAATATGGCGATCTCGAAACGCTGCTCGCGAAAGCCGCCGAAATCAAGCAGCCAAAGCGCCGCGAAGCCTTGACCGAACCCGAGGCGGTCGAACGCATTCGCCTGTCGAAAAAGCTCGTGGAACTCGTTCGCGACGCGCCAGTCGAGACGCCGCTCGAAGACCTCGGTCTGCATGAACCTGACGCCAAAACGCTCGTCGCCTTCTTGCAGGCGATGGAGTTTACGACGATCACGCGGCGCGTGGCGGAGCTTTACGGGGTCGATGCGCACGAAATCGCGCCGGACCCCAATTTCGTCGGCGCCTCTGGCTGGCGTGCGCGCAATGGCGAGACGCGCGAAGCCGCGCCTCAGGCGCCAAAAGCCGCGGAGCCAGCCGTAAAGAGCGCAGGCGAGGGCTTCACGCCGACAAGCCTCGTCGCCGCGCGCCGCGCCGAAGCGGAAGCGACGAAGATCGACCGCTCGGCCTATGAAACGGTGATGTCGGTTGAGCGCCTCGATCATTGGATCGCCGAGGCGACAGAAATAGGAACGGTCGCCATCGACACGGAAACGACGTCGCTCGATCCGATGCGTTGCGAATTGTCGGCGTTTCGATGGCGACGGCGCCGGGACGCGCCTGTTACATTCCGCTTCAACATCGCGAGCCAGGCGCGGGCGATCTCTTTGGCGGCGCCGATTTGCTCGCGGGACAAATTCCACTTGATCGCGCCATCGCGAAATTGAAGCCGCTGCTCGAGAGCGCCGCCGTTCTCAAGATCGCGCATAATATGAAATATGATCTGCTCGTTCTCGCGCGTTACGGCATAGAGGTCGCGCCGATCGAAGACACGATGCTGATCTCCTACGCGCTCGACTCTGGTCGCAACAATCACGGCCTCGACGAATTGGCGCGCAAACATCTCGGGCATGAGAACCTGACCTTCGCCTCGGTCGCCGGCTCTGGCCGCAATTTCATCGGCTTCGCGCGCGTCGCGCTCGACAGGGCGACGGAATACGCCGCGGAGGACGCGGATGTCTCGCTGCGTCTGTGGCGCGCGCTGAAGCCGCGGCTCGCGCCCGAGCATATGACCAATGTCTATGAGACTTTGGAGCGGCCCATGGTCGCGACGCTCGCGGGCATGGAGCGGCGCGGCGTCACCGTCGACCGCGCCATTCTCTCGCGGCTTTCGGGAGAATTCGCGCAGGACATGGCGCGGCTGGAGGCCGAGATTTTCGAACTCGCCGGCGAGAGCTTCAATCTCGGTTCTCCCAAGCAATTGGGCGACATTCTCTTCGGCAAGATGGGCCTGCCCGGCGCCAAGAAAACCGCGACGGGCGCCTGGTC
The DNA here is from genome assembly GCA_963706255.1 of uncultured Alphaproteobacteria bacterium. Taxonomy (GTDB): domain Bacteria; phylum Pseudomonadota; class Alphaproteobacteria; order Rhizobiales; family Beijerinckiaceae; genus Methylocystis. Next base: position 123,942 of record CAVPMJ010000021.1, on the reverse strand, counting down.
GACCTCCGCGAGCGTGCTGGAAGACCTCGCCAACGAGGGCAATAATTTCGCGCGCCGCATTCTCGACTGGCGCCAGCTTTCGAAGCTGAAGAGCACTTACGCCGACGCCCTGCCCGGCTATGTCAATCCCGATACGGGCCGCGTGCATACCTCCTACGCCCTCGCCGCGACGACGACGGGACGTCTTTCGTCTTCCGAGCCGAATTTGCAAAATATTCCGGTGCGCAACGAGGCCGGCCGCAAGATCCGCAAGGCCTTCATCGCGACGCCGGGACATGTATTGATCTCGGCCGACTATTCGCAGATCGAATTGCGGCTGCTCGCGCATATCGCCGACATCCCGCAATTGAAAAAAGCCTTCGCGGAAAACCTCGACATTCACGCCATGACGGCGAGCGAAATGTTCGGCGTTCCCATAGAAGGCATGCCCGCCGAGGTGCGCCGGCGCGCCAAGGCGATCAATTTCGGCATCATCTATGGCATTTCGGCCTTCGGCCTCGCCAATCAACTCTCGATTCCGCGCGAGGAGGCGGCCGCCTATATCAAGCGCTATTTCGAACGCTTTCCCGGCATTCGCGACTATATGGACGCGACCAGAAAAACGGTGCGGGAGAAGGCGGAAGTCACGACGATTTTCGGCCGCGTCTATCACTTTCCGGGCATCTCGTCGGCCAATCCGTCGGACCGCGCCTTTTACGAACGCGCCGCGATCAACGCGCCGATACAGGGCGCGGCCGCCGACATCATTCGCCGCGCCATGATTCGCATGGACGAAGCGCTCGTCAGCGCTGGCCTTTCAGCGCAGATGCTCTTGCAGGTGCATGACGAACTCGTTTTCGAAGCGCCGAAGGAAGAGGCGAATGCGACGATCGAGGTCGCGCGCCGTATCATGGAGCAGGCGCCCGCGCCCGCCGTTCATCTTTCCGTGCCGCTGAGAGTCGACGCCCGCGCCGCCGCCAACTGGGACGAGGCGCATTGAGCGGGGCGACTACAAGTCCACGCCGTCTTGCGGCGGCGTTTCCTCGCGCGCCAGTCCAAAGTTGAATCGCGTCCAGAACCGTTCGTGGAAATAATAGAGGGCGAAGATCGCGATCAGCTCGACTCCGGTGATTTCGGCGGCGAGCGGCGCGTCCTTGACGAATGCGTAGACGATCAGGAATGTCGAAACGCTCGCCGGCAAGAGCCAGGACAACGCCTTGGCGAGGCTGCGCGTCGGCGTCGGCCGCAAGGTCTCGCGCGTCAGCGGCAGGCCTTCCATCGAGGCGTAGCTGAGCTCCGCGAGCGGCGGCGCGACGCGGCCATTCGAGGCCGCCACCGCCTTTCACCATCCCGACCGCGACCGTCTCATTCGTGATGCGATCAATGAGAATGAAGCCGCCGGTTTCGCGATTCTCGACGTAAGGGTCGCAAGCGACCACGGTTTCAAGCGACAGGCGCGCCTCGCCGATTTCGTTGAAGGCGAGCGTCGTCTCCTCTGCGACAGGCTCGGCGCGGCCGGTCTCGATCTCGATGCGCGCATCGACCGTGGTCACGGCCGCCGGCGTCGTCTTTGCGCCCATCTTGAGAAGATAGCTCTTGCCGACGACAAGCGGCTCGCGCACCAGCCATAGGAGCCTCGCCTCGAGACGATCGCCAACTTTCGCGGGCGAAACAGGCGAACACAGGAGATCGCCGCGCGAAACGTCGATCTCCTCCGCCAGCGTCAAGGTGACGGATTGGCCGGAGACGGCGCTTTCGAGATCGCCGTCGAATGTCGCAATCCGCGTCACGCGCGTGTCGCGCCCGGCGGGAAGGATGCGGACGATGTCGCCGGGCTGGATATTGCCGCCGCTGATGAAGCCGGAGAAACCGCGAAAGTCGAGGTTGGGACGGTTGACCCATTGCACCGGATAACGGAATGGCGCGATACGCATCACGTCTTCGACCGCGACTCCCTCAAGATAACTCAGCAATGGCGGACCGTCGTGCCATGGCATGTTCGGGCTGCCATGAACAAGATTGTCGCCATCCTTGGCGACGAGCGGCGCGACATAAATCGACGCGAAGCGCAAGTGCTCGGCGAAAGCGCGAAAGTCGGCTTCGATCTTGCGGAAAACTTCCTCGCTGTAGCCGACAAGGTCCATCTTGTTGACGGCGACGACGACATGGCGCACGCCGAACATCGAAGTGATGACGCTATGGCGACGCGTCTGCGGCAAGATGCCCTTGCGCGCGTCGACAAGCAGGATCGCGAGTTCCGCGGTCGAGGCGCCGACCGCCATGTTACGCGTGTATTGTTCATGGCCGGGCGTATCGGCGACGATGAACTTGCGCCTGTCCGTCGCGAAATAGCGATAGGCGACGTCGATCGTGATGCCCTGTTCGCGCTCGGCGGCAAGGCCGTCGACGAGCAGCGCGAAATCGAGCGCTTCGCCCTGCGTGCCATGCTTTTTCGAGTTGCTTTCAAGCGCCGCGATAATGTCGTCCGGCGCGAGGTCGGCGTCGTACAGCAGGCGTCCGATCAGCGTCGATTTGCCGTCGTCGACCGAGCCGCAGGTGATGAAACGCAGCAGCGGCTTCTCGCCAACAAGTCGTGTCGGCGCGCGCGACGGCGATGCGGTGGCGACGGCCCCGTGCATCTTAGAAATACCCTTCCTGCTTCTTTTGCTCCATCGAGCTGGAGCCGTCGTGATCAATCAGCCGACCCTGGCGCTCCGAGGAACGGCTTTCGCGCATTTCCGCGATGATCTCTTCGAGATTTGTCGCGTCGCTCTCGATTCCGCCGGTCAGCGGATAGCAGCCGAGCGTGCGAAACCGCACCATCTTGTGTTCGATCTGTTCGCCGGGCAGCAGCTCCATACGATCGTCGTCGACCATGATCAGCGTGCCGCTGCGGCGCACGACAGGCCGTTCTTTCGCGAAATAGAGCGGAACGACGGGAATGTTTTCGCGCGCCACGTAGTCCCAGATATCGGCCTCGGTCCAATTGGACATCGGGAAGACGCGCAGGCTCTCGCCCGGCGCTTTGCGCGTATTATAGAGACGCCAGAACTCGGGCCGCTGGTTCTTGGGGTCCCAGCGATGCTGCGCGGTGCGGAAGGACAGCACGCGCTCCTTGGCGCGCGATTTCTCCTCGTCGCGGCGCGCGCCGCCGAAAGCCGCGTCGAACTGATATTTGTCGAGCGCCTGCTTGAGCGCCTCCGTCTTCATGATCTCGGTATGCAGCTTCGAGCCATGCACGAAGGGATTGATATTCATCTCAATCCCTTTGGGATTGATATATTCGATCAGCTCAAGGCCAAGCTCCTTGGCGCGACGATCGCGAAACTCGATCATCTCCCGAAATTTCCATGTCGTATTGACATGCAGCAGCGGAAAAGGCGGCTTCGACGGATAAAAGGCCTTCAGGGCGATATGCAGCATCGCCGCCGAATCCTTGCCGATCGAATAGAGCATCACCGGCCGCTCGCATTCGGCGACGGTCTCGCGCATGATGTGAATGCTCTCGGCTTCGAGACGGTCGAGATGGCCGAGCGGGCGCGCGGCGAGCGCAGTCATTGGCTTGCCTCTTGCGGCGCGGGTCCGCGACGCAGCACGCCGTCCTCGCCGACATGCAGGCCGCACTCCTTCTTATTGTCCTCCTCCCACCACCAGCGGCCGGCGCGTTCGCTCTCGCCGGGCTGTATGGCGCGCGTGCAGGGCGCGCAGCCGATGGAGAGAAAACCTTTTGCGTGAAGATCGTTGATCGGCACTGAGAACTCCTCGACCGCGGCGGCGACCGCGTCGCGGGTGTAATCGGCGAGCGGATTGAGCTTGAGCAGCTTATGCGATGCGTCGAAAGCGATGAGCGGCGCATCGGCGCGCGCGTCCGACTGGTCGGCGCGAAGCCCCGTCACCCAGCCCGAGACGCCGTCGAGCAACCGAGACAACGGCTCGACCTTGCGCACATGGCAGCACGCCTTGCGCGCCTCGACCGACTTGTAGAAGCCGTTGATCCCCTGCTCTTCGACAAGCGCTTCAAGCGGCGCGGCCTGCGGATAGACCGCGCGAATGCGCCTTGCGTAGCGCGCCTCGGTGCGCTCCCATAGTTCGTAGGTTTCCGGAAAAAGGCGCCCCGTGTCGATCGTCGCGACGTCGATGTCGAGCCCTTGCGTGAAGATCGAATGCGCGACGAGTTGATCCTCGAGGCCGAAGCTCGTCGTGAACACGATGCGTCCGGGAATGAACTCCCGAACGAGCAGCAGGCGATGATCGAGATCGAGCGGCGCAAGGCGCGGCGCGAGCGCTTCGGCGAGCGATGCCTTCATGAAGCTGCAGCCTTTCGACGCGCCTCGAGTATGGAGCCGCGCGCTACGTAGCCCCGTTGATAGCTGCGCGAATATGTCTCGAGCGCCGCGCGCCATTGGGCTTCGTCCTGACGCTCCGCCAAATCGTCGGGAATTTCGATCGTATCGAAGCCGCAGCCGGCGACATGCGCATATTGATCGGCGACGAGACGCCCGCTCGCGCGCAACTCGCCTTTAAACCCGGCGCGTCTCAAGAGGCGCGCAAGAGAAAAGCCGCGCCCATCGGCGAAAGCCGGAAAAGCGATGGAGACGAGGCCGAGGCGCGGCAAGGCGTCAATGAGCGCAGAAGGTTCGGTCGTATTGGGGACGATCACGCCCAGCGTCGAATCCGGCGCGAGCACATCGAGCGCATGTTCAAGGCGCGGCAATGACACGATGACCTTGCCGCTTTTCGGCAGCGCTTCTTCGTCGGCGAGACGGCGCCAGGCGTCTTCGACGAAGCGGCCGTCAGATATCAGCGCCATCTTCGCCCTCCCGCCGCAACGCGCCCTTGAAGCGCGCATGGCCGATGCGCCGCCACGTATCGATGAACTGCTCGCCCTCCTGGCGCTCCGCCAGATAGAAATCGACGATATGCTCGATCACGTCCGGCACCTGATCCGCCGTTACGCCGGGACCTAAGAGTTCGCCGATCGCGGCCGAGAAGGTCGGATCGCCGCCGAGCGTGATCTGATAGGATTCCTGCCCCTTCTTCTCGAGGCCGAGAATGCCGATCGCGCCGACGTGGTGATGGCCGCAGGCGTTGATGCAGCCCGATATCTTGATGCCGAGCTTGCCGATGCGTCGCTGCCGCGACATGTCGGAAAAGCGTTTCGAGATCGCCTGCGCGATCGGGATCGAGCGCGCCGTCGCGAGCGAGCAATAGTCGAGGCCGGGGCAAGAGATGATGTCGGAGACGAGACCGGCGTTGGCGGTCGCCAATCCGGCGGCGTCGAGCGCATGCCATAGATCGAAGAGATCGTCCTGCTTCACATGCGGCAGGATGATGTTTTGTTCGTGACTGACGCGCAATTCGCCGAAGCCGAAACGCTCGCTGGCGTCGGCGAGGACGCGCATCTGCTCCGATGTCGCATCGCCCGGAACGCCGCCGATCGGCTTCAGCGACACGGTGACGATGGCGTAGCCGTCGATCTTGTGCGGGCTGACATTGACGTCGACGAAATTGGCGAAGGCGGGCGTCTCCAGTTTATGAGCGCGCAACTTCTGCGACTCTGCAGGCAGCGCCTCATAGGGCGGCGGCGCGAAAAAAGCGGCGATGCGTTGGAACTCCTGCGGGATCATGCGAAAAGACCGAGCGGTCCATCGCCGCGAATTCCGCCTCGACCGCGGCGCGAATGTCGTCGATCCCCTTTTCGTGCACCAGAATCTTGATGCGCGCCTTATACTTGTTGTCGCGTCGCCCGAAGCGGTTATAGACGCGCATGATCGCTTCGAGAAAAGCGAGAAGATCGGCGCGCGGCACGAATTCGCCGACGATTTTGCCGACGAAAGGCGACCGGCCGAGACCGCCGCCGACCACGACCTGATAGCCGATCTCGCCCGCATCGTTCTTGACGATGCGCAGGCCGATGTCATGCACCATGATGGCGGCGCGGTCATGCGCGGCGCCCGTCACGGCGATCTTGAATTTGCGCGGCAGGAACGAAAATTCGGGATGCAGGCTCGACCACTGGCGCAGAAACTCGGCCGTGGGGCGCGGGTCTTCGATCTCGTCCCGCGCCACCCCGGCGAAATGATCGGCCGTGACGTTGCGGATACAATTGCCGGAAGTCTGGATGGCGTGCATCTCGACTTCGGCGAGCGCTTCCAGAATGTCGGGCGTGTCGACGAGCTTTGGCCAGTTGTATTGCAGGTTCTGGCGCGTGGTGAAATGGCCGTAGCCCTTGTCCCATTTATCGGCGATGTCGGCGAGCCGGCGCATTTGCCGCGCCGTCAGCGTGCCATAGGGGATCGCCACGCGCAGCATATAGGCGTGGAGCTGAAGATAGAGTCCGTTCATCAGCCGGAACGGACGAAACTCCTCCTCGGTCAACGCGCCGGAGAGACGCCGGCCCACCTGCTCTCGGAACTCCGCCACGCGCTCGCGCACGAAGGCGGCGTCGAATTCATCGTAGCGATAGGTCGTCGTCGGCGCGTTGGGCCGCTGCGCCACGCGCGGATCATGCGCCGTCATCGCGCTCCTCCCGCCGCCTGCTTGCCGAGATCGAGGCGGACGCTGGGACCTTTCACACGCATCTTTTCACGGTAATGCAGAGGCGTCGGCGCGCCGTCGGCGCCGATCTCGACATCGGCGAGATAGACGTCGACCACGCGGTTCGCCGCAATCTCGCTTTTGCCGAAAGCTTCAAGTGCGGCCGCCTCATCGGCGTTATTCGCGACGCGCGCGCGCCGATGGTCGCGCTCCCAGCCCGCCGGCCCAAGAAACAGCACTTCGCCATCCGCCAGATTGGAGGCGATGAGTATCTGCGGATGTTTGAAGACGGGCATCACGTCTCCTGCGCCAGCTTCAGCGTTAGTCCGCTCATCTCGTCCGACCAGATGATCTGGCACGAGAGGCGCGAGTTTTCATAGAGCATCGGCAATTCGTCGAGCTTCTCGATTTCGTCGTCGCTCGGCGGCGGCACGCGGCTAGCCGATTCCGCGTCGAGGATGACATGGCATTCGGCGCAGGCGAGCGCCCCGCCGCATGTGTTGTCCATGCCGATCCCATGGTCGCGCAAAATCTCCATTAGCCGCCAGCCTTCAACGGCCTCGACTTCATGAATCGCGCCAGCGCGATCCTCCACGCGCAGAATGGCCGACGCCTCATGCGGCGTCGCTGCGGGCCGCCGCGCGACGATGTTCTCGGAATTGCTCATATCGCCGACGCGCCGACTTGAACCGCCGCCGGACGCGCCGGCCGCGGACGTTCTGTATTACGAACGCATAAACCTCTAAAGCGCACGATTGTCAATTCACTTTCTGAAACTGGGGCATTGCAATAAATAACATATAATTTCTGTTTTTATCGCCCGTCGCACGCACGACATAGAATCCGCATTGAGGGAATGACAAGCGGCCGAAAACCATGTTTGTTAAGCCCTCGTCAACATTGCCAGCGGCGCCGCATCACGATCCTATAGGAGCACCTATGGTCAAAAAGCCCATCAAAACCACCAGGGAAGCGCCTCCGAAACGAGCGGCGGAACCGCGGCGGGAGACTCGCGCGGCCGAATCGCCGCCGCCCGCTCCGGCCAGCCCCGCGCGGCCGACGGTCATCGTCGTCGGCGCCGACAAGGGGGGCGTCGGCAAGACCACGATCGCCCGCGCCATTCTCGACTTTCTTTCGCTGAACAACATTCACGCCCGCGCCTTCGATACGGAGACGCCGCGGGGGACGCTCCATCGCTTTCACCCGGAAGAGACCATGATCGTCGATCTGACGGAGCCGTCGGATCAGATGAAAATCATCGATACGCTGAACACCTCCCAGGCGAAGGTCAGCGTCATCGACGTGCGCGCCGGCGGCTTGAGCCCGGCCCTGGAGGCGCTCGACGAGATCGGCTTCTTCGACGCGGTCAAGAGCGGCGACTTCCGCTTCATTCTGCTGCACGTCATCGGACCCTCCATCGCCTCGCTGGAGGAAATCGCCGAAATCGCGCCCTATGTGTCCGACGCGAATTATTTCATGGTCAAGAACCACGTCAACGAAACCACTTTCTTCGAGTGGGATCCGCAAACGCACGCGAAATATTTCGAGGACGTCAACACGACCGGCGAGATCACCATCCCTAAGCTGGGCGAACTCGCATACGAACAGGTCGAACTTTCCGGCACGCCGTTCTCGACCTTCATCGCCAACCAGGATGCGGAGGGCGACCCGGCCGACCATTCCTTCGTGCTGCGCGGCTATGTGCGCACATGGCTGGCGCGGGTTGCGGATGAATTTGAACGCGTGGGACTTCTCGACCTCTCGCCAGCGAGAAGAGGCGATAGGGCGACTGCGGCGTCGCTCATCGCCTCCGCGAGGACCGCATGACGCGCCGCACCTTCGTTTTCTTCGTCTGCTCGCCGCACTCGCGAACCGGCGTCACGACGGCGGCGCGCTTGCTGACGGATTATTACCTCTCGCGCAATGTCGCGGTCGAAGGCTTTGACACCGACTCGCGCGAACCTTTGTACGCGCTCTTCTTCCCTGACCGCGCGCAGGTCGTGGACATCGGCGAGGTCAAGGGACAGATTTCGCTCTTCGACCGCCTGCTGGTCGCCGACGAAACGCCCAAGATCGTCGATGTCTGGCATCGCTCCTATGAACAGGTCTTCTCGACGATCGCCGAGATCGGCTTCTTCGACGAGGCGCGCCGCATCGGCGTCGAGCCGATGATCCTCTATCAAGCCGACGCCACCCAGAGCGCCGCGAACAGCGCATTGGCGCTCAGCACCACATGGCCGGATCTCTGGATGAGCGTCATTCACAATCAGGGCGCCGCGCCGCTCGGACGCGACGCGCTGACGATCCTGGCGCGCTATCCAGCGCGCGGCAAATTCGTCATTCCACGCCTTGAAACGCCGATCGCGCGGACGCTCGACGACATCGACCTGTCGCTGTCGCAATTCCTGCGAGAACCGCCTTCCAACATGTCCATCGTGGTGCGCGCCGCGCTCAAGGCCTGGATCCTGCCGATCTTCACCCAATTCCAAAGCTTCGAACTGCGGCTTGAACTGCAGTCGAGCGAATGTCTTCGCTAGCGCATGGAATATCGCAAACTCGGAACGACCGACCTCTCCGTCTCGGCGATCTGCCTTGGCTCCATGACCTGGGGCCAGCAGAACAGCGAGGCGGAGGGCCATGCGCAGCTCGACTACGCTTTGGACCGCGGCGTCAATTTCATCGACACGGCGGAAATCTATTCCGTCCCGCCGCGCCGCGAGACGCAAGGCTCGACTGAGCGCATCATTGGAAGCTGGCTCGCCGCGCGCAAGAACCGCGACAAGGTTATCATCGCGACCAAAGTCGCCGGACGCGGCGACGCCGATTGGCTGCGCCCCGGCGGCGCCGGCGCGATCCTCGACGCAAAGAATATCGCTTACGCGATCGATGGTTCGCTGAAGCGCCTTCAGACCGACTATGTCGATCTTTACCAGCTGCATTGGCCGGATCGTTCGCTCCCGCTCTGGGGCGCGGGCGGCACGACCTATCGGCGCCCGAGCAAGCGCGACGAAACGCCGATCGAGGAAACGCTCGAGGCGCTGGCCGCATTGGTCAAAGCCGGCAAGGTTCGCCACATCGGCCTTTCCAACGAAACGCCATGGGGCGTCGCGCGCTTTCTGCGCGCCGCGGAGCTGGGCCACGGCCCCCGCGTCGTTTCGATTCAAAACGCCTATAATCTCCTCAACCGCAGCTTTGAGATGGGGCTCGCCGAATTCGCCGAGCGCGACGCCGTGGGGCTGCTCGCCTATTCGCCGCTGGCGCAAGGCTATCTAACCGGCAAATATCAAGGCGGCGCGAGGCCGCCCGGCGCGCGCACGACGCTCTTCAAACGCGCGCAGCGCTACGAGAAGCCGGGCGTCGAGGAGGCGATCGCCGCTTATCTCGCGCTCGCGCGCGACATCGGCGCCGATCCGGCGCAACTCGCCATCGCCTTCGTCACGACGCGGCCTTTCGTGACCTCGAACATCATCGGCGCGACGACGATGGAGCAGCTAAAAGCCGATCTTGCTTCGATCGAATTGAAGATCACGCCCGAGATCGAGCAGCGCATCGACCTCATTCATCAACTGCACGGCAATCCCGCGCCGTGACGGTCGCGCGATGATGCTTCGCGAAGAAGAGGCGGATGATTATTCTGCGATCCGCAATCATCCGGTCATTGGAGGCAGGATCGACTATGCGCCGGCGTTCGGCAGGCTCGACGTCTGACGCTCAGGCGTGCCCGGCGTTCGTCGACAACCGCTGCGGATCGACGCCGATCGAACGCAGCGCGCGCGCATATTTGCTCTCCAGATCGCGGTCGAAAAGCAACGCCGGATCGGCGGGGCAGTTCAGCCAGCCATTGCGCTGGATCTCTTCTTCGAGCTGACCGGCGTCCCAACCGGCGTAGCCGAGCGCGAGCAGCGCGCGATCGGGCCCCTGCCCCGCGGCGATGGCGCGCAGAATGTCGATCGTCGCGGTGAGCGAGACGCCGTCGTCGATCGGCAAGGTGGAGTTGTCGAGAAAGAAATCCGGCGAATGCAGCACGAAGCCGCGGTCGGTCTGCACTGGCCCGCCCGACAGCACCTGAATGTCTTCGGCGCGACGCGGCAGGCTGATGCGTTCTTGCGGCGCGATGACCTGCAACTGCACGAGCAGGTCGGGAAAATTGCGCACGCGCGCCGGCTGGTTGACGACGATGCCCATCGCGCCTTCCTCGGAATGGGCGCAAAGATAGATGACCGTTCGAGCGAAACGCTGATCGAGCATGCTGGGCATGGCGACCAGCAGTTGGCCGTCAAGGAAGCATCGCTCGCCGGGGCGCGCGTTGCGACGCTCCATGGCCGCGAAATCTTGCTTCTTGCTGCGTGCGCTCATAGGGTCATGCTACGCTCGCCGCCGCGCCACGACAAGCGGCGCAAGATCGTAAGCGACTGCCCCGACTAAGAGACGGGGCGCTGGACATTCATGACGCGCTCGAAATTCCTTCTGTCCGCCCTGCTCGCCGCCCTGCTCCAACCCTCGGCCGCCCGAGCGGAAGACGCGGCCTTCGCCTCCCCCGCCGCCAAGAGCGCCGCATCCAGCGCGCGCCTGCTGTCAGCGGGACCGCCGCAGGCGGGCGTCTATCGCGCCGGCGTCGAGATCGATTTGAACCCCAAGACGATCACCTATTGGCGCCAGCCGGGCGAAGCGGGCTCGGCGCCGTTCTTCGACTTCTCGAAATCGGTCAATGTCGCCAAGGTCGAACCCTCGTTTCCTGCGCCCAAACATATCGAGGAGGCGGGAACCGTCGTCGCCGGCTATGATTCCCGCGTGATCCTCCCCTTAAAGGTCACTGCGCGGGACCCCAAGGCGCCGGTCACGCTCAATCTGGCGCTCGACTATGCCGCCTGCGGAAAAATCTGCCTGCCGGCGCGCGCGGATCTTTCGCTGGCGCTGCCGCAGACGGGCGCGTCCCCCCATGCGGCGGCGATCGTCGAAGCGGAGCGGCTCGTTCCCAGGAAACTCACGGCGGCCGAGGCCAAGAAGCGCTTCGTCCTCAAGCGGACCGGCGGCGAAGCGGCCTGGCGGCTGCGCTATGCCGGGCCCGGCAAGGCGCGGGATGTTTTCGCCGAGGCGCCGGAGCCGCTGTTTCTCGAAAGCAAGCGCGCCGGCGACGATTTCGAGCTGACGCTGTTCTCGACCGGCCCGACGCCCAAGGCCGCCGACGCCACCTTGACCATCGTCACGGACGGGGAAGCTTTCGAAGCGCCGGCGCGGCTCGAATAGTCACTCGACTTCGGCGTCCATCGGCGCCGTCTCATGGTCGAGCTTGGGCGTGCGCTTGAAGGTCGATTTACGCCCGCGCAGCGTCTGCAAAATCTTCGCGCCATTGGCGAAGGCGAGATAGATCATCAGCGGCGGAATGGAGGCGACTGTCTTGACATAGTCGCCGATTGGACCGCGCTTCAGCGCCAGATAGGGCGGCAGCGTGATGCCGAGCGCCACCATCGCCGTCATGACCGCGATGAGCTTGAGCATGCCGAGATAGGGCGTGAGCGACCCATGCAGGATCACGCCGAGCGCGAAGGCGATCAGACCGATGGCGGCGGCCGGGAAGAAAATCTGATGGGCGATGAGCGAGATCGCCATCACCCGGCGCGTCAGGCTCCAGGGCGAGCGCCAGATCGGCAGAATGGTTTTTTGCGCCACCTGCACGAAGCCGTTTGACCAGCGCCGCTGCTGGCGGCGGAAATCGCGGATGCCTTCGGGCACCTGGCCGGGAATCGGCGGCTCGGCGACGAAAAGCCCATGCCAGCCGTGAAGCGCCGCGCGTACGGTGAGGTCGAGGTCTTCGCACAGCGAATAGTCGGACCAGCCGCCTGCGTCCTCGACCGTCGCGCGCCGCCATATGCCGCCCGTGCCGTTGAACTGGAAAAGCCAGCCGGCGTGGGCGCGCGAACGCTGCTCGACCATGTAATGGCCGTCCTGCACGAGACCTTGCGCGCGCGTCAGCCAGTTCTTCTCGAAATTCTGGAATTCGCAGCGCGACTGCACGAAGCCGGCGCGATCGTCGGTGAGGAACAGGGGAACGGTGCGCTTGAGCCAAGCCGGCGGCGGCCGGAAGTCGGCGTCGAGCATGGCGATGAAGGGCTCGTCGGTGAGCGTCAGGCCGTGCGCGCAGGCCCCGGCCTTGAAACCGGAGCGATCGGCGCGGCGCACATGATCGATCACCGCGCCGCCCGCGCGCAGCTCCGCCGCGACGGCGTCGGCGCGCGCGCTCGTCTCGTCGGTCGAATCGTCGAGAAGCTGGATGCGCAGCTTCTCTTTCGGCCAATCGAGCAGCGCCACGCAGCGCAGCGACTGTTCGGTGACGAGCGGCTCGTTGAAGACGGGAATCTGCAGCAGAACGCGCGGCAGCTCCGCGTCGGCCGGGACGCGCGCTTCGGGATCGCGCACGCCCCGCAGCTGGTCGTAAAAGAAGCGGCCAATGACCGCCAGATAGCCGATCCCGATCGCAACGAGGATCAGGGCGCAGAAGATCGCGACAGAGTCGACGAGGAATTGGAACAGCCCCAGCACCGTACGGCCTATCCTTCTTCATGCGGAAGCGGCGCGGGTTTCGCTCCTGCGCGCGCATTCACGCTGTCCTTCGCCCAGACCACCCGGTCGGTGAGCCAGGCGTTCAACCAGACCGCAAGCATGACCGCCTCGCGGACGACAAAGACCGCAGGCGCCGTCCACGATAACTGCCATCCTTTTGCCATGGAAAGCAATGTCTCGAGAAAAAACCACAGCGCGGCGGTCGCGGCTGCGGCCATGAAAGGGTTCAGGCCGACGAGCGGCGCGGCGAGGGCGGCCGCCACAACCGCCGGAACCGCTTGGCAGATCGGCTCCGCGAGGAAGGAGATCAGTTCGTCATTTCGGCGGATGACGCTCCAGCGCAATTGCCGTTGATAAACGTCGTGGAAGGAGCGCGCCCCCAGTTCCTGACGCACGAGGCGATGCGAGAACACCGGCCGCTTGCCGATCCGCCGCATCGCCTTGGCCAGCGCGTTATCCTCGCCGACAGTATGCGAAATGGCGTCGAAGCCGCCAGCGTTCAGGAAATCCGAGCGGCGGAACAGCATGATCTTGCCGACGCCGTGCCCCTGTCCCAGCGCGGAGGCGAGGAACAGCATCCGCGCATGCGGGCCGTTGATGATCGCCGCCTCGACGTGAGCGGCGAAATTCTCCAGCCGCACGCAATAGGGAATGGCGCAGACGAGCCCGACCGAATCGGTCAGCTGCCGGATATGCTGCGCGAGCGCGTCGGGCTCCAGCAGCACATTCGCGTCCTTCATGAGGATCACGTCATGTCGCGCCTGCATGAAGGGCGCGTAGAGATTGTCAACCTTGGGGCTCACCGCGAATTTGGCGGTCGAGCCGAGGATGCGCGACGGAACGGTCGGATGGCGCGCCAGAATCGCGCGCATTCGCGCAACCGCGGGAGAGTTTGTGTCGACCGATGAGACCGTAACGTCGAAATCTCGATAGTGTTGGGTCAACGCGGATTCCTGCGTGCGCTCGAATCCTTCCTCGAGGAGCTTGACCGGCAGGACCACCGAAACCGGCGGCGCGTCGCGGCGCGTCCCGCGGCGCGCGGCGAGCCAGGGCTGCGCAATTGTTGCTGCGACCGAAACGACGAGCAGCGCGACGGCGGCGACCCAATAGACGCCGGCGACCCATGCAAGAACGGTCATGGCCGTCACGATTCGCCACGCTCCGCCGTCTCGGCCACTTCGACATGGAAGCGCCGCATCACGCCATCGACGACGCCCGGCGGCAGCAAGGTGAAGAAGCGCATCGCGTAATACATCGAGCGGGGGAAGGCGATTACCGAACGCCTTCGTTCGAGCCCACGCTTGATGATCTGCGCCGCCTTCTCGTCCGATATGGCGCCAGGTTGCCACGCCTTCAGCGGCGCATTCATCGGCGTCTTGACGAAACCCGGCACGATCAGGCTCACCGCCACGCCATAGGGCGAGAGGACGCCGCGCAGCGAGTCGGCCCACATATGCGTCGCCGCCTTGGCGGCGCAATAGGCCGGCGAGTAAGGCAGGCTGCGCACGCCGGACATTGAGCCGACGACGGCGATCTGGCCGCTCCTGCGTTCGCACATCGGCAGGATAATAGGCTCCACAGTATTGAAGACGCCGGCGACATTGATCGCGAGCGTCGCGCGCACCGCATCGGGCGTCTCCAAAATCTGACCCGGCGAGAGACCGGTGGCGACGCCGGCGTTGGCGACAAGAATGTCGATGGGGCTTTTTTCATGGGCCGACTGAATGAGCCGCGCCATCGCTTCGCGGTCCCGCACATCGGCGACATGGGTCTCAGCTTCGCTGGCGCCGGCGGCGAGACAGGCGCTCGCGGCCGCCTCTAGCCGCGCGGCGTCGCGCCCGAGCAGAACGAGGCTCGCGCCCTCCCGCGCATAGGCGAGCGCCAGGGCGCGGCCGATGCCGCTCGACGCGCCAGTGATGAGGAGGCGCATTCCACCTCCCCCTCGAGGGGGGAGGTCGGTCGCCCTCGCAGGCAAGTTTACGCAGCCTGCGTAAACTTGGCTGCGAGGCGACCGGGTGGGGGTGTTTTCCTCGCCGCGCATCGGTCACCCCACCCCGGACTGCTTTGCAGTCCGACCCTCCCCCTCAAGGGGAGGGTGGAACCGCAACGTCGCCTCGCCGATGACGCCCGGCGCCCGCGCCGCGCCATGCGCGAAAAGCCGCACGAAAATCTCGTCCTCCGATGCGCGCAACACCCGGCCGGATAGTCTGACGCTCTCTCCGCGCAAGATAGGCTGCACGAATTTCCCCGACAGCGCCGCGAGGGCAAGATCGCTGCGCCACGCCTTCAGCATCGGTTCGAAAGCGGCAAGGAGCTTCATGCCATGCACCGGCGGCGCCGCAAGGCCGATCGCCGCCGCCACGGCGTCGTCGAGATGCAACGGATTGTCGTCGCCCGAAACCTCGGCGTAGCGCGCCAGCGCCTGCGCGTCGAACGGACCGATGAGCGTTTCCGGCAGCTTGTCGCCTACGCTGATCGCGGCGTTCACGACGCGCCTCCAAAGGCCGCGCGCGGCACAAGCCGCAGCATCGTTTCGATTCGGGCGCAGACCGCGCCCGCGGGGGTCGCGATCGAGGCATTGAGCGTCAGGCGCGGCGGCGTCTCCTCGCGCCCCATCGTGACGCTCAAATCATAACTCTCGCCGGCGATAAGCGGCGTCTCATAGGCGAAGCTTTGCAATTCATGCACGGGCACCACGTCGAGCCGCGCGCAAAGGTCGCGGACCATGGCGAAAAGCGCGGGTTCGGACAGCCATACGGCGGGAAAAGCGAGCGGCACGCCCGCCTCGTCGCCGCCGGTCTCGCGCGCATACGCGGCGGCGCGCGCCGGATCGACGCGCAGCCGAAACGGCCCAAGAGTTCGTCGGCGTCTCAGGCTGCATGACGCACGACCAGCACCGCGTTAATCCCTCCAAAAGCGAAGGAGTTCGACATCGCCGCGTCGATCTTGTGCTTACGCGCGACATTGGGCACGACGTCGAGCGGACAGCGCGGATCCGCCTCCATAAAATTGATCGTCGGCGGCGCGATTTGCTCGCGCAGCGCATGTATGGCGATGACAAGCTCCAAGCCGCCGCTCGCGCCGAGCGCATGGCCGTGAATTGGTTTGGTCGATGAGACCGGCACGACTTTTCCATAGTCGCCGAAGACGCGCAGGATCGCCTCGGCTTCCGTAATGTCGTTGGCGTGCGTCGCCGTGCCATGGGCATTGATATAGTGGATGTCCTGCGGCTCCAGCCCCGCATCCTCCAGCGCCAGGACGATCGCGTTCGACGCGCCCTCCAAATCCGGCCGCACGGGATCCTTGGCGTCGCTCGTCGTGCCATATCCCGCGAGTTCGCATAAGGGCGCGTGCCCCCGCGCGCGCGCCGATTCTTCGGTCTCCAGGATAAAGACGGCGGCGCCCTCGCCGAGCGACATGCCGTTGCGGCCTTTGGAGAAGGGGCGGCAAAGATTTGGCGTCATCACCCGCAATCCCTCCCACGCCCGGATCGTCGCATTGATGACGCAGGCTTCGGCGCCGCCGACGATCGCCTTGTCGACGAGCCCCTGCCGGATCATCTGCATGCCGAGTCCCAGCGACTGGCTCGCCGAGGAGCAGGCGCTGCCGATGGCGAAAGTGGGCCCGAGCGCCGAAAAGCGCATGCCGAGCGTGGTCGGGGCGGCGCTCGGAATGAGCTTCGGGACGCTCAGCGTCTCCGGCCGCTGTTTCTCGACATAATAGCGATAGATGCCGTCCTCGATCGTGGTCATGCCGCCGATGCCGGAACCGATGATGACGGCGGTTCTCGGCCCGGCGATGTCCTTTTGCGCGAAGCCCGCCTGCGCCATCGCCTCGTCGGCGGCGACGACGCAGAACTGCGTGAAGGGATCGCAAAAGGCCAGAACGTTGGGTTCGATATAGTCGGCGGGATTGAAATCCGGCACCTGCGCCGCGATTTTGATGCGCCCGTCATAGGGACGCTGGGTCTTGAGTTCGCGAATCTGCGCGACGCCGTCGCGCGCGGCTTCCCAAAGCTTTTGCGCGCCGACGCCCGAGGCGCAGACCGCGCCCATGCCGGAGATGACGACGCGGCGTTCCCCGGCGCGCCCTCGCGAGACCACCATCTACTGCTTCTCGCGCTCTTTCTGAATATGCTCGGCGATGGCCTCGATCAGGCTCTTGACGTCCTTGGCTTCCTGCAGCGAACCGTCCATCGGAATATAAACGTTGAACTTCTCCTCGAGCGCCGTAAGGATCATCACAATGTCCACGGATTTGAGATCGAGGCTTTCGATCGTCGCATCCGGCGTGACCTTGGCGCGATCGACCATGCCTTCGGACGCGATCACCTCGATGATCTCCTCGACGAGTTGGCTCTTGTCCTGCGGATTATCTGTCACGAATCCCTCCGTTTAGGGTCTTTCTAACTGCCCGGCGGCGGACACGCTCGCGCGCGCCGATCACGCGGCGCCAATCACGCGGCGCATTGACGCACGGACGCGCTTGCGCCTCGCGTCCAAAGGACCGCCGAAACGCGTTTGGCTCGGCGCTTGTGTTGCGAAGCCTAGCCAGTTCCGCCGTGCAGCGCCCCTGCCCCGCCTTCGCCGCGGCCGGCCTTGGTTACGGCGTTTGGCGGCGAAAATAAAGCCCAAGGCGCCTGCGGCGGATTTGCTGTGGCCCGGCGCGGCGCTTCATGCGAAAAGGCCGCGCGAAACCATGGGGGGTCTGGAGCGAGATGACAGGTCAAGAGACGGCGCTGGCGGGGGTTTTTCCACAGCCGACGGAAGAGCAATGGCGCAAGCTCGTCGATCGCGCGCTGAAGGGCGCGTCTTTCGAAACGCTTGTCTCCAAGACCTATGACGGCGTCGCCCTCAAGCCGCTCTATGCCCGAGCCGCCGCTTCCCCCGCGCCCGCGCTGCGCAGGAACCCCGGCCGCTGGGTGATTCTCTCCCGCGTTGATTTTTCAGACGCAGAAGCCGCGAACCGCCTCGCGCTGCAGGACCTGGAGGGCGGCGCCGACGGGCTGCATCTCGTCTTCGCCGGCTCGACGGGCGCCTATGGCGGCGGGCTGTTGGACGACGACGACGAGACGATCGCGCATGCGCTCGCCAACATCCGGCTCGACTACGGCATTCCGGTCACGCTCGACTATTCTCCCCGCGCGCCCGGCGCCGCGCAGGCGCTGATGCGCTTCATCGACCGCCATCACATCGAGCCCTCGATCGCGCGCGTCTCTCTTGGTTTCGATCCGCTCGGCGCGCAGGCGCTGCATGGGTTCGCGCAAGCGCCTTGGGCGCAGACGGCTACGAGCTTCGCGCAAAGCGTCAAAAGCGCCGCCCAGGCCGGCTTTGCCTATGCGACGGCCGTCGCCGACGCGCGCGCCGTCCACGCCGCCGGCGGAACGGAGACGCAGGAGCTCGCTTTCGCGCTCTCGGCGGCGCTCGCCTATCTACGCGCCCTTACCGACGCAGGGCTCGACATCGACGCGGCCCGCGCGCTCATCGCCTTCCGCTTCGCTGTCGACGCCGACGAATTCGCCGGCGTCGCCAAATTCCGCGCCGCGCGGCGTCTGTGGGCGCGCGTCGAAGAGGCCTGCGGCCTCGCGCCCAAGCCCGCGCTCGTCTTCGCCGAGACCGCGTGGCGGATGATGTCGCGCCGCGATCCCTGGAACAATATTCTGCGCGGCGCGCTGGCGGCGTTCTCGGCCGCGATCGGCGGCGCCGACGCAATCTCCGTTCTGCCCTTCACGCAGGCTCTGGGCGCGCCGGACGAATTCGCCCGGCGCCTCGCCCGGGACACGCAGCTCGTCTTGCAGGACGAAGCCCATATCGACGTTGTCGACGATCCGACGAACGGCGCCGGCGGCTTCGAAACGCTGACAAATGAGCTATGCGAGCGCGCCTGGACGGCGTTCCAGCAAATCGAAGCCGAGGGCGGCCTGCCCAAGGCGCTGGAGAAGGGCGGCTTTCAGGCCCGCGTCGCTGAAGCCGCCGGCTTGCGGGCGAAAAACGTCGCGCGCGGCAAGGACAAGATCATCGGCGCTAACGCGTTTCCAGACATTCACGAAAACGCGCTGGCGGTTCTCGCGCCCTACGATCCGGCGCGAGAGAGGGCTGCGACGCCGCCCGGCGCGCGCGAGACCGCGCCGCTCATTGCCCGCCGTCTCGCCGAACCCTTCGAGCGGCTCCGTGACGAGTCCGACGCCCATCTCGCCGCGACAGGGGCGCGGCCAAAGGTTTTTCTCGCTAATCTCGGTTCGGTCGCGGCCTTCACGGCGCGGGCCAATTTCGCCAAGAATTTCTTCGAGGCCGGCGGCGTCGAGGCGGTTTTCGGGCCCGAAACGGAGTCGACCTCGGAAATTGTCGCCGCCTACCGGAATTCTGGCGCGAAACTCGCTTGTCTGTGTTCGTCCGACAGGATCTATGGAGACGCGGCGGAGACGGCGGCGCTGGCGCTGAAAGGCGCCGGAGCGCGGCTCTACCTCGCCGGACGGCCCGGCGAACTCGAGGAACGCCTCCGCCACGCCGGCGTGGCGGAATTCATTTACGCGGGCTGCGATATGTATGACGCGCTGCAGCGCGCGCTGGCGGAGGCCACATGAGGATATTTCTGTCGGCGTTGGCGATTTGCATCGCCGCCAGCGGGGCGTTCGCCAAACCGCATAATAAGCAACGGAAGCCAAGGCAAGAGACCGAGCAGGCGGCGCCCGCGCCGGTCGGCGATCCGAACGGCTCCTGGAACATCGAGGCGACGACGACCGTGGGCGAGTGCCCCATGCTTATTCCCGACACCGTGCAAATCGCCGACAACAAGATCGCGGCCCAGCCCAGCGGAGGCGTGTCCTCATGGGGCTATGTCGACGAGGAAGGAACGATCGTGGCGCGCTTCACCGGCGAGGGCGAGCGCGTCGCGCGTTTTCACGGGACGCTGCGCAGCGGCAAAGGCTCCGGCGCCTGGTCGTCCTCGACGGACATGTGCGGCGGCACCTGGCGCGCCTGGCGCAGCGAAGCGGCGACGCAGTAATCACTCGCCGATTTGATCACCGCTTGACGCGCAAATCGTCGATTATGGCTCGAACCTCGGCGTCTATGCCTTTGACAGCGGCCGCAATATCGCTTTCCGGCGCATCAAATTGATAACCAATTCGAACTCCGTCACTCTCATAACTCGTAGCGCATGCGACAATGTCTTTGTTCCATTTGTGCTTGCTGCATCGAAAAGTGAATGGCTCTCCAGAAGGCGTAAGCCAGCGATGAGGTTCCGCTGCGACCCAGAACCCGCCCGAATAGCGGTCGAACGAGTCTATATGATCGACAGTAAGAAGTGCGCCGCTTCTTGCGGCCGCATCTTTTGCCGTTTCGAACTCTCGATAGGTTGAGATTGCGGCTCTTGGGTCGTCAACGAGAGACACACTTATCAAATCTAGATTAGACTTGCCGGGTCGTTGCGAACAAGTTTTCTCAACCCATCGTCGCTTGTCGGATTGAATTGAGCAATATTGCTTGCGGTACCATATGTTGGCGTGCGTCAAAGATGGCAGCACGACTCGCGTTGCACTGATGGGCCCGGGAAAGGAGCGCGAATCCGAACAGAGCAAGCGAGCCTCTGAGTTGAAATGGAGGTCGTAATTATCTTGTTGGTTTGCGCCATTGAGAATCTTTAATTCCGGAGCGAGCGGAACATAGAAATTCTGACCGGCAAGCCTGATATTAACCGGAGACGCCATACAGTCCTCCGAAGGCAGACGATCTTGCCACCCCGATGGAAGTCTTTCCCGAACAGCAGAAGCGGAAGGAAGAAGAACCCGAAAACAGAGAGCGCAAGAGATCTTAGAGGCCTTCCCGGCGCCAACCACAACGTCGCGAGACGAGTCGCCACGCCAGAGAAGAAGCCCATTACGAATGCAATCACATAGAAATGAAAAAAGAATATCAATAACAACACAGCAATCGGCGGAATTAGGAACGCCAAAACAACAAGAATTGCAAAGAGATAAAGTACGCCGCCAAAGTAAACGCTAAGCGTGCGATCTCCGGGCATAACGATCGCAATTAAAAACGGTATTGCGTAAAATCCGAGTAAAACTCCAAACATCGCTGACCGCGATTGTGTAGAAAACTCGAAAAAGTTCATCAATAAGTGAGACATCGCTCTTCCGGACTCCAAAGTCAGAAACAGCATGTCCGATGAATATTGAGGTTTTGTATTTCTTGTCCCAGTTCTCCTCGTCGTCGCGTGGCGGCAACCGTTGGCTGCGCAAAGAGCGTGCCGCCTAGTGGCGCGTTTTCACGGGACGCTGCGCAGCGGCAAGGGCTCCGGCGCCTGGTCGTCCTCGACGGACATGTGCGGCGGCACCTGGCGCGCCTGGCGCAGCGAAGCTGCGACGCAATAGGGACCGCGTCAGCGCGCGGGTGGCTCCTCGAAATAATCGTCGTCACGGGGCAGCAGCGGCTCGCCGCGCATCGGACGCGAAACCTGCGCGACCGGCGCCTGGGGCGGCGCGGCATCGGCGGCGGCGGCGCGAATCCCGAGCCCGTCGCGCTGGTAGATGTCGTCGCGGAACTGCACGACCCCATCCGGCGCGGCCCAAGCCGTCACATAGACCCAATAGACCGGCACGGCAGGCGTGATCTTGACGTCGACGCGCTCGCCCGAGGCGATCACCTGATCGATGTGATCGCGGTCCCAGCCGGGCGTCTCCTTCAGGAGCCAAGCGACATAGTCGCGCACATTCTGCAAGCGGATGCAGCCCGAGGAGACGAAGCGGAAGTCGTCGCCGAAGACGCCCTTCGCCGGCGTGTCATGCATGTAGACGCCGTAAGGATTGGCGATGTCGATGCGCACCACGCCGAGCGAGTTGAAGTCGCCGCCGATGTCCTGACGGAAGCGGAAATTCATCGCGTCGAGCGAGCGCCAGTTGATCTGCTCGGGCTGGAGCTCCTGATTGTCCTTATCGTAGACGCGAATGTGATTGTCGCGCAGATAGTTCGAGTCGGCCTGCATCTTGGGGATCAAGTCTTTGCGGATGACCGAGGCCGGCACTGTCCAGAACGGGTTGAAATTGACCTGAATCGCCTTGGTCTGCATCACCGGCGACTGGCGGTCGATCTTGCCGACGCCTGCAATGTGATGGGTCACGACTTCGCCGTTCTCCACCGTCTCCACCGAGGCGGCCGGAATATTGGCGGTGACGTAGCGATTGCCGAGATCGCGCGAGAAGCTGCGCAGCCGCACGAGATTGGTCTCGAGCTGGCGCAGGCGCGTTTCGGCCGGCACGTTGAGCGCCTGAATCGTCTGTTGATTGACGACGCCCGTGGCGATGACGCCGTGGCGCGCCTGGAACCGGCGCACCGCCGCTTCGACGTATGAGTCGAACACCGGGCTCGCGCCGGTCTCCGCCCCGATGTCGCCGGAGACGATCAGGCGGCGCCGCAGCGCCGAAACCGCCGGACTGTTGGAGCCGAGCCGCAACTGCTGGCCGGCGGGCACCTGAGGCCAGCCGCCATTGGCGGCAATCTCGCGAAAACGTTCGATCGCCGTCTCGGTGGCCGCGACCGTCTGTTGAGAAAGAATCGGCGTCGTCGAGCGCGAAACGGTGAGCCGCGCGTCGGCATCGTAGCGCTGCGCCCATTCCGCCTGCCCGCTCATATCGGAAGCCGCCAAGGCGGATGTTGAGATAGGCGCCGAGGCGGCCGCGCCGAAAGCCAGCGCCACGCCGCAGGAAAGCCGGAAAATCGTGAGTTTTCGCACCAATCGCTCCAATCGTCCGTCAGCCGCCGGGCGACGCCGGGCGGAAAAGCCGAAAAAACGGCGCCGACCCTGGGCCGCGCCGGCTCTTTCGATTCCGTTGTGCATCTTCGGCGTTAACAAGGCGCGAATAGTCCGGCGATTTTGTGGCCGGAGCGAGTCGGCGCGCCGCAGGCCGAAAAGACTGAAAAATCCATGGCTTCCCGGCGAGCGCCTCAGGCCCGCAACGCCGCCGTCTCGTCCGCCAGCGCCCGCTCCGCGCCGATGTCGTAAAACGAGCGGCGCGCAAGACGCAACTTGCAGGCGAGGAGATTGGCCGGGAACTGACGCAGCGTCGCATTATATTCGCTCACCGCCTCATTCAGGTAGCGGCGAGAAGCGGCGAGCTTGTGCTCCACATCGGCGATCTCGCTCCGCAATTCGCAGAAGCCCTGCGAAACGCGAAGTTCAGAATAGGATTCCGCGATCGTGAGCAGCGTGCGAACGCTGTCGCCGAGCGTCGTTTCGGCGAGGAGTTGCGCCTGAGGCGACGCGGCGCGCAGAGCGGCGGCGCGCGCCTTGGCGACGATCTCCACCGCTTGCCCGACCGCCTGGCGTTCTTGCTGCGAGAAAGCGCGCATGGTTTCGAGCAGCTTCGGCAATAGCGCATGACGCCGCTTGAGCTGCGCTTCGATGTCCGCCGTCGCTCGCTCGCAATGCGAATCGAGCGTGACGAGCTGGTCGTATACGACCCAGATGAGGCCCGCGAAGCCAAAAAACGCAACGATAACAATCCAAGAAATCGACATGAACGCCTCCCTGAGCCCAGCGGCATTCTGCTGTCGCCTCCTTTGCCGGAAGGTTACCGCCGAAAGGCGTTAGAAAACGCCGTTAGCGCCGGGTAAAAGCGGCGGATAGAATTCCTCTCGTCATTTAACGCCGCCTTAGCCGGCGCCGGCGCATAAGCAAGGCGGCGCATATTACGTCAGACGACGGCGGGAAGAAGATTGGCATGATTGAAGCGATTGCGAACCCGGCGGAGCCGGCCCTGTCTGACAGGGCTTGCGATGTCGTCGGCCCCGACGAAGCCGCGCTGGCGGAGGCGGCTTTCGGGGAGACGATCCGCGAGCTTGAGCAAGCGATCGGCGAGGCGCGCGCGCAGATTCGTTTCGCGAGCGCCAAGCGTCTGCATGTCCTGAGACAGGCGCATAGAGCGCGCGATGAGATCGCCGATCTCGCTCAGCGCGCCCGCGAGGCCCTGATCCTAGCGCGCGAAGATCTCGCGCTGGCCGCTGTTTCTCGCCTAGTCGAGCTCGAATCCTTCCTCATCGCGCTCGCCGACGCGGAGCGCGACGCCGCCAACGCCGAACACAGATTTGAGCGCCACGTCGCGGCGCTCGTCGCCCTAAAGAAGGAGATGGAGGCCAGCGTCGCCGTCTGCGCGGACGCGCGGAGCGAGCCCAAACGCGGCTTTTGCATTGAGGTAAGGACCTTGGCCTTTCCTGCCCGGCGACTGGAGCGTTTCGCCGCAATCTGCGAATGCGCGCGACAGGCGGTCGCCAACTCCGCGCCGATCGCGCCGATCGAGGCTGAGAGCGGCGCAACGCTCAACGTCGCGCGGCGGGAGCAGCGAATTTCCAATCGTTTGGCGGCGCTGAAAGCGGCGATGTGACAATAAGGCGGCCGCAGGAAGCGGTTGCGAGGAGCCGCAACTTCAGCCGACCCGCGTCCAGCCCCCCATGCCCAGCCGCTCCTGCGGCAGGAAGCGCGCTTTGTAGTCCATCTTTCGCGAGCCCTCGACCCAATAACCGAGATAGACATGCGGCAGGCCGAAACCTTTCGCCCGCTCCGCATGATCAAGAATCATGAAGGCGCCGAGCGAGCGATGCTCCAACTCCGGCTCGTAAAAGGAATAGACCATCGATAGCCCGTCGGAGAGCCGGTCGGTGAGACAGCAGGCGATGAGCGCGCCAGCGTCGCCGCTCGGCTCCGGCCCGAGCCGATATTCGACAAGGCGCGTGTCCACATGGCTGTCTTCGATCATCATCTGATAATCGACCATGCTCATATCCGCCATGCCGCCGTCCGAATGGCGCGCGCCGACATAGCGGCGAAACAGCGCATATTGCTCGGGCGTGGCGCGCGCCGGCCGCGCCTCGCTGACAAGGTCGAGATTGCGCCGCCGGATCCGGCGCATGCCCCGGGACGGCGTAAAATCCTCGATCTTGACGCGCACCGAGACGCAGGCTCGGCACTGCTCGCAGGCCGGCCGATAGGCGATGGTCTGCGAGCGGCGAAAGCCTGACTGCGTCAGCGTGTCGTTAAGCGCCGGGGCGCGCAGACCGATAAGATGCGTGAAAACCTTCCGCTCCTCGCGGCCCGGCAGATAGGGGCACGGCGCAGGAGAGGTCAGGTAGAATTGCGGCGCGTCGCGCGGCTCTTTCGTCACGCTCGATTGATCCCAGGCTCACGTATTAATTTAGAGCGCCGGCGCGGTTCGCGCCAAGGCCAGATTTGCGTCCATGAACGTGCAGATTTTAGGACGAACGGCGCAAAACGATGACGTCGGCCAAAATGTCGTGCAGACAGCGCTTGTCGCTCGTGATTAGCGAGACCAGCAGCAACGGCGGCAGCAGCCAGGTGATATAGAACAGCACCGCATGGACGGCCGCCTGGAGAAACGGGACGGGCCCCCCGTCCATGCTGCGCATCTCGAGGTCCATAAACGCCATGCCCGGGGTCGCCATGCGCCAGCCGGAAACGGTCAGCCCGTTATAAAAGAAAGCGACGATCGGGAAGAGCGGCGGCAGAAAAAACGCCGACATTCCCGCGCTCAAGATGAAGAGCGCGACGAACAGCGCCGCCGACATCCCGGTGATGAGGATCAAGTCCAGCGCCACCGCCATGATGCGGCGGGTCCGCACGCCCTCCAGAGCCTGAGGCGGAATATAAGGCGCGGCGCGCGGGCCGCCGGCGCTGGCGTTCGGTTGGCCGGCGTCAAAAGGATCGCGCTCGCTCATCAATCGTAGCCTTTCAGGTCGATCCGGCAAAGATCGGCTGCCGGAGACGCGGTTTCAAGTGTCCGCGCGAAACGGCCTTCGTCCGATCGAGCGCGCAGAATGAGCTTGCCTCGCGCGCCGCCGCGCGCGTAGCCTCCTCGTTTCGCAGATTTTTTGGAGTGGAAAATGTTTAGGACCATTGTCCTTTTTTCGGACGGCACCGGCAACAGCTCGGCGTCGCCGTTCAAGACCAATGTCTTTCGCCTTTATGCCGCGCTCGACATGACGCCCGACAAGGGCCAGATCGCCTATTACGACGACGGCGTCGGCTCGTCGCAGCATCGCTGGCTGGCCGCAATCGCCGGCGCTTTCGGCTTCGGCCTGAAACGCAATGTGCTCGACCTCTATAAATTTCTGACGCGCCATTACCGTGACGCGATGGAGACGCTGGATCTGACCCCCAGCGAAACATCTGGCGGAAAGCTTTATCCTCCCAAGATCGCGTGTTTTGGCTTCAGTCGCGGCGCCTTCACGATCCGCGTGCTCATCGGCCTTGTGGCCTCGGAAGGCCTGCCGGTCAGAGCGGATTCGGAAGCGGAGCTCAACAGGCTGGCCGAGCGCGCCTATCAGCAGTTCCGAGCCCGGAAATTTCACACCGTCCTCAAACTCGAAAATATCTGGCGCAGCTTTCGGGATAAGGTCTTGGTCCCCTTTCTCGACCGCAATGAGGACCCATACGATCGTGACAAGAACTGCAAAGTCGACGCGATCGACTTCCTAGGTCTGTGGGACACGGTCGGCGCCTATGGCATGCCCGTGGAAGAGCTGAGAGTCTTCATCGACAAATTCATCTTTCCGCTGACCTTCAGCAGTTACGATCTTCTGCCGATCGTCCGCGTCACACGTCATGCTCTTTCGATCGACGACGAGCGCGACGCTTTCACGCCGATCCCCTTCGACGATGCCGATGCGCGCCACGAAGCCGCGCGTAAGCGCGATGCGATCATCGCGAATCTCATCGCTGGCGGGATGAGCCGCGAGGCGGCGGAAGACAAAGCGCATCAGGAAGTCTGCGAACGCAGCCAGCAAATCTGGTTTGCTGGCGTGCACGCAAATGTCGGCGGCGGCTATCCCGACGACAGCCAGGCGATTCTGCCGATGCGCTGGATCATGCTGGAGGCGGAAAAACACGGCGTCGTTTTTCTCAACTCGGTGAAGAAAGACGTCATCGCCAAAGCCACCGCTTTTGGACAGATTTACGATTCGCGCAGCGGGCTCAACGCGCTCTATCGATACAAGCCGCGCGATATCACCGGGATTTTGAGAGAGGCGCGTCAGCTCACGCTAAGACAGCGCAAGAAGAGCATAGCGGAAATCGCCGCCGTTCCTCCTACGCCGCCTTTGATCCACGAAAGCGTGATCTACCGAATGGCGCTACGGTTCGAAGGCTATGCGCCGATCGCCTTGCCGCAACAGTTCGATGTCGTCGACAACACAGGCCGCGTGAAGGTGTTTGTCGACTTCGCCTCCGACGCGCGGGCGCGGGAGGGAAGATTCGCCAATGGCGAGGCCGCCGCCGCGCCCAGCAAAATGTCGGGTCTGGCGCAACTGGTCGCCAAGCTGGAGACGCCGAGCAGAAGAGACCTCGATCTCGTCGCCGCCGCCGTCTTTTGGCGGCGCGTTTCCTATCAGGTCACGCTCTGGTCGCTCATCTTGCTACTCTTGATGCCTTTGCTGGATCGTAGAGATCCCGATCTGAGCAATCCGCTGACGACGCTTTTCGACTGGATCGTCGGCTTCCTCGCCGGCTACCTTCCCGGCTTTCTGTCGCCATGGCTTGACGCCTTTCGGCAATATCCGCTTTGCGCGGGCGTGTTGCTTCTGCTTTTCGGCGTCACCTTCTGGTGGGGCGGGCATCTGAGACGCACGATCGCCGACCGCTCCCGCTTCGCGTGGCGCATGACCCAGCGTCCGTCTCAAGGCACGCTGGCTCGTCTGTTCTGGGATCCGATCGCCATCGCCCTATTGAATTCGAAGCTCGCCAATGGCGCTTGGCGGTTTGTCTCCAATGTCGCTGCGCCGCGCGCGCTTTTCGTTGCGGTCGCTCTCGCCGCGCTCGTCTTTGTCGATCGGCTCTATTTCCACTACCGCGCCTTCCAAGGCGAGGTGTGTAAAGCGTCGCCTACAGCGACCGTGCTGACGAAGGAAGAGAAATTCGACTTTGAGACAAGCAACCCATGCGCCGCCCCCGGCTACAAGCTGGAAAAAGGCCGGTTTTATGTCGCGACCTTTGAGATCACGCAGGACTGGAAGGACGCGACGCTTTCCGCCAATTTGGGCGGATTGAAGCGCAACGAGTTCTCGCTCGGCGAAAAAATTGCCTTCTTCTTCGCGGGACTGGCGGTAAAGCGCGTGATCAGCGAACCTTGGTACAAGCCGATCCTGCAAGTCGGCGCAACCGGCTTCGACCTCCTTCCCGCCGAACCCTTCGTCCCCTTCCCGATCGGCTCCCCGAAAACACAGATGACCGTGCGCTTCAAAGCGCCTGAAGACGGCGAGCTTTTTCTATACGTCAACGACGTCTATTCAGGCTTTCTCCCGGTCGCCTTGATTTTAGGGGAAAGCCCAAATAACGCCGACGGCTCCTGGCGCCACACCTATGGCAATAATTCCGGCAAGGCGGAGGTCAAATTCGAACCCCTGCCTGCGGAATTCGGGGATTAACGCCGCCGCAGCCTTGACGGCGCGGCGCTCTTTGTCGCAAGGCTCGCGGCATCGGCCGGCGCGTGGCTTCGCCCGCCCGGAGCAACCTCGGGAAAAACACATGGCCAGCAACGCCGTCGACGGCGGTCATTTGCGCGCCTTCATCGAGCGAATCGAAAAGCTCGAGGAGGAGAAGCGCGCCATCGCCGACGACATCAAGGATGTCTACGCCGAAGCGAAAGGCACGGGGTTCGACCCGAAGGTGATGCGCAAGATCATATCGCTGCGCCGACAGGATAAGCACAAGCGGGAAGAGGAGGAGGAAATCCTCGATCTCTATCTCTCCGCGCTGGGCATGGAATAGGCGCTCGTAAGGTCTCATTAACCATATATCCCTAACGCTAGCTGGGCGCCTCCGCGCCCCCCGCGCGGAGGAACGCGCACGCGCGAGGGATGACGTGCCGTCCGACAGCTTGGTGAGCCGCGCCGCTCTTGCGGCTCTCTGCGTCGCCTTGGCGGCGCTTGCGGCTTCGCCGGCATGGAGCCAGAGTCGACCCCGACAGCAGGAGCGCGAAACCCGCCGCGCGACGACGCCGCCCCTCGCGCCCTTGTCGCAGCCCGCGCCGCCACTGCGCCAGCTCGACGTCGAAATTCCGCCGACCCCGACGCCGCTCATGCGCGGCGCGCTTGAGCCGAAAGACCCGCCGAACTCCGGCTCGGCCAATTATGGCGCGCCCAAGCGTCTGGAGAAGCTGCCGAAGCCCTATCCGCCGCGCCGCGTCTACGTTCCGCGGCCATTCTCGCCGAGAAATCCGCTGCCGCCGCTTGAACCCTACAAAAAATCGTCTCAAGCCAAGGCGCTGTTGAAGCTGCGGCCGACGACAACGCAACCGCCGCTCCCCACGCCGCCTCCGCCGCCGACCGTGGCGGGGCTGCCGACGATCAAGGTCAAACCGAAACCGAAGGTGGAGCTGAAGCCTTACGAGCCGCTGGGGATAGGCATTGGCTCGCTGCGACTGTCGCCGTTTCTCGAGGTATCGGGCGGCTATGACGACAATCCCAACCGGCTTTCGCCTGGCACCGTCGGCAAACGCGGTTCAATGATGCTGCGTGGCGACGGCGGCTTCGCGCTGAGGTCGGATTGGGATCGTCATAGTCTAAACGCCGATTTGCGCATGGGCTATGCTGAATATTTCGACTATTCCCCCGCCAACCGACCGGACGGCGCCGGCCTGCTTGTCGGGCGTTACGACGTGACGCGCGATACGCAATTCGATCTCAAGATGAAATTCAGCCTCGACACGATTCGCCCCGGCGCGCCGGCCCTGTTCACCGGCACGCCGCAAGTGACGGTAGTCAACCGTCCGATTGTTATTGGCGCAGGCGCTCAGCCCGGCGTGACGCATCGCTTCGGCAGGCTTCAGGTCTCCCTGCGCGGAACATATGACCGCGTCAACTACGAAAACGCGATCAATAACGACGGCACGATCCTCAACCTTGCCGCCACGAGCTACAACGGCTTCGGCGGCGCCGGACGCATTTCCTACGAGCTGACGCCCGATCTCAAGCCCTTCGTCGAAGGCGATTTCGACCGGCGGATACATGACAGCCCCGTCGACTTCAACGGCTTTTACCGCGACAGCGTCGGCTTTACCGCGCGCGGCGGCGGCGTGGTGAATTTCAGCGAATTGCTGAAGGGCGAAGCGAGCGCCGGCTACGGCGAGCGCAATTACGTCGATCCGCGCCTGACCACGCTGCGCGGCCCGGTAATCGACGCCGCGCTGATCTACACGCCTTCCGCGCTGACGACCGTGTCGCTGCGCGCCACGACGACGCTCAGCGAAACGACGCTGGCGGATGCGAGCGGCGTGCTGACGCAATCATATAGCGCGCAGCTGTCGCATGATCTGCTGCGCAATCTCAACGTCACCGTGCTCGGCTCCTATTACGTGAACGATTATGAGGGAGCCGACGTGTTCGAACGCGGCTACACAGCCGGCGTGAAACTCGACTATAAGATCACGCGCTCGATTTCGTTGCGCGGCTCATACATACATGAGCGCCTCAACTCCTCCTTCCCCAACGCCGATTACACGTCGAACACCTATCTCATGGGGTTGAGGTTCCAGCTTTGACGCTCCACGATGGCCGCGCCGCAAGAGAGAGTTCGCGCCGATGTGGATGATGGCTCCCTTCATCCTCAACAGCCTGCTGAATTTCGTCATCAGCCTGCTCGTGGCGAAATTTCTCGGCCCGGCGGAATATGGCCGCTTCGTTCTGGCCGTGTCGGTAGGCATCGTCGTGCAGACCTTGTTCTTCGACTGGCTGCGCCTCGCCGCGACGCGGTTCTATTCGGAGCGCGCGCGCGTCGAGCGCCCGCAAATCCGCGCGACGCTCGACGCGGCCTTTGGCCTCATCGCGGCGCTCGCGACGACGGCGGCGCTCGCGATTTTCGCGCTGCGCATCGATCTCGCGCTCAGCCACGAGCTCGCCGCGCTCGCGATCGGCGTCGGCGTCTCCAACGGCCTGTTCGATTTCGCCAGCGCGCTCGTGCGCGCGCGTTTCCACGACAAAGCCTATGGCGTCTTGGTTGTCGCCAAGAATCTGCTCGCCTTCGGGCTCACCGTCGGCGGCGCATTGCTGTTCCACTCGGCCAATGTCGCGCTGCTCGGCATGATGGTCTCGGTCGCAGGATCGCTTTTCGCGGCGCGAGGAGAATTGCGGGACGAAAACGCCCGCGTCAGGAGCGCCCAGCGCGCGCTCGCCATGCGCTTTCTCGCCTATGGCCTGCCGATCGTCTTCGCCAATTTCCTTTATCAGACCGTGCCGCTCGTCAATCGCATCGCCGTCTCGCAGATCAACGGTTTCGCCGAGGTCGGGCGTATCTCGCTCGCCTTCGAGATCGGCATCCGCATCGTCGGCGCCGTTGGTTCGGCGCTCGACGTGATCCTTTTTCAGATCGCGGTGCGCGCGGAGACGACGGAAGGCGAAGCCGCCGCGCGCGCCCATATTGCGCGCAATCTCGCCGCCGTCTTCGCCGTCGTGCTGCCGTCTGTCGCGGGCTGCTGGCTCGTGCTGCCGAGTTTTCAGGCGCTGTTCGTGCCGGAGAATTTTCGCGGCGCCTTCGCGCATTACTTCACGCTGATGACGCCGGCTTTGCTCGCCTTTGCGCTGATCAACTATGGCGTGAACACGGCCTTCCAGATCGCGCACAGGCTCTCGCCGCTCGTCATCGCCGCGCTTGTCGCTTGCCTTGCCAATTTTCTTTGCGTGATCTTTTTGCCGGCGACCGCCGACGCTTCGAAATTCGCCGTCGCGCAATCGATCTCGAGTTGCAGCGGCCTTGTCGCGCTCATTCTCATGCTGTTCATGCTGAAGCCCATGTGGCCGCGCCTGCGCGACATTCTCGGCGCGATCGCCGCGACTGGGATCATGGTCGCCGCCGGACTGCCGTTGCGAGACGCAGCGCCGGGCGTCGCCACGCTCGCGGCGCAAATCGTCGCCGGGGTCGCGGTCTATGGCGCGATCGCCTACGCCTTGGACGTCGCGCGGCTTCGCAGCGTCCTCGCGCCTAAAGTCATTGCGCAGTTGCGCCGTTAGAGTTCGAGCACGCGGCGCGGGTCGGCGCGGCCGCGCAGGAGATCGCCGAGCGCAAGCAGATTGCCGCGCAAACGGCCGCGCCGGTCGACCCAGGGCTCGGGACGCAGCGACTTCATGAGATTGGCGAAGAAATTGCCCGCCGCCAGCTTCAACGCGAAAAGCGGCGTCACCGTGCCCTTGCGCATGAGATAGAGAGGATTGGCGATCTGCGAATAGCCGAGCCGGACGCCAGACGTGCGGCCGGATTTGACGCCAAGATGCACGCCGGCGAAATGGTTCGTGCGCACGACGCGCCCGACGCGCGCATATTGCGCCGAGAAATCCGTATCCTCGAGCCAGGCGTAGAGCGGCAGGCTATCATCGAAGCGCACATGCGGCGCCGCGGCGAGACGATAGGCCATGTTGCAGCCATAGGTTCCCGTCTCGTCCGTGAGCCAGCGCTCGTCGGCATGCGGCGCGCGATAGTCGGCGATCAGCGCATCGGCTTCGTCGAAG
The DNA here is from genome assembly GCA_963706255.1 of uncultured Alphaproteobacteria bacterium. Classification (GTDB taxonomy): domain Bacteria; phylum Pseudomonadota; class Alphaproteobacteria; order Rhizobiales; family Beijerinckiaceae; genus Methylocystis. The sequence goes on along the minus strand of CAVPMJ010000021.1, from coordinate 91,360 downwards.
GCAAGTCCTGGCGAAAAGACGCCGTCCGCGATGAGATGGCCCGACGCCGCGACGACATCCGGATGGTTAGAAAAAAGACGCTCGACGCCTTCGACGAAATCAGGCGCGGGAACGTAATCGTCGTCGATGAAGACGACAATGTCGGCGTCCTCGCCGATGAGATCGAGCGCATAATTGCGCTGCGCGCCGGAACCTTTCATCGGCGCGACGATGAAGCGCGCCCAATCCGGCGGCGCGTCAATGTCGGAAAGCTCCGCGCCGACGATGAGCGTCGCGTCCGGCGCGCGCGACTGCCACTCAATGCGCTTCAGCGCCTCGGCGACAATGGCGGGTCTTCCCGTCGTGGCGATGGCGACGACGATCTTCATCGCGCATTCCAACGGCGCAGCACGCTCTCATAAACCTTGCCGACGCTGTCGAGATGCCGATCCAGCGTCAGCGGGTCGGCCCAGTAGCGCGCATAAGCCGCCCGCGCCATGCGCCGCGCGACATCGTCGTCGCGCAGACGTCCGATCGCCGCCGCCAGCGAATGCGCATCGCCCGATTTGAACCAAAGGCCTGTCTCTTCATGCCGCACCGCCTCGCGGCCGGCGCACAGATCGCTGACGATTACCGGCGTTCCGAGCGCCAGCGCCTCATAGACGGAGAGCGGCTGTCCTTCGTACCAGACCGAGGGAAAAATCAATGCGCGCGCCGCGCGCAGCAGACTGCGCACTTCTTGCGGGCTGCGCCAGCCCAGAAACCGCGCCTGCGGAAATTCCTTTTCCAAGGACATGCGCTCCGGCCCGTCGCCGACGAAGATCGGCATCACGCCCGCAAGCGCCGCGGCCTGCGCGAAATAGCGCGGCCCTTTCTCGGGCGACAAGCGGCCGACAAAAAGAAAATCGCCCAGCGGCTCATCGCCCTTGGACCCGAGATCGGGAACGTCGATCGGATTGCCGACCTCATAGAAGGTCGTTTCCTTCGGCAGATAGGGCGCGATGACCTCGCGCTGCAGCTTGGAGATGGCGATGACATGCCGCGCGCTGTCATAGAGCCCGCTTGCGTAACGCATCAGCGCGTGGCGCCCGACGCGCATCAGCTTGCGGCGATAGCTGCGCGAGTCGCAATCATGCGCGATGCAGCCGATCGACATCGCCTCATAGCCGCAATTGCGCGCCGCGCCGTAATCATAGAAGCCGCCATTCGGACAGGCGAGATAATAGTCATGCAACGTATGCACGACCGGGAGTCCGGCGCGCCGCAACGCCCAGCCGATCGAGGGAGAGAGCGCCTTCGACCAGCCATGCACATGGACGATGGTCTCGGCGGGGCCGCATGTCGCCAGCAGGACGGCGAGCGCGCGCTCGGCTGGCGCGTTCCATAGCCACTGCGCGCCGAAGCGCATGAGCGAAGGAGCGGACATGACGTCCGGCTGATCGAGCAGCGTGACATTGACGCCGGCTTCGATCAGGCTCGGCTCGATCGGCCCGACGGCGGCGAAAAAATCAACTCTTTCACCACGCCGCGCGAAGCCCTTGGCGCTGTCGATCGCGACTTTCGCCAGTCCGCCGTTGATATGCGCATAGTCGCAGACGGTGACGATCCGCATCAGCTTTCCATTCGGCGCGCGCGGCCTCGCCTCATTTCGTGGCGATCACATAAGCGAAGCTCGACACGGCGCGCCATTGGCGCTCGCGCGCGATCTTGGTGAAGGCCGCATCGATCTGCTTCACGCCGGGGAATTTCCAAAAGTAGCTGTAGCCCCAAAAGGGAAGCACCACGACATCTGAGAAGCCGGCGCGCTTCAGCATCGGAACGATCTTGTCTTCCTCGCTGAAGCAATAGTTGTAATAGGCCGGAAATTTCGGATTGTCGCCCTCCTCCTTGCGGTCGGGAAACACCGTCTCCAACAGCCAGCGCGAGATTTTCTCCGGAATGATGCGATTGAGCACATAGGGCGGCGCATAGAGCGTTGGGAAAAAGCTCAGCGCGACGCCGCCCGGCGCCAGCGCCGCATTGATATTCTCCCACATGCGCGGCACGTCAGGCAGATGCTCCATCACCATGCGGCAATAAGCGAGATCATAGCGCTCCGCGCCTAAAATCTCCTTCGCGTCTTTGCCGGCGATGTCGCATTGCACGGTCGCATAGCCCTTGGGCGCGAGCGTGAGCTCATGCGCCGAGATGTCATTGAGCGTCACGTCAAAGCCATGGGCGGCGACTTCATTGGGCAGGAACAGCGGATCCCGTCCGCCGCCAATCTCCAAATGCCGCTTAAGTCCCTTTTCGCGCGCGATCGCGATAATCGCGCGCTTGTAATTCTCCCAGGCCCAGTTGAAGTCCGGATCATAGCCAAGATCGGCGACGATCGCGCGGATATCCTGGCCGGACGAAACATCCGCGCCGGGTGACGCAGTTTCAAAAATCGGCGATGCGGGCATCGGCGGCGCTTTCTCGATATTCGCGGCTCGCCACATTTTAGAGGCCGATGGTTACGCGATCGTGAACCGAAAGGCTAGAGCGGCGCGCTGGCGCGGTTTATAAGCATGTCTCAACAAACGGGGCGCTGCAAATGGATTTCGGCGCGCAGGAAGAGGTCGTGCGCTTTCTCGCTTCGCTCGACGGCGGCGCGGAAAGAATCGTCGCGACGCATATCTCCGTCGTCGCGCTGGGCGCGACGCGCGCCTATAAGCTGAAAAAGGCGGTGCGTTTTCCCTATCTCGATTTTTCGACGCCCGAGCTGCGCCTCGCCATGTGCGAACGCGAAGCCGCTCTGAACATGCGCTTCGCGCCCGAGCTCTATTTTGGCGCGCATCGCGTGACGCGCGAAGCCGATGGAAGGCTCGCGCTCGACGGCGCGGGCGAAATGGTCGACGCGACCGTGGCGATGCGCCGTTTCGCGGACGAGGACCTTTTCGAGCAGGTCGCGCAAAGCGGCAGGCTGACGAAGGAGATGATCGAGGCGCTCGCGCGCCGCATCGCGCAGACGCATGACGACGCGTCGCCCGATTACGCGCGCGGCGGGTCAACGGCGATGCGCAAAATCCTCGACAATACGGCCTCCAGCCTGCGCGAGGCCACGCTCGCGTCCGCAGCCGAGATCGACGCGCTTATCGCGCGCTTGCGCGAAACGCTCGACGCACAGGCCGCTTTGCTCGATGCCCGCAAGGCGCAAGGCAAGGTTCGCCGCTGTCATGGCGATTTGACGCTGCGCAACATCTGTCTTTTCAACGGCGCGCCGACGCTCTTCGACTGTCTGGAGTTCGACGACGAGATCGCGACAATCGACGTGCTTTACGACATCGCCTTTCTGCTGATGGATTTATGGCGCGTCGGCGCATACGCCTTCGCCAATCTGACGCTCAACCGCTATCTCGACGCGCGCGATGAAACGGACGGTCTGCCGCTTCTGCCTTTCTTCATGTCGCTGCGCGCGACGATCCGCGCGCATGTGGAAGCGTCGCAGGGCCAGCTCGAACGCGCACGCGTCTATTTCGATCTGGCGCGAACGCTGCTCGCGCCGGCAAACGCCGCGATTATCGCGATCGGGGGCTTAAGCGGCTCGGGCAAGTCGAGCGTCGCGGCGGCGCTCGCGCCAGGCGTCGCCATCCCGCCCGGCGCGCGCATCCTGAACAGCGATCGTATTCGCAAGCGCCTATTCGGCGTCGCGCCCACGGCGCGCCTGCCGCAGGAAGCGTACGCCAGCGCGGTCTCGGCAAGAGTTTACCATGAGATGTTCGACGCCGCCGCACGAACCGCGGCGACAGGCTGGCCCGTCATCGTCGACGCGGTCTTCGATCGGCCGCAGGATCGCGAAGAGATTAGAAGCGTCGCCGATCAGCTTCGCGCGCCTTTTCTCGGCGTCTGGCTCGACCTCGATCTTGCGAGACGCGTCGTGCGCGTCGATGCGCGCGTCAAGGACGTGTCCGACGCGACGCGCGAGGTGCTCGCCGCGCAAATGGAGAAAGCGACAGGCAAGGTCGAATGGCTCAAGGTCGACGCGTCGAAGGACTCGACGACGATCGCCTCCGAGATCAAAAAGGCATTGGACCCCTCATCGCGAGACGCCAAGTGATCATGTCATTCCCGACGCGCGCAAAATGCGCGATCGGGAATCCAGAGCAAAACCGACCATTCGTGACGTTGCTCCTGGATTCCCGGTTAGGCCTTCGGCCTACCGGGAATGACAATTGGCAAGCAGCCGTCATTGCGGCGCGTAAGCAATCGCGGCTTATGGAATGAGCACCGCCGCCCCTTGCAGCCGCCCTTCGCGCAAATCGGCCAGCGCCTCATTGGCTTGCGCCAACGGATAGCGCGTCGCGTGCATCTTCAGCGGCAGCGTTGGCGCGAGCGCAAGGAATTCCCGCGCGTCGTCGCGCGTCAGATTGGCGACGGAAAGAAGCCGGCGCTCCTCCCACAGCAGCGCATAGGGAAAGGTCGGAATATCGCTCATATGAATGCCGCCGCAAACGACGGCTCCGCCCTTCTTCGTCGACGCCAGCGCGCGGGGAACGAGCGCGCCGACAGGCGCAAAGATGAGCGCGGCGTCGAGCTTCTTCGGCGAAGCCTCATCCGAGCCTTGCGCCGAGGCCGCGCCGAGCGACAGCGCGAAATCGGCCGCCGCCCGGTCGCCCGGCCGGACGAAAGCATGCACACGCCTGCCTTGCATGATCGCCACTTGCGCGATGACATGTGCGGCGGCGCCGAAACCATAGATGCCGATCACGGAAGCTTCGCCCGCCATCTTCAGCGTGCGCCATCCGATGAGGCCGGCGCAGAGCAGCGGCGCGAGCGTCGCCGGATCGCCTGTCTCTGGCAGCGCGAAACAATAGGAGGCGTCGGCGACCGCATGCGTGGCGTAACCGCCGTCACGCGTATAGCCGGTGAAGAGCGGATCGTCGCACAGGTTCTCGTGCGCGCCGAGGCAATAGGGACAACGTCCGCATGTATGGCCGAGCCAGGGCACGCCGACGCGCTGGCCAAGCGAAAAGCCCGCGACGCCGGCGCCGATCGCATGCACGCGCCCGACGATTTCATGGCCGGGGATGATGGGGAGCCTTGGCTGCGTCAGTTCGCCGTCGACGACATGGAGATCGGTGCGGCAGACGCCGCAGGCTTCGACCTTGAGGCGCAGCTCGCCGGCGCCAGGCGCAGGCGCGTCGCGCGTCTCCATGACGAGCGGCGTCTTCGGCCGCCGCAGAACCATCGCTGTCATCAGCTCGGTCATGAAAGCCGCTTGCTCAAGAAAATCCGTTGGCCGCCTTTTGGGAAATCCGCGATCTCGCCTGTCCGGAAAAAGCCGAGGTTTTCGTAAAACGCCGCAACGCGCGGGTCGAACGTGTCGACATAGACGCCGACGCAGCCGCGGTCCTGCGCGACCTGCTCGGCTTCGGCCATAAGTCGCCGGCCGAGGCCTTGCCCACGATGAGACTCCCCCACCCACAGGTGACGCACATAAAGCCAGCGCCAATGCGTGACGCCGTTGAGGCCGGCGATCAGCGCGCCGCCTTCGTCGCGGTCGACGATCGAAAGCGGCGTCTCGTCACGCGCGCCGAAGCGCGCCGCGACTTCCGCGCCGAGTCGCGACGCGAGCTCGGCCGACTCCATCGCTTCGATCACAAGCGCATGCTTCTCAATGTGGGGATTTTTGGTCATGATCGCGCCCGTGAACCGGATCTTAGCTCTGTTTCTATTGTGCGCGCGCCTCGCCAGCTCCGCAACGGCGCGTGGCGAGGAAGACGCCTGCGCGCCCGCCAAGATTGCGCCCGAGCCCGCGCCAACCGGGGCGCGCGTCGCCAACTATGCGCCGATTTTCGAAAGTTGCGTGAATGAAGCCGGCGAGACGCGCCTCGCCATCCGCCGCATGAGCGTCGATGGAGAGGCGCTGCTGCTCGCGGTCGATCCGCGGTCGCTGCAAACCTCGCTCGAACGCGCTCAGTGCTGGCGCTGCGCCGAGACGAACGAAGCGGCGCAGGCGGACACGCGTTATCTGCAAGCGGTCCGCCCGCCGCAAGACCCGGCGCGGCCGCCGGCGCTGGTCAACGCGGGCCTCATTCATGGCGCCGGCGGCGGCGCCTTTATCACCGGCGATCTTTGCCCCAGCCCGAAGCCGCTCGACCGCGCCTTTTTCGAGAAACTCTCCGTGCAGGGACCGCATACGCCCGTGACGCTGGCGATCGCCGGTTCCTGGCTCGCGCATCATCGCGCCGATTTCGCCTGGCTGCAGGAGAAGGCGCGAAGCGGCGCGCTCGACATCGCCTGGGCGAACCATTCCTACAGCCACCCTTATGTCGCGGGCGTCGCCGACAAGCAGAACTATCTGCTGCGCCCCGGCGTAGATTTGGATCGCGAGATTTTCGAGACCGAGAGGCTCATCATCGCCCATGGCGAGACGCCTTCCGTCTTCTTCCGCTTTCCCGGCCTCGCCGCCGATGGCGCGCTGATCGAGCATGTGCGCAGCCGCCATCTTGTCCCGCTCGGCGCGGATAGTTGGCTGGCGCTGGGGCCCCCGCCGCGTCCTGGCTCGATCGTGCTGGTGCACCCCAACGGCAACGAGCCGGGCGGCCTGCGGCTTTTCTCACGGTTGCTGGAGACGGGCAGGATGCCTCGCCCGCTGCGGCCCATCATCGAGGCGCCTTAGCGCTAGAGCCAGCGACCCCGAGCCCGAACGTTAGGGCCGAGCCGAGCACAATCGGCGGCAGCGCTCTCACCTTCGCGGAATTGATCATGGCGCTGTCCTCCTGTTGCGAGGCTGACCCAAGCGGCTCCGCCGCGCAATGGCCGCTGAGTGGCCAAACCCCTTACATTGACAAGGTTTCCCCCGGCTCTTATCTCTCCGGCGGAAATGCCGCGTCGATCAGGACGCTCCTCAACTGGGGCGATGTCGCAAGCGGATGTTTTTCATGCATAATGCGACGCTCCGCCCGTCCGCCGTCTCCGGCGCGCCGAGAAGGCGGCAGACGCTGCGTTGGAGAAAGGTTCGCGAGAATGATCGGCGCCCTCGCTAAAAAGATTTTCGGCACGGCCAACGACCGCCGGCTCAAGACCTATGCGCCGAACGTCAAGGCGATCAACGCGCTGGAGCCGCAAATCGCTGCGCTCACCGACGAGGAGCTGCGCGACCGCACCCGCCAGTTTCGCGAAGAGATCGCCGCCGGCAAATCGCTCGACGAACTGCTCGTTCCCGCCTTCGCCACGGTGCGCGAGGCCGCCAAGCGCACCCTCGGGCAGCGCCATTTCGACGTTCAGCTCATCGGCGGCATGGTGCTGCATGAAGGCGCGATCGCCGAGATGCGAACCGGCGAAGGCAAGACGCTCGTCGCGACGCTCGCCGTCTATCTCAACGCGCTCGCCGGCGAGGGCGTGCATGTCGTCACGGTGAACGACTATCTCGCCAAGCGCGACTCCGAATGGATGGGCCAAATATACAAATTCCTCGGCATGAGCGTCGGCGTCGTCCTGCACGACCTCATGGACGACGACCGCGCCGCCGCTTACGCCTGCGACATCACTTACGGCACCAATAATGAGTTCGGCTTCGACTATCTGCGCGACAATATGAAATATGAATTCGCGCAGATGGTTCAGCGCGGACATAGTTTCGCGATCGTCGACGAAGTGGACTCGATCCTCATCGACGAAGCGCGCACGCCGCTCATCATTTCCGGCGCCGTGGACGACAAGTCCGATCTCTACAATACGATCGACAAGCTCATTCCCAAGCTCAACGCCGACGACTTCGAGCTCGATGAGAAGCAGCGCACGGTTCATCTCACCGACGCCGGCAATGAGCATATGGAAGAGCTGCTGACCGAAGCCGGCGCGCTGACCGAGGGCGCGCTCTATGAGGCGCATAACGTCACGCTCGTGCATCACATCAATCAGGCGCTGCGCGCGCATAAGCTTTTCCAGAAGGACAAGGACTACATCGTCCGCAAGGGCGAAGTGGTCATCATCGACGAATTCACCGGCCGCATGATGCCGGGCCGCCGCTATTCGGAAGGCCTCCATCAGGCGCTCGAGGCCAAGGAGCGCGTGCAGGTCCAGCCCGAGAACGTCACGCTCGCCTCCATCACCTTCCAGAATTATTTCCGCCTCTACCACAAGCTCGCGGGCATGACCGGCACGGCCGCGACGGAGGCGAATGAATTCGCCGAAATCTACAAGCTCGACGTCGTCGAAATTCCGACCAATCGCCCGGTGTGCCGCCTCGACGAGGACGACGAGGTCTATCGCACCGCGAAGGAAAAGCTCACCGCCATCGCCGCGGAGATTCAGGACGCGAACGGCCGGATGCAGCCGCTGCTTGTCGGCACGACCTCGATCGAGAAGTCCGAGCAGCTCGCGGAATTCCTGATTTCGCAAGGCTATAAGATGATCGACTTCGCCGATCCCAAGGGGCTGATCAAGCTCTATGAGGCGGCGCGCTCGGGCAAACCGTCAAAGCTGCTCGCCGTGCTCAATGCGCGCTTCCATGAGCAGGAAGCCTATATCGTCGCCGAAGCCGGCGTGCCGGGCGCGATCACCATCGCCACCAATATGGCCGGCCGCGGCACCGACATTCAGCTCGGCGGCAATGTCGAGATGCGCGTGACGCAGGAATGCGCCGGGTTGGAAGGCGACGCGCGCGCGGTCAGGGAAGCTGAAATTCGAGAAGAGGTCGCCGCCTTCAAGGAAAAGGCGATCGCCGCAGGCGGACTTTATATCATCGGCACGGAGCGCCACGAAAGCCGGCGCATCGACAATCAGCTGCGCGGTCGCTCCGGCCGTCAGGGCGATCCCGGCCAGTCGAAATTCTTCCTGTCGCTGCAAGACGATCTGATGCGCATCTTCGGCTCTGAGCGCATGGACACGATGCTGGTGAAGCTCGGCCTGCAGGAGGGCGAAGCCATCGTCCATCCCTGGATCAACAAGGCCATCGAGAAGGCGCAACATAAGGTCGAGGCGCGCAACTTCGACATCCGCAAGAATATTCTCAAATTCGACAACGTCATGAACGACCAGCGCAAGGTCATCTTCGAGCGCCGGCGCGAGATCATGAACGAGGAGAGCGTCGAGGAGCAGGCCGCCGACATGCGCGCCGATGTGATCGACGCCATGGTCTCAAACCACATTCCGCACGACGCCTACGCGGAGGCCTGGGACGTCCAAGGCCTTGCGGAAGAGGTGAAGGCGAAGCTCAATCTCGATCTGCCGGTCGCGGATTGGGCGAAGGAAGAAGGCATCGCCGACGAGGAGATTAAAGAGCGGCTGCTGGAGGCGGCCGACGCCGCCTACGCCGAGCGCGTCGAGAAGAACACCGAGCCGCTGATGCGCATGATCGAGAAACAGGTCGTGCTGCAATCGCTCGACATGCTGTGGCGCGAACATCTCGTCGCGCTGGATCATCTTCGGCAGGTTATCGGCTGGCGCGGCTTGGCGCAGCGCGATCCGCTCAACGAATATAAGTCCGAGGCGCTGGAGCTGTTCAAAAGCCTTATGACGCGCTGGGACGAGACGGTGATCGCTCAGCTGATGCGGGTCGAAGTCTCCTTCGAGGCGCCGCCCTCCGCGCCGCCCGAATTGCCGCCGATGGAGATGTCGCACCCGAACCCCGAGGCGCTGATCGGCGGCGGCCCCCCGGCCGCGCTCGAAGACCTCAATACGCGCTTGTCGACCGCCGACTTCTCCCCGCGCGGCCTCGCCGCGGTCAGCGAAGCGCCAGCGCGCGATCCCGCTAATCCCGCGACCTGGGGCAAGGTCGGCCGCAACGAGCTCTGCCCCTGCGGCTCGGGCAAGAAGTATAAGCACTGCCACGGCGCGCTCGTGTAGATCGCGGGCGTCGGCGCGCGTTCCGGAAATAGACAAGCCGCAGTTTTTCATCCAGCGTGCGCGCAACTCGCCCTGACGAAACAAGCGGGACAAGCGATGTGGAAGATCAGCGTGTCAGCGCTCTTGTCGTCGCTGGTTTTTTCCGCGGCGGCCCGCGCGGAGTGGGCGCAAGTCTCTAAGGACGATTTTTCCACGGTCTATATGGATCCGGCGTCCAAGCGGATTCTGTCCGATGGAACTCTGACGGTCGACGCTCTTACCGATTACGACCCCGCCTCGCCGAACGCGAAGGCCTTCGGCCTCGCGGAGAAGGGGCTTTCGGAGATCGAAAAGGTCTCGCTGGATTGCGCCAACCGTAAATATAAATCTGAGGGCGGCTATTGGCGCGAAGGGCCAATGGGCGTCGGAAAAACCACAAGAACATATCCGTCCAAGGATTCCTGGGCGCCGGTCCCCGCCTATTACGACGGCTTATTCGCGAAAGCCTGCTCGATCGACCCGTCCAAGTAGTTGTTTAGTATGAATTTGAAAAGCATCTTGCGTAATAATATAAGCGCACCGCGGTTTGAAGCGCCGCCGTCCACGCCAAGCGGAGCGCCCGCCGCAGGCATCGCCAGGAGCCCATCGTGACCGCCATCGATTTTTCCAAAGTCCTTGTCGCTCAGGGCGGCGGCCCCACGGCGGTCATCAACCAATCGCTCGTCGGCGCGGTGCTCGAATCCCGCAAATTCCGCGAGGTCGAGCGGGTTTACGGCGCTTTTCATGGGGTGCGCGGCATCGTCAACGAGGACTTCGTCGATCTCACCCAGGAGACGACGCATAATCTCGAAATGGTCGCCTGCACGCCTTCGTCCGCCCTCGGCTCCACCCGCGACAAACCCGATCTGAAATATTGTCAGGAAATCTTCAAAGTCTTGCGGGCGCATGGCGTCGGCTGCTTCTTTTATATCGGCGGCAACGACTCTTCCGACACTGTGCGCATCGTCTCGCAGGAGGCGACGAAAGCCGGCTATCCGCTGCGCGCCGTTCATATTCCGAAAACCATCGACAATGATTTGATGGTGAACGACCACACGCCCGGCTTTCCCTCGGCGGCGCGCTGGGTGGCTCAGGCCTTCGCCGGCGCCAATCTCGACAATTGGGCCCTGCCCGGCGTCTATATCGCCGTCGTCATGGGCCGCCACGCCGGCTTCCTTACCGCCGCCTCGGCGCTCGGCAAAAAGTTCCCCGACGACGGCCCGCATCTCATTTACATTCCCGAGCGCGCCTTTCTCGTCGACAAATTCCTGGACGACGTTAAGGCGACGGTGGATAAATACGGGCGCTGCGTTGTCGCGGCGTCGGAAGGCATTTGCGACGAAAACCACACGCCGATCGCCGAAAAACTCGCCAAAATGGTCGAGCGCGACGATCACGGCAATGTGCATCTGGGCGGCGGCGCGCTCGCCGACGAACTGACCCAACTCGTCAAGGACAAACTCGGCTATAAGCGGGTGCGCGCCGATACTTTCGGCTATGTGCAGCGCAGTTTTGTGGGCTGCGTTTCCGACGTCGACCAGCGCGAGGCGCGGGAAGTTGGGGAAAAGGCCGTCCAATACGCCATTTGGGGCGACCGCGACGGCTCGGTGACGATCCACCGCACCGGCTTCTATTCCGTCGATTATCAGCTGACGCCACTCGACCAGATCGCCGCCAAGACCAAAGTGATGCCGGACGAATTCATCAGTTCCTGCGGGACCGACGTCACCGACGCCTTCCGGCTCTATCTGCGGCCCCTGCTCGGCAGCGGCATGCCGGACGCCTACCGGTTGCGGCTCAACCGCGTCCCCAAAATCCTGACGGCCTGAGCGCGGGGGTCGGGGGCGCCCTTCTTGCTTATCCATGAATTCCGGCGAAGGTTGCAATTTGGCCGTCGCCTAAAATACACTAGTCTGTCAGGGTTCTCAGGCGCGCGTCGCTGACGGCCGACGAGGGACATGGGGCGGCGTCGCCAGCCGCTTCCACCTTTTGTTAGGCTGACGCCGATATCAAACATGTTTGGGTCGATTCGCCCGGCGATCGGTCCAACGGGAGAAAAATATGAGCAAAGTCGGCGGCGGCGATTCAAAGAATACGCTCTACTGCTCGTTCTGCGGGAAGAGCCAGCATGAGGTGCGCAAGCTCATCGCCGGGCCGACCGTGTTCATCTGCGACGAATGCGTCGAACTCTGCATGGACATCATCCGCGAGGAGAACAAGTCCTCGCTGGTCAAGCAGCGCGACGGCATTCCGACTCCCCGAGAGATATGCAAAGTCCTTGACGATTATGTGATCGGACAGGCCCAGGCCAAGCGCGTCCTCTCGGTCGCCGTCCATAATCACTATAAACGCCTCAACCACGCGACGAAGCATGGCGACGTCGAGCTGGCGAAGTCCAACATCCTGCTGATCGGCCCGACAGGCGTCGGCAAGACGATGCTGGCGCAAACGCTGGCGCGCATCCTCGACGTGCCGTTCACCATGGCCGACGCCACGACGCTGACCGAAGCCGGCTATGTCGGCGAGGATGTCGAAAACATCATCCTGAAGCTGCTGCAGGCTTCCGACTACAATGTCGAACGCGCCCAGCGCGGCATCGTCTATGTGGACGAAATCGACAAAATTTCGCGCAAGTCGGACAATCCGTCGATCACCCGCGACGTCTCGGGCGAGGGCGTGCAGCAGGCGCTCCTGAAGATCATGGAGGGCACCGTCGCCTCCGTGCCGCCGCAAGGCGGGCGCAAGCATCCGCAACAGGAGTTCCTGCAGGTCGACACGACCAACATTCTCTTCATCTGCGGCGGCGCCTTCGCCGGGCTCGAAAAGATCATCTCCGCGCGGGGCCGCAGCACCTCCATCGGCTTCGGCGCCACGGTGCAGGCGCCCGACGAGCGCCGCACCGGCGACATTTTCCGCCAGGTTCAGCCTGAAGACCTGCTGAAATTCGGCCTTATCCCGGAATTCGTCGGCCGTCTGCCGGTCATCGCAACGCTCGAAGACCTCGACGAGGACGCGCTCAAGCGGATCCTCACCGAGCCCAAGAACGCGCTGGTCAAGCAGTATCAGCGTCTGTTCGAGATGGAGAACGTCGAACTGACCTTCCAGGACGAGGCGCTGTCCACCGTGGCGCGCAAGGCGATCGAACGCCACACCGGCGCGCGCGGCCTGCGCTCGATCATGGAAGGGATTTTGCTAGACACGATGTTCGATCTGCCGGGCCTTGAAGGCGTCGAGCAGGTGGTGATCGGTCCCGAGGTCGTCGAAGGCAAGGCGCGGCCGCTGTATATCTACGCCGAACGCAGCGAGAAAAGCGGCGGCGCCAGCGCGTAAACGCGCCGAGAGGCGCGCGGCGTAGCGGCATTGCGGACGTTCTGGGCAGGAGCGCGTTAAGCTTGGGCGCCGCCGCGCCTTGAATCGATTGTTCGCGTATCCCATTTTGCGTTAACGGGCTCGTCGGGCGCTTACGCCGGCAGGCCCAACGTGGCGCGGCACGGCGGGCGACCGTATCGCGGCCTTACCCAAAATTCGCCTGCGGTCTCGCGTCGCCGCCAAGCGGGGCGCGCCAATGGACAGGACAAAAAGAAAATGTCGAACGAAAAGCGAGACGCCATCACGCCGGGAGTCGTCGAGAGCTATCCGGTGCTGCCGCTCCGCGACATTGTCGTCTTTCCGCATATGATCGTTCCGCTTTTCGTCGCGCGTGAGAAGTCCATCCGCGCGCTCGAAGAAGTGACGAAATCCGATCGGCTGATCCTGCTCGCCACGCAAAAGAACGCCGGCGACGACGATCCCTCGACCGACGCGATCTATTCGATCGGCACGCTCGCCTCGGTGCTGCAGCTCCTGAAGCTCCCCGACGGCACGGTGAAAGTGCTCGTCGAAGGCGTCGCGCGCGCGAGCGTTCGCAACTATTCGCGGGCCGACGACTATTATGAGGCGGACGCCGAGGCGCTCGCCGACGACCTCGGCTCGCCGGTCGAGGTCGAGGCGCTCGGCCGTTCGGTCGTCGCCGAATTCGAAAGCTATGTGAAGCTCAATAAGCGGGTTTCCTCGGAGGTCGTCGGCGCCGTGACGCAGATCGACGATTACTCGAAGCTCGCCGACACGGTAGCCTCGCATCTCTCGGTCAAGATCGCCGAAAAGCAGGACGTGCTGGAGACGATCAGCGTCGCGCGGCGTCTTGAGAAATGCCTGTCGCTGATGGAGAGCGAAATCTCCGTGCTGCAGGTTGAAAAGCGCATCCGCACGCGCGTGAAGCGCCAGATGGAGAAGACGCAGCGCGAATATTATCTCAACGAGCAGATGAAGGCGATCCAGAAGGAGCTGGGCGACGAGGACGGCAAGGACGATCTCGCCGAGCTCGAGGAGCGCATCAAGAACACCAAGCTCTCGAAGGAGGCGCGCGACAAGGCGGTCGCCGAATTCAAGAAGCTGCGGCAGATGTCGCCGATGTCGGCGGAAGCCACGGTCGTGCGCAACTACCTCGACTGGATCCTGTCGATCCCGTGGGGCAAGCGCTCGAAGGTGAAGCGCGACATCGAACAGGCGCAGGAGGTGCTCGACGCCGAGCATTTCGGCCTCGACAAGGTCAAGGAGCGCATCCTCGAATATCTCGCCGTGCAGAGCCGCGCCAACAAGCTGACGGGACCCATTCTGTGCCTCGTCGGGCCGCCCGGCGTCGGCAAGACCTCGCTCGGCAAGTCGATCGCCAAGGCGACGGGCCGCGAATTCGTGCGCATGTCGCTCGGCGGCGTGCGCGACGAAGCGGAAATCCGCGGCCATCGGCGCACCTATATCGGCTCCATGCCGGGCAAGATCATCCAGTCGATGCGCAAGGCGAAGACCGCCAATCCGCTGTTCCTGCTCGACGAGATCGACAAGATGGGCATGGACTTCCGCGGCGATCCGTCCTCGGCGCTGCTGGAAGTGCTCGACCCCGAGCAGAACGCCACCTTCAACGACCATTACCTCGAAGTCGACTACGACCTCTCGAATGTGATGTTCGTGACGACGGCGAACACGCTGAATATCCCGGCGCCCCTGATGGACCGCATGGAGATCATCCGCATCGCCGGCTACACGGAAGACGAAAAGGCCGAGATCGCGCGCAGGCACCTCATCCCCAATGCGGTGCATAAGCACGGTCTCGCGCCCGAGGAATGGATGATCGCCGACGACGGGCTGCTCACCCTTATCCGCCGCTATACGCGCGAGGCGGGCGTGCGTAATCTCGAGCGCGAACTCTCCAATCTCGCGCGCAAGGCGGTGAAGGAAATCCTTCTCAAGAGGAAGGACAAGATCGTCGTCACGAGCGAAAATATCGCGGATTATCTCGGCGTGCCGAAATACCGCTATGGCGAAGCCGAACTCGAGGATCAGGTCGGCGTCGTCACGGGCCTTGCCTGGACCGAGGTCGGCGGCGAATTGCTGACGATCGAAGGCGTCATGATGCCCGGCAAGGGCAAGATGACGGTCACCGGCAATCTGCGCGACGTGATGAAGGAGTTGATCTCCGCGGCGGCGTCCTATGTGCGCTCGCGCGCCGTCGACTTCGGCGTCGAGCCGCCGATGTTCGACCGCCGCGACTTCCATGTGCACGTGCCGGAAGGCGCGACGCCCAAGGATGGACCGTCGGCCGGCGTCGCGATGGCGACGGCGATCGTTTCGATCATCACCGGCATTCCGGTCAAGCGCGAGATCGCCATGACCGGCGAGATCACGCTGCGCGGCCGCGTGCTGCCGATCGGCGGCCTGAAGGAAAAGCTGCTTGCGGCGCTGCGCGGCGGCTTGAAGAAAGTGCTGATCCCCGAGGAGAACGCCAAGGATCTGGCGGAAATTCCTGACGCGGTGAAGAACGGCTTGGAGATCGTGCCGGTGGCGCGAATGGAGGACGTGCTTCGGCATGCGCTCGTTTCGCAGCCCACGCCCATCAAATGGGAGGAGGACGCGGCCGCCATCGCCAAGCAGCACGGCGCCCCGCTTGCCGACGACGACGGCTCCGGCGTGCGCGCTCACTGATCGCACGACGCGAATAGTAAATAGTAAGAAGAAGAGCCTCGCCCTCGGCGGGGCTCTTTTCATATGCGCGCTATCGCGCCGCTAGGACGCCGATTCGGCGCGCCGCAAGCCGCCTTTTACATGAAATTTTCGCATAGCTGCGGCTATTTCCCCCGGAATTCCGGCGTTTTTCCGCATCGATAGGCGCGTATCCCTTGCTTTTAGGGCGATTCGCGCCCAACACTCGCCATCGCTGCGCAGCGCCGATTCGAGATCGCGCATTTTTAACGCCGAGCGGTTCGCAGCGAAGGAGAAGGAAAAGGCCATGAACAAACTGGAACTGGTCGAGCACGTCGCGAACGAGACGGAGAGCTCGAAGGCTGCGGCGGCGGCCGCCTTAGACGCCGTCATCGACGGCATCACCAAGGCGCTCAAGAAAGGCGACGAAGTCCGTCTCGTCGGCTTCGGCACCTTCTCGGTCAAGAAGCGCGCCGCCGGCAAGGGCCGCAACCCGGCGACGGGCGAAGAGATCAAGATTCCCGCTTCGAAAAGCGCCCGCTTCAAGCCCGGCGCGACGCTGAAGACCGCGCTCAACAAGGCCAAGTGACGACTAGGACGTGACGCCGGGGAAATGACGCAAGGCGCGCCCCCCGATCGGCGCGCAGCTAGGGATCGTGCGCATTCCATCGCAAGGTCGTATGACGGCCGTCGGAGCCCTCCGGCGGCCGTAGCTTTTTTGCGCGCTTGCGTCCCGCCAAAGCCCTCTCTAAAACCCTGTCGCGGCCGCATTCCGGCCGGCGCGGGCGGTTAGCTCAGCTGGTAGAGCATCTCGTTTACACCGAGAGGGTCGGCGGTTCGAGCCCGTCACCGCCCACCATTGGCGAATGGCGGCGAGGCGCGGCCGGCTGCGCTGCAAGGGAATTCATGTTTTCAACTTTCATGAATTCGCTTTAGGCTTGTTCATCGCAAACGCGTCGGGACGGAGAAGGCAAACCGGATGAGACTGATCAAGACCATCGCCCTCGTCCTGTCGCTCGCCGCCGCCAGCGCCGCGCGCGCCGAAGAGATGAATTTTCGCGTCATCGGACTGAATTCCGGCGGCTGCGGCGCACGCTGCCCGCAAGTGATCGCCGCGCAGGGCGAGATCGGCGAAGCGACGCCGGACGCATTCCTCGCCTTCGTGCGCGAGAACGTCGGCGGCGGCAATTTGCATGGCATCGTGCTGCTCGACTCGCCCGGCGGCAAAGTCGTCGCCTCCATGGAGCTTGGACAGGCGATCCGCCGGCTCGGCATGGCGGTGATCGTCGCGCGGCCCGCGGCGGATCTGTCGGTGCAAAACATGTCGCTGGTCTCGGGCCGTTGCTATTCGGCCTGCGTCTATGCGCTGATGGGCGGCAAGCGGCGCGTCATCCCCGCGCAAAGCCGCGTCGGCGTCCATCGCATGTTCAACTATTCGACGAACTTCGACTTCTCCGAGGGCGGGCTGGTGCGCGAGCGCAATTACGACGACGGCGGCATGCGCGCGATGCTCGCGCGCTACGCCAGCACGATGGGCGTGAGCACCGACCTCGTCAATCTCGCCGAGCGCACCTCGCCCGATCAGCTTTACATGCTGACCGGCGCCGATATCGCGCGCTGGCGGCTTGGATCGCGCAAGCTGTGAGCGCGCAGGAATCAATGAAGGGCTGACATGAAACATATTCTCGACGGGCTCGAACAGCGGCGCGCGTCTGCGCGGCTGGGCGGCGGACATAAGCGCATCGAGGCGCAGCACGCCCGCGGCAAGCTCACGGCGCGCGAACGCATCGAACTGCTGCTCGATCACGGATCCTTCGAAGAATTCGACATGTTCGTCGCCCATCGCTGCACCGATTTCGGCATGGACCAGGGCGAGAAGATTTCGGGCGACGGCGTCGTCACCGGCTGGGGCACGGTCAACGGCCGCGCCGTCTTCGTCTTCGCCAAGGATTTCACCGTCTTCGGCGGCTCGCTCTCCGAGACGCATGCGCAGAAGATCACCAAACTGCAGGACATGGCGCTGAAGAACCGCGCGCCGATCATCGGCCTTTTCGACGCCGGCGGCGCGCGCATTCAAGAAGGCGTCGCGGCGCTGGGCGGCTATGGCGAAGTCTTCCAGCGCAATGTGCTCGCCTCCGGCGTCATTCCGCAGATTTCCGTGATCATGGGGCCCTGCGCCGGCGGCGACGTCTATTCGCCGGCGATGACCGACTTCATCTTCATGGTGCGCGACACGAGCTATATGTTCGTCACCGGCCCCGACGTGGTGAAGACGGTCACGAATGAGACGGTCACGGCGGAGGAGCTCGGCGGCGCCTCGGTGCATACGACGAAAAGCTCGATCGCCGACCGCGCCTATGACAATGACGTCGAGGCGTTGTTGCAGATGCGCCGCCTCATCGACTTCCTGCCCTCCTCCAATACGGAGGAGCCGCCGGAGTGGCCGGCCTTCGACGACGTCGATCGTTTCGACAATTCGCTCGACACGCTGATCCCCGACAATCCCAACAAGCCGTACGACATCAAGGAGCTGATCCATAAGGTCGTCGACGAGGGCGACTTCTTCGAGATTCAGGAAACTCACGCCAAGAACATCGTCGTCGGCTTCGGGCGCATCGAAGGCCGCACCGTCGGCTTCGTCGCCAATCAGCCCATGGTGCTCGCGGGCGTGCTCGACATCGACGCCTCGAAGAAGGCCGCGCGCTTCGTGCGCTTTTGCGATTGCTTCAACATTCCGATCGTCACCTTCGTCGACGTGCCGGGCTTCCTGCCGGGCACCGCGCAGGAATATGGCGGCCTCATCAAGCATGGCGCAAAGCTCTTGTTCGCCTATGCCGAGGCGACGGTTCCGAAAGTGACGCTCATCACCCGCAAGGCTTTCGGCGGCGCCTATGACGTCATGTCGTCAAAACATTTGCGCGGCGACATGAACTACGCCTGGCCCTCGGCGCAGATCGCCGTGATGGGCGCCAAGGGCGCGGTCGAAATCATCTTCCGCGCCGACATGAGCGATCCGGAGAAGATCGCGCTGCGCACCAAGGAATATGAGGACCGTTTCCTGTCGCCTTTCGTCGCCGCCGAGCGCGGCTATATCGACGAAGTCATCATGCCCCACGGAACGCGCAAGCGAATCGCGCGCGCGCTCGCTCTGCTTCGCAACAAGGAGCTGGAGAACCCCTGGAAGAAGCACGACAACATCCCATTGTGATCTTGCCGACGTGACCTTGCCGACGTGACCTTGCCGGCGCGGCGCGGGGGAACGTCGCCGCGCGCTCCGTTTGCGCCATTTTGGCGCAGCGGCGCAGGGCATGCTCAAATCGACGGCGCCACGACTTTAAATTTCGACAGACTGCACATTTTTGAGTGACAGCCCGTTCATTTTATCATAGTGTCCGCTCGCCAGGTTGGTTGGGTAAAGCCTAAGCGTCGAATGCGTCGCAGGAATTAGGCCCAGCTACGGTCCAAGTCGGGGAGGACGCCGAACGGAACGCGGTTCGCCAGAGGCTCGAAAACCGAGCCAGAGCGAACAGGTTATCGGAGCGACTTAAGACTTCGGAACTTGGCGTTCAATTCGGTAAAGGACGGGGTACCAAAGAGTGGGGAGAGGCGAACCGCCATCCCCGCTCTTTGTGTTTTTAGGAAGCGTTGGCAAGCGGACGTTGAGTTAACCGACATATGATCCATCGAGCCGCCGCCTTGACGGGCGGGGACGCGCTTCCTACCTTCCGCGCACGCCCGAACGCCCGAATGAAAGGCTGCCCATGTCCACGCAAAAAATCACCGACGCCACTTTCGAGGAGCAAGTGCTGAAGTCCGCCGAGCCCGTGGTCGTCGATTTTTGGGCGGAGTGGTGCGGGCCTTGCCGCATGATCGCCCCGGCGCTCGAAGAAATCGCCGCCGAGATGAAGGGCAAGGTCAAGGTCGTCAAGCTCAACATCGACGAGAATCCCGCTGTCGCGAGCAAGCTCGGCATCCGCTCCATCCCGACGCTGATTCTCTTCAAGGACGGCAAGGCCGCCGCGCAAAAGGTCGGCGCCGCGCCCAAGGGCGAACTGTCCCGCTGGATCGCGGCCGCGGTCTGACACATTTGACGGTCGCGCTCGACGCGCGCCGACTATGAACCGAACAGGGGCGTCAGCCGCCACGCCAGGGCGGCCGCTAAGACCGCCAAGGCCGAAGCGGCGGCGAGCCGGCCGCCCATTCCGACCCCGCCTATAACCCACCCCATGGCCGTTTTCGCGGCGGTGTTGGAAAGAAACGCCAGCAGAACCGCCGCCGCGGCGGCGCTGGCGCCAATTTCAGCGACGCCGAGTCGCGCCATGGTCAGCGCGATGGCGTCGACATCCATGACGCCCGAAATCGCCGCTAGCGCGAGGGCGCCGGCGCTGCCGGCGAAATGAGTCGCGATACGCGAAAGAATCATAACCCCCGCAAGCAGAGCGCCAAACTGCAGCACCGAGACGAGGTCGAGAGGATTGCCGAGCGCAAGGCTGCGCGATTCTTCTGGCCGTTCGTCCCCGCTCCGCCGCAGCAGGATCACGCCGGCGGCCGCGAAAACGACGGCGGCCGCGACGAGCGGCGCGGCGAGCCGCAAGGCGAGCGTCGGTTTGATCAAGGCGACAATGGCGAGGACGCGCGGCGCCATGACGGCGTTCGCGAAGATTGCGCCCGCCGCCGACACGCCGACCTGTTCGGGATGCTCGCGCGCCAGCCGCGACATCGCCGCCGTTGCAGCGGTGGAGGAGGCGAGGCCGCCGGCCATGCCGGCCACCGCGACGCCGCGGCGATAGCCGACAAGTTTGACGGCGACATAACCGGCGAAGGAGATCACGCCGATCAGCACCGTCATGAGCCACAGTTCAAACGGATTGATCGCGCTCCAAGGGTCTATCGCCCGGTTCGGCAGGACTGGAAGCAGAATGAAGCTCATCGTGAGCAGCGCGAGGCCGGAGCGCAATTCGTCCCAGGTCATGCGCTTCACGACGCCATGCAGAAAGGATTTGAGCGCGAGAATCACCGTCGTCGCGACGGCGCCGGCGGCCGCCGCCTGCATGTCGCCGATCACCGCGAAAGCGCCTAGGGCGAAGGCGAGCGATACGGCGACGACCGTCGTCGCGCCGAATGTATTGTCATGCACGTTCTCGCGAAACCGGTAGACGCCGATCAGCGCGCCGACGAAGACGAAGGCGATCGCGAGCGCGACGACGCCCGCGCCGCCGTAAGGCTGGACGATGGCGGCCCAGACGCCGCCGAGCAGCGCGGCGAGGCCATGCGTGCGCAAGCCGGCGGCGCGTTCGCCCTCCGCTTCGTCGCGCGCCCGCCAACCACGTTCGAGGCCAATGAGCAGGCCGATCGCCAGCGCGATGGACAGGCGCTGGATAAGTTCGACCGTGCCCATCTCATACATTGGCGTCCTCTCGCTTCTCGCGTCGCAACGGCTGAACTAAAGATAGACCGTCGCGCGCCGCCGCGACATGATTTTGCAAAATAAGGAAAAGGCGCATGACCTCGCCCTTGCGGCCCTCTCTCCGCTCAGCGGTCGCGCCCTTCATGGCGATGGATGCGTTGCGCGAGGCGAAAGCGCTTGAGCGCGCGGGACGACGCATCATTCACTTGGAGCTCGGCGAGCCGGGCGCGCCGGCGCCGCGGCTCGTTCGCGACGCTGCGGCCGCTGCGCTGCGTCAGGGCGTCATCGGCTATGGCGAAGCGCTCGGCGAGGCGAAGCTGCGCGCGCGCATCGCGCGTCACTACGGCGAGCGATATGGCGTCGATGTTTCGCAAGAGCGCGTCATCGTGACGACGGGCTCGTCGGGCGGCTTCTTGCTCGCCTTTCTGGCTGCGTTCGACGCCGGCGCGCGCATCGCCGTAACGACGCCCGGCTATCCGGCCTACGCCAATATTCTCGCCGCGCTGGGACTCGAGGCGGTCGCGTTCGAGGTCGGCCCCGCGACGCGCTTTGCCCCCACGGCGGCGATGTTTGAGGCGACGCATCGCGACAAGAAGCTCGACGGCGCGCTGTTGATGAGTCCCGCCAATCCTACCGGCGCGATGATCGAAGCCGAGGAGTTGGCGCGCATCTGCGCCTTTTGCGATGACGCCGGGATCGTTTGCGTCTCCGATGAAATCTATCATGGGCTCGAATATGCGGCGCCGGCGCAAACGGCGTTGCGCCATTCGAATCGCGCCATCGTCGTCAATTCCTTCTCGAAATATTACGCCATGACCGGCTGGCGACTCGGCTGGCTCGTCGCGCCGCAGGAACTGATGCGCCCCTTGGAGCGCCTGCAGCAATCGCTCGCGATCTGCGCGCCGACGCTTTCGCAGGCGGCGGCGCTCGCCGCCTTCGACGCGGGCGACGAACTGGAAGCGAACCGCGCCGCCTATGCGCGAAACCGCGCTCTGCTGGTCGACCGGCTCCCAAAAATGGGCCTTGAGGATTTCGCCCCGCCCGACGGCGCTTTCTACATCTACGCCGACATCTCGCGTTTCACCGACGACTCGATGGCGTTCTGCCGGCGCATGCTGCATGAGGCTGGCGTCGCCGCGACGCCGGGCCTCGACTTCGACCCGCGCCGCGGCGGGCGGACGCTGCGCCTATCCTATGCGGGCGCGGAGGCCGACGTGGCCGAGGGCGTGGCGCGGCTGGAAGCCTGGCTCGGCGCTGCGAGCATGTTCTGATCGTGAGCGTTTTCCGATCGACCGCATGATTCACGCGGCCGATAAGCGCCCTACCCGCCGAAAGGCGTGCGCACGCGCTGCCACCAGCCGCCCTTCTTGGGACGATCTGGATCGGCCTCGGTGATGACGACTTCCGTCGGTTTGCGCGGCGCGATCGGTTGAGGCGCGGGCGCGGGCATTGGCGCCGGCGTCTCCGCCGGAAGGATCGCCTCGGCGGCCGGCTCGCTAGAGAGCTGATCGCTCGGGGCCGCGCGCTCGGCGCCATTTATCGGCGCGGGCGAGAAGTCCGGCATATGCGCTTCGCGCGGCGAGACAAAGGCCTCCATTTCCGCTTCGCCTCCGTCAAGCGGGAAGACGGCGGAAGGATCGCGGAATTCGTCCGGGAGCGGCGCGGAGCGCCGCCAGCGTCCAGGCCCGCGATCGGGCGCGCGTTCAGCCCCGCGCTCATGCCTGCGGCCGCCGCGGCCTTGACGTTCGGGTCGCCCCTCCGCGGGCGCGGGCGCGGGCGCGCCCTCGATCGCCGCCATGAAAGCCAGGCCTTCGTCAGACGGCTGTTCGGCGCCAGGCGCCAATTGTTCGCCGCCGTGGCCCCCGCCACGACCGCGACGACGCCGGCGACGACGCCCGCGCGCAGCGCCCTCTTCGCCTTCTTCCGTCCCAAAGCGCGGCCGGCCGCCGCGTTCCTCGCGACGCTGTTCGGCGCGCGCGGGAACGCTCTCGTCCTCGGCGGCTTCGTCGACGACATCGGCCGCGACCTCTTCCTCGAGCGCCTCTTCATCGAAAGGCTCGGCGCGCACCGAGTTCGACGCGCAGCGGCGCATTGCGCGGCGAGACGCGCGCGCCCGACGCCAGTTCGCCGCGCTCCAGCGCGTGATAGGTCGCGCCGGTAAGCGAATCGTCGGCGGCCACGGTGATGTGAACGCCGAAACGACGCTCCAGCTCCTGCAGATGCGAACGCTTCTGGTTCAGGATGTAGAGCGCCACCACCGCGCGCGTGCGCAAGGTCACGTCATGCGCCGCGCTCTTCACCAGCGCCTCCTCCAGCACGCGCAGCACATGCAGCGCGATCGACGCGGTGGAGCGCACATGGCCGGCGCCCGCGCAATGGGCGCAGGGCACGGTCGAGCCTTCGACGACGCCGGCGCGAATGCGCTGGCGCGACATTTCCAGGAGGCCGAAATGCGAGATGCGGCCAACCTGAATGCGGGCGCGATCGTTTTTGAGAGCGTCCTTGAGACGCCGCTCGACGGCGCGATTATTGCGGCTCTCCTCCATGTCGATGAAATCGACGACGATGAGGCCGGCAAGATCGCGCAGCCGCAATTGGCGCGCGACTTCATCCGCCGCCTCGAGATTGGTGCGCAGCGCGGTGTCTTCGATATTGTGCTCGCGCGTCGAGCGCCCCGAGTTCACGTCGATCGCGACCAGCGCCTCAGTCTGATTGATGACGAGATAGCCGCCGGACTTCAGCGTGACGTGATTGGAGAACATCGCGTCGAGCTGCGCCTCGACGCCGCTTTCGGCGAAGATCGGAAAGGCTTCGCGGTGCTGGCGCACGTTCTTCGCATGGCTCGGCATGAGCATGCGCATGAAGTCCTTCGCCTCGCGATAAGCGTCCTCGCCCGCGACGACCACTTCCTCCACATCGCGCCCGTATAGGTCGCGGATGGCGCGCTTGATGAGCGATCCTTCCTCATAAACGAGGGTCGGCGCCGAGGAGCGCAACGTCAATTCGCGCACGCTCTCCCACAGGCGCAGCAAATATTCGAAGTCGCGCTTGACCTCCTGCTTGGTGCGGGTCGCGCCGGCGGTGCGCAGGATGACGCCCATCCCTTCCGGCACTTCGAGATCATGGACGATCTCCTTCAAGCGCTTGCGATCGGCGCCGTCGGTGATCTTGCGGGAGATGCCGCCGCCGCGCGCGGTGTTGGGCATCAGCACCGAATAGCGGCCCGCGAGCGAGAGATAGGTGGTGAGCGCCGCGCCCTTGTTGCCGCGCTCTTCCTTCACGACCTGCACGAGCAGGACTTGGCGCCGCTTGATGACTTCCTGAATCTTATATTGGCGGCGCGGGCGTTGCGCGCGATAGGGCGCCTCGTCCATGGCGTCGCCGCCGATGTGCTCGACGTGGTCTTCCTCCTCGTCGCGCTCGTCATCGTCTTGTTCTTCGTCGGCCGGCCGCTCGTGGCGCGCCTTGGCCTCGACGGCCTCCTCGTCGGACTCTTCCTGGGCGCGCTCGCGCGCCTCGTCGCGCTCGTCCTGACGGCGCGCTTTCGATTCATGGTCGGGCTCCGGCGTCTCGGCGCTGAACTCCTCGGCCTCGCCGGTCTCGACCAGGCCGAAGCCGGCTGGATCGACGGAGATGGGCTGATGTTCCGGCGCGCTCGCCTCCACCGCGACTTCGGCTTCAACCATTGTCGGCTCGGCGGCGGCCTCGGGCTCCGCAACGGCTTCAGGCGCATCGAGCGACTCGCTCGGCGCGGCTTCGGCGGCCGGCGTCTCGGCGCGTTCGACAGCGCCTTCATCCATATCCGCGAAGCCGGTTTCGGCCTGATCCTCGACGATCGGGGCTTCAGGCTCGAACTCCATCGGCTCGCTCGTCACGGCCTCATCGGCGTTCGCGCGCTTCTCCGCGCCCTCATGCTGGCGGCGGCGCGAACGGCGCCCGCGACCATGCGGACGGTGCTCCTCCTCCTCGGCCTGCTGATGGGCGCGGCTCTCTTCCTCAAGCAACGCCTGCCGGTCGGCGACTGGGATTTGGTAATAGTCGGGGTGGATTTCGGCGAAAGCCAGAAAAC
Source organism: uncultured Alphaproteobacteria bacterium (assembly GCA_963706255.1). Classification (GTDB taxonomy): domain Bacteria; phylum Pseudomonadota; class Alphaproteobacteria; order Rhizobiales; family Beijerinckiaceae; genus Methylocystis. Next base: position 66,059 of record CAVPMJ010000021.1, on the reverse strand, counting down.
CGTGACGATTGCCGCCGTAATCGACGAAAGCGGCTTGGAGCGAGGGTTCGACCCGCGTCACTTTCGCGAGATAAATATTGCCGCGAAGCGGTTTCTTATCGGCGGCCTCGAAGTCGAATTCCTGGACGCGGTTACCGCGCAGCACCACTACGCGGGTTTCCTCCGGGTGGGAGGCGTCGATGAGCATTTTGTTGGCCATGGGAGACTCTTTGTCGCGTTGCGCGCGCAATGGCCGGCGGCGCGGGTCGCAGTCCCTGCGGGGACGCGGCGACCGCAATTCGGCGCAGCCTGACGGCGCAAACGCTTGCTGTCGGAGAAGATGGGAAAGGCCGAAGGCCTCGAACACGCTGGCCGGCTTGAAGGCCGACGAACAGATCACCGAGACGATGCGGCGTCTCGCCGCTCGTCCTTAGGAGATGACGACCGAGACGACGCCAGAGAGCCAGGCCGCGATCAAAACGAAGCTGCGCCGCGTGGATGAACCGCGCGGAGTGAACCCTCGCCTTTGCGCCTATCATGGTCCTGGCCATGAGATCGTCAAAAAACCTTTCGCGACGCCCGAAGGCGGCGATAAACGTCGCGGCCTGCGCGAGGCGGCGCGACGAAAGATGTCAACTGTTCCGGAAATCCGCTGGCTCGATTTTCGCGGCCGCTCGCACGGCCATCACCGCGCCAGGAGAGTTCCGCAGCACGCCTATCTTAATATCGGCCGGCGCCCGGCGGCGCAAGCGCCGCCTCGACTATTCACCAAATTTTTTGTGAAAGGACGGTCTCGGTAGCGGATGGCTTCAAGAGAGGCTAACGATGCGTTAACGGACATTCTTACAAACTTACAAAATCCTTGCGCCCGCCGCGACAAGTGAATTGAATTTCGGAGACTAGATCCCGATGGGGCGGATATGGAGCCGACAAGGGCAAAAAATTATAGCAGTCCCAATCATTTGGGCGCTGTTCGCGGCGCTCGCCTGCTTCGCCGCGCCGGGCGCGGCCGGCGAGCCGCCCAAGGAGGTTTCGGCGCTCAGCGCCCGCGTCGAGACCCTGCCCGACCGCGCACGCTTGGTTTTCGAGTTGACGGGACCAGCGCCCGCTACGGCGCATCCGGTCGCCAATCCCCCGCGCATCATCGTCGATTTGCCGGAGGTCGTTTTTCGGATGGACCCGAACGCCGGCCGGGCGCCGGAAGATAAGATAATAAAATCATTCCGCTATGGGCTTTTTGCGCCGGGCCGCGCGCGCGTCGTGATCGATCTCGCCGCCCCGGCGAAAATTCTCAAGGCCGGGAGCGAAGTCGCTCAAGGCGGCGCGCGCCTTGTCGTTGAGCTCGCGCCGACCGACGCCGCCCGCTTCGCCGCCGCGGCGGCCGACTACGCCCGCGTCGCAGCGGCGGAGACGGAAAAGCCGGCGCAACCGGCCCCCGTGAAGTCCGTCGCGGATAAGCCGGTGCTGGTGATCGACCCCGGCCACGGCGGCGTCGACATGGGCGCGACCGGCAAGCATGGCGAGCAGGAAAAGACCATCGTCTTCGATTTCGCCCGCGCGCTCCAGGAGAAGATCGAAGCGGCGGGGCGCCTGCGCGTCTTGCTCACCCGCACCCAGGACGTGTTTCTGCCGCTCGCCGAGCGGGTGAGAATTGCTCGCGAAAACAATGCGTCGCTGTTCCTTTCCATTCACGCCGACACGCTTGCCGAGCCGCATGTCGAGGGCGCGACCGTCTATACTGTTTCCGCTCAGGCTTCCGACGCGGAGGCGGCGCGCATCGCCGAGAAGGAGAACCTCGCCGATCAGGCCGCCGGCCTTGAGAGCAAGGCGGAGGCCGAAGAAGTCGGCGACATTCTCTTCGAACTGACGCGGCGCGAGACCCGGGCTTACAGCCGCCAGTTTTCGCAATCCCTCATCGCCTTCTGGAAAGAGGCCGGCAGCCTCAACAAAAATCCGAGCCGCGCCGCGGGCTTCGTTGTGCTCAAGGCCTATGACGTGCCGTCCGTGCTGCTGGAGCTCGGCTATCTCTCCAGCGAGAAGGACCTTGCGCGGCTCACCTCACGCGACTGGCGCGAACGCGCCGCGCAGAAAACCGCCGAGGCGATCGACGCCTTCTTCACTGCGAGAAACCGCGAGGCGCGGGCGCCGCATGGCGCGCCGTCTCCCGCCGCGCGCCCACAATAAAACACAAAAGAACGGCAAATGAAGGCGCTAGGCGCGCTGTCGCGATAGCGTCGCCGCGCTAAACGAAAGTTGAGACGAAACGGGGCGGCGCTTGCAGGCGATCGCTAAGTTTCCTTCCCGTCGCGACAATTTCCGCGTTCGCGCGGGGCCGGACGCGAAGCGCCGCAAAGACAATCGCGCCAGCGCCCCGCCTTGACGCTGGATTGACGGGCGCGGGCGGTGCTAGAGCAGAAAGCGACCCAAATGCGATCGCTGACGATATCTGAACGAATGGCGCGCGGCGGCGGCTCCACTATTGCGGCGCGCGTTCCGCCGACCATATCCGCGAAGGCGGCCTGGCAAGGCCGGCGATAAAGACCAACAGGGCCGGCGCAGCGTCGCCGGCCGCTTCAAGGGTGAATTGCATGCGACTGCTCGCAAGATTCTTGGGCTTCGTCTTCGCGACCGGCGCGATCGTCTTTCTGATCGTCAGCGTCGCCGCCGCGGGGCTGATCTATTATTACTCGAAAGACTTGCCCGACACGGCGCAGTTGCGCGACTACGAGCCGCCGGTGACGACGCGGCTGCACGCCGGCGACGGCTCGATCCTCGCTGAATATTCCCACGAACGGCGCTTGTTCCTCCCGAGTTCGGCCATTCCGCAGCTCGTCAAACAGGCCTTCATCTCGGCGGAAGACAAGAATTTCTACAACCACAACGGCATCGATCCCGAAGGCGTGATGCGCGCCGTGACCGTGCTCGCGCAAGGCGGACGCCATGTGCAGGGCGCCTCGACGATCACCCAGCAGGTCGCCAAGAACTTTCTCGTCGGCAATGAACGTTCAGTCGACCGCAAGATCCGCGAAGCGCTCGTCGCCTTTCGCATCGAGGCGGCCTATCCCAAGGACAAGATTCTCGAACTCTATCTCAACGAGATTTATCTCGGCCTCGGCAACTATGGCGTCGCGGCCGCGGCGCTCAACTATTTCAATAAATCCGTCAATGAGCTGACGCTGGCCGAAGCCGCCTATCTCGCCGCCCTGCCCAAGGCGCCGAGCAACTATCATCCGTTCCAGAATCGCGAGCGCGCCATCGAGCGCCGCAACTATGTCATCGACCGCCTCATCGCCGACGGCTATGTGACCGCGGACGAAGGCGCGAAGGCGAAGGCCGAACCGCTTGGCGTCAATCCGCGCGTGCTTTCGCCCAACACATATGTCGCCGGCTATTTCGCAGAGGAAGTGCGCCGCCAGCTGCTCGAGCAATACAGCGAGAAAAAGCTTTATGAGGGCGGCATGTCGGTGCGCACGACGCTCGACCCGAAGATGCAGGCGCTGACGCGAAAGGCGCTGGCCGACGGTCTCGTGCGCTTCGACGAGGCGCATGGCTTCCGCGGCGCGATGAACCATATCGACATCGCCTCCGATTGGGGCGTGACGCTCGCCGCCATTCCCGCGCTCGGCGACGTGAAGCCGTGGCGACTCGCCGTCGTGCTCGACGTCAGCGGCGACGCCGCCCGCATCGGTCTGCAGCCAGGGCGCGAGAAATCCGGCGAAGTCGCGCGCGAACGCGAGACAGGCCTCTTGACCGCGGAAGGCATGCGTTGGGCCGGGCGCAACCCGCGCTCGGCGCTTACCGCCGGCGACGTGATCTATGTGGAGCCGCTCGCGGCGCGCCCGGGCCATTTCCGCCTGCGGCAGATTCCCGACATCTCCGGCGCGATGGTGGCGATGGACCCCTATACGGGCCGCGTCTTTTCGATGGTCGGCGGCTTCTCCTTCGACCAGTCGGAGTTCAACCGCGCGACGCAAGCGCTGCGCCAGCCGGGCTCGTCCTTCAAGCCCTTCGTCTACGCCACCGCGCTCGACAATGGCTATACGCCATCTTCGTCGATTCTCGACGAGCCGATCTCGATCCAGCAGGCCGACGGCAGCTATTGGACGCCGGAAAATTTCGAGGGCGGCCACGGCACCGGCGCGCATCCGCTGCGTTATGGCGTCGAGCATTCCAAGAATATGATGACGGTGCGCCTCGCGAAGGACGTCGGCATGCCGCTCATCGCCGAATACGCCAAGCGTTTCGGCATCTACGACGAGATGACGCCCTATCTCTCAATGGCGCTTGGCGCCGGCGAAACCACGCTTCTAAGAATGGTCACCGGCTATTCGATGCTGGCCAACGGCGGCAAGCGCATCAAGGCGACGTTGATCGACCGCGTCCAGGATCGCTGGGGCAAGACGATCTATCGTCACGACGAGCGCCAATGCATCGGCTGCGACGGCGCGAAATGGGAAAATCAGCTCGAGCCCAAATTGATCGACAAGCGCGAGCAGGTGCTCGATCCGCTGACCGCCTATCAGATCACTTCGATCATGGAGGGCGTGATCCAGCGCGGCACGGGCGTCTCGATCAAGTCGGTCGGCAAACATCTCGCCGGCAAGACCGGCACGACGAACGAGGCGAAGGACCTATGGTTCATCGGCTTCTCGCCCGACCTCTGCGTGGGCGTATTCATCGGCTACGATCGACCGCGCTCAATGGGCGACCATGCCCAGGCCGCCCTCTACGCAGCGCCGATCTTCCGCGACTTCATGACGGTGGCGCTGAAGGACAAGCCCGACGCGCCGTTCCGCGTGCCGCCGGGCATCAAGCTGATCTCGGTGGACGTGCATTCGGGGCTGCGTTCTTCCGGGCAGGGCACGATACTCGAAGCCTTTAAGCCTGGCACGGCGCCGCCCGACTCCTTCTCGGGCGCCGGCGCCGGCGGCGGACCGCGCCAGCTCAACACCCCGCATGACGTCGATCAGCAAGTCGGCAGCGGCACCGGCGGGTTGTACTGACGGTAGAGGAACGGCGGCATGATTGCGGGGCAGCTTGCGCTGATTGTCGCCGCCCTGTTCTCCGGCGCCGCGCTTTACATCAATGTCGCGGAGCAGCCCGCCCGGCTCAATCTCGACGACAAGGGCCTGCTGACGCAATGGAAGCCCGCCTATAAGCGCGGCTTCGCCATGCTGGGCGTCGCTCAGCTAACCGGACGAGGCGCAAGACGATAATTGGCTCATAATGATGTTACCGCGCGTGAGCAGTTTTCGTTTCGCGCGTATTTTTGAAGGAATTGAAAAATGACCAGATTGCGCTATCGCGCCCTTCATGTGGCGCTGCTCGCCTGTCTCGCTATCGCTTTCGCGCTCGCCGCCCTTCCCGCGCGGGCGAGTTGCCAGCGCCTTTGTCCGGTGAAAGACGTCCCGCTGGCGCCGATTGCAAAAGCAGACTTCAAAGTCTGCACCCAAACGCCCGATATAGCCTGACGGGGAGATCGAGCACCGGAAGCGTCTGCATCGATTGAAACGCGCGTCACTCGCCCAAATATCGCAGCGCCGCTGCGGCGGCGAAGGGGGAGAGCGCCAATGCGGCGAGCGTGATGGCGCACAGGATCGCGAAAGGCGAAAGGAAGGGCACGGTCCCGCCGCTCGCGGCTTCCGCCGCCGAGACGCCGAAGATGAGCACAGGGATGGTCAGCGGCAGCACAAGCAGCGCCATCAGCAGCCCGCCACGCCGGACCGTCACCGTCGCCGCGGCGCCGATGGCGCCGATCAAGGTGAGCGCCGGCGTGCCGACAAGCAGCGTCGCGACGACGCCGATCAGCGCGGCGCGCTCCTGCTGCAACATCAGCCCCAGAAACGGCGCGGCGACGACGAGCGGCAGGCCGGTCGCCGCCCAATGCGCCGCGCATTTGACGAGCACGGCGAGCTCCAGGGGCGCGTCGGCGAAGTGGAAGAGATCGAGCGAACCGTCTTCGGCGTCTGCCTGAAAGAGACGGTCGAGACAAAGCAGCGTCGCAAGCAACGCCGCGATCCAAAGAATTGCCGGACCGATGCGCGCGAGAAGATTGGGATCGGGTCCGACGGCGAAGGGCACGATCGAAACAAGCGTGAGAAAGAAAACGACGCCCATCGCGCCGGAGCCGCCAATGCGCCGCGCGACGCGCCATTCGCGCAGAAAGAGGGCCGCAAGGGGCGAAGTCACGAGGCGGCCCCCAACGCCAGCTCCGCCGCTTCCTCCAGGCCCAGCGACTCATGCGTCGCGGCGACGATGAGGCCGCCGAGCGCGCAATGCTCGCGCATGGCGGCGGCGAATTTTTCGCGCGATCCACGGTCCAGCGCGGTCATCGGCTCGTCGAGCAGCCATAGCGGCCGGAAGGCCACGAGCAGCCGCGCCAATGCGACGCGGCGCTTCTGTCCGGCCGACAGCACGCCGACCGGCGCGCCCGCCACATGGCTAAGGCCCACGACCGCGAGCGCCTCAGCGGGCGAGCGGCTGCGCGCCTCGCCCGCGTGGCCGAGATAGCGCGACCAGAAGTCGAGATTCTCCTCGACCGTCAGCGCGGCCTTCAAGCCGTCGGCATGGGCGAGATAATGCGCCTGCTGGGGCAATTCGGCCTCGGGCGCGCCGCCCTCCAGCGCCACGACGCCGCCAAGGCGCGGCAGCAGGCCGGCGATGGCCCGCAGCAGCGTCGACTTGCCGACCCCGTTGCGGCCCGTGACGATGAGCGCCTCGCCGCCGGAAAGGCTGAAGCCGACCCCCTGCAGAACGGTCCGGCCGCCGCGCGCGACGATCAGATTCTCGACCCGCAGCCGCAGATCGGCATGGCGCTCGGCGTGCGGCCGATGGACGGAAGGCTGGGACATGGTCTAGGCAATAGAACGTCGCGCCGCCAAGCGCCAGACCGGCGGGAAGGCCGTTGGCCGCTCGGCTGGCGCGGGCGGGACGGGAATGGTAAGGGACGCCATCATTCCTTGGGCGCCCCGCTTTCGTGCGGCGCCTAAGTCTTCGCTAGCAGCGCGCGGCGCGCCCCGAGATCAGGGACTGCGGATTAAGTGACAAGACACAAAAGCTTAGAGGACTATGCGGCAAGGCGATTCCGCTTCGCTGGCAACGCCTTGCTGGAGTTCAACGATCCGTTTTTCGCCCAGATCGACAGGCTGCGGGCCGATTTCGAGGCGCAGGGCAAGCGCTTCGTCAGCTTCGCCAATTACGACTATCTGGGCCTCGCGAATCACCCGCAGATCCGCGAAGAGGCGAAGCGCGAGATCGATGGGCTGGGGATCGGGGCGCTCGCCTCCCGGCTCGTTGGCGGCGAGCGCTCGACGCATCGGCCGTTCGAGGCCGAGATCGCCGAATTTCTCGGAATGGAAAGCGCGCTGACGCTCGTTTCCGGCTATCTCGCCAATGTAACCACCATCGCCTGGCTGATGAGCGGCAAGCGCGACGCGATCTTCATCGACGAACTCGCGCATAACAGCATCGTCGCCGGCGCCGACGGCGCGCCCGCGCATGTCGTCAAGTTCCGCCACAACGACTTCGATCATCTCGACCATTTGCTCGCGCGCCATCGCGAGGAATATCGCAACGTGCTGATCGTGGTGGAGGGCGTCTACAGCATGGACGGCGACACCGCCGATCTGCCGCGCCTTCTGGAAATGAAGGAAAAATACAAAGTCTGGCTGCTGGTCGACGAGGCGCATTCTCTGGGCGTTTTGGGCGAGACGGGACGCGGCCTTCCCGAGCATCAAGGCGTCGATCCCGCGCGCATCGACCTCATCGTCGGCACCATGTCGAAGACGCTCGCTTCCTGCGGCGGCTATGTTTGCGGGAAAAAGCAGGTCATCGACTGGTTCCGCTACACGCTGCCGGGCTTCGTCTATAGCGTCGGCCTCTCGCCCGTGATTCTCGCCGCCGCGCGCACGGCGCTGCGGCTGATGCAGGAGGAGACGTGGCGCATCGCCAAGCTCGCGCAGAACGCCGAATTGTTCCGCACGGTCGCGCATGAGAACGGCTTCTCGACGGGACCGGCGATCGGCCGCGGCGTCGTGCCGATATTGTTTTCAAGCGACATTGAGACGATGTGGGCCTCGCAACATCTGCTCGAGAAGGGCTATTATGTGCCGCCCGTGGTGCGCATTGGCGTGCCGAAAGACGGGCCGCGGCTGCGCTTCTTCTTCTCCGCCAATCACAGCGAGGCGGAAATCCGCGGCGTGATCCAGACGCTGCGCGACATGCCGCCGGTGACGGAAGAGGCGCATCAGATCGTGGCCGCGGCGATGGCCGGCGGATAGGCCCTAGGTAATCGGGCGTTTAGCGCCGACCGCCAAACCCGCGTCACTTTGACGCTTTCGCTCAGAGCCTTTGGACCGCTAGGACTTGCACATGGCGCGGATCGAGATTCTTCCGGTCGACGGCCTTTCGCGCTTTGCGACCTTTTGCCGGCTCCCGCGTCTGCTCTATGCGGGCGCGAAGGGCTTTGCGCCGCCGCTCGACATTGAGCGCTGGACCGTCTTCGCCCATAAGCTCAACCCGCATTACAAGCTCGTCGAGGAGCAAAAATTTCTCGCGCGCCGCGACGGCGAATGGGTCGGGCGCATCATGGCGCAGGTCTATAAGCCCGGCGTCGTTCCGGTCGGCGCCTCCAATGCGCAATTTGGCGCGCTCGACGCGATCGACGACATCGACGTCGTTCGCGCCTTGACGCAAGCGGCCGAGGATTGGCTGCGGGCCAAAGGCGCGGAACGGATCAACGGGCCCTTCTCGCCTTCGATCAACAAGGAATGCGGGCTTCTCGTCGACGGCTTCGAGGCGAGTCCGATGTTCTTCATGCCCTGGCATCCGCCTTATCTCTCGCGCCATGTCGAGGCGCTTGGCTATGAGAAGGCGCAGGATCTCCTTTCTTACCGTTTCGATATTTCAAGCGATGAACTCGACAAGCCGGCGCGCATTTCGACGCGCCGCGAATGGCGCGACCGCCTGAAGCTCAGGCCGTTGAACATGAAGGCCTTGAAGCAGGGCGAGACCGCCCTGATGGCGGAGTTGTTCAACGACGGCTGGAGCGACAATTGGGGCTTCGTGCCTTTCACCAAGGAAGAATTCGATTCGGACGCCGACGCGCTGCAATATCTCGTGCCGGGGGATTTCGGCATGGTCGTCGAGCTCGACGGCGTTCCGCAGTCCTTCGCGATCGCGCTGCCCAATCTCAACGAAATCCTCGCCGATCTCGACGGGCGCCTTTTTCCCTTCGGCTGGGCGCGCGTTCTTACGCGCCTGCGCTCGCATAAATTCAATTCGGCGCGGCTGCTGCTGCTCGGCACGCGCAAATGGCTGCAGAAAAGCGCGACCGGCGGCGCCATTCTGCTGGCGCTGATCGAGGAGATGCGCCGGCGCGGCGCGAAATTCCACATTCCGCATCTCGAAGCGGGCTGGGTGTTGGAAAGTAATGCGGACATGCGCCGCCCGATCGAAATGTTTGGCGGCAAGGTCGATAAGATTCACCGCATCTACGAAAAACGCCTCACGGTGAGCGGCGGCGATGAGGCCATGCGTATGCGCGACGGCGTCAATGCAACTCAGCTACAGGATGCAACGTCATGAACGGCATTTCGGTAACCGCCAACGGCGCCGACCGCTCGCATGTCGAGCGGCGAAAGCTGATCCTCGAAAAATATCCGCAGGTGCGCGAGCTTTTCGGCAAGGATCCGGTGACGTTCAAGATCACCGCCGCGATCTTCGTCGGCCAGCTCGCCATCGCCGCCATTCTCGGCGCGCTCGGCCTCTCCTATTGGTGGCTGTCGCTCCTGCTGGCGATTTGCGTCGGCGCTTTCGCCAATCACGCCAATTTCGTCATCATTCACGACGCGATCCACAATTGCGTCTTCGACAATCCGCTCGCCAATAAATGGACGGCGATCCTCGCCGATCTTCCCAACGCCTTTCCGACCGCGATGGGTTTTCGCTGCTATCACATCAAGCATCATTCGCATCTTTCGGCCTATGACTATGACGCCGACATTCCGAGCCGCTGGGAGGTGGAGTGGGTTGGCAACAGCGCATGGCGCAAGGCCGTGTGGCTGTTTTTCTTCCCGGCGATCCAGCTTGCGCGCCTGTCGCGATTGAAAGGCACGGTGCCGATCTGGGGGACATGGACCTATATCAACATCGCCGTAATCGCCGTTTTCGATCTCTTCGTGCTTTGGGCCTTCGGGCCGAACGCCCTGCTCTATCTCTTCTTCTCCTTCTGGTTCTCGGTCGGGGGGCTGCATCCTTTGAGCGCGCGCTGGCTGCAGGAGCATTTCGCCTTCGGACCGGATCAAGGCACATTCGATTACTATGGGTCGCTCAATAAGCTCGCGCTCAACATCGGCTATCACAATGAGCATCACGATTTTCACGAAATTCCGTGGAACCGCTTGCCGGAGCTGAAAGCAATGGCGCCCGAATTTTACGATACGCTCGGCTGTCATCGCTCCTGGTTCGCGCTGCTTGTGACCTTTATATTCGACCCCGCCTATTCGCTCGGCACGCGCTCGGAAAATGTGACGCAAGCGGCGGAGCGCGCGACGCCCGTCGCCGCGCCAGCGGAGTAAGGCCATGACGCAGGAAGCAAAGACCGAAGCGCTCGACGCTTCTCCGCGCCTCTTCGAAAGCGATCTCCTCGACAAGCTCTCGCGCGTGCATCATCTGACGCCCGTGATCCTATACGTCCCGATCGTTCTCGGCCTTCTGGTCTATTCGCTGACGCTGAACAGCTTCGCGCTCGTGCTGCTTGGCGTCATCATCGGCTATCTCGGCTGGACGCTGACCGAATATTTCGGCCATCGTTACCTCTTCCATACCGTCTTTCCCCTGCCCTTCGGGCTTGGTCCGCGCTTTCAGTTTCTCATCCACGGCGTGCATCACATCTATCCCAACGACCCGCTGCGGCTCGTGATGCCGCCGCTGCTTTCAGGCCCGATCATGCTGATCGCGCTCACGCTCAGCCGTCTGCTCTTTGGCGCGAGCTTCGCCTGGCCGGCGCTCGCAGGCTTCATCGCAGGCTATGTGATCTATGACTGCGTGCATTTCTGGACGCATCACGGCCAGCCGAAATCCGACTTCGGCCGCATGGTGAAGCGGCTGCATATGCTGCATCACTTCCGCGACGCCGAAAAAGGCTTCGGCGTGCACGCCATCTGGTGGGACTATGTGTTCGGCACGGCCTATCGGAAGGACGAGACGCCAGGGACGCGGGCGGTGTAGCAGCGGGCGCACCCTACCTCCCCCTTGCGGGGAGGTCGATCGCCGCAGGCGATCGGGTGGGGGTGATGGAAAAGCTCACCCCACCCGGCTTGCTTCGCAAGGCCACCCTCCCCGTCGAGGGGAGGGAAAACGCCCTTTTCGGCGATAGTCACTGAGTTTCACTCTTGCCCCGTCCGCGCAAACCACTCGTCTTCGGAAATCACTTCGATCCCGAGTTCGGCCGCCTTCTTGAGCTTCGATCCCGCGCCTGGGCCGGCGACGACGAGGTCCGTCTTCTTCGAGACGGACGCGGCGACATGCGCGCCGAAGCGCTCGGCCTGCGCCTTGGCTTCGTCGCGCGTGAGACGCTCCAACGCGCCGGTGAAGACCACCGTCTTGCCGGAGACCGGCGACGTCGAAGCAATGGCCGGCATCGGCTCCAGCGACACTTGTTTCAGCAAGGCGTCAAGCTCGCGTTCATTATGCGGCTCGGCGAAGAAATCATGTAGCGCCTCGGCGACGACCGGTCCAATGCCATCGATCGAATCGATGCGCGCGCGCGCTTCGGTTCCAGGCGACGCCTCCCGCGCCGTTTCGCGCAGCGATTCGAAATCGCCGAAATGGCGGGCGAGGCGACGCGCATTGGTCTCGCCGACATGGCGCACGCCTAGCGCGTATATGAATCGGTTGACCGGAACCCTGCGGCGCGCCTCGATCGCCGCAAAGAGATTGCGCACCGAGATTTCGCCGAAACCTTCGCGGTTCTTGATTTTCGTGAGGCTCTCGCGATCACGCGCCTCGAGCGTGAAGATATCGGAGGCTGTCTCGATCAGCCCCTCATCGTAAAAATATTCGATCTGCTTGTCCCCGAGCCCCTCGATGTCCATCGCATTGCGCGAGGCGAAATGTTTCAGGCGCTCGACCGCCTGCGCCGGGCAGACGAGCGAACCCGTGCAACGGCGCACGACATCGGCCTCGCCCGTCTTCTCGTCGATCTCGCGCAAGCGCGGCCGAGCCGCAGCGCGGGCAAACATGCGGAAACTCATAAGGCTTGGCGCCGCGCGGCTTCTCTTTCACCACTTCGACGATCTGGGGAATCACGTCGCCGGCGCGCTGCACGACGACCGTATCGCCGACACGAATGTCCTTGCGCGCGATCTCATCTTCATTATGCAGCGTCGCGTTCGACACGACGACGCCGCCGACGGTGACGGGCTCGAGCCGCGCGATCGGCGTCAGAGCGCCGGTCCGGCCGACGTTTATTTCGATCGCGCGCAAAATCGTCGTCGCGCGTTCGGCTGGAAATTTATGCGCGACCGCCCAGCGCGGCGCGCGCGAGACGAAGCCGAGCCGCTCCTGCAAACGCAATGTCGTCGACCTTATAGACGACCCCGTCGATGTCATAGCCGAGCGTCGCGCGCTGCGCCTCGATCGCGCGATAATGCGCCAGCATCTGCTCGACGCTTTCGCAAATTCTGGTAAGCGGATTGACCCGCAAGCCGTAATGTTTGAACGCCTCAAGCACGCCCATTTGCGTCTTCGCGGGCAGCGCGCTCGTCTCGCCCCAGGCATAAGCGAAGAAATGCAGCGGGCGCTGCGCCGTGATCCGCGAATCAAGCTGGCGCAGAGAGCCGGCGGCGGCGTTGCGCGGATTGGCGAAAGTCGGCTTTCCGGCGGACTTTTGTCGCTCGTTGAGCCCGGCGAAATCGGCGTGCGTCATATAGACCTCGCCGCGAATTTCGAGAATGTCGGGCGCGGCGCCGCGCAGCGTCTGCGGTATTTCCTCCACCGTGCGGATATTGGCGGTGACGTCCTCGCCCTCATAGCCGTCGCCGCGCGTCGCCGCCTGAACGAGACGCCCGCGCTCGTAGCGCAACGAGCATGAGAGGCCGTCGATTTTCGGCTCGGCGGTGACAGCAAGCGGCGCGTGCTCGCCAAGTTTCAGAAAGCGGCGCACGCGGGCGACGAATTCTTCGACTTCTTCATCCGAAAACACATTGCCGAGCGAGAGCATCGCCACGGCGTGCTTCACCTTGGCGAATTTTTCGCTTGGGCGCGCGCCGACCTTCTTTGTGAGCGATTCTTCGGTGACGAGTTCAGGGAATGCCTTTTCCAGCGCCTCATAGCGTTGACGCAGCGCATCGTAATCCGCGTCGGAGACGGTCGGCGCGTCTTCCTGATAATAGCGGCGGTCATGCTCCGCGATCTCCTCGCCAAGCCGCGCATGTTCGGCGCGGGCTTCGAGAGGCGTCAATTCCTCGACAGAAGAAGGTTGTGAGGGAGAAGACTTCTTGGCCATGAAGCGATGCGTCTCAATGCTGATTGTTTCGCTTCGTTTGCAATGACGGCCGAAAACGAAGCGCGCTCGAAGCCGAGCCTATCCGTTTCGCCGGGCCGGGGGGAGAGGGGGCTAGGCGGCCTCCGGCGCCGCGCCGACGAGACGGCGCGCGTCCTGCGCGCTGATCGGACGCCCGAAGGCGTAGCCCTGCGCATAGCCGCAGCCGAGCTGATAGAGTTCGATCGCGTCGGATTCGGTCTCCGCGCCTTCGGCGACGACGTCCATGCCCAGATCCTGCGCGAGCGCGATGATCGAGCGCAGAATGACGGGGCGCGCGCCCTTGCCCGTCTGCTTGCACGAAGGAGCGGTCGATCTTGATCGTGTCGAAGGGAAAACGCTGCAGATAGGAGAGCGACGAATAGCCCGTGCCGAAATCGTCGAGCGAGAGCCCCGCGCCAAGCTCCTTGATTCGCGCCAGCATCTGCGCGGCATATTCGGGATTCTCCATCACCAGGCTCTCGGTGAGTTCGAGCTTGAGGCTGCCTTTCTGAATGTCATTGCGCATCAACACGCTCTTCACGTCGCGCAGCAGATCATGGCGCAGCAATTGGCGCGACGAGACATTCACGGAGGCGAAGATCGGCGGATCGACGGCGAGCGCGCGCTGCCAGGCGGCGAGTTCGCGCGCCGTGCGCTCCAGCGCCAAAAGGCCGAAGTCGATGATCAGCCCCGTCTGTTCGGCGATCGGGATGAATTCGGAGGGCTCCAGCCGGCCGAGCCGCGGATGGTCCCAGCGCAGCAGCGCCTCGAAGCCGGCGATGGTGCGGTCCTCCAGCCGGACGATCGGCTGAAAGAAGACCTTCACTTCGCCGCGCTCCAGCGCGCGCCGCATGTCGGATTCGAGCGTCAGGCGATCGGAGCGCTGCGCCCGCATCGCCGGGCGGAACACTTCAATACGATTGCCGCCGCTGCGCTTGGCGTGGCGCATGGCGATCTCGGCGTCCTCCAGCATGTCGTCGGCGCCGGGATGGATCTGCTGGTCATAGAGCGCGATGCCGATGGAGGCGAAGAGCGCGATCTCGCGATCAGTGAAACGCACCGGCGTCGAAAGCGACCGGCGCACCGAATCGGCGAGCGAGATGACATGGTCGGCGTGCGTCTCGGAGACCAAAATGATCGCGAATGCATCGCCCGAGAGCCGCGCCAGCGTGTCTTGCGGCTGCAAAAGCCGCGTCAGGCGATGCGCGACAGTGAGCAGAATGCTGTCGCCCATGGCGATGCCGACCTGCTCGTTGATCTGCTTGAAGCGGTCGATGTCGATGACGAGCACCGTGGGGCGCACGTCCTTCTCCATGCGCGCGAGCACCAGCGCCGCCTCCAGCCGGTCGAAGAACAATTCGCGGTTCGGCAGGCCGGTGAGATTGTCATGCACGGCGTCGTGCAGCAGGCGTTCCTGCGCATTGCGCTCGTCGGTCACGTCGTTCAACGTGCCGACGACGCGGATCACTTCGCCGTCCGGTCCGACGACGGGACGCGCGCGCAGCCGGTAGCAGAGATAGTGGCCGTCGGCCGCGCGCAGGCGAAATTCCTGATTGATGCGCCCGCGGCGCTGCTCGAGGATCGCGTCGAGGCAGGCGCGGTAGCGGTCCTGCTCGAAGGGATGCAGCAGATCGAGCCAGGAGGAGGCGGCGCCCTCCAGCCCGCCGCGATCGAGGCCGAGCGCCGCTTCGGCTTCGGGGCTGACGTAAATGTGGTCGGAGGGCACGTCCCAGTCGAACACGATTTCATTGGCGCCCGTGAGCGCCAGCGCCTTGCGCTCCACGTCGCTGATCGCGCCATGGGAGAGTCCGCCCGTGGCGAAGGCGTTTTGCATCACCGTGAAGCCGATCAGCATCACGATGAGCACCAGGCCGCCCACCAGCGCCGGCGAGACGAGATCATTCGTCATCCATCCCGCGACCGCGAAACCCGCCGTCGCCACCCAGACGACGAGCAGGAACCAGGTCGGTATCAGCATGATGGCGCGGTCGAAACCATGCACGGCGAGATAGAGGATCAGCACGAAGCCGACGACGGCGACTGTCGCGAGCGAAATGCGCGCGACGCCGGCGGCGACCGGCGCGTCGAAAACGGCGAGGCCGACGAGATCGAGGAGAATCAGCAGCCAGAGCGCGGCGACATGCCAGGCGCGCACATGCCAACGATTGAGATTGAGATAGGCGAAAAGAAAAACGACGAGCGTCGCCGACAGCACGGTCTCGGCGCCGGCGCGCCAGATGCGGTCGGTGTTGGCGTCCGAGCCGAAAATCTTGTCCCAGAAACCGAAATCGATGCACACATAGGCGAGCACGGCCCAGGCCAGCGCCGCCGCCGCCGGAAAGATCACCGCGCCCTTGACCACGAAGACGATGGTGAGGAAGAGCGCGAGCAGCCCGGCGATTCCGATGACGATGCCCTTGTAAAGCGTCAGGCTGGTCACCTTGTCCTTATAGGCCTCGGGCTCCCACAGATAGAGCTGCGGCAGGTTGGGCGTGTGCAGCTCCGCGACGTAAGTGACCGTCGTGCCGGGATCGAGCGTGAGACGGAAAACATCGGCGTCGGCCGCATCCTCGGCCTCCGGCGGAAAACCCTGGCTCGCGGTGATCGCGGAGATGCGGGTGGAGCCGAGATCCGGCCAGATCACCCCCGAGCCCTGCAGCCGGAAATGCGGCGCGACGATGAGGCGTTCGATCTGCTCGTCCGTGTCGTTCGTCAGCGCGAAGACGATCCAATTGGGCTGGCTGCCGGCCTCCTTGGCGCCGACCTCGATGCGGCGGACGATGCCGTCGGAGCCCGGCGCGGTGGAGACCTGCAGGCGGTCGCCCTGCGAGGAGTGCTTCTCGACGACATGGGTCAGGTCGATCGCCCGCGCGCCCTGCGGCACGCGCACCAACTCCATGGCCAGGGCCTGAGCCGACGCGATGAACAAAAAGAGAGCGATCAGATATTTTTTCAGACGCACGAATTCTCTTCTCGATGGCGCCGCTCTCGAAGGCGCGTCCTAGCGTCCGCCCCGCCCTGGCGGACGTCGCTCGCACCGGGCTGTCTCCCCAACTCCGGCGCGCATGCTTTGAACGCCAAGTGGTAGAGGCTCCTAGCGCCAGCCGCAAGCCGATTCGATAAGCTTAGCGATACCGGTATGTTCCTTGCGTTGCTGCGCTTCTTGGCCGCGCTTGCGGAGCGCCGACGTGGTCAATATACGCTGCTTGACGGCCCCCGTCGCAATCCACAGGCGCTTCACGGCTTTATTTGCGATGGCCTTGCCGGCGAAATTTTGACGGAAATGGGAACGGATCTGATGCGTAGCGCTCTCGGCGGACCCCGCCTTCTGCTGCGCCGTCTCCGCGAGATCAGCGCGGAGCCGGTCAGCGCGCAGGCGCGGCTCGACAAGATCGTCGTTCAGATCGCCGCCAATATGGTCGCCGAAGTTTGTTCCGTATATGTGCTGCGCGCCGACCAGCGCTTGGAGCTTTACGCCACTGAGGGCCTTAACCGCGAAGCGGTGCATCTGACCACCATGCACGCCGGCGAAGGCCTCGTCGGCCTTATCGCCAAGAGCGCCGAACCGCTCGCCCTTTCCGAGGCGCAAGAACATTCCGCCTTCTCCTACAAGCCGGAGACGGGAGAAGAAGTCTATCACTCCTTCCTCGGCGTCCCGATCCTGCGCGGCGGCAATACGCTCGGCGTGCTCGTCGTGCAGAACAAAGTGCGCCGCGTCTATTCCGAGGAAGAGATCGAGGCGCTGCAGACGACGGCGATGCTGCTCGCCGAATTGATCGCCTCGGGCGAATTGCAGGCGATCGAGGACCCTCGCGATCTCGCGCTTTACCGTCCTGCGTCCTTGAAGGGCGCGCCGATGGCCGAAGGCGTCGGGCTTGGGCATGTGCTGCTGCATGAGCCGCGCGTCGTCATCAAGCAGCTTGTGGCGGAGGACATGCCTGCTGAACTGGCGCGTCTCGAGCAGGCGATCGACGCCATGCGCCGGTCGATCGACGAACTCGTGGCGCATGGCGACCGCATGGGCGTCGGCGAGCATCGCGAAGTGCTGGAGACGGTGCGCATGGTCGCGCATGACCGCGGCTGGGTGCGCCGCCTGCGCGAAGCGGTGATGAGCGGATTGACGGCGGAAGCGGCGGTCGAGCGCGTCCAGAACGACGCGCGCGCCCGCATGCAACGCCAGACCGACCCTTATCTGCGCGATCGACTGCACGATCTCGACGACATCGCCAATAGGCTGCTGCATCAGCTCACCGGCCAGAGCTATGTCGCCGACCGAGAGAGCGTGCCGGAGAACGCCATCATCGTCGCGCGGACGATGGGGCCGGCGGCGCTGCTCGACTACGACCGCAAGCGGCTGCGCGGCCTAGTGCTGGAGGAAGGCGGGCCGACGAGTCATGTCGCCATCGTCGCCCGCGCGATTGGCATCGCCACCGTCGGCCTCGTTCCCGGCCTCATCGACATCGTCGAGACCGGCGATCCGATCATCGTCGACGGGACGACCGGCGAAGTGCATGTTCGCCCGCAGCCCGACGTGCAGAGCGCCTACGCCGAGAAGGCGCGGCTGCGCGCGCGCCGCCAGGAGCAATACGCAAAGCTCCGCGACGTGCCGGCCGTCACCAAGGACGGCGTCGAGATCGCGCTGCATATGAACGCCGGCCTCGCCATCGACATGCCGCATGTGCATGAGACGGGCGCGCGCTCTGTCGGCCTCTTCCGCACCGAGCTGCAATTCATGCTCGCGCCGCGCTTTCCGCGCATGGACGAACAATATCGCTTCTACAAAGCCGTGCTGGACGCAGCAAACGACAAGCCGATCACTTTCCGCACGCTCGACATCGGCTCCGACAAGATCCTCCCCTATATGGCGAAAATCGAGGAGGAAAATCCCGCGCTCGGCTGGCGCGCCATCCGCATCGGCCTCGACCGGCCGGGACTCTTGCGCATGCAGTTGCGCGCCATGCTGAAGGCCGGCGCCAATCGCGATCTGCGCATCATGTTTCCGATGATCGCCAATGTCGCGGAGTTCGAGGCGGCCAAGGCGATCGCGCTGCGCGAACTCGACCATATTCGGCGTCATGACCATCCGCCGCCGACGCGGCTGGAGCTCGGCGCCATGGTCGAAGTGCCCTCGCTTCTGTGGGAGATCGATCTCATCGCGCAGCGCGCCGATTTTCTGTCGGTCGGCTCCAACGATCTCGTGCAGTATATGTATGCCGCCGATCGCGACAATACGCGCGTCTCGAAGCGCTACGACAATCTTTCGCCGCCCGTGCTGCGCGCGCTTGAGCGCATCGCCGCGGCCGGCGTGCGGCATGGCGCGCCCGTGACGCTCTGCGGCGAGATGGGCGGACGCCCGCTCGAGGCGTTGGCCCTGCTCGCCATCGGCTATCGCTCGCTGTCGATGGCGGCCTCCGCCATCGGCCCGGTGAAGAGCATGATTCTTAATGTTAATCTCGATGAGGCGCAGGTCTATCTCGCATCGCTGCTGGCGTCGGACGACGGCGAGCCCTCTTTGCGCGAAAAGCTGCGCGATTACGCGACCGCGCGCGGCATTCCGCTGTAGCGACGCTCTCTTTTTTCCGCGCCCTCGCCTCCTCATTCTTTAAAAAGCCCTTCGCATGTTCGCCCAAGACAAACTCGACCTCATTCTGCGCCGCTATGACGAAATCGGCGAAAAGCTCGCAACGGGCGCCGACGGGCAGGCCTTTGTCGCGCTGTCGCGCGAGCGCGCGACGCTCGATGAAGTCGTGGAGAAAATTCGCGCCTGCCGCGCAGCGCAAAAGGAGGCGGACGATCTCGCCGCCATGCTTGCCGACGCCTCGCTCGACGCCGACATGCGCGCGCTTGCCGAGAGCGAGATCGACGCGGCGCGCGAACGGCTGGAGGCCGCCGAAAACGCGCTGCGGCTCGCGCTGCTGCCGAAGGACGAGGCGGACGAGAAAGGCGTCATCCTCGAAGTGCGCGCCGGCACGGGCGGAGACGAGGCGGCGCTTTTCGCCGGCGATCTCTTTCGCGCCTATCAGAAATACGCCGCCCTCAAAGGCTGGCGCGTCGAGCTCGTGTCCGAAAGTCCTGGCGCGCTCGGCGGCTACAAGGAAATCGTCGCCGAGATCGTCGGGCGCGGCGTCTACGGCAGGCTGAAATTCGAATCGGGCGTGCATCGCGTGCAGCGCGTGCCCGAGACCGAAACGCAGGGCCGCATCCACACTTCCGCCGCGACGGTGGCGGTGCTGCCGCAAGCCGAGGAAGTCGACCTCGACATCGACGACAAGGACTTGCAGATCGATACGATGCGCGCGCAAGGCGCCGGCGGCCAGCATGTCAATAAGACCGAGTCGGCGATCCGCATCACCCATGTTCCCTCGGGAATCGTCGTGATGATGCAGGAGGAGCGCTCCCAGCATCGCAACAAGGCGAAGGCGATGAGCGTCTTGCGCTCGCGCCTTTATGACGCCGAACGCCAGCGGCTCGACAAGGAACGCTCGGACGATCGCAAGCAGCAGGTCGGCTCCGGCGACCGCTCCGAGCGCATCCGCACCTATAATTTTCCGCAAGGCCGCGTCACCGACCATCGTATCAATCTGACTCTCTACAAGCTCGATCGCGTGATGGAAGGCGAGTTCGACGAAATCATCGACGCGCTGACGACGGATCGCCAGCAGAAGCTGCTCGCGCAAAGCGAGGTGTGATCCGGCCTGTGCGCCGCCGCACGAACATTGCGCGGGACGCTCTCTAGATTGCTCCCATTCGCAAAGAGAAGATTGCGAAAAGAAGCTAAGGAGAGCGTCATGTCCAAGTCGAAGAAAATCATCTCTACGACCCTCGCCGCCGCAGTTCTGGCCGGCGCGGTCGCCAGCGCCACGCCGGCTTTCGCCTGGCATAACTGGCATCATCATGGTTATGGTTGGGCGCCTTACGCCGTGGGCGGCGCCTTGGCGCTCGGCGCGCTGGCGGCCACTGCCGCGAGCGGCCCGGACTGCTATTACGAGCGCCGTCCGATCTTCAATCGCTGGGGCGACGTGATCGGCTATCGCAGCGTTCCGACCTGTTAAGTTGTCTGATATGGCGAGGCGTGAAGAAGGGCCGGCGGCCGCCGGCCCTATCTTTTATGAGGTAATCGGCGGCCGTTGTCCGTAACGCGGGCCAGCGTCTCACCGGCCGTCGAAGATTTCGCCATACTCCGTAAAGCGCAGTGGGTCTTGCTCCGCGAAATCCTGCTGCTCGAGAAAATAATTGTCATTGGCGTAACGGTTCGGTCCCATGTCCGCTCGCGCAGCCGCCGCCGCGCCGTCGTCGAGCCAGTCCTTATTGGTTGTGAGATTGTGAGGCAGGCCGATCGGAAAATCGTCGCCGCTATTGGCGGTAACTTGACCAGCCGGCGCTTGTTTGCGCGATTTCGCCAGCGCGTCCCCCGATGCAAGAGCACAAAGCAAGGCGAGGCCCACTGACAGTTTCAAAGCGCTGCGCATCCTTGAACTCCTCAGAACGTGGAATAGCGTCTAACCTTATCTCGCGATGGCGCTGCAAAGCCAGAACATTTCCCCGTCGACGCACACACCGCTTGCGGCGTGGTAAATGAGTCAATTCAGGAAGCGACAGCACGTTCATGCATCGATGATTTCCCGAACATGCTCTAGTGCCGGAAGTGCCGCACGCCGGTGAAGACCATGGCGAGGCCTTTCTCGTCCGCCGCGGCGATGACGTCCTTGTCATTAATCGAGCCGCCCGGCTGAATGATCGCCGTGGCGCCCGCCTCGGCCGCCGCGAGCAGGCCGTCGGCGAAAGGAAAGAAAGCGTCCGAAGCGACGACCGCGCCTTTCGCCAGACTTTCCGCGAAGCCCGCCGCCTTCGCGGCTTCCTGCGCCTTATGCGCGGCGATGCGCGAAGAATCGACGCGCGACATCTGACCCGCGCCGATGCCGACCGTCGCGCCGTCCTTGGCGTAGACGATGGCGTTGGACTTCACATGTTTCGCGACGCGGAAGGCGAATTTCAGATCGGCCAATTCCTGCGCCGAGGGCTGACGCTTGGTCACGACCTGCAAATTCATGTCGTCGACGACGGCGTTGTCGCGTGACTGGGCAAGAAAGCCCCCCGACACGCTGCGATAGGTCAGACCGCGCGCACGCGGATCGGGCAGGCCGCCGGTGAGCAGCAGGCGCAAATTCTTCTTGCCGCCGACGATCTCGATCGCCTCGTCTTCGGCGTCGGGCGCGATGATGACCTCGGTGAAAATCTTGACGATCTCACGCGCGGCATGCGCGTCGAGCTTGCGATTGAGCGCGACGATGCCGCCAAAAGCCGAGACGGGATCGCAGCGCAGCGCCTTCAGATAAGCCTCTTCCAGAGTCGCGCCTTCGGCGACGCCGCAGGGATTGGCGTGTTTGACGATCACGACCGCCGCCGTGCGCGCGGGATCGAATTCCGCGACGCATTCGAAGGCGGCGTCCGTGTCGTTGACATTGTTGTAGGAGAGCTGCTTTCCCTGAACCTGCCGCGCCGTGGCGACGCCAGGCCGCTTTTCGCCCGTGAGATAGAATCCCGCCGACTGATGCGGATTTTCACCATAGCGCATCGGCTCCGCGAGACGCCCGCCAAATGCGCGCACAGGCGGCGAGGCTTCGCCAAGCTCCTGCGCAAGCCAGTTGGAGATCGCCGCGTCATAGGCGGCCGTGCGCGCGAAAGCCTTTTGCGCGAGGCGCCGGCGCGTCGCGAGCCGCGTCGCGCCATTGGTCGCCGCAAGCTCGTCAATGAGCGCGCGATAATCTTCCGGATCGACGACGACGGCGACGTCGTCGTGATTCTTCGAGGCGGCGCGGATCATCGCCGGGCCGCCGATATCGATATTCTCGACGCATTGTTCGAATGGCGCGCCCTTCGCGAGCGTCGACTCGAAGGGATAAAGATTGACGACGAGAAGATCGATCGGCTGGATGTCATGCGCGAGCATTGCCGCTTCATGCTCGGGATTTTCACGGATCGCCAGAAGGCCGCCATGCACTTTTGGATGCAGCGTCTTCAACCGGCCGTCCATCATCTCGGGAAACTGCGTCAGATCGGAGACGTCGCGCACCGTAAGCCCGGCGTCCGCGAGCGCCTTGCGCGTGCCGCCGGTGGAAACGAGCTCAACGCCGCGGTCCGCCAGCGCGCGGGCGAAATCGACAAGGCCGGTCTTGTCGGAGACGGAAAGAAGCGCGCGCGCGACGGGGCGCAGATCGACCGGCATTGCGTTCTCCTATAAGCGTGCGCGCCGCGCTTATCACAGATCATTATCGAGCGGAACCGCCGCCCGTCCCCTGTCGTCGGAAAGCCCAGCGAATCTCGGCGCCGGGCGCCGCAATCTGTCGCAGCACGATTTGCGCGCATTTGCGCGCGCCGCCAAGCGCGGCGAAGAAAATGCTGTCTTCGATCTCGGGCTTTGCGCCCTCTGCTTCGAAGATCAGCGTTTCCTCATTGGCGAGGCGCAGTTCGATCGCGCCTTGTACGCCTCGCGGCGTGACGCGCACGCGCGGATGAATATGGAAACGCAGGGCGAAATCTCCCGGCTCCGCGCGCTTTCTTCCGTTCTCGGCCGCGATGAGCAGATCGCGGCCCAAAAGCGCGGCGCCGTCGTCCGTGAGCGTTAGCTCACGTTGGTGAATGAGGCTGAAGTCGCGCGCATAGCCGTCATGCGACAGGATGAGCGCCGTCGCCCCCTCGAGACGTCGGCGCTCGACCGGCGTTTCGAGCGGGCCGGAGAGAATGCGGCCAGCGCGCCGGCGCGGCGCGCTGAGCGGCGCGATGCGCGCGCTGGAGCGGTCGGCGATGATCAGCGTCGAATGCGCGGCGGTGGCGCGCGCAAGTTCGCGGGCGTCGTCATGGGGCGGCAAGGGCGCGCCGCAATTGACGACGACGCGCTCGATCCCAAGCGAATATTCGAAGGAAAGACAGCCGGCATGCGCGTTTTGCGAGAATTCGAACGGCGGCGGCCCGCCGGCGTCGACGATGACCACCGCGTCGCGCGCCTCCAGGCGCTGATAGCCGGCGTAAGGCGCGTTGACCGGCGCCGCGCCGCGCGTGTCCTCATGCGCGAGCACGCTCGCGAGCCGGTTCAGCGCCGTCGCGCCCATGCCATTGAACAACGCGAGCGAACCGTCGCCATGCTGCAACATCCGCAGCATCGGCATCATGCGGTCGATGGCGCGCAGCACGGACGGCGGCGTCTGGAGGCCGCGCGCGGCGATGACCTGTCGCAGCGGCAGAAGATCGAGCAGCAGATCGACGGCGACCTGCGGGTTGCGGCTGACGTGGCCGCCATCGCTTAATATCTGCCGGTCGAGCTCCGCGGTCAGCGCGCGCGTCACATGCGGCGCGATCTTGCGGCCCGTGTCGGCGCAGACGGCGAATTCGGCCAGGGCGATGGCGCAGAAGACGCGATCGGCGCCGCGCGCGCCGTCGCCCGCAAGCGCCCGCCATAATTGCCGCGCGCAATGCGCAAGCGTCATCATGAAGGCGTCGTAGAAATCCGCGTCGGCGCCGTCGAGCAGGGCCGGCGACTGCGACAGGAAGGAAAGCAGGCGCCGGGCGACGACGGCGGGCTCCATCGCCGGATCGTCCGCGGCCATCTTTGGAAGGACGAGAAAATCGGCGACGAGCGCCTGGGCGTTGGCCTGCGCGAGGGCGCTGTCGGCGGCGCGCAGATGCCGCAGCCAGGAAAAGCCGGCGAGCTTGCGCCGCCAGCCGGGCGAAGGCGGCGAAAGCAGAAAAGGGGAGACGCCCTGCGCCTGGACCGTCTTTCCCTCGAAGGAGAAATAGCCGGCGTAAATCTGGTCGGCGACCGTCGAATCGGTCGTGCGTATGTCCGGGGGCGCGATCCGCAGCCGTTCGGGCGGCGTAATCGCCATGGATTTCATCAGGTGATAGGGCGCGGCGGCGCCGCGCGCGAAGGCGCCCGCCGCCCGCGCCGCCGACACGCCGGCAAGCCGCACCCGATCCCGCAACATAATGGCGCTCAGTACGCGTCCTCCGATAGCGTGGCCTTCGTGCGCGACAACGCGCGCCCGATGGCGCGCCGCCCGCGAAGACCCGCAGCCCTCCCAGTCACTTATATCGCAATTTGACGCGGCTTCCGAATGACGCCGCTTTGGCCCCAACTTCCCGCCATTGCATGAAAACGGCCGAAAATGGCAATGTCGCGCCCTCTTTTTAGGGAGACTGCTCGCATGCCGCTTTACAAGATCGACGGAATCGCGCCCCGCCTGCCCGCTCCGGCGCGCTATTTCGTGGCGCCGGGCGCCCATGTCATCGGCCGCGTCGAGCTCAAGGAGGACGCCAACATCTGGTTCGGCTGCGTGCTGCGCGGCGACAATGAGTGGATCACGATCGGCGCGCGCACGAATATTCAGGAGAACAGCATTCTCCACACCGACATGGGCTTTCCGCTCGTGATCGGACCCGACTGCACGATCGGCCACGGCGTCATCCTGCATAGCTGCGTCATCGGCGAAGCCAGCCTGATCGGCATGGGCGCCACGATATTGAACGGCGCGAAGATCGGCGCCAACTGCCTCGTCGGCGCAAACGCATTGGTCACCGAGGGTAAGGAATTTCCCGACAATTCGCTGATCGTCGGCTCGCCCGCCAAGGCGATCCGCACGCTGGACGAGGGCGCCCGCGCGCGCCATCTCGCCTCGGCCAAGCATTATGTGGAAAACGCCGAGCGCTATGCGAAGGGGCTGGAGCTTATCGCCTAGAGCGGAAGCGAAGCCGGCTTACCGCGAAACATAAGCCGGCGCGCTGGTCGGCGGCCCGACCGCGACCCACGCATTCTGGTTGTGCTGCGACTGGCGCTTGACGAAGCGATAGGGAACGCGGGTCCAGGGCCGCATCTCATTGGAGAGATTGTCGAGCACGAACTCCCCGCGGTTGGTCCTGATCGTCAGCACCGAATGGCCGTCGCCGTTCTTCTCCTTGACGACGGTGAGCAACAGCGCCTGCCGCGGAAAGCCTTCCTCGATCAGCATGCGGCGTTTCAAGAGCGCAAAGTCCTCGCAATCGCCCTTGCCATCGCTGGGGTAGTCCCATTGGTCGACCGCGCCCCAGTGATCGGAATCGGCGACCGGTTCGATGTTCTTGTTCACCCAGGCGTTGATGCGGGCGATCTTGCGATAGGCCGCGGCGGTGAGATCGACGTCCTGGGCGGCGCGCTCGTCGTCCTGGCACTCGCCGCGATAGCGCTGGCAGAAGTCCACCCAGCCGTATGGGACGCTGGTCTCGGAGCCGAGCGAGGCGAAGGTCGCGGCGTCCGGGCCGGCGAGGCTCGTGGCGTTGACCGCGACAAGCGTCGCGCCCGCCAGTCCGAGAGCCGCAACCGCCTTGGTGATGATGCCGAACATAACCCGCCTCCATTCGATGAGGCGAGAATAGGTTTCTTGTTTTGCTGTCCTTAAAAGTAATTCTCTCGCATTTTAGGCGAATACGTTTAGATTTGCGCGGATTCCTAGTAAGTATAATTTTGCGATAGGAAAATAGGTAAAATTTGAGATGATTCGACACTCTATTGATTTTGTAAGTTTTTCATTGTCAGGAGCGGCGCGTGTTCGCAGCACGTAGCCCCTCATGGTCAACCTTCGGGAAAGACGAGTTAACGCACGCCCGATTCCGCGGTTAACGCGGGCGGCCCGGCGCCAAAATTTCCGCCGAGGCCGCGCTGGCGCGCGCCTTCCTTCGAGCGCAAATTTGTCACATAACTTTCCGCGTTAGGCGGTCGAGATCGGACCTATCGCCCCGCCAAGATCAGCGCAATCAAGGCGAGCTGTCGCGCTCGTCTGTTTCCGGCTTTCTCTCAGATGATTGAATCGACGCTTCGGATCGCTCTTGTCCCACGCCGCCAGCGCGCGCTTTGGCGAATGCTCTGCGCCGGCGCGCTCATGGTTTCCCTGACCTTAAGCGCCTTGGCCCAGCCGCGACAGCTCGCGCCCACGCCGCAGGCGCCCGCCGCCGCGACGCCGAAATCCGGCCATAATTCCGCTGGCCGCCTCTCGAAATTCGAAGCCCGGCGCTTCCGCCACGCCTGCCGCGACACCGCCGATCAGCAAGGTTTAAAGGGCGCCGAGCGCGACGCGTTTCTCACGAGATGTTTTTTCGGCCGGGTTTCGCATCGGGCGCTGCGCCGCGACTGCGCCAAGGACGGCGAAGCCAAGGGGCTGGACAAGAACGCGCTGCGGGAGTTCACGCGCGAATGCGTCAAGGAGCGCGCCGCCGCCCGGCAAAAGGAGTAGGCGCTCAAGAAACCATGGAGAAACATCTGTGGAAAAGGAACGGCTCGCGGCGTTCAGCGACGGCGTCATCGCGATCATCATCACCATCATGGTGCTGGAGCTGAAGCCGCCGCACGAGCCGACCTTCGCGGCGCTGGCGGGCCTCGCCCCGGTCTTCTTCAGCTATGTGCTGAGCTTCGCCTATATCGCCATCTATTGGAACAATCATCACCATCTACTGCACGCCGCGCATCATGTGACGGGCCGGATCCTTTGGGCGAATGTGCATCTGCTGTTCTGGCTGTCGCTCATTCCCTTCACCACGGCCTGGATGGCCGAGAATCATTTCGCGCCGGCGACCGTCGCCGTGTATGGCGTCTCGCTGCTGACGCCCGCGATCGCCTATTTCATACTCAGTCGTTCGCTGTTGAAGGCGCATGGACCGGAGTCGACGCTGGCGCGCGCAATCGGCCCCGACGTGAAGGGCAAGGTTTCCGTCCTGCTCTATCTCGTCGCGGTGGGCCTCGCTTTGATTGATCCGCGTCTGTCGCTGGCGATCTATGTGCTCGTGGCGCTGATGTGGCTCGCGCCAGATCCGCGCATCGAACGCATTGTCGCCGAGGGAAGGCGCGACAAGCCGGAGCATTGACCGGCGCGCCGGCGCTTACCGATAAAGCCAGGCGTTGCGCGCGAGCATGCCGCGTCCGCCGAGCGCGCGGATCGCAAGATCGCGCGCCCGCGCCGCAAGGCCGCGCAGATGGAAATAGCCGCCCTGGCGTCGCGAGGCGCGAACGATCCGCGCGGCGCGAACCAGCCGCGCCCGCTCGTAAGCGGCGAAGGCGGTCTCGGTCGTGGCGCCCAATCGCATGAAGGCGCGGCCAAGAGCGTCGGCGTCCTCGATCGCCTGCGCCGCGCCCTGCGCCAGAAAGGGAAGCATCGGATGCGCGGCGTCGCCCATGAGCGTCACAGCCCCGCGCCCCCAATGCTGCAGCGGCGGACGGCCAAACAGCGGCCAATGCCGCCAGGAAACGCCGGCTTCGATCAATTCGCGCAATTGCGGCGCCATGCGCAGCCGCGCGAGATTTTGCGCGAGCGCCGGGCCGTCGAGCGCCAGGATGGATGCGGCGGCGTCCTGAATCTGCGGCGGCTCCTCGACGATGACGACGGCGTTGATGAGCGACCCATCGCGTAAAGGGTAATGCACGACATGGGCGCCCGGCAGCAGCCATAGATTCGTTTCACGCACCCGCAGCCCCGCGGGCGCCAGTTCGGCGGGAAGCGTCGCCCGCCAGGCGACGCAGCCGGAATAGAGGGGGGCGTCGCGCTCCGAAGGGACAAGATGGGCGCGCACGCTCGAGCGCAGCCCGTCGGCGCCGATCAGCCCCGCCGCCTCGATCTCTTCGACGCCGTCCTGCGTGTGCACGCGGATGCGCACGCCGCTTGCGCTCGCCTCGAAATCGCCGACCCGCGCGCCGGCGCGGACATGCGCGCCGGGGTTCTCCAGCGCCGCCTGCAGCAGCGCGCCCTGCAAATCGGCGCGGTGGAAAAGCCGGAACGGCGCGCCCCAGCGAGCGCGCGCATCAGACAAATCCAGCCGCGCCAGAACCGCGCCGTCGCGCCCGCGGCGAATGTTGATCGCCTCGGGCTCCAGCGCGACGGCGGCGAGCGCCGGCTCCAGCCCCAGTTCGGCGAGAATCCGCCCGGCGTTGGGCGCGATCTGCAGACCCGCCCCGACTTCCTCGATTGTCGTCGCGCGCTCTAAAACCAGCGCGCGCTTGCCGGCGCGCGCCAGCGCCAAAGCGGCGGTCAGGCCGCCGATTCCGGCGCCGGCGATGACGATCGGCGCGCTCATGATCTGTCGTCTGTCAGGCGGCTTCTTGCGCCGGGCGATAGACGCATTCGGCCGGATCGGCGCCTCCGCGCAGCGACGCGTCATAGACGTAAAGCGTCGAGCAATAGGGGCAGACGGCCTCATTGGCCGCGCCCATGTCGATATAGACATGGGGATGGTCGAAGGGCGGCAGCGCGCCGACGCACATGAATTCCTTCGCCCCGACCCGGATCTGCGCGACGCCGGGCTGATTATGGAAATGGGGCGTGGAATGTTCGGCCATGGTCCGTTTCTTTCGCTGCGCCGCGCGGGCGACGAGATCGCTCCCGCCCCTATAGTGCAGCGGGAACGGGTTGGATAGGGGTCAGGCGTCCGGCTTGTCGGGGTCCGAAACCCCCAGCGCCTTCAGCCTCGCGCGCTCCTCCGCGGTAAGCGCCTCAGCGGGCGCGGGAAGCGCGCCGCGGCGGCGCCCGCGGGAGGCCGCCCAGATGGCGGCGGCGCCGGCGAGCAGCGCCAGCAGGGGCGCGCTCCAGAGCAGCAACGTGCCCATCTTCATCGGCGGACGCAGCAGCACGAAATCGCCGTAGCGGGAATGCACGAATTCGCGCACCTGCGCGTCGCTCATGCCCTCCTTCAGCTTTTCGCGCACGAGCACGCGCAAATCCTTGGCGAGCGAGGCGTCGGAATCGTCGATCGACTGGTTCTGGCAGACGAGGCAGCGCAGCTCCATGGCGATCGCCCGCGCGCGCGCCTCCAGCGCCGGATCGGCGAGCATTTCGCCGGGCGTGACGGCATAGGCCGCGAGGGGGAAGAGGAGGAAGGCGACGAAGACCCCCACCCCAACCCTCCCCCGCTTCGCGGGAGAGGGAGCGAGACTCGGCGATTGCTTGGAACCGGACAAATGTCGATCGTTAGGGTCCCCTCTCCCGCGAAAGCGGGGGAGGGACAGGGAGGGGGTTTCGCCGCTCATTCCGCCGCCTCCGGAAGCGCGCGGATCGGGGCGCGGCGCGCGACGCCGATGCGCAGGCGCCGGTCGGCGAGCGACAGCGCCCCGCCAAAGGCCATGACCAGCGCGCCGATCCAGATGAGCGTCACGAGCGGCTTCCAGTAAAGCCGCGCATCGATGCTCCCATCCTCATGCGAATCGCCGATCGCGGCATAGACCTGGCCAAGGCCGAGCGTGACGATCCCCGCCTCCGAGCGCGCCATCCGCCGCGCCTGATAGAAGCGCTTCGCCGGTTCGATCTTGGCGAGGGTCGCGCCGTCCTTGCGCACCGCCATGACGGCGAAGACTTCCGAATAATTCGGCCCCTGACGCGGCGAGATTTCCTCGATGCCGATCTGATAAGGCCCGACATCGTAATAGGTCAGCGGCTTCATCGAGACGATATTCTCGACGCCCCAGCCAGTCGCGGCGAGACCGAGGAGCGTCAATCCCATGCCGGCATGCGCGATCGACGCGCCATAGGCCGAGAGCGGAACGCCGCGCAGTCTCGAAAAGATGGAGCGCGCCGACGAAGCGCGCGACGTCGACGCGCTGCGCGAGATCGCTCAAGCCGCCGACGACGAGATAGATCGCTATTCCCGCCGTGACGATGGAAAGAAACGGCGTTCCGTACCAGGCGCCGAAAGCCGCCGCCGCAAGAACGCCGACGAAGAAAGCGACGCGCAGGCGTTGCAGCGCGGCTGCTAGATCGCCGCGCTTCCATGAAAGCATCTGGCCGATCGGCATCAGCAAGGCGAGCGGCAGCGCGATCGGGATCAGCACCGTATTGAAGAAAGGCGCGCCCACGGAAATCTTCTCGCCGGTCAGCGCCTCCAGCGCCAGCGGATAAAGCGTGCCGATGACCACGGTCGCGCAGCAGGCCGAAAGCAGCAGATTGTTGAGAACAAGCGCGCCCTCGCGCGAGATCGGCGAAAACAGGCCCCCGACGGGAAGCGAACCGGCGCGCAGCGCGAAGAGCGCCAGCGCGCCGCCGATGAAGAAGACGAGAATGGCGAGGATGAACACGCCGCGGTCTGGATCGCTCGCGAAGGCATGGACCGAAGTCAGCACGCCGGAGCGCACGAGGAACGTGCCGAGCAGCGACAGCGAGAAGGCGAGGATGGAGAGGAAAATCGTCCAGACTTTCAGCGCCTCGCGCTTCTCCATCACGGCGGCGCTGTGCAAGAGCGCCGTGCCGGCGATCCAGGGCATGAGCGAGGCGTTCTCGACCGGATCCCAGAACCAGAAGCCGCCCCAGCCGAGCGTGTAATAGGCCCAATAGGAGCCCATGGCGATGCCGAGCGTCAGCGCGACCCAGGCGAACAGCGTCCAGGGCCGCACGACGCGCGCCCAGGCGGCGTCGATGCGCCCGCCGATCAGCGCCGCGGCGGCGAAAGAAAAGACGATCGAGAAGCCGACATAGCCCAGATACAGGAGCGGCGGATGAATCGCGAGGCCGGGGTCCTGCAGGATCGGATTGAGGTCGCGGCCTTCCCAAGGCGCCGGAGCGACGCGCGCGAAGGGATTGGAGGTCAGCAGAATGAACAGCAGAAACGCCGCGCCGAGCAGGCCCTGCATGGCGAGCGCGTCTGCGCGCAGCCTGTCGGACATCGCGGCGGAAAAGAGCGCGATCAGCGCGCCGCAGAGCGAGAGCACCAGCACCCACAAAAGCATCGAGCCTTCGTGGTTCCCCCACACGCCGGAGATTTTATAGATGAAGGGTTTCAGCGAATGCGAATTCTCGATGACGTTTTGAAGCGAGAAATCCGACGCGACATGCGCGTAGGTGAGCGCGCTGTATGAAAGCGCGACGAAGAGGAATTGCGCGATGGCGGCGGGACGCGCGACGCGCATCAGCGCCGCGTCGTTCATCCGCGCGCCGGCGAAGGGAATGGCGAATTGCGCCAGCGCGAGCGCAAGCGCCAGAACGAGCGCGTAATGTCCGGTTTCGACGATCATGAGCGGCTCACCAACTGCGAATGCCTGCATTCGCCCTCATGCTGAGGAGGCCCGAAGGGGCCGTCTCGAAGCGCGAGGGCGCTCCGCCAACCCTGCTGACAGCGGCTTCCTCGTCCTTCGAGACGCGAGCTCGCTCGCTCCGCAGGATGAGGAAGCCTTGCGGAGAGCGACTCACTTCTTCTCTCCCTGCCAGACGCCCTGTTTCTTCAAGGCGTCGGCGACGTCGCGCGGCATGTAGCGTTCGTCATGCTTGGCGAGCACGCTGTCGGCGCGAAAATTTCCGTCCGGCTGCAGCACGCCGTCGACCACGACGCCCTGCCCTTCCTTGAAAAGATCGGGCAGCAGGCCGGTGTAGGCGACGGCGAGATCGCGCGTCTTGTCGGTGACGGTGAATTTCACTTCGCGGCCGTCGCTTTTGACGACGCTGCCCTCCTTCACCAGCCCGCCGATGCGCAGCCGCGCGCCCGGCGCGATCTGCTTTTTCGCCAGCTCCGAGGGCGTATAGAAGAATACGATATTGTCTCGCAGCGCGAACAACATCAGGCCGGCGGCAAGGCCGAGAACCGCCAGCGCGCCGACGATCAACGTCAACCGCTTTCCCTTGCGCGTCATTGAGTTTGGAGCTCCGTCACCCGCCGATATCCAATTCCTTCGCCAGCGCCTCGATGCGGGCGACGTCGTCTTGCTTGTCCGCCAGCGCCCTGCGCGCGTTCGTTAGGGCTTTTTTCGCCTTTTCGGTCTCGGCGAGCACGCTATAGGCGCGAATGAGCTTGAGCCAGCCTTCCACATCGTCGCCCTTGGCCTCGAGCCGCGAGGCGAGGCGGTCCACCATGCCGCGGATCGCCGTCTGGCGTTGATCGGCCGGCATCGCCGCGATCGCCTTGCCCTGCTCGCTCGATGGACCGCGTGCGACAGGAGGCGCCTCGGACTCCCCGCGCAGCTCGGCGAGCCGGGCGTTGACAGCCTTCAGATAGGCGGCGTCGGCCGGCGCGTCAGCGGCCATCTTGGAGAAGATTTCGATCGCCTTGTCCTTCTCGCCCGCCTGAGCGGCGGCCAGCCCAAGATAATATTGCGGCGCCGGCATGCCGGGCTCCAAGGCGAGAGCCGCCTCGAAATCCTTTTTCGCTTCCGCCGTCACGGCGCCTTGCGCGACGACGACGCGCGCTTCGCCGAGCGCCGCATGGCGAGACGCCGTCGCGCCGAGCAACCGCGACGCCTCGCTATAGGCGTGGATGGCGTCTTCGCCGCGCCCCGTGCGCAGAAGATAAGGCGCGACGACCTCGAAGCCGCGGCCGTCTTCGGGATGTTCGCGCAAATGCTGCTCGATGCGCGCGACGGCGCCAGCGAGATCATTGCGGTCCGGGACGGATTCGAGCCGCGCCGTCAGCGGCATGTCGGGCATGTCCAAATGGCCGAACCGCAGATAGAGCGGCAGCGAAATGGCGGGGATGGCGACAATCGCCACGAGCGCGGCGACGAGCGCAGTCTTGCGCGAGCGGCGCGCGCCGCCTTTTAGCCCATCTTCCGCGCGCAGCAAGCGGCGGGCGGCCTCGGTCTTCGCCGCCTCGGCCTCGGCGGCCTCCAACTCGCCCTCGGCGCGCTCGCGCTCGATTTCGGCGATTTGCTCCTCGAAAAAGGCGATGTCGGCGGCGCTCGCGTCCTTCGATCCGCCGCGCATGGCGAGCGGCGCCAGCACGGCCATAACGGCGACGCCGGTGAGAAACGCGAAGACAAGCCAGATCATGGCCCGCTGTTTAAGGCCTTGTGCAGTTTATTGGAAGGGTGGCCATTGCCCAGCTGCCGTCGCCCGTTGATATTGCCGCTTTTTAGGAGCATCCGGTGATCACGCGGCTCGCAATTTCGGGTTATCGATCCATTCGCGAACTGGTCCTTGCGCCGGGGCGGCTGACTATCTTCACTGGCGCCAACGGAGCCGGCAAGTCCAGCCTTTACCGCGCACTGCGGCTTCTTGCCGATGTCGCACAGGGGCGCGTCGTCCAGTCTCTCGCCATGGAAGGCGGCCTCGACTCGACGCTCTGGGCCGGGCCGGAAAAATTCTCGCGCGCGATGAAGGCGGGCGAGGCGCCGATCCAGGGACTGGCGCAGCAATCCCCGAAAGCGCTGAAGCTCGGCTTCTCTTCTGAGACCTATGGTTACGCGATCGACCTCGGCCCAAGTTCCACCGCCACGGAACTCTTCTCTCTCGATCCGCAGATCAAGATAGAGGCGCAATGGACTGGCGAGCTTCTCGGCCGCGCCAATCTCTTCGCCGAGCGGCGCGGACCGAGCGTGCGCATCCGAAAAGAGGATGGCGAGTGGCGGCAGGCTGCGGCTTCGCTCGCCGGCGTCGACGGCATGATGACGCAATGCGCCGACCTTCGTGAAGCCTATGACCTCTCGCTCCTGCGCGAGACCATGCGGCGCTGGCGCTTCTATGACAATCTGCGCGCCGACCGGGAAGCGCCGGCGCGGAGGCCTCAAATCGGCACCTTCACGCCCGCGCTCGCCGACGACGGAGCCGACCTCGCCGCCGCGCTCGCAACCATTCAGGAGATTGGCGACGCCGATAGCCTGGGCGAGTCGATCGACGACGCCTTTCCGTCGAGCAGGATCGATATTTCGACGTCGGACGGTTACTTCGAAACGCTGATGCGCCAGCATGGGCTGCTGCGGCCGCTACGCGCCGCGGAACTCTCGGAAGGCACCCTACGCTATTTGCTGCTCGTCGCTGCGCTTCTGACGCCGCGCCCGCCGCCGCTGATGGTGTTCAACGAGCCGGAATCGAGTCTCCACCCCAATCTCATCGGCGCGCTGGCGCGACTGATGCGCAAGGTCTCGAACGAGACGCAGCTTTTCGTCGTCTCGCATTCTGCGAAGCTGGTCTCGGAACTGGGAAAAGACGATTGTTGCGTCGAAATCGCGCTGGAGAAGCGTCTGGGCGAGACGCTCGCGCCGGACCATCCGTCGCCGAAATGGGTCTGGCCGACGCGTTGAAACTTGTCCCAACGACGCGGCAGCAGGAAATTCCAGGCGCCGCTGAAGCCTTATCCGGGGTAAAGTCGCAACCTCACTTTCAACCGAGACTTGTGATGCTGCTTGACACGCCCTCGATCGAACAGCTTTCCAATGTGATCTCGCAGGTCACCGGCCCCGCCTTTCTGCTCGCGGCCGAGGCGCAGCTCCTGTCGGTGCTCGTCTCGCGGCTGGACCGCATCGTCGACCGTACGAGAACCATTGACGAGACCGGCGACGACGACAGTCAGGCGCAGGCGCTCGAAGCCGAACTGCCCATCCTCAAAAAGCGCGGCAGGCTGATGCATCGCGCCATTTACTGGGGCGTGGGGAGTTGCATCGTCACGAGCGTTCTCGTCATCCTCGGCTTTGCGGCGGCCTTCCTGCACGTGCGCCATGAATATGGCGCAGGCTTGCTATTCGCTTTGGCGATGGCGCTCTTCACCGCCGCGCTCATCGCCTTCGCAAGAGAATTGCAGCTCGGATATTTGGAGATTGACGGGAGCGCTAGGCCTCGCCAAACACCCGCGCAAAAATCGTATCCACATGTTTGAAGTGGTACGAAAGATCGAACAATTCGTCGAGTTCCGCGGCTGAGAGCTTCGCGCTGACATCCTTGTCGGCGCCGAGCAGCGCGCGGAAGTCGCCTTCCCCGCGCCAAACCGGCATGGCGTTT
The DNA here is from genome assembly GCA_963706255.1 of uncultured Alphaproteobacteria bacterium. Taxonomy (GTDB): domain Bacteria; phylum Pseudomonadota; class Alphaproteobacteria; order Rhizobiales; family Beijerinckiaceae; genus Methylocystis. Next base: position 30,854 of record CAVPMJ010000021.1, on the reverse strand, counting down.
CGCTGCACCATCGCATAGGCGTCTTCGCGCGAGACGCCCTTTTGCGTGAGCGCCAGAAGCACGCGCTGCGAATGGACCAAGCCGCCGAGTCTATCCAGATTCTTCCGCATGTTCTCGGGATAGACGACGAGTTGGTCGATGACGCCCGTCAGCCGCGCCAGGGCGAAATCGAGCGTCACCGTCGCGTCGGGGCCGATCATGCGCTCGACGGAAGAATGCGAAATATCGCGCTCGTGCCAGAGCGCCACATTCTCCATCGCCGGAATCGCCATGCCGCGCACGAGCCGCGCAAGGCCGGTGAGATTTTCGGTGAGCACAGGATTGCGCTTATGCGGCATGGCCGAGGAGCCCTTCTGGCCGGCCGAGAAATATTCCTCCGCCTCCAGCACCTCGGTGCGCTGAAGATGGCGAATCTCGATCGCGAGCCGCTCCACCGACGACGCCACGACGGCGAGCGTCGCGAAGAAGGCGGCGTGGCGGTCGCGCGGAATGACCTGCGTCGAGACGGGTTCGACCGCAAGGCCCATCTTATGCGCCACATATTCCTCGACGCGCGGATCGATATTGGCGAAAGTGCCCACGGCCCCCGAGATGGCGCAGGTCGCGACTTCCTTGCGCGCATGAACCAGCCGCTCTCGGGCGCGCGTAAACTCGGCATAGGCCTGCGCCAGTTTCAGCCCGAAGGTCGTCGGCTCGGCATGGATGCCATGCGAGCGCCCGATGGTCGGCGTGTATTTATGTTCATATGCGCGCTTCTTGATCGCGGCGAGCAGCGCGTCGACATCGGCGATGAGGAGATCGGCGGCGCGCGAAAGCTGCACGGCGAGACAGGTGTCGAGCACGTCGGAGCTCGTCATGCCCTGATGCACGAAGCGCGAGTCGGGACCGATGAATTCGGCGAGATGGGTCAGAAAGGCGATGACGTCATGCTTCGTCACCCGCTCGATTTCGTCGATGCGGGCGACGTCGAAAGTCACGAAATCCGCCTTGTCCCAGATCGCCTTGGCGCTCTCTCGCGGAATGACGCCGATCTCAGCCAGCGCGTCGCAGGCGTATGCCTCGATCTCGAACCATATCCGGAAGCGCGTCTGCGGCTCCCAGATGATCGTCATTTCGGGGCGGGAATAGCGGGGGATCATCAGACGCGGCCTTAAATTCGCGAAGAAGGAAGCGCCTAGCATGCGCGTTGCATGAAAGTCCATATATGAGATTTGAACCAGGGAGATCGGACGGCCAGCCACCCTCGCCCTCATGCTGAGGAGGCTCCGCAGGAGCCGTCTCGAAGCGCAGGGCGAGTCAGAGGGCGACGCATGAAGGTTTCCTCGTCCTTCGAGACGCGTGCTACGCACGCTCCTCAGGATGAGGAAACCTTCGCCTGATCACCCGGCTTAGGCAAGGAGGAATCATGCGCTCGGCGGATGTCGTAGTTCTCGGCGCGGGCGTCGTCGGCGTTTCCGCGGCGTTGCATCTGCAAGCGCGCGGCCGCGCGGTCGCGCTCGTCGACCGCCACCACGCCGCCGGGCGCGAAACAAGCTTCGGCAACGCCGGATTGATCGAGCGTTCTTCGATGATTCCCTATCTCTTTCCGCGCAATCCGGCGAAGCTCATCAAATATGCGCTAAATTTGCTGCCCGAGGCGCATTATCATTGGTCCGCCCTGCCTAGCCTGGGGCCGTGGCTTATGCGCTATTGGCGCGAAAGCGCGCCCGAGCGCGTGCGACGCAACATCGAAGCGCGCCGCCCGCTGATCGAAAACAGCCTTACGGAACATGAGGCTCTGATCGCCGCCGCCGGGGCCGGCGATCTCTTGCGCAAGAACGGCTGGATCAAGCTCTATCGCAGCGAAGCGACGCTCGCCGTCGGCGCCGGCGAGGCGGAAAGGCTGCGCGCCTACAATCTTCATATCGACACGCTGGACGCGGCGGGAGTGGCGGCGCGCGAGCCTGATCTCGCGGCAGTCGCCGGCGGCCTCCATTTTCGCGACACGGCCTCGATCCTCGATCCTGCCGCCCTGTCGAAAGCCTATGCCGAGCTTTTCGCCGCGCGCGGCGGGCGACTGCTTGCGGGCGACGCGCGGAGCCTCGCGCAGGAGCCGGACGGGCGCTGGCGCGTCGCGGCGGAGGGCGGGCCGCTCGTCGCGCGCGAGGCCGTCGTCGCGCTCGGTCCATGGTCCGACGCGATCTTCCGTCCGCTCGGCTATGACATTCCGCTCGGCTGGAAGCGCGGCTACCATATGCATTATGCGGCGAAAACGGGGGCGCGGCTCAATCATCCCGTCCTCGACGTCGATGTCGGCTATCTGCTGGCGCCGATGACCCGCGGCATTCGGCTGACGAGCGGCGCGGAATTCGCGCGCCGCGACGCGGCGCCGACTCCGGTGCAGATCGAGCTGTGCGAGCCCGTGGCGCGGGAGCTGTTTCCTTTGGGCGAGCGGCTCGATCCAGAGCCCTGGCGCGGCGCGCGGCCATGCCTGCCGGACATGCTCCCGATCGTCGGCCGCGCCCCGCGCCATCAGGGCCTGTGGTTCGATTTCGGCCATGCGCATCACGGCCTGACGCTTGGGCCCGTGACCGGGCGGCTGCTGGCCGAAATGATGACGGGGGAGAAGCCTTTTATCGACCCCGCGCCATATGCGGCGGAGCGCTTTTAGCTCACAATTTCATCGTTTCGCGAAGCTCGTTCTCGTTGAGGGGCTCATCGAAATCGGCGACGAAGCCGCCTTTGAACAGCCGCTGGACGATGGCGGATTTGGCGCCGACGAAAACGCGGCTCCCGACCAAGAGCGGCCTCAGTTTGGCCTCGACGCTGACGCTGACGAGCGAAATGTCATTGATCTTGCCCAGGCATTCCTTGCCCGCCGAGGAACGCACATTCGTCAATTGCGACATCGGCACCAGCCGCTTCAGGCGGCGGTTTTCAGACAGTTCCAGAATGTCGCGATTGGCGAACCACGCGAGCTGCTCGGCGAGCTTCTTGTGCTTGAGCTCGGTAAGCTTGAGGCCAATGGCGAAGCCGCCTTCCTCCAGTCGCTCCACGTCGCCTTCAAACCGGCCCAGTTCAGCGATGTAGACGATGATCTTTTCGCCGAGCTGCGGCTCGACGGCCGTCGCGAATTGCATCGCGCCCGTCGACATTTCCACGACCCGGCATGTGTGTTCCTGGCCCGAAGGCAACATGAAACGCCCCGCAAGGTCGACTTCCACGCAAGTATGAATGCGCGTCATCGTCGCGATATGCGTCAAATCCGGCTGCGAAAACATGCCCCTCTTCCCCGTTGCAGTCCCACTAACTAACGGAGAATAAGCCGAATTCCTGCATAGTCCCTTAATATGCCGTCGGAAATCTTCTCGCCGCGCCTGGGCCGGCGAGGCTTGTTCCCATGCGCCGCTACTCGGCGCCGACGAGCTTCAGCCCGCGGTCCAGCACGCGCACCACGCGCGAAAGATCATGGCCGCGGCGCAACACGAGTCCCGTCGCCGCGATCACCGCATAGGGGCCCTGACGGCGCGACAACTCGGGATTTTTCTCGATTCGGTACAGAGGCGCTTCGCTTGCGCGGCGGAAGACCGAGAACACGGCCCTGGCGGGCGTGAAATCCAGCGCATAGTCGCGCCACTCGCCCGCAGCCACCTTCGCGCCGTAGAGATTGAAGATCACATTGAGCTCGCGACGGTCGAAAGCGACCGCCGCGCCGCGCTTTGCGCCCGCCCGCGCCTTCTGCGTCTCGCCGCCGGGCGAAGCCTCGCCGGCGACGACCACGAGCGCGGGACGGAGTCGACTGGGCTCCGTCGCCTCCAACTCAGCCATGCGTCGTTTCTCCTCGATCCTCGCGCGCATGTTCGCGCGGCGGCGGGCCGCCGGCAAGTCTTAATGACAAATTAATGATGAGACGTTCGCCACAGCGGCCGCGCCAAGAAAGCTTGGCCAAGAAAGCTTGGCTAAGAACGCTTGGTTAAAGAATAATCACACTTTCGCCGGCATGACGCCCCTTGCCAGCCAAACGAGTCGCCCAAATTAAAATTCATTGCCTCGACAGCTCGGGGCCGCGCGCTTCCGGTTTTCGTCAGCCCCCCAGCCCCCCGGAAGCGTGAGGCCAAGAGATTTAGAGGTCGTGGCGATGGTCGAGCCGGCCGGGAGTTCGCTCTCGCGCCGGCTCGTCTACTTCGTCGGGACCGCGCCGACGCGTTAGAGCCAGGCGCACAGAGCGGTCTTGCAAATTCCACAACAATGACGAACTCAAGGTGCGCAATCGCGCCAACCCGCGAGTCGCATTTCTCTTTTTCTTTGGAGAGGACATGACCGACGACGCCTTATCCGTCGACGCCGCCGCCCCGGCCAACGAATCGCAAAATGCCGCCGATTTCGGCTTCGAAGCCGATGTCGCGCGTCTCCTCGAGCTGATGACGCATTCCGTCTATTCGGAACGCGACGTTTTCCTGCGCGAACTTGTCTCCAACGCCGCCGACGCCTGCGAAAAACTGCGCTACGAAGCGCTCTCGGACGAAAAACTGGCGGCGCAGGCGGGCGCGCCGCTCGTCACGATCGCGCTCGACAAGGACAAGCGCACGCTGACCGTCGCCGACAATGGCGTCGGCATGTCGCGCGAGGAGCTGATCAGCGCGCTCGGCACGATCGCCAATTCCGGCACGCGCGCCTTTCTCGACAAGCTGGGGAAGGAAAAGGCCGAAGGCTTTATCGGACAATTCGGCGTCGGCTTCTATTCCGCCTTCATGGTCGCCGATCGGGTCGAAGTGGCGACGCGACGCGCCGGAGCCGACCAGGCATGGCTGTGGACGTCGCAAGGCAAGGGCTCCTACCAAATCGCCCCGCTTGCGCTCGATCAGGCGCCGGCCGTCGGAACGCGGGTGACGCTGCATCTGAACGCTGACAGCGACGAATTTCTCGACGCCTGGCGCGTCGAGAGCGTCGTTCGCGAACATTCCGGCGCGATCGCCGCGCCGATCGACCTGATCCCCGCCCCGGGCGAGGAGCCGCGCCGAATCGCGGACGGGGCCGCGCTGTGGACGAAACCGAAGGCGGACATCGCGCAGGAGCAATATGTCGACTTCTACCGGCAATTGTCGGGACAATTCGACGAGCCGGCGCTGATCGTCCATTGGCGCGCGGAAGGACGCAACGAATATACCGTGCTCGCCTTCGTTCCCGGCGCCCGGCCGCTCGATCTCTTCGACCCGGCGCGCAAGAGCAAATCCAAGCTCTATGTGCGCCGCGTCCTGATCTCGCGCGACATGGAGCTGCTGCCCGCGTGGCTGCGCTTCATGCGCGTCGTCGTCGACAGCGCCGACATTCCGCTGAACGTCTCGCGCGAGATGGTGCAGAAAAGCCCCGTCGTCGCCACGATCGGCAAGGCGATCGCGACGCGCGTCCTGCAAGAGCTGACGAAGCTTTCGGAAAACGAGCCGGAGAAATTCGCGCAAGTGTGGAAAAACTTCGGCGCGGTGCTGAAAGAAGGCCTGCACGAAGACCCGGGCCGTCGCGACGCGCTATTCGAGATCGCGCGTTTCGCCTCGACGAAGTCGCAAGAGAAAACCCGCACGCTGAAGGATTACGTCGCCGATCTGCGGGAAAACCAAACGGCGATCTATTACATCACCGGCGACGACATGAAACGGCTTGCGGCCAGCCCGCAGCTTGAAGGCTTCCGCGCCAGAGGCGTCGAAGTTCTGCTCCTCGACGACGCCGTCGACGCCTTCTGGGTGACGAGCGCGCTGGGCTTCGACGGCAAGCCGTTCAAGTCGGTGACGCAGGGACAGGCCGACATCGACGCGATCGCGCTTGTCGAGGAGGCCAAGCCTGACGCCGCGCCGGCGGCGGACGTCGCCGATCTCGTCGCCGCGCTGAAAGAAACGCTCGCCGAGCATGTCGAGGACGTGCGCGCCTCGACGCGCCTCACGGACAGCGCCGCCTGCCTTGTCGCCACGGACAAGGGCCTCGACCGGCAATTGGCGCGGCTTCTGGCCGAACATGGACAGCAGCCGATGTTCGGCAAGCCGATTCTGGAGATCAATCCCAGGCATGACGCCATCGCCGCGCTGGCGAGGCTCTTGCGCGGCAAGGGCCGCGACGCGGCGACGGACGGCTTGCATCTCTTGCTCGATCTCGCGCGCGTCGCCGACGGCGAACCGCCGCTCGATCCCGCGGCTTTCGCCAAAAGGCTGACCACGCTCCTCGCAACGCAGGGATAAGACATGAAGCTAAGCGTCGGGAAGAACGCCACAACCAAAAAAAAAGCCGCCGACCCGCAGCCGACGCGGGCCCAGGCGATCTCCACGGTTGCGGAATATCTCGACGCCGCCGGCGTCAGCGAGGCGCAGGACGACGCGCGCGCTTTGCTGCGCGCCGCCGCGAATCTGACGCGGCTGGAGCTCGCCATGGCGCCGCGCGCCCCGCTTTCGGAAGGGGAGGCGCAGACGCTTTCCCGCTATGCCGCGCGCCGCGCGGCGCGAGAGCCCGTGTCGCGCATTTTGGGCGAACGCGGATTTTGGACGCTCGATCTTGTCGTTACGCCCGATGTGCTCGATCCGCGGCCCGACACGGAAACGCTGGTGGAGACGACGCTGAGCCTTGTCGCCGACAAGCGCGACCAGCCGCTTTCCATTCTCGATCTCGGCGCCGGCTCGGGCGCGATCGTCTGCGCCTTGCTCAGCGAACTTCCGGCGGCGCAGGCCGTCGCCGTCGATCTCTCCGCGCAGGCTTGCGCGGCGGCGACGCGAAATCTCGCCCGTTGCGGCCTCTCGGATCGAGCCCGCGTGCTGCGCGGGCGCTGGGCCGACGCGCTCGACGCGCGCTTCGATGTCGTCGTGTCCAACCCGCCCTATGTTCGCGCCGGCGACATCGTCGCGCTCGACCCGGAGGTGCGGCTCTACGATCCGACGCTGGCGCTCGACGGCGGCGAGGACGGGCTCGAGCGCTACCGCGAGATCATCGCCGACCTGCCGCGGCTGCTCGCCGACGACGCGATCGTCGCCTTTGAGGTTGGTGTCGACCAAGCCGTCAGCGTCGCCGCGCTTCTGGGCGCCCAGGGCTTCAAGATCGAGCGGGTCGGACGCGACGCCGGCGGGCACGAGCGGGTGGTGGCGGCCCGCCGCGCCGCCGCTCGGACGTGACATATTGGCTACAGTTTCGCTTTTTCGCGCCCCAGCGGCGCGGGTGGCCTTGTTGGGGGGCGCCCCGTCAACTATAGTCAGTTCAAGTCCAGCTGATCGTCGCCTACGAGAGCGAGCTCTCGAAACGCTTTGGCTCCGCTTCGCGAACGGAAGCCCGGAAACGATCGGCCAGGAGCAACGTCGAAACTGATATGACAATGGCGGAGTGAGGCCACTTCGATTGCCGCGGCGGGCGCCGTGCGCGCGATAGGCGACGCCATGCAGTTGCGCTGACGAATCCGGCCCGAGGACTATAGCGAGGCCGGCGGGCGGCGGCCCGACGAGAGGGGAAATCGACGCGCGCCGGGAAGCTTTTAGGAAGCGACGCCGCGTCAACGCATCGCCGTCATGCGACATGGATCGCCATCAACGCCGATCCTCTTCCGCGATGCCGGCGCCGGCGAGGGAATTTAGCGGCGACATTGCTCCGCCAGGCAGAGGGCGCCGGCCAAGCCTACGAACATTTCGGGGAGTTTGATGAGACCAGGCCAGAACAACAAGAGAATGCGCGGACGCAGCGGCCGCAAGGGCCCCAATCCGCTAACGCGCTCATATGAGTCGAACGGCCCCGATGTGAAGATTCGCGGCACGGCTCAGCACGTCGCCGAGAAATATCTGCAGCTCGCGCGAGACGCGCAGTCGTCCGGCGACACGATCATGGCCGAGAGCCTGCTGCAGCATGCGGAACATTATTTCCGGCTGATCGCCGCCGCCCAGCAGCAGCAGGTCAACGGCTTTGCGCGTCCGCAGATGGAGGCCGCCGAAACCGAGGTTGTCGACGACGACGACGACTTCACGCCGCTTCCCGACCGTTTCGCGCCGCTCGCCGAGCGGCTGCCGCCGACGGTTTATCCGGCGCAGCCGCAGCCCTTCGCCCCACAGCCCCAGCCGCACTTCGCGCAGCCCCAACCGCAGCCCCAGCCTTTCGAGGAGCGCCCGATCGGCGAGATGCGCGGCAATGAGCGCCAGGAACGCCCGCAGCGACCCGATCGCCCGCAATTCGGCCGCGACCGCAACGTCGAAGGCGGCGACCGCCCGCCGCGCCATCAGGGCTATGACAGAAATCGCGACAATCGCCGCTTTCATTCTCGCCCCGAGCCGAGCGCGCCCGAAGTTCAGTCAGGCGCTAGTCTGCCTTCCTTCATCACCGCGCCCGTGGGCCGACCCGCCCCCAGCGAAGGCGAAGCGCCGGAAGGCTATATCGAGCCCGAACGCGGCGGCGCGCGCGAGCATGAAGGCGGCGTCAATTATCACCTGAGCTCACGGCGGCGCCGGCGTCCCCGCCCGCCGATGGACGAAGCGGGCGGCGCGCCGCGCGAGGAGGATGCGCCGCAGATCGGCGAACTTCCCCTCGAGCCGGACCGCTACTGAGCGAATTTTTCGGTCTCGACAAGGGTGATCGGGTCGCCGACGGATATGCGCCCGCCGCTTGCGACGCGCGCATAGACGCCGCAGTCGATATGGCCGAAGTTCTGGCGCAGGGTCTGCACAAGGTCCATGTCGCGCCGCCCGGTTCCCGGCTCGACGCCGGTCGCCGCGCAGCGATCGGTCATCTTCAAGACCTCAAGCCTCGCCCCGCCGATCTCGACGATTCGGCCGGGCCATTCCGCTTCCGCCCAGGGCGCCGAGCCGTCAATGTAGAGATTGGCGCGAAAGCGCAGAGGATCGACGGCGGCTCCTTGCGTTTTGGCGATCGCCGCGACGCTCGCGAGATTGACGAGCGAAACGAAGCCCGACTTTGAATCAGTGAAGCGAAAACCGTCCGGCGCCGCGAGCAGCCGCAAGGGACCGCGAATTTCGTCCTCGCCCAGATATTGGGCGAGATAGGCTGCGATCGCGGTTCGGCCCGCCTCCTCGCGCAAATCCCCCCGCGCGACCTCCCGCCCGTCCCGCAAAATCGTTAATACGCCGCTCGCGTCGTCATAATGCGTCGCGAGGCCCGCCAGCGCGCCATTGCGCATCAGCATGAGGAATTTCACCTTCGGCTGGTGAATGGGCGCGGACGGGTCAAAGCCCGAGGGGCCGTTCTCCAAGGCGAACAGCCGGTCGCCGGGAAAATAGCCGTCCGTCTCCAGTTGCGCGGTTTCGAGCTTTTGCGGCGACAGGCCCTTAACGGGATAGCGATATAGCGAGGCGACGCGCATGAGGGCTCCGGCGGAAAAAGCGCTGCGACAATACGTCTAGGCGAAGGAAATCGAAAAGGCGACGCTCACGGCGGCAGGCCCTCTTTTCATCCCCAAGCGGCATCCCATATCGACCGGGAGGGTCGCCGCAAGGGACCAAATTTATCTGAGACGCGAGGCGCGCTGCTTTATGGGCCGCCTCAAGGTCGTGAGGGGTCATAATGAATTTCGAGAAATACACCGAACGCGCGCGTGGCTTCGTCCAGTCCGCGCAATCGCTGGCGCAGCGCGAGGGGAACCAACAGTTCACGCCCGAACATGTTTTGAAGGTGCTGCTCGACGACGAGCAGGGGCTTTCCGCCGGACTGATCGACCGCGCCGGGGGACGCTCGCGCGAGGCTCTGGCCAAGACCGAAGCCGCGCTGGCGAAACTGCCGAAAGTCGGCGGCTCCGGCGCCGGCCAGCTGTATCTGGCGCCGGCCACCGCCCGGCTTTTCGACAATGCCGAGAAGATCGCGCAGAAGGCGGGCGACTCATACGTCACCGTCGAGCGGCTGCTCTTGGCGCTGGCGATGGAGAAGGATACGGAGGCCGCGCGCATCCTGAAAGACGCCGGCGTGACGCCGCAGACGCTCAACGCCGCGATCGAAGATTTGCGCAAGGGCCGCACGGCGGATTCGGCCTCCGCCGAAAACGCCTATGACGCGCTCAAAAAATACGCCCGCGACCTGACGGAGGCGGCGCGCGAAGGCAAGCTCGATCCGGTCATCGGCCGCGACGAAGAGATCCGCCGCACGATCCAGGTGCTGTCGCGCCGCACGAAGAACAATCCCGTGCTGATCGGCGAGCCGGGCGTCGGCAAGACGGCGATCGTCGAAGGCCTCGCGCTTGCGCATCGTCAATGGCGACGTGCCCGAATCGCTGCAAGACAAGAAGCTCCTCGCGCTCGATATGGGCGCGCTGATCGCCGGCGCGAAATATCGCGGCGAATTCGAGGAGCGGCTGAAGGCGGTGCTTAACGAAGTCACCGCAGCCGAAGGCAATATCATCCTTTTCATCGACGAGATGCACACGCTGGTCGGCGCCGGCAAGGCGGATGGCGCTATGGACGCTTCCAATCTGCTGAAGCCTGCGCTGGCGCGCGGCGAATTGCATTGCGTCGGCGCGACGACGCTGGACGAATATCGCAAGCATGTGGAAAAGGACGCGGCGCTGGCGCGGCGCTTCCAGCCGGTCTTCGTCGACGAGCCCACGGTCGAGGACACGATCTCGATTCTGCGCGGGCTGAAAGAGAAATACGAGCTGCATCACGGCGTGCGCATCACCGATAGCGCGATCGTTGCGGCGGCGACTTTGTCGAACCGCTATATCTCCGACCGCTTCCTGCCCGACAAGGCGATCGACCTTGTCGACGAGGCCTCGTCACGCCTGCGCATGCAGATCGACTTCGAAGCCCGAAGAGCTCGACGAATTGGATCGACGCATCATCCAGCTCAAGATCGAGCAGGAGGCGCTGAAGAAAGAAACCGACGCCGCGTCGAAAGACCGGCTGGCCAAGCTGGAGGGCGAACTCGCGGACCTCGAGGAGAAATCCGCGGCGCTCACCGCGCGCTGGCGCGCCGAGAAAGACAAGCTCGGCAGCGCGCAGAAGCTCAAGGAGCAGCTGGAGGCCGCGCGTAACGAACTGGCGCAGGCGCAGCGGCGCGGCGAATATCAGCGCGCCGGCGAATTGACCTATGGCGTCATCCCCGATCTCGAAAAGAAGCTCGCCGAGACCGAGAGCGCGAGCGACACGCTCGTTGACGAGGCGGTGACGGCGAATGACATCGCGCAAGTCGTCTCGCGCTGGACAGGCGTGCCGGTCGACAAGATGCTGGAGGGCGAACGTGAGAAGCTGCTTCATATGGAGGACGAACTCGCCAAGCGCGTCGTCGGCCAGCATGACGCGGTCGTCGCCGTCTCGACGGCGGTGCGCCGCGCGCGCGCCGGATTGCAGGACCCGAACCGGCCGATCGGCAGCTTCATCTTCCTCGGCCCCACGGGCGTCGGCAAGACGGAGCTGACCAAGGCGCTCGCAGCCTTCCTCTTCGATGACGAGACCGCGATGGTGCGGCTCGACATGTCGGAATATATGGAGAAACATTCGGTCGCGCGCTTGATCGGCGCGCCGCCCGGCTATGTCGGCTATGAGGAAGGCGGCGCGCTCACCGAAGCCGTGCGCCGGCGGCCCTATCAGGTCGTGCTTTTCGACGAGATCGAGAAGGCGCATCCGGACGTGTTCAACGTGCTGCTGCAAGTGCTCGACGACGGGCGCCTGACGGACGGCCAGGGTCGCACCGTCGACTTCAAGAACACGCTGATCATCATGACCTCGAATCTGGGCTCCGAATTCCTCGTCATGCAAAAAGAGGGCGAGGATTCATCCGCCGTGCATGGCGAAGTCATGCAGGTCGTGCGGGCGCATTTCAGGCCGGAGTTCCTGAACCGGATCGACGAGATCATCCTGTTCAATCGTCTGCAGCGCGAAGACATGGGCGCGATCGTCGATATTCAGTTCAAGCGGTTGCAGAAGCTTCTGGAGGATCGCAAGATCACGCTTCACCCCGACGCCAAGGCGCGCGACTGGCTCGCGACGAAGGGCTACGATCCGACTTACGGCGCAAGGCCCTTAAAGCGCGTGATGCAGAAGGAGCTGCAGGACGCGCTGGCCGAGCGGCTGCTTGCGGGCGAAATCGTCGACGGCGCGACGGTCGAAGTCTCTGCGGACGCGTCGGGCCTCCTTATCGACGGCAAGCCGGCGCATCCGCAAGCTCACACGCGGCCCTTGTTGAAGACGGTGGGGAACGCGTAACGCCTAATGTCATTCCCGGCAGGCCGAAGGCCTGACCGGGAATCCCTGTCAGCAGATGACGTAGTGATGGATTCCCGATCGCTCGCTAACGCGAGCGTCGGGAATGACAGCCGCAGAATTCGCGCCCTACAACTTCCTTAGCGCCACTTCTTCAATGCGGTGATCCGCGCCTTTGGTCAAAATCAGGCTCGCGCGCACACGCGTCGGCGCGATGTTCTGGCGCAAGTTCTGAAGATTGATGCGCGTCCAAATGTCTTTCGCGACGCGCTTCGTCTCCGCTTCGTCAAGCTCCGCATAAATGCGAAAATAGGATTGCGGATCGCGGAAGGCCGTTTGCTGCAGGCGCCGGAACCGCTCGACATACCATCTCTCCAGCACATCCTCCGGCGCATCGAGATAGACGGAGAAATCGAAAAAATCCGAGACAAATGGAATCTCGCGGCCCTCGCGCGACAGACGCGGCGCGAGCAAGACATTGACGCCTTCGACGATAAGGATGTCCGGACGATCGACGCAGATCGTCTCCCCTTCCACCACGTCATAGGTCAGATGCGAATAGACCGGCGCGCAGACATTGCGCCGGCCTGCCTTCACGTCGGAGAGAAAGCGCAGCAGCGCCTTATTGTCATAGCTTTCCGGAAATCCTTTCTTGTCCATCAGGCCTTCGGCTTCGAGGACCCTGTTGGGCAGAAGAAAGCCGTCGGTCGTAATAAGCTCCACCTTCGGCGTATTATTCCAGCGCGACAGAAGCGCGCGAAGCACGCGCGCCGTCGTGGACTTGCCCGCCGCGACCGAGCCGGCGACGCCGATGATATAGGGGACCTTGCCGTCTTCGGCGCCGAGAAACCGCTGCGTCGCCTTGAACAGGCCCTGCGTCGCCGCGACATAGAGCGCGAGCAGGCGCGACAGCGGCAGATAGATTTCGATGACTTCTTCGAGCGAGATCGGATCGTTAAGCGATTTGAGGCGCGTAAGATCGTCGAGCGTCAGCGTCAGCGGCGTATCGGCGCGCAGCGTCGCCCATTCGGCGCGGGTGAAACGCCGGTAGGGCGAGAGCGCCTCGCCCTCGCGCGCGATCTCGGCCGCCGTCATTTCTGCGCTCCGCGCGACGCCTTTTCCGCGAGGCCGGACTGTTTCGTGCGCCGCTCCAATTCCAGCAAGACGTCATTCAGCGAGACATTGCGCGCTTCGAGCATAACGAGCAGGTGATAGAGCGTATCCGCCGCCTCATTGACGAGCGCGCTTCTGTCGCCCTCCATCGCGGCGATGATCGCTTCGACCGCCTCTTCGCCGAATTTCTTGGCGATGCGCGGCGTCCCCGCGTCGAAGAGGCTCTTCGTGTAGGAGGTCGAGGCGCTGTCGTCGCGGCGCGATTTGATGAGCGCGGCGAGATCGTCGAGCGTGAAAGTCATGCCGCCTCCAGACCGTCGAGCCGCATCGGCAATCCGGCCGCGGCCATATGAAGCTTCGCCTGCGGGATCGAATATTCGCCGAAATGGAAGATCGACGCGGCGAGCACGGCGCTCGCATGGCCTTCCCTAACGCCGGCGACGAGATGATCAAGCGTTCCGACGCCGCCCGACGCGATGACCGGCACGTGAACCGCGTCGGCGACGGCGCGCGTCAGCGCGATGTCGAAACCGCTTTTCGTCCCGTCGCGATCCATCGAGGTCAACAGAATTTCGCCGGCGCCGAGTTCGGTCACTTCGCGGGCGTATTCGACGGCGTCGATCCCGGTGGGGCGGCGCCCGCCATGAGTGAATATCTCCCAACGATCGCCGACGCGCTTGGCGTCGATGGCGACGACGATGCATTGCGCGCCGAATTTCTCCGCCGCCTCGCGCACGAATTCGCGATTGGCGACGGCGGCCGAATTGATCGAGGCCTTGTCGGCGCCGGCGAGCAGGAGATTGCGGATATCGCCCTGCGTGCGCACGCCGCCGCCGACGGTGAGGGGCATGAAACAGGCTTCCGCCGTTCGCCGCACGACGTCGAGCAGAATGCCGCGGTTCTCATGGCTCGCGGTGATGTCGAGAAAGCAAAGCTCGTCGGCGCCGGCGGCGTCATAGGCGATGGCGCACTCCACCGGATCGCCGGCGTCGCGCAAATCGACGAAATTGACGCCCTTGACGACGCGGCCTTCCTTCACGTCGAGACAGGGAATGACGCGGGCTTTCAGCATCAGGCGGTCCCCCACGTCGCGCGCGCGCGCCGTATTAACGCCAGCGCCTGCGCCGGATCGAGCCGCCCGTCATAGAGCGCGCGGCCGGTGATGGCGCCGGCGAGTTTGGCGCAGTCCGGCTGCAACAGGCGCTCGACATCGGCAAGCGAAGCGAGCCCGCCGGAGGCGATGACCGGAATCGTCAGCGCGTCGGCGAGCGCCAGCGTCGCCTCGATATTGAGGCCGGTGAGAACGCCGTCGCGCGCAATGTCGGTATAGATGATCGCGGCGACGCCGGCGTCCTCGAAACTCTTGCCGAGATCGAGCGCCGGCATGCGCGTCGCGCGCGCCCAGCCGTCGACGGCGACGAAACCGTCCTTGGCGTCGATCCCCACCGCGACGCGGCCAGGATGAAGCCGCGCCGCCTCGCGCACGAAGGACGGGTCCTTGACCGCCGCCGTGCCGATTATGACGCGGGCGACGCCCTTCTTCAGCCAGCCCGCGAGCGTGCGCATATCGCGAATGCCGCCGCCAAGCTGCACGGGAATCGTCAGCGCGGCGAGAATGGCTTCGACCGCTTTAGCGTTGCGCGGCGCGCCGGCGAAGGCGCCGTCGAGATCGACGACATGCAGATATTCAAACCCCTGCCGCTCGAAAGCGCGCGCCTGCTCGGCGGGATCGTCGTTGAAGACCGTGGCCCGGTCCATGTCGCCCTGGGCAAGCCGCACGCATTGGCCTTCCTTCAAATCGATCGCGGGGAACAGGATCACGGACGCCACCTCAGAAAATTGGCGATAAGCGCTAGGCCGAGCCTCTGGCTTTTTTCGGGATGAAACTGCACGCCGACGAGATTGTCGCGCGCGACCGCCGCAGTGAGCGGCGCGCCATAGTCGGTTGTCGCCAGCACATGCTCGCGCGCCGTCGGCGTCAACTGATAGGAATGGACGAAATAGGCGTGCAGTCCGCCCTCGCCCGTCGCAATATTGGCGAATGCCGGATGCTCGCGCGCGAGCGTCAGCGTATTCCAGCCCATATGCGGGATTTTCAAAGAAGGATCAGCAGGTTCGATCGCGGCGACATCGCCTGCGATCCAGCCCAGCCCTGGCGTCTCGCCATGCTCCAGACCGCGCGCGGCCATGAGCTGCATGCCGACGCAAATCCCCAAGAAGGGCCGGCCGCGCGCGATCACGGCCTCTTGCAGCGCGGCGTAAAGGCCATCTATCGCCATCAGCCCGCGCCGGCAGTCGGCGAAGGCGCCGACGCCCGGCAGCACCACGGCTTCGGCGCGGCGCACGACCTCAGGATCGCTGGTGACGCAAATGTCGTGCTCAGCGCCCGATTCACGGGCGGCGCGCTCGAAGGCTTTCAACGCTGAGTGAAGATTGCCAGACCCATAGTCGATAATGGCCGTCGTCAAGGGCTGGGCTCCCCGACGGCGGTTTCTTTTGCCGCTTCTTGTGCGGGAATGGGCCAGCGGTGGAAAAACGCGGCCTCCGCCTCATCGACGTCATCGCCTATAACGAGATCGCGCTCGACATAGCCGCGCCGCGCCAAACTCCAGGCGACGAGGCGCCCGCCCTCGAAGCCGAGCCAGGCGGCGAGCGCCAAGGTCAGCCACGACATGGCGTCGCGCGAGACGCGCAACTTCCAGGCGATGAGCCCGACGGCGACGAGCAGCAAGGTCCACAATCCCGCGACCAGCCAGGCGCGCCGCCAGGCGAGCCAGAACGGACCGAAAAGAAAGCCGGCCAGCAGAAGCCGTCGCGCAGGAACACGATCTTCTCCGGGGCCGGGCGCTGGCCCGCCGCCGTGGGCGGAAGATGAACGGTGAATATGGCCATCGGCCGTCCCCTCGTCGGCGTCACGCGCCTGTTCAGGCGGTGAGCGTTCCCTTGGTGGAAGGCGCTTCGCTCTGTGCGCGGCGCGGGTCGATCGCGACCGCCTTGCCCAAGGCGCGCGCGAAGCCCTTGAAGGCGCTCTCGGCGATATGATGGCTGTTGACGCCGCGCAGGCTCTCAATATGCAGGCCGATGCGGGCATGGACCGCGAAAGCCTGAAAGAATTCGCGCATCAGCTCGGTGTCGAAGCCGCCGATGCGCTCCGCCGGAAAGGCGACCTCATAAACGAGAAAGGGGCGGCCCGACACGTCGACGACGACGCGGGTCAACGCCTCGTCGAGCGGCACATGGGCGTCGCCATAGCGGGCGATGCCCTTACGGTCGCCAAGCGCGCGGTCGACAGCCTGGCCGACGGCGATGCCGACATCCTCCACCGTGTGATGGCCGTCGATATGCAGGTCGCCCTTGGCCAGCACGGTGAGATCGAGCGGCGCGTGGCGCGCGATCTGGTCGAGCATATGGTCGAAAAAGCCGACGCCCGTCGAAATGTCCGAGCGGCCGACCCCGTCGAGGTCGACGGCGACGGAAATCGTCGTTTCCTTGGTGTTGCGCTCGATCGTCGCGCTACGCATCATGGTTTTCCCGAACCCGCCGGCGCATTCCGGCCGCAGGCGGCCAGCTTGTAGCAATTTAGTCGCCAATTCGCTACCCGGCCCGGCGCCGCCGCTTTGGCGGCGCGGCGTGGGCCAAACGCCCCCGCCCTAACGGAGACATCCATGAAAGCCCTGCGAATCCTCATGGCCCTGACGCTTTTCGCCGCAGGCGCGGCCGCCGCTACGCCGGAAGAGTCTTATATCGCCGCGCGCGACCAATATGTCCAGCAGATCAAGGCGCTAGAGGAAAAAAAGAACGGCGCGGCCGCCGCCGAAATGGCGCAAAAGAAAGCGCTCGCCGACCTCGAGAAGCGGCTGGAGGGGATCATCGGCGATCTGAATGTCAAGAACTATCCCGCCGTGGGCAAGATCATGGCTGAAAGCCTTTCGGCGAATGATATCGGTTATGGGCTGCTCGACTCGCTGCGGTTCGCAAAAACGGACAATGGGCCGCAGGTCGTCGTCTCGACCGCCGGACTTCTTGCGCAATGGCTGCGCACACGGGCGGAATGGTGGAAAAAGGAGCTGAAGTCGCCGCCTGACGCGAACAATGCGCTGAAGAGCGATGAATTTTATTCGGAGGCGGTCGGCAGCGACGCCGCCTTCACGAAAACCGCCGACATTCCGATAGAGAAGCCGCAAGCCGTGGAATTCGCCTTCGCGATGCTTGGCGGATGGGCGCAGGACGTCGGCCCCAATCCGAGACAGGAAATCGT
This sequence comes from uncultured Alphaproteobacteria bacterium, assembly GCA_963706255.1. GTDB lineage: Bacteria > Pseudomonadota > Alphaproteobacteria > Rhizobiales > Beijerinckiaceae > Methylocystis. Next base: position 13,346 of record CAVPMJ010000021.1, on the reverse strand, counting down.
CGTCGCCTTGCGCAAGGGCGACAAAATTTATCTCGCAAGCGAGCGCGCGACGAAGAGCGGAAATATCCCCGCCTGCGAGGCGATCTGGACTGCGGCGGAGCGCAAGGCGAACAAGGCGTTCGAACAAGACAAGGCGGGCGGCCCCAATGACGAGATGGGCGCGGATGCCAGCTGGGCCATTCGAACCAAAGGCGACGCCGATTACCGCGCCTGTCTTGCGGCGCGCGCGCCGAAGGAGGCGTTCTTTCCGGCGCTGACGCGCGAGGCGCAGGCCATAGCGGATCGTTTCGCCGGCAAGTGAGCGCGCACTTGCTGAAATTGCGCGGAACTCATACATCCGCCTCACACTCTGCGGAAGGCGCGAATGGACAGCGAACAGAACCGATCGGTCACGATGCACGCCACAACGATCATCCTCGTCAAGAAGGGGGGCGAGACGGTGATCGCAGGCGATGGCCAAGTGAGCCTCGGCCAGACCATCATGAAGGGCAACGCCAAGAAGGTGCGCCGGCTCGGCAAAGGCGACGTCATCGCCGGCTTCGCCGGCGCGACGGCGGACGCTTTCACCCTTTTCGAGCGTCTCGAGTCGAAGCTGGAACAATATCCCGGCCAGCTGATGCGCGCCTGCGTCGAGCTCGCGAAGGATTGGCGCATGGACCGCTATCTGCGCCGGCTGGAGGCGATGATGCTTGTCGCCGACAAGAATGTCGGGCTGGTGCTTACCGGCTCCGGCGACGTGCTCGAGCCGGAAGGGACCGGAGACGGCGCCGTCGCCGCGATTGGCTCCGGCGGCAATTACGCGCTCGCGGCGGGCCGCGCGCTTCTCGAATCCCCGCTCGATGCAGAGACCATCGCGCGCCGCGCCATGGCGATCGCCGCCGAGATTTGCGTCTACACCAACCAGAATGTGGTGGTGGAGAAGATTTAGGGCACTCGAAAAACCAACTGCGCCTCCACCGACTGCCGAAGGAAGAACTCATGGCCGACTTCTCGCCCCGCGAGATCGTTTCCGAACTCGACCGCTACATCGTTGGGCAGAATGAAGCGAAGCGCGCCGTCGCGATCGCGCTGCGCAATCGCTGGCGTCGGTTGCAGCTCGAAGGCCAGATGCGCGAAGAAGTGCTGCCGAAAAACATTCTGATGATCGGCCCCACAGGTTGCGGCAAGACCGAAATCGCGCGCCGTCTCGCGCGTCTCGCCAATGCGCCTTTCTTGAAAGTCGAAGCGACAAAATTCACCGAGGTCGGCTATGTCGGCCGCGATGTCGAGCAGATCGTGCGCGATCTGATGGAGGTCGCGCTGGTGATGGTGAAGGAGCGCCGCCGCAAGGACGTGCAGGCGCGCGCGCAACAGGCGGCAGAAGAGCGCGCGCTCGATGCGCTGGTCGGGCCGGCCGCCTCGCCTGGAACACGCGAAACATTCCGACGCCGCCTGCGCGCGGGCGAACTCGACGACAAGGAAATCGAAATCGAGCTCACGCAATCCGGCTCTTCGATGCCGATGTTCGAATTGCCGAATATGCCCGGCGCCAGCGTATCGGCGTTTTCGCTCGGGGACATTTTCGGCAAGGCGATGCAACGCGGCAAGCCGCGCAAGCTGACCGTGAAGGAGGCGCAAGGACCGCTCATCGCCGAGGAAAGCGACAAGCTGATCGACCAGGAGGCGAGCGTCCGCGAGGCGATCCACGAGGTTGAAAATAACGGCATCGTCTTCATCGACGAGATGGACAAGATTTGCGCGCGCGAGGGGCGCGGCGGCGCGGACGTCTCGCGCGAGGGCGTGCAGCGCGACCTGCTGCCGCTGATCGAAGGAACGACGGTCGCGACAAAACATGGATCGGTGAAGACCGACCATGTGCTGTTCATCGCCTCGGGCGCCTTCCATGTGGCGAAGCCCTCGGACCTCCTGCCAGAATTGCAGGGCCGCCTGCCGATCCGCGTTGAACTCGCCTCGCTCAACGAAGACGATTTCCGCCGCATCCTGACGGAGACCGAAGCCTGTCTGACCAAGCAATATTCGGCGCTGATGGGCACGGAAGGTCTGACGCTAGAATTTGCGCCTTCCGCCGTCGACGCCATCGCCAAAGTCGCCGTGCAGGTGAACACTTCGGTCGAGAACATCGGCGCCCGCCGCCTCCAAACGGTGATCGAGCGCGTGCTCGATGACATCAGCTTCTCGGCCTCCGACCGCGCCGGCGACAAAATCGTCATCGACGGCGACTATGTCGAAGAGCATATCGGCGATCTGGCGAAGAACCGCGATTTGAGCCGGTTTATTTTGTGACGCTGGCCGCACTTGCGCCAACGCGCGCTTATCGTCATAAGACCGGCCAAACCTCGCAACCTTTGGCCGATCCCATGTCCAGCATTCCCCAGCGCGTCTTTTCCGGCGTGCAATCCACCGGCAATCTGCATCTCGGCAATTATCTCGGCGCCATCGTCAAATTCGTTGAGCTGCAGAAAAGCTTCGACTGCCTCTATTGCGTCGTTGATCTTCACGCGATCACCGTGCCGCAGGATCCGCTGGCGTTGAAGGCCAATACGCGCGAGATCGCCGCGGCCTTCATCGCCTGCGGAATCGATCCCAAGAAAAACATCGTCTTCAACCAGAGCCAGGTGCCTGAGCACGCCGAACTCGCCTGGGTTTTGAATTGCGTCGCGCGCATCGGCTGGCTCAACCGCATGACGCAGTTCAAGGACAAGGCAGGCAAGGATCGCGAGAACGCTTCCATGGGTCTTCTCGACTATCCGGTGCTCATGGCCGCCGACATCCTCATCTACCGTGCGACGCATGTGCCGGTGGGCGACGACCAGAAGCAGCATCTCGAACTCGCGCGCGACATTGCGCAGAAGTTCAACAATGATTTTTCGGAATCGATCGCGCGCAATGGTTTTGGCGAAGCCTTCTTTCCCCTCCCCGAACCGCTGATCTCCGGCCCGGCCACGCGCGTCATGAGCCTGCGCGACGGAACGAAGAAAATGTCGAAGTCGGACGCTTCCGACTATTCGCGCATCAATCTTTCCGACGACGCCGATCAGATCGCGCAGAAAGTGAAGAAGGCGAAGACCGATCCCGACGCCCTGCCCTCCGAAGAAAAAGGTCTGGAGGGTCGCCCCGAGGCCGACAATCTCGTCGGCATTTTCGCCGCGCTCGCTGGCCGGACCAAGGCGGATGTGCTGAGCGAATTCGGCGGCGCCAATTTCTCCACCTTCAAGAATGCGCTCGTCGATCTCTCCGTCGCCAAGCTCGCGCCGATCACCGCGCAGATGCGCCGCATCCGCGAGGACGAAGGCTATATCGACGGCGTGCTGCGCGACGGCTCGGAGCGCGCCCGCGCCATCGCCCGCGAAAATATGAACTCGGTGAAGGACATCGTCGGCTTCCTGCGTTAGTCGAGCACAGGAGGCTTGGGTCCGCCGCTCGCCCAATCGAGCAGTTCGACCGTATGGACGACGGGGATACGCGAGCCCGCGCGGATTTGAACGATGCAGCCAATATTGCCCGCGGCGACGATCTCTGGCGCGACGCTTTCGATATTGGCGATCTTGCGCGCGCGTAGTTGGTCAGCCATTTCCGGCTGTAGCAGATTATAGGTTCCCGCCGACCCGCAGCAGATATGGCCTTCGGGAACGGCGACAACTTCGAAGCCTGCGCGTTCGAGAAGCTCCATTGGTTCGTGCGTGACTTTCTGCCCATGCTGCAAAGAACAGGCCGAATGATAGGCCACACGTAGGTTTTGAGCCTCGCCCAAAGCCAGAAAACCAATGTCGCCGAGGATCTCGGTCACGTCACGCGCAATCGACGAAATATGCGCCGCCTTCTGCGCAAGCGCGGCATCGTTACGGAACATGAAGCCATAGTCTTTCACGCTCGTTCCGCAGCCGGAGGCATTGGCGACGACGTGATCGAGACCGCTCGCTTCGATTTCGCGCGACCACGCTTCGATATTGGCGCGCGCGAAGCGATGCGACGCGGCGACTTTGCCGAGGTGATGCGGCAGCGCGCCGCAACAGCCAGCGCCTTGCACAACGACGACTTCAACGCCGTGGCGCGTCAGCAGCCGTATCGTCGCTTCATTGATCGACGTGTCGAGAACGGTCTGAGCGCAGCCGTTCAGCAGCGCGACGCGCATCCTGCGCGCGCCATGCGCCGGAAAGATTTGCGGCTTGTCGATGACTGATGGCGCTTGAAGCTTCTTTGGCGCCAGAGCCAGCGGCGCCGCGAGACGCTGCGGCAAGAGAGGCGCGAAAGGCCGCAGCAAAGCCGCAGCGCGCAATAATCTGCGGAATAGCGCCGGGCGCGGCAGAGCGAAGGCGAGCGCTGCGCGCAGGACGCGGTCCCTGAAGGGCCGCGTGAAAGTCTTCTCGATATGTGCGCGCGCATGATCGACAAGATGCATGTAATGCACGCTGGAAGGACAGGTCGTCATGCAGGAGAGGCAGGAGAGGCAACGGTCGATATGGCGCGCCGTGCGCGCATCCCCCGCTCGTTCATTCTCGAGCATCTCTTTGATGAGATAGATGCGGCCGCGCGGACTGTCGAGCTCGTCGCCCGTGAGGAGATAGGTGGGGCATGTCGCCGTGCAGAAGCCGCAATGCACGCAGGCGCGCAAAATCCTCTCCGCCTCCGCGATCTCGGGATCGGCCAGCGCGCGCAGCGAGAAATGCGTCTGCATGACTCTAGAACTCCGCGCGCATGCGGCCGCGCTCCAACACATGCGCGGGATCGAAACTTTCCTTCACGCGCCGCGTCAGCGCCGCGAGCGCCGCGGGTTGCGGATGAAAAACGTCGACCGCCGCGCGCGTCGCCTCGCTGGCGCGAATGAGCGTGGCATGGCCGCCGCTGGCGTCAACCGCGGCGCGCACCGCTGCCGCATGTGCGTCTGGCGCCGGCTCCATACAGAGCCATATTAGCCCCCCTGCCCAGTCGTAGAAATGCGCGCGCAACGGCGCGCCGGCGCGCCTGATGCGCTCGACGACGGCGAAGCCGTCCGTCGGCGCGACCGACAGGCGCCAAACCTGCCCCGCATGCGCGGCGACGGGCGCGGCGTCACGCAAAGCGTCCCACAACGCCGCCGAATCCGGCTGATTCAGCGTTTCGAATCTCGCGCCGCCACCCACTAGGCGCGCGATGAGATCGTCGCGGCGCGTCGTCACGGAGATCGCCGGCCCTTCGAGACGCAGCGCCGCCGCATTGGCGTCGAACGCCGACGCGGCGCCCGCCGGCAGCATCGCAAAGGACGAAACCTCGCAGGGCGTCGCGGCGGCGCGCCGCAACAGCGCGAGACTGCCCGCTTCATCCAGGCCAGTGACGAGCAGTGTCTCTTCGGTCTCGGGCTTGGGCAGCACTTTGAGCGTGACGTCCGTCAGCAGCGCCAGCGTGCCGAAGGAGCCGCAGACGAGCTTCGAGAGATCGTAACCCGTGACATTCTTCATCACGCGGCCGCCGGATTTCACCTCCTCGCCACGCCCGGTGACGCAACGAAATCCAAGCAAATGGTCGCGCGCCGCGCCCGCCTTGATGCGGCGCGGCCCGGAGGCGTTGACCGCGATGACGCCGCCGATCGTCGCGCTGCGCTTTGCGCCGCCCAGCAGCGGCGCGTAATCCATCGGTTCGAAAGCAAGCTGCTGTCCACGCGCCTCCAACAACGCCTCGATATCAGCGAGCGGCGTGCCGGCCCGCGCCGAGAGCACAAGTTCATCAGGCTCATAAAGCGTCACGCCGGCCAGCGCGCGCGTCGACAGACATTGCGGTTGCGGGGCGTGACGGCCCAGTCCCGACTTGGAATCGGCGCCGACAATCGCGAGTGACGCGCGCCGCGCATTGGCCGCGCGCAACGCCTCCACGGCGTCGGCCGCGTCGCGGATGTCGAGCGTCGCCGATGCAGCGTCCAAGGCTCAAAATCTCGGCAGGTCGGGAAAGCGCGTCTCGCCGCCGACGACATGCATCATCCCGAGCTCGGCGCAGCGATGCAGCGTCGGAAACACCTTGCCGGGATTAAGCCGGCCTGCCGGATCGAAGGCGCATTTGACGCGCATCTGCTGGTCGAGATCGATTTCGCTGAACATCTCGCCCATCAGATCGCGCTTCTCCACGCCGACGCCATGCTCGCCGGTCAGGACGCCGCCGAGCAAAACGCAGAGGCGCAATATGTCGAAGCCGAGTTTCTCGGCGCGCTCGACGTCGCCTTCCTTCGACGCGTCATAGAGAATGAGCGGATGCAGATTGCCGTCGCCGGCGTGAAACACATTGGCGACGCGCAGCCCGCACTGTTTCGCGAGTTCGTCCATGCCGGCGAGCGCTTCAGGCAGACGCCCGCGCGGGATCGTGCCGTCCATGCACAAATAGTCTGGGCCAATGCAGCTCACGGCCGGGAAGGCGTTCTTCCGCCCTGCCCAGAATTGCAGCCGCTCGGCTTCGCTCGTCGAGACCCGCAGCGTCGTCACGCCCTCGTCGCGGGCGATGTCCTGCACGACGGCGACGAGATGGTCCACTTCCGCCTGCGTTCCGTCGAGTTCGACAATGACGAGCGCTTCGGCGTCGAGCGGATAGCCGCAGGGCTGAAAACGCTCGACGGCGTGGATGGTCGCCTTGTCCATCATCTCCATGCCGCCGGGAATGACTCCGCGCGCGATAATCGCGCCGACGCAGCGCGCGCCAGCCGCAACGCTCGCAAAGCCGAGCAGCAACCCGCGCGCGACCGCGGGCTTTTGCAGAAGACGCACCGTCACTTCGGTCACGACGCCAAGCAGCCCCTCCGATCCCGTCATCAGCCCGAGCAAATCATAGGCGTCGCTGTCGAGATGCTTGCCGCCGAGCTTGATGAGCTCGCCGCCCATCAGCACGACGTCGAGGCCGAGGATATTGTTAGTGGTGAGGCCGTATTTCAGACAGTGAACGCCGCCGGCGTTTTCTGCGACATTGCCGCCGATCGAGCAGGCGATCTGCGAGGAAGGATCGGGCGCATAGTAGAAACCTTCCGCCTCGACCGCCTTGGAGATCGCGAGATTTTGCACGCCGGGCTGAACGCGGGCGCAGCGGTTCTCATAATCGATTTCGAGAATGCGATTGAACTTCGACATTCCGAGCAGAATGCCGTCCTCGAGCGGCATCGAGCCGCCCGAAAGCGACGTGCCGGCGCCGCGCGGCACGATCTTTACGTTCATTTCGGCCGCGAGCGCCATGACGCCGCGCACTTGCTCCACAGTTTCCGGCAGCGCGACGACGAGCGGCAATGCGCGATACATAGTGAAGGCGTCGCAGTCATAAGCGCGGCGCGCGACCTCATCGACGATGACGCTTGCGGGGGGCAGGATCGCGCGCAGACGCGCTATCAGCTCGTCGCGCCGCGACATGATGGCCGGCTCGGGCGCCGGCATGATGAGCGTCATCTTTCCGCGCCTCCACGCGGCGAACGCCGAGTCGCACCCGCGTGAGCTCTCTCAGCGCGAATGTAAGACTCGTGAATTCTCGATAGCGCCGACGCTATCCCATTTGGTCGCGGGGCGCTCGCGCCGCAGTCTAAAATGCTGTAGTGGAGCGCCAGGCCAGGCGCAAGCGGCGTATACAGCGGAGGCGGCATGCGGACGAAATTCGAACTGTCGCTCGACGACGCCAAACGCATCGCAACGGCGGCCGCGCGCGAGGCGCAAAGCAAAGGCTGGAGCGTTGTGATCGCCGTCGTCGACGACGGCGGCGCCCTGATCTATCTTGAGCGGATCGACGGGACGCAGCCCGCCTCGAGCGAAATCGCGCAGCACAAGGCGCGCGCCGCTGCGCTGTTCCGCCGTCCGACGAAAGCGCTCGAAGAGATCGTCGCCGGCGGGCGCGTCGCCATGCTGAGCCTGCCGCATATTACCCCGGTCGAAGGCGGCGAGCCCCTTGTCTATCGCGGTCAGATCGTCGGCGCGATCGGGGTCTCCGGCGTGCAGTCGTTTCAAGACGGCCAAGTCGCGCGGGCAGGCGCGCAAGCGCTCTCTCAGGCCGACGAGTGATATTACGCCGCAACAGTTCCTTTACGATCTTCGCCTTCGCCGGTGAATTTCACGCCGCCAAGACCCGGCGGCGGTGCGGGCAGGCCCTAGGTCTCGCCGCCGCCTAACGCTCTGCGGGCATTGTCGATTTCCGCTGGCGACAGAGATTGTGCGCGTGCGAAGGCGAGGAGCAGCCGCTCGTCCTCGGCCAGATGATCGAGCACGGCGAGTTGGAAAGCGGCCTCGTTCAGCCGGGCGCGCACATCGTCTGGATTAACGCCCGTCAGGCGTAAAAACCGCTCGACGCGCTCCTCGTCCTGGGCGAGAAAGGCAAGAGCGTGAATCGCCACCGAGCCCGCTACGGCCAAGATCGGCCCGCTCTCCACACCATGCGTATTTTTGCCGCGTTTCATTAATCTTCGCATGCTAGATCAACACCGATCGCCTGCGGCCGAACGAGTTACACGTCATGACGACGAAAACTGTCCTCATCGTAGAGGATAACGAGCTAAATATGAAGCTCTTCAACGATCTGTTGGAGGCCAACGGCCATTCGACCTTGCGCACGAAAAGCGGCGTCGAGGCGATTGCGCTCGCGCGCGACCATCGTCCAGATTTAATTCTTATGGACATCCAATTGCCGGAAGTCAGTGGACTGGAAGTCACGCGTTGGCTGAAGGACGACGACGAGTTGCGCGACATTCCGGTCGTGGCCATCACCGCCTTCGCGATGAAGGGCGATGAAGAAAAAATTCGTCAGGGCGGCTGCGAAGCCTATTTGTCCAAGCCGATCTCGGTCGCGAAGTTCTTGGAGACGGTGAACTCGTTCCTCGCGGAAAAGCACTAGAAGGCCGTCAACCAATGACCGCGCGCGTCCTCATCGTCGACGATCTGGCGCCCAACATCAAGCTGCTCGAGGCGCGCCTTTCCGCCGAATATTTCGACGTGATCTCCGCGACGAACGGCCCGGAAGCTTTGGAGTTGTGCCGCGACGGACGTTGCGACATCGTGCTGCTCGACGTGATGATGCCGGGCATGGACGGATTTGAGGTTTGCGCGCGGCTCAAGGCCGACCCGAACACCGCGCATCTGCCGGTGGTGATGGTGACGGCGCTCGATCAACCCGCGGACCGGGTTCGCGGCCTTGAAGCTGGCGCGGATGATTTCCTCACCAAGCCCGTCGACGAATTGGCGCTGATCGCGCGCGTGCGCTCGCTCACGCGCCTGAAATTGACGCTGGATGAATTGCGCGCGCGCGCCCACACTTCCGCCAATCTGGGCTTTGCCGACAGCGACGCCGACCGCGACGGGGATAGCGGCGAAAAAGCGCACATTCTGCTTGTCGACGATCGCGCCAGCTCTTCTGCGCGGATCGTCGCCGCGCTGGGCGACCTGTATGCCGTCGAGATCGAGTCGCGCCCGCAGGACGCGCTGTTTCGCGCCGCGGAGAATAGCTACGAACTGATCATCGTCAGCCTCAACCTGGCGGAATTCGACGCCTTGCGCCTTTGCAGCCAGTTGCGTTCGCTGGAGCGCACGCGCGCCCTGCCGATCCTGCTATTGGGGGACGCCGACGACCGCCAGCGCATATTGCGCGGGCTGGATCTCGGCGTGAACGACTATGTCGTGCGACCGATCGATCGCAACGAACTCGTCGCACGGGTGCGCACTCAGATCCGGCGCAAGCAATACGCCGACAGCCTGCGCGACAATGTGCAGGCGGCGATGGAGCTCGCGGTTGTCGACTCGCTCACGGGACTGAACAATCGCCGTTACCTTGAAACGCATCTCGCCAACGCGCTTGATCAGGCGGCGCATGCCGGGCGACCGCTCTCGTTGATGATCCTCGACATCGATCACTTCAAGGTGGTCAATGATACCTACGGCCATGACGCCGGCGACGAAGTGCTGAAAATTTTTGCGCGGCGCATCAAGCGAGTCGTGCGCGGCGCCGATCTCATTTGCCGCCTCGGCGGCGAGGAATTCGTCGTCGTCATGCCAGACACGCCGCTCGCAGTCGCCGAGCGCGTCGCCGAGCGGGTGCGCGTCGCCGTGCAGGGCGAATGCTTTCCGATCGATCCCGCCGGCAGGCAGACGATCGACGTCACCACCTCGATCGGCCTCGCCGAGCGCGGCGCGGACGCAAACCCGGACGCGCTCATGCGCCGGGCCGACAAGGCGCTCTATAGATCCAAGGCCGGCGGCCGCAACCGCGTGACGGCGACCGCGGCATAGCGCGAAGCGCTCGCGACGCATGCGGGCTTGCAGGCGACGCGCCGCTGAACTATACAGCGCGCGGCGGCTAGCCCGCCCCGGTCTCCCCCAAGAGGCCGCGAAAAAGCGGGGCCATAGCTCAGTTGGGAGAGCGCTTCAATGGCATTGAAGAGGTCGTCGGTTCGATTCCGTCTGGCTCCACCAATAAAATCAATAACTTAGCCAGCAAAAACGCCCGCGCGCGGCGCGACTGAAACGCTTATGTCGGCACCATGTCGGCACGCCACCTTAGCTCGCCTCTGCGATATCCTTGAGCGATGCGCCCCGCCGCTCCGACGATCGCCCTGAAGGCGCCGCCGCGGCGCGAGTTTGGTACACGGGGCTGCGCTGCACACACCATGGCAAGTTCCCATTCGACGCGATGCGCGCTGCCTGATACGCCCTTCATCTTAAGTGCGAGCGGCAGGACAAAGACGCCCGCGCCAAAACTCAGCAAATTGCTGGGCGAACGAGCTAATGATGCAGTTGCCGATCTTCTGGCGCCTTTGGCGTTCATTTTTCAATTTCTCGGTTCTTGGGAGGCTCCGCTCGGCGCAGCGCACATAAGAAGGCCGAAGAGATGGGCAAGATCAGTTGGCAGCTCTTTGCCGAGATGGAGCCAAGAATTGGGAAGGTCATTCCGCTTGTGCGTCCCGGAGCGCCCGCGCGGGACGTTGCGCGCGTCTTCGAAATATATTGACCGTAGTCGCTCTTCGCGAGCTTCGAGGCGTTATCGCGCATCGAGGGCGGCGGGCGGCTGGATAGACAATAGATAACAATAGGTTACCATTAATTGGCTTTGTTCCGCCAAACGCCGCGCGAAACGAGACTTTTTAATTAGGAACATATTCCTAGTTAGACGCGCCTCGGCAAGGAGGCGTGGCTGCGCCTGTCGCCGCGATGCGAGATCGCCTGTATATTTCGCCGCGAGCGGCGATTAACTCGAATTCAGATTTCGTCCTCGAGCCGCGCGGCGATTTCGAGGAATTCACGGTGCGACATCACCGTTAAGTCGGCGCCGCGACATTTGCGCCGCGCCTCCTGTTCGGCCCGCGCCTCGAAAGCGGCGAGGCTCTCATCGGGATCGCGCCGAAACTCGACATCGCCGCCGAGGAAGCGAAGCGTCGCCGCATCCTCCTGATGAAAACCCAACCACGCCGGGCTGCGCCGCGCAACGCGTCGTTCGAGCGCGTCGAGCCGCTTGTAAAGTCGGGCCGGCAGTCTCATGGGCGCTCCGGGAGGACCGCTTCGATCGCCTCCAGCCTGCGTTCGAAATCCCGCGCCGCGCTCGCGTCAATGAAATCGCGCAGCAGTTTCATGACGCCCTCGGCCTCGGCGAGCGTGATCCGTCCCTGCGCGACCGCCGCGAGGACGTCGCCTTGCGCCTCGATGGCGTCCGCGACAGAGCCAATCGGCCGCAGCGCAAACGAAATACACCGGTCGCGCGGGGCTGGAACCAGTCGGTCGAGGATGATTTTCCCCGCCGCCATATCGCCGGCCTGCGCCTTTCGGATGACCGCCGCGACAACCGCGTCGAGGCCGTCCTCCAGCCGCCGCTCGGCCATGGCGATCGCGCGCGCACGGGCCGCGTCGGGCGCATCTGACGAGTTGGGCCCGAGTTCGGGCCCGGGCCGCGCCTGACCCCCTCGCCGCTGCCGACGTTCTGGCGCCCTCGGCGCGGCCGAGACGTCTTCGGTTGTGAAAAAAGCGGGACCGTCACCATCTCTTTCCATCTCGCCGCACTCCGTCACTGCCGGCTCCTCCGCGCGTCCAGCCATCAAGAAATGATCTCACGCGTCGGTTCGTCCGACGTGTCGGCGCCGCCGATGCGCCCTCAGGCCTCTCGGCGCCCCTTTTGGTCCGCGGACACTTCCTCGAAATCGCGTATCGCCGCCTTGCGTCGCGACAGCGCCCGCCGCTCATAGCGGTCGAGCCGCATCAACTGCGACGCCAACGCCTCAAAGCCTTCTGCGAGCGACGGCGGCGCGTCCCGCCCCTTCCCGTCCTCCATGGCTTGCAGAACAGCGCGGTCCACCGCGTCGATCGCGCGACCGTGCAGCAGCCGGCCGCAGGCGCGCAGCGCCTGACGCGAGCTTGGTTTCTGTCGACGCGCCTCGGGATCGGCGAGCAGCGCGTAACGCGCGCGCCGCACCCGCAGCAGATCGACCTGCGCCTCCGCGACGCGGCGGGCGCTCTCGACACGCGCCGGGTCGGCGCCCTGCCCGGCGATGAGTTCGCGCGAGATGCTCGATCTCGTCCGCGAGAGCGGGATTTAGGGCCACGGGAATGGCGAGACCGTGGCGCAACGCATTCTTGCCGACGCGCGCTTTTCCGGCCGCCGTCCTCGGGCCGGTGCTGGCGCGGGCGTTGCGGCGGTTGGCGAGCGTGCGTGCGGAAAGCCTCATTCCGCGGCGTCCCGGCGCGGCGGGGCGATTTCGGTGAATTCGGCGTCCTCGATCACGGCGGACGCGTCGCGCAGACGCCGCGCCACAACGTCGCGATGACGATCGACCTCACGCAATATGGCGTTGCGACGGGCTTCGGCCTGCATGATCATGCGGTCGATCTTTTCAATCACGTCGAGCTTAACCTCAAGCGTATGAGCGACGATCGCCTCCTGGTCGAGGCCAGCCCGTTTCAGGAGGGCGTTCACCTCCTTGACCGCGCCTTGGTCACGACGAGCCCAGCCATTGACCAAATCGTCATTGGACCAATGTCCGGTCAAGGGTCGTAGCAGCTGGTTGAGCCCCTCGTGCAAGGCGGATTGCATGAGCTTCGCTTTGAGCCGCCTGAGCCGGATCGTCTCCCAAAGTAGATCGACGACGTCCCGCACCCAAATCTCTTCGATCACGTCCGCCGGCGCGACGGCCGAATAGAACCGGCTCCGCAAATCATCATAGGCCGCCGCGTCCTCGCCCTCGAGCAGCGGCGCCGGTCCGAGCAGAGACTGCAAATCAACACAAGTCTCGGCTGACCCCCGCTCCGCGGCCGCTATCTCGCGTTTGTGTCTTCGCATCGGCGATGCTCCGCGTCTGCCACGAGGTTCATGGTTTGTCCTTACAAATAAGAGAGTCGTGCTGTGAAAACAATCATCCCGCCTGGTTTGTCGCGGGCCGAGGG
>CAVPMJ010000020.1:0-33702 GCA_963706255.1 uncultured Alphaproteobacteria bacterium | reverse complement strand
GCTCCCCGAGTAGGACTCGAACCTACGACCTAGCGATTAACAGTCGCGTGCTCTACCAGCTGAGCTATCGGGGAATGCGAGGGCCGGCTATACAAGGCGGGGGGCGATTTGCCAAGCCCTGATCATATCCGCCGCGCCTTCGCTTTTGCGCAATTTCCGCCGACGCGCGGCGCCTGAGCGTCAGACGGCGTTACGCCTCCGCCGCGGAAAGGCCGCCAGGGCGGCCGCGATGTCGTCTGGCGACGGCAGCCCCGCCTCATTGCCGAGATGCTGGATTTTATGGGCCGAGGCCGCGCGGGCGAATTCGAAATGCTCCCGCCAGGGCGCGTCGGGCCGCTCGAGATAAGAGGCGCAATAGGCGCCGTGGAACACGTCGCCGGCGCCCGAGGTGTCGACAATCATCTCCCGCGGCACGGCAAGCGACGGCATGTGCGAAATCTCGCCGTTCTCGTCGTACCAAAGCATGCCCTTTTCGCCGCTCGTGACGGCGCCGATGCGGCACCCCTTGGACTTGAGCCAGGCGAGCATGTCGACTTCCGAGAAGGACATCTGCTCGCAAAGCTTTTCCGCGACGACGGCGACGTCGACAAAGCTCGATCAGCTCCTCGATGCCGGGCCGGAGCGCGCCGCCGTCGAGCGACACCAGCACGCCGCGTTCGCGGGCGTCTTTCGCGTAATGCAGCGCGGCGTCGGCCATATGGCCGTCGAGATGAATGAGCCGCGCCTCCGAAATGTCGAGACGCGGAAAGTCTTCGCAGATAATTCTCGTCGCGAGCGCGCAGAATGGCGCGCTTGCCGTTATTGGGCAGCACGAAAGAAAGCGACGAGCGCGCCACTTTGCGCGGATGAACGCGCATCGCCATAGTTTGCGCCATATCCATGAACATATGGCCGAGCCAGTCGGCGGCGAGCGTCGTCAGCAAATCCACCGTGATGGCCGAGCTTGGCGCAGGCGAAGGCGGCGGTCACGGCATTGCCGCCGAAAGCTGACTGCATAATCGCTCGCGATCGCCTTCTCGTCGCCCGTCGGCATCGCGTCGGTCAGCATGGTCACGTCGATATAGGCGTGGCCGATGAAAAGCGCGTCCAATGGAAACTCCGGGAAACCGATCGCCGCTGACGACGCGGAAGATTTAGAGCGAGAAGCTCGTGCCGCAGCCGCAGGAGGAGGTGGCGTTGGGGTTTTCGACGCGGAACGACTGGCCCATCAGATCGTCGACGAAATCGATGCGCGCGCCGGTCAGAAAGCCGAGCGACGCCGGGTCGATCGCGACGTGCGCGCCGTCGCGCTCGAGCAGCGCGTCATCCGCGTCGGGCGCGGCATCGACCGCGAATTGATACTGAAAGCCCGAGCAGCCGCCGCCGTCGACCGAGACGCGGAACACCGAGCCCGGCGCTTCCTTGGCAAGAATGGCGCAGATCCGCTTCGCCGCCTGATCGCTCAGCGCAACTTCGCGTTGCCGCTGGCGTCATTCGTTATCTCCCGTCCGCTGCTTGCTTCCGCCGCATCTTGCGGGCTATGCGCTGCAACATAAGCCGACGCCCAGGCCTTTCAATGACAGGAGCGAACGTGGTTCGCCGCCCCCTCGCGCCATACGCCTGCGACGCCGCGCGCTCGCGCGGCCGACTTTTCCCCGAGCCTCCGTCGCCGACCCGCAGCGAGTTCCAGCGCGACCGCGACCGCATCATCCATTCGCACCGCGTTCCGGCGGCTGGCGCATAAGACGCAGGTCTTCGTGCCGCTCGACGGCGACCATTTCCGCACGCGCCTCACTCATACGATCGAAGTCGGCCAGATCGCCCGCGCGCTCGCTCGCGCCTTGCGCTCGACGACGATCTCGCCGAGGCGGTCGCGCTCGCCCACGATCTCGGCCATACGCCCTTCGGCCATGCCGGCGAGGGGGCGCTCGAAGCCTGCATGGAGCCCTATGGCGGTTTCGACCACAACGCCCAGGCGCTGCGCGTCGTGACCCTGCTGGAGCGCCGCTACGCCGCCTATGACGGCCTCGATCTCACGTGGGAGACGCTGGAGGGCTCGTCAAACACAATGGCCCGCTCGAGGGGCCCTAGGCGAAGAGTCCGCTTCCCGCGCTATGTCGCCGAGTTCGACGCGCCCTTTCCGCTGGAGCTTCGAACCTTCGCCAGCGTCGAGGCGCAGGCGGCGGCGCACGCCGACGACATCGCCTATAATCGCGCATGACATTGACGACGGTCTGCGCGCAGGGCTCTTTTCGCTGGACGACATCGCGCAAGCGTCCCTTCATCGCGGCGCTGCTGACGAAATTCGGCAGGAGCATCCCGGGCTCGAACGCGAGCGCGTGATCCACGAACTCGTGCGGCGCGTCATCACCGCGCTTCGTCGAAGACGCGATCGGCGAGTCGCGCGCCGGCTTGCGCGCATCGCGCCGGGAGCGCCGAAGACGTGCGCGGGGCGGGCGAACCGCTCATCGGATTGTCGCCGCCGATGGCCGAGGCCGAGCGCGACATCAAGTGCTTTCTCTTCGCCAATATGTATCGCCACGAGAAAGTGACGGGCGTCTGGGAGAGCGCGCGAGACGCGATCTCGCGGCTCTTTCCGGCATTCTTCGAGATCCGTCGCTGATGCCGCCGGAATGGGCGGCGCTCGCCGCGTCGCGCTGGCGCCGAACGCGCGCGTGATCGTCGCCGATTATATCGCCGGCATGACCGACCGCTATGCGCTGGGCGAGGTGAAGCGGCTGTTTCGGCGTCGACGCCGCCAGGATGCGTTCGCGCGGCCGTTCTGCTAAACCGCCGCGCAACCCCTTTCGCCCGGACCTTCATGAACATTTTCACGACTTTCACGCCCGCATCGCCGCCATTCTCGATCGGATCACCGCCTGACGGCCGTCTGCCGACGCTCGATTACTCGCGTTTCGTCGTCGAGCCGCCCAAGGACGCGTCGCTTGGCGATCTCGCCTCCAACGCCGCCATGGTCTTCGCCAAGGAGGCGAAGCCGCATTTCCCCAATCCGCGCGAACTCGCGACCGAGATCGCGGCTGAGCTGGCGCGAGTCGGAAGGCGTCGCGCAGGCCGAGGTCGCGGGACCGGGCTTCATCAACATCCGGCTCAAGCCGTCCATCTTCGCCGATGTGCTGCGCGCCGTGCTGCGCGAGCGCGACGATTTCGGCCGCGTCGAAAAGGGCAGGGCCGGGGCGCTGCAGGGCAAGGTCAACGTCGAATATGTCTCGGCCAATCCGACCGGCCCGATGCATGTCGGCCATGGTCGCGGCGCGGTCTTCGGCGACGCCCTCGCCAATCTGCTCGAATTTTCCGGCTGCGAGGTGACGCGCGAATATTACATCAACGACGCCGGCGCGCAGGTCGATGTGCTGGCCCGCTCCGCCTACCTCCGCTACCGCGAGGCGCTCGGCGAGACGATCGCCATTCCCGAAGGCCTCTATCCCGGCGACTATCTCAAGCCCGTCGGCGAGGCGCTCGCGAAGACGCATGGCCGCGCGCTGCTCGACAAGCCGGAGAGCGAATGGCTGCCGACCGTGCGCGCCGCCGCCATCGACGCGATGATGGCGATGATCCGCGACGATCTCGCCGCGCTCAACATCACGCATGAGGTCTTCTTCTCCGAGCGCACGCTGCACGAGAAGAAAGAACGGCGTCTCCGAAGATCGACGCCACGATCGAAGAGCTGCGCGGCAGGGGCCTCGTCTACGAGGGCCGCCTGCCGCCGCCCAAGGGGCAATTGCCCGACGATTGGGAGGATCGCGAGCAGACGCTGTTCAAATCGACGCGATTTCGGCGACGACGTCGATCGGCCGCTGAAGAAGTCGGACGGCTCGCAACACCTATTTCGCCGCCGACATCGCCTATCACAAGGACAAGATCGATCGCGGCTTCGATACGCTCGTCGACGTCTGGGGCGCCGATCACGGCGGCTATGTGAAGCGCATGACGGCGGCCGTCGCCGCGCTCTCCGACCGAAAGGTCGCGCTCGACGTGAAGCTCTGCCAGCTCGTGAAGCTGATGCGGAATGGCGAGCCGGTGAAAATGTCGAAGCGCGCCGGCGATTTCGTGACGCTGCGCGAAGTCGTCGACGAAGTCGGCGTCGACGCGGTGCGCTTCATGATGCTCTATCGCAAGAACGACGCGCCGCTCGAATTCGACCTCGCCAAGGTCATCGAGCAGTCGAAGGACAACCCCGTCTTCTATGTCCAATACGCCCATGCGCGGGGGAAATCGGTGCTGCGGCAGGCGCTCGCCGCCTTTCCCGATCTCGACCTGTCGACCGAAGCGCTTGGCCGGATCGAAGCTCGATCTGCTCGACGACGAGGGCGAAATTGCGCTCGCGCAAGATGATCGCGCAATATCCGCGCGTCATCGAAGCGGCCGCCGCCGCGCATGAGCCGCATCGAGTCGCCTTTTATCTTCACGAACTGGCGAGCGTGTTCCATGCCCATTGGAATCGCGGCAAAGATCAGCCACAATTACGCTTTGTTAATTCAACAGAGAGAGATTTAACCAACGCCCGGGTCGCGTTGGTTAGCTCCTTAACGATCGTCCTGGCGTCGGGCCTGAGACTTCTCGGCGTGAGCGCTCCCGACGAAATGCGCTGATGCGACGCCCCAGCGGCCACAGCCGGGCGCAAGATGCGCCTTTTGATTGCTTTGCGCCCCTGGGATGAGTGAGCGAGGTGTGCGATGCGCGAAACTCCGGTTAGAGGTCCGGCGATTGATCTGGGCGAATTCGAGCGCCGTCTGCGCGGACCTGAGCGCAAAGCGGCAAGCGCCGGCGATCCGCTGAGCGAACTCGCCAGGCTGATGCATGGCGAAGATGCGGCGGCGACCGCCGACCCTTACAGCCGCATCCTGGCCGAACCGCGCGCCGCCCGCGCGCCTTCCGTGGACCTGCGCGGCTCCTACGACGCCGCGCCGCCCGTGGCCGCGGAGCCGCCCTACTATCCCGAGCCCGCTTATGAGGCGCCGCCGGAGCCCGCCTATCCCTCGGAGCCGGACTATCATCAGGCGCAGCCGGGCTACGGAGAGCCGCAAGCCGAGGCTGCCTATGAATCGGCCTATCATGGCGCCGAGGGGGGGTGGAGCGACGACGCGCAATATCTCGACTATGGCCAGGCGGACGAGCGGATATGGCGAGCCGGAAGCGCGCGGCCCGAGGTCTTGGCTGCGTCCCTGGCACGCCGTGGTCGCGATCTCGCTCCTCGCCGTCGCCAGCATCGGCTTCGCCTTCTGGCATCGCGGCGGCTCCGACGCTTCGCGGGAAATCGCGACGATCACCGCGCCGGAGGGTCCGGTGAAGGTCAAACCGGCCGCCGAAGCGGAAACCAATGCGCCGGAGACTGGCTCCGCCGTGCTCGACCGGAAGGACCCGACGCCGGTCAAGCAGATCGTGACCCATCAGGAGCAGGCGATTGATCCGACCGTCGCGCCCAAGGCCGTGCAGCTCGGCAATGGCCCGGTCAGCGCCCCGCACGAGCCCGCTCCCCCAGCCGTCGCGCCGCCACGAAGGGTGAAGACAGTCACGGTGCGCCCGGACGGCAGCCGTGTCGAGGACGTCCGCGTTGCCGCCCGCCGTCGCCAAGGCGACGCGTCCCGCGCCGAAGCCGCACCCGCGCCTGCTGCAAAGACCAATGGCGCGGCGACGCCTCCGAGCGCCGCCAAACCCGCGACGACGCCGAAAACCGTCGCCAAGCCAAAGCCGCCGGCGCCGCCCAAGGTCGCCGCGGTCGAGGAGCCGGCCGCCGCCGAGCCCGCGGAAGCCGACGCCGAGCCGGCCGCCGCTCCGAGCAAGGGCGGGTTCGCCGTGCAGTTCGGCGCCGCCGGCAGCGAGGCCGAGGCGCGCGCATTGATGAAGACCGTGGTCGGCAAATATGGTTCGGCGCTCGGCGGACTGAAGCCGACGTTCAAGATGGCGACGGTCGGCGACAAAACGGTCTATCGCGTCCGCGTCGCCGGCATGAGCAAGGAGTCCGCCGACGCGATCTGCGGCAAGGTGAAGGCTGGCGGCGGCGCCTGCTTCGTCGCCGGGAACTGACGCTTGCGTCGAGTCGCCATGGCCGGGCTTGTCCCGGCCATGCGCGCCGAGGCGTTGCGCAGCCATCCAAACGCGCCCATAGCCTGAATGCGTGTATGCCCGCGACAAGCGCGGGCATGACCGGCCTCTGAATTAAGCTCCGGACCATTGATCATGCGCGCCTTCATTTGCGGATTGAAAGGCCTCGCGCTCGAGGCTGAGGAACGCGCCTTCTTAAGCGACGCCGCGCCCTGGGGCGTGATCCTCTTTCGCCGCAATATCGAGTCGCGGGAGCAGGTCGCGCGCCTTACGGCCGACATCCGCGCGGCGCTCGGCCGCAACGCGCCGGTGCTGGTCGATCAGGAGGGCGGCCGCGTGCAACGCCTCGCGCCGCCGCATTGGCGCGCCTATCCGGCAGCCGCCCGTTTCGAACTGGCCGGCGCCGACGCCGCGCAGGCCGAGCGGCTCGCCTGGCTCGGGGCGCGACTGATCGCCCATGATCTGCGCGAAGTCGGGATCGACGTCGATTGCCTGCCGGTGCTGGATGCGCCGGCGGAAGGCTCGCACGCCATCATCAGCGACCGCGCCTATAGCCGCGATCCGGCGCGGGTGGCGCGTCTCGGCCGCGCGGCGGCGGAGGGGCTGATGGCCGGCGGCGTCGCGCCGGTGATGAAGCACATTCCCGGCCATGGCCGCGCCCGCGCCGACAGCCATTTGGAGCTGCCTGTCGTGGAGGCTGGCCGCGAGGAGCTGGAGCGCGTCGATTTCGCGCCCTTCAAGGCCAATGCCGATCTGCCGATGGCGATGAGCGCGCATGTCGTCTACACGGCGATCGACCCGAACGCGCCCGGCACGCTGTCGAAGACCATCGTAGGCGAGATCATCCGCGGCCATATCGGCTTCGACGGGCTGCTGATGACCGACGATCTTTCCATGAAGGCGCTGACGGGAAGCTTCCGCGCGCGCGCCGAGCGCGGCGATTGCGGCGGGCTGCGACATCGTCCTGCATTGCAACGGCGATCTCGCCGAGGCGCGCGCCGTCGCCGAAGGCGCGGGCGCGCTCTCCGGCAAGGCGCTGGCGCGGGCGCGAAAAAGCGTTGGAATGCGTACGGAAGATCGAGCCTTTCGACGTCGCCGAAGCGACGCGCGAGTTCGATGGGGCGATGGGCGCCGTCGCTTAAGCGTCGAGGCAATAAAGGCGGCGTCTTGTCAGCTTTTTTCCATGCGCGTTTCGCTGTGGACCGCGCCCCCAAACCGTCCGCCGCGCTTGCTACGGCGGCCTAAACGGACCAATCTGCCCGTAGCCGGCATAAAGCCGCCGATTCGCAATAGGAAACAATGGCGCAGGAACTCAGCTTCGATCTGACCGACGAGCCGCGCGGCGGAGGGCGAAGAGGCCTTTCTCGTGGACGTCGACGGATTCGAAGGCCCGCTCGACCTGCTGCTGGAGCTGGCGCGCCGCCAGAAGGTCGATCTCGCGCGCATCTCCATCCTGGCGCTCGCCGAGCAATATCTCGCTTTCATCGAGGCGGCGCGCCGCGTGCGCCTTGAGCTTGCCGCCGACTATCTCGTCATGGCGGCCTGGCTCGCCTTCTTGAAGTCGCGGCTGCTCCTGCCGGAGCCGCCCAAGGGCGACGAGCCCTCGGCCTCCGATCTCGCCGCGGCGCTCGCCGAGCGGCTGCGCCGGCTGGAGCTGATTCGGATCGCCGCCGACAAGCTCACCCAGCGCGGGCGGCTCGGCCGCGACATGTTTTTGCGCGGCGGGCCGGAGGGGATCGAGACGATCTCGCAACCGAAGTTCCAGGCGAGCCTCTTCGATCTGCTCTCGGCCTATGCCCGTCAGCGCCAAAAGACCGCGACATCGCGCGTCGTGCTGCGCCAGCGCGCCGTCTGGTCGCTGGCCGAGGCGCGCGAGGCGCTGGAGCGGCTCGTCGGCGTCGCGACGGAATGGACCGTGCTCGACGATTTTTTGCTGCATTACTGTGTCGACATGCAGACGGCGCGCACGGTGCGCGCCTCGGCCTTCACCGCTTCGCTCGAAATGGTGCGGGAAGGGCGTTTCGACATGCGTCAGGACCGGCCCTTCGCGCCCTTGTGGGTGCGGCGTCGCGCGCCGGAGCGCGTAGAAGATTCTGCGGGCGTGTCGTAGCCCCGCGAAAGAGGAGGACGCCCATTGGCGCAGCCTGCGGAAAAAATCGAGCTCTTCGACGTGAACAGCGACGAGGAGCTTGCGCGCCACGAAGCCAAGCTGCGCGAAGCGGAGCGCATCGTCGAGGCGCTGCTTTTCGCTTCCGCCGAGCCGCTGGACGAAGCGGAGATGGCGCGCCGTCTCGACGAGGGCGCCGATCTCGCGCGCGTGCTGGAGCGTTTGCGCGCGCATTACGCGGGGCGCGGCGTCAATCTCACCCGCGTCGGCAAGAAATGGTTCTTCCGCACCGCCGCGGACCTCAACTGGATTCTCGCCCGCGAGCAGGTGGAGGAGAAGAAGCTCTCCCGCGCCGCGCTGGAGACGCTGGCGATCATCGCCTATCACCAGCCGGCGACCCGCGCCGAGATCGAGGAAATCCGCGGCGTCGCCATCTCCAAGGGCACGCTCGACGTGCTGCTCGACACCGGCTGGATCCGCCTGCGGGGCCGCCGCAAGGCGCCGGGCCGCCCGATCACCTATGGCACGACCGACGCTTTCCTGATGCATTTCGGGCTGGAGCAGATCGGCGATCTGCCGGGCCTCGACGAACTTAAGGGCGCGGGCCTCTTCGACGGCCGACTGCCCAAGGGCTTCGGCGTGCCGCAGCCCTCCGACGACGTTGCGCTGCGCGAGGACGAGGAGCCGCTGGAGGACGAAGCGCCGGCGCTGCTGGAGATGGAGTTTCCGGACGAGCCCGAGGCTATCGAGGCGCCAGAAGAAGACGAGACGTGACACCGGCGGCTCTTACGGCGCCTGTCCTTGTTTTTGCGGCGCCGCCGGCATAGGTTCCCCAGCAATGAGCCGGTCGTCCGGCTCTCCCTGTTTGGAGGATGCGCGCCATGGGCGGTTTGTCGATCTGGCACTGGATCATCGTCGGCGCCGTCGTCTTCATCCTGTTTGGCGGCAAGTTCAAAATTTCCGACGTGATGGGCGACGTGGCCAAGGGCATCAAGGCCTTCAAGAAGGGGATGTCGGAGGACGACGTCGCGGCCGATGAGCCCAAAAAGACGCTCGACAGCCAGACGAGCGAGCGCCGCGCCATAGAAACCGACAAGGTTGACGGCAAGAACGTCTGACGGGCGCGTCGCGCGCGAAAAAATATGTTCGATCTCGATCCCGGCAAGCTCATCATCATCGGCATTGTCGCGCTCATCGCGATTCCGTCGAAGGACTTGCCGCGCGTGTTGCGCACGCTCGGGCAGGCGACCGGCAAGATGCGCCGCATGGCGGCGGAGTTTCAGGGACAGTTCATGGAGGCGATGCGCGAGGCCGAGCTCGACGACCTCAAGAAGGAGGTCGACGCCGCCAAGGCCGCCGTCAAGGAAAGCGTCAAGTTAGACGGCGCTTTCGATCCGATGACGCAGGCGCGCAAGCAGATCACGAATGCGATTGAGGGCGAAGCGGAAAAGAAAGCGCCGTCCGGAGACGCCGCTACATGAACGAAGCGGACGAGGCGGAGATCGAGGCGAGCAAGGCGCCGCTCATCGAACATCTGATCGAATTGCGCGAGCGCCTCATCAAGGCGCTGCTCGCCTTTCTGGCGATGTTCATCGTGTCCTTCTTCTTCGCCAAGGACATCTACAATCTGCTGGTCATTCCCTACACGCAGGTCGCGGGGCCGGAAGCAAAACTCATCTACACCGCGCCGCAGGAATATTTCTTCACGCAGATAAAGGTTGCGCTGTTTACGGCGGCGTTTCTCTCCTGTCCGGTCGTGCTGTCGCAGATTTACGCCTTCGTCGCGCCCGGACTCTACAAGCATGAGCGGGCGGCCTTCCGGCCCTATCTTTTCGCCACGCCGATCTTCTTCGCCTTCGGCGCGCTCGTCGTCTATTTTCTGGTGATGCCGAATTTGCTGCGTTTCTTCATCGGAATGCAGCAGGCCAATGAACCGGGCAAGGCGCAGATCGAGCTGCTGCCGCGCGTCTCGGAATATCTCTCGCTCATCATGACGCTGGTGCTGGCGTTTGGAATCGTCTTCCAGCTTCCGGTGATCCTGACGCTGCTCGGGCAGATCGGCATCGTCTCGTCGGATTTCTTGAAAGAAAAACGCCGTTACGCCGTCGTGCTGGTATTTATCGTCGCGGCGGTGCTGACGCCGCCGGACGTATTTTCGCAGCTCGCGCTCGCCGTTCCGGGCGTGCTGCTTTACGAAGCGTCCATTTACGCGGTGCGGATGGTGGAAAAGAAGCGCGCCGCCGCGCAATCGGCGGTGGGCGGCAGCGGGTCATAGGCGATATCTCGCCGCTTGACCCCTTCTCCTAGCTGCGGGAGAAGGTGGCGCGCGGCTCGATCACTTTCCGCGTCATGCCCGCGCTTGTCGCGGGCATCCACGCGGCTCCGCCGCGAGTATTCTTTCGTCTGACAGGAGCTTCTCGGCGTGGATGGCCGGGACCAGCCCGGCCATGACGGTCTGTTGTCACTCAACACGCTCCGAGCGCCTATGTACGACATCAAATGGATTCGCGAGAATGCTGAAATTTTCGATCGCGGCCGCGCGCGGCGCGGGCTGGAGCCTCTGTCGGCGCAGCTTCTCGCTTTCGATGACGCGCGGCGCGTAGCGATCGGCGAATTGCAGCGCGCGCAGGAGCGGCGTAACGCGGCCTCAAAAGAAATCGGCGCGGCGATGAAGGCGGGCGACCAAGCGCGCGCCGAAGCGCTGAAAGCGGAAGTCGCGCAAATCAAGGAGAATTGGCCGGCGCTCGAAGAGGCCGAGCGTTATGCGATCGCCGAGCTCGATAATGCGCTCGCCAGCATTCCCAACACGCCGCTCGATGAAGTTCCCGAGGGCGCCGATGAGAAAGAAAATGTCGAAGTCTCGCGCTGGGGCGAGCCGCGCAATTTCGACTTTCAGCCGAAGGAGCATTTCGAAATCGGCGAAGCGCTGGGGCTGATGGATTTCGAAACGGCGGCGAAACTTTCCGGCGCGCGTTTTGTCGTCAACAAGGGTTCGCTCGCGCGGTTGGAGCGCGCGCTCGCGCAATTCATGCTCGATCTGCATACGGATCAGCATGGCTATATGGAAGTAAGCCCGCCGCTGCTCGTGCGCGACGACGCGATGTTCGGCACGGCGCAATTGCCGAAGTTTCGTGAGGATCAATTTGTCGCAACCAACGAACTTTTCACTCGTGAGGCGTTCAATCAGGCAGTAGATGAATTTGATAGTGCAACGCTGCCCGAGGGCTTAGACGTTTCGCGCCGGACAGGCCAGATCATGAGAGGCAAAAATTTCTGGCTCATCCCCACCGCCGAAGTCCCGCTCACCAATCTCGTGCGCGAGTCCATCGTCGACGAGGCGCAACTGCCGATGCGCATGACCGCCGGCACCTATTGCTTCCGCGCCGAGGCCGGCGCCGCCGGCAAGGATACGCGCGGCATGATCCGCCAGCATCAGTTCTATAAGGTGGAGCTGGTGTCGATCACGACGCCCGAAGGCGCGCTCGCCGAGCATGAGCGCATGACCGCCTGCGCCGAAACGGTGCTGCGCCTGCTTGAGCTGCCTTATCGCAAGGTCGTGCTCTGCACGGGCGACATGGGCTTCGCCTCGCAGAAGACCTACGATCTCGAAGTCTGGCTGCCGGGGCAGGGGAAATATCGCGAGATTTCCTCCTGCTCGGTCTGCGGCGATTTCCAGGCGCGGCGCATGAACGCGCGCTATCGTCCGGCCGAGGGCAAGGGGCCGCGTTTCGTCCATACGCTCAACGGCTCGGGCGTCGCGGTCGGCCGCGCCATGGTGGCGGTGCTGGAAAATTATCAGGAGGCCGACGGCTCCGTCACAATCCCGATCGCGCTGCGCCCCTATATGGGCGGCATGGAGCGCATTTCGCGCTGAGTTTTCCCGCGGGCCGCAGTCCGCGGGAAATAAGCTCAATAGGCCGCGACGACGGGCGGCGCGTCGCCGGCGCCGTAATAGCCGGGTTCGCCGTAACCATATGTGCCGGGCGCGCCATATGCGTAGCTGTCAGCGCCCAACAGGGAGCCGACAGTGTCGACGGGCGCGGCCAGCAATCCCGTCGGAGCGTCGACCGGACCTACGGGCGGCCCTCCGGCCACGACGAAGGGCGCTTGGACATAGCCCATCGTCCCGCCATATTGCACCTGACACCAGCGGCGGCATCCCAGGACATTGAATGGCGCATTCGGCGCCATCGTCAAGATCATGGCGCTTCTTTCGCTAGGGCTGACGCGCAAAGGGGTCGGCGTCTGCACATAGGCTTCATAGGCGGCGGCTGAGCCCGCGCAGACGGCGAGCGCCGCCGCGCCGAGCAAGGACGTTAAATTTGAACGCATGTGAAATCCCTCCATTTGCCCCCTTGGCGATATAGGGCCTATGTGGACGTTGGCCGCCGAATTGTCCAAGAAATTTGGGACTCGGTTATTTTCAGTCTTTTCGCGCCCGGCGCGAGCTGAACCGCTGTAAAGCTCATGCGCATTCTCATCACCAATGACGACGGCGTTCACGCTCCCGGTCTCGCGATCGCGGAAAATATCGCGCGCCAATTCACCGACGATATCTTTGTCATCGCGCCGGAGTTCGAGCAGTCGGGCGTCTCGCATTCCTTGTCGCTCAACGATCCGCTGCGGCTGCGCGAGATTTCGCCGCGTCACTTCGCGGTGAAGGGCACGCCGACCGATTGCGTCATCATGGGCGTGCGCAAGCTCTTGCTCGACCATCCGCCCGACCTCGTCATTTCCGGCGTCAATTGCGGGCAGAACATCGCCGAGGACGTGAGCTATTCCGGAACGATCGCTGGCGCGATGGAGGGAACGATCCTCGGCGTTTCGTCGATCGCGCTCTCGCAGGTCTATGATTTCTTCGCCAGCCGTCAGACGATCAATTGGGATTGCGCCGCGACGCATGGGGCCGACGGTCGTGCGCCGGCTGCTCGCTGCCGGCATTCCGAGAAATGTCCTGATGAACGTCAATTTCCCCAATTGCCGCGCGGATGAGGTCGCGGGCGTCGCGATCACGCTGCAGGGCAGGCGCAGCAGCGACATTGTGAAGATCGAGGACCGCAAGGACGGCCGCGGCAATCCTTATCACTGGATTTCCTTCCAGCGCGGCGACTTCAAGCCGGGGCCCGGCACGGATTTGCTCGCGCTGGAGGAGAAGAAGATCTCCATCACGCCGCTGCAGCTCGATTACACCGATCATCCGACGGTGACGCGGCTCGCCGCCGCTTTCGAGGGTGAGACATGATCGAACAAGGCGCCAGCGCGGCGACGCGCCCCAACCAGTTCGAAGAACGCGCGGCGCTGCTGCTGACCTTGCGCCAGGCGGGCGTGCGCGACATTTCGGTGATGCGCGCGATCGAGGCGACGCCGCGCGACGCCTTCGCGCCCTATCGTTTCCGCGATCTCGCCAATCGCAACATGTCGCTGCCGATCGGTTGCGGCCAGACGATGTCGCGGCCCGCCGATCTCGCGCGGCGGCTCGAGGCGCTGCGCGTCGGGCGCGGCCATCGCGTGCTGGAGGTGGGAACGGGTTCGGGCTACAGCGCGGCGGTGCTCGCCCAGCTCGCGCGCGAGGTGGTGACGCTGGAGCGTTTTGAGACGCTGGCGATCGAGGCGGCGCGCCGTCTCGCCGCGCAGGGAGTCGCCAACGCCATGGCGCTTTACGCCGACGGGCTCAATCCGTCGCGCGCGCTGGGTCTTTTCGACCGCATCATCGTGCAGGCGTCGGTCGAGACGGCGCCGGACGCGCTGGTTCAGATGCTCGCGCCGGGCGGCGCGCTGCTGTTCGCCTGCCGGGAGCCGGCGAAGCCGGGCGAGAAGGCGCGTGAGCGACTGATCAAGCTTGACCGCATCGACGGCGGAGGGCTTCGCGAGACCGAATTCGGCCCGTGCCGGCTGGGC
The DNA here is from genome assembly GCA_963706255.1 of uncultured Alphaproteobacteria bacterium. GTDB lineage: Bacteria > Pseudomonadota > Alphaproteobacteria > Rhizobiales > Beijerinckiaceae > Methylocystis. Next base: position 19,655 of record CAVPMJ010000020.1, on the reverse strand, counting down.
GCGGCGGTCCCGGGACTCGCCCAGGCGCTCTAACCGAATCGCCGCCGCAATTGCTGAAAAATTTTATTTTCATGGTCACTCCCCGTTCATCTTAAACGGCTCCTTAACTCAATCGCTGATACCAATTCCGCTGTTGATGTTGCGTGCGGGTGGGTCGCGTCATGGCTACAAAGCGTCATTTTGCATATTCGCGAGTTGCAGTGCGGCTCTTGGCGGCGGCGGGCGTGGCCGCGCTGGCGGCGGGTTGCTCCGACGCCTCTCGCTTCGCGGGCGACCCCTTCGCCGATCCCTTCTCCGGCTCGACCAAAACCGCGGCGGCTTCGCGCGGCGTCGATCGCGCGCCGACCGGCGCGATCGCTTCGCCTGCGCCCCAATCCGGCGCGCCCGCCCGCGTCGAATCCCGGCCGCTTCCCGCGCCGAGCGCCAACGCCTCCGCGCCCCGTCCCGTCGCTTCCGCGCCTGCCCCAACCGCAAATGCGGGCGGCGCCCATTGGAGCGCCGAGGGCGGCACGCCGATCGTCGTCGCCCAGGGCGAGACGGCGGCCTTGATCGCGACCCGCTATGGCGTGCCGACCGACGCGCTGCTGCGCGCCAACGGCTTTAGCGCCGCTTCCCAGGTCCAGCCCGGCGCGCGTCTGGTGGTCCCGGTCTATCGCGCCACCGGCGGCCCCGTCGCCGCCGCTCGGCCGTGCCGCCGCGCCTCCCGCTAAGCCTGCGGCTACGAAGCCTGTCGCCGCCAAGCCCGCGGAAGAGACAAAGCGCCTGCGCAAGACCGAGGCGGAGCCGGCTCAGCCGAAGACCGCTACGGAAAAGGCGAAGCTGGCGGCCAAACCCGCCGAGAAGAACGCGCTGGTGAAGGCCGAGCCGCGCATCGCCGAGGCGACGCCCGTCCGTGTCGTAAAGACCGAGCGCATCGCCCGCGCAGAACCCGTCGCGACGGCCGAAGCCGAGCCAAAGGCCGCGGGGAAAGGCGCCTCCGCCGAGACGGCGCGGAAAGTCGACAATAATCCGACGGCCTCGATCCCGCCGGCCGAGACCAAGGCGTTGGCTTCCGACGAAAATCGTCCGGAATTCCGCTGGCCGGCGCGGGGCCGCATCATTCAGGGCTTTTCGTCAGGCGGCAATGACGGCATCAACATCGCGGTTCCCGAAGGCACACAGGTGAAAGCGGCCGAGGGCGGCGTCGTCGCCTACGCCGGCAGCGAGCTCAAGGGCTATGGCAATCTCGTGCTGATCCGCCATCCGAACGGCTTCGTCTCGGCCTATGCCCACAACGGCCAATTGGACGTGAAGCGCGGCGATCAGGTGAAGCGCGGCCAGACCATCGCCAAATCCGGCCAGTCGGGCAATGTCGGTTCGCCGCAGCTGCACTTCGAGTTGCGCAAGGGTTCGACGCCGGTCGATCCAACGAATTATCTGGCCGGGTTGTAAGCGTCGACGCCAGAGAAAATCTCCGGCGTTCGCGAGACAACAGCGCTGGAGACAGCAGGGCGGCGGGTCCAAAGACAGGCCCGCCGTCCGTTTCTTTTTCCGTCGGTTCTCGCTATATGCGACGCGTCGCAACTGGGGACCGCAACCTTGAGAATTCGTCTCGCCTGCCTGCTTCTGCTTATCGCCGCAACGCCTGCGCTCGCCATGGACCCGACCGGCATTCCGCAATGCGACGCGTTGCTGAAGCGCTACGAAGCCTGCTCCGTCCAATTGTCGCCCAAGCAGGTCCACGCCGCGCAGAAGGAATTGCTCGACGGCGCGATGGGCATACGCGCGGCGGCGAGCGATCCGACGAAGCGCCCCGATCTCGAACGCTATTGCGCCGACCGCTTCGAGCAGATGAAGAAGGACAGCGACATCAAGGAGTGCATGTCGAAGCCGTGAGCGCGGGGCCGTTGAAACATGTCCTTATCGGAAAACCGCTTCGCACTTTTCCGGGACATGCTCTAGATAATCTCTCCCGCGCATTTCGATGAGGCGCGAGGCCGCCCGTTCGAATTCGCGCGCCTCGGCGCCGTGAGGCGCGTGGTAAAGCTCATGCGGTTCGCCCGCGGCCGAGATGACGAGTAGCGCGCGCGCCTCATAAAGCACGTCGACGAGCATGATGAAGCGGCGCGCCTCATTGCGCTGCTCCGGCGCGATGATCGGCACGTCTTCGACGATCACGGCGTCGAAACGCTCTGCGAGCGCGAGATAGTCGGCGGCCGCCAGGGCGCGCCCGCAAAGCTCCGCGAAGCTGAAACGCGCGACGCGGCCGGCGGCCAGCGGAATCTCGATCTTTCGCCGCTTCACGTCGATCGTCGTCGGCCCGGCCTGCGCGCCGTCAGCCAGCAACAAGAACAGCGCGTCGATGGCGGCTTTCGCGCGCGCGTCGGCGGGCGTGAGATACACTTCGCCGAACCCGTTTTGCTGCTGCCGATAGTCGTTCGGCGCGGCGAGGCGCACGACCTCCATTTTTTCCTCTAGCAGCGCGATGAAGGGCAGGAACAGGTCGCGGTTGCGGCCGCCCTCATAGAGCCGCGACGGCTCGACGTTGGAGGTCGCGACGACGACCACTCCATCCGCGAGCAGCGCCGAAAACAGCCGGGCGAGAATCGTCGCGTCGGCGATGTCGTGAACCGCGAATTCGTCGAAGCAGAGCACACGCGTCTCTCGTGCGATCTCGCGCGCGACGCAGCTCACGGGATCCGTGTCGCAAACGCCCGCATTCTGGCGCAAGCGATGCAGCCGCTCATGCACGTCCGCCATGAACGTATGGAAATGCGCGCGCCGCTTCTTCTTGACCGCGAGCGCGCCGAAGAAAAGATTCATCAGCAAGGTCTTGCCGCGCCCGACCGGCCCCCAGAGGTAAAGTCCGCGCGTCGGCCGCTCCTGTTTGCGAAAGGGCGCCGACAGCGCGCGCATGAAACCAACGCGCGTCGCGCGCCGGCCGTCGAGCGCATCGGCGAGCGCCTGCAGCTTTTCGATCGCGGCGCGCTGCGAGGTGTCGCGCTCCAATTCGCCCTCGGCGACAAGCGCTTCATATTGCTGAACGAGCGTTGGCGCGCGTGGCGTCATATGCGCCGCATCTTGCCGCTCGCCGCCTCAAAAGCGCCGGCGCGCAATTCGCAATAGAGCAGGCGATCGGGATCGACCGGTCCCGGCATCACGATCTTGCCGCGCGGCACGCGGGCGAAGCCCAGCCGCGCGTAATAGTCTTCGTCGCCGACGAGCAGAACGAGTCCATGGCCGGCCGCGCGGGCGGCGTCGAGCGAATATTTGACGAGCGTTTCGCCGACGCCCTGCTGGCGAAAGGCCGGCTCCACCGTCAGCGGTCCGAGCAGCAGGGCGGGAGCGGAGCCGACGAGAATAGGCGTCATGCGGTTGGCGCCGACGAGCAGCGTGCCGACGCGCGCGATGAAGGAGAGCGAGCGATCCGGCTCGACGCCCTCGCGCAGCCGATAGGCCGTGCGCGCATAACGGCCCGGCCCGAAGGCGCGTTCGTCGAGTTTCTCGATATGCGCTTCGTCGGCGGCGGTGAGCGGGGAAAATTTGACGGCGAGATCGATCATGACCCTGGCTTGACCCTAGGCGGCAGGCCATATCACGCTGCGCCTATACGGCAAAACCGTCCGTTGCGGGACGTTCGGCCCCCATGCGATTTTGCGCCCCGGAGGAAGGCGCCCATGGTGGAGTATCGCTTGCGCCGCGCGGGCGTGGACGACGCCCGCGCCATCGCCGAGATCAACGCCGCCGCCTGGCGCGAGACCTATGCGGCGTTGATGCCGGCCGAAGTTCTGGCGGGGCTTGACGTCGACGATTGGACGCTGGGCTGGCGCAAGACGCTGGGCGCCGGCGACGACGCGCAGGCGATCTTCATCGCGCTAGAGGAGGACGCGCCGATCGGCTTCGCCCGCTGCAGGCGGCAATGCAATCCGAAACTTGCGCCGATCGGCTTCGAAGGCGAGATCGCGTCGATTTATCTGATGCGGCGCGCGCAGGGGCGCGGTCTTGGCCGCCGCCTCATGGCGCGACTCGCCGAGCATCTGATCGCTCATGGCTGCTCGAGCGCCGCCGTCTGGGTCTTGCGCGACGCCGTTCAGGCGCGCGGCTTCTACGAGGCGCTCGGCGGAGCGCCTGTGGGGGTCGAAGGCGTGTGGGAGACTTGCGGGCTGGTCCTGCCGGACATCGCTTATGGCTGGCGCGATCTGCGCGCGCTCGCGGCGCTGTCAACTAGCGCAGGCTCCCCATGAGCTGCTTGACGAAAGGCGCGCGCTTGAATGTCTCGAGATCGAAGCGCCCGTCCTTTTCCGGCTTTCCGTCGCGCCGCGCCGCCTGCGCGTCGCCGAGCACGCCGGCGCGATATTGGACGAGCGTCAGCGCGCCCTTGCCGTCCTTGTCCCAGCGTTTGAAGATCGCGTCCTTGGCTTTTTCATAAGCGTCGGACTTTCCCTCGGCGGCGGCGACGTCGGCGAGTCCGAAACTGAAGTTTCTGAAATCCGCCATCGTGATCTTGCCCGAGCCTTTTCTGTCCATCTCCTTGAAGGTCTTCATGATGTAGTGGTTGGCTTCGGCGGTGGTGATGTAGCCATCGCCATTCTCGTCGAAGAGATGAAAGATGGCGTCGAGCGTATGTTCGGCGTCGCCCTGGGCGCGCGCGCCGCCGCAGGCGAAGACGACGGCGGCGAGGAGAAGCGTTGCGACAAGGCGTCTTCGTTCAGCCATTTCGCGTCTCCCCATCTTCGGTCGTGGCGAAGCGTCACCAATAGGGCGAAATGGGCGCGTTCTCCAGCGCCTCGGCGAGCCTCGCGCGCGTGGCGCCTGTCGTGCCGTCCGGCAGCGCGTCGAGCGCGAAGAAATCGGCTTGCGCGATCTCACGGTCGGGCGCGCGCGGTCCCGCATGGCGAAAGGATCGGACGACATAAAGGGCGACATGGTCGCGCGCAGAGACCCGGCGATTGAGATAGACGCCAAAGAGCGTCGGCGGCGCGTCGAGATGGACGTTCGCCTCTTCGCCCAGCTCGCGCGCCAGGGCGTCGGCCGCGGTTTCGCCGATCTCGACGCCGCCGCCCGGCAGATAAAAGCCCAGCACATAAGTATGCCGCACGAGCAGCACGCGATTATCTGCGTCGACGACGAGCCCGCGCACGCCAAGCGTCATGGAGCGCTGAAACCGCGCGCCGAAGGCGATGAGCCGCGAGACCACCGGCGCTCCCGTTAAGGAGGCCGCGCGCGGTTCGTCCTGCTTCGTCAAGGCCGTCTCCCGATTTCGGAAATGCGACTATGGCAAATGCCGCGCGAAGGCTCTAGTGTCGCGCGATCCGACGATGAACGCGGATTTGTCATTCCCGAAGCTCTGCCGGGAATCCAGCAGGAACGACGCATCGCTGCCGCGACTCTGGGTTTCCCTGACGGGGAACGGTGGACGGAGTCGCCCAAAGAGGCTGTTCTTGACCTTTCTTCTTGCTCATCTTTCCGACGCGCATATCGGACCGATCCCGCGCCCGAATCTCGCCGAACTGCTCGGCAAGCGCGTCACCGGCTATGTGAACTGGCTTTATAAGCGCGCCGACCAGCACGATATGGGCGTGCTCAGGAACATCGTCGCCGATATGAAGGCGCAGACGCCCGATCACGTCGTGATGACGGGCGACATCGTCAACGTCGGACTTCCCGCCGAAATCGCGCTCGCCAAGGAATGGCTCGCTTCGCTCGGCGCGCCGCAGGACGTGAGCTTCACGCCGGGCAATCACGACGCCTATGTGGAAGACGTGACGCGATTGGTGCATGAGGTCTTCGCGCCCTGGACGACGAGCGAGACCGCCGGCGTCGGCTTTCCCTTTCTGCGCCGGCGCGGCGGCGTCGCGCTCATTGGCCTCGACACCGGCGTGCCGACTTTGCCTTTCGTCGCATCGGGCCGGCTCGGGGCCGCGCAACGCGCTGCGTTCGCCGAGATGCTCGACCAAACGAAGGCGGAAGGGCTGGCGCGCGTCGTGTTTCTGCATCATCCGCCCCATGTCGGCGGCGCGAAGGCGTTGCGCGGGCTCGACGACGCGGCGGCCTTCGAGCAGGTGATCGCCCGCCACGGCGCGGAGCTTGTGCTGCACGGACATAATCACAAGCCGAGCCTGCATCGTCTGGCGGGGCCTGAGCAGTCGGCGCCAGTCGTCGGCGTGGCCTCCGCCTCTGCGCGGCTCGGCGGCCATCGGCCCGGGCGCCGCCTATAATCTTTATGAGATCGCGCGCGGGGGCGACAGATTGCGCATCTCGATGCGCACGCGCGGCCTTAACGACGCCGGCGAGATCGTCGAGCTGGCGTCGGCCGAGCTATGAAGCGTTATTTCGCGACATAGGCGCGATAGAGCCACATCGCCAAGACCGCGAGCATTCCGAAAAACGCGGCCGATCCCAGGAACTCGATAAGGAACAGAAACGCCTGGAACGCCTTTGCGCTCAGCGGCTGCGCCTTTATCTCCGGCTCGGCTCGGGCGCGTCGCGCGGCGGCCATCCTGACGCCGAGCGTCTGCGCCGCGCCGCCGCTCGCGTAGTCGACGGCCAAAGCCTTTTCGCGTTCGATCAGGCGGTGCGCGATATAGCTTGTGATCGCGTCGACCAGCTCCTCGACGTCGTCGCTTTCGCGCAACGTCACGCGGCCGTGGCGCGTGTCTTGAAGAAAACGATAGGTGCGCCGATCGCGGTCCATCTCGACGAAGCCGATTTGGTCGATAAACAGCCGCGGTCGCTCGCTTGGAGCCACGCCGACGTCGAAAATGTCGCAGTCCTGCGGAACCTGCGCCAGCACCGGCGCCAGCGCGTCGCTGAGAATCTCCAGCCGGGCGATTTCGGCCGCGCGCAGATCGGTAAGCGCGGCGGATTGTTCGGCGTTTTCCAGGCGCGCGCGCCGCAGGGCGCCGGCGAGGCTCGCCATGCGTTCGTCCAGCGTCCCTTTCGGGCCTTTCCGGGCCACGCGCTCCCGCTCGACGAGGAGCGAAAGGCGCTCAGCCGGCGTCGGCGCGGCGTTTTTAGGGCCGACGCCATGAGTTACATCCGAAGGCGCGGGCAGGGGCTCTTCCATCTCGTCCACTCGCTGAGCCCTCGCTGGCGGCGCCGGGCGTTAACGCGTTGTTCACTATAGCGGCTCTCGCAGGCGGTGCGAAGCGCAAGGCGCGGCGAACGGCCGCGGGAGTCGACTTTTTCCCCCGCCTCCGGCAAGGGATTCACAAGATCGGCGCTGATTCCGGCGATTAACCATAATCGGCGCCGATCCCGAGAGGCGTCGCGGAGGAAATCCATGGCGGTCATCCATGGCGAATCGGAGATTGGCGGCGCATTGTTCGAGCGCATCGTGATCGGCATGGGCTTTGCGGTCGTCGCGGCGCTGGAGGCGGCCGGCGGCGGCGAGCACGCGATCGTTGCGGGCTTCTTCGCCGGGGTTGCGGTTTATGTGCTGCGCCGCTCATCCGAAGGCGCGCGCCAGGCGGCCGACTTCGCCGTCGATTTCCTCGTCGTTGCGGCGTTTACGCTGCTTTGCGACCGCGCCGGCTTCTTGTGGCGCGCGCCGGAGACGCTCCTCGGTCTGTTCCGCTTTTCGCCTGTCGGCGCGGCGACGGCGACGCTGATCTATCTCGCAGGCGTCGTCACGCTTAGGGCGCGCTCGCGCATGGCCGTGCGCGCCGCGCTCTTCGCGCTGCCGTTCCTGTTCAGCCTGCTGATCGCGCTGGGCGCGCCGCCCGTCACCCAGATCGGCGGCGTGCTGCTGCTCGGCGTGGACGTTCCAGACATTTTCAAGAACATCGCCGGCCGCACGCTTGTTCTATTTTTGCTGAACGAGGCGGTCGTCGTCGGCGTGCCCCTGGCCCTGGGCCGCTTCCTGCCGCGCCAATGGCGTCCGCACGGCATTTTATTCGCCTCGGCCTTTCTCGCCTCGCTGACGCCCTATGTGGCGACCTCCGTTTCCTATTTTATCGCGCCCTATCTGCCGGCGCCCTTGACAGCGGCCGTCGCGACCGTCGCCGCGGCGTTGGCGCAGGCGGGCCTGTGGGGCCAGACCTATCTCGTGACGCAGGCGATCGCGGGCCTGCTTCGCGCGACGCCTTCCCTCCAAGTCGTCGTCTTCCACGACTGGAGGACCGGCGCTGAGAAAGGCGCCGTCTACGGCTTCGTGTTCATGGCGTTGCTGCTCGCGGTCGGACTCGTCGTCTCCTTCCCGCCAGCGGTCGCGGTTATTTCCGCTTCGGGCCCGATCGGCGGCGCGCTCATTGGCGCGGCGCTTTTTCCGCTCGCGCGCGCGATCGTGGAGAGCACCGACTCGACGCCGCCTTTCTTCGCGCGCGTTGAGGAAATCTACCTGCATCCGTCGAACTATCTGCGCGGCGCGGTCGCCGGCGCGGCTGTGGGCTTGGCGCTGATGATCGGTCTGCCCGCGGCAAGCGGCGGAGATCGTTTTCTCTTCGGCGCCGCCGTCGGCGCGCTCGCCTACGCCGGCGTCGACGCCGCGATCGATTTCTTCGCCTTGACGCAGGGACGGCGCCAGCATCTGCGCGACTGGCGCGTCTATTCGCTCGGCGCGCTGCTCGGCGCCCTCGTCGCCGGCGCGATCGCCTGGTACCTCGATACGGGACAGGTCGATACGATCACGGCGAAATTCTTCGCCTACACGTCGCTCGATTACGCAGCCGACGGACGGCCGATCAACGCCTATGTCATCCGCCCGTTGTTCTCGAAATGGGGCGCGACCGATCTCGGCATGGTCGACGGCGGCGTGCGGCTGCTTTTCGATGAATCGCTATCCGGCGTGATCCAATGGGTGTTCGCCGCGCCGCTCTTCTCGATCAATCTTTTCTTTCTCACCGCGCTTGTGCAGCGCAGCCTCCAGCCATTGCGCCAACTTGCGAGTTGGCAGGGGCTCGACATGCTGGTCGAGAACGCCGTGCGCGTGCTGCGCTGGGGCTTGTGGATGGCGCCGGTGATCTATTCCTTCCTGAAGGCCTCGCCGGATCCGGCTTGGTACAATCAGGACGGGCTCATCCGCACCGGCGTCGCGAGCTGGATGACCTACATCCTGCCGGACAATGATTTTCGCGCCTGGAGCCTCGACATCTTCACGGCGCTGCTCGCCTATGACGTGCTGCGCGTTCTCATCTGGTTCGACCACATGGGATTGCGCGTCGCGACGCTGGTCAATCTGTCCTTCGTCGGCGGCGACGTCGCCGACGAAAAAGCCGCGCGCTTTCTCGGCAAGGCGCAGACGAGCCGCGCGATCCCGGAAGGGATTCGCCGATTTGGCACATGGGCGCCGTTGCTGCTGCCTTTCTATATCCCCAGGGGCGCCGAGTGGGACAAGGCGTGGAGCGCGGCCGAGCAATTGTCGCAGACGCGCCCGCCCTCTTACACCTATCTCGTCGGCGGATATCTCATCTACGCCGGTCTCGTCGCTTTCGGCCTCGTGCTCTTCCTCCTCGCGCGACTGGCGCGCGCGCAAAAGGTGACCATCGAAGGGATCACCGGCGCCGGCGGCGTGCCGGGCTCGCGGCCCCTCAGACTCACCAACGGGCTGATGACGACCGAATGGTTTCAGGACGGGCAGGGCGCGATCGGCATTGAGGGCGTCGCGCGCGGCGGTCCGCCGATCGACCTTACGCGGCGGCCGGACGATCACGCCCATCCGCGCGGACGCTTCCTGTTTTTGCGCGAGGATGGCGGCGAGCTCTGGTCTATCGGCGAGGCGCCGACGCGCTGTGCGGCCGCGCAAGCATCGCTCACAGACGCGGGCGAGAACTGCCTGTTCTTCATGGCCGAGCGAAACGGCTTCGCGGTCGAAGCGCAGGTGTCGCTCGCCGCAGACGAGGCGGTGGAGATCACAAGGCTCAAGATCGTCAATCTCGAACAGCGCCATCGCAAGCTGATGCTCGCGTCGCTGCGCGAATGGGTGCTGAACGAAACCGGCGTCGAATTGCGCGACGCCGCCTATAACGCGATTCATGTCGGCACATGGTACGTTCGCTCTCTCAACGCGATCTTCGCGCAGAACCGTTTGCTCAAGGGCGGCGCGCGTCGCCAGTCCGACCGGCGCCTGTCGCCGGAAATCGGCTTTCACGCCATCGGCGGGGGCGCTGACGCGAAAATCTCCGTCGTCGGCTATGAGGACGTGAAGTCGCGCTTCTACGGAATGGGGCCGACCAATTCGCCTGACAGTCTTCTCGGGCTTGGCGCGCCGCGCGATCCCGAGGATGAAGGTCTGCTTTACGGCTTCGAACCATGCGCCAGCCTGCGCGTCGAAGTCGAAATTGCAGCCGCGGGCGCGACCGAACTGATCATCGTCGACGGCTGGGCGCGCGACATGGGGCGCGCCACCAACTCCATCGCACGGCATCTTGGCATGGCGCCGGTCGCGCCGGAGACGCTCAACAAGGCGTTGTCGCGCCGCCGCGCGCTGATCATGCCGCCGGCGCCGCAAGAGCCGCGCTACGCCTTTTCGGAAGACGGCCGGAGCCTGACGCTCGCGCCCGGCACGCCGCGCCCCTTCGCGCATGTCATCGCCAACGCTTTCGGGCAGGGCGCGGTGCTCACCAATGACGGCGACATTTTTTCCTTCCATGGCAATTCGCGCTTGAACAGCTTCACGCCGTTCCGCATGGGCGAAGGCCGCATGGCCCCGGCGGGACAGATGATCTATGTCTACGACCTCGCCCGCGCCGACGCGCATAGTCCGACCTTCGTCCCGCTGCGCCGTCGCGACGCCGAATATCAGGTGACGTTCTCGCCGGGCGCCGTCGTTTATCGCGCCGAGCGCGATCATCTCGAATTCGAAATGACCGTGTTCGTCAGCCCGACGCAGCCGATCGAATTCAAGCTGCTCAAGATTCGCAACAAGTCGGACCATGAGCGGCTGCTGCAGATAACGCCGGCGATGGAGATCGTTTTGGCGGAGACGCCGAACGAAAGCCTGGGCGCAGTGCAGTCCGTGATCGACGAGAATGTTCATTCGATCTACTTCCGCAATCCGCGAAATAATTTCGTGCAGGGCTGGGCCTTTGTGACGACCTCGATCCCGGCGGAATTCGCCGAGACGTCGCGGCGCCGTTTCCTTGGCCATGAAAGCCGCGATCCCTATCTGCCTTACATGGTCGAACACGGCCATCCCGACGCCGGCGCGCCCGCGCATGAACGCAAGGTCGCCGCCTTCAGCGGCGCCATCGACGTCCCGGCGGGCGAGGAGGCGACTGTCGTCGTCGCGCTCGGCCAGACGACTTCGATGGCGGAAGCCAAGAGGCTTGCCGATTATGCGCGCGATCCCGCGCACGCCCGCGCCGAGCTTGAAGCAAGCGCGCGCGCCTGGGAGGAACAGCTGTCGGTATTGCGCGTCAAGACCAACCGTCCCGATTTCGATCGTCTGGTCAACGACTGGCTGCCCTATCAATTGCTCGCCGCGCGCCTGTGGGGCCGCACCGGTCCGTCGCAGCGCTCCGGCGCCACTGGCTATCGCGACCAGTTGCAGGATGTGATCCCGCTCATCCATCTCGCGCCGGAGCGCGCCCGCGCGCAGATTCTGCTGCACGCCGCGCATCAATATATCGAAGGCGACGCTTGCAAATGGTGGCATCGCGCGCCGAACGGCGGCACGGGCCTCGCCGACCGCACGCATTCGTCCGACCCGCATCTGTGGCTGCCCTATGTGACGATCCGCTATGTGCGCGGCGCCGGCGACGTCGCGATCCTTGACGCGGTGGAGACCTTCCTGGAGGCGAATCCCGTGCCCAAGGATCAGGAAGGCCAAGCGACCGTGCCGCTCACCTCGCGCGACAAGGACACGCTGCTCGGCCATTGCGCCCGCGCCATCGACTGGACGCTCGACCGTTTCGGCGCGCATGGCCTGCCGCTGATGGGTTCGGGCGATTGGGACGACGGCATGAACCTCATCGGCGACGACGGCCGTGGCGAGAGCGTGTGGCTCGGCTTCTTCCTGCATGGCATTTTGCTCGACATGGCGCCGCTGTTCGAGGAGAAGGGCGACGCCGCCCGCGCCGCGCGCTATCGCGAACGCGCCGAGAAGCTGCGCGCCGCGCTCGATGAGTGCTGGCGCGGCGACCGCTATATCCGCGCCTATGCCGACGATGGCCGCGAAGTGGCGCCGATGAGCGCCATGACCTCGTCCTGGCCGACGCTCGCCCGCGCCGTCGACGCGGCGCGCGGACGCGAGGCGATCGAGAATGCGCTCGCCGTGCTGGGCCGCCGCAATCGCGTGCTGCTCGTTTCGCCGCCCTATAACGAGCATTCGAGCCCCTATCCGGGCCGCAGCGCCGAATATCCGCCGGGCGTGCGCGAAAATGGCGGACAATATTCGCATGGCGTGTCGTGGTTCGTCGACGCTTTGGCGATGCTTGGCGCGCAGGCTGAGGCGCAAGGCGATGCGCGCGCGGCGGAGGAACTGTTCCGCAAAGCGTTCGACACCTGGATCGCGATTTCGCCGATCTCCAAGCTCGCGACGCCGGGCGAGGCCGACGTCTACGGGCTGCCGCCGCATCAGCAACCCGCCGACGTTTATGAGGGCGTCGGCTATGAGGGGCACGGCGGCTGGAGTTGGTATACAGGCGCAGCCGCGCGCATGTTGTCGGCCGCCTACGCCATGCTTGGCCTCGAATTCGAAAACGGCGAATTGCGTCCGCGACCAGACGCGTTCCATCCGAAAGGCGAATTGCGTCTGGAGCGCGTCACCTATCGCGGCAAGACATTCGAAGCGGAAAAGCGGCGTCGCAGTTGATTCACGCAGCGGTGTTCCCAGGCCGCTTCGGATGAGGCGAATGACAGTCCAACGGAGCGCTCATGGGCGATCATGTCGTCACGCTCAACGCCGGCTCGTCGTCGGTGAAATTCGCGCTTTTCGCGGTTGACGCCGTTTGGCCGCGATTGATCGCGTCCGGCAAAGTCGATGGCCTGGGCGCGACGCCGCGCTTCCGCGTGCGCGTCGTCGAGGGCGAAGCGATCGACATGCCGCTCGCCGCCCTCAATCACAAGGAGGCGATTGCGGACATTCTCAATTGGATCGAACGCGCCTGCCCGGACATCTCGATCGGCGCCATCGGCCATCGCGTCGTGCATGGCGGACTCCATTTCGCCGCGCCGATCATCGTCGACGCCGCGGCGCTGTCGGCGCTTCGCGAACTCATTCCGCTCGCGCCGCTGCATCAGCCGCATAACATCGCTGGACTAGAGGCGGCGCATGAAGCCTTTCCGCATGTGCCGCAAATAGCCTGTTTCGACACGGCGTTTCATCGCGGACACGCCTTTGTCGACGACGCCTATGCGCTGCCATATTCCTACTACGAGCGCGGACTGCGGCGTTTTGGCTTTCATGGGCTTTCCTATGAATTCATTGCGCGGCGGCTGCGCGCGATCGATCCGATCCGCGCCGAAGGCGCCGTCATCGTCGCGCATCTCGGCAATGGCGCTTCGCTTTGCGCCATGAAGGGCGGGCGCTCAGTCGCCTCGAGCATGGGTTTCTCCGCGCTCGAAGGCCTGCCGATGGGCACGCGCTGCGGGCAGATCGACCCCGGGCTGCTGCTTTATCTCATGCAGAGCGAAAAAATGACGGCCGAGGAGCTAAGCCAGCTTCTCTACGAGCGCTCCGGCCTTCTCGGCTTGTCCGGCGTGTCGCACGACATGCGCGCGCTTGAGGCTTCGAACGAGCCGCGCGCGCGCGCGGCGATCGACTATTTCGTCCATCGCATCAAAATCGAAATCGCCGCGCTTGCGGCGACGATCGGCGGACTCGACGCGCTGGTCTTCACGGCTGGCATTGGCGAGCGGTCGGCGCGCGTGCGCGCCGGCGTCGTCGACGGCCTCGACTGGCTCGGCCTGCGGCTCGACGCTCAGGCCAATGCGCGCGACAACTCGATTATTTCCGGCGCCGAATCGCGCGCGCCGGTGTTCGTCACGCCGACCGACGAAGAAGCGATGATCGCGCGCCACACGATCGAAACGAGCGGGACTCGTCCGCGTCGCCGCCTGATTTAAACAGCGACGGCGGCCGGCGCACGATGAGTGCGCCGATTCGAATCTGACCGCCGCGACGCGATCTCCCTTAACGAGAGTCAAAATTGCGAAATGGGCGGAAATTGATTGACCGGTGAAGGCATCGGACGCCGCGCCATCCGCGCGCCGTCCGATCTCGAAAAACCGATAGAAAGTCCGGCCGCAGACGCGGGGCGCTTCTGGCGATCATTCAAAATGCGCGGACATCGAGATCGGCGAGCCGCCAACTCCGCCGACCCCGCACTTGTAGGCGCTATATCACCAGAAGCGCCGACGATAGAAAGCTCTTCCGCTCCACTGGCCGCCGCGTCGGCAGCCGCCCCAGGGCCCCCGATGTCCATAAGGTCCGCAGCCGCCGTACACCAAGACCACGGAGCTCTCCGAGGAGTCCTGAGGTTGAACCGGCATAGCCTGCGCCGCGTCGGGCGCAAATGAAAAAGCGAGGCACGTGCTGAACGCAGCAGCGCCAAGTAGGGACTTCAACGTCATAGCAACCTTCTTTCGTTCTGATTTGCTTACGGGCTCTGCTGACCTTTCGGCTGGAAGAAACTAAGGCCAAGCTGTTTCGAGAGCTATCGCAAAAACGGCGGACATGGTGAAGGGTTCGGCGGCGAGGGCTGAGCCGGGCCGGGAGTCGCCACAACTCGTGTGAACGGCGCTCGTTTGTCGAATGTTCGGCGATGCTTCCTGAAATCGTCAGCGAAACGATATTTCGACGCGGTGAAAGATGCTCGACGTCCGGCGCACACTAATCGAAACCGCGCGCGACGCTCGTCGTGTGGGTTGTGCGCTTTGCGCTGACCTCGAGTACAGGAACGAGAACCTGGTCGATAGACGTCGAAGGCAATTTCGTTGATCGACCCTTCGGCCCGGCGTCGGCTCTAATTTGTCCAATAAAGAAAAAGCCCGGCCATAATGGCCGGGCTCCTGTTCAGCGCTTGGGACGCCCTGGGTAATGTTCAGTATTTCGCATACACCGGCGCGGGAGCGCCGAAGTTGAAGTGATAGTTCACGCCCACGCGGATCGTATGGAAGCGCGTGCGGTTGTTGACATTGTTGAGGCCCCAGCCCGGGTTGAACGCCCAGAGCCAGCCGTTGTTGCTGTTGGAGCCGCTGATCTGCGTATAGAGATATTCGGCCTTGACCGACCAGTTCGGCAGGGAAACGAACCTATACTCGGCGCCGGCGCCGGCGGTCCAGCCCGTCTGCACGGCGCTGTTCTGGTTGAACCAGCCATTGCGCTGCACTTCGCCGTAAGCGAAGCCGCCCGTGCCGTAGACCAGCAGCTGCGGGCTGAGCAGCGTCACGCCGAGACGGCCACGAACCGTGCCGAACCAGTTGAGGCTCGCCGTGGTGGCCTGAGGGAGGCCGAACAGCCAGCCCCAATTGTCTCTACCGGCGCCAGAGCCGATGCTGGTGCCCTGGAAGTCGGTTTCAGCGCCCACGACGAACATCGGCGTGAGCTGGTAGTTGTAGCCGATTTGACCGCCGCCGACGACGCCCGCGCGGCTGCCGCCGCGATTGTTCCAACCCCAGTTCCCCGCGTTGGAGGAATTGCTGTCGTAAAAGCCGACACCGAGGTTAAGACCAGCATAGAAGCCAGTCCAGGTCATGATCGGCGGAGGCGGCGGGGGCGGCGGCGCCTTGTAGGACGGAAGGTCGGCCGCAAACGCGGCGCCGACGCTCAGAGCGGCCAAGGAAATAGCCGCAATCAAACCAATCTTCTTCATCGTCTTGCCTTTGCTCGCTTTCAGCCGTTCAAACCGATGACTTGGGGGTCCGTGGCTCGTCGGGGAATTGGATTACGATGTTTGTGACGCTGCGTGCATTTGCGTTGGTCTGCAAGCCGCAATTGACCCTATCGAGTTCATTTTCAGTCAGTGTTGCAACTGGGCCACATCAAATGGCGACAAATGTCAAGAATCCGGACTCAGTCAGCTTGATCGACTGTCTTGCTTCCCGTTCCGGCTTTTTGACCAGCCCGGCAGCCTCAATCAGCACGACGACGACACCTGTCCCCTCGGACAGCCGCATGTCTAAATCGCGGGCGCAAGAGGGAATCTAGGGTCGCCTTGCGCTCGCCCCGTGGCGACCGCGTAGCGAAAAACCGCGCCGGTTGTTGCACGAAGCCGCCGAGTGGTTTCACGGCGTCCGCGCGCCTCCACAGCGCGAAGAGCGGACAGGATTGCCGAGGAGGCCGCCGAGTTCGGCGTGAAGGCGATCGAGGCCAAGCAGCCGAAGGATGCCGCCAAAGTGAAAGCCTCATTTCTGAGTTTCGCTGCGCTTATCATCTCATGTGCGCCGACCATTGCCGAATGGTCGAACGTGCAATTCCTGATCTTACATTCATCGACCAAGCGTCCGGGCGACGCGCTTGCGCCTGAAATCGCGCAGGATTTCGCGGGCGGCGTTGTGGCCGGGCGCCGACGGATAAATATGGAAGGAGAAACGTAAGGGGGCGCAATCAATGTCTTTCGCCATCATATGGGATATCGAAACGGTTCCAGACCTCACCGGCTTCGCTCGGGCGACCGGACTCACGGACAAGAGCGACATTGAAATCAGGGAGTCGCTCGACAGCTCCTTTCCTAAGCCCGCCTATCACTCCATCGTCTGGATCGGCGCTGTGGTTAGCGAGCGCATCGATGGCGTCTGGATCGTTGGAGCGGTCGGAGCCCCGCACGTCGGCGAACGCAGTGAGCGGGAGCTAGTGAAGACGTTCCTCGCGAGGGTCCATGAACTCCATCCGAAGCTCGTCACCTACAATGGATCGTCCTTCGATCTTCCGGTGCTGAGGTATCGCGCGATGCTTCATCAGTTGGGCGCTCCGGGGTTATTCGAGCGGCTTCTGTGCGGATTTTCTATTCCGGTAAGCGTCCATCAGTTGGGCAAAGGATTTCTCCTCGAGTTCGTCGAATCTCCTCTGGAAAGAGAACTCACTCGCTTTCGGAATTTTTATTGATTGCCACGAGACCGCCTTCTTCAGCCTATCGTTCTCGTACTCCAGATTCTTGAGCCGTTTGATTGCCTTGCAATCGCTGCCCCAACAAAGATCTCAGCATGCCCGGGGAAGGCCATTTTTGAGGAATATCCAGCATCGTATGCGAAACAGACAACCGTTCTGCTTTCGCAACAGATCTCCAAGGCGAGCGAAGGTGGTCTAGGGTTTAGCGTCAGAGGCAACGATGATTGGACTGATCGGTGCAGCGCTTATGCTGAAAGGCTTTGACATAATGCATGACAGCAGTCTCGAAAGTCAGGCATTTTTGATAGTAGGGGCAACCCTCATGACATTAGGAATGGACAGAAGACGCAGGAGGAAGCGACTCAGTCTCCGGTGACCGCCAAACAAGCTCGCGGGTGCGTTTTCTATTTTTTTGCTACTTCTAGGCTTCGGACTAACAGTCGCGGCAAATGCGTTCCCAATCGTAAGCGCCAAAATCCTCTGCCGTGGCGTTATATTCTCCGAGAAGAAACTGATCTTGATAAACCGCATAATACGACGTGCCATCCCGCTTGAAGGTCAGACACACATGTTTCTCGCGAGGTCGCCAGCTCCGTCGACGAATCTTTTCTCGTGCTCGGACATAGGCGAGAGCCGTTTCCAGGTCCATCATTCGTCTACCTCCTCGGCGTATTCTTAATCATCGGAGAGAAGACCGCTTTGTGACGCAGTCACTTCGTGGCTCTTTCAACAGAAAGTCGCGTCGGTCGTCGTACGACACTAGTTGCTATTGTGCGATCTTGTCCTTTGTTCGGCGGGCGAGCGTCTCAAACTGCAGCGTTGCCTTTGATTGTCCCCTCTGCATTACCTCGGCTTTGGCACCGTATAGGAGAGCTGCCGCGACAAGGTCGGGTATGGTTTTGAGGTATCAGACAATTGAGTTGGCGGAGGTCATCCCTTTCTTTCCGGCGTCAACGCTCATGAGACAGATTTGTCGGGTTGAGGAAGGGAGGATTTCTGGTTCATCGTAGCCAATCGAGGAGACGCATATGGGACCGGCTGATGTCGCTGCGATACATTGCAGTGCCGACGTCGAGCATCAGAATGGCGGTGTGCTGCTTCGGGGTCGCGTCGTCAGCGCGATTGAAACAGACGGCAATTATCGATTGGATATTCACCTGCGGAATCAGTCCGGCGCCTCGAACGTCAGTCAGGCTGGACAATTCCACGCCAAGACAAATGAACCTGTCTTCGTCGGATTCGCGAATTTGAACACTGGGCGGGGATGCGATTGGTAGCTGCGTAGGCATGATCATCGTGCTCGGTCCGTTTTACGACTCCAAAATCTTCCTCAAATTCGGAGAAGGGCTTCAGAGTAGCGGTGCGCGCGGCACGGTCGCGCGCCTCGCCGTTATGTTCCGGCAGTCGGGGGATTGCGCGTCATAGACGACTTTGCCAAGAGGTTTGGAAGCCCTCGTCCAGTCTGCTCAAGGCATGCGAGAACATCGCGACGAGATACACTGATTGGGGTGATATTTTCGCTGCTAATGATTTGCACTATCCCCGACGACGGGTCCGGCGATCCGGGCATGAAAACGGCAGCATGACCATCCTCGAATGTATCGACAAGGAACCCGATCTGCCAACCGTTATGAACACGCACAAGAGCTGGCCTGAGATTTTCGTTGGTCGCTATGCCTACTAGACGGTCCGCTTGCTTGCGAATGGCAATGTATGGCGGAAATCGATTCAAAATACGATCTTCGAGGAACGACACAGGTCCTTTCACAGCCATCGAGCGTGCTAAGACGCCAGCGGCGAAAGACATTATTACGAGGAGGATAGCTCCGACAACGTAAACCGCGAGAACCGCCTCGGCTTTCGGAATGGGGAGTTTTTCCGCGAGGGGTGTTGCCGCGTCGACAGCGATCTTACCGGCCTTGACGACAATGAGAAGGGTCGCGGCGATAGGAAGCAAAAAAATGGCGCCTCCAAGCATTGTCGTTTTGACGAAATGCCAAATTTTTCGCATGACACCCTGCGGGCTCGCCGAGAGATATGATTGAAATAGTTTGTCTTGCTGAGAGGTGGAAGCCGATTTCTGACCTCAAGAGAACGCCCCGACCTTGGTAGAATAGGCAGGGCGTTCTTTTTGTTTTTGCCGCGTAAATGCGGCTGCTTGTTACAAGTTAATAGCCATGTCGCCGTATGTATCGACGTTCGTGACGATAGGCGCGCCGCTCCACACGGCGCACATGGCGGCGTCCAATCCCAAGGAACGCCTGAGCCACATTACCTGAGAACGCAGACATTTCGACCGCGCTTGGCCGCGCCGCCATAGGGGTTGCCTCCGCAATCACCGCGTCGCCCAAGAGCAACGACGCGCCGATCATCAATCCTAAAACTTTATTGCGTTTCATCGATTTCCTCCCATTGCACGGCTTCCGTCGCCAACGTTCCCAGGACGCTATCCAACACCTCTGGTGCACGTCTACGAACAGCTTCATCTATAAAAAAACGCCAAGCTGGTCGGTTTGTTCCGGGTTGGCCCGCAGTTTTCCCTCTTGGTGGCTTTCGGCCGCCGTTGGGCATCAAATTGGACTCGAGGTACGAGATCGGTCACAAGCGCGGTCCCGATGGCCGCGATTTAGCGAACGGTTGAAGCGCTTGCGATTGGTGGTCCAGGACCAGCGTTAGTTTCCGACGGCGT
>CAVPMJ010000019.1:0-114021 GCA_963706255.1 uncultured Alphaproteobacteria bacterium | reverse complement strand
GCGTCAGAGGCAACGATGATTGGACTGATCGGTGCAGCGCTTATGCTGAAAGGCTTTGACATAATGCATGACAGCAGTCTCGAAAGTCAGGCATTTTTGATAGTAGGGGCAACCCTCATGACATTAGGAATGGACAGAAGACGCAGGAGGAAGCGACTCAGTCTCTGGTGACCGCCAAACAAGCTCGCGGGTGCGTTTTCTATTTTTTTGCTACTTCTAGGCTTCGGACTAACAGTCGCGGCAAATGCGTTCCCAATCGTAAGCGCCAAAATCCTCTGCCGTGGCGTTATATTCTCCGAGAAGAAACTGATCTTGATAAACCGCATAATACGACGTGCCATCCCGCTTGAAGGTCAGACACACATGTTTCTCGCGAGGTCGCCAGCTCCGTCGACGAATCTTTTCTCGTGCTCGGACATAGGCGAGAGCCGTTTCCAGGTCCATCATTCGTCTACCTCCTCGGCGTATTCTTAATCATCGGAGAGAAGACCGCTTTGTGACGCAGTCACTTCGTGGCTCTTTCAACAGAAAGTCGCGTCGGTCGTCGTACGACACTAGTTGCTATTGTGCGATCTTGTCCTTTGTTCGGCGGGCGAGCGTCTCAAACTGCAGCGTTGCCTTTGATTGTCCCCTCTGCATTACCTCGGCTTTGGCACCGTATAGGAGAGCTGCTGCGACAAGGTCGGGTATGGTTTTGAGGTATCAGACAATTGAGTTGGCGGAGGTCATCCCTTTCTTTCCGGCGTCAACGCTCATGAGACAGATTTGTCGGGTTGAGGAAGGGAGGATTTCTGGTTCATCGTAGCCAATCGAGGAGACGCATATGGGACCGGCTGATGTCGCTGCGATACATTGCAGTGCCGACGTCGAGCATCAGAATGGCGGTGTGCTGCTTCGGGGTCGCGTCGTCAGCGCGATTGAAATAGACGGCAATTATCGATTGGATATTCACCTGCGGAATCAGTCCGGCGCCTCGAACGTCAGTCAGGCTGGACAATTCCACGCCAAGACAAATGAACCTGTCTTCGTCGGATTCGCGAATTTGAACACTGGGCGGGGATGCGATTGGTAGCTGCGTAGGCATGATCATCGTGCTCGGTTCGTTTTACGACTTCAAAATCTTCCTCAAATTCGGAGAAGGGCTTCAGAGTAGCGGTGCGCGCGGCACGGTCGCGCGCCTCGCCGTTATGTTCCGGCAGTCGGGGGATTGCGCGTCATAGACGACTTTGCCAAGAGGTTTGGAAGCCCTCGTCCAGTCTGCTCAAGGCATGCGAGAACATCGCGACGAGATACACTGATTGGGGTGATATTTTCGCTGCTAATGATTTGCACTATCCCCGACGACGGGTCCGGCGATCCGGGCATGAAAACGGCAGCATGACCATCCTCGAATGTATCGACAAGGAACCCGATCTGCCAACCGTTATGAACACGCACAAGAGCTGGCCTGAGATTTTCGTTGGTCGCTATGCCTACTAGACGGTCCGCTTGCTTGCGAATGGCAATGTATGGCGGAAATCGATTCAAAATACGATCTTCGAGGAACGACACAGGTCCTTTCACAGCCATCGAGCGTGCTAAGACGCCAGCGGCGAAAGACATTATTACGAGGAGGATAGCTCCGACAACGTAAACCGCGAGAACCGCCTCGGCTTTCGGAATGGGGAGTTTTTCCGCGAGGGGTGTTGCCGCGTCGACAGCGATCTTACCGGCCTTGACGACAATGAGAAGGGTCGCGGCGATAGGAAGCAAAAAAATGGCGCCTCCAAGCATTGTCGTTTTGACGAAATGCCAAATTTTTCGCATGACACCCTGCGGGCTCGCCGAGAGATATGATTGAAATAGTTTGTCTTGCTGAGAGGTGGAAGCCGATTTCTGACCTCAAAAGAACGCCCCGACCTTGGTAGAATAGGCAGGGCGTTCTTTTTGTTTTTGCCGCGTAAATGCGGCTGCTTGTTACAAGTTAATAGCCATGTCGCCGTATGTATCGACGTTCGTGACGATAGGCGCGACGCTCCACACGGCGCACATGGCGGCGTCCAATCCCAAGGAACGCCTGAACCACATTACCTGAGAACGCAGACATTTCGACCGCGCTTGGCCGCGCCGCCATAGGGGTTGCCTCCGCAATCACCGCGTCGCCCAAGAGCAACGACGCGCCGATCATCAATCCCAAAACTTTATTGCGTTTCATCGATTTCCTCCCATTGCACGGCTTCCGTCGCCAACGTTCCCAGGACGCTATCCAACACCTCTGGTGCACGTCTACGAACAGCTTCATCTATAAAAAAACGCCAAGCTGGTCGGTTTGTTCCGGGTTGGCCCGCAGTTTTCCCTCTTGGTGGCTTTCGGCCGCCGTTGGGCATCAAATTGGACTCGAGGTACGAGATCGGTCACAAGCCGCGGTCCCGATGGCCGCGATTTAGCGAACGGTTGAAGCGCTTGCGATTGGTGGTCCAGGACCAGCGTTAGTTTCCGACGGCGTTTGAACCTTGCTTATCCATCGAATGCGTTGCCCCGGGAACCGGATAATCGGGATTCGAGAAGCTGAAGACACCCGCCAAACGCGTGCCCTCGTGATCTCTCATATGCGGAGCATGAACCAAATCACCGCATCCCGGATTCCTTCCGATGCGTCATTCCACTAAGTTATGTCAGCTTGTCGATCTTGCATCTCGCTTTTGTCTATTTCGAGGACGAGCCGACAACGCGAGCGCTCGTCAAGCACCTCTCCCGCGCCGACGCCAAGGCCATCGCGCAGTCGATCGCGCGCGCCCTGACGGCGGAGGGAGCCAGCAGCGCGTAACGGGGCGCTTCCGATGCTCAGTTGGCTTCGTCGCCGCAAGATCGACTGCGAGCTTGTCGAATCCGACGCGCGCGCTTTGATCGAACGCTTTGGCGACGGCTCCTAGGTCCAGGCGCGGCTTCGTCAGCATGACGCCTTGCACGTGATCGACGGCAACCGGCCGCCGCGGCATTGGGAGCGCGTCAACGAGGCGGTCCGGAAGCAGCAAGCGCCTTGCTCTAGTCGGATTTGCGAATGACCTTAAGAAATGCTGACGGCTTTGCCGTCTCTAGAAACGCCCCGACCGTGGAGGTAACGGCGGGGCGTTTCGCTATGGAGCCCTCATGCGTCAAGAGCGCCGCCAAGCAGCCATGGCTGCCGCCGGCAAATTCATCGCGGAATGTGCCGGCGCCGAGGCTCTTGAGGAGCTTTGCGTCAGAATGCAGACCATCGCTGTGGCGGCGCGCATGAAGAGAAGCCATCGGCACGAGGCCTATGCACGACGGCTGCTCGAGATCGCCGAAAGACGCCTCGCCCAGTTGCGCGCCGAGGACAGGGCCGGCGCTCTCCTCAAGGAGATGGACAAGGCGAGGGGCGACAACCCGAATTTGCCAACCCCTGCCGCTAAGGAAGGGGTTGGCCCGAAGCCGCTCGCTGGCTCTATAATTGCTTGGCGAATTTCGTGGGCGAGAAACAAAAAGTTCGCTTCCGACCTGACTCCCCCGTCGCACGCGGGCTGGACATTCCGGCTGACGCCATTGGAACCGTGATTTGTCGGTATCGCATCTTGAGAGAAGGTGAGCCCGCCCCAGATCGACTGGACGCGCGCTTCGATGATCGACGCGTTGCCTGGGGCATTCCCGAAAAAGAGTTTGAGGTGATCTCCCCTCCAAATGACGCGTGACGAGATCAAGAAGTCACTGGTTCTTTGTCGGAACCACTGACCTTCTGCGCGCTGCTTGAGCGCTTCTTGTCTGTCCCGGCATCGGCAAGGTTGGGGACATCCTTTTCCGGCAGTTCCACAACAGCACCGCCGGTAATGCGAGTCATCTTCTGCCCGCTCGTTCCCTTTGCCAGCTCGACCGTCTCCTTCTGCGCGCGGATAAACTCGCCAAGGCGCCGCCCGGCGCGCACGCCGTGTCCTGGAGCACAGACTTGCAGTATGGCGTCCACCAATCTGCCCTCCCGAGCAACAGTGGAGGCCAAGATGTGGGATCGCAACCTCAAGTCGACGGCTTGGATGGTGGCCGCGGGCGTCTCTGCCTTGATCGCTGTCGGAATGATTGTTGGCCTGCTGACATCCGTGATCAGCGCGTAAGCGACGACGCCGTCACGCCCACAGCGCCAGCCACACCGCCTCTGCCCATTCACTAATATCGGCTTGCGCGGCTTCCGCGTCGCGCGCGCGGCGGCGCGAAGTTCTTGCGCTCCAATTCTGCGGCTTTGATCCATTGGGAAACCGCTTGGAAGCTGAAACCAACGGCCGCCGCCGCTTCACGCAAGTTTGGGCCCTGGGCGACAAGCTCGACGGCCTTCTGGCGTTCCGCCGGCGGAGGACGATGACCTAATGGCATCGTCTGGGCGCTCATCGAAAGGGCGCCCCTGTCCTGATTTCGCCATATTGTTTTCCACAATCTAAACGGCCGAAGAGAATGCGTAATGCGTGGAGTTTACGATGAATTTGATCGACATCGACGAGTATGCCCCCGAAATTATCCCCAGGCGAGATATGTCTCCGCCGCGAATTGTCCCGGTTCATCTGCGGCAGGAGCTTCCGCCACAGCATGACAGCGCCGAAGTTGCGTTGGAGATCGTATCGGAAACTGCGGCGGCGATCAGATTACTTGAAGAGCAGTCTGCGCAAGCTGTGGCGCGTGCACAAGAATTGGCGCGCTCGGTGGTAGAGAAGCTCGAAATGGCGGACACGCGGGTCGAGCATTTGGAAGCACAGTCGGCGCAGTTGAGCGAAGAGATATCGTGGACTCGCGAACAGCTTGAGATGACCCAAAACCTTCTGGGCTCGAAAGAAGCAGAGCTCGCGCAAGCAAAAGACGAAATCCGCATCACGCAAGAACGGGTTGTTGCCGCCGAGCAGCGCGCGATTGAAGCAAACGCGTCGATCGAGCGCATCGTTCAGGCCATTCGGACGCAACTTCCGGGCGGCGGGCATATTACCGGGCCGCA
Source organism: uncultured Alphaproteobacteria bacterium (assembly GCA_963706255.1). Lineage (GTDB taxonomy): Bacteria > Pseudomonadota > Alphaproteobacteria > Rhizobiales > Beijerinckiaceae > Methylocystis. Next base: position 109,052 of record CAVPMJ010000019.1, on the reverse strand, counting down.
ATAGCGCCGGCTGGCGGCGAACGATCTACATCCTCACTTCGGGCGCCGGATAGGCGATCCTCTTGAAGATCGAGCCCGCGCCGCCGAGCGCCAGCGTTGCCCTTCGCCTTTTCCACATTGCGGAGAAGCGCGCCGATGCGGCGCTTCGCCTTACCCCAATGCCCCGCCGTTCGCGTCTTCGATCACGAAGGACTCGCCGCGCTTGCGCACGCGCAGCGGAGGGCATAGGGCGGCGCCGACGTCATGGGCGCAGCATAGCAGGCCGGTGCACAGATGCAGGGGCGGGGCGTATTTTATGAGGGCGGGCCATGAGCACCGTGGACAGAACAGCGGTGGCATTGCCCGCTTCGCGCCATGAGCGGACCTTGGCAACAAGCGCGGAAGTAACTTTCCAGCCAGTTAGGCGCTCGTGTTTACGTATCTTGGATCGATTCGGCTTCCTGTATCCACAAACGGAGATCGGCCGAACTGGCGGCCGCGCGAGCCGAAGGCCGCGATCAGGACGTCGATGACCGCCGGTAGCCTCTCCATCGAGCCGGCGACGACTCCCGCCTTGCCCTTCTCGAACTCGATCGGTTTCCAGCCGACCCGGACGAATATTATCTGGCCCTTCTCATCCGTCCGCCACCATAGGCGAACCGGCAGTTTCTTTTCGACCGGTCCCGCTTCTTCCATCTGGACGACCCGGACCAAGGAGGGCTCCCTGAGCAGCGACTTTCATAGTGTGGCCCATCCGCAACAGGGGTTTTAGTTTAGGCGAATTTACGGCGAGAAACACATTTCCACCACGCTTCGTGAGTGTTCTTGCTGCGTCGCCCTCCGTCCTTCTTAGGCCGACCTGATGAGGAGTTCAATGAACGGACTTTGCGTCTATTCAATAATGGCTGCCGGGTCTCTCTTAGCTCTGGTCATTTGGATCTCGCGTCGCTACGACGTTCCGCTATACGGACAGGCAGAAATTGCCGTTTTGTTCGGCGCATTCGCGCTTTGGCCAGTCATAATGACTGGCCTGTATAGCCCGTTTCAATCTTCTGTCCTTTTAGCGCCGCAGAACAGCAATCCCGCTGTAGCAGCCACTCCGTCCGATAATCACGTGTTTCTGGAGAAGTTTTTCGACACACCACAACCTTCTGGACAACAACCTCCTCGGCCTGCGCTGGCATATGCGGCTCCGGAGAGCGACGTTCTTGACAATGCACGAGGGATCACATCCGGCCCGTTGCTCGGCTTAGATGCGTGGACGGCCGTTTACGACATCTCGGCGCATACGGTCTACCTTCCCGATGGTACGGAATTGGAAGCGCACTCAGGCCGACGCGACAGGTTGGATGATCCGCGTTACGTGCATGAACGCATGCGCGGGGCGACGCCGCCCAATGTCTACGCGCTTGCGTTGAGGGAGAAGCCCTTCCACGGGGTTCAAGCGTTACGCCTCAACCCCGTTGGCGGCGGTAACGTCTTCGGACGGGCAGGTCTCCTCGCACACACTTACATGCTCGGCGCGAAAGGTGAGTCTAATGGCTGTGTGGTTTTCAAGAACTACAGTGCATTTTTGCAGGCGTTTCAAAATGGTGGGCTCAAACGTTTGATCGTCGTAGATCGTCTAGACTGAACGTCGAAATTACGCTGGGAGTCGACTTCGATCGACCCGTTCGCCTGAGTATTCGAAGCCGATGATTCTGGTGGTCCTCGTCTTGAATGAACAGGATGCGCCACGAACGGACTTTCGCGAGGTTCTGTATTTGCGAATTGTGCGAACGGCGGCCTTACCTGCTGGAGCAACATCCGGTCGCGGCCATGCCGTCTGCATAGGAGAAATTCGTCGAATTGGCGCAACTTGTTCTCCTAAAACAAGTTTACACTCTCGGACACCCCAATGCGCCTTTATAGGGTGAGAAATCCGGGCTTAGGGCTCATCGCCGACCCAAATTGGGTCGAAAATCGACTAAGCTTGACGAATGTGACAATGCCCGCGGGAGAGGTAGTTGGTTTTTTCAGATTAAGGAAGCACCCTGTCACGGTCGTTCTGATGCCGCCAGCGTTCAAAAGAAGAGGTGCAATATGACGCCATATTTGAAGGCTATTTCCACCGCAGCGCTGGCCTCTATTATCTCGGCCGCACCCGCCGTGGCCCCACTGGGCTCCGCGCATGCTTGGGTCGCAGAGGTTTCGTGTCGAGTCCGGAACGGCTACCTCAATAATTCGCACGTTCCCGCCAACTGCATCCCTCGTCACCCAGGAAATATCGGATACTGGTATCTCGGCTACAGTGTTAATTGCTATTGGTTTCCCAACCGGCCGGACTGTAATTGGCAATATGGCTGGCATTGGTATCCAGGTTACAGAGTTTTTGGTGCACGGGCACATTAAGTCGCTCACTGCCAAGTGTGGGACCATGCGCTTCGGACAATTGAGGCAAGGAGGCCGGCGCTGCGATGACTGCTCAAGGGCGACGATGTCGAGCCTCGACCGCAGCATCCCTATTAATGAACCTCATGCCATGGGCTGGGCTGCTGGCCGGCGGCATGGCTGGCCGTCAAAACAATTTTGTGCTTCGCCCCTAGGAACTACTTAAGCTCTGTCGTCGTTAACCAGGAAACGTGATCGCGCCGCCCGTTGCGTCTCCCGGTAACCAGTTCGAGCGCTATGCATTCGAGCCCCAACTGCTCGGCTCTCGCCAGCGGCCGAAACAGGAATAGATAGAACAGAGATCCGGCGAATGTCGGATGAACGTCAACTGAGAACGTCAGATCACGCAAAAAGCGTTAAGCATTACGTCGCTAAAAGTACTGTTCCAGGAGTGTTCAGATCATGGTGAGCGTTTCTGCTTCGGCGCGCCGCCGCATTTTCGGCGCTTGCTCCTTTTCGGCGCTCTTAGCCTCCGTCGCTACGGTGGCCCTCGGCTTGCAGCCGACTCCGGCTGCGGCGCGGGGTTTTTTTGATTGGTTCGAGAGCGCTCAGCCTCGAGCCGAACCGTCGCCATACTGGGGTCAGCCCTACCGTCGAGCCGCGCCTGAAGCCTATGGCCGTCGTCATTCGAAGACAGCCGGCGAGCGGCAAAGGCGCGAGGCGAAGCCCCCCGAAGTCAGCGGCCTCGAACGACCGCTGTTTGCGGTTATCTCGATCGCCGATCAGCGCGTCTCCATCTACAATCATCACGGGCTCGTCGAACGCTCGGCGATTTCGACCGGCATGGCCGGCCATCCGACGCCCAAGGGCGTCTTCACCATCATCGGCCGCGAGCGATTTCATCATTCCAATATCTACTCCGGCGCCCCGATGCCATTCATGCAGCGCATTACTTGGTCCGGCATCGCCATGCACTTAGGCGTCGTTCCCGGCCATCCGGCCTCTCACGGCTGCATCCGGCTTCCTGCTGGATTTGCCGCCAAGCTTTGGGGATTGACCAAGATCGGCGAGCGCGTCGTCATTTCTCCGCAAGACGTGACGCCGGTGGAATTCACGCATCCGCTGTTGCCGGCGCCCAAGATGCAGGTTCAGACGGTCGCCGACAGCGCGACGCCGGCGCTTGGCTCGCCGCAGGCCTCGGACGTCCCGGCGCAGCCGCCGCTGATCAATCCGCACCAATATGCCGAGCAGCTGAAGGGCAAGGCCGCGGCCGATGCGGCGGCGGCCCTCAAGGCCTCAAAAGAGATGTCCGCAGCCATCAGCATCAAGCGGCAAGAGGCCTCCCGCGCGGAGGCGGAGCTCGAAGCGGCTGAAGCGGCCCACGACTCGGCTCAGGCGAAAGCCGACGCCGCGACAAGAGCCTATGAAGCGGCGGCGCCCGCGGCTAGCGCCAGGCAACAGGGATTTATCCCGTTGGCGGAGCTCAACTCCGCTGGGGGCGATATCTGCGACAGCGCCGACGCCAGGCGTCCCACCAAGGACGATGAACTGGCCGCGACGGCAAAATATGCGGCGGCGATCGCCAAAATGAACGCCGAGGCGGCTCTGGCCGAGGCCGCAGCGAAGGTCCAAACCGCGCAGACGGCCGCAGCCGCCAAGGCCGCGGATCTCGTGGACGCCTACCGCCGCTTGGACGAAGCGACGCAGGCCGCCGCCGCCGCCGCGAACGCCGAGAAGGAAGCGCAGGTGCGCATGTCGCCCCTCTCCGTGCTGGTCAGCAAGAAAAACCAGCGGATTTACGTGCGCCAGGGGCTCGCGCCCCTCTTCGATGCGCCCGCGATCGTGCGCGATCCGGAGACGCCGCTCGGTTCGCATCTTTACATCGCGACCGCAGTGGAAGGCGATGGGACTTCGCTCAAATGGTCGGTCGTGTCGTTGCCGGTTCGAGGCGGCGAGGAGCGGGGCGGCGGGAAAACGGCTTCGCTCGACGAACGGATCGGGGCGCCGAAGCCCCACGGGTCCGCGTCAAGCGCCGCGGAGGCGCTCGAGCGCATCGAGATCGCGCAGGATGTCCGCGACCGCATCGCGGAGCGTCTATGGACCGGCGGCTCGCTGATCATTTCCGACCAGCCGCTCAGCGGCGAGACTGGCGCCGTCGGCACCGATCTCACGGTGAAGGTTCGCTAGCAGGCCGCTGAAAACGCGTCGCGTTCCCGCAACGCGGTGAGTTGCGAAAATCTCTGTTGGCCGGCCTTCGATAGCTCCGTCTACGGAACGCACTCCATGCGCAGGACGAAGGCTGCTCAAATTTACAAAAGACGGGAAATTTGCGTGCCGTCCAACTCCTGTTGGGTCATACCAAGCTGGAGAACACGGTGCGCTATCTCGGGATCGAAGTCGACGATGCTCTTAGCATTTCAGAGCAAGTCGAACTGTGAAGGCAACAGGCGGCGCGGCCTGGCCAATCGCTATGGCCGCGTTGCGCCATGAGCCGCCAGGCCTGACGAGCCTACCGATCGCGCGGGGAACACGCTTGATGGCGCCGCGCCGTCCCAAAGTCGTAAATTGTCGGCTCTTCAACCGGACGAGCGCAACGTCTGAGAGTGGGCGCAGACGTCGCGATTTTGACCCATTTCTTCCAAACATAAAAGGGCCACGCCAATCGGCAACTGTGCCAAGTCCGTCTCAAGTCCGCGGGCTGATTCTTGCCGAACTCGGTATCCTACGAACCGGACTCTGACGGGGGAAAACAAATCGAGGACGGTCCAAGAGAGGGGATCAAAAATGTTTCCAGCGCGCCGATTTGCTGCATCATTGCCTATCGCAGGCGCATTTTTTGCCTTCCTTTTTCCGTTGTCGGACGCCGAAGCCCAAGATTCATCCGGCGCCTGCGAAGAAATAGCTGAGGTCGCGGTCTTGGCGTCGCCGATGGCGCCCTGGAAGGGCGCGCCCTTGCGCATCCTTGTCGCCGCGGAAAAGCCGCTCGACGGCGAGCTTTCGCTGATTGCGCCTGATGGAAGCATCGCCGCCAAATCGCGCCAACTGCGGGGCGGACCGCCGTATGTCTGGTTCGCAGAGGTTGCATCGCCGGCCGCCGGCGCGTGGCATGCGACGCTGACGCGCGACACCGCTTTGTCCACCTGCAGCACAATTACGAAGGAAATCGCCGTGAGCGCGCGCAAGCCTTCGGCGGCGCACGCGGCGGAAGGCAGCGTCTGGAAGCTGCACAACACATGGGACCGCGCGACTGAAAATTTGTATTCGGCATGGATCGCCAAGCTTTTTGACGCGCCGCTCGAAGCGGAGCAGTCATGGAAGGCGTGGCACGAAGTTCTGCGCGACCCGTCGCGCAATGTCCTGCTCAATCATCTCGGGCTCGGCGAAGACAGCTTCTCCCGGTCGCTTCGCCCCGACTGCGCCGATTTCGTCTACTTTTTGCGCGCCTATTTCGCCTTCAAAATGGGACTGCCGTTCGCCTATTCGAATTGCTCGCGCGGCGCCGGCGGCGCGCCGCCGCGATGCAATGAGCGGTTCGATATTCTGCATCCCCAACTGACCCGACCCGCGCCGCCGCCGGAACAAGCCATTGCGTCCGCTGCCGCTCCGCCGGCCGCCACGCCTGCAGCGGCCCCTCCCCAGAATTTCTTGCAGCAGTTGTTTTCACAGCCTCAGCAGGTCCCGCCGGCGGCGCCGACTTCGCCGGTCGCGTCCGCGAAACCACCTGCGCCGAAGCGGCTGGGACTAGTGGCAGGGTTTAGCGAATATGTGAGGGCTGTGGGTGACGTCGTCCATTCCGGTTCGGTGAGGACATTGGCAACCAGCGACAAGACCGACTTATACACGATCCCGCTGACGCAGGAGGCGCTGCGTCCCGGGACGGTCTACGCCGATCCGTACGGGCACGTCATGATGCTCGTGCAACGTGTTCCGCAGTCGGCGGACGCTGCGGGCGTCTTTCTTGCCGTCGACGCCGAGCCGGATGGCACCATCACCCGCAAGCGGTTCTGGCGCGGCAATTTCCTGTTCGTACACGAACCTGCGCTCGGCAGCCCCGGCTTCAAGCGCTTCCGGCCGATCGTGCGGGAGAACGGCGCGTTGCGGGCGCTCGCCAATGCGGAGATCGCCAAGAATCCGGAATATGGCGATTTTTCGCTGGAGCAATCGCAGCTCGGCGCCGAGGATTTCTACGATCGCATGGATGAGGTGATGTCGCCTGAGCCGCTCGATCCGATGCGCGCGATGATGGCGGCCATTACGGCGCTTGACGAGCAGGTGAAGACGCGCGCGACGGCGGTCGAAAATGGTCGAAAGTTCCAGAACGGCGGGCGCGGCGACGCATCGATGCCGGACGGTCCGGCGATCTTCGCGACCAGCGGCCCGTGGGAGGATTTCTCGACGCCGGCGCGCGATCTCCGCCTGCTGATCGCGATCGATGTGGTGCGCGGATATCCTGATCGCGTCGCGCGGCGCAGCGAGCGCTACGCGATACCGTTTGGCAAAAGTCCGGCCGACGTGAAGGCCCAATTGCAAAGCGCGCTTGCGGGCGAACTCGCGGCCCGCACGTTTTCCTATACGCGCAGCGACGGCTCCGCCTGGACGCTCTCACTCAAAGACGTCATGGACCGCGCGGCGGACCTTGAGATGGGCTACAACCCCAACGACTGCGTCGAACTGCGGTGGGGCGCGTCGGACGGGAGCGCCGAGGCGGCGACGTGCGGCCGGCACGCGCCGGCCGCGCAACGCGCGAAGATGACGGACTATCGCAGCTGGTTCCGCGAACGCCACTGGCCGCACGCTTAGCGGGAAAGGCAACGGCCAGGGAAAGCGAGGAAAATCTCGGTGGCCAGCGGGTCGTCGCTTCACCAACCCGCCCAGCACTGTGGAGTTGTGCCCTTTCGCAGCGATCGGAGCGCCCTTCGAGCTCACTTTCATCGATCTTCCGAAGACAGGGAGCTTTTTGCTCGGCTCCCGAGACGTTCATCTGATGCCTGAGTGGCCGCCCAAGTGACGGCTTCAAAAGCGGCTCGAATGCAGGCGATCATGGCCTTCAGCATGATCGCGGCAATCCAGCCGTATGGATGAGGACATCTGCGGCCAGACGAAGGGAGAGGGTTTTGACGGCACGCAAGTTTTTCCAGCAAGTGCTCGTCGCGGCGCTTACGGTAGTATTTTCCGCAGCGAATGCAGAGCCGCTCGCGCGAGAGCCTGATCCAGAAATCTGGCTGCGAAAGATTTACTGTCCGTCGTCAGATTATTTGAGACAGAGGGCGGCGTGATTTAATGGAGGACGCAACTCATCTGACGGTTGAGTTTATGCGGCGGTCATTTGGTGTTGCAAGCGTCGATTTTGGATTGTGAGACGTTTGATCCTTTCTCTGTGCATGAGGATTTTTGGACCTCGTCCGCTGTAGACGTCAGCCGGCGTGAGATTGTTCAGGCTCTCGTGATAACGGCGATGAGGGAAGAGTCGTCCCATGCCTCTGTATCCTTTCTGTTATTTTTCATGCGTCCACGCCTGTTATGCAGTTCACAACCGTATAGCCGCCCAGGAAGCCATGCTCGTCGGGTCTGTCGGAAATTTCGTGTGAAGGCCATTACGATGAAGATGAAGGAGACATCGTATGGCGAGACGAAAGCAACCGGCTATTTCCGACCAGCTGCTTGATCAGCTTTTGGCGGGAGCCGACCCGAAGACCGCCTTTGCCAAGGACGGCTTGCTCGACGAACTGAAGAAAGCGCTCGCCGAACGAGCCTTGAACGCCGAGATCGATCATCATCTCGACAAGGGCGAGGAGGACGGCCGCGTCAATAGCCGCAACGGCTATGGCCGAAAATCGGTTCTCACCGAGACCAGCAAGATCGAGCTCGAGGTTCCGCGCGACCGGCTGTCGACGTTCGACCCGCAACTGATCGCCAAATATCAGCGGCGGTTTCCCGGGTTCGACGACAAGATCGTCTCGATGTATGCGCGCGGCATGAGCGTTCGCGAGATTCAGGGCCATCTGCGCGATCTTTATGGCGTCGACGTCTCCGCCGACCTCGTCAGCGCGGTCACGGACGCGATCCTCGACGAGATCGCCGAATGGCAGAACCGGCCGCTGGAGGCGCTGTATGCGCTGGTGTTCTTCGACGACGCGTCGATGTCCACGCGCACGGACCTGCCAATCGCGTCGACGGTGTGCCGCAGCTCCGTGCCATTCGCATCGCGATGGCGAATGAGGTAACCGTCCGCGTCGTATTCCGACAACAACGTGCTGCCGTCCGGAAACGTGACGGAACGCAGGCGGTCTAGGGCGTCATAGGCGTCACTCCATGCGCCGGCCGAGCGCGTCGATGGCGGCGATGAGGTTGCCGTTTTGATCGTATTCGAAGCGCTCCTCGACGAGCGCCTCCAACGGCGCCCCACCGAGACCCGTCGTGGTGAGCTCGCAGCGCTGTGCCACGCGCCGCCCGCGGATGTCGTAAACGGTGCGGACGATATTGTTCAGCGCGTCGCGCCGGAACGTTTCCAGCCCGCGGCTGTCGTAGCCGAATGTCGTCACGTTGCCGAGACTGTCGGTCGACGTTACGCATCGATCGAGCTCGTCGAATGTAGCGGCCGAGGGAAAGACGCTCTGGCCGAGGACGACAGCGGGGTTATCGGGATCGCGCACGAGGTCGATCAGGTCCTGCCGCACGAGGTTGCCGTTCGCGTCGTACGCGTTCACGATCTGGTTGCCGAGCGGATCCGTGATCACGCGCACGCGCCCCACGCTGTCATATTCGTACGTCATCTGCCGGCCCAGCGCATCGACGGTGGACACGGGGCTATTGGCCTCGTTGTAGAAAGTCAGGCTGACGAGGCTCGTCACGCCTGATGGCGGGCCGGACACGAACGCGGAGGCGAGCTGGGCGGCGGTCAGCGGTCCGGCGGGATTGTCGAATCGATCAACGGCTTGGCGCACGGCGCGCCGCAACTCGTCGAACCCGGTCTCTGCCCGGTAGAGGAGGTAAAAGCCGTCGGCCCGTTTTTCGAAGATTTGCTTGAGGGCGACCTGGTTGGCCTTGTCGAAGTCGCGTCGGATGACATTGCCGAGCGCGTCTTCCGTCGCAATCACGTTGCCGAACGGATCACAGGTAAACGTCGTCTTGTGCCCGCGGGCATTGATCAGGGCTCGCACCCGGCCATCGCCGTCGTATTCCGTTCGCGTGATCGCCTCCTCGGGCGAGTCGGCTCCGATAATCTGAGCCACCTGCAACTGGCGCTCGTCATAGCGATAACGGATGCGGTTGCCGTTCGGCAGCACCGTAAGGATGCGTTGTCCCGCCCGGTTGTAGCGGTGGTGCTTGCGAGTGTGACGGGCAAGGTCGTACCCTCCCGACAACTCCTCGATCAGCTCTAACTCCTCGTCGTAGCGCCAGGTGCGCACGGCAGGTGCATCGGGAAGATCGGCATCTGTTTCGTCCCGCGCGTCGCGTTCCTCGCGGATGAGCTTGCCGCTGCGGTCGTAGCTGCGGCGGACGGTGTAGGCGAAGGGCAGCGACCCGGTGATGCTCACCACCTGGTCGAGAGCGTTGTACTTTTACGGGTCACGAAATGACCCGGTGGTGCACCGAGTGCGCGCGGCACGTGAACCGCAATCACGCGCCCGAGCGCATCCAGTTCGAATTCGGTGGTAATCGCAAGGCCGGCAGGGTCGATGACGGTGCGCTTTACGAACCCCTCGAGCACGCCGTCCGCGCTGCCGAAATAGATGGTGACGGTCTCCTTGCCTGAGGCGTCGACGCTGCGCAGCAGGCGTCCGCGCTCGTCATAGTCGGTAAGGCGCTGCACGATTGCGCCGCCGATGGTCCCGTCGGGTAACGTAGGCGTGGGCAAGTGGGTCTCGCCGAGGAGGCGCGTCGGATCGCTGGCGGGATTGACCGTTGGGCCGCGGTACACGTTTTGGATGAGCGTCTGCTCGTAGCGCGGATGCTCTCCTTGTGCGGCGGTCTGCACCGCCGGGTCGGCGCTGTGCGTGAAGCGGGGATCCGATACGGTCAGCAGCTGCCCATAGATCGGTTCGTATGTGAACTTGGCGATCGCATCATTCGGATCCAGCCCGCCGAGGATATCCGGGAAGAAGTCGCCCCACACGCCGCGCGCGAGATTTCATCTCGGCCCAGTCGTAGCGCCGCCCGCGCGTTACAGTCGCGAGCAAGCGGCCGAAGCCCTGTCGCTCCTCCATCGTGAGCGCGTCTGGCGAGGCGCTCCCGTCCGGCTCCTCGCCGTGACGGCGGACATAGTACTCGCGGCCGGAGAGGTGCTGGGTGATCGTCCCTTCGGGGCTGAGTGATGCGGTCAGCGCGCCGTCCCGGTTGTAGCGATACCACGCGGTGAGCTGGCGCCGCACGCCGTGCTCAAGGATGCACTCGCTCTCCGAAATAACCTGTCCGAACCGGTTGAAGACCTGGCAGATCACCTGACCGTTGCGCTCGGTCCGTCTGGTCCGATGCGCCGGGCGCTCCTCATCGCTGTAGGCGACATCGAAGGACTGATCGACGTCCTCGTACACGAACGCGTACTCCCCTCCGCCCTGCCGCTGCCGCACGACCCTGTTGAATTCGAGAGTGCCGGGCCCGGCGCCGTACTCGTTTTCGAGAAAAATGCGCCCCGCAGGATCGATGATCCGGAGCAGGTTGTGAGCGAGCTCACCGCCATATTGGGATGAACTGGTACCTGGTAGCACGTGGTCAGCCCGTTCGGGTACTCGTCAGTCGCGGGCGTCGTTGCCGATACGAGGTCGCCGAAATCGTCAAAGCCGTACGACCATTGGCGTCCGGTGAAGTCGCGCACCGCGACCAGCCGATCGCTCTCGTCGTAATGAAAGGTGACGAATCGATCGGGATGATTGACGCGCACGCGCGCCAGGCGCTGCTGATCGTAGTAGAGTGCGAGGTAATTGCCGTTGCGGTCCTCGATACGCGCGAGCCGATGCAGGAAGGGATTCGTATCTTGTTCAAAGAAATGGCGCACTCCATGCGGCGCGCGCCACACGAATGACGCGCCGTGCTCGACAATCACGCCATCCTGGCCATCGGGCGGCATCCAGTAGTTGAAGCCGGACTGCCCGAACTTCGGGTGACGCTGGTAGGCATCGACGCGAAGGTCGCCGGTCGAGCGGAAAATCGTCGGTCCGGCGATCCGCAAGGCGTGGTTGTAAGCGTGATTCCAGTTTGCCCCGATCGGGCCGATGAAGTACCCCTGATTCTTGTAGGTGCGCGTGAAGACGAAGTCGATGCCGGCCCCGGCGAGCCGGCAATCCTCGGTGGCGTAGCTGAATTGGCCATTGTGCGGCGTGATCGGGTCTGCGGCCTTATGCACCGACTTCTTCGACGGTCCCGGACACGAGTTCTCCTTGCCCGAGATGATGAAGCCGATCTGCAGCTCAGTGTCCTCGACGGTGATGTTTGGGAATTGGCCGAAGCGGTCGACGATCTGCTGCGCCAGCTTGCGGATGTCGGCCGAGTTCCGCGTCAGGTCTTCCGGATGTCCCTCGCACTCGAGCCATGCGTTGACGAATCCACGCCAAAGGTCGACGACGACCCAATCCTTGGTCTCGAGCTCGATGGCGCGCCTAAGCTCGTAAGCTCGTAAGCACGCGCTCATCGTCGGCCGGCATCCACGCCCCCGCGCAGCAGTCGCGCCCGCAGGTCGCGCGCCTGCGCGATGCTGATCCCGGCACGTCGTGCCAGAGTCGCGAGATTGAGCCCGAGCACGTCGGCGACAGTCGCTCTTTCGCCGAACGCCTGCTGCAGCCGGGCGGGCACATCAGGCGCGCGATTGAGCGGCGTTCGCAGGATGTCGGGCGGCGCGACCTTCGCGACCTGGTCCTTGAAGAAGTCGGTGTCGAGAAAGCCCACGGTACCAAGCGGATAGCGATCGGGCAGTCGCCAGCTGTTCGCCATCGCGTGCTCGACTTGCCGCACGAACGCCTTCATCGCCGGGCCGCGCGCGCCGCCGCGCGTCCGAGAGTCGAGGAGTGTTCGATTGATACGAATGACCGGCTCCGCCACGATCGATCGCCCGTCTGGCACGTCGTGGCGTCCCGGCCGCGGCATCACCTCAGGGCACCCGTTCTTGCTGCGGAAACATACGCACAGCTCGCGCCAGGTGATCACCAATGGGCCGACATCGGCAGTCGGTTCCGCATGGCTGGGCTTCGGCTGTTCCGAGCGCGTGAACACGCGATAGGTGCGATCGAATACCGCATCATCACTGAACGGCACGCGCGATCCGCAGAATTCCGCCGCTCACCGTCACAGTGCCGTCACCCGTCGGCAGGTAGTTGTAATCGTGCAGCAAGTCTTTCGCCTGGCTGTTCGAACGATCCTCGATCATCTTAAGACCGGGATGCCCCGGGTCCGGCCCGCGTTCGGGCCGGCGATCGACAACCCAGCCGCCGGCAACGGTATAGGGCACCTCGAAATCTTCGCATTTCTTCGAGATGAGGCCGCTCTCCGCGGTCTTGGTGACCGGGAAATCCTCCGAACTCTCGTCGTACTCGGGCTCGGGCTCCGTAATGGCGGTGTCTTCGGGGAAATGGCCGGTCTCGAGAGACGTTTCGACGCAGAGCCCTTCCATCTCCTGTGGCCGCGACACGATCAGGAAAAACTCCTGCACGCCTTCGATGGCGCGCAGCCCCTGCACGAAGGTGCGAAAATCGGTGGGTTGCAGGACGTGGGGCCGCGCTAGCATCAAGAACACTGCACGGTCTCAGTATACGATACCGACAAATTACGGTTCCAATGGCGTCAGTCGGGATGTCCAACCCGCGTGCGACGGGGGAATCAGGCCTGAAGCGAACTTTTTGTTTCTCGCCCACAAATTTCACTTAGCAATTATAGCGCCAACCTATGTGAGCCGGGCTTGAAAAGCCTCGCGCCTTTGCGGGGGCGTCACGCGGCCCCTATATATTGCCTCGCTGGGGGAGCGTCGCTTCCCGACAGATGGGGAATAAAACAATGTCGCGTTTCTTCGCGCTCAAGCGCGGATCGCTGATTTCTCTCGCGCTCGCGGCCTTGCTCGCTCTTGCGCCAGCCTTGGCCGAGGCGCGGATGGGCGGGGGCGGCAGCTTTGGCAGCCGCGGCTCGCGCAGCTGGTCGGCGCCGCCGTCGACCCGCACCATGCCTGGCCAGGCCTCGCCCTTCGAGCGTAGCGTCACGCCGCGCCCGTCGCCGGGCATGGCTGGGCCGATGTCGCAGCCGGGCGGCGCCTTTGGCGGCGCTTTCGGTCGCGGTATGCTCGGCGGTCTCGCCGGCGGCCTGCTGGGCGCCGGCCTCTTCGGCCTGCTGACGGGCCATGGCCTCTTTGGCGGCATGGGCGGCTTCATGTCGATCATCGGCCTGCTGTTGCAGATCGCGCTGATCGTCTTCCTGGCCCGCATGGCCTTCAATTGGTGGACGCGCCGCAATGCGAACGCCATGGCGGGGGCGGGTCAGCGTCCGAGCCCGGGCTTCACTTCGCCCTTCACGGCGCGCGCGCCTTTTGGCGCGGCGGGCTTCGGCTCCGGCGCGTCGCCGCAGGCGGCGATGGCGACGCCGATCAAGATCGCGCCGGAAGACTTCAGCGCCTTCGAGCATCTGCTCGGCGAAACGCAAGGCGCCTATAGCCGCGAGGACCTTGGCGCGCTGCGCGGCATGTCGACGCCGGAAATGGCCTCCTATTTCGACGACGAATTGGAGGAGAACCGCCGCAAGGGCGTCATCAACCGCGTTTCGGACGTGAAGCTCCTGCAGGGCGATCTCTCCGAGGCGTGGCGCGAAGGCGTCGACGAATACGCCACCGTCGCCATGCGCTTCGCGCTCAACGACGTGCTGGAGGACCGCGCCACCGGCAAGCCGGCGCCCGGCTCGCCGGGACAGACGGAGACCACCGAGGCCTGGACCTTCCGCCGACCGGCGGGCGCCGGGCCGCAGGAGTGGAAGCTCTCCGCGATCCAGCAGGCGGCGTAAGCGTCGCTCTCGATGACGATATGGCCCCTCCCGCAAGGGAGGGGCTTTTTTTGTGGGACGCGCCACCTCCAAGGGGTTAAACGGACCCGCATTCGCGTTTTCACCCCACCCCGGACCGCTTCGCAGTCCGACCCTCCCCCTCAAGGGGAGGGTGGCGTCCGATCTTCGTTCTTGACGTGACTGCATTGCTTCGCGGCCTTGACCGTCATCGCGCCACTCGCAATGTTGCGTCGCGCGTCGGAGCGCCGCTCGGGGGACGCCGTCATGATCCGTCATTTGGGAAAGACGAATGCGGCGCTCGGCTTGGTCGGCGCTTCGCCCCTCGCGCGGATACGCGAAGCGCCTCGCCAATGAGAAAACGCAAAGGCAATCTGCTCGCGGGCGCGCTCGCCGCCCTGGTGGGCCTCATCGCGGCCTTCGCGATCCATGCGCGGCCGGAGGGTTTGCGCGTTCCCGCCTGGGTCGCTTATGCGGCGGCGCTTGCTTTCGTGCTGGCAGGACTCGTGATCGTCGCGATCGAAACGCGGCGCGCGCGGCTTTATGCATGGCTTGTCGTCGGACTGCTCGCCGCAATGTTCGCGCCCGCCGCGTGGCTCGCTTTCGGTCCCGGCGCGCGCGCTTGCACGCTGTCCATCGGCGGCTTCGCCTCGCCCGAACTGATGTGCCGTTCCATCTTCGGCTTTGGCGCGATCATGCTCGCCTTCATGCTCGCGGTCGCCATCCGCGCCGCGCGCGTCGCCAAGAATGCGAACTGAATTTTCCGCGGCCCTGCCGATCGACGACGCGCTGCCGCAAATCGGCGCGGCGCTTGCGGGCGCGTCCAATCTCGTCATCGTCGCGCCGCCGGGCGCCGGCAAGACGACGCGCGTTCCGCTCGCTCTGCTCGACGATGCTTGGTCGCGCGGACGCAAGCTCATCCTGCTTGAGCCGCGTCGCCTCGCCGCGCGCGCGGCGGCGAACCGCATGGCCGCGACGCTTGGCGAAAATGTCGGCGAAACGATCGGCTTGCGGATGCGGCTTGAATCGAAAGTCTCGGCCAGGACGCGCCTCGAAGTCGTCACCGAAGGCGTCTTCGCGCGCATGATCTTAGACGATCCGTCGTTGGAGGGCGTCGCCGGCGTGCTGTTTGATGAATATCACGAGCGCTCGCTCGACGCCGATCTCGGCTTGGCGCTGGCGCTCGATTCGCAAGCGGGACTGCGCGACGATCTGCGCCTCGTCGCCATGTCGGCGACGCTCGACGGCGCGCGCGTCGCGGCGCTGATGAAGGCGCAAACCATCGTCAGCGAAGGCCGCGCCTATGACGTCGAGACGCGCTACCTTGGCCGCGACGTCAATGAGCGCATCGAAGACGCCATGACGCGCGCGATCATGCGCGCGCTGCGCGAGGAGCGCGGCTCGATTCTCGTCTTTCTGCCGGGGCAGGGCGAGATTGCGCGCGTCGCCGCGCGGCTCGTCGAGGCGCGCCTGCCGGACGGCGTCGACATTGCGCCGCTTTATGGCGCGCTCGATCGCGGCGAGCAGGACCGCGCCATTTCGCCCTCGCCGACGGGGCGCCGCAAGGTCGTGCTCGCGACCTCCATCGCCGAGACGTCGCTCACGATCGAGGGCGTGCGCGTCGTGATCGACAGCGGGCTGTCGCGCGCGCCGCGTTTTGAGCCGGACATCGGCCTGTCTCGACTCGAAACCATGCGCGCCTCGCGCGCCAGCGTCGATCAGCGCCGCGGCCGCGCGGGGCGCACGGAGCCGGGCGTGTGCTATCGCCTGTGGGACGAGCCGCAGACCGCGTCTTTCCCCGCCTTCGCCGCGCCGGAGATTCTCGCCGCGGATTTGTCCGGGCTTGCGCTGGATCTCGCCGCCTGGGGCGTGAACGATCCCACGCAGCTCAAATGGCTCGATCCGCCGCCGGCGCCGGCGTGGAAGGAAGCGGTTGCGCTCGACCGCGATCTGGGCGCGCTGGATGGCGACGGCAGATTGACCGACATGGGCCGCGCCATGCGCGCGCTGCCATTGGCGCCGCGCCTTGCGCGCATGGTGGTGGAGGCGGCGCGTCATGACGAGGCCGAACGCGCCGCCGAACTCGCGATGTTGCTTTCCGAGCGCGGCTTGGGCGGTTCAGACGCGGACCTCTCGCATCGGTTGGAGCGGCTGCGCAGCGACGGCTCCAAGCGTGCGCGCGACGCATTGCGCCTCGCCGCTCAATGGGCGCGGCAGGCGCGCACGACTGCGCCGGCGCGCGAGCCGACGCCGCTCTCCGACGGGGCGCTGATCGCGCTCGCCTATCCCGACCGTCTTGCGAAATCGCGCGGCGCGCGCGGCGAGTTTCTGATGGCGAATGGCCGCGCCGCGACGCTTCCCGTCGAAGACCCGCTGTCGCGCGCGCCTTTCCTGGCGGTGGCGGAGATCACGGGCCGCGCCGCGCAGGCGCGCATACTCGCCGCCTGCACGCTCTCCGCCGAGGAAGTCGAGACGATCGCCGCCGAGCGTATCGAGACGCGCGACGAAACGGTTTTCGATCCGGCGAGCGCGGCCCTGCGGCGACGCGCCTTTCGCCGGCTCGGCGCGATACGGCTCTCCGAGCGCAATCTTGCCCCGGAGCCATCCGAAGAGAATGCGCGGATGCTGGCGCGCGGCGTCGCGAGTCTGGGCGTATCGCGCCTGCCCTGGACGAAGGCGCAGACGCAGCGCCGCGACCGCGTCGCCTTTCTGCGGCGCGCCGAAGGCGACGAATGGCCCGATCTCTCCGACGCGGCGCTCGCAGACGGCATCGAAGACTGGCTCGCGCCCTTCATCGTCGGCCGCGCCTCGCTCGCCGAGATTGCGGCCGACGATCTCGAAGCCGCCCTCGCGCAGCTTCTGCCCTATGACATGACGCGAAGGCTCGATGACGAAGCGCCGGCTTTTTTCGAGACGCCGGCCGGTTCGCGCCATGCGCTCGACTATGCGGCGGCGAACGGGCCGCTGCTCGCCGTGCGCGTGCAGGAGCTCTATGGCCTCTCGCGCCATCCGACGCTTGCGCGCGGCCGCGTCCCGCTGACGCTCGAACTGCTCTCGCCTGCGCATCGTCCGATCCAGACGACGCGCGATCTGCCGAGCTTTTGGGCCGGCTCCTGGAACGAGGTGAAGAAGGAGATGAAGGGCCGCTATCCGCGCCATCTCTGGCCGGACGACCCTGCGGGCGCCGCGCCGACGACGCGCGCCAAGCCGCGCGGCCGTTAAGCATGCCGGCGCCGCCGGTCGATGAGCCCGTCTTTCGGCGGATGGATTAAGCGCCGGTCAAGCATTTTGCGGCGAAGATCGCGCAGCCGCTTGGCGGCGCAATGGTTTCAGTCGCAGGGCAGGGCCGATGCACGGCGCGCATGTTCAATATACGATCGTCACGCTTTTCGTCGCGCTAGTGATGGCGAACGCCTTGATCCGCTTCGCTCCTACCAAACCGCAAGCGACAAACGCCGCGCAAACGGCTCTGACCTCGCAGCGCCGCCTTGCGGCGACGCCCATGCGCGCCGAACTGGCGGTTCGCAGAAACGAGCACCGCATCGCCGCCGACCCTTTAGGGCAGTTTTCGACCGACGCCGAAATCAATGGATCTCGCATCCCGAACATGCTGGTCGACACCGGCGCGACGACCGTGGCGCTGTCTTATGAAGACGCGTCCGCCATCGGCGCTTTTCCGGCTCCGGCGGACTATAAATACAAGGTCAGCACGGCGAATGGCGTCGCCTATGCCGCGCATGTGAAGCTGCATGAGGTGCGCGTCGGCAATCTCGTCGTCCATGACGTCGATGCGCTGGTCGGCGAGCGCGGCGCCTTGACGTCGAGTCTCCTCGGCATGACGTTCCTCTCCAAGCTGTCGCGCTTCGAGGTGGAATCGGGCGCGCTAATCCTGCGGCAGTAGGCGCGGCCTCAGCGCTGCATTCGCTTCATCTGATCGCGCATCTTCATCATTTCTTCGATGTTGATGGATTTTGGCATGCCGGGAACGCCCGGCATAGTTCGGCATGACGATGTCGCCCGGCTTCTGGCCTTCCTTGCACGGTCCGAGCCATTTCGCCGTCAGCGTCATGTCGGTCTTCGACATGCCATGGATCGGCGGATCATAGGCGGTGCGTTTCCCCGCGATAATTGGCGTCGAAGGCGCCGGTGAATTTTCCTTCGGTCGTCGCAATGGTCTTGCCGATCTTGCAAATCGGATTTGATGACGTAGGAATCTGCCGTCCTTGACCCAGCTCATTTGCTCGCATGACGATTGTGCGTCGCTCATCCCTTGCTGCATGATGCTGTCGGTCTTTTCGTCGATGCAGGTCTGGATCGGGCCGACCGGCGAGGGCCTGCCGTTCATCTCATTATGGATTTCCCACGTTTATTTTTTTTATTCATTTTCTCGATTGTTCTCATCTTGCTGCATGATGCTCGTCTTTCTCGATGCGTCTGGATCCCCCGGCGAGTCGCCGTTCATCTCATTATGATTTCCCACAGGCCGGCTCTGCGCTTTGGCGGCTGATCCGTCGCGGCCGCAATCGCCGCAGTCAGCAGAAATGCAATGGAAACGCCGAAAAGTCCGACTATGCGCATGGTTCGTCCCCCGGCCTCTTGATCGGCCTGCCGCGGCGCGATTTTGCGCGGCGCGGCGCGACAGTGTAAACGGTGCGGCGAGAAGCAAGAGCAATTCCACGCATCCAAGGATCGTCGATGTTTCCCAAGCCAGTTCCGAATTTGCGGCCCAACACGTTCGAATATGAGCAGGCGCCGCTCGTGAAGCCGACCGGCTTTCGCGAATATGACGCGCGCTGGCTGTTCGGGTCGGAGCTCAATCTAATGGGGGTGCAGGCTCTGGGCCTCGGGCTCGGCGCGCTGTTGCGCGAAATGGGCGTCGCGCCGGACATTGTCGTCGGGCATGACTATCGCAGCTATTCCGCCTCGATCAAACTGGCGCTGATCACTGGGCTTATGGCGGCGGGCGTGCGCGTGCGCGACATCGGCCTTGCGCTCTCGCCCATGGCCTATTTCGCGCAATTCGAGCTGGACGCGCCGGCGGTGGCGATGGTGACCGCCTCGCATAACGACAATGGCTGGACCGGCGTCAAGATGGGCGCGCAGCGTCCCGTGACCTTTGGACCGGAAGAGATGGGCCGATTGAAGGAGATCGTTCTCGCCGGCGAATTTCGAGAGACCGACGGCGGCTCCTATCGCTATATCGAGAATTTCGGCGCGCTCTATCTCGACGATCTGACGCGCCGGCCGCCTTTCGCGCGCAAGATGAAGGTCGTGGCAGCCTGCGGCAATGGCACCGCCGGCGCATTCGCGCCGCAAATGCTGGAGCGACTCGGCTGCGAAGTCGTGCCGCTCGACGTTGAGCCCGACTACACCTTTCCGCGCTACAATCCCAATCCCGAAGATTTGAACATGCTACACGCCATCGCCGACAAGGTGCTCGAGACGGGCGCTTGCGTCGGACTCGGTTTCGACGGCGACGGCGATCGCTGCGGCGTCGTCGACAATAATGGCGAGGAGATTTTCGCCGACAAGATCGGCGTCATGCTGGCGCGCGATCTCTCGAAGGTTCACCCCAAGGCGACATTCGTCGTCGACGTGAAGTCGACCGGACTTTTCGCCACCGATCCGGAGCTCGTCGCGCGCGGCGTCGTCACCGAATATTGGAAGACCGGCCATTCTTACATCAAGCGTCGCGTGAGCGAGCGCAAGGCGCTGGCCGGATTCGAGAAATCGGGCCATTTCTTCTTCAACGACCCGATCGGCCGGGGCTACGACGATGGATTGCTGACGGCGGTGCATATCCTCGAAATGCTCGACCGCAATCCGACGAAAACGATGGCCGATCTCTACGGCGAACTGCCCAAGACCTGGGGATCGCCGACCATGTCGCCGCATTGCGACGACGAAAAGAAATATGGCGTCGTGGAGAAAGTGATCGCGCGCGTCGAGGCGATGCAGGCGCGCGGCGATAAGATCATCGGCCAGCCGATCCGCGATCTCGTCACGATCAATGGCGTGCGCGTCACTGTCGCCGACGGCACATGGGGGCTGGTGCGCGCCTCGTCCAATAAGCCGGAACTCGTCGTCGTCGTCGAAAGCCCGGTCTCGGAAGCGCGCATGCGCGAGATGTTCACTGCGATCGACGCCGTGCTGCGCGAGAACGCCGAGGTCGGCGCCTATAATCAGACGATCTGAAGGACGACGGCGCGCTTCATTCCGGCGGCGACGGGCGTTCTTCGTCATTGCGAGCCGAAGGCGAAGCAATCCGGAGCGATTGAGCGGTCCTGGATTGCTTCGTCGCTCGCGCTCCTCGCAATGACGGCTGAAGCATTTTGCGCGGCTATTACGGCGTTCCGTTGCAGTTCGTGCCAGAGGTCATGAAATACTGAATATGGCTCGGCACATAAGTGTTGCGGACCGCCGCGTAGCTCGTGCGCTGCATCGTCCAGGTGGGCGGCGAGTTCCATTTGAAGAACTCGAAATGCACGCCGGGCGAATAGTTGTAGATGACGTCGGCGACGATCACCGGGCCGGTGGTGGGCTTCACGCCGTTGACGACCGAAGTGTAGGCCACCGGCATCGTCGTCAGCGAGACCGGGTTGGAATTGGCGGGGTTGAGCACCTGGCAAGGACGCGCCGCGGCGCCGTTGCGCTTCACGCTCCAGGACGTCTTCGCCTCCCAGGACGTCGGCGCGGCGGTCGGCGTGCCGGTGATATTGACCTCGGAAATCGTCATCTGCATCGTATTGACGGGAAGCGGCGCTATGAGCGTCGCGGCCGCCGAGAAAACCGCCGAGATGTCGGTTTCCGTCATGCCGGCCTGGCCGGTCGCCGTCCCGCCGTCGAGTTTCTGCGCCGTGAGATCGGCGAGCGTGTGCACGACGAGATCGAGCTTCTGCGAGGTGCGCATGCCGCGGGAGAGCTCGACGAGGCCCAAATAGATCATCAGCATCAAGGGCAGGATCAGCGCGAATTCGACCGCCGCGATGCCGCGCGCGTCGCGCGCCCAACCACGCATCGAAGGGCGAGGCGCGCCTTTCGCGCCCTTTGCGTTTTTCCGCAGGGTCATTCTCACGGCTCCACCCGGAAGGCCGCAATGCCCAGCAGCATGTGGGTCCAGCCGCCGTTGTAGCTCACCTGGCCGACGCGGATTTGTCCCATGGTCTGGCCCTGTATGACGCCGCCGCCGAGAAAGCCCGCGAGCACCGGCATCGGATAGACGATGCGGACGATCGCGATCTGGCCCGGCGCCGGCATGGCGATGACCGTATTGCCCGGGTTCGGCGTCATGTAGAGGTCGTTGCCCGTATTGGCGGTCCCCCAGCCGATCGGGCTGCGGATGTCGACCAGGATTTTCGAGCAATCGAACATCGTCGACAATGTGCCGGGCTTGACGATGCCGGTGCTCTGCCAGGTGCAGACATATGTATTGACGAACTGCTGGTAGGTGAGGCCGGCCGTGGTGCTGTGCGTGAGCACGGCGCGACCGGCGGTTTCCGTCGCCATTTGCAGTTGAGCGGTCCGGAAATAGACCGAGCCGGTCTCGAAAACCGCGCCGATCAGGCCCAGAAATGGAACCGAAATCATCGCAAATTCGACAGCGGTCGTGCCGGCCCTGTTTGCGAAGAAGCCCTTTCGCGGGGCAAATCTCCTCAGCAGTTCTCGGACTTTGAATCGTCGCGTGAGATCCATATCTGCGTTCCGCAATGCGGCAGGGCAAAGCTGGAAGGCTTTGCGTGCGGCTATTGCGGGCAAGCTGACGCCCATTGGTTGCGAGGCCGTTACCCGAATCTTACAGCTGCGGCGATTTGGCGATATTGCGGCGAATATTGGTTACCAGCGGTCAAACCGGGTCGCCGCGGATCAATGACGCCCGGCGCTCATGCCGGCGTCATGGGCCTTCATCGATTCGATGGTCTGAGTCATATATTGGGCGTCGTCGGCGAGATCGACCGACTTCGCGCACTCGGGATGGCAGGAATAGGACTCGCGATGCGTGCCGCGCTGCACGACGAGCTTGTCTTGCGGCGGCACCACGGTGATGACGGATTCCCCGACCTGCTGGCCGCTCTTGTCGAGCACGATGAGATTGGTCGTGCCGAAGCCCTTGCCGGTGATGACCATCAGCTGGCTGTTGCGCAGCGTGGTCACATCCGCCACCAATGGATTGCCGATGACGAGGGTTTGCGCGCCCTGCGGGAGTTTGACGATGCGGGCGTAGTCGAGCTCCACGCGTATGCTTCGGTCATTGGCGCGGGCGCCGGCGCCCGCCGCGCACAGCGCGATGAGCGCCAAGGCCGCAAGGAGGGGGCCGCGCAAGAAAGGCGAATAAAACTTCATGCGGTTCACCACCCCAGCGCTTTCGCCGGCGCCCGACGGCGCATTGCGGCGGATTCTCGAGTTCTTTCCGCGCCTTCACCCAGCCGGCGACGAAGAAGCCGCGGGGCGCGCCGACAATTCGTCGCGCGACGGCGTATGCGAATAAAGCAGCCAATGGTGAATCATTGCTGAAGGGCGCCCGCATTTCGCCTTTTTTAGCCGGATGGGCGGCCGTCGAAGCGGAACTGGCGTTTTTTTTCGCGGAAACCCGCCGTTTTTGGCGTCATGTTTAAGCGATGCTTGCGCCCGCTTGGCGCCGCGCCGCGGCTCCCTTTGACTCGCGACGTTTTTCCGCGCGCGGGGGCGCAATTTGCGGTTTCGCGAATACTTGGCGGAAACCTTGTCTACGCATGCGCCAGGCGCCGCCGCGCCGCGCTGCAAAGCGCCGCGGACATGCGCTGAATCGCCCTGTTCTTCTAGGCGCAAGCGGAGTTGACGGATGCGCCGGATAATCGCAATCGCAAGCTCCTTGAACGGCATGAAGGAGATTTCGCGAAGCCGGTCAACGATCTCGAAAGATTCCGCCACTAGCGTCGCAATCGATCGAGCGAAGACGTCTTGTTCAGACTGGCTTGGCTCGGCGGAGTGAAAACAGAGATCTTCGGAGCAGAAACATGACCAAGCTTTTCTCGCGTTTCGTGAAGGACGAGTCCGGCGCGACCGCTATCGAATACGGCCTGATCGCCTCGCTCATCGGCGTCGCGATCATCGCGGGCGTCAAGGCTCTCGGCACGAACCTGTCGGGCACGTTCGCCAAGGTTTCGGGCAACCTCGCGTAATCGTTCCAGGACGCAAAGTCTTCTATTAATCGGCGGCCCCGGCGACGGGGCCGCTGAATTTTTATAGTCCCCGTAGTTCTGCGTCGTGCATTTAACGCCGGCGCAATGATTGACGGGTAAATTCACCCGCGGCTGGACACGGCGAATTGTCGCGAGAATGTCCAATTCGCTTGGGATCGCTCCATGATCGAGGCTGTGGCGCTTGTCGTCTTTCCGACCCTGATGGTCTTTTCGGCCTTCTCCGACCTGTTCACATTGACGATTCCAAATCGCGTTTCGGTCTTGCTGGTCATCGTCTTTTTCGCGCTCGCCGCCTATCTACAGCTTCCCTGGCGGGAGCTCGCGTCGCATGTGTCCTGCGGATTGGCGATGCTGGCGCTGACTTTCGCGATGTTTCAGTTCGGTTGGATCGGCGGCGGCGACGCGAAACTCGCCTCCGCCAGCGCGCTTTGGCTGGGCTGGGGACTGCTGCTCGACTATGGCCTTGTGGCCTCCATCGCCGGCGGCGTGCTGACGCTGATCATCATCGAGCTGCGTCGCCGCGATCTTCCGCGCGCGCTGCTTTCGATCGGATTCGTCGCGCAGCTCGCGGAGAAGGCGAACGGCGTGCCCTATGGCATTGCGCTCGCCATCGCCGGCCTGCTCGTCTATCCCCACAGCGGCCTATGGGCGAAGCTCGGCGGGCTGTGATCGCGGGCGGCCCCAAGGCGCGCCGACAGACCTTCTTGCGCATTTCCGTTCGCGGCGCTTTTAAGGCGGCCTTTGCGCCCTCGGACCACAGAGGTTAATGACGGCGACGCCGGCCGCAGCTTCATCTTGCCGCCGAATTCCACGTCACTTCAATGACAAAGGGAAAGTCGCCGCGTTCTCCGCGCCTGCTCAGCTTGTAATATCTGATTAACCCTAATTTGACGTTTATCCGCTTCAATTGCGTCCAACCTCGATTTGGCGAGGCGGTTGGATCGCGCACGATGAATAAGGCTCAGATCGCAGTTCTCGCAGTGGCCGTGGCCGCCGGCGGCGCCGCTTTCGTGATGATGAACAGCTCGGGCCCGCCGCAGGAAAAGCCTGTCGCGCAGGTCGCGCCGCAGATCGCGGTGGATCAGGTCCTCGTCGCCTCGCGCGATCTCGGCTATGGGACGGAAATCGCCGACGCGGACACCAACTGGGTCGATTGGCCCACATCCTCGATTCCGGTCGGGTCGATCACCAAGAGCGAATCGCCCAACGGCAAGGAGGACGTGAAGTCGTCCTACGTGCGCATACCCATCGAAGGCGGCGAACCCGTTCACAAGGACCGCCTCGTCAAGGGCGTCACCGCCGGCCTGATGTCCACCATGATCTCGCCCGGCAAGCGCGCCATCGCCATCGACGTCACGCTGAACAACACCGCCGGCGGCTTCATTCTTCCCAATGACCGCGTCGACGTGCTGCGCACCTATCGCGATACGGAAGCGACAAAGGACCTCGGGCACGACGTCTATAATTCGGAAGTCGTCCTCTCCAATGTGCGCGTGCTCGCCATGGGCCAGACAGTGGAGAAAAAGGGTTCGGAGCCTGTCGTCACCGGCACGACCGCGACGCTCGAACTCGACCCCCATCAGGCGGAGCTGGTCGTTCTCGCGCAGCGCACCGGCCAGCTCGCGCTGTCCTTGCGGCCGATCACCGACGCCATCGCCAAGGACGCCTCCGCCGAAACCGCGATCGACGATTCCAACGACACGACGCTGACCGTCGTGCGCCACGGCGTGTCCACCAACATGCGGACGAAGTGAAACGCCCCATGATCACCGCCAATCCAGAAACCAGAGACTTGCGAGGAGCGTCGCGCATGAGCCGCTTGATGCACAAAGTGATCGGCGCCGCATGGGCGACGATGGCGATCGCCGCCGCGGCGCCGACGCCGGCCTATGCGCAGGGCGGCGTTGAAACATCGGAAAGCGCAATGCTCTCGCGGCGCATCTCGATGGGCGTCGGCAAGTCGATCATCGTCGATCTTCCCAAGGACGCGACCGAAGTCGTCGTCGGCAATCCAAAGATCGCCGACGCGATCGTGCGCTCGGCGCGCAAGCTTTACATCATGGGCATAGACAACGGCCAGACGACGATCTTCGCCGTCGATCAGAGCGGACGTCAGGTCGCCAATCTCGAGATCAGCATCGGGCGCGACGTGGGCGAACTGGGACCGCTCCTGAAAGCCGCGCTGCCTAAATCAAACATCGTCGCGCGCACGGTGAACGGCACGATCATTCTCACCGGCACGGTCGGCAGCGCCGGCGAAGCGCAGCGCGCCGTCGACATCGCGAAGGGATTTGCGGCGCAATCGGCCAGCGCCGGCGGCAATCCCGGCGGCGCCGGCGCGCAGCTTTCTTCGCTCCCCGGCGGCGTCGGCGGCTCCGCCGACGGCAGCGTCATCAACGCGCTTGTCATTCGCGGCGAAGAGCAAGTGATGCTGAAGGTCACCATTGCGGAAGTCGAACGCAAGGTGCTCAAGCAGCTCGGATTTTCGGCGCAGGCGGGCGGCGATATGCTGCTCAATGGCTCGTGGGGACGGTTCTTTCAAGAGAACCCCTTCGGCATCAATCCGGTGCAGTCGGCCAGCGCGCTGCAGATCTTCGGACCCAACAACACGACCGCGACTCTTAAAGCCTTCGAGCGCTACGGCGTATCCCGCACGCTCGCCGAGCCGTCTTTGACGGCGGTGTCGGGCGAGACGGCGAAGATGATCGTCGGCGGCGAAATCGCCGTCCCCGGCAACAGCTCTTGTACTTTCTTCACCACCGGCGGGGCGCAACCGGTTTGCTCGCCGGGCATCGTCTTCAAATCTTACGGCGTCTCGCTCAACTTCGTGCCCGTCGTGCTCTCGGAGGGCCGCATCCATCTTCGCCTCGCGACTGAAGTGACGGAAATCGATCTCCAGAACACCTTCACTTACGCGAACGTCGCCGTTCCTGGCTTCAAGACCCGCAAGAACGAAACCTCGATCGAATTGCCGTCGGGCGGTTCGATCGCGACGGCGGGGCTTCTGACCCAGAAGTCGTCGGCCGCGATCACCGGCCTGCCGGGCCTCCTCAATTTGCCGATTCTCGGCACGCTGTTCCGCTCGCGCGACTATCTGCGCAATGAGACGGAGATGCTCATCATCGTCACGCCTTACATCGTGAGGCCGGTGACGGCGCAGGAAATCACCCGTCCCGACGACGGCTTCGCCGATGCGAGCGATCCGCAGGCTTGGCTGCTCGGCCGCGTCAATCGCATCTATTCGACGCGCAACAATCCGCAGCTCATGCAGAACTTCAAGGGCCGTATCGGCTTCATTCACGACTAGGCGCAAATGGCCGCGAGGGATGGCTCAGATGTCGATCGATATAGTTGTTGCACGGACGTTTGGCGGCGGCTTTGCGCGAACCGCCGGGTCGCGTTCAATGCGCCGGGCGGCGACCGCCCTGGCGCTCATTTTCGCAGCGCCGCTCGCCGGCTGCGGCGTCAACCGCGCGCTGCCGCCGCCCGTGACCCCGCATGACTATCGCGACCGGCATCCGGTCGTTCTCGCCGAGGCGCCCTTTGTCATGGATATATTCCCGGCCGTCGAGAACGGGCGCCTTGACGATGTGAATGTCGGGCGCCTACGCGAGTTCGTCGCGCGCTATCGCGAATTGGGATACGGACAGATCACGCTTCTAACCCCGGTCGGCGCGCCCGCGTCCAGGGGATCGGCCGCTCTCGTTCGCCGTGCGCTGGCGAATGCCGGGCTTAGAGGACACATCCTCGTGGGCACCTATCCGGTGACCGACCCGCGTCTCGCGGCGCCGATCCGCCTGTCCTTCCAATCGCTGAAGGCGAAGGTCTCGGGGCGCTGCGGCGAATGGCCGAGCGATCTCGCCTCGGGAACCTCGCTCGAGGGCTGGGAAAACCAGACCTATTGGAATTTCGGCTGTGCGACTCAGGCGACGCTTTCCGCGCAGATCGCCGATCCGCGCGATCTTGTGGAGCCGCGCGGCGAAACGCCGAGCGACATCGAGATGCGCCTGCGCGGCATCAACAGGCTTCGTCGCGGCGAAGACCCGACGACTTTGTGGCGGCTTAAGCCGACGTCGATCAGTTCGGTGGGAGGCATACAGTAATGGTGGATGCATTTCCTGATCGTCAGCCGATGTCGAACGAGCACGCGACGCAGATTGCGCCGATCCCGCGCGTCTCGATACAGGCCTTCTGCGAATTGCCAGACGTCGCACAGGTCGTCGAAAGCGCGGCGGAAGACCGCCGCATGAGCAAAGCCCATGTGAAGGTTCATATGGGCGGCGTCCTTGCCGCGATCGAGGCGTTCCGCTCCTCGCCGACGCCAAATCTGATCGTGCTTGAGACATTCTCCGACCGCGCGACTCTGATCGAGCAACTGGAGAACCTGGCCGAATTCTGCGACGCCGGCACCAAGGTGATGGTCGTCGGCCATGAGAACGACATCGCTCTCTATCGCGAGCTGACCTCGCGCGGCGTCAGCGACTATGTCGTGGCGCCGCTCAATATTCTGAGCTTCATCAGCCATGTGTCGCATCTCTACAACGCCGCCAGCGCGGACGCTTTGGGCCGCCTGATCGCCGTCGTCGGCGCCAAGGGCGGCGTCGGCGCCTCGAGCATCGCGCATAATCTCGCTTGGTCGATCTCGCGTATGCTGCATTGTCAGACGGTGATCGTCGACCTCGATCTTCCCTTCGGAACGACGGGCCTCGATTTCAATCAGGATCCGCCCCAGGGCGTCGCAGATGCGGTCTTTTCGCCCGATCGCCTCGATACGAATTTCGTCGACCGTCTGCTGTCGAAATGCAGCGATACGCTCAGCATTCTCGCGGCGCCGGCGACCATCGACCGGCTCTACGATCTCCCCGAGCAGGCCTTCGACGCCACGCTCGACATTTTGCGCTCGACGACTCCCTGCGCCGTGCTCGACGTGCCGCATCAGTGGAGCGCCTGGACGCGTCGCGTGCTGGTCGCCGCCGATGAGGTCGTCATCGTCGCTTCTCCCGATCTCGCCAATCTGCGCAACGCCAAGACGTTGATCGACGCTTTGCGCGCCGCGCGCGTCAATGACCGTCCGCCGCGCGTCATCCTCAACAATGTCGGCGTTCCGCGGCGCCCGGAAATATCCGTCGTGGAATTCGCCAAGGCGATAGAGATGCAGCCCGTCGCCATCATTCCCTTCGAGCCGAAGCTCTTCGGCACGGCAGCGAATAACGGCCAGATGCTGGCGGAAGTCGAAGCCGGCTCCAAGATCGTCGAAACGCTCGACGACGTAGCGCGTTCGGTGATGGGACGTGGGGCGGTTCGCCGCGCCAAGAAGACGCTTCTCAAGCCGTTGCTGGAGCGCTTTTCTCGCAAGAAGGCGAGTTGAGCGCGTGACCCGAATTGGCATGATGTAAGGATTATCGGCAATGTTCGGAAAGCGTACGAATGTCGGCGAGGCTGCCGCGCGCCCGCGCGCGGGCGCCCAGTCCGAGCCTGCCGTTGTCAAGCCGCAATTGCCAAGTCTGTCGCCGCCGTCGGCTTCCGAGCCCGTCAGGGCGGCGCCGCCGGCCGCGCCCGAGCAAAAGAAATCGGAAGAATATTACATCACGAAGAGCGTCATCTTCGGCGCGCTGATCGAGGCGATCGATCTGGCGCAGCTCTCCAAGCTTGATCCGGAGAACGCGCGCGAGGAAATCCGCGATATCGTCAACGAGATCATCGCGATCAAGAATGTCGTGATGTCGATCGCCGAGCAAGAGGAACTGCTCGACGACATATGCAACGACGTTCTCGGCTATGGGCCGCTCGAACCCCTGCTGGCGCGCGACGACATCGCCGACATCATGGTCAATGGCGCGGTCAAGACCTATATCGAAGTCGGCGGCAAGATTCAGCTCACCAATATTCGCTTTCGCGACAATTCGCAGCTGATGAACATCTGTCAGCGGATCGTGTCGCAGGTCGGCCGTCGCGTCGACGAATCCTCGCCGATCTGCGACGCGCGCCTGCTCGACGGCTCCCGCGTCAACGTCATCGCGCCGCCGCTCGCCATCGACGGACCGGCCTTGACGATTCGAAAGTTCAAGAAAGACAAGCTGACCCTCGATCAATTGATCCGTTTCGGCTCCATCTCGCCGGCAGGCGGCGAAGTCCTGAAGATCATCGGCCGCGTGCGCTGCAACGTGCTGATCTCGGGCGGCACGGGCTCTGGAAAAACCACGCTTCTCAACTGCATGACGAATTATATCGACGGCGACGAGCGCGTCATCACCTGCGAGGACGCCGCCGAGCTGCAACTCCAACAGCCGCATGTCGTGCGTCTCGAGACGCGCCCGCCCAATCTTGAGGGTCACGGCGCCGTGACCATGCGCGATCTCGTCAAGAACTGTCTGCGTATGCGCCCGGAACGGATCATCGTCGGCGAAGTGCGCGGACCGGAGGCCTTCGATCTGCTGCAGGCGATGAACACGGGCCACGACGGCTCAATGGGAACGTTGCATGCGAACTCGCCGCGCGAAGCGCTGGGCCGTCTTGAATCGATGATCACCATGGGCGGATTCTCGCTGCCCGCGCGCACGATCCGCGACATGATCGTGTCCTCGATCGACGTCATCATTCAGGCTGCGCGCCTTCGCGACGGCTCCCGCCGCATCACGCATATCACCGAGGTGATGGGCCTCGAAGGCGACGTGGTGACGATGCAGGATCTGTTCATCTACGAAATCCTCGGCGAGGACTTCGAACGGGAAAATCATCGGTCGGCATCGCTCGACCGGCATCGGACGCCCGAGATTTTGGGAGCGCGCGAGATATTTCGGCGAAGACGAGCGCCTCGCGGCCGCGCTCGACGCCTCCGAAGTCAGAGAAGAAGAATAAGACCGCGAGGGGCTCGGCCATGGAACGGCAAATTATCATTGCTCTTCTGACCGTGGTCGCGGTCGGCGGCCTGATGTACGCCTTCATCTATCCCTATCTTTCGGGCGAGATCAAAGCTCAAAAACGCGCCGCCGCCTTAATTGCGCCAGGCGGCGCCAATGAGCGCGCCAATGCGGCGCGGGGCGCCGATCCCGTCAAGCGGCGCAAGGCGATCGCCGAAAGCCTCAAGGAGGTCGAGGAGAAAAACAAAAAGAAGAGACTGACGCTCGAGCAGCGGATCGTGCAAGCGGGCCTGTCATGGTCGCGCGAAGCCTTTCTGATCGGCTCGGCGATTTTCGGTCTTCTGGTCGGTTTCTTCCTCTATGTCGTGAACGGCGATCTCTTGGTGGTGCTGGGCGGCGTCGCCGTCGGCGCCTTCGGTTTGCCGAACTGGATGCTGTCCTTTCTGAGAAAACGCAGAATCGCGAAATTCATCGAGGAGTTTCCCGGCTCGATCGACGTGATCATCCGCGGCGTGAAGGCCGGTCTGCCGGTCGCCGACTGCTTTCGCGTCATCGCCAGCGAAGGACAGGAGCCTGTCCGCGGCGAATTTCGGCGCATCATCGAGGCGCAGTCGATCGGCCTCTCGGTGGGCGAAGCGGTCGAGCGCTTCGCCGAGCGCGTGCCGGTGCCCGAGGCGTCCTTCTTCTCGATCGTCATCAACATTCAGCAGAAGTCCGGCGGCAATCTCTCCGAGGCGCTCGGCAATCTCTCGCGCGTGCTGCGCGATCGCAAGAAGATGAAGGGGAAGGTGAAGGCGATGTCGTCCGAGGCGAAGGCGTCGGCCGGCATCATCGGCAGCTTGCCCTTTCTCGTTGGCGGCGCCGTTTACCTCACGACGCCTTCCTACATGATGATTCTGTTCACGACCAATATCGGCAAGATCATCATCGCCTGCGGTCTGGTCTGGATGGCGATCGGCATTTTCATCATGCGCAAGATGATCAACTTCGACATGTAGCGCGCTGAGGCATATGAGCCGGCCGCTTTGAAACGCGGCGTCAAGGTGGGACGAGATGGAAGACATCCTCGCAAAAGCAACGGACGGAAGATTGGTCGTCAGCATTCTGACCGCGATCGCGGTCATCGCGACGATCCTGACGATCGCCATGCCCTTGCTGAATACGGACAGTCTTGCTCGCCGCATGAAAAGCGTCGCGAGCGAGCGCGAGCGCATTCGCGCGCGCGAGCGGGCTCTCGCGAAGACGCAGGGCAAAGGACTGCGCCAGGAGCCCAAACAATATATGAAGCATGTCGTCGAACGATTTTCGCTGTCGAAATGGCTGCATACCGACGACGCGAAGATCAAACTGGCGTCCGCCGGCTTTCGTGGGCCGCAAGCGGAAATCGCCTTTCTGTTTTTCAGGCTCGTCTCGCCGATCGTCTTTCTATTCTGTGCGCTGTTTTACGTCTATTTCCTCGGCGACCCGGAAATGAGCTTCCTGCTCAAGGTGACGATCCTTATCGGCGCGATTTATCTCGGCATCAAGGCGCCGGAGCTCTTCATCAGCAACACGATCACGAAAAGGCAGATGTCGATGCGCCGCGCCTTTCCGGACGCGCTCGATCTGATGCTGATCTGCGTCGAATCCGGCATGTCGATCGAGCACGCCTTTCGCAAAGTAGGGCAGGAGATCGGCGTCCAATCGATTCCGCTTGCGGAAGAATTCGCATTGGCGACGGCGGAGCTCTCTTATCTTCCCGATCGCCGCTCGGCCTACCTTAATCTTGCCCAGCGCACGGGACTCGATTCCGTCAAGCAGATCTCGACCGTGCTCATTCAGGCCGAAAAATACGGCACGCCCCTGGGCCAGGCGCTGCGCGTCACGGCGCAGGAAAGCCGCGACATGCGCATGATGGAGGCCGAGAAGAAAGCGGCCGCGCTGCCGCCGAAGCTGACGGTGCCGATGATCGTCTTCTTCCTGCCGGTTCTGATGGTCGTCGTGCTGTCGCCTGCCGCCATCCAGGTGATGCAGATCAGCGGCTGAGCGCGCGGGGTCTCGACAAAGCGGGCGGGGCGCCTCAAGAACAGCGCATGTGGCGCGCGCTCATCGACGATGTTTCGACCTGCCTGCGGTTTTACTCGCGGCTGCCATTGGCGGCGAGGGCGAGCAGCGACGCGCCGCCAGATCTCGCGCGGCTTGCGCCGGCGCTGCCGATCGCGGGCGCGTTGATCGGCGCGGTCGGCGCGACGAGTTTCGTCGTCGCGCGGCTCTGCCATCTCTCGCCGCTGATCTCCGCTCTCATCGCCGTCGCGACGCTCGCCTTGGCGACCGGGGCGCTGCATGAAGACGGGCTCGCCGACGTCGCGGATGGATTTGGCGGCGGCGCGACGCGGGAAGCGAAACTCGCGATCATGCGCGACAGCCGAACAGGCGCTTATGGCGCGCTGGCGCTATGCCTTTCGGTGCTTCTGCGCGCGGCCGCCATCGCCGCGCTCGTCGAGCGCAGCCTTTTATTGACGGCCTTCGCGCTCGTCTTCGCGGGCGCGCTGTCGCGCGTCGCCGGCTTGACGCCGATGCTGACGCTCGCGCCGGCGCGCGCGGACGGCGCGGGCGCGGCGACGGCGCCGCCCTCACGCCAAGCGTTGACGCGCGCATTCGCATTGGCCGCGAGTTTCGCGCTCGCGCCCTGGGCGGCCGGCGCCGGCGCCGCTCAACTTATCGTCGCCATTGTCGCAGCCTTTGCGGGCGCAGCCCTCATTGCAAGAACTCGCCGAGAAGCAGATCGGCGGCTACACCGGCGACGTGCTGGGCGCGGCGCAACAAGTCGCCGAAATAGCGATCCTGCTTTCGCTCTCCGCCGCGTGATCCGCTACAGCGCCAACGCCGATTCGGCTTGGCGCGCCGTTGCTGCTTGCACCTCGGCGACGGCGACGCGCAGAACCTCGACGCCGGCGCCGGGCCGGACCGCATCCAGCGCCAGACGGCGGCGAAAGGATCGCGCGCCAGGCATGCCTGCGAATAGGCCGAGAAGGTGGCGCGTCATCGCGGCGAGCGGCTCGCCCTTCGCCAATTGCCGCTCGACATAAGGAATGAAGGCGTCGATTGCGGCGAAGCCGTCGGCGAGCGGCGCCGGCGCGCCGAAAATTTCCGGGTCGACGTCAAGCAGCAACGCCGGATCATGATAGGCGGCGCGGCCGATCATGACGCCATCGACAAATTCCAATTGCTCGCGCATCTGCGCGATCGTCGTCAGGCCGCCGTTGAGCGCGATCGGCGTTCCGGGCAGCGCGCGCTTGAGGCGATGCACCAGCGCATAATCCAGGGGCGGGACATCGCGATTTTCCTTCGGCGACAGTCCTTGCAGCCAGGCTTTTCGCGCATGGACGAAAAGCGCGTCGACGCCGCTCGCGACGCTCATCTCGGCGAGCGCGAACAGCGCTTCTTGCGGATCCTGGTCGTCGACGCCGATGCGGCATTTCACCGTGACCGGGATCGCGACGGCGTCCTTCATCGCCTTGATGCAGTCCGCAACGAGCGCGGGCTCGCGCATGAGACAGGCGCCGAAAGCGCCGTTCTGAACGCGATCCGACGGACAGCCGACGTTGAGATTGACTTCCCGATAGCCGAATTGTTCGACGATGCGCGCGGCCTTCGCCAGCGCGGCGGGCTCCGAGCCGCCGAGCTGAAAGGCGACGGGCTGCTCGAATGCGTCAAACGCCATCAGTCGCGCGCGATCGCCATGGATGACGGCGCCGGTCGTCAGCAT
This sequence comes from uncultured Alphaproteobacteria bacterium, assembly GCA_963706255.1. GTDB lineage: Bacteria > Pseudomonadota > Alphaproteobacteria > Rhizobiales > Beijerinckiaceae > Methylocystis. The sequence continues at coordinate 74,946 of CAVPMJ010000019.1, read as the reverse complement.
TTCGGTGTAGAGGCGCGCGCGGCGCGACAGAAGGCGATGGAAAAATCGGCAGTGCCGATCCGTCCAATCCATCATTGGCGCGACTGAGAACTTAATATCCTGATTCATAAGCATTATCTTGAGCTCGAACCGAGTGGCGCGAATAACGAGCTACAAACCGGCGCCAGTGGTTGGAGTGGACAGAGATGCAGCGCCTATAACCGCCGCTCCAACTTTTATGTTGTCGTATGTGATACGCAAAGAAAAGCCCCGCTCGAACGCGTCGAGCGGGGAAGTTGCTGGGGTTCCCCACGGGGGCCTTCCGCGTGAAGTTCGTGGCGTAGGCTGCGTTACGCAAATTCGGCCGACTCTATAGGAGGGAGCAACGCCGACCTGGAGCGCGCTAAATTCAGCGACGCGCAAAAGATCGTCGTCGCCGAAAAGTTCGCGCAGACGGCCAAGGATTTGCAGCACGACGCCGAAAATGGCGAGAGACATCCATCCAACGAAGACGAATCCCCAGTGCAGCGGGCTGTTGAAGCCTTCATCCATCGACCAAGATGTGTGGCCCCATTCGTTGAGACCGACATTTGGAATGGTCAGGAGAAACTGGGCGGCGCGCGGGTCTGATGAGAAAATTCGTTGCGAGGAGCCGGCAAGGCGCGGTCCGCCACCGTCGGGTTAAGCGCGATCGCCTGCCGTACGGGCGCCTTGCCGAGAACATTTTGTCCCGCTTCCAAAGACGAGACGCCGGAACAAGAAACGTGGCAGATCGGGCATGTGTTGCGCCGATGGTCCCCTTGGCCCGGCCGCCAATTGCCGTCGATCTTGTTTTACGCCTCAAAACAAATTGTTGTCTGATTATTCTCGCCGACAGGGGCCGCCGCCATGACGACGTTTGCAACGGCTGGCGCGAGAGCCTGAATGGCCAGCGCTACGGCGAACAGAACGGTGGCCAACCATGAGCGACGCATCACACACTCTCGTTCGCAGGATATGATAATTTAGCATATTATGCTTACCCGGACACCGTCCCTTTGGCAAGCGGCGGCCGTGTTTTCGAAACGCTCAGAGGTTTCGATTACGCGCGGTCGACTGCTGCAACGCTCTCGGAAGGCGCAACCGAGACGGCGTTGGTGAAGTGGGCTGAGAGAAGAAGAAGCGCTCATTGGAGCGTCGGATGTTGATCGAACAGACTTGGCTTCTAATTATTCTGACGTGGATTGCGATCGTAATCAGCGGAATCATATATGCAGTCATTGAGGACAGAAAGCGCAATAAGAAATAAGCTCAAGTTGAATTATACGGTTTTATCGAAGTTTTCAGCATCGTCGCGCCGAGACCCTTGCGAATTTCGCGCAATCGACGGTTGTCTGCGTTTAGTCCATGACCGTACCATCTGCGTCTTCGCAAGCCTTGGCAATTCGCGATAAGGTTGCGTGCGTCCGCGAGCGTAGGCCGGCCTTCCAAACCAACCCGGGCGCCAGCGAATCCAACCGAGAATGACGCCCGTGAAGGCTCCAGCGGCGGCGAAGAAGCCGGCCCATGACAGCGCGGCGCGGCGATATTCGCCGGCCCCGAACAAGTCGAGCCAGCGGAAGAGATGCAGCCAAGCGCCGACGTAAGAAAAGGCGCGCTGCGCTTGCGTCGTGACCTGCGCGACTTCTCCGCTGCGCGCCGAGACAATCACATTCGTCCCTGAACCATCAGCCAAAGCGAAACGGTAAAACGGCTTGAGCGCCTGGGCGTTGCGCACGCCCACGGGCGCGTCGCTCGTGTCGATATATTTCAGGGAGACGGTTGCTTCGTTCGCCCCGTCCTGACGAATCCAGTCGCGGGCGATGCGTTCCGCGCGCGCGACGGAGAATTCCTCAACCTTGCCGTCACGGGCGGAAATTGCAAAGCGCCGTCCGCGATCGTCTTCGGTCAGCCAGAAAGACGCGCCGTCGAGGCGCGCGAGGCGCGCGTCCACGATGATCGCGTCAGGCGGGGCCTTCGCATGATCATTTTCGCGGCCTTGCATCGGCATCGCCGCTTTCGCGCGCGCCGACGCCCTGAGACGCAGCGCTTCGCCGAGCGACAGCCAACCTTCTTCCGGCGCGAGGCTTGCGCCATGGGCAAGCTGATCGGCCCGGCCTATCGATGGCGAACCCACAAAGGCGATGATCGAACCCGACGCAAACCAGAACAACATGAAGAGCGCCAGAACGACGCCGATCCAGCGGTGAAGGAAAGTCAGCAGGTTCATGATCTTTCGGCCTCAATGCGCGAGTGGGGAAGGTCGCAATTGAAAATTCACCACCAGCGGACTCGAATAGGTTTCGATCGACTTTCCCGGCGCGCCGGGCGCGGGCGCGTCGATCGCCTCGATGTGATAAGGCGTGCGATTGCCTGAGGTCGCCCACAGGCCGCGTCCTTTCCAGCCGGTGGCGGGATCGTCCACGCGTCCGTCGATGCCCTTCGCATAAAAGCCCATCGGATAGGGAACGCGCAATTCGACGATCTGTCCTTGTACGAGCGCGTGCAGCGAATCCGACTGATTGCCGGTGACGAAGGGCGTGTTGGGCCCGAGACCGAGAATGTCGTGCTGATCGACCCAAGCGTAATAGGGCGTCTCCGCGGCGCCCGCCGCGCCGGCGAAACCCGGCCCTGGCAAGGGATAGAAGAACCAGCCCTCCGGACATTTCTCGCCCTTCTCGGCGCCGGCGCCATTGAGCGGACCCTTGCACTTGCGCCGATCGAAGCTCGCAAGATGGCCGCTGCCGAGCGCCGCCCAAAACACGCCGTTGCGATCGACGTCGGCGCCGCGAATGCCGTAGCCGGGCAAAGGCACTTTGTAAATTTCCGTCAGCGCCGTCTCGGGCGGATTCGCGCCAAGGGAGATGCGTACGGCGTAGCCAGGATGCGTGAGATTGGAGCCCCATATCGAACCGTCGAGAGGGCTCACGGACACGCTGTATAATCCGTACGGCACGCGCGTGTCTTTCGTCGGATCGGCAGGCTTGCCGAGTTCGTTATAATCTTCTGAGCGTTTGCCGTCGCCATTGGCGTCGACGATGAGCGCCGTCCAGCCCTGCGCTTGCGCGGCGTCGCCGGTCTCCCAATATTTCTTGGTGTTCACCCAGCCCAAGATCGCGAGTTCGCCCTGGCTGACATTATTGAGGAAGAGCGTATTGTTCGCGTCCTCGGCGAAGTTCAGATGATGCGAGCCGAAACAGGTGTCGATGAAGGACCATTTCTTGGTCTTGGTGTCATAGACCGAGACCTGACGGGCGTTGCCGACGAAGCCGTCTGGTTTAGCTGGCAGCGGATAAAGCTGCGCCGAACGGATCGGCGAATTTTTCGTGCAATAGTCGGGCGTGCTTTTCGGCGCGCGCGTCTGCGCCGCGAAATAAATGCGCCCCCGCGCGTCCATCGTCGGCGTATGAGCGTTGAACTTGCTGTTCCACAACGCCCCCTTGCCGAGGCTTCAGCTTGCCGCTCGAAGCCGCACAGTTCGGCGCGTCTGTCTTTGCAAGCGACATCGACGTGGTTCACGAAGTCGGTGGCGACGAAGTGATTTGTTTCAGCTTGCTCCTCGCGGGGTGTCTCCGCTCGGTGAATGAGGCGCTTTCCACAGAAAGGATTGTCCGAAAGATTGATAACGCCACATGGCGCGGGTCGGCCGTGGCGCTGATGACGATGCTGCGGGCGGACGCCTATCAATCGACGCTCGACTGACGCTCGCCAAACGGACGCTCTCGCCGGCGACAACTCAATAGGACGGCGACTATGCGGGATAAATGAGACTTGTGCCGTCGACGTCTATGTCGATTGGTATGACTGAAAGCGGCGCGACCGCCGCTTCGAGATCTTTGCGGCGCTCCGGAGATATGAGGGCGATGAAGAAGCCGCCCCCGCCCGCGCCGCAAAGCTTTGCGCCGTATGCGCCGGACGCGATAATCGCCTCGAAAATGCTGTCGATTGACTCATTGGTGATCGACGTCGAGAAGCGGCGCTTGATGCGCCAAGAACTCGTTGAGCATGCGGCCGATATCGTTTAGGAAATCGGCGCGCTGCGACTCCAATATGCCGACGCATTCGGCGACGAGCTGAAGAAGATCCTCGAGATCGGAGTCGAGCGTCTGTCGGCTGATCTCCATGACCTGCGCCGCAGCGGCGTTCGTCGCGCGCCGCCCGATGCCCGTGTGCACGAGCGCCATGCTCTGCCTGAGTGTGGAAAAGGTCTGGCTCGACAGTTGTAGAGGCGTGACGCGAATGCGGTCTCCGTCGAAGTCGAATTTATTGACGCCGCCGAAGGAAGTGTGCAGCTGATCCTGTACGCCGACATTCTCTTTCAGCAGATGCCGTTCGACATGGATGGCCGAGCGGGCGAGATCGATCTTCGTCACGGGCCGATTGAGGATCGAATAGGCGAGCCTGAGCAAGCCGACCGTGAAGGCGGAAGAGGAGCCAAGGCCACTTCCGGAGGCCGGAAGATCGGACATGACGCTGATGTCGAGCGGCTCCTTCACTTCCAGATAGCGCAGCACCTCGCGCACCACAGGATGCTGTATCTCGTCGATGCATGCGCAATTCTCGAGCTTTGAATAGGCGACGCGATAATTGTAGCTGAGAAACGGATTAAGCCGCAGGGCAGCGATGTGAATATATTGATTGATAGCGAAGCCAATCACGGCGCCCGGACGGCGGTGGAAATATTCCGGGTAATCCGTTCCGCCGCCGAATAGGCTGACGCGCAGGGGCGTTCTCGTCATCCACAGCATGAATTGTCGCTATTCATTTCTTCGCGAGGCGGCGGATCGATGTCGCTTGGCGAAAGTCCTTGCGCAGCGACGAAGGTGGCAAGATCGCCTCCCTCGAACAAATATCCGATCACTCCCGCTTCGCGCGCCGCCGCCAGATCCGTGTCGCGGTCGCCGATGAGAAGGGACCGTTCCCTGACGACGGGCCATTCTGAGAAGGCGCGCAGCAACATGCCGCCGTGTGGCTTGCGATCCGGATGATCCACGCGATAGGAGTCGAGCGCGGCCTTGGGATGGTAGGGACAATAATAGAAGGCGTCTATATGAGCGCCTTTGCCGGCCAGCCAATCGTTGATCTGATCATGGAGACGATGGACGGTTGCCTCGTCGTAATAGCCATGCGCGACGCCAGCCTGATTGGTAACGACGAAGACGAACCAGCCCGCCTCGTTGAAGGCCCTGACCGTCTCAGCGAGGCCGGCAGAAAAATCTAGCTGGTTCCAGCTATGGACATAACCATGATCCACATTGACGACGCCGTCGCGGTCGAGAAAGAGCGCCGGACGTAGGATCACGGAAGGAAGTTCAAGACGCGCCTGCGAGAGCGTGTCCGGCAGGCCGATGTCGATGAAGTAACCTCGGCGTGGCGTTCCGATTATTAATCCCTCGGCGGCGAGTCTGGGAAAGAGATCGTCTTCCAGCGAAGAGGCTCCTTCGGGAAGCGCGTCGATCGCCTCCCGCCGCATGAGATAGACGCCGCCATTGATGAGACCGGCGGCGGGTTGTTCGGCGACGACCTTCTCGTAAAACCGGCGAATGCGCGTCGCCGTCCGCCTTGACGGAGCCATACCGGGCGGCGTCGTTTACTTCGCGCAAGGCCAAAGCGACGAGGGCGTCGGGCGCGTCGTCGAGCGCCGCCTCGAGCGTGCGATAGCAAATGTCGAAATAGGTGTCGCCGTTGAGCAGGAGAAATTTGTGGTCCAGCAGCTCGCGCGACCATTTTAGCGCGCCGCCGGTTCCCTTTGGTTCAGGCTCCAGAGCGACGGCGATATTTGCGCCGCGCACGCTGTGTCCATCGAAGCGCTGCTTAATCTGGTCGCCGAAATGTCCCGCGAGGAGAAGGATGCGGTCATATCCTTGCCGGACGACATTTTCGATCAGCAGGTCGAGAAAAACGCGGTCCTCGTCGATCTTCATCAGCGGCTTAGGCGTAGCGCGCGTCAGTTCGCCGAGACGCGCTCCCTTGCCGCCGACCAGAATGACAGCTTGGCGAACGCGCGGCGCCGGAGGAGCGCGATGCTCGTCGCTAGTCATAGGCGCCGATCCCGCTGCGCGTAGCGGATCAGTTCCGAGACTGCGGCGACGATGTGATAGAGCGAACTCGCCAGAGCGCCCTCAGGAACGAAACTTCCGTCAGTCTTGCGCTTGTCTCTGAAAAGGCCGCGATTTTCCGGGCACACGAAATGCTGCATGCCGCGCCAAGCGTCGATCGCGGCTTGCTCGAAACGCGCGCGTTCCTTTGGATAGAGACGTGCGAGCATGAGCGCCGCCTTCATGCGCTCAGTTTGCGGCCAAAGGCGCGAACTCGCGTCCTTGACCTTTCCGTCGATCCAGATTTCCGCGAGCGCAATGCGCTGCGCGTTGTCGACGCCGCGCCGGTCCGCGTTGTCGTAAAGCCCACGAATAACCGAAAGGTCGACGTCGCCGCCATGGGCGCGCCAACGGGCCAGCAGCCACGCCCATTCGAACTGATGGCCAGGTTCGACGATTCGGCCGTCGTCGCCCGATCGCGGCGTCCAATCGCTTTCGAAATATTCGCGCAGCGTGCAACTCGCGGGATCGATGAAATAGCGTAGGCACAGTCGCGCCATTTCGTCAGCCAGTTCGCGCCAGCGCGGCTGCGGCGCGACGTCGAGCCAGGCCAGCGCCGCCTCAAAAAAATGCATATGGGGATTGGAAAGCATCGGGGCGCGCCCGGCGAGCTTCTCCTCGAAGCCGCCAAGGGGATGGGCTCTGTCGCGCCGCAAAGCCTCGAGGAGGGCGAGCGCCATATCGCCGCATCGCGCGCCAGCGCCGATCGAATGCGCATGCGCCAACGCGAAAATCGTGAAAGCCTGATCATAGTTGTCGACGCGGTCGTCGAAAGGCGCGCCGTCCAAATGCGTCTTAAAACGCATCAGCCCGTCCGGCCGCAGGTAATACGCAGACGTGAAGGCGAAGCCGCTTTGCGCACGTTCACGCCACGGCCCGCGCCAGCCAAGCCGCCCGGCTTCCGAGAAGGCGTAAATCTGCCGAGCCTGCACGCGGCATCGCTTGGGGAGGGCGATCGGTGCGCCGCTTTCCAGTTCAATCTGCTCGAAAAAGCCGCCATGGGCCGCGTCGTATCCGGCCGTCGCCCACAGCGGGAGGACATCCGAGAAGAGCCAGTCGCGCGCGCTTGCGGCGGCCTCGCCCACAGTCGCTTCGGCGGGGGCAACGGGATTGATCGGCTCCGCCTGGTTCATCTCTTCGGGTCTAACTTCAAGCAATGGCGTCATACGCTTCACACGTTCGACCAAATCTCGTTGCGCAGTGTGCGATAGCCTTTGACGAGTTCTACGACGCCAGCGTCGAGGCCGTGTTGCGGACGCCAGCCCGTGGCTTCGAGCTTGGCGTTCGACACGATGTAGTCACGCTTGTCGGGATCGTCGCCGACCGGCGCCTCGATATAGGTGAAGTTCGGCACCTGCTTCTTGATCGCTTCGGCGAGTTCGATCTTGGATAGATTGGCGTCGCTGAGGCCCATGTTGTAGACGTCGTTCCTCATGCGCTCGAAGTTTCGCATGCCGAACAGAAAGCCGTTGGCGACGTCGCGAACGTGGATGAAGTTGCGCTTGAAATGTCCTTCGAAGATCACCAGCGCGCGATCGCGCACGGCGCGATAGGTGAAATCGTTGACGAGGAGATCGATACGCATGCGCGGCGCCATGCCGAATACGGTCGCGAGCCGGAAGGCGATGGCATTGCCGCGCTCCATGACCGCCGCTTCGGCTTCGACCTTCGTGCGGCCATAGAGCGAGATCGGCCGTAGCGGGCTGTTCTCGTCGCAGAACTTGCCCAATTCGCCGACGCCATAGCCGCTGTTGGTAACCGGAAACAACACGCGTTGCGCAGGAGAAAGCAGCGATAGCAACATTTTCACGGCGTCGAGATTGATGGACGTTGCGCCGAGCGGATCGCGGTCGCAGAGCGGGGCGCCGACCAGAGCGGCAAGCGGAATGATCCAATCGGCATTTTGCGCGAGCGGACGCAATTTGGCTTCGTCGCGCGCATCTATGCGATAGGCGTCGAAAGCTGGATTCGCACAGCTCGAGGCGAGAGTGTTGACCCCATGCGCGAATGTGTCGACGACCGTCACTTCGTAGCCGGCGTCCAATAACAGGGGAACGAGAACGCCCCCGATATATCCGCCGCCGCCGGTAATCAGAACGCGTTCGCTCATTTTGTCCTCATGCAAAGAAAAAATTCGATCAGATGCGGCGTCGTCGAGGCCCAGAATTGGGCAGGCGCCAACGTGTACCCAGCCTTCATCGGGCTGTTTCCACTATTGCATGTCTCCATCCTGAGCCGAAATTCGGAGTCAATTCTTGCCTTTCTATGCGCCAGAATGCAATTTAGGCACGTAACCTTTTGGGGGCAATTGAAATTTGGACAGAGCGCAGGTACCCAGCCACTTGACTAGTCCCCGGCATTGATGGTGGGTGCCGTCCAAGTGGGCTGCCGGGCGCGCCGCGAGAACTCTTCAGTCTCGGGCGGCGCGCCGCGAGGCGCTGCTCCTTGGAGAAGCAATGAAAAGAATGCTGGATATGCAGTGTCGCGTGTGCGGCGAGCGGACTGTAGAAGAGTTTCTGGATCTTGGCGACCAGCCGCACTGCAACCGTCTGATTCCGCCGGCCCTCGCCGATCGTCGCGAGCCAGTCTTCCCGCTGCGCGCCGGTTTTTGCCACACCTGCTCCTTGGTTCAGATCGACCATACGATCCCCAAGGAGAATATGTTCTCCGACTACCCTTACGTATCCGGCACGACCGAGACGCTCGTCGAACATTTCCGGCAAACGTCGCGGCGCCTGGTCGAAACTTACGGGTTGAAGGCCTCGGACCTCGTGGTCGACATCGGCTCCAACGATGGCACTTGGCTTAAGCAGTATCGGCCGTTCGGATTACGCATGGTAGGCATCGAGCCGGCCGCCAATGTCGCCGCTCTGGCGAAGGAGGCGGGCGTCGAGACACTGGTGCGGTTCTTCAACGAGGAGACCGGCCAAATCGTCCTCGAGAAATATGGCCAGGCCAGTCTGGTGACTGCGGCCGGCGTGTTCTTCCATCTCGAGGAATTGCACAGCGTCGTCGAGGGCGTGAAGAAGCTCTTGAAGGCGGACGGCGTCTTCTGCGTGCAAGCGATCTATCTCGGCGGCATGATCGCGAACACAGCATTCGATCAGATCTATCACGAGCATTTGTGCTATTATACGCTGAAGTCGCTCGAAGCTTTGCTCGCGCTGCATGGGCTTGAAGTCTTCGACCTGCGTTTTGTCCCCATTCACGGCGGTTCGCTGGAGGCGCATGTCGTCCATAAGGGCTCGCGTCCGATCGCTTCGCGCGTCTCGGCGCTTCGCCGCGAGGAGCGCGAGCGCGGCTATGGCGAGTTCGCGACCTATGTGAAATACGCCGAGAGCGTGCGCAAGCTGCAGCGCGATCTACTGGCGCTGCTGGGCGAATTCGCGGCCGCCGGCAAGCGCGTCTATGCCTATGGGGCGCCCGCCAAGGGCGCAACTCTCCTCAATTCCTTCGGCCTAGACACGAGTCTGGTGCAACTCGCCGTAGAGCGGAGCCCGCTCAAATTCGGCTTAATGATTCCGGGCGCGCGCATTCCTATCGTCGACGAGGCAACGGTGGAGCGTCCCGAGGCTTATCTTCTGCTCGCCTGGAACTTCATCGACGAGATCCTCGAAAAGGAGCGGGCCTATCTCGAGGCCGGCGGCGCGTTCATCGTGCCGGTGCCCGAGCTGCGCGTGCTGACGGCCGCCGATCTGAAAAGCGCGAAGGCCTATGGTTGAGGCGGTCGTCGTTTTCGGCGCGACAGGCTTCGTCGGGCGCAATCTGGTCGAGCGCCTGTCGCGCAACATCCAGCGCATCGTGGCGGTGAGCCGCTGCGGCGGGCCGATGGCGGGCGCGAGCGAATGCGTGGCGATGGACCATCTTCGCGAGATCGGATCGCTTCCCTCCGACACGGTCGTCGTCGATCTGGCGGCGCAGCGCTATGACGCGAGCCGGTTCCAGATGGCGCAATCCGACATCCTCTCAGCGAACGCCGTGATCACCGACGCCGTCTATCGCTTCTGCCTCGAGCGCGGCCTTTCGGAAGTGCGCCGGGCGTCGAGCGTCGCGGTCTATCCGGCCGGGCTCAACCTCCTCGACGATCGTTGCGCGGTCGATCTGAACGCGCCGCCCAATCCTAATGAAGCGTTCTACGCCTGGTCGAAGCGCTGGGGCGAGATTCTCGCCGGGCTCTATCGCGATCGCTTCGGGGTGTCGACGATCTCGTTCCGTCTGTCCAACCCCTATGGTCCGCACGACAGCCTTGATCCCGCGCATGCGCATGTGCTGCCGGCTTTCGTCATGCGCGCGCTAACGCGGGGAGATTCCTTCGTGATCAAGGGCTCTCCCGCCGTCCGTCGCGACTTCGTTTTTGTCGAGGACGTGTGCGACGTCTTCGAGGCGTCGCTCGGCTGGCGCGGCGAGACGAAGGCCATGAATCTGTGCTCGGGCCGCACCAACACGCTCCTCGAGCTCGCGCAGACAATTCTCTCGCTCATCGGCGACGGGCGCCCGATCGTCGCGAAGGACGAGGCGGTTCAGGGCGTCGCCGCCCGCGTTTCCCCCAATGCGACCGTCGTCGAGGCGACGGGAAAGAGCTCTTTCGCGAGCCTTGCCGAAGGCCTCGCGCCAACGATCGCCTGGTACAGTGATGCGCTCGCCAAACGAGGCTGACGATCTTATCGTCGGCGCCGACGGATTCCTCGGCAGGAATCTCGAAGACTATCTCACTGCGCGCGGACGGCGGGTGGCGCGCATCGGCCGCGCCCATGGCGATCTATCCAACTGGTCCGATGTCGAGCGCCTGTTTCGCGCGGCGCCGCGGGTCGCGCGCATCTTTCACGTCGCGACGCGCCAGCGCACGGGCGCCTCGCAATACGGCTTGCAGGGAGAGCTCCTTGCCATCAACGCCCGCATTCACCTCAACGTCCTGGAAGCCTGGCGCCTGTTTCAGCCACAGGCGAAGCTCGTCTCGACCGGGAGCTCCTGCGCCTATCCGGAGAAGGATTCGCCGCTGACCGAGGCGGATTATCAGACCGGGCCGCTCCACCCGTCGGTCAAAGGATATGGCCTCGCCAAGCAGGTGCTGGCGATCGGCGCCGGGTCGTACGCCGAACAATATGGCCTGCGGCATCTGCACTGCATTCTCGCGACGCTCTATGGTCCCCATGACCACCACGAGGCCGACCGCAGCCATTTTCTCGGCGCGATGCTCCATCGCGCAGTCGAGGATAAGCGAAGCGGGAAGACCGAGTTCTCAGTGTGGGGCGATCCGGGCGCGGTGCGCGAGGCGCTCTATGTCGAGGATCAGATCGAGGCGATCCTCGCGGCGGACGGCGCCTTCGAGAACGAGATCCTCAATTGCGCCGCCAATACGCCGGTCACGGTCGGCGAAACGGCAGTGGCCATCCTCGAGGCGCTCGACTGGAAGATCGAGATCGTCTCGCCGCCGGGCTCGTTCAAGGGCGCGAGCTACAAGGTTCTGGATTCCTCGCGCTTCCTCGAGCGCACCGGCTGGCAGCCGCGCTACGGCCTTGTCGAAGGCTTCGCGCGGCTCTACCGTTTCGAATACGAAAATCGATCCTGAACGTTGCGAGCGCGCCGATGGCGGAGAGGGTCGAAGTCGAGCATCTGATCGTCGGCGCCGGGGTCGTCGGGCTCGCGATCGGCGCCGAGCTCGCGCGCGGTGGGCGCGAGGCCTTCGTGCTCGAGGCCGGGTCGTGCGTCGGCTGCGGGATCTCGTCGCGCAACAGCGAGGTCATCCATAGCGGCATCTATTACGAGCAGAACAGCCTCAAGCACCGTCTCTGCGTCGAAGGCCGCAGATGGCTCTATGCCTACTGCGAGAAACACAAGGTCGCGTATCGCAAATGTGGCAAGCTTATCGTCGCCACGAGCGATGAGGAGACCCCGCAAATCCTCGCGCTGTTCCATCGCGCCGAAGCGAACGGTATCGAGGGCGTAGACGTTCTAGAAGGCGCAGAGGCGATGCGGTTGGAGCCCTCGCTGAACGCCACGCTCGCCTTGCATGTGCGCGAGGCCGGCATCATCGACGTGCATGAGTTTATGCTGTCTCTGGTTGGAGAAATTGAGGAGGCGGGCGGCGCAGTTCTGCTCGAGCATCGCGTCGTTGGAGGGCGTCAAATCGGAGCGGGGCGTTTCGAAATCGAAGTTAAGACAGCCAAGGGCAGTTTAATAGTCTTGTCGCGCACGCTCGTCTTGGCGGCGGGACCCTGGAATCAGGCTTTGGCCGCGACGATCGACAGCGTCGCGCGCGAGCATGCTCCGCCGCTCTTCTTGGCCAAAGGTTCGTATTTCTCTCACCCGGGCGTTCAGCATTTCAGCCGATTGATCTATCCCGTGCCTGTGCAAGGCGGTCTCGGCGTGCATCTGACGCTTGATCTGGCCGGCGCCATGCGTTTCGGCCCAGACGTCGAATGGCTCACATCGAACGATCCGGACGTGGTCGATTTTGCCGTCGACCCGAAGCGCGCCCAGAGCTTCTACGCCTCTATCCGGCGCTACTGGCCAGAACTCGCAGATGGATCGCTCCAGCCCGACTATGCCGGCGTGCGCCCGAAACTTTGTGGTCCGGGAGTGCATAACGCGGACTTTCTTTTGCAGGGTCCCGATGCGCATGGCGTTGCGGGATTGGTCGTGCTTTATGGCATCGAGAGTCCCGGCCTGACTTCGTCGCTTGCAATCGGCGCACGCGTTTCCGCCATGCTAGAAGGCTAATCTGCGATCCGCGTCGCGCGATGCGTATTGAGTGAGCGCGGCCATGTCCGCGAACGCAGGGAGCGATCACTGGATGAAGCGCAAGTTCGTCATCGTCGATCAGAACGCCGTCTCTGCGGAAGGTCACTTCCAGACCTATACCAACGCGCTCGCGCTCGCCGCACATGAAGCGGGAGACGACGTCACCGTTCTGTGGAATAAGCGTTTCCCGATAAAGTCCTGCTCCGCACCGTACGCGATGGGGTTGCATTTCAGCTATACGGAAGGAGAGGCTGCGGCGCGTAATCTTTTGCAGTATGGCGAGGGCCATTTCGGCTTTGAATTGGAGCGCGCCCTCGCGCCGCTCGGGCTGGCGGCGCATGATCTCGTCCTCGTACACACCTGTCATTTTGTCGAGCTTGTCGAGGCGCTCGACTATCTGGTGATGTTGCCGCCAGATAGGAACTTGCCGACGTTCCATATCGTTCTGCGTTATGATCCAGGCGTCTTCCAATGTCGCATGAGCCGCGTCATCCGACATGTAAATGCGCTCTCGCGTTCGAAAGTCATGCGCGAAAAGCTTCGCTTTCACAGCGACACGGAGCAATTGGCGGCGGAGTTTTCCAGATTGTTCGGAACGCCCGTCGGCGTCTGCCCGATCCCGGTCGATTTGGCGCGGCTTCGTTCTGCACTTGCCGATGCACAAAATGAAAAGTCTCTGTCTCGTCCATTGGTCGCGTCCTATCTGGGCACGGCGCGAAGCGAGAAGGGATACACCGATCTGTTGGATGCGATCGCCTTCCTGACAGAACGTTATGTGGCGACCGATCGACTCCATCTCGTTCTTCAATGCAGCGAAAGAAGTCTGCGAAGCGAACCGGGCCTCCTGGAATATCAGGAGAAGCTGGAGGCATATCTCCGCAAGCGGGGACTCGAAGACAAGGTTCGCCTCGTCAAGAAGGTCGTGGACTCTGACAAATATTGCGAGCTCATCGCTAAGACCGACATCGTGATACTTCCCTATTCGCCGGTCAGCTATCATTACCGCTCGTCGAGCGTGCTGGTCGAGGCGATGGCGGCCGGTAAGGTCGTCGTAACGACGCACGGCTCCTGGTTGGGAAGCCGCGTCGGTGCCGGCAATGCGGTCTGCTACGCGAACCCTCACGAATTGGGCCCCGCGCTTGCGCAAGCGGTCGACCGCTTCGACACGCTCAGCGCGGGGGCCAAGGCGCGGCAGGCGGAAGCCATTGCTTCCGGCGATCCTGCCGCCTTGGCCATGTATTTCGCTCGGAATTGCGCACCCGACACGCAACCCAGGACGACGCCGGTCGTGCTGACGATCCTGGACGGTGCCGCCATCGCCAAGGGGCGCGCGGGCGTAACGCTCAACCGGCTGCAGTACTTTGATGCGGCCGGCTACCGCGTGATCGCATTGCTCTTGACGAGCGGCGACACTGAAGGATGCGCGACGCGGAGCCGTCTCGCCGACGCACTTCGGCCTTTTGCGCTGGAGCGCGTCTTCATCATGAGCGCGGATCAAGCCGCCGGTGAGCGACGTGACGAGCTGGCTTCCGTTCTTTCCGATTGCAGTCCGGAGTGCGTCTATCAGTCTTGTGGGTTTGATCGGCGCGTTGTCGATGCGCTGGGCTTACGCGAATTGCCAGCGGTTTGCGAAGCGGGAGCGGACAGTCGCGACGCGGCGGAGGCGACAGAAGCGGTCCTGCTTTTCGCGACCGCTAGACAGGCTGAGGAGGCGCGCAAGCGTGGAGTTGCGCATTCCAACAGCCACCACGCGTTCCCATGCGTATTTCAGGCCCCAAGGTTGGATGATCTCGCGGGGCCGGTGAATGGCTTCGAACTCTTGGCGAGCGCAGATCCCTACCGGCCGGAATTCGGAATCGAAATGAAGCCGGTCTTCGCGCAATCAGGCCGCTACACGCGGCTGAAGGCGCTTGATTGGGTGGATATACTCACCGTGTCGTCTGCAATCGAAGATTTGCGCTGGTTTTTGGAGCGGATTTACGAGCCATTTCTTTCGAAGCGTCAAAGATCGGTGATCGTTGTTGGCGACGTGGATGAAAATGCATTGCCGCGCTTCGACGACCTGTTCTTTGTCGGGCCAGTCGGCGATCGCGACCCGCTTTACGCCGCGGCGAAGGTCGTTGTCGTGCCGAACTCTTCTTGCGATGGTACGTCCTACGAATTGCTAGGGGCGCTGGCGAAGGGAATGCCGATCGTGACGACGAGATCCTTGGCTGCGGCGATTGCCGGCGGCGACGCGGGGCTCGAGGCGCATGACGAGGAAGGCGCTTTCGCCGAGGCGATTGAGCGTCTCTTAGAGTCCGCTGATCTTCGGATGCGTGCTTCGGCCGCTTCGGCTTCGCTTGCGGAGAGATTGGGGGCGGGCGGGCCGTCCATCGGTGCGATGAACGCGCTTTTCTATTCGCTGATCGGTGATCGCGCGACGAATGTCGCGGCTTCTGGGAGAACAAGCGAACCGGCAGATCGTCTCGTCGAATGGACCCCCGCCGTCCGTGCGGCGAATGGGTTCATCAGGAGCTATATTGAGGGCGAAGCACTCGCGGGCCTTGATGAGTTGGCGCGTTTGGAGGATCGGGGTTCGAGCCTTGTGACGTGGATTGCCGATTGTCTGATCGCGCGCCGCCATGCACCGCTCCTGAAAGTCGATGGATGGCTACTTGCACGGATCATGCCTGTTCATGCGGAAGGAATTGTACGCGAAACAGCACGCATCGCAGAGGTTGCACAGAAAGCGGCAGGCCTCTCAGCGCCGCCATCCGATGGATCGTCAACCATCCTTATTCTCGACCGGCGGTTTCCGGGAAAGATCGTCACGTCGCCGGAGACCGCTGGAAGAGCCGAGCCAGAATGCGCTACGCACGGCATCGAGATTCATCAGCGCTTGGACGACGGTAACGAGACGATTGCCTGGACGCTTGCGCCAAAGAAATACGACGAAGCGCCCGAACTCTGCACGATTGATTTGGGCGACGTCGGGGCGTGTATGATCTATCAGCATATCCCGATTTCTCCGGAAGCGCGCGTCCTCGGCCGCTGCCTCTTTGTTCGCTGGCAATTTTCCGGCGTGTCGAGCCTGTCGGTGTCTCGGTCCGCGACGAACTGGCCGCAATTTGCGACGCGTATCGTAAGTTCTGTGAGACGTCTGTTCGCCGGTCGCCGGTCGCCGCTCAACAAATGGTTGCCCTGGGCAAAAGCCAATCCGTTGTTCGACGCCGAATGGTATCTCGCGGAATATCCCGAGGTCGCAGCGAGCGGCCTGGAGCCCTTTCGGCATTACGATCGTTACGGCTTCCGCAAGGGATACAACCCCAATCCCTGGTTCAATACGAACTGGTATCTGGATAGTGCGCCTGAATTGCGGGATGCCGGCGAGAATCCGCTCGACCACTATCTTCATTTCGGAGCGGCTGGCGCGTTTGACCCAGGTCCGAATTTTTCGGGACGGCGATATCTGGACGCCAATCCGGACGTGCAGAGCTGGCGGTTGAATCCCTTGCTGCATTACGTCGAATGGGGTCGCCGCGAGGGCAGGGAAATTTATTCCTCCGAGCCCCTTCGCCCCCATCAGTCGATCGTTTTGCCGGCCATTGTCGGAAGCCGCGGCGCGTCGTGGGTGGAGTTCGAATTGAAAGTTGAATTTCAAGGAGACTCTTTGCCGATCGAACTCTACTGTGGCGATCGAAAGCTCGATGTCACAATCTACGTCGGCGCCGACCGTACACAGTTGCAAGCCTTTCTGCCTCGACTAGAAATTGCCTCCGGCCTCATCGATTTGCGGGTGACTCAATCGGCTGGCGGTTGCGTGGAGATTTGCGGGCTGCGGACAGGCTGGTCCTCGTCGGACAATGAATGCGCGTATGCACAGGTCGTGGCGCCGAAATGCTAATCTTCTTTTTCCAAACTGTTCGCCGAACGCGCTCTCACTATACTTCGCGCCGCTCGCAGGGCGACAGCGAACTGGTACTGACGGCGCCCAAGACCTATCTTCCAATCGAAATTATGCCTCGCGGGGGTGAGTAGAGTGCGATCAATTCGTCGATAATGCGCGCCGCGCGGGCAACGGAGTCGCCAGTCTTCGAATCCATCTCGTAAAGGTATATTTGCAGCGATCCATCATTCTCTTCCAGCCATTGATGCAGACGAGGATGCTCAGCTGCAACCATTCCCTCGGAACCGCTGAATCCAACATCCAACAGCCGGAACGTTGGGTTCCAAGGCTCGCCGGAACGAGACACGACCGCAAAAATGGCCGGACGATGGTTCTTGCGGATGGTCACCTTTTCTACTGGAAATGGACCATAGAAAAGAAGGTTCCCGATTGTTAGTCCCATTCAATATTCTCAGTTTTCAACCGCAGACTGGTGATCTTCGTGCAGACTCAGCGATCCGAATTTCTGATGATATTTCATTTCTGCTTCGGAAACTGCCTTCCAGTAATTGTGCTTCCACGATCTGTATTTCCAATCGGGGCAACCGCTGCAAAGCGGGATGTCCGCGCCTTTCCCCTCCAGATGCTTTTGGCGGTAGAACTCGAAACCGGGACCATGCCATATGTCGCGAATGGATTCGGTTGCGACGTTGCCCATGCTTGTGTTGGCCGAGATATCATATCCGCACACCATCACATTGCCGCGGCTGTCGATGTTGAGACGTTCGAAAATGAAAGGACAGGGCACGTTCTCGGACTCAAGATAGGCGGAAGGATCCGCGGAGCGTGTATCATCGAGCGTCGTGTTGATCCCCCAAGTCAGGAACTTACGCTTGATCATATAGTCGGCGCCTTTTCCTTCGACCCAGAATTTCTCCACGGCGTCGATGTCAATGCCCTGTTGATGCACGGCTGAACAGACAATCTTTGACGTGCTTTTCATTTCCGATCGCAATGCGACCATCCGCTCGAAATTCTCGATGAGCGTATCCCACTCCAGCCCCGCCCGCACAACGGAATAGCTTTCCGGCTCGCAGGTGTCGACGGAGAATTCGATCATGTCCACGCCCGCCGACAGCAGTGCGCGCGAATTCTCTTCATTGAACAGCGAGCCATTTGTGATCAAGCCGATTCTACAGCCCTTTTCCTTCGCGTAGACCAGAAGTTCAGTCGCGTCGGGATGCAGCATGGGCTCGCCGCCGCCCGAGATGCGCAAATAGGCTTGGTGAGGCCCCGACTCATCGGCGATCTTCTTGAAGATCTCCGGCGACATGAAGGGCATGTCGCGATATTCTTTTCTAATGTTTGAATTGGTGTAGGGGCAGTGAGGGCACAGAGCGTTGCAGGGGTAGACGAAGGACAGAACGAGCATCATCGGATACTCATACGCGCCCTCGCGCAGTCCATAGTCCTCCTGGGTATGCTCGATCGCTTTTTCTTTCAGCATCTCACCGGCCCTCGAATGAAAAGGAGTTCAGGAAGCGTCCGCCGTCTCGGCGTCGTTTTGCTCATAATACCAGAAGGGGCGCGTCCCCTCGACCTGCTCTTCTTCATATTGCGCGCCGGCGACCTGCCAGTCTCCGCATCCCTTGCACACTTCGGGAATGTCGTTCCAGCGGCGTTCGCGATGGGGCCGGCGCAGAGCCTCGTAGAGATGCGCCCACGCCTCCTTGATCGAAATGTCCTTTACGTTGCCGATCTTGCCGCGGCCCTCGTAATCCACCGCGCAGGCGACAACGCTTCCATCCTGATGGATGGCCATTGTGTTGTTGCCCCAGGGACAGGCGATACGAAACGGCGTCTCAT
This sequence comes from uncultured Alphaproteobacteria bacterium, assembly GCA_963706255.1. Taxonomy (GTDB): domain Bacteria; phylum Pseudomonadota; class Alphaproteobacteria; order Rhizobiales; family Beijerinckiaceae; genus Methylocystis. The sequence continues at coordinate 56,376 of CAVPMJ010000019.1, read as the reverse complement.
GGACGATTGTGTCGGTTCTGACCGTTCCCGTCGCCGTCCACTCCAGCATCGGGCGGATTTTCACTTCCGCGCCGCGGGCGCTCCAATAGGCGCGGTATCCATCGACCTCATGCGCATTCTGCGGCATGACCGAAAACTGAGCGACGACGATCGGATATTTCTGATTGCGCTTTTCGCGCTCTTCGCATAGTCGCTCGACCGCCGGATAGACGACGTCCCATTTCGCCTTTTCGCGGATCAATTCGAACGTTTCCTTCGAGAGTCCGTCGAGCGAGAGGATGAAGCGCTTCAGCGGCGAAGCGAGAACGCGATCGATATTGTCCCAACGCTCCAGCAGCGTGCCGTTGGAGTTCAGCACGAGATTGCGGCAGCCGACGCTGTCGGCGTAGTCCAGTCGATCCCAAAGCTCGTTCTTATGGCCCATGATCAGGGCCTCGCCATAGAAGGTCGGCCAGATTTCAGTGTCCGGCCCCTCGCGCCCGACTTCCTCGACGATTTTGTTCCAAAGCGCGCGCGGCATGTGCCGCTTGACCCGCTTCAATTCGCGGTGGCTGCAATGTATACAGGTCAGATTACAGATTGAGGTATTTTCCACGACGAGCTGCGGCGGAAATGCGTGTTCCTTCAGATCCCGTTCTATGTTCAGCAGTTCGCTGCGACGGATGTCGTTTTCAATGTGCTTGGGTCTTTTTGAGAAATCGACCATCCGCACTCCCTCCGTTCCAGCTGTCAGCGGACTCTGTGGTCTTCGCAAACACATACATTTCGGGGCGTCAGGAACTCAACAACTCTGACAACGCTTTTTCAACAGAATCAACGACGTTATTTACCCAGTTTAACGGTATGGCAGGAAAAAAAGGCAGCGAGATGGCGGCGTCGCCGATTCTTTCGGCGACCGGGAAAGCGCCTTCCCGGAACCCGAAACGCTGGCGAAAATAAGTCAGTAGGTGAATGGCGCGATAATTCACTACCACTTCGATCCCATGCGCCTGCAAATGGCTCAGGAGTTCGTCGCGCCGGCCACCTCCGACCCAGATCGGAAAGACATGATGCGCATGGGTGCAGCTCGATCCCGCCGTCTGGGCTGGAGTGATGATGTCGGGAATCCCCGCGAGACGTCGGCAATAGAGCTCGGCGATCTGCTGGCGCGAGGCGAGCTTGTCGTGGAGCCGGTCGAATTGCGGCAGAAGCAGTGCCGCCTCGATGTTACTCATATTATATTTCCAGCCGAAGACCGGCATGTCCCAATGGACGTATCCCTCGCGGGCGCGATCGTTGGCAGTCTTGGTCATGCCGTGCAGACGCAGCAGCCGCATTCTTTCATAGAGGATGGGGTCGTTGGTGACGACGGCTCCGCCTTCCCCACAAGTTAAGTTCTTCGTGGCGTAGAAGCTGAAGCAGGCGGCCTCACTGAGGGCGCCGGGCCTTATTCCGTCACGTTCGCCCTCGACGCAATGCGCAGCGTCCTCGACGATCACGAGGCCATGGCGATCGGCGATCGCCCTCAGCGCCGCCATGTCGGCCATGAGGCCGTAGAGATGCACCGGCAGAATGGCCTTGGTGCGCGGCGTGATGGACGCCTCCACTTTGCTCGCGTCGAGATTGCCGGTGTCGGGCTCGACATCGACGAATATGGGCGTCGCTCCCGCTTCGATGATCGCTGTCGCCGTAGCGATGAAGGTCATCGGCGTCGTGATGACCTCGTCGCCGGGACCGACGCCCAAGGCCAAAAGCGCCATGTGCAAGGCACCGGTGCAACTCGTCACTGCGAGGGCGCGTTCCACTCCGAGATTGCTGGCCAGGCGGCGTTCGAAGGCCTCGACAAACGCGCCGGTGGTGAGAATAGGCTGCGCGAGAACCTCTCCAACGCTCGCCAATTCCGCTTCGCCGAGGTCGTGACGATAGAATGGGATATGCGGACGTGGGGTCAAAATTCCTCGCGTCGAAATCTTGCGTTCAGGGCCGTAGCTATAGTGCATTTCGCGGGCTGGGTCCAATCGGCCGCGCCTGCATGTCGTTGCTAACCAAGGCGCGTTCGCTCTTGTTCGTAGCGACTAATGCTGGCAGTGAGCGCATGTCCCATCGCCTCCGCATAATCGGCTTCATTCGGCCGATCGGTGGAGAGCGACCGCGTCGCGGCGCGCATCTGTTCGCAAAAATCGTCGTCGGTGAGTAGACGGCGCGCAATGCGCACGTAGGTCTCGGGATCGCGCGCCGTCAGTTCCCCGACCTTGAACGCCGTAAAATTGGGCACGTCGGGATCCTCCATATAGACGGTGGGCTTGCCCTTCGCAGTCATTTCCATCACCGCCAAACCGCTTGGCTGGGGATAGGTGTCGAGGAAGAAGTCGAGAAGATAGCCCCAGAGCTGTCCGTCGACGAAACCCTCGACGACGATGAAGCGATCCGCGAGGCCCGTCTCTTCGACCGCGCGCCGCGCCGGACCGGCGTCGCCAGGGCCGCCAAGGAGTACCGTGACGCCCTCGATCCCGTCGACGATGGCCGCCGCCGTACGAATATAGTCCGGCGTGACTTTGCTGATGCGCCCGTAGGATCCGATCAGCCTGCCGGGCGGGAATTTGTCCCTTTCCGAGCGGATCAGCGCCGGATCGATCTCTTTGGCGTATTCCGGCAGATTGAATGGCGTCGGGAGAGAGAAGCAACGCTCCGCGACCATCTCGAGCTTGCCCGGATCGACCCCCCAGGAGTTGAGTATCGCGTCGAGATTGGCGAGAGGCCAATAGGGCAGACCCAATTGGTAGAAGATTTGAATCTTGGCGACGCGCCTCTCGTAGAGTACGGTTGGCAGGGCCGAGTTCATCTCGGTGATGAGAATGTCCGGATCGACCTTGCGGATGATGGTTTCGGTATCGCGGACGCAATCGATGATCGAATTTGTGGTGGCGTTCTGCGTGAAGGCGTGGATTTCAACGCCCAGAGCCTCGATTTTCGTGAGCGTTTCCGGATCGTGCTGAGCCCAGGCGAAGAGAACGGGCTTGAAGCCCGAGGCGATGACAGACCTCAACACCAATTGGTTCGCGGTGGCGAGCGCATTGCCAGGCGTCGGCGACAGGAATTGCGCCAAAAGTCCGACAACCGGCGTTTCCCGAACTGGCGCGCGCTGGCGCGTCGACGTCGGATAGTCGCGCCGGATGGCGGCCGCAAAGGGCCGCACGACATTGTCGGCGAAACCGCGCTGCGCGTCGATGTCGTTGTTCCAGCACCAATAGAGGAAATAGAGGAGATCATAGGCCGTGCAGAGCGCGGTCAGATGTATGGGCTGCGCTTCATCGGCGAGAATTGCGAGCTGTCGCTCGGCCGAGGGAATGATGCGCAGCCCGCTGCTATGCCCGGTCTTTGCGTAAATATGTTGGATTTGCGCGAAGATCCAAGCGCGGTCGTTGCAGTCGAGCTGGGCGAAGCTGGGATCGTCGAAGAGCGCGATGATGTTTCGCGTCAAGGCCTCGGAATCGATCGCGGACGTCTCTTGCGCGGACTGGCTGTCGATCGCTAGCAGCTTTTTCTTGAAGCGGCGGTTTCGCGGGGCCAAGACGGTGTCGGAGCGCCGGTCCGATCCGCCGAAAGTTCTGATTCTCTCCCAAAGCTCGCTCAACCGATCGAGCAAGCCGAGAGCTGCGTCGGCGTCCGACATATTCCGTTCCTCATGAATGCTGGCGCGGAGCGTCTCGAGAGCCATGTGAAAATACAGCGCTGACAAGCGGCTTGCAAAAGCAAAAGCCCGCTCCTTGTTGCGCGATAATCCCGTCAAGTCAACGAGAGGCCCGTCGCGATCGACGCGGCGATCTCGCCGTCGGCGCATGGAATGCGCACGACCCGTTCTCCGGCGTTTCCGCTCGGCGCGACGACGGCGAGCCCGCCCGCCAGCGCGCCAGGAAAGGGCGTGCATGCCCTAAGAATACGGTCGGCCTCCACCATGACGAATTCCGGCTGCAACGTTCTTTCCAACTCGGTCACGCGCGGGAAATTGCTCGCCAAGGACTCGTCTTGAGGAATCATCGTCAGCTTGCCTTCATGAAGATCCCTCATTACGACGATCGCGCCGCGCGCCGCCATAATCGCTAGTTTGCGTCTCAGACTTCCTTGCGTCTCATGGGCTGCGGCGCTCAGGCTCTCCGCCCAGACGATGTCGCCGCCGTCGATGGCGGACGTCATGAGATGCGCGCTGACTCCGGCGCGCGCCTCGCCTTTGCGAATCACCCAGTAGAAGGGGTTTGGTCCACGATATTGGGGAAGAAGCGATGGGTGCAAATTGATGCGCCACCGCGCGCGCTCCAAAAGCAATGGCGGCAGGATGCGATGATACGTGGCGATGAGAAGCACGTCCACCGTTTGGCGCCGCAACAACGCCTCACCCTCGGCGTCAACGAGGCAGGGCACGCCAAGGCGCCGCGCAAGGACCGGAAAGGGCTCTTCGTCGTAATAGGGAAATGGACCCTGTTCGGCCCGCGTCACAACGAATTCCGGCGCGAAATTCGACTCCTTCAGGGCGGTCAGCGTCGCGTTGCCGAGGCCGGTCAGCGCAAACAGCGCGATGCGCGCGGGGTTGCGATCGAAGAGAGATCTGGCCGAAAAGTCTTTTGACGACAATCTTTTAGGCATTTCTCGTTCTCAGATTCGCAAGCCTCGCCAGCGAAGGCTTACGCGCAAAGCCTTGATCGAGGACCTTACCGGAAGTCTTGGACAATTCAACAGCATGGGCGTCAAGCGCGCCCGTTGCCGACGCCGCGCGATCCAACTTGATAAACCGCCAAGCGCGTGCAAAAAAGATGAAGAAGTAGTTCCGAAACGACTCATGCGATACGAAAAATGACACTCATATGTGTCCGAATGACGGGGAGGCGGTTTTGGTATGACGACGGTTTTAATCACGGGCGGCGCTGGTTTCATCGGTTCGAATTTCGTTCATTATCTTCATAGTCATCGTCCAGACTACGAAATCGTTGTTCTCGACGCATTGACATATGCAGGCTGCATGGAAAATCTTCCGCCGGAAATGCGCGACTTCGATTATACGAAGATGCGCTTTTGGTACGGCGACGTCACCAATGCGGATCTTGTGACTGCACTTGTCGGAGAGTCGGACTATGTCGTGCATTTCGCGGCCGAAACTCACGTCACGCGGTCCATTTTCGATAACCGCCTTTTCTTCCAGACTGACGTTCTGGGCACGCAGACGGTGGCCAATGCAATCCTCAAGGCGCGCGGTCGCGTAAAGCGATTCATCCATATCTCGAGCTCGGAAGTTTACGGGTCGGCTGAAACGGCCTTAATGAACGAAGAGCATCCGCTCAAGCCGATGAGTCCTTACGCCAGCGCCAAATGCGGGGCCGACCGGCTTGTCTATTCCTATTGCGCGACATACGGCTTGCCCGCTGTAATTCTACGGCCGTTCAATAACTACGGCCCGCGGCAGCATTTGGAGAAGGTCGTGCCGCGCTTCATCACGAGTCTGCTTCTTAACGAGAAGCTTACCGTCCATGGCGGCGGAGCTGCTGCACGAGATTTTCTCTATGTCGACGACACATGCCGGGCGATCGACGCGTTGATGCATGCGGATGCGGCGCTCGTCGACGGCGAAGTGTTCAACGCAGGATCGGGTGAGGATCGCTGCATTCTTGCGATCGCGCGCGACTTGCTGCGTGCATTGGGCGGCGACGAGTCGTCGATCGAAAGAGCTGGCGAGCGTCCCGGTCAAGTGATGCGGCACACGGCGGATTCTTCGAAGATCAAGCGCGTGCTCGGGTGGGAGCCCAAAGTCGGTTGGGAACAAGGACTGCGCCAGACTATCGACTGGTTCAACAGCAACCGCGATTGGTGGGAAGCGCAATTGTGGATGCGCCGCATCCCGATCATTACGGCCTCTGGCCAACAAGAATATCATTGATCATCGGCAGGACGAGGATCGTCTGTTGACAACCTTGGCCGTGTTGCAGCCCGGCTATCTACCTTGGCTTGGCTTTTTCGATCAAGTTCGGCGAGCCGACCATTTCGTATTTTACGACGATGTGCAATTCGACAAACACGGCTGGCGCAATCGCAACCGCGTGAAGAGCGGCAAGGGGCCGGTTTGGTTGACTGTGCCGGTGCGGGCGAGAGGGCGCATGGGTCAGCGCATCAATGAGGTCGAGATCGCCGAAGGCGTTCCTTGGGCGCGCAAGCACCTTCAGACGATCGAACAGCTCTATGCGCAGAGCCCGTACTGCAGCCTTTATTTGCCGGAGCTTTCGGAGTTGCTGCAACGGAGATGGGAGAAGCTCGTTGACGTCGATATCGCACTTTCGTGTCTAATGTGCCGCTGGTTTCGGTTGACGCAGCCGATGTATCGCGCTTCCGAATTAGACGTTCAGGGCGATCGCAACACACGTCTGATTGCGCTTTGCAAATACTTCGGAGCTGATACTTATCTCTCCGGCGACGCTGCTCGCGTCTATCTTGACGTTGATCTCTTCGCCGCCAATGGCGTTCACGTTGAGTGGCATAGCTACGAGCATCCAGTATATCCGCAATTGCACGGTGACTTCATTCCATATCTGTCGGCCTTGGATCTTCTACTCAACGTCGGGGATAATTCCTATTTCGCCTTGGGCGGGGGCGAATGCCTGCAAGACAAAATTTAAGGGCTAGGGGTGCGCAATGTGTGGCATTTGCGGATTTGTTGGAAGGGGGGGCGTCGAACTTCTCGACGCAATGATCGATACACTCGTCCATCGCGGCCCTGACGAGGCTGGAAAGTGGATGGGAACCGGAGTCGCCCTTGGGATGCGACGACTGTCGATCATCGACATCGACACGGGCCACCAACCGATCTTCAATGAAGACAAGACAGTTGCGGTCATTTTTAATGGCGAGATTTACAATTTCTTGGAATTGCGTCTGGAGTTGCTGCAGCAGGGACACCGGTTCCGCACCGATCATTCCGATACCGAAGTCATTGTTCACCTCTATGAACAGCACGGCGACGCATTCGTTGACAAGCTCAATGGCATGTTCGCAATCGCTCTCTGGGACGTAAAGCGTTCGCGTCTGCTCTTGATCCGCGATCGTGTGGGCATTAAGCCGCTCTATTACGCGCAGATCGGTAGCGAACTCGTATTCGGTTCGGAGCCGAAGGCGCTTCTCGCCCATCCAGGAATTGGGCGGATACTCGATCCGATCGCGGTCCATCATTATTTCAGTTTGAAGAACGTTCCAGCGCCGCTAAGCGTGTTTCAGGCTATTCGACAACTCCGCGCCGGCGAAATGCTGTCTTGGCAGAATGGAACGACCGAGGTTCGACGTTGGTGGCGGCTGTCATTTCGGGAGGATAACTCCGTGTCGGAGGCGGAAGCCTCCGAGCGAATTCGGGAGCTGCTAGAGGACAGCGTGCGATTACAGATGCGATCAGACGTGCCTGTCGGGGCCTATCTGTCCGGCGGCGTCGACTCCTCGAGCATCGTCGCCTTGATGAGTCGTCTGGGGGGCGGGAACGTTAAGACATTCACTCTGATCTATGATGAGGAAGGCTTCCCGCAAAAGGACGCAGATCGTGAATTCGCGCGGCGCGTGGCGCAGAAATATGGGACAGAGCATTATGAGAGGGTCATCCGCTTCCGGGACGTGCCCGACAAATTATCTGCGATTTTAGCTGCTTTCGACGAGCCTTTCTCCGGCGTCATATCGACCTATTTCATATCAGAGTTGATTGCCGAGCATGTAAAGGTCGCGCTTTCCGGCGATGGCGCCGATGAACTCTTCGGCAGCTATCTTCCGCACCGGCTCGCACAACCGCTCGCGCTTGCCGCGGCGCGGCCGGAAATTCTCGACGAGCCGACCGGGTCCGTTCTTTTTCCGTTCGGCGATCAACTTGCGCGCTTGAGATCTATTCTCGCGCGCGGCGATGAAGCAGCTAGACGCATGGAGCAATATCTCGCTGATGAGGCTTCCAAAAGGGAGATTTACACGCGCGACATGCTTGCCGCGCTTGGCGATGCCAGCACAGAAGCTGATATCCGAGGGCTCTATGGATTTTGCGCCAGCGCGGATCCCCTCAACCGCTGTCTCTTCGTGGATTTTGAAACGCTCTTGCCGGATCAGGTTTTAGCATTCTCCGATCGTTTGTCCATGGCTCACTCGATTGAGGTTCGTCCACCCTTCCTCGACCATCGCCTCGTGGAATATGCGGCGACATTACCTGGTTCAATGAAAATCAAAGGTGATCGCGTGAAGAGCATCCTCAAAGATGCGGTGGCGGATCTTCTGCCAGTTGGGTTAGCTGACCGACCCAAGGAGGGATTCGTCATGCCCATAAATGATTGGCTTTTGCGCGATCTCCGCCCGTTCGTTATGGACCATCTTTCGGCCTCGCGTCTTGCACGGCATGGACTGCTCGAACCAACTGCGATTTAAGCGCTCTTGAGGCGCTATTACGGGGGGGAGAAGGCGCTAGCCAGCCGCATATGGAACTTGGTGAGCTTCCAAGTTTGGTGGGAAAGTTATGTTGGAACATAATTGGGGACGCGGCGCGGGGCCCCTTTCGCGAAGAGCAATCAACGCCAAAATGTGTGATACTGCTTGAGCGAGTTCTCCGATAGCGCGGTGCTGGTGCGGTCTTCTCCGGTCGTTGCCCCTGTCGTGCGGGTGCTCCCGTGAAGTATCCGGCCCATAAACTGTCCCGATCGGTGGCAGCCGAATCTGTGCCATTATACTCCGGGACGAAACAGCTAATGCTGGAAAACAAAATGAATGCCGCAGCCTACATCAACGCTCTGGAAGATCTATGTCCGAGGCCAAAGGCATCAACGGGAACGCGTACCTTGTCAATGGCGTCATCCTGCTCTACGAACAGCTCAAAATATTAACAAGACTTGCGCTGCGTCGGGAAAGAGAATGAAGGGAAAAATCGAGGCCTATTTGCTCGAGGAGCTGTATCGGGAGTTGAATGAACTCGACCAATATGACGTCGACGCCTGGACGCGCTTCGTTTACGCTAAAGCGCTAGAGCTTTACTGGACTCTCTCGCGCCTTATGGGCTTCGGCCGACTGCATGATGGGCGGTGGCGCAGGCCCGACGCAGCCAAGGCGCAAGCGCTGCGCACGACTCTAGAAGGCGATATTCCCGCACCCGCAACGCAAGATCGACTGCTCATCGACATGACGGCGACGCATCGTTTCGCTGGACATACAGGCGTGCAACGCGTGGTGCGCGCAATCGCGCGCGCCTGCGTCGAGAGCGGCGCCGGGCTTGCCGTCTATATGGAGGAGGGGCGACTCTATTCGCATTTCAAGTATCCAGCTCTTCCCGATGAGATCGAGCTGCAGGAAGGCGACAAGCTCCTGCTGCTTGATTCCGGCTGGGGTTTCTTCGAGGAATATCCGCCGTTGTTGGAAATGGCTGACAAGGTCGGTGCCGAAACGATTGGCTGCCTCTACGATCTTATTCCCTTACGTTACCCGGCCGCTACGGCACCGAAAAACAGCGCTCCTTTTATTCCGTGGTTCGAAGATGTGCTGATGCATTGCGATGCGATCGTCTGCATCTCGCAGAGCGTGGCGCGGGATCTTGTCGCATATATGCGCGAAGAGCGTCTTGCGCCGCCTGCTAACATGCGGATCGGCTGGTGGCCGCTCGGCGCGGATTTTCGCACGCCCGCGCAATCGTCACCATCGCCTATCGCGCAACGGATCGCATCGGCGCAGGCGTCTTTCTTCATGAGCGTGGGCACGCTCGAGCCACGAAAAGCCTATTCCATCGCTCTCGATGCATTCGAAAAGCTTTGGGCGGAAGGGTCTGATGCCGTTTATGTGATCGTTGGCCGCAGGGGCTGGAATACGCGGGCGCTGCAACGTCGCATCCGCGAACATGTGGAATTCAAACGGAAGCTTTTTTGGCTCGATAACGCCAGCGACGCCGATCTCGCATATCTTTATCCGCGCGCGCAGGCGCTGATTTTTCCGTCTTTCGCCGAAGGGTTTGGAGTGCCTTTGGTGGAAGCTGCGCAATACGGGGCGCGCGTCATCGCAAGCGACATTCCGGTCTTTCGTGAAGTTGGCGGCGAGGGCGCCGTCTATTTCGACCTTCTCGATTCCCAATCGCTCGCGACGCGCGTGCGAGCGGCGCTAGCCGACAAGAAGACGCCTTGTCGAATTCCAATTGTCAGTTGGCAAGCTTCGGCTGACGCCTTGGCCCGGATATTGCGCGACGACGCCTATCAGATCGACGCCGAAGCGGTGCAACTCCTTGTCGCTAAGAGCTCGATCGTGGAGTTAGAGCCGTGAAAGATCCAATTCGTCCTTACCTCCTTGGTCAACTTTATGCGGAGGTCTGTGAACGAGATCGCCTGGGCGTCGACGCTCGCTTCAAGGCGATCTACGACCGGACGCGCGAACTATATTGGACGATTTCGAGATTTTTGCGGCAGGGAGCAAAGCTTGTCGGATGGCGTGGCGAGAGACAAAAGGCGCCGCCGTCGTGGATGTTAGTCGATCAGAGCATAGTATACGGCGCGGACCGCGGACGTGTGCTGATCGATGTAACGCCGACATATCGTTGCGATATCGGTACGGGCATTCAACGTGTCGTACGGGAAGTTGCGAAAGCCGCGATCGAGTCCGGCCAAGGCTTTCCCGTGATGATTATCGATGGCCGCTTTTGCTTCCATGCGAAGGGCTCCAGGGGGCCTATTCCTCTCGATATTCGAAGCGACGATACGTTTCTGCTGCTCGACGCTGGCTGGCTTTACGTATCAGAATACCGATCGATAATTGATCTTGTCTGCGCCAGTGGCGGTCGAAATGTCGCCTGTCTCTACGATCTTTTTCCCATCGTTTATGCTGCCGCCTTTCCGGCGAGGCTGCAGGTTGACTTTAGGAGATGGTTCGAGGAAATCGTCCTGTCGTGCGATGGCGTCGCTGCGATTTCTCACAGCGTCGCCAAGGAGTTCGAGCAGTATTGCCAGGAACGAAATCTCGCGCGCAAGCAAGGACAGAGAATCGGAGTATGGACGCTCGGGGCAGATTTCACCGGAGAGGAAACAGCAAGTCCGACGGCGCGCGTTCGCATGATCGGCGATAATTCTCGCGTTTTTTTCCTAAGCGTAGGGACGCTCGCGCCGAATAAGGGTCAGGCCCTGTCGCTTGCGGCCTTTGAGCGCCTGTGGGCGCGAGGGATCGATGTGGCGTTTGTGATCGTCGGCCGACGCGGATGGAACACGGCCGCCCTCGAGCGGCGCTTGCGCGAGCACGTTGAGCATGGGCGTCGATTGTTTTGGCTCAGCGATGCGAGCGACGCGGAATTGCATTATCTTTATCGAAGCGCACGTGCCGTTATCTGCGCATCCTATGCCGAAGGGTTCGGATTGCCGCTGATAGAAGCGGCGCATGCCGGCGCGCCTGTCATCGCGAGCGACATCGAGATTTTTCGGGAAGTGGGCGGCAATTCGATCACATATTTCGATATGCTCGACCCTGAGTCATTGGCGGAGCGAGTTGTCGAGACGCTTGCGTCGGAAAGACGCGGCACTCCGTTACAAGCGCTCTCATGGAAGGAAGCGGCGCAAACGCTATTGGACATGATAGAGAGTCGAGCCTATCAACGCCCGGCGGCTTAACTAAGAGCGGAAGGCGCCAATGAATATGTCCGCGAAGCGACAGTCGTTCGGCGCGTCGAGCGGCGTCGGAAAAATTTCGCCGCTGTCCTTTGTCTTGTACCGGCTGCGGTTTACGAAAGTGACCTCGATGAAATCGGGCACTGGCACGTTCATCACATTGCATAAGGCGCCGCAATTATTCGCGTGAATATGCACGGGCGCAAACTGCCTGGACAATTTCTCGAATACGCGCCGCGTGCGGGCTCCGAAATCGGGTCGATCGAGGCGCGAAAGATGATGAAACTCGCAGAGGATCTGCGCAAGCTTGGAAAGTTCTTGGTCGGGGGCGGCGTCGAGAACATCCCATTCCCAGCCTTCGATATCCATTTTGAGAATGAGATCGGCGCCTTCGTTCGAAAATAGTTTGACGAGATCGGGTAAGGACGCCGTGCTTTCGCTCGTTTCGAGCGTGATCATCTTGCGGTGAAAATTCAGCAGCGGATGGGTCGACGGCGCTTTTTCGATCGAATGGTCGAACTGTTCCACCGGGACGCCGGCTTGCGTCATCGCGAGGTCTCAACTGTCATTGTCGGAAACGCCGAAGGAGAGGGCATGGCGAACGCCGACGAGATCGTCGATCTGCACATAACCACCGTCTCCAACGGTGCCGACACGAATTTTATTGGAGCCTTCGACCTTCTGCGGCCTCAGCAGCCGGAGCGTTTCAAGAATCTGCGTCTGACTTTCACTGGTCGCAATTAGCTGTGGGAAACGACGAGCGATAAATTGCTCAAGGCTATCCCTCCGCTTTACCAGCGTTTCGTGTCGCCATTGAATGTCGGCGACCGGCGGAGGAAGCGTTTTTCGCCTCCATTGATGGTAATTCTCGAGAACGGTGGTCATCGCGATCAATTGGAGGCCCCGCATTCTTTCAAGCTTATTCCGCCAGAAGCCCCACTATATTAAATTTCAAGGAAATGGCACTCGATACTATCTCGCCAATCAATGATTTTCTCAACCGAACAAGACGGCGTCGTCCGAGAATGGAGGGCGCCGGCTAGAACGGGTGATACTGAAAGAGCCAGTTTTCCGAGAGGATCTCGTCCCCGTTCCTGAGGAAAAGGCGCATTTCCACGGGGTCGGCTCCCTCAACGGTCAGGTCGAATTGCGCGCGCCAATGGCCGGGCACATTGTCGAAGACCGCCTCGGTGAACACATAAGAGAAGGTTCCCCGCGACGCCCACAGCACGGGTTCGGGCTTGACGCCATAGGGGAGCTTGGCGAGCGGCTCGCCCAGAAACTCCACCATGAATTTGCGCACGCCCTTGGGGCGCGGCTTGCCGGGCTGGCCGCCATTGCCAAGTCTTGTCGCCACGCAGCGCGCGAGCTTCGTCGGGAAGGGTTCGTCCGCGAGCCAATACAGCCGATAGGAGAAATCGAAGGCGGCGCCGGGGACGGCCGGCTTTTCCGGAACCCACATGGCGACGACATTATCGTGGATTTCATCATCCGTCGGAATTTCGATGAGATGGATCGCGCCCTTGCCCCAGTCGCCCTTGGGTTCGATCCAAACGCTCGGACGGCGGTCGTAGAACACATTGTCGAGATAATGGTCGTAATTGCGGTCGCGCTGCATCAGGCCGAAGCCCTTGGGATTAGTGTCCCCAAAGGCCGAGGCCATCACGCGGCCGGGATTGTTCAGCGGCCGCCAAAGCCGCTCGCCGGCGCCGGTCCACATGCTTAGGCCGTCGGAATCATGCACCTCGGGGCGCCAGTCGATTCCGGTGGGCTTCGCCGTTTCCGAGAACCAATACATGGAGGTGAGCGGGGCGATGCCGAAACGCGTGAATTTGCCGCGCAGAAACAGCGCGCAGTCGATGTCCATCACGACGCCCTTGCCGCGCGTCATCAGGAAGCGATAGGCGCCGACAATGGAGGGGCCTTCGAGCAGCGCGTGCAGCACGACGCCGTCCGCAGTCTCCGGCCCGACATAAATCTGGGTGAAGTCGGGAAACTCCTCATTGGAGCCCGCCTGCCAGGTGTCGAGCGCGACGCCGCGCGCCGACATGCCATATTGCCGCAGCTCGCCAATGGCGCGAAAATATGACGCGCCGAGGAAAGCCACCCAGTCGTTCTTCTTCCAATCGAGCGCGCCGTCCTTCGCCTCCTGAATGCGAAAGCCCGCGAAGCCCGCGCCCGGCGGCAATTTGCGCGCGATCGAAGTCCTCCGGCATGTGGAAGTAGCTCGGATCGTATAGAATCTCGCGCGCCTCGCCGTTTTCGACGACATGGATGCGCACGGCCTTTTTGAAGAACATGCCGAGATGGAAGAACTCGACCGGGAATCGCTCTTTCGTGTCGGCGAAGAGCGCGTGGTCGGTGTTGTAGGTGATCTGGCCCCACTTCTCGTAATCGATCTGCGAGGTGATCTCGGGAGCGGGAATATTGGGCTTGCGATAGGGCTCCTTGATCAGGCGCTGCGCTTCCTGTTTCAGCGCGTCAAAGGAAAATGGTTGCGCCTCGCCGAGTTTGAGATTGGAGACGGTCGTCGCCGCTTCGCTGCGGCGCACGCCGACGGCGCCCAATGCGCTCGTCGCGGCCGCCGCTTTGAGAAAGGCGCGACGGTCGTGCTTCTCGCTCATCTCGGCATCCTTGTTACGAAGTTTGGACGAAGGGGCGCGCTTGACGCCACGGCGACCGCCGCGGGCCTGTCGTGGAGCGCGAGTCATGAGAAGGCGAGACCGGGTTCAGCCGCGGATCGGCTCGTTGCGGATCGCAGTCCGCATGAAGAAATAGAGTCCGATGAGGCCAGCGAGGGAGAAGATGATTTCGAGCGCGCGGCTGACGAGCGGATCGAGCTGGAACAGGCCGCCCAGCGCCCAGCCCGCGGCCCAGGAGGCGCCGACAAGCTCCGTGCCGACCAGGATCGCGACGGCGACCAATGTTGATAAATGCAAGTAATTGATGGGCTTTTGGCTCATGACGCTGCTCTCGGGCTCGCTCTAGAGCATTTTCCGCCGAAGTGGATGCCGGTTCGGCTTAGAAAATGCGTCAATTCAAGAAACTAGAGGCGGCGCGGCCGCCGCGTTCGCGTCACGCCGTGCTATAGCAAAGGGCAAGGCAAGGCAAGGCCGGCCCCGGCGCGGGCGATCAAGGCGGTCTTGATGTTCGTCAGAACGGAATGTCGTCGTCGAGTTGATCGGAGAGCTTGCCGGCCGGCGCGGGACGTCGTTCGCCCGGTCCGCGCTCCATCGGCGAGGAACGGCCGAAGGAGCCGCCATTCTGGCTATAGCCGCCGCCTTCATAATCACCCTCGCCGCGGCCGCCGCCCTTGCTGTCGAGCAGCGTCAACTCGCCGCGAAACCGCTGCAGCACGACATCCGTCGCCTTGCGCTGATTGCCGTCCTTGTCGGTGTATTCGCGGGTCTGCAACTGGCCTTCGAGATAAATCTTCGAGCCCTTGCGGCAATATTGCTCGGCGATCTTGCCCAAATTCTCATTGAAGATCGACACATTGTGCCACTCGGTGCGGTCCTTGCGCTCGCCGGTGTTCTTGTCGCGCCAGGACTCGGTCGTGGCGACGGAGAAGGACACGACGCGGTCGCCTGACGGCAGCGTGCGCACTTCCGGATCGCGGCCGAGATTGCCGATCAAGATCACCTTGTTGACGCTGCCCGCCATGTCGCTCTCCACTTTCTGAACGCGAGGCACTCTAGTGCATAGGCGAGCGATCTGCCGCGCTTGCGCGCCTTGTCCACAGATGATGCGCGTTATGCGCCGCGCCGCCCACGATGTTCAGTTTTTGTTCTAGCATTCGCCGGCGCTCATCGCAAGCGGCGTCAGTCGGTCGTGACGGCGGTTTCCACATCCGAAGGATCGATCTCGCGGGCCAGGCCGGTGGACAGACGCGCGCGGTCGAGTTCGCCCTCCCAGGCGGCGACGACGATGGCGGCGACGCCATTGCCGATGAAATTGGTGAGCGCGCGGCATTCGCTCATGAATTTGTCGACGCCGAGCACCAGCGACATGCCCGGCGCCAATTGCGGATCGACGGCGGTCAGCGTCGCCGCGAGCGTGATGAAGCCCGCGCCGGTGACGCCGCTCGCGCCTTTGGAGGTGAGCATCGCGACGACAAGGATCGTCGCTTGATGCGTGAGATCGAGCTCGACGCCCATGGCGCGCGCGATGAAGAGCGTCGTCAGCGTCATATAGATATTGGTGCCGTCGAGATTGAAGGAATAGCCCGTCGGCACGACGAGGCCGACGACGGATTTCGAACAGCCGAGCCGCTGCAGTTTTTCCATCAGCGCGGGCAGGGCGCTCTCCGACGAAGACGTGCCGAGCACGATGAAGAGTTCGTCTCGTAGATAGACGAGGAAGCGGAAAATGTTGAAGCCGGCGGCGCGCGCGATGAGGCCGAGCACGATGACGACGAAGAGCGCGGAAGTGAGATAGAAAACGCCGATCAGCCCGGCAAGCGACAGCAGCGCCGAGGAGCCGTATTTGCCGACCGTATAGGCCATGGCGCCGAAGGCCCCGATCGGCGCGGCCTTCATGACGATGGCGATGACGCCGAACATGGCGTGGCCGACATCGTCGATAATGACGCGCAAAGCGCGGCCGCGTTCGCCGAGCGATCAAGAGCGCGAAGCCGAAGAGCAGCGAGAACAGCAAGCACTTGCAGAATGTCGCCCTTGGCGAAGGCGCCGATGGCGCTGTCGGGAATGATGTCGAGCACGAAATCGACGCCGCCGCGCTTCTCGGCGAGCGCCGTATATTTGGCGATCGCCGACGGGTCGGGCTTGCCGGCGAAACCGGCGCCGGGCTGCAGGAGATTGCCGACGAGGAGGCCGAGCGCAAGGGCGAAGGTCGAGACGATTTCGAAGTAGACGAGCGCCTTGACGCCGACGCGGCCGACCTTGCGCGCGTCCTCGATATGAGCGACGCCGGACACCACCGTGCAGAAGATGATCGGGGCGATGGCCATTTTGATGAGCTTGACGAAGCCGTCGCCAAGCGCCTTCACCCAGTCCTGCGAAGCGGCCGCCGGCGCCAGCCAGCCGAACAGCGCGCCCAGCGCAATGGCCGCGAGCACCTGGACATAGAGGTGGCGGTAGAAGGGCTTTCTCGCCTGAATAGGGGGCCGCGCTGTCATGCCTCCGCTGATAGGCCGAGCCGGCCGATCCGGCAACCGGCCGCGCCCGGTGGATTTGCGGCGCGGTCCATGGCAGGAAGGGGCGGGCGACCGGCTCCGGCGCCGATCATGCAAGTTCTCACGACATGGCGAGCAGCAACAGAAAATCCGCCGCTGTGGTGGAGAAGGCGTTCTCATCCGACGCCAAGACAATCACCATCCGCGGCGCGCGCGAACATAATCTCAAGAATATCGATCTGACGATTCCGCGCGACAAGCTCGTCGTGTTCACGGGCCTGTCCGGCTCGGGCAAATCCTCGCTCGCCTTCGACACGATCTACGCCGAGGGCCAGCGTCGCTATGTCGAGTCGCTCTCGGCTTACGCGCGGCAGTTTCTGGAGATGATGCAAAAGCCCGACGTCGATCAGATCGACGGGCTCTCGCCGGCGATTTCCATCGAGCAGAAGACGACATCGAAAAATCCGCGCTCGACCGTGGGCACGGTGACGGAAATCCATGATTACATGCGTCTGCTCTGGGCGCGCGTCGGCGTGCCCTATTCGCCCGCCACCGGCCTGCCGATCGAGAGCCAGACCGTGTCGCAAATGGTCGATCGTGTGCTGGCGCTTCCCGAAGGCTCGCGGCTTTATCTGCTTGCGCCGGTCGTGCGCGGCCGCAAGGGAGAATATAAAAAGGAGATCGCCGATTATACGCGGCGCGGCTTTCAGCGCTTGAAGATCGACGGCGCCTATTACGAGATTGTCGACGCGCCGGCGCTCGACAAGAAATTGAAGCACGACATCGATGTCGTCGTCGACCGAATCGTCGTGCGCAAGGATATTTCAGCGCGCCTTGCCGATAGTTTCGAGACGGCGCTGGAATTGTCGGGCGGGCTGGCGGTCGTCGAATTCGCTGACGTGGGCAAGGCGAGCGAGGCGCTGCCATTGGCGCCGTCTTCGGCGGCAAACGTCTCGACGCATTACGCGCCGCATCACATTCTCTTTTCCTCCAAATTCGCCTGCCCGGTGTCGGGCTTCACGATTCCTGAAATCGAGCCGCGGCTCTTTTCCTTCAACAATCCCTTCGGCGCCTGTCCCACTTGCGGCGGCATCGGCCATGAGCAGAAGGTCGACGCCGATCTCGTCGTGCCGAACCCGAAGGCGACGCTGCGCAAAGGCGCGATCGCGCCCTGGGCGAAATCGACTTCGCCTTATTATCAGCAAACGCTGGAGGCGCTCGGCAAGCATTATAAATTTCGTCTCGACACGCCTTTCGAAGAGCTTTCCGAGAAGGCGCGGAACGTCATTCTTTACGGTTCGGGCGACGACGAGATTCGTTTCTCCTATGACGACGGCTTTCGCGCCTATGACGTGAAGAAGCCGTTCGAAGGCGTCGTCATCAATCTCGAACGCCGCTATTTGGAGACGGACAGCGAATGGGCGCGCGAGGAGATCGGCCGTTATATGTCGGCGACGCCGTGCCTCGCCTGCGAGGGCTTTCGCCTCAAGCCCGAAGCGCTCGCGGTGAAGATCGCTGGCAAACATATCGGCGAAGTCTCGGAGCTTTCCGTGCGGGCTGCGCTCGACTGGTTTCGCGCGCTGCCGGGTGAGCTCGACAAGAAGCGCAATGAAATCGCTTTTCGCATTTTGAAGGAGATACGCGACCGGCTGACCTTTCTTGTCGACGTCGGTCTCGATTATCTCACGCTCTCGCGCAATTCCGGCTCGCTTTCGGGCGGCGAGAGCCAGCGCATCCGTCTCGCCTCGCAAATCGGCTCGGGTTTGACGGGCGTTCTTTACGTGCTCGACGAACCATCGATCGGCCTGCATCAGCGCGACAACGACCGTCTGCTCGATACGCTGCGGCGGCTGCGCAATCTCGGCAACAGCGTCATCGTCGTCGAGCATGACGAGGACGCGATTCTCGCCGCCGATTATGTCGTCGATGTCGGTCCCGGCGCCGGCATCCATGGCGGCAGGATCGTCGCGCAGGGCACCCCCCAGGAGATCATGGACAATCCTGCTTCGCTCACCGGTCAATATCTGACCGGCGAGAAGCAGGTGATCCTGCGCCATAAGCTGCGCAAGCCGACGGCGGGCCGTTGGCTGAAGCTCTTCGGCGCGCGCGGCAATAATCTCAAGAATGTCACGGCGCAAGTGCCGCTCGGGCTTTTCACATGCGTCACCGGCGTCTCCGGCGGCGGCAAATCGACGCTGATCATCGAGACGCTATACAAGGCCCTGGCGCGTCGGCTTTCCGGCGCGCATGAGCATCCGGCGCCCTTTGAGCGGCTCGAAGGCCTGGAGCAGATCGACAAGATCATCGACATCGACCAGTCGCCGATCGGCCGCACGCCGCGCTCCAATCCCGCGACCTATACCGGCGCCTTCACGCCCATTCGCGAATGGTTCGCCGGACTGCCGGAAGCGAAGGCGCGCGGCTATGCGCCGGGACGCTTCTCCTTCAATGTGAAGGGCGGGCGTTGCGAAGCCTGTCAGGGCGACGGCGTCATCAAGATCGAGATGCACTTCCTGCCGGACGTCTATGTCACTTGCGACGTATGTAAGGGAAAACGCTACGATCGCGAAACGCTCGAAGTGAAATATCGCGAGAAATCCATCGCCGACGTGCTCGACATGACGGTCGAGGAGGCCGCGAACTCTGTTCAAGGCCGTGCCGTCGATCCGCGACAAGATGGAGACTCTTAAACGCGTCGGCCTCGACTATATCCATGTCGGCCAGCAGGCGACGACGTTGTCGGGCGGCGAGGCTCAGCGCGTGAAGCTCTCCAAGGAGCTGTCGCGCCGCTCGACCGGCCGCACGCTCTATATTCTCGACGAGCCGACGACGGGCTTGCATTTTCATGACGTCGCCAAGCTGCTCGAAGTGCTGCATGAGCTTGTGGAGCAGGGCAACACCGTCGTCGTCATCGAGCATAATCTCGAAGTCATCAAGACGGCGGACTGGATCATCGACATGGGGCCCGAGGGCGGCGACAACGGCGGCGAGATCGTCGCGGCGGGCCCGCCGTCGGAGATCGTCAAGGAAAAGCGCAGCCACACCGGCCACTACCTCGCGGAGGCGATGGCGAAAAGGCCGATGGCGGCGGTGGAATCGCAATCGTCGAGAACCAAAAAAGTTCGATCGCGCTAATCGCCCGAGCCCCTCACCTCACCTCTCAAGCGGGGAGAGGTGAGGGGCCAGGGGATTTGCTCTCACGCAAATCACTTTGCGACGCCGCCCACCTTTGTCGCGCCGCCTCAAGGCCCCATACCGCGCCGAGCATGAAGAACACATGGCGCCAGTGATCGATGTCGATCTGGAATCCCTGAAGGAAGAGCGCGAGCAGCGTCGGGACGATGACCTGGGCCTGACGCTGGCTCGGCGACGATGAAAACATCAGCCGCAATCCGACATAGGCGGTGACGCCGACGAGCAGGAAGAAGAGGAAGCCGCCGATCCAGCCACTATTGGCGAAGGCGCCGACATAGGAATTGTGCGGCTCCATCTCGAAGAAGAGGCGGAAACGTAAAGGCCCGAAGCCGCCGAAGCGTTCGAGCAGCATGGGGATCGAGCGCATCTGATTGCCGAAACGCCCCGTCGCGCCCTCGTCGTAATCCTGCGCCGCCACCGTGCGCAGTTCGAAGAATTCGCGCGTCTCCGGAATCGACAGCAGCGCGACGACGACAAGCGCGACCATCGCGAGCGCCGCCGCCGCCGTGATGACGATGCGCCTTTTCATTCTCAAATCCCGCGTCGTGAGAAACACGGAAGCGATCATCAGGCAGAAGGAGACGAAGGTCGCGCCATAGGAGCCGCGCGAGAAGGAAAGAAACATGCCGGAGAAGACGACGAGCAGCAGCGACGCGGTCAGTATGACGCTCCTCGACCGGCCGAGAATGAGATTATGCGCGAGATAGATGATCGCGAGAATGAGATAGGAGCCGAGCACGTTCGGATCCTTGAAGGTGCCCGACGCGCGGCCGGCATGGGTGAATATCTCATTGCCCAGCCCGGCGACGTTGAAATAGCCGAGAATGCCGCAGAAGGCGGCGATGGCGGCGCCGGTCGTGTAAGCCATGAGACATAGCTCGACGCGCTCATTGGTGCGGTTGCCCATAAAGAGCGCATAAAACAGCCCCGTGAGCGCCAGATAGGCGGACTGATATTGGTAGAGAGCTGAATCGGCGCTGTCCCAATAGGGCATCAGCGCGAAGAATCCCGTCGCTGTGTAGGCGAGGATCAGGAAGCCGAAAAGAACAAAGCTGCGGTTGATGGAGAAGCCGCCCAGGAACCACAAGGGCATGGCGACGAGCGAGGCGAAGTCGTAAGGCGAGGGATCGACGACGCCGACCGCGCCAAGCGCGACGAAGACGAAGACCGCCGCGTTGACCAGGCGCTGATAGTTGAAAACGGCCGCGTGCGCGCCGCCGAGCGGCCCGACCGACGTGTCCGAATGATCCGCTATCGCCATTCCGCCCGACGCTCCAATGTCGTGCAATCGCGCGCGGCGATCGCGTCGCGATATCCTTGGATGATCTGATCGACCATGCGCGAGAGCGAAAAGCGCTCGGCGACATATTCGGCGAGCTTTTCGGCCTTGTCGCGCTGCTCCTGCGGCAATTCTTCGAGCGCGCGCTCAAGAGCGCTTGCGAGAATCCCCGGATCATTGGCGGCGATGAGCCGATCCCGATAGGGACCGAAAATCTCCGACATGCCGCCGACATTGGTCGCGACGAGCGGTATGCGCGCGCCCGCGGCTTCGAGCACGATATAGGGCAGCGATTCAAGGCGGCTCGGCACGACCATCACTTTGCCCAGCGCAAAGGCCGCGCGCGCCCGCATCGGCGCGTTGAAGCTGAGCTGACACGCGACGCCGGCGCGCCGCGCCCGCTCTTCGAGCATCTTTCGGTCGGGACCGGCGCCCACCAGAACCATCCGTGGACGAATGTTTCTTTTCGCGAGCAAAGCCAAAGCGTCGATCAGCGTATCGAGTCCCTTGGCGGAGCGGAATTCGCCCACATAGAGCAGGTCGGCGGCGTCGGCCTGCGGCGCGACTGGCTCGAATTCCGCTTGCGAGACGCCGTTGGGAATGACGCGCGCGAGCCCCTGCGGCGGGCCGACGAAGGTCTTGAAGCGATCGGCGATATAGGCGCTCTCAAAAAGCAGCACGTCGGTGCGATAGGACAGAACACGCTCCATCGCCATGAAGAGGCCGTGACTCCAGGAGCCGGGCTTATAATTGAGGCTGCCGCCATGCGGCGTGTAAGCGCGGATCGCGCCAGCGCTTCCGGACAGCAGCCCCGTAAGGCGCGCATAGGCGCCGCCTTTCGAACCATGACCATGCACCACGTCCGGACGCATCTCGGCAATCCGTCTGTTCACCGTGACCAGCGCGGAAAGATCAGTGGGATGCGGCAGCCGGTGGATCGGAAAGCGCAACAGTCCGAGTTCCAAGCGCGGCGACAGCGTGGCGAGTTGCCGCTCGGCCATTTCGCCGCCCGTCATCGAGTCCGCGATCAGGCCGACCTGATGGCCGCGCGCGACCTGCTCGTGAGAAAGATCGAGAACATGTCGGAACAGGCCGCCAACCGGCGCGCGCAGCACATGTATGACGCGCAAAGGGCCGTGGTTCGACCTGTCGGATTCTCGCCGCACCGGGAGCGTCCCTTCTTCTCCGATCACGACGTCGTTTATCAGGTCGGGCGGACTGCTTCGCATGCGGCCTTGCGAAACAGTTAATTTTGTAACTGTTAAGATGGGCCTATCGCTGCAGGGCGCGCTCAGTTCTTCAACGGCGCCGATCGCGGCTCGGGCGCAGCCTCCGGATTGGTGAGCGGCTTTTCGTCCCCGCGCTCGGCCTCTTCGGCGCTCGCGCGCTTCTTGCCGGCTTCGATGATGTCGCGCTCTGGACGCGGCAGCACCGGCCCTTCCGGGAAGACGAAACCGAGCGACTTGGCGCCGCTGTCGTCGCCGACGACGACCACGCGCACGGCGCCGCCATTCTTGAGGCGCCCGAACAACACCTCATCCGCGAGCGGCGTCTTGATGTGCTGATGGATGACGCGCGACATCGGCCGCGCGCCCATGGATTCGTCATAGCCGTGCTCGACGAGCCAGCCGCGCGCTTCGTCGGTGAGTTCGATCGTGACGTTGCGGTCGGCGAGCTGCGCCTCGAGCTGCATGATGAATTTGTCGACGACGCGCTTGATGACGTCGACCGGCAGATGGCCGAAAGGCACGATCGCGTCGAGACGGTTGCGGAACTCCGGCGCGAAGAGGCGGTTGATCGCCTCGCTGTCGTCGAGGTCCTTGCGCGTGCGCGTGAAGCCGATCGGCGTGCGGGCGAGATCCTGCGCGCCCGCATTCGTCGTCATGATGAGAATGACGTTGCGGAAGTCGATCGTCTTGCCATTGTGGTCGGTGAGCTTGCCGTGATCCATCACCTGCAAGAGGATGTTGTAAAGATCGGGATGCGCCTTCTCGATCTCGTCGAGCAGCAGGACGCAATGCGGATGCTGGTCGATGGCGTCGGTGAGCAGGCCGCCCTGGTCGAAGCCCACATAGCCGGGAGGCGCGCCGATAAGTCGGCTCACCGTGTGGCGCTCCATATATTCCGACATGTCGAAGCGCACGAGCTCGATGCCGAGCGACGTGGCGAGCTGGCGCGCGGCCTCGGTTTTGCCGACGCCGGTAGGGCCCGAGAAGAGATAGCAGCCGATCGGCTTTTCCTGGTCGCGCAGACCGGCGCGCGCGAGCTTGATCGCCGAGGTGAGCGCGGAGATCGCCTTGTCCTGCCCGTAGACGACGCGTCGCAGCGTTTCGTCGAGATGGGCGAGCACTTCGGCGTCGTCCTTGGAGACGGTCTTGGGCGGCACGCGCGCCATGGTGGCGATCGTCGACTCGATCTCCTTCAAGCCGATCGTCTTCTTGCGCTTGCTTTCCGCAAGCAGCATTTGCGCGGCGCCGGTCTCGTCGATCACGTCGATCGCCTTGTCCGGCAGTTTGCGGTCGTGGATGTAGCGCGCCGACAGCTCCACCGCCGCCTTCAGCGCGTCATGGGTGTAGCGGATCTTGTGGAATTCCTCGAAATAGGGCTTGAGGCCCTTCATGATCTCGATCGCGTCGGGGATTGACGGTTCGTTCACGTCGATCTTCTGGAAGCGGCGAACGAGCGCGCGGTCCTTCTCGAAATACTGGCGATACTCCTTGTAGGTCGTCGATCCGATGCAGCGCAGCGCGCCCTGCGCCAGCGCCGGCTTCAGCAGATTTGAAGCGTCCATCGCGCCGCCAGAGGTGGCGCCGGCGCCGATCACCGTGTGAATCTCGTCGATGAAGAGAATGGCGTTCTTGTGGTTCTCGATTTCCTTGATGACCTGCTTCAAGCGCTCTTCGAAATCGCCGCGATAGCGCGTGCCGGCAAGCAGCGCGCCCATGTCGAGCGCAAAGACGGTCGCGCCCGCCAGCACGTCGGGCACTTCGTTAGAGACGATCTTGCGCGCCAGGCCTTCGGCGATCGCGGTCTTGCCGACGCCGGGGTCGCCGACGAGCAGCGGATTGTTCTTCTGGCGCCGGCACAGAACCTGGATCGTGCGCAGCACTTCGGGTTCGCGGCCGATCAGCGGGTCGATGCGGCCGTCGCGCGCTTTTTTGTTGAGATTGACGCAATAGGCCTCAAGCGCGCCTTCCTTCTTGCGGCTCTCGCCGTCGCGGCCTTCGCGTCCCTCGCTGCGCTCGCCGTCGTCCTCGACGCCGCGCGGCGTGCGGCTCGCGTCGGAAAGACCCGGCCGTTTGGCGATGCCATGGCTGATGAAATTCACCGCGTCGTAGCGCGTCATGTCCTGCTCCTGCAGGAAATAGACGGCGTGGCTTTCGCGCTCGGCGAAAAGCGCGACGAGCACATTGGCGCCGCTTACGTCCTCGCGGCCGGAGGACTGCACGCTGATGATGGCGCGCTGCACGACGCGCTGAAAGCCGGCGGTCGGCTTGCATTCGTCCGCGTCTTCATTGACCAGATTGTCGAGCTCGCGATCGATGTAGTCGCGCAGATTCTTGGTCAGAATATCGAGGTCCACCGAGCAGGCGCGCAACACGGCCGAGGCGTCGACGTCCTCGACCAGGCTGAGCAGCAGATGCTCGAGCGTCGCATATTCATGGTGGCGCTCCCTCGCGGAAGCGAGCGCGCGGTCGAGGGTCTGCTTGAGGTTGCGCGAGAAGGTCGGCATGCGCTGTCGTCCCTATTTCTTTTCCATGATGCACTGCAAGGGATGCTGATGTTTTCTTGCGAAATCCATCACCTGGGTGACTTTGGTTTCGGCGACTTCATAGGTGTAGACGCCGCATTCGCCGACGCCATGGTTGTGGACGTGGAGCATGATCCGCGTGGCCTCCTCCGCGGATTTATTGAAGTATTTGCGCAGCACGATCACGACGAACTCCTGCGTTGTGTAATCGTCGTTCAGGAGCAGCACCCGGTACATATTGGGCTTGCGCGTCTGGGGCCGCGTTCGGGTGACGAGCGCGGTTCCGGCGCCCGGACCGCCGTCCCCTCCCTTGCGCGGCTCCTTGCCCGCGCGCGGCGGCGCATGCGAAATGGCCGCGTTCAAAAGAGCTGATTCCTCCGCCGCCACGTCGTTACCCCTTCGATCCTTTCCATGTAGGTCGCCGCACCGGTTCTTTTAGGGTCGCCTCGCAGATTCCGGGCCAGTTTCAGAGTGAGAGAAAACAAGAACATCCACAGTCTTGAGCTTTCGTCGCGCCTTGGCAAGGGGCTCCGCGCGCGATTCGGCGCGCGATTTGTAAGGCGCGCCGTCAACTAGAAATTTACCATGGAATGCTAGCCGTGAAGACGATTAAACTTCAGGCTGTCTCCTTTAATGCGCCACTTCGACAAGCATCGCCTACAAACCGAACCCCGCGCCGGCCTGTCGGCCAGCGTGTGGAGCCTCGCGGCGCTCTCCGCCGCCGCCTGCCTATGCAGCGTGCTCGGCGCCAAAACGCTTTCAAATATGTTTGAGCAGGGCGATCCGCCAGTCCTCGCTTTCTCCCGGGGCGGCGCCGACGCCGCGATGCGCCGTCTGGCCAAATCGGCGCCGCAAGCTGAGGCGCCCCAGTCCGTCACGATTGTGCGCAGCCTTGGCGTCGATGGCGTGACGACCGCGACGATTCCCCACAAGCCGGGCATGACGCCGGCGCTGACCCTCACCCCCTGCGGCGACGCGGCGAAGTAGGCGAGACGATTAGCTTTTCCGTGCGAATTCCACCGCCGGCTCTGGCCGGGGCGTCGATATTTCATTGACAATTCGTCAATTGCCCTTAAAGCATTCCGTGGCTATCGCCCGCGCTTCATTGCGGCGGACCGTCGGCGGGCCAGACCGCCGTCGCGGCGACGGCGCCCTCTCTCTATCATTCTCGCGCGCTTTTCATACGGCTGGCGCGCAGCGGCGCCCCGCACTTGTAAGCCGTAACCAGGATAATTGATGACATTCGACGAACTGGGCCTTTCTTCAAAGGTTCTCGCGGCCGTTCAAACGTCCGGCTACACTAATCCCACGCCAATCCAGGCGCAGGCCATCCCTCCGGCCCTGCAGGGGCGCGACATTCTCGGCATCGCCCAGACGGGCACCGGCAAGACCGCGGCCTTCACGCTCCCGATGCTGAGCCGGCTCGAAAGCGGCCGCGCCCGGGCCCGCGTGCCGCGCACGCTCATTCTCGAACCCACCCGCGAACTCGCGGCCCAGGTGGAGGAGAGCTTCGCCAAATATGGCGTCAACCATCGCCTCAATGTCGTGCTGCTGATCGGCGGCGTCTCCTTCGGCGACCAGGAAGCCAAGATCATGCGGGGCGCCGACGTGCTCATCGCGACGCCGGGCCGCCTGCTCGACTTCTTCGATCGCGGCAAGCTGCTGCTCACCGGCATCGAGATCCTCGTCATCGACGAGGCGGACCGTATGCTCGACATGGGCTTCATCCCCGACATCGAGCGCGTCTGCAAGCTCGTGCCCTTCACCCGGCAGACGCTGTTTTTCTCGGCGACCATGCCGCCGGAAATCACCCGGCTGACGGAAGCCTTCTTGCACAATCCGGTGCGGATCGAAGTGGCGCGCGCCGCCACGACGGCCTCGACCATCCGCCAGGCGCTCGTCGCCTCGCGCGGCCACGCCGACAAGCGCGAAACCCTGCGTAATCTCCTTCGCTGCGAGGAGAACTTCAAGAACGCGATCATCTTCTGCAACCGCAAGCGCGATGTGGCGATCCTGCATCGCTCGCTGGTCAAGCACGGCTTTTCGGCCGGCGCGCTGCATGGCGACATGGACCAGCTCGCGCGCATGGCGTCGCTCGACGCCTTCAAGAACGGCGACGTCTCGCTCATCGTCTGCTCGGACGTCGCGGCGCGCGGCCTCGACATTCCCGAGGTGAGCCATGTGTTCAACTTCGACGTGCCGACCCATAGCGAGGACTATGTCCACCGCATCGGCCGCACCGGCCGCGCCGGGCGTTCTGGCGTGGCGATCACGCTCGTCACCGAAGACGACATGAAATATATCGACCAGATCCAGAGTCTGATCGGCAAGGCGATCGAGTGGGAAGGGCCGGGCTTCGACGCCTTGCCGCCGCCCATGGAGACGAGCCGTCCAGGCGCGCGCGGCGGAGAACGCGGCGAGCGCGGGGGTCGTCGGGAGCGCGGCGGGAGAGGCGAGCGGGGCGGGAGAGGCGAGCGCAGCCGTCCGATCGCCGCCGAACGCGAGCCGCGACGGGCGCCTGCGGTTGCCGAGCGCGAGGCGCCGCCGAGCATCGGCCGGCCTCGCAGCGCGCCGCCTTCCGAGAGCGCGCCAATCCGCGCCGCCCGTCCATTGCCTTCCGAGGCCGATCGCCGCGACCGGCGCCCGCGCCGCCATCACGAAGACGACGGCCCGCCCGTCATCGGGCTTGGCGACCACGTGCCGTCCTTCCTGCTGCGCCCCGTGGCGCTGAAGCCGGCGAAGGTCGGCGAGGAATAAGCGCCAAAGCGCCCTTCCGCGTCTAGCGAAGCAATCCGGAGCAGTAACGCGGATTGTTTCGGGGCGACGTTCCTCGTCATGATAGGTCGCTAGCCGACAAAAGGCTCCATCGCCGCCCGGATATTCTCCGCCTGTTCCGCGAGCTTCGCGTCATCCGCCATGGTGCCCGGCGGGCGCAGAGCGACGCCGTCCCAGCGCGGCAGAAGATGGAAATGCAGGTGGTAGATCACCTGGCCGCCGGCGCTTTCATTGAACTGATGCAAGGTCAGGCCATCGGCGGCGAAAGCCTTTTCAATCGCCTTCGCCACATGCTGGACGCGCTTCATGAGTTCGCCGAGAGTCGTCGGCGAAACGTCGAGCAGTCCGCGCGCGCTCTCCTTGGGGATCACCAGCACATGGCCTTCGGCGCGCGGCATGATGTCCATGAAGGCGAGCGCGACCTCGTCCTCGTAGACTTTGTGCGACGGGATTTCGTCGCGCAGGATTTTCCCGAAGATATTGTTGGGATCGTATGCTGCGGCCATTCCAACTTCCCCCCACTCGCCGCGGCGCCGGCCCCGCTCACTCCGAATATTCGAACGCCTTGATATTTGTCACGCGAAACGCGCTCGCCGGATAGACGCCGAGAATTTCCACTTCCTTGGAGAAAAAAGCCAGTTCCTCCAGCGCGCGGGCGAGGCCGGGCTGTTCGGGATGGCCGTCGACGTCGGCGAGGAAGCGCGTCGCGGCGAATTCGCCGTCGACCATATAGCTTTCGAGCTTCGTCATATTGACGCCGTTCGTCGCGAAGCCGCCGAGCGCCTTGTAGAGCGCCGCGGGGACGTTGCGCACCCGGAAGATGAAGGTCGTCATGGTCGGGCCGACATTCTGCGCGGCCCATTGCTTCGTCTTGGAAAGCACGACGAAGCGCGTGGTGTTATGCGCCTCGTCCTCGACATTTTCGGCGAGCACGTCGAGACCGTAAATCTCGGCGGCGAGACGCGGCGCGATCGCCGCCTTCGTCGGGTCCGCCCATTCCGCGATTTCGCGCGCGGCGCCGGCGGTGTCGCCCGCGGTGTGCGCCTCGAGGCCCAGTTCGCGGATGACGCGCCGGCATTGTCCCAGCGCATGGACATGGCTGTAGACGCTTTTTAGGCCAGCGCGCGTCGCGCCCTTCGGGGCCATCAGGTGAAAATGAATGGGGAGAAAATATTCGCCGACGATATGCAGCCCGGAATGCGGCAGGAAATGATGGATGTCCGCGACGCGGCCGGCGATCGAATTTTCGATCGGGATCATCGCGAGGGCGGCGCGCTCCTCGGTCACGGCGGCGAAGGCGTCCTCGAAGCTCGCGCAGGGCAGGGGCGCAAGATGCGGATAGGCGTCGCGGCAGGCGATGTCGGAATTCGCGCCGGGCTCTCCCTGATAGGCGATCTGCTGGGTCACTGTCCGTCCTGCTCGCGCGCCGCGGCGCGCAGCGCCGCGAGGTCGCGTTCGGTATCCACCGATGGGGCGGCTTTGTCCAGCAGGGCCGCGTCGATGCGCATCCCGGCCTCCAACGCGCGCAACTGCTCCAGCCTCTCGCGCAGCTCGAGCGGCGAGGGCGGGAGCGCGACGAAGCGCGCGAGCGCGGCGCGGCGGAACGCATAGACGCCGATATGCTTGTAGCGCGGGCCCTCGCCATAGGGCGCCCGAGCGCGGGTGAAATAAAGCGCGCGGAGCCGGCCGGGCGCGATCGTCGCGCCGACGAGCTTCACGGCGTTCGGATCGTCGGCCTCTTCCGCGAGCGCCGGCGTCGCGAGCGTGCCGATGTCGACTAAGGGATCGTCAAGCAGCGCGAGCGCCGCTTCCAGCGCGCCCGCGGGCAGGAACGGCTGGTCGCCCTGCAGATTCACGATGGCGTCGTGGCGCTCCTCGGGATCGAGCGCCTTGAGCGCCTCGCCGATGCGGTCGCTTCCGCAAATATGCTCGCCGCGGGTCAGGATCGCCTCGCCGCCAGCCGCCTCGACGGCGCGGGCGATCTCGGGCGCGTCGGTCGCGACGGCCACGTGGCCGAGACCCGCCGCGCGGGCGCGTTCCCACACATGGACGATCATCGGCCGGCCGTCGATTTCGGCGAGCGCCTTGGCGGGCAGACGCGTCGACCCGAGACGCGCCGGAATGAGGATAAGGGGCGAGAGCGCCGGCACTAGTAGGCGTTGTTGTCCTCGGCCATCCAGCCCTTTTCGCTCTTCACGAAATGCAGCGTGCCTTCGCTCGTGTGCACTTCGCCCTTGGCGAAGACCTGGTCGGCGTCGATGCCGAGGAAGGCGCATTTTCCACGCTCGCGCTCGTCCGCGCATTTGGCGTCGAGCCCGTCGGGAAATTCAATCTCGGCCTGGTACATGAATTCATAGGCGTCGACGTTTTCGCGCTTCACCTCGCGGCCCTGCACCTTCTTGAAGGAGACGAGCTTGGCGGCGACGCCGTCCTTTTCGAGCAGATTTCTGAGGACCTTGGCGCCCGTGGCGTCGCCGGGAAGATGGTCACTGCAGGCGGCGAGCGTCAAAGCGGCGAAGACGCATAACGCCAAGCCGAGAACAGTGCGAACTCTAAGTCCCATTTATTCCTCCGGCGCCGCAGTTCGTCGGGGCGCGATGTTATTTACCGGCGATCGGCGCCGCGGCGCAATGCAATTGCCATGGCCGCGATCTGTGAAAATTCATATCAGATAGTTGCATTTTTGTGCAGCCGGAGTAACGTGACTGCCGCCAAATGAGTTGCGCGTCTGGCGGCGTCGAAGGGCCTGAAGAAGACCCGGGGCGTGCGTATGCGTTCGATGCGTATTCGGCACAACTTCGAATACCCTGCGGAGTGCTCAGGTCCGCCGCATCTCCTGGGTCCGTGGGGTTGGCCGGCTGGCGGTGGTTGGAGTGGCCTCCTTGAAGCCATCGTCAGTCGGCCGCCTTCCTCCCCCGCCGACAAGGCGCCCGCATCAGGCGTCCAAGGGGCTCTCCAAAACTCAACTTTTGGTTGTGCTTGAGGAAGCGCGTAGGCGGGCCGCGTAACCCAGCCCGGCTCTTTACCGCTACTTGATCTTGGTTTCCTTGAATTCCACGTGCTTGCGCGCGACCGGATCGTATTTCTTGAAGACGAGCTTTTCCGTCTTCGTGCGCGCGTTCTTCTTGGTCACGTAGAAATAGCCCGTATCCGCCGTGGACAGGAGCTTGATCTTGATCATGGCGGATTTGGCCATCGGTCGTTCCAGTCTCGTGAAAAGAAAATCGCCCCGGCCGCGAATGGCGGCCGGCGACGAATTGCGGGCAACATACGTGCGGCGCGAGGGATGTCAAGGCGCGCCGGCGGGACGCCGTGCGCGCCGGGCGTCGCGTCTCGGACGCCTGCGCCGCTTCAGAATGCACAAAGAACAGCCATAATCTCAATTTTAAATATCAAAGTTGAGCGGGGTATAGCCAAACTCGGGCGCGGACATTCGCGCCGGATTGGTCTGCCGGGGAAAGAATCCCCGAGAAGCTGATAGTTCGCCGCTTCGTCGAGGCGCCAAGCGCGCATGTATCGACATGGGCGCATCAACGCCATCGTCCTCGCGAACACACCCGGAGTCAGTAGTATGAGCGTATCAATCGACAAACGACGCCAAGTGGCGGAGCTGGAAAACTTCGAGAGGCGCATCCTCCAAGAGAAGCGGCGTCTCATGAGCGAGCTGAACGGCTTAGAGAGGCCGTTCCGCAGCGCGCGAGCGACAGGCTGGATCAAAGACTTCTCCAGCGAAATCGTTGAGAACCTGCGAGCCGCCAGCGAGGCTGCAACCTTCGCCTCGCCGATTTGGTTTTATGTCATCGCTGCGATCGTCGTGGTTGGAGGCGCCGGCCTGGTGACCAGCGTCGCTCTTAGAAGCAATCCATCCGAACGATCCGAGACGACGCCGATCCAACGCGAGGCGACGTATATCAACCCGGCATCGCAAAGCATTCCGGCGATTGACCCGCCGGCAGAAGTCGCTGCTCCCGCGGAGCCGGCGCCGCTTGCAAGAAATGTTGAGCCTGCAAACGGGGTAAGGCAAGAGCAAGAGAAGGCGCCGGCCGTGACGCCCATGCGCGAGACGCTGCCCGCTGCCGAGGCGGTTGAAGCTCCCTCGCCGGAGCCGCTGCCGCCGCCAGCGGCAAAAGCAAATGGGGCGGCGCATGTCACGCTGTCGAACCCGGCGGCGATTTCCGCGCTCGACCAAGCGCGGCCAAAGACCGCATTCGATGACGCGCCGCCGCTCGATATGGCCGCCCCGCCGCAGCCTGCGAGCGTCGAGCGCGCCGAGCCCGCGCGCGAAGTGGAGCCGGCCGGCGCGCGCCGTCAGGCGAGATGTTTCGTCAAGGTCGACGGACGCGTGATCTTTGAACATGCTTGTCCGGTTCTTCAGCCGAAACAGTCGACCTTGATGCTCGATCTTGGAGAAAGGCCCCTCGTTCTTTCTCTCGGCCATGGCAGAACTTGGACGGCGACGCTGGGAGGCCGCAGCCTTGGCAAAGTCTATAAGGCCGGCCACTGCTGGGGGAGAAGGAAAGAGGTCTATATCTGCGCCTATGGCGCATAGCCCGCGAAGCGCCGGCGCTACCGCCGTTTTTTGGCGCGCGCCGGCGGCGGCCGGTCCTTCGTTTTGAGCCGCGCGCGCGGCGGCGGCGCGCGGCGCTCGCCTCCGCTCATCACTTCGAACCGCAGCGCGCCGGCGATCGGCGCCGCCTCGATCAGCCGCACTTCTATAATGTCCGCCAGCCGATAGCTGACGCCCGAGCGCGAGGTGAGCGCATGGGCGGCTTCGTCATAGGCGTAATATTCTCGGCCCAGCGTCGCCGCCGGCACGAAGCCGTCGGCGCCTGTCTCGGCAAGGCGCACGAACAGCCCCGATTTGGTGACGCCCGAAATGCGCGCCTGAAACCGCGCGCCGATCTGGTCGGCGAGATGATGGGCGATGAGCCGGTCGACGGTTTCGCGTTCGGCCGCCATGGCGCGGCGCTCGGCGGCCGATATTCGCGCCGCGATCTCGGCGAGTTCAGCCGCCGGCATGTCGGGCAGGGCGCCTTCGCCGAATTTAAGCGCGCGAATGAGCGCCCGATGCACGATCAGATCGGCGTAGCGGCGGATCGGCGATGTGAAATGCGCGTAGCGGCGCAGATTGAGGCCGAAGTGGCCGTAATTCTCATGCGTATATTCGGCCTGCGCCTGTGTGCGCAAAATGATCTCATTGACGATGTTCTCATGCTCCATGCCCTTCACGCGGGCGAGGATCACGTTGAAATGCGAGGGCCGCAGCGTCTGGCCCTTGGCGAGCTTGACGCCGATGGTGGCGAGAAATTCGGAAAGCGCCGTCACCTTCTCGCGCGAGGGTTCGTCATGGGCGCGATAGATGAGCTGCTGGCGATGCTCTTCCAGCGTCTCGGCCGCCGCGACATTGGCGAGGATCATGAACTCCTCGATCAGCCGATGCGCCTCGAGCCGAGGCGGAATCACGACGCGGTCGAAAGAGCCGTCCTTCTTCAGCAGGATTTTGCGCTCGGGCAGATCGAGATCGAGCGGCGCCCGCAGATTGCGGGCATGCTGCAGCGCTTCATGCGCGGCGTAAAGCGGCCGCAGCACCGACTCCAACAGCGGCTTCGTCGTCGCGTCGGGGCGCCCGTCGATCGCTTCCTGAGCCTGCCCATAGGCGAGCTTGGCGTGTGAGCGCATCATCACGCGATGGAAGCTGTGGCCGATCTTCTTGCCCTTGTTCGTGACGCGCATGCGCACGGCGAGCGCGGGGCGGTCTTCGTTTTCGCGCAGCGAGCAGAGATCGTTGGAGATGCGCTCCGGCAGCATCGGCACGACGCGGTCGGGAAAATAGACCGAGTTGCCGCGCTCTAGGGCGTCGCGGTCAAGGGCCGAGCGCGGCTTCACATAATGCGCGACGTCGGCGATGGCGACGGTAAGGACGAAGCCGCCGTCATTGTCCGGCGCCGGATCAGGCGCGGCGTGGACCGCGTCGTCGTGATCCTTGGCGTCGGGCGGGTCGATCGTCACGAGCGGCAGCTCGCGCCAGTCCTCGCGTCCCTGCAAAGTCGCGGGCCTGGCTTGCGCCGCTTCGGCGACGGCCTCCGTGCGAAACACATCGGGAATGTCATGCGCCCGCAGGGCGATGAGGCTCACCGCCTTTTCGCCCGTGACCGAGCCGAGCGACTCTCGCACGCGGGCGCGCGGCGCGCCAAAGCGCGTCTTGCCGACAAGATCGACGGAGACGAGATCGCCGTGCTTGCCCGCGCCGATGTCGGCGGCGAGGATGGAAAGCTCGCGGCCCGCCTGTTTCTTGTCGATCGGCTCGATCCGGCCGGCGCCGTTCGGCTCGATGCGTAGGACGCCGAGCACGCGCTGGCGCGCGCGCGTCAATAGTTTGACGACCCGCCCGACATAGGGCGGGTCGCTGGGTCCCGCGTCGCGGTCGGGCTCGGCGCGCACCAGCGCGCGGTCGCCGACGCCGGGCAGAGGTTCGCCAGGGCGGGCGCGGCGCGGGGCGTGGATGCGAATGCGCGGCGCCGGCCCCAGCTCGTCTTCGTCCCACTCGACCGGCGCGGCGATCATCTCGCCGTCGCGGTCGCGCGCGACGATATCGACGAGCGCGACAGGCGGCAGCGCGCCCTTCCGAGTCACGCGCCGGCCGCGCTTTTCGAGAACGCCTTCTTCGGCGAGCTCGGCGAGCAGGCGCTTGATCGCGACGCGATCCTCGCCGGTTGCGCCGAAGGCGCGGGCGATCTCCCGTACGCCGATCTTACGCGGGCCGCCGGCTTCCGCCTCGCGGGCGAGGAAAGCAAGAATGTCGTCGCGTGACGGCGCGTGCTTAACGTTATTGTTCTTTTTCGCCAAGGCCTCGCTCTGGAACGCGCGTTGAAAGTCGGTTTGCGCCGAAGACGTCCGCCGCCGCCGCGCCTCTCGCCATAAGCACATATAGAACGCTTGCGTCCAAGTTTAAACGTCGCCCTGCCGGCGCCTCGACGCTACGCAATTTTTGGAGCGCCGGATTAACGTTTACAGATATTCACCGGAATCCGGATTCTTGCGAGACGGAAGGATAAACGAGTCAATCCTAAGCATTGTCGTCAATCGTATAGCCGCGCCCAGGTTTCGGGCGGGGCTTGCGAGCCTATGACGAGCGGCGTTCCCGCGCTGGAGGGTTGACGATGAATAGGAAGACGCCAAAAGGGAATCGCGGCGCCGAATTCCTTTCAAATAAGGACGGCAACGCGATCATGATTTTCGGGCTGAGCCTGTTGCCCGTCATGCTCATGCTCGGCGCGACATTGGACTATACCCGCTTCACGATGATGCGCGCCGCCTTGCAACAGGCCGTGGACTCCGCGGCGCTGATGGTCGCGTCCAAAATGACGAGCACGACGACCAACGCCGGCGCGAAGTTACAGTCGCAGGTGATCCTCAATTCGATGCCGCGCATGACCTATGCGTCGGTGACGAGCACGACGCTTTCGGACGATAAACAGACCTTCTGCATTAACGCCGAGATCAATGTTGCAAACACCTTCATGCAGCTTGCGCATATCACGTCGCTGACGCCGAAGGTGAAATCCTGCGCCAATCTCGCGGGCGGCGTCGATCCCAATACGACCTATGAGATCGCGCTCGTGCTCGATAATTCCGGCTCAATGTCTTCGAGCGCCGGCGGCAAGTCGAAGATGCAGGCGTTGCGCGATGCGGCGAAAAGCTTCGTCGACACGATGTATTCGAAGTCCACCAACGTCAAAATGTCGGTCACGCCCTTCGCCGCCGCGGTGAAGGCGGTGGACCCCGACATTGCGGCGAACCGCACGGCGTCGTGGATCGACCTGCAGGGCAATAACTCGCAGCATTGGCTCGTGTTCGGCAATGGCAGCACCGTCCCCGCGACGGCGAAGACCAACGCCAATGGGCAGGGCTTCACCAACCGCTTCGACATCTTCGCCAAGCTCAAGGCGCTCAAGTCGTCCTGGGATTGGGAAGGCTGCTTCGAGGGGCCGAAATATCCGTTGAATGTCCAAGACACGGCGGTGAACGCCGGCGACGCGGAGACTCTTTTCGTTCCCTTCCTGGCGCCCGACGAGCCGAATGATAGCGACTATAACAACCACTATCTCAAGGACAGCGGCGGCGCGTGCAGCGGCAGCGTGAGCGGCGATTGGAACAAGCTGGCGCGCGCCTGTAAGTACAAGACGCCGTCGAAGGACGGCAGCGGCGCCGGCCCGAACAGCAGCTGCCCGACCGGCAGTTCGCAGACTATCCTGCCGTTGACGTCGACGCAGTCGACGCTCACCACCAAGATCACCCAGTTGCAGGAGGGCGGCTATACCAATCTGCATGAAGGCTTCATCTGGGGCTGGCGGACGATTTCGCCGATCGGGCCTTTCGCCACTGGCGCTTCCTACGCCTCCGCGACCAACCGCAAGGTCATTGTGTTCATGACCGACGGTTTCAACAATTGGGCGAGCCAGACCAACACGGCGACGGGTTCGACCTATCAGGCTGCAGGCTACTACAGCTACAACGGAACCAAGAACGACCGCTTCGCAGACGGCTCGAACGGCGATCATGTGAACTATCAGAACGAGTTGAAGGTCGCCAACAACACGTCGACGGACTATCACGACAAGTCGCGCGACATGCAGGACGAACTGACCTTGGAGGCTTGCACCAACGCGAAGGCGGCCGGCGTCGAAATCTTCACGATCGGCTTCTCGACGCCCACCGATAAGATCGACGAGCAGGGTCTGGCTTTGATGAAGGCCTGCGCGACGAATGCGGATCATTACTTCAAGGCGGAGGACTCCGATCAGCTGGACGCCGCCTTCTCGGCGATCGGCATCGGCCTCGGCAAGCTGCGGCTGTCGCTGTAAGCGAAGTCCGAAATGTCACAGCCGCCCTCGGAGAAATCCGGGGGCGGAATTTTTTTGCGCTATTTCGTCGCCGCTTTTTTCGCCGCCGTCTTCTTCGGCGCGGCTTTGGGCGCGGCCTTTACCGGCTTGGCGTCGTCGAAAGGCGTCTCATCGCTATCGACGATATTTTTCTTCGCGGCAGACGCCTTCGCGGCAGACGCCTTCGTGTCGGCCGCCTTCTTGGCCGGCGTCT
The DNA here is from genome assembly GCA_963706255.1 of uncultured Alphaproteobacteria bacterium. Lineage (GTDB taxonomy): Bacteria > Pseudomonadota > Alphaproteobacteria > Rhizobiales > Beijerinckiaceae > Methylocystis. Next base: position 19,543 of record CAVPMJ010000019.1, on the reverse strand, counting down.
TCTTGGCCGGCGCTTTCCTCGCGGCTTTCTTTGGCGCGCCGCCCTTGGCTTCGATCAGCTGCAACGCTTCTTCGAGAGTCACGTCTTCGGCGGAGGTCGACTTCGGCAGGGTCGCATTGACCTTGCCCCAGTTCACGTAAGGCCCATAACGCCCGGCGCGGACCGTGACTTTGCCGCCGTCGGGATGGTCGCCGAGGACGCGGCCGCCCGTCGCGCCGCCGCCCGCGGCCTTTGTCGCGAGAAGCTCCAGCGCCTGCTCCAGCGTCAGCGACGCGGGGTCGGTTCCCTTCGGGATCGTGGCGTTGACCTTGCCCCAGCTCACATAAGGACCGAAGCGCCCGGCCTTGACGCTCACCGCGCCGCCTTCGGAGTGATCGCCGAGGACGCGCGCCGGCTCGGCGGGTCCGCGCGAGAAGCGCGAACCGCCGCCGCCCGACTCTTTCTGCACGATCAGGTCGATGGCGCGATTGGCGCCGATGCTGAGCACGTCGTCGTCGCGGCCGATATTGGCGTAGGTCTTGCCGTGTTGAACATAAGGGCCGAAACGGCCGATGCCGGCGATGATCGGCTCGCCGCTCGTCGGGTGCTTCGCGACTTCGCGCGGCAGCGCGAGCAGCGCGAGGGCCTGCTGCAGCGTTAGATCGTCGGGCCTGATGTTCTTGGGCAGCGAAGCGCGCTTGGGCTTTTCGCCGCCTTCCTCCTGCTCGCCCTCCTGCACATAGGCGCCGAAGCGCCCGTCGCGCAGCGTGACTTCCGCGCCCGTTTCGGGGTTCACGCCCAAGACCTTCACGCCCGGTCGCGCGCCTTCGGCGGCGTCGCCCGTCGGCGGCGAGAGCGTGCGCGTGTAGCGGCATTCGGGATAATTCGAGCAGCCGACGAAGGCGCCGAATTTGCCGATCTTGAGCGAGAGCTGGCCGGCGCCGCAGGAAGGGCAGAGGCGCGGGTCGGAGCCGTCTTCCTTCGCGGGGAAAATATGCGGCCCGAGCAATTCGTTGAGGCTGTCGAGAACCTCGCTGACGCGAAGCTCCTTGGTGCCGTCGACGGCGATGGAGAAGTCCTTCCAGAAGTCGCGCAGCACCTGTTTCCAGTCGATCTCATTGTTGGAGACGAGATCGAGCTTTTCCTCAAGGTCCGCAGTGAAGTCGAATTCGACGTAGCGCGAGAAGAAGCTTTCGAGAAAGGCGACGACCAGACGGCCTTTGTCTTCGGGGACGAGGCGCTTCTTGTCGAGCCGCACATAATCGCGATCGCGCAGCACGGCGAGCGTCGAGGCGTAAGTGGAGGGACGGCCGATGCCCAGCTCCTCCATACGCTTCACGAGCGTCGCCTCGGTGAAGCGCGGCGGCGGCTCGGTGAAATGCTGCGTCGCGTCGATCTTCTCGCGCGTGCAAGGCTCGCCCTGCGCCATCGCCGGCAAGCGGCCGCCATCCTCGTCGGCGTCGTCGTCGCGGCCTTCCTGATAGAGTTCGAGGAAGCCTGGAAAGCGCACGACCTGGCCGGTGGCGCGCAGCTCCAGCGCGCGCGCGCCGGCTTTCGCGTCGATGTCGACGGTGGTGCGCTCGAGCTCCGCCGACTCCATCTGGCTGGCGATGGTGCGGGTCCAGATCAGCTCATAGAGCTTGGCCTGTTCCGGCTCGAGATATTTCGCGACATGCTTGGGCAGGCGCGCGGCGTCGGTCGGGCGGATCGCCTCATGCGCCTCCTGCGCGTTCTTGGCCTTGGTCGTATATTTGCGCGGGACGCTTGGCACGAAACGCTCGCCGAACTCCTTGCCGATGACGCGGCGCACGCTCGCCACGGCCTCGGGCGCCATGTCGACGCCGTCGGTTCGCATATAAGTAATGAGGCCGGCGGTCTCGCCGCCGATATCGACGCCCTCATAGAGCCGCTGGGCGATGCGCATGGTGATCGCCGGCGCGAGGCCGAGCTTGCGCGAGGCCTCCTGCTGCAGCGTCGAGGTGGTGAAGGGCGCGTATGGGTGGCGCTTGACCGGCTTCGCCTCGACCGAGCGGACGGTGAAGGTCGCGGCGTCGAGCGCCTTCTTGAAGTCCTCGGCCTCCGCGCCCGCGCCAATGTCGAGGCGCTGAATTTTCTTGCCGTCGGCGCCGACGAGCCGCGCCGTGAAGGATTCGCCCGCCTTGGTCTTCAAATGGGCGACGAGCGACCAATATTCGCGCGGGACGAATTTCTCGATTTCCAGTTCGCGGTCGCACACGAGGCGCAGCGCCACCGACTGCACGCGCCCGGCCGAACGCGCGCCCGGAAGCTTGCGCCACAGCACCGGCGAGAGGGTGAAGCCGACGAGATAGTCGAGCGCCCGGCGGGCGAGATAGGCGTCGACCAGCGCCTGGTCGATCTGGCGCGGATGCGCCATCGCCTCATTGATGGCGTCCTTGGTGACGGCGTTGAAGACGACGCGCTCGATTTTCTTGTCCTTGAGAACCTTCTTTTTGTTCAGAATGTCGAGCAGATGCCAGGAGATGGCCTCGCCCTCGCGATCCGGGTCGGTGGCGAGAATGACCTTCTCGGCGCCCTTGACCGCCTCGGCGATGGCCGAGACGCGCTTGGCGCCCTTGGCGTCCATCTCCCAGACCATGGAGAAGTCCTGCTCGGGATCGACCGAGCCGTCCTTGGCGGGCAGGTCGCGGACATGGCCGTAGCAGGCTATAACGTTGAAATTCTTGCCTAAATATTTGTTGATGGTTTGCGCTTTGGCCGCCGACTCGACGATAACGACATTCATTCGCGACGATTCCACAAAGGGCGCCTGGCCGGCGCGAGCGGCGGGAACATGGTCAAATTGGCCGCCCCCTGTCAAATAGGCGCTCTCAGGCTCTTTCGTCGTCGCGGCAGGAAAGGCGTTTTATGACAAGCAGTAAACCCCATCGTCCGGGCGCCGTCGAGGCGGCCGCCGTCGCCCCGCGCGCCAAGGCGTCCAGCTATCCCGAACCGTTCCTCACGCGCGTGAACCGGCGCGATAAGCGGCCGCTCGGCGATCTCTTCGGTCTGACCAATTTCGGGGTCAATCTGACGCGGCTCGCGCCGGGCGGCGAGTCCGCGCTGAAGCACCGGCACAGCCGGCAGGACGAATTCGTCTTCATATTGGAGGGCGAGCCGACGCTCGTCCTGGACAAGGAGGAGATCGCGCTGCGCCCCGGCATGTGCGCGGGCTTTCCGGCGCAGGGCGCTGCGCATCATCTCGTCAACCGCACGAGGCGCGATGCGGTCTATCTCGAGATCGGCGATCGCTCGGCGGGCGATGAGGCCAGTTACCCCGACGACGATCTCAAGGCGGCGCTCGGCCCGGATGGGGGCTGGGCTTTCACGCATAAGGACGGCCGGCCTTATCAGGACCAACCGCCAAAAAAGATTTCCTCATCCTGAGAGTTCGAACTCATAATCCGTTCCCTCACCCTCGCGCTTCGAGACGCGAGTTGCGCTCGCTCCTCAGCATGAGGGTAAGGAACGCGAGCCTGTTTGGATTTCGCGCGCACTTGCTCGCAATAACGCCCTCCTGTATGAGCGGCGCATGCGGCGCGCGCCGCCGGATGGCCTCGTGGCGGAGTGGCTACGCAGAGGACTGCAAATCCTTGTACGGGGGTTCGATATCCCTCCGAGGCCTCCATTGAAAAATCAATGGCTTAGAGAAAAAAGTTAGCCGTTGACGGCCAATTTTATGTTGCGCCTTGTTGCAATTCGTTCCCGTTTATTTCCAGCGATTTCCGAATGTGCCCGGCGACTCCACGCGACATGAACGCGACATAGAAGGCGCTCGAAACCGCCTTGCCGCTCTCATTTTGGCTTCCGCAACCGCACGCCCGGCCCTTCGCCGTTCTCCTCGACGAAGATCACGCCGGCCGCCTCAAGGGCGGCGCGCACGGCGGCGAGGGTCGCGGGAATAGGCTTCCGCCGCCCCGCTTCAAAATCAGAAATCGTTCGCTCGTTGACCTTTGAGAGCCGAGCAAGCTCTTCACGGGAGATATCCAACATCGCTCTCGCGCCTCGGCACTGCTCAGCCCGCATATTGACACCTTCCTTGATTTAGGCATATCGTATTTTTGGGAACACTCCCGAAAATATGCATATCACAACACAGCCAACGCCGAAACCACCGTTTCGGCGCACGCCCCCGGCTTGTCCATAGGAGGAGAACATGAAATCAGAAACATCACGCCGGGCCGTCATGGCCGGGCTCGCCGCAGCCCCCGTTGCCGGGCTTCCTGCGCTTGCAGCCGCAGCGGGCGATGATCCGATCTTCGCGGCGCTGGCCGAGATCGAGCGCGTCAATGCCCGCGTCGAGACCATCGGCAAGGTTCACACAGCGGCCGAGGAGCTTTTCGACGAAATGGCGCCGCGCAAGGATTGGATCGGTCTTAGTGACGGCTTGTCGGTCGCCCCGGACGTCATCGACCATGCGGGAATCGATCGGCATTTTGACGACGCCGGACTGCCCGAGCAAAACATCCGCGAGGCGATCAAAAAGCTATTGTCATACCGCAAAAAGCCGCTCACGCTCGAACAGCAAGCCGAGCGGGAGGCGGCGCGGAAAGCCGCCCATGTGGAGCTCGACCGGTATTTGGCCGACGTCGAAGACGCTGAAAAGCGTTCCGGCCTGGGCGATGCGGAAAGCGATTGGGAAGGCGCCCTCGGCGAGCGACACGAGGCCGAAAGGACTATCTTCGAAACGAAGCCGGTGACGAAAGCGGGCGCGCTCGCGCTTTTGCGCTTCGCCGCCGACTATCTGCATGACGTCGCCGATCGCGAGGAAGAGGCTGCGGCCATCCGCAACGCCGTCAGCTTCCTCGAGCGGGAGGCGCGGGCATGAGCGCCGCCGAAACATCCAAAGCCCAAAAGGGACTCATCGAGGCGCTGTATCGCGTCTCTGGAACTCGTCGACGCGATTTACGCCATCGGCGACACGAACGCGTGCGCGCAGATCGCCGAAGGCGCGCTCTCGGGGGTTCAAAAAACTCTAGAACGCGAAGTCGACGCCCTGTTGGAGGCGGCCGAGAGCGGGAAAATTGTTGCAGTTGATCGCGAGCTTGAATTAAACGAATCCCGCGCGTAGATTTAACCAAAGCGACGGCAGCGCCCTCAACGCCCCCGCCGTCGCACAGAGCGCCCCGACCACGGATGAACTGGCGGGGCGTTTTGCGTTCCCGTTGGAATGCCGGCGGCACCTTCTCCTGGGTCGCGACGCCAATCTCCGCGCCGATCGTCAATATCGGCGTTGTTTGGCTTTACGGCCAGGTCGGCGCCGACCCCGCACTCATTCCAGCCGACGCGTCCGTCTCCGTGCTGCGCCTGCCCGGCTTCAAGCAGCCGAAGGAGTGAGCGTATGCCGCAGCTCTATGTGCTCGTGCTGATCCGCGCCGTTGGCGCGCCGCGCTGAAACAAGTCAGCAGCGGCTCCTGCCGACTGCCTCAGTCGCTCTGACGAGAGCGGCTTGTACCCCGTCGGCTTCGGCCGGGCGGGTTTTTTGTGTTTCGGCCTCGCTCTCAAGTTCGGCGAGAGTGGCACCGCCTAAATGTCCGGCGTTATTGCGCAGAATTGCCATCGCATAAGAGTCGATCGGCTCTCCATTCTGGATCGTATCCTGCCGAAATATCCCCTCTATCGAAAAGCCAAATCGCTGATAGAAACAGATCGCCTGGGGGTTGTTCGCGAGCACGCGAATATAAACGCGATGCAAGTCTAGATCGTCGAAGGCGTAAGCGAGCAGCTTGCGAACGGCGATTGAGCCAGCGCCTTTCCCGCGACCGTCGCCAATATAAATCCACAACTGCGCTTTGCGCCGCGCCGTGTCGATATCGGTCAGGCCGCAATTCCCGATATGCTCGCCATTGGCGATGATCGCGAAGTCCTTCCGGCTTCTGTCGGCCCAACGGATTTTCCAGCAAAATTCGTTCACTTCCTCGGATAATGGAGGCGCAAGGCAGTCGATTTGCTTTCGCAAGCCTTCGTCGGTCGAAAGCCAAGCGAATGATGCCGCAATGTAAGCTTCGCAATGGGGGATGAGTTTAATATTCATCATTCGCTCTCAAGTTCGGCGTGAGTGGCGCGGACTTCGCATTACTTTAAGTATTGAAAGCGATCATTCTCTAGAGCGGATTCGCCTTAGGGTCCAGACTTTAAACAATAGCTGACGGTTGCGGCGATGCAGACGGCGGCGAGGAAGTTTGCGGTGTTTCGGTCGCCACCTCCCTTCGGACCCGCAATGGCAGTCGATAGGGCGGCGCCTCGCTCATGCGACCGCCTCAATCAACGCCGGATCATCATCGCCGACGCCCGACCTATTCACGCGAGGCGAAACGATCCATTCCTTAAGAGCATCCTCGGGAGGCGGCCGCAACAGCGCGCCAGGATCGTCGCCCGTCATCCATGCGCCGGCGTCGCGCCAGTCAAGAATGACGGGCATTCGATCGTGAAAGCGCTGCATCCACTCGTTCGCGGCTCCGACGATGATCGTGGCTGACTCGATCCTTTCATCGCTCTCGGGATCGCGCCAATGTTCCCATAGCGCGGCAAAGGCGAGCGGACGGCAGTCGGGCGCTGAGAAGTAGTGCGGCGTCTTCGCGCCTGGCTTGCCCGTCCATTCGTAGAAGCCCGAGGCGGGGATGATGCAACGTCGAGACTTGTAAGCAGACCGAAACATCGGCTTCGTCGACACCGTCTCGGCGGGGGCGTTGAACGTCGACGGAAGCTCGTTGAGGGGCTTTTTCCACCATAGCGGCACAAGGCCCCCCCACCGCATGGGCGTCAGCTCATTGCCGCCCGCCGCAGGCCGGATGACCTCTATCCTGGTCGTGGGGGCGATGTTGTAGCGCGGCGCGAGATTGCGCGGCTGGCCGATCAGGTCGGCGAGCCGGTGTAGTTCCGCCCAGGAGAGATGTTGCGTGAAACGTCCGCACATGGCCGGAGCATAGCAGGCCCGAGCGTGCGGACGGAGCGACGGAGCGATTTTGTATCGAGGTGTGCTACCGACAGTTTGGAAAAGCAGCACACTCTTAAGGATTGACGCCGCGCAGCAACCGGTGAAAATACGCCGCAGTTAGAGAGATTTCTCAATTTAGAGAAAGCGAAATTATGAACTACGCCACGCGCAAGGCGTTCTATCAACAAACCGAAGCAGATCGAACAACCTGCATCCTCACTTACGCGACAAGCGATCGGCAAGGCATGGAAGCCCAAATCGCTCCCGACTGCGTCAACCTATTTGTTGAGTTGCTCGACCAAATAGGACCAACGCCCAAAATCTCGCTAATTCTACACACCAACGGGGGTCATACAGCTGCTGCTTGGCGTTTGGTCAACTTGATCCGCACGTTTTGTGACGAGTTGGAAGTGATTGTCCCGCTAAAGGCGCTGAGCGCTGGGACCCTGATTTCCCTCGGTGCCGATCGCCTAGTGATGACCAAACAGGCAGCTCTCGGGCCGATAGATCCAAGTCTGAACCATCCCCTCGCTCCAGTCGTGCCGGGTGCCCCACTTTCACGAGTTCCTGTTAGCGTGGAAGCAGTTCGGGGCTATCTGGATGCAGCCCGAGACGAGCTTAAGGTGGCTGATCCTAACCAATTGGCGACTCTACTCATGGCTCTCTCCAATAAAATCCATCCCTTGGTGCTAGGCGAGATTTTCCGTTCACGGGCCCAAATCAGGTATTTAGCCGATAAGCTCGGGGCGCTGGTGAAGATCAGCGCGCGCAGGGTGAAGATTTCCTTCGCCTCCGCTCGTCCGTGGGCCGCGGACTGGCGCCTGTGCGCTGTGCGCCGTGTCGCGCGCACGCGGCTCTCCGGCCTGAAGTGCGCCGCCGCGGCGGGGACTATCAGGATTTCCGTGTAAATGCCGGTTGCATCACGCCATCGTGAACCTGTCTTCGAACATGATGGCGAATTGGGCTTTCGCCATGCCCCATTCGCGCGGCGGCATTTTCCATTCTTTCTGCGCCAGGTTCAAGACGAGAAAGAGCAGCTTGAGCGCGCTGTCATCATTGGGAAAATGACCGCGGGCGCGAACCGCTCTGCGCAGTTTGGCGTTCAACGACTCGATGGCGTTTGACGTATAGATGAGCCGACGCACGTCATCAGGAAAGGCGTAGAACGGAATGACCTCGTTCCAATGGCGTCGCCAGGACTGAATGATCGCCGGGTATTTTCGACCCCATGGGCCTTTGGCGAAAGCGTTCAGCTCTTCTTCCCCGGCGGCGGCGTCCTTGGCCCGGTAGATCTGCTTCAGCGCCGCCGCGACAGCTTTGCGGTCCTTGTAAGAAACGAAGTTCAGCGAATTGCGGATCAGGTGAACGATGCAGGTCTGCACCTGGGTCTGCGGAAACACCGCAGTGATCGCTCCGGAAAGCCCTTCAGGCCATCGACGACGGCGATCAGGACATCTTCGACGCCGCGGTTCTTCAGCTCGTTCATGACGCGCAGCCAGAATTTCGCGCCTTCGGTTTGCTCGATCCACAGCCCGAGGATTTCCTTGGTTCCGTCGGGCCGAACCCCAAGGGCGACATAGACGGCTTTGTTGCGAACCATGCCTTCGTCGCGCACCTTGATCCGGATAGCGTCGAAGAACACCAGCGCATACAGCGCCTCCAGCGGCCGGTTTTGCCATTCGGCGATCTCGTCGAGGATGGCGTCCGTGACCGCGCTGACGAGGTCGGCGGAGACGTCGACGCCATAAAGATCGCGCAGATGGCCCTGATCTCGCGAACGCTCATGCCGCGCGCATACATCGAGACGATCTTGTCGTCGAACCCGGGAAACCGCCGCTGATATTTGGCGATCAGTTGCGGGTCGAACGTCGACAGCCGGTCGCGTGGAACCTCGAGCTCGATCTTGCTGGTCTCGGTGAGAACCGATTTTCGGCCATAGCCGTTGCGGCTATTGACGCGGCCGTCCTCCTCGCCCTTGTCGAGATGATGATCGATCTCGGCGTTCAAGGCTCGTTCGGCGAGCGCTTTCTTCAGTTCGTCGAGCAAGCCGTCCTTGGCAAAGGCGGTCTTCGGGTCGGCTCCCGCCAAAAGCTGATCAAGCAGCTGGTCGGAAATAGCCGGTTGCTTTCGTCTCGCCATACGATGTCTCCTTCATCTTCATCGTAATGGCCTTCACACGAAATTTCCGACAGACCCCCGCGGCGCGTTCATCATGCGGCGAAACCCAAGGCCCACTGAAGACCGAACATATCAACCGAACCCCAACCGACGCCGCGCCCTCAGCGCAGCGGCGGCGCGCGTCCGCGCCGCTCTCCCGCAGAAAACCCATCTTCCCCGCCACACCAAAGGCAGAACTCGGTGAGAAATCCGGGTTAGTTCAATCTTCACGCCCGCTTTTATGAGTTCACGACCGAGCGCACATTGTCACGAAGTCTTCGTTTCCGGTCTTGTTGCTGACAAATATATTTAATGCTTCACCGATCTTGGCATGTAGAATCACAGATGGGTGAGCATCGAGCTGACTTACTATCCTTTCCGAAGCGGTTAATTTCGCGGCTATCTGAAATACATCTATCAATGCGTCGCCGCGCCTACATTTTGAATAGAAATATTTCTTAACTTTAGCAGCGTAGTCAGTGCTTTGCGTCAAAATTTCATCATTATTCAAAAATGGGAACAATAGCAAAATGACCTTCGCGTTGGCATCATGAATTTTCTCATATAAATTATTTAAATACTCCCAAATGGCTTGTTAATAGCTTATCGTCTCTAAACTCTGAGAAAATAGCGTTCATGTACTGCTGGCCAAAGCTTCTATAAAAAAAATAGCTATCAACGAGACTAGCGATTTCGCTATGCTTGATAATCCATTTTGGCAGCTAGGACCGGTTATCACTACCAATTTTAGCCGTATAATCCTTCAGCAGATAATCATCATGCATTCGCCAAGGTATTCGTGAACAACTGTATCAATATTCTTTCCATCTTTAGTAGTAAATAAGTCGAAATTTGCCACCTCCTTGAAGTCGAACGCCGGGCTAACCTACATTAACAAATTCATATTTTCGCCAAAACACTTTCTCACCTTATAGTAATAACTTTCATCAAATTCCACGCCTATACGGCAGTCGAAAAAGTGCCCCAAGAAAATTAATTTATCCTTATTGTTCGTTTCGTCAAATTCCATATCCCTATACCCAAAGCATTTACAGCCTTCCAATTTTCCTGAATCCATCTTTGACGGCCTGTCCGGTTCCAGTCCCGGAAGAGAAAGAGGTTAGTCGCAACCAAACCTCTATGATTGCGAGGGGAATTAATAAAGATGCGCATATGATGATTGCGTTGAAAAATAACCTTTTTACTGTACTCATCCGCGTTCCCTATATCGTTGGAGCTACTTTAAATATTGGCGATCAGTGCATCATCCGCTTCGGAACTCAGAACCGGATCCGCCAGATGACCACCGGTTCGGACACGAGCATGCCTCCATCTGGCGTCTTGGACAAGGCCAAGCCGTCGCGGTGAGCCCCAACTGGCGCAAGCATTGGCATGGGCACGAGAGGGTGCAAAATGTCCAAGATGCGTCGCAGCAATGCACAGCTCTCCACACCGCAATATTGGACAAATATTGGACAAAAGCCAAATCCGACGGCGTGGGATTGCGAGCTAAGCTATTGACTTTGCTGTGGCGCGCCAGCGCAAACCCGATCTTCGAGACCTTGGTAGCTGGCGCATGGAGTTGCGCTATTCCTTGTTGGTGCGCCGCGCGACTTCGCTTTTGAGCCGTTTCCATAAATCGATGACGCGCGGCTTTGCCCATTCGAAGACGGCCTTACTCGATCTCCATGCGAGGCGTCCTGCTGCTTTTGCTAATTCGACCGCTCGGTCGAACCACGACAAAAACGGACTGTCTGGCGGGATTTTTGCCCGCGCCCAGGCGACCCAATCGCTGATGATCTGCGAGACCGCGCGCCACAAGACGCCCCACGGGTCTTCAACTGGCGCATGCTCAATCGCATCACGGAAACGGGCAAATTCGGCGGAGATCTCCGCCTCTTGCGGCGCTCTTCGTCGAGCTGGCGCGAAAGCTCAGCGACGTGTGTGGCCTCGCCGCCGGAACTTCCGCGTGGGCTAGCCGCTGCGATCAAAGTTGTTAGGTAATGCGCCTGATCTTGCTGTCCAGCTGTAGCGCGTTGATTTGAGTGCGCGAAAGCGGTCGACAGTAAAGTAATTGCCGCCATTGGCGATGACGCGCCTATTCGTTAGTCGCCTGTTCGCCGGAACCGGCGGAAATTGAGGGCTGCGTTCCTTCGAGAGCGTCCTCATGAAATTCGCCGATCTTGCCGCCAGCGCGCAGACCGGCGGCAACGTCGTGCCAGGACTTGGGCGACTGTGCCGGCGGCGCGAGCCCGAGCGATTGGTCGACTTTGTGTGCGCCACGTTCCAGCCATCCGCTCGGCGCGATTTCGTCCGCGCCCTTCACGCTTCGGAAGGCTTCAAATCCTTTATATGCCGCCGCTGCGCCCGTCGCGCCGACGAAGATCGGAGTCGTCGCGGGAAGCGCCGCGATGTCCGCGCCCATGCCGCCGAACACGCCTGCGCCGCTGAATAGGCCGGAGACGCCCGACACGCCGAGGCCGCCGAGTCCGAGCGCCGTAAGGCCGCCGCCGATCATGGTGCGCGTCTGCGCGCGGGGGTTATCCCGGATCGATTCCGCGTATTCGCCGACGCGCTTCGCAAGCATGTTGGAAAAATCAGCAAGCGCCGGCGTGACGTTGGAGCCGAGTGTCGCGCCGAGATTTTCGAATTGCGAGCGCAGCGCGGTCGTCGCCGTGTTGAGGTCCTTCGTCTCGATTTCGCCGGCGGCGGATAGCCCCTTCGCTTTTTCGACTGCGCCACGATCGCGTTCGATCGCCTTTGCGTAATCGGCCAGCGTCAGCATCTTGCCGGCTTGGCGCGCCGTGCGATCGCTGGAGGATTTCGGTCAATTAGCTCGGATTGAGCCTCGCGGGTTTTAATCCCATGTTTCTCCATCGCCGGGCGCAGGAACTTTTGCGACCATTCAAACGGGTCCCGCTGGGCGACGTCGCGACCGACGACACGGCCGCTCTTATCGATAAGGCCAATGCCTGCCAGTTCTTTTTTGGCGGCTTTGTCCTTCTGCCCGCCGACGACGGCGCTGTGAAAACTCTGCAGCGCGACGCCGCCTTCCAAGTCCAAGGTCTGGATGAGGCTCGGAATGACGCCGGTGCGAAACTGTCGGGACCATCCGCTTGCAGCGCCGCGCGTGCCCTGCACGAATTCGCGATATTGTGATCCAGAGACGACGCCTGGAAACGCCGATTGCATTTTTGCGAAGTCGTCCGCAAACTCTTTGAATTTCGCCGCTGACGCCGTTGCGCCGATCTGGTCCGCAGAGCGAACAATGTCCCCAAGCTGCTGATTCAGGTCTTCCGCTGCGCCACCCGCGCGCGTCAGGATGACGGAAAGTTTGGCGAGCGGCTCGCGAATGGTGAGGGCCTCCTCGACGCTGCCTACGTATGTTCGAGCATAGCGAATGAGCCTGACTGTTGCGATCAGAGCGGGTGCGCGAGCGTGATGTCGCGCCCGCCTTCACGGATTTTGCGCATCTCTTCCGGCGTCAAGCCTGCCAGTGATTGCGACAGGCGTTCGCCGTAGCGCTTCACGCTGGCGTCGACGATCTTCGACATGACGGGAGCGGCAAGAGCGCGGCGCCCGCTGCGGCAGCGGTAGCCATCGCGGCCTTAAAGCCCGCCCCTGCAACTTGTGATGCGCGCTGGTCAAAGCCCGGGCCGGCGATGACGGGCGCGACGGCGCCCATCCTTGCGGCGATGTCCTGATGTCTGAAGCGAGACTGCCCGACCGCCGACATGCGCGCCGAGACGTGATCAAGCCGTTTTGAAACGCCGTCAGCCGTATTGCCGATATTTCTCAGCTTTGCGGCGACGGCGGCGAAAGTGCCACCTGTCGCGTCGACGGCCGAAATTTTTGCTCTGGTTTCGATTGTTCGAATCGCGGCCATGTATCACCTCATGAGATTTGGCGGGCGGCGCCTCAGAAGGTCCAGCGCCGCCCGCCTCTGCGCCGACCACACGCGCACCTAAGAAACCACGCGGCCGCGATGAATGTGTGCGCGGCCCAGAGTGACGCAGTGACGAAAGCGACGAAGATGTCGGCGGACTTAAATTCGGTTGCAGGTCTGGGCGGCTGCGATACTCGGAAACGAGCTGCACGCGGGCATGCCGGCATAGCCAATTGTGATGGCGGCTCGATCGTGAGCGGCGTCGCCCGGCCTTCGGCGACACACCGACAAAAGCGACCGTTTGCATACTGATCATGAAATGCTGTCTTTGCCGCGGCGGGCCATGAGTTGAAGCCGCTCGGTCGCCCTTCGCCCGACAGCCGGCGGAAGCCCCGGCGCGCGCAGCTTCTTCGACGGTCACGTCATCTTTTACTCCTGATTTTGAAGGGCGCGTCCGCTGAAAGGTTAAAGAGCCGCGCGCCCGCCTGGGCAGCCCCAGCAAGCGAACCGGCAAGGGTTCCGTTCATCTGCCGCCGCCTTCAGCGTATCGGCGTCGCGTGCTCGGAGCGCAACGGCTTGCGCGGAAGGCGCTCGATCGACAGCCGGTCTGCGGCCGCATCGCGGAGGTCGAATTTCGCCTACTTGCCGTGCTCAAGCCTGGCACGAACGGCGAACAGTCGTCCTTGCGGACTCGACTGAAGTGCACGGCGATAACCGTTTCGATTGCTGGCGCCGGAGGAGCGATCCGCCGACTGGCTGCGATCCTTGAACATCTCCGGACAGATTGGGCGCGGCGGCGAACGACCCCTTCGTGATGAGCGCTGGCGCTGAATGTCCGCGCGGTCGCCGCGACAGCACCCGTGAATTGCGGTGCGCTTTTCGAGCGCGTCGTCTCGGCGGAAGTCTGCGGAAAGACGCGATAAGTCAGCGGCGTAGGCCGCGGCGGCGAAAGCCGGTCGATGGCGGCTTCGTCTTCGATAGATCGACGCGGAGGCGGTGTCGGCGGCCGCTGTGTAGGCGCGTCGATCGTCAGTATCGCGGGCGGACTGTTCTGTTGACACGGCTCTCCAGCTCAAGTTCCGCCTCGGCGAAGCCGGCCCGCTCGAGGCGAAGCCTCAGCAGATCGTACTGGCGATCGAGTTCGAAGATTGCTCCTCCGTCACCGCGCCAGAAAGCATATCGGAGCGCGTCGCTTCGTTCACGCCCGTCGATTTTTTCTCGATTCGGCGCGCTCGGCGCGCAATTTCTCCAACGACTCCTGCCGATCGCCGGAAATCTGCGAAGCAAGACCGCCGGACTTTTTGGGCGGTTTAGTAACTCGAAAATACTCAACATCACGCACCTCGTTCGTCGTGATCGCATCGTCGCTGATTTGCTCGCCTCCGAAACGGGAAGAAGACGGTAGAACGCGGTAATTCGCGGTAGCGACGTGGCTTGCGCACGATGGCAAGGTCGAACAGCACACGCCCGCCGAATTGAACGCGGGCACCGGCGGCGTTGCCAATGCCGCGCGCCGTTTTTTCTGAGACGCGAAGCTTCTCCGCGAGCTTGGCGACTGTGACGTGGTCACTTGTTAGAATATCTTCGGAGAGGTCCGAAAAGGGTAGGGATTGAAGCCCGTCCCCTTGGCGCCCTAAGTTCAGCGACTCCAGCCCGTTCATCATCAAGCGCGCCGTCGAGATCGGCGAGCGCGGCGAGCAGCGTCTCCTCCTCGGTGTCGAGCAGTCGACGTGCGGCGGCGATCTCGCGAAGACGGTGAACGGCGGCGCGGCTCATGCTCGCCTCCTCGCCCGCGGCGACGGCGCCGGCTGGCGGACGATCTTGTCGGTGCGGACGTCGATCTTCAGTTCGGTCCGCTTCGGCGAGTAGCCGTGAATTTTCAAATCGAGCAAATGCCGCAGCGACGCCCGCTTGAGGGCTATCTGTTCCTTCGCCGTGAGATGGTCGAGGTCGCTGGCGGTCATTCAGATTCTCCAACTATTGCCGCGACGGCGTCGTCCCACGATGTATCTGGGTGTTGCGCGAGATAGTCGCGACGCCGGCCTCGTCTAGCTTCTCTTCGACAAACGCGATGAACTGGTCAGACGTCATGGCGTTCAGCTCGCATCGTATCTGCTTATCGACGAGAACACCGATTTCGCGCTCGGTCGCGCCGTCGTTCGCGAACGGCGGCCAGGTCGACGTCGCCGAGCGGAGCCCTCTCGAATTCAAGCCCCATCCGGTCGACGTCGTCGAGCCGCAGGCCAAGGTTGACGACGCTTATGGCGTTCTTGAAGGTGTAACGACGATTGCTGGAGCCGACTGTTTCGACGATCGCTTCAACGCTGCGCATCTGGGCGCGTAGCCTTTCAAGCGAGGATTCCATCTCTATGATCTGCTCTTGAGATGACGCCCCTTCCGTCACGCGAAGGAATTCTGTTATTAGCGTTTGTGGCTTAGTCATTTTGCCACCTTGAATTGAATGACGCCTTGACCGGAGCGCTCGGCGATGTAGCGGTCAACGATCAGCCGGCCGCCGTTCTTGATCCAGCGCTCTGCCTTGTCGAGATCGAAAAGGCGCGCCTTCTTTCCCCCAAGCTCGCCGCGCGCGCCGTCTTCGGCCGCGCATCCCATCTCTTCGAGACGATTGCCGAACCAATGGGAGCCGCCGCGCATAGGCGTGAACCCGAAATAGCGCCAAAGCTGGCCAGGGACCCGTCCCCATGCTTGAAACATCCGCCGCGCGCGGCGATTGCATCGTCGACCATTTTCGGGAAGACGCCCTCGACGAAGGCGGAGAAGATTTCCCGCACCACCTCGCGGATTTCATCTTTCGACGCCCGCGCCCCATCACCGCCGGTCTTGCGGATCGATGGCAACACTTCGGCCGTGACCCACTTGCGAAAACGGTGCGCGTTCGAGCCCGGCGTCATCGCGTCACGGAAACGAAGGGCGAGGGCATAGAGACCGGGCTCGGAGACAATTCACAACTCCTGCGGGCCACCAAGGGTATAACTTGAAGTGATACCCTTCTCGTCTTCGTCGTGCGGCTACAGCCTTGCTTGTATTCGACAGCCCCAACGCCTCGCAAACGTCCTTGGCGACAAACCACGGCGCGCCGTCTTGTTCGACGGTGCGAACAAGCCTCGCGTCTTCGAACAGGAAAGGTGTGATCTTCATGCCTCATGTCTCCATCGGCGCCGGCCTGACAGGCCCATTGTCACTGACAGAGATGCCGCGCTCATTGACGATGATATCGATCGCCGGCGCGACGCCGGCCTCTTCGGCCGCGTCGAGCGCATTGTCGACCAGCTCCTTCAGGACGACATGGCCGAAGTCGTAGCGCGGTCGGCCGGTCTGCGCCTGCAGCTCGGAAGCGCGGAAATATTCGGCGGCGCGCGATACCGAAAAATGCTCTCTGCGAAGGGCGGCGGTCATGCGCGCCCGCCTACGTGCAGCGCGTCGTCGGGGCGGGCGACGCGGCGTCCAGATTGTTGATTGAGACGCGATGTCGACACGCTTCGCGAGGCCAATTCTGAAACCGCGCGCGATCTCAAAAAGCGATACGCATCGCTACGCAGTGATACGCGCGTATCGTTTCGTAGCGCCCAAGAGGGCGGAGGTGCGCTACGATACGCTACGGGGGGCTAGAAGCCCCCGTATCGTGGCGCTCCACGCACTGGGTTGGTTGCCAGTCATGGGCGCTCCCCTGACTGCATCAGCCACACAAGCTGCACCCCGTTGACTTCAAGGGTTGCGGCCATCTTGCGTTCGCAAAGCTCCGTCTCGCCCGCATTGAAACGCGTGCAGCGAGCCTTCATCCTCTTTTTTTCGGTGTCGCCGTCCGCAGGCCAGCGGGGATAGAAAATTTCGCGAATGCGTTCGCGATCGACCGCGACTACTTCAGGCCCGTCCGCGTAGGGACGGCATTGGTTGCCGGCACTTAGGATCGCTTCCTGCGCTGCGCTCAGATAGGTGGCCGCAGAATGTGATAGGCGCTTCGGTTTGGCCTTACTGTCGGATGCCGGCTCAATTTCGCTCGCGTCGCCTACTTCAACATAGGCGGTCCCGAACGGCTCGCCGTTCGATTTCACGCCGATGTCTATGTCCCGAAGTTTGAACGCCGCAATCGCCCCTTCCTTGCCGATGCGGCTTTTGGGGTGGATAAGCCGGCGATTGGAGCACTCCCCGGTCGTCTCGTCGCGTTCGGCGAGCACGGCGATGACGCTCTCCCCGGCCGCGCGCGACGCTGACGAGCCGCGAAGTCCCGTGGACGCATCTTTTCCATAGTGAGCTATGGCAAGCGTCGCCGCGCCAACAGATGCGCCGAGTTCGGCCGCCGCCCGGCAGACAATATTTATTTCTGCTGCGGAGTTTTCGTCCTTCATTGTGAATGACGCGGCGATCGTGTCGAGCATGACGATTCCGACGCGCACGCCAAACTTGGCCTTTAATCGCGCGGTTGCCGCCTTTAGTTTTTTAGCGAACCGCGCCCTTTCTTGTTTGTTCGAAAGGTCGGGAACTGATTTGACGATAGCGATCGGCAGCTTGTCGTCGACGCCGCGCGCTTTCTTCGCGGCCATGAGGCGGTTAGCGATCGTCGCCGCCCCTTCGGCCGCAACATAAATGACGCCAACTCGCTCCGTTACGTCATACCCGAAAAACCGCGTTCCAGTCGCCAGCGCCACAGACATGTCGATCGCAACGAAGGATTTAGCCGCGCCAGATTGGCCGCCAAGAAAAGTCAGCCCAGCTTTTGGGACAAGACGGTGGATAAGCATCGGCACTGGCGCCGGCGGTTCATCGCCGTCGAACACCACGCCCTCTAGATCGTAGATCAGCGTCCCTGCGCGACCATTGGGGCGCGATGACCGCGCCTCGCTGTGATATTCCGCAGAAGCATCCGAAAACGGGTGGCTCATGCGGCCTCACTTTCTGCGCGACGCGCGTTCTCAATGTCGGCGAGGTCTTTGAATGTCGCCGCCGCGGCCTTGACGTGCAGGATCAAACGGCGAAGCTGATACTCGATGCCGGCGTCGTCGCCGATCTCGGCATAGCGCGCGATGATCTCGGCGCTGACGCCGATCACGCCGGCAAGCTCCGCGATGTAACGGCGGCATTGCGCATCGGGCGGGAGGGGAGCGCCGCTCATGGGCGATACCCCCATAAAAACGCCGCCGAGATGATGCAATTCAGAACAGTCTCTTGTTTAGGCGAGACGGGCCTATAGGGTGCATCGCGCAACGCGGCCAAGATGCTCTCGGCGAATGATCGCTCCCACGCAGAAAGCGGCGCTTTCTCGGCGCAATACACCATCCACGCCACACGATTGTTGTGCGAGAGGTTGCACCATTTCGGCGGCTTCGATGGCGTTTTTGTCTTTGGCTGTTCCTTGGTCTATGACCACTATTCGGCCATCGCCAAGGCGCTCGGTCTGAAGTGATGCTGTTCATCACCGTCCTGATTTGCTCGAGCACGCTCGCGCCGGATGAATGCACTCCGCACACGGCCCGGGCCTTTCAGGCGTTCGTCGGGCAGGGCATTATTTGCGGGGTGGCCGAGCAGGCCATGATCGCAGCCCGGGCGACGAAGCCGGGGGAAGGCGAGTATCAGAAGGTGCGTTGCGCGCTAAAGCGCTGATAGAAAATAAACATCATTCCATCATCGCCCCGTCGGCTACGGCCGGCGGGGCCTTTTGCGTTTCAGGTCTTGACCTTCGCCGCGCTCCGGGCTCAGTCGGGCGCCATGCAATGGCTTAGTCTATTCCAAGAGCTGATACGGGCCGCGTCCACCTTCGAGCATGGAGGGGGGCGCGGTTGATCTTGTCGAGACCGAACTGCGGCGCATGAATGTCGATTGCATGTCGGTCGGGTTCGAGGCCAGTCGGCTCCAGGGGATTCCCGACGCTCAGCCGCCGTTCAGCGAGATCACCGGGCGCCGGAATTTGGTCGGCGTCATACCCGGCAGCGGCGGGGGCCGATCCCTCGCGCTGAATGCTCACCTCGACGTTGTCCCGATCGGCGACGGCCGGGAATGGACGCGCGGCCAAGGCGAGGTGGTCGACGGCGTCATTTTCGGCCGCGGCGCCTATGACGACAAGGCCGGCGTCATCATTGCCATCGAGGTCATGAGGGCGCTTCGGAGCGCAAAGCTCCGCGGGGACGTGATGGTTCAATTCGTCCTCGAGGACGAAACCACAGGCAACGGGAGCCTACTCTGCCTCAAGGACGGCCCGCGCCCGGACGCCGCGATCATAATTGACGGCACCCGCGGCGATCGGGGGATCAACGAGCACGCCGGCAACATCCGTTTCGGCGTCACCATGCTCGGCAAGCCGGCATCGGTCAGCGTCTCCCATGTCGGCGTAAACGCTGCCGAAATGCTGGCGCGCCTGCTTTTGGAGCTGAAGGACGTCGTTCACGGCCTCAACGAGAGCAATGTCGCGCCCTGAACTCGATACCCGAGCCCAAACCAACTCTCGACCGTCGCGCTGTCGTGCCCTGAGACGACCCTGACGGTGCCGGCGGCTGCCTCGGCGACCTGCTACGCGACCTTCACGCCTCCGCACACCATCGCCAGCTTTATCG
>CAVPMJ010000018.1:0-110697 GCA_963706255.1 uncultured Alphaproteobacteria bacterium | reverse complement strand
CAAGAGGGATTCGAACCCCCGACCCCATCATTACGAATGTCATGGCCGCTGATATCTAATAATTTCTCACGGTCTCGATCTGCTACTAAAGCCATTGAAAATCAGCGCGTTTGTGTCTACGCTTATTTCTCGTTGTTTCCCACGGTTACTTTTTGGTGGCGACTTGGTGGCGATTTGAAGAGAGGCTTTCTTCCATGATGAGGCTAACGAAACGCGTCGTTGACGCCCTGTCTCCGCGCCAAAAGCAATACGTCGAGTATGACACGGACCTGACCGGCTTTGGCGTCGCGGTCTATCCCTCGGGCATCAAGTCATGGGTCTGCGAGTATAGGCCGCACGGCGGCGGACGCGGCGTCGCAAAGAAGCGAGTGACGCTCGGCAAGGTCACTCAGCTGACGCCCGAACAGGCGCGTAGGACCGCCGCCGACATGCTCGCGCAAGTCAGGCTCGGCGCCGATCCAGGAGCGGAAAAGGCCGCGAGGCGCGCCGCCATTACGGTGTCCGGTCTCATAGACGATTTCATCGCCGAGCACGTCGACGGCAAGCTAAAACCTCACACGGCCAGCGCGCACACGATCGCTCTTGAACGCCTTCGCCAGGCCCACGGCGGACTGAAAGCCAATTCTCTCTCACGCTCTCAACTCGCGGCCCTGCACTCGAAGATGCGCGATCGGCCTTATGCCGCGAACCGTGCCGTTGCGGTTTGGGGGAAGCTATTCGCATGGGGCTCTGCGCGCGGACTTGTTCGAGAGGGGCATAATCCCGCGCGCGGAATTGAACGCTACCGTGAAGCCGGACGCGAGAGGTTCTTGACCGTGGATGAACTGTCGCGGCTCGGCGACGCGCTGCGTCTCGGCGAGACGCAAGGCTTACCCTACGAGGTTGGCGAGACGAAGCCCTTCGCGAAGCACGCCCCGAAAGCCGATAAGCGCCGTGTGAAGCTGGACCCGTTCGCTGTCGCCGCAATCCGGCTGCTGATCCTGACCGGCGCCCGGCTCCGCGAGATTTTGGACGCGCAATGGTCGCAGGTCGATTTGGAGCGCGGCGTTATTTTTCTTGCTGACAGTAAGACAGGCAAGAAGCCGATCTATTTGAGCGCAGCGGCGCAAGCCGTGCTGGCGTCGCTGCCGCGAATCGAGGGCAACCCGCACATCATTGCTGGAGCCAAGGATGGCGCGCCGCGCGCGGACCTCAAGAAGCCATGGCGCGCCGTGACCCGCGCCGCTGGCCTCGATGGCGTCCGGCTGCACGACTTGCGCCATTCCTTCGCGAGCTTCGGGGCAGGGGCGTCGCTTGGCCTTCCGATCATCGGCAAGCTCTTAGGCCATTCGCAGGCCGCGACGACGCATCGCTATGCGCATTTGGACGCGGACCCGCTGCGTCGTGCTGTGGACACGATCGGCGCGACCATCTCGGCCGCGATGGATGGGTACAAGGGCGGGGACGTTGTGTCCCTCAAGATATCGGGCGGGAAGTCCGCCTAATCGAACGCGCAGGGATAGCCCGACGGGGCGACAAGTCGGGGCGCACCTCCCGATTTCCCTGCGCTCCTCAAGGCGCTCGCGAGCGCGGCGATGGCGAGGAAACCGAGAAAGCGGACGCTGCCGATCGCCCATTATAAAGGATCGGCTCCGGCTTTCTCTCCAACAGAAGAGCAATGGAAATCTATAGGCGGAGCCTGTTGCGAACTGAGTGAGGAAGACCGGGGATTTATTTCAGAAGCGGTTACTCGCTATTTAAGAGACAGACTTTTTGAACCTTCCACTGTTCGCCCGGACCCGGAGACGGGCGGCACAACGCGGAAAGGCGGAGCCCTTCCCGTCAAAGAAGTGGTTAAACGCCTCGAAGCGATTCACAAAGCCGCCAAAGGGTTGCTCCAAGAACTTGCGCCCGCCGGGGCTGACACTGTGGAAATCGGTAGTATCGCCCTGGCGGAAATTACGGCTCGAGTACAATCCGGTCTTCGTATCCGTCTGCGCCATGAAATTTCGCTCACGGACGCAGATATATTGTTTGTCGTTGCATCCATCATGTTTGCGGCTGCGACGGCAAAGCACGACTTGAACCAGGACCAATCCCCCGGAATTCAAACACACGATGCGTGGCGGCAGTTGGCTTTGGACTTGATGGATTGGGCCGAGCGGCGTGGACTGCAAGTGACAATCGCGGAGCATAACGCCACGTCGAGGAAATGGTCTCCATTCGTTGAATTTTTCTCCCGCCTACAAGATGCGCTCCCGTCAGATGCCCGCGAATTTCGTCATAGTAATGGATCTTTGACCAGTGCTCTAAAGAATGCGCGTCAAGTAAGAAAAGCACGCCGGAATAAGTAGGGGAATAAGCTGCGAGCTTTGGACATGTTATTATCTTAACTGATGTGCTGAAATTGGGGGTAATTGGATTGCGGTTTACGGAATTTCCCGTGACCTTCTCGCGAAGGAAACCGCAGCAATGCAATCAACTCGGTTCATGCGCCGCAAGGATGCGGCGGAATATCTCCGGGAGAAATTTGGCGTCGGCAGCCCGGCGACTTTGGCGAAACTCGCTGTTCTCGGCGGCGGTCCAATCTTCAGGAAAAACGGACGAATCCCGGTCTACCTTGCGGAAGACTTAGAAGCGTGGGCCCTCGCCAAGATCGGCGCGCCGCAGAAGAGCACGTCCGACGTTGCGCGGGAGGCCGCGTAATATGCTCACACACGAAAAAACCCGTCCCGACGTTGGCGCGTCGGTCACGGGCGAAGAGCAAAATCAGCAATCTCAATATTCCACGGGCGGCGCGCGCTGCAAGGAGGCGCTCACGCCAGCCGAACCAGAAAGCGTCGCCTCGCGCGTCGACGAGAAAGAGGAGATCGTGAGGCTCTCGAAGCTCGATTCGATAACCTATGACCGCGAGCGCGAGACTTCCGCGGAGAAGATGGGTTGTCGCGTTTCTACGCTCGACAAGGTTGTTGCAGCCAAGCGCGAGGAAGTCGCCGCTAAAAAGGGCGCCGAGCTTTGCCCGGACATAGAGCCATGCGCAGAGCCCGTAAACGTGGCCGCGCTTCTCGATGATGTTCACGCCACTATCCAGCGTTTCATTGTCTGTGAGTCTTCCACGGCGACTGCGACGGCACTGTGGATCGCCTTCACATGGATCATCGACCATGTGCAAGTCGCGCCACTGGCGATTATCACAGCGCCGGAAAAGCGTTGCGGTAAGACAGCGCTCCTCGATGTGATCGGTCGTCTATCGAGGCGGGGCCTTTTCGCGTCCAACCTGAGTCCCGCCGCGACGTTCCGTGCGATCGAGGCGATGTCGCCGACCTTACTGATTGACGAAGCCGACGCTTTCTTCCGCGAGAACGAAAAACTGCGCGGCGTCATCAACTCGGGACACACGCGGACAAGCGCCTACGTCGTTCGCTGTATGGGTGACGATCACGAGGTGAAGCAGTTCTCGACGTGGGGCGCGAAGGCGATCGCCGGAATCGGGCGTCTGCCGGAAACCGTCATGGACCGCGCCATCGTCTTGTCGCTGCGCCGCAAGCTTCCTCATGAGAAGATTGAGAGGCTTCGCCATGCCGAGCCCGGCCTCTTCAAGATGCTCGCCTGCAAGCTCGCCCGTTTTAGAAATGACCACGGAGCCGCCATCGGGCGCGCCAAGCCGGACTTGCCCGAGGCCCTCAACGACCGCGCCCAGGACAATTGGGAACCGCTGCTCGCCATCGCCGATCTTGCCGGCGGTCAATGGTCGATGGGAGCCCGCCGCGCAGCGCTGAAGATCAGCGGAGAAAAAGCAGGCGTGGGATCCACCAACGAGGAGTTGCTTTCCGACATCCGGCGGGTGTTCGACGCCAAGGGTGCGGACCGCATCTCGCTGGTCGATCTACTCGACGCACTTTGCGAGGTCGAGATGGCGCCGTGGTCGTCGTCGAACCGGGGGACCCGCATGACGACGCGGCAGCTCGGGGGGCGGCTGAAAGAGTTCGGCATTCATGCGTCAACGGTGCATATCGGCGCCCATGAAAAGCCGAAGGGCTTCAAGCGGGAGCAGTTCGCCGATGCTTGGGCTCGCTATCTCGACAGCTCGAACGAGTCCTCTCCTGATACCGCGCCTCCGTCGGTCACTCAGTCACCTCTGAGCAATTCTGGGGATTTTCGGGTGACCGAAGCGGTGACCGGCGAAAATCCGTTCGGTCACGAGAGCGTCCAGTCACCTGTGGCTGAAATGGTTACCGAACGGGAGGATGACCGAACCACGGACTTTCGGTCACCTGCTCAGTCACCCGAAAACCCCGTGTTTTCCGGGCAAGGTGACCCAGTGACCGACAAATCCGCTCCTGCGGCGAAAGAGAGGATTGCGGAGGGTGCTACCGTGAGCGGCGAATTATGAGCGCCGCCCGCATTATTCGCGAGGCGCGCGACGTAGGGTTGCGTCTGAGCGTCTCGACGTCGGGCCGCATCGCCTATGACGGGCCAGCGGCGGCGTTCGAGCAGTTCAAGCCCATCCTAATCGAGAACCGCGAGGCAATTCTCGCGGCGCTGGTCGCCGAGAATGAGAACCGACTCGAATGGTGGAAGGTGCCGGTTGAAGGCTGGCCAGACCAGATCACGATCCACAACATCGTCAGGGACGAAGCGGCGGTTATATACCTACAATCGCGGCAGGGCGCGTCGCGCTGCCTAAGGTAGATGGAACTAGAGGCATGAAGGGATTGAAGACCGGCGGGCGCCAACTCGGAACGCCTAATCGTAGGACAGCCGACATTCAACGCCAGTTGGCCGAGCTGAATTGCGACCCGATCGCCGGCATGGCCACGATCGCTATGGATGCGACGGTGCCCATCACCATCCGCGCTTCGATGTTCAAGGAGCTGGCGCAATACGTCGCGCCCAAAAGGCGGTCAATAGAGGTAGCCGACGTGGACGGCGGGCCTGTTGAGACGCAGACGACGGTCACGCTGGACACGGCTCGGCGCATCGCGTTCCTGCTGGACAAAGCGGTGCGGGCGTCCTGACGCTGCGTCAGAGCGCCTCGTCGATCATTTTCTCCGCCTCTTCCTTCGAGACGTTGAACCGCTTCATTATCGACTGCGTGATGTCCTCCCAATCCGGCCTCTTCGGTTTGGTAGAATGTTTCTGCAAGAGCGCCTTCACGCCCTTGCCGAACTTCTCCAATTGCTCGTCCGACATCGGCTTCTCCGGCGGGTCCGGGTCGCTGATCCAGGGCGCGTATTGTCCCTTCCACTGTGTCATCTGAGATGCCTCTCTTCTTCGTGTGATCGTGCAGGGTGCCGGCGGGCTGATCGGCGACGTTGGGATATGCCCGCCGAGTCAGGCAGCCGGAGAAAAATGCAACGGCCGCGTTTTCAGATCTCAGTTTCTTTCTTTTTTGGACGTGGTGGCTCTGGGCTGGAGAGAGCCTTCTGCCGGTTGGCCCGCGCATTTACAACGTAGCCAGTGAGGTCATCGACTAATCTAGCGTGCTGCTTTTCATAGAGGTTGATCGCCTCCATTTCCGATCCGTAAATTGTTTTATGACCCGCCACATATAGCTGCTGGCCTGCTCTGTAGTGCTCGTTGCATGAGCCAATCGCTGCGAGAGCTACATCGCGAGCGCCTTCGCTCGAATTAAGTAAAGCATCTGCATGCTGGCGTGAGCACGCAACAAATTTGCCATAAGCAGCTATACCCGCATCCCGCAGTGGGTCCGACTCCTGCTTTTTCTTCTCGAACTCAGCTTGTCGTTGTTCGGAGGCAATACGCACCTCATCAAGAATGCGAGTCGACGTATCACGAGGCTTCGTCGTGTTGCACGCGCTCAATAGGGTTGAAGCAAAGATCGCGAGAATGATCCTCATGGCCTTTTCCAAAATTGTGTAGTGAGAAACGGCGCTTGTGTTTTCAGGTTGATCTTCAATCTCACGGGCGATGTGAGCTAGCCGGTCTCGTTTCCATTCACATGGTTTTGATGAACGGCGTGAAGACTAATTTACCACGCGCCTCCTCAATTAAAAGACCTTGGCGTCATCAGGACGCAGTCGAGCCGCCATCTCTCTACCAAGGCGTGGAACCCGAGCCTCGTCGCTCTTCATCCTCCGGCGGAGGCTCCTCGAACGGCGGCGGAGTCGGCTCGGCCTCCTTCGGCTTCGGTGACGACTAATCCGGTTCCCAAATGTACGGCGGCGTGAGGAGATACGCTAGGTCGCTCAGTTGCTCCAGCTTCGGCAGTTTGCTCATTGGGATGAAGTCCGTCGCGTCGTCCAGTTTCTTGTTGTCCCGAAACAGACGGTCCACGAATTCCTCCGGCGGGAGCTTCTTCAGCATGTGCGGGAATAGGCCCGCGTCCATCAGGATGCGGTTCGCGTCCTCCAGGTTCTCCTGATACAGGTCCGGGTCGTTCTCCACCTTCTTTAGGAGCTCTAGCGCCCGGTCCGCGATGGCGTCCCTCTTTTCGTTGTAGTTCATCGACTTCCCTTTGTTCGTCCGACGCGGCGAATTTTCCCAACATTCATTTCACCACCTCCTTATGAAAAAGTTTGGCCAACTCGTTCGCGAGCACTCACTGTCCGCGAAAAAAAAACTTACGAACAACCCGCGCGCGCGCGATGTTCACGCAAAAAAGCGGTTTGGCGGCGTTCCTTTGTGGCAATTATGGAGGCTTTACGCGGCCGACCGTGGACATGCGCCGCCCGGTGAGCTCCTCCTTCTTGACGCCGCGAGCCTCAAGGGCGCGGCGATGCACGACAGACCTGGTGACGCCGCAGCGCTCGATGGCGCGCACGATGGCGACGATGACGCGCGTTTCCTGCGCGCCCGGATTGTCGCCCGCCGGCCTTCGTTGGCGTAGGGGAAAGCTGGCAATCGATGACCTGCAAACCCACTTCCTTCGGGATTACCGCGTCCGGCCGGAATAAGAACGAGCCGAGCGTCGCTAGAAGCGACCTTACTATTAATGCAAAACGCGAACAGCAGCCGTCATGACGAGACGCTACGACGCCGCGCCCTCTCAAGGCTCAACGTCACTAGGGTAGCCCCGATAATCAACAACGCCTGACTCTCAACGCCGTTGACGTCCCTTATGTCGAAGCCGCGGAGCAGCAATGCCACACCAATCAATCCGCGAATCATCGTCGGCCCTTTTTACGCTAAACCGATCTCCGGCCCGCTCGTGGCATTTCCCACGCGAGGCTGACCTACACTCGGAAAATGGCCTTGTTGGGGCTCGCAGCGCGCGGGCCGTGGGCGCGGTTTCGATGAAGCGAGCCGGTCCGCGCTAAACGCGTCGTTGGCTCGATAGTTTCTTGTCTATCCCGGCGTCGGCGAGGGTGGGGGAAGTGTCACGCGGTTCCACGAGCGAACCGCGTGGCGCGTCTTTCTTCCCGCGGGAAACCTTATAGGTGCCCACCGTCTCAGCCACAGCCGCCGAGCCGTTCGCTCACATCCCGGACGGGGCGCTTATCCGGAGGGAAGTAGCCGCCGGGGTCGTCAACCCATACGCAGGCAATTCCAACTCGCTCGGCATACGCGAGCGCTTGGAGGAGGGCGTCGGCGACAGGAAGGATTTCAGGAAATGGCTTTGGCTCCAACTGCGTGCCATATGAGCTAATCTCGACGTTGGCATGGACGGGAAATTCGCATTCAGGATCATAGCGCACGTGCACTTCGACTGCGGGCCCGAAAGGCAGCGCGCTGCGATGGTCGACGATCCGCGTCATATGCGCTCCCTCCGGTTGCTACGGCTCTTGCACAACCTCACGCCTGCATCTTCCCCATTTTCGTCGACGGAGATCACGCCGGCCGGCGCGGAGCTTACTTTCGACGCCTCCAATGGATCCGCTTAATAAACAGCCAGGCGATAACGAGAACGAATAAGACTCCGAGACTGACGATCGCGGTGCGCGCAATCTCTGAAAACTCGGCGAACAACTCTGCAATCAAGCAACTGCCCTCAACGCATATTCAGGCTTGAGAAAGTTATACACCGCAGGAAGGTCATAGGTCTCAATCGCTTTATCAAGGTCAGGCGCTATCCGGCGCAAGCTGGCCTTAGCTATATCTCTGTCAAAGCCCGCTGCTCTCTTGCCCTTGAGCGCCTCGATTAAACCGACTGAGCGCACGAAAGCTGCGAGTGTTGCACAACTCGCTTCGGTCTTCCTCTGTTGAGGTATCGTTGCAACAACCCTTTCCTGAATCTCTTTCATCTTTCCTTCGACGTAGCCAATGACCTCTGGCTTAAGGACTCCCTGTAAAGCTTGGTAGGCTACGAGCGCAGCCAAAGCGAAGCGGCTATCCTGCGCCTGTCCATATCGAAGGACACATACGACAAGGATGTCATAAAGCTTCCTACTGTGCTCGCTCATGTCCAAACGCCCTTCGATGCTTTGCGAATCAAACGAGTAGCGAAAGCGTCAAAGGGACTTGGTTCATTATTAGGGCGGCACCCGCCAGGTTCTCAGGTGAGCCGGATTGTCTTCTAGGCTTTCGGCAAACGCCGCGGCTGGCGCGCTCGGCGGGCTGGGGACCGCCGTTAGCGCCGGGGGAACGCTAGTCGCCGAAGCGAAACTGGCGGAGGCTGCCTGGACGCTATTTGCGAGATTGTCGGCTCCTGCCAAAGGCCAGGGCCAATAGCTAAATGGTGCCACCGGTGCAAGCTGGGGTTTAACGTCGACGACGCCGAAGCGCTCTCGCGGCGCATAGCGACCTCATTCGATGATCCGAGCGAACTCGATCAGCCGATCTGTGGGCTGCGATCATCGCTACTTCTTGCTCCGCGAGCCCCAATCCTCATCGAAGGGGGAGAACAGCTTGGGGCGGGCTGACGGAGTCCCGGGGTTAGATGCTCCTTTGGGGTCGACCCAGTGCTTGGTGCCGACACGTCGATAAGGGTCATAGAAGACATGCCGCGTCACGCCAATCCGCGCGGGGCGGGCGTCTTTGGCCCCGATAAACTGATCCTGAAATCTGTTTTTTTCATGAAAATGGCCTTCCGCTCTCTGTTGCCGAGATTAGCAACGGGCGCGATCAGGAAGCACCAACAGCGGCATTTTTTTGTCGCCAGCGGAGGCAAACGAGGCCCAGTTGGTCGACGAGTTCAGCTGCCGACGCACGGCGTCTATCCCGCTCGAAGGCAGCGAGCCCATCGACCGCATTAACAAGGTGCGGGGCGGGCCCCTCGACGGACAATGGTTCTGGACGGTGCCCGTCGTCGTCGTCGTATCGTTGATTGCCGCGGCGCGGACGATCGCGACGAGGTTCTTGGCCTCGGTCAGTTACATTCAAGAAGGCTTTTTAAAACAACTAGGTATTTAAATACTATCGCAGATGCTTTTGCGCCGTGATGGCGATGGCGGCGTCATTAAGATCGCCGCGCGCCTTCACCTCGACGAAGACAATTGTGCGTCCGCGTTTGGCGATAATGTCGATTTCGCCGCCATGGGCGCGGTAGTTGCGCGCGAGAATTTGATACAGCCGCGCCCGCAGCCACAGCGTCGCGACCGTTTCGGCGCGGAGGCCATAGGCATAAGCGGCGCGGCGGGCTTCGTTCTTTGTCTCACTCATAATGCGGCTCGCTGTCATTCTCGACGCCCGCAAAGCGGGCGATCGGGAATCCAGGGCCGCTTCCAGCATTCGGCGGCGCGCTCTGGATTCCCGGTCAAGCCTTCGGCCTGCCGGGAATGACACTGGAGGCGTAGCCGATCAACTGGGTTTTACTTCCCCCGTCCCGCCACAAGCTCCAGCGCTCGCGCATAGACCTGACGGCGCGGCTTGCCTTCTGCACCAGGCTCGAATCTTACTTCGGCTGTTCCGGCGCGAGCGGACCTTGCCTCTCCTCCAGCTTCCTCAGCATGTAGTCTAGCAAGATGTCGTCGTTCCCGTCCTTGTTCACCCAAGGCTCTGACGGCTTCTCCGGCGCCTGTGACTGGTTGTTGCCCGATTGGGCGATTTCCGTCGATTTCGGCATGGCTTGTGAACGCCTCCTTTAGTTTGTTGTAGGTCTCTTTTGGCTTTGTCCCGATCGGACACCTCGAAGAACCGGTTTTGACGCGGTGAACTGAGGCCGAGAGACGCCGGCGCGACGCCGGAGCGCATCGCAGCGCTGCGCGAGATCGGCGAGCTGCAGCTCTCTTGCGGCGACCTGCATGAAATGGATCGACTCGCCTGGCGCATTGCCGGCGGCGGCCCAATGCGCGACGAGCGCCGCGCCATCATCGCGACGGCTTGGGAAGGGATCGGGCGGGGCCGGAACCGATGGCTATGAGGCAGGCAGCGCCGCTGAGCGCGCTTTGCGAGCCGGCCGCCACCGTCCCCTCATGGCTCTCGGCTGCTTCGCCGCCCCAGCCTGCCCCGCAGCCCTGGCACGGAGGCGATCATGAGATCGGAGACGGGGGGATAATTAATGACAAGCCCCGCCCATGCGCACTGATGCGCAGCGCAGCGCGAAGACTTAACTCATAGTCTATTGTCGTTCGAGTTAGTTTGAATGATTGATCGTGTTGGATTGCAATGAAGTGATGCGCTACCCGCGCCTGCTATGCACTGATGCGCAGCGAGCGAAATAATTTCAGGCGATAAGAATTAAGGGACCGTGTTTTTTAAAAAAATTGATTGCGAAGCGCCGCTGTCCAAGATTTGCGGGTTTTTGGGATTTATGAATTGCCGTTTTCATTTTTGGCGGGACGCGGGACGCGCATGAGGCAGAAAGTTAACCCATTTGATCGGATCGTCGGCGCTCGGGAGGCGGCGGACGTCATCGACGTCACCGCGACGCGGCTCGGGCAACTTGTCGCCGCAGGCTGGATCAAGAAAGCGGGCCGCGACAAGTATCGGCTGACTGCCGTCATTAGCGGCTATCTCGCCTTTTTGGGCGACGCCAGACGCTGCAGCGCCAATCAGGGCGCGTCCGCCAATCGCCTCGCCGCGGCCCGCGCCGAGGAAATCGAGCAACGGATTGCCGCGCAATCTGCGACGCTAGTGACGTCGTCCGACGTCCTTGCTGTGCTGCGCGAAACCTTGGCAGTCATTCAATCGGAATTCGTCGGGCTCCCGGCAAGAGCGACGAAAGACCTCGCGCTGCGTCGAAAGCTGGGAGATGCGCTCGACGGCGCTCTGACGAGATGCGCGGAAAAAATTGACGCCTTCGCGGCCAACGCCAATCTCGACGCCAAGCCGGCGACGCGAAAGCGCGCATCGAGGCGCGAAGCGCAAATTCGAGGGTAGCTCGAAACCATGCTGCATTAATCTCAAAATCGCGATGGAGCTTAAACGATATCCCGTCCACACCCTGTCGCCGCGCTCTTTCTTATGCTTCCGCAGGACGAGCTAGACGAGCTTGCGGAAGCATCGCCAACGAGGGGCGTTTGCACGCCATTGTTCTTGACGGCGAGGGCCGCATTCTGGACGGCCGCAGTCGGCTCGCCGCCTGCAAGCTCGCCGGCGTGGAACCGCGCTTCGTCACGTTCGAAGGCGACGACGCCGGGCGCACGTTGCATGCGGTGCCGGAGTGATGCTATCGCGACAAAGGAGAAGCCCCGCGCCGCCATTCCTGGGCAGCGTCAGAAGGCTGTGCAGACGGCGCGCCCATCGCCGTCGCCAAAGAAACGCCCCGACCACGGATGAACTGGCGGGGCGTTTTTGCTTTTTCAACCTAGCTTTGACGCCAGCACATCAACTTTCTCGATTTTCGGCGACTTTGAGAAAAGTTCCGGCGCTCTTGCCATGAGCGCCTTCGCGACCTCCCCGGCAAGATGGGCGTCTCTACCGGCTTCGTCGTTGAAGACGTCGAATATGCCGAAAGTGGTGGACGATATCCGGATTGCGAACCAGGACACGGTGCCCGGCTCAGCTTCAACGAGCGGCAGCGCCGACTTCAAGAATGCTGCAACCTCGTGCTCCTTGCCGATCTTCGCTTCCAGCGTCGCCAAGATGCCAAATTTTACCATTGCGCCCTCTTAGGGATTTGCGGCCTCCCCAACCCTTAGATCGCACTGGATGGCGTATTTTCCACGACGGCATGATCGGACACTCGGCCCGCGCCCTGCCGCTATACCGGCCCCGCCACCTCCTCAATCGGCGCCTTGCGTAGTGTTCGCGAGCCAATAAATGACGCAAAACGCCGCGGTAATCAGTCCGGAACCGAAGAAGGTGCCCGCGACCCCTTCGTCGGGAATGGCGTAGCTAGCGACCGACATCAGCAAGCCGAAAATCGCAACATAGATCGGCGTTGGGTCGCGTTCTGGCGGCTTATCTTGAAGCCTTTTTCGCCAGCTCATGCCTGCCGTCGTCTCCTTCCGCGGTCAGCGCCCGCGCGATGGCCTGCGCGATCGCCCTGGCGTCGGCGCTGGACAGGCGCTTAACGAGCGCCCGCCTTGTCGGCTCGTCCTCGAAATAGACGTAGGCGAGCGCCACGCCGTTCGCGTCCTCAACAGCGAAGGACTTGTCATGTTTTCGGATGCGCAGCGGCAAGGCGTAGGGCGGCGCCGATTTCAGCCACCGCCTCAAGCGCGGATCATCGTCGCCGACGCCCGATCGGTTCACGCGCGGCGAGACGATCCATTCTTGAAGCGCGTCCTCGGGCACCGGCCGCAACAGCGCGCCGGGATCCTCGCCCTCGATCCATGCGCCGGCGTCGCGCCAGTCCAGGATGATCGACATGCGATCGTGAAAGCGGGGCTAATTGTCGCGAAAGCGCCTGTAAGCGACCAAGAATTCCTTAACGGAAAAAGCCGTTATCAATCCTGCCATCGCCACGCTGGCGGCGAGGAGGAAGCTATTGCCGCCCATCCCCGCCGATTCGTCCGCGATGGCTTCCCTTGCGACGTAAATCGCGGCGCCCCAGACGCCGATAATCCAGATCACGATGCCCGTCGCATAAAGGGCGTCAGGATGGAACCACCGACTTTTCGCGCGTTGTTGTCGTGCCTTGACCATCGCAACCCCCTGCCGGTCGAGATGAGGATTCGCTGTGAGGGCATTTTTTATTCCATTCGCCTCACATAGCAGCGTAATAATTCTGCCAAAGATGTTGCAGAACGCGCC
Source organism: uncultured Alphaproteobacteria bacterium (assembly GCA_963706255.1). Lineage (GTDB taxonomy): Bacteria > Pseudomonadota > Alphaproteobacteria > Rhizobiales > Beijerinckiaceae > Methylocystis. The sequence goes on along the minus strand of CAVPMJ010000018.1, from coordinate 97,680 downwards.
ATCGACACCCGATCAGGTCGGCGAGCCGGTGCAGCTCAGCCCATGAGAGTTGTTGCGTGAAGCGTCCGCACATAGCGCGAGCATAGCCGGTTTTTGCCAGCGGTCACGGTCACGGCGCGGCTTAATTCCGATCGCTCTTTCGTTGTAGCTCTTTCAACAGTGAGTAAATCTCTTCGGGCATCGGCTCGGCGATAACCTGCGAGTATTTTAGTTGCAGTTGCTCACTGAGCATTTTGAGACTGGCGGCAAAATCGCGAGATGGAGGCACGCCACTCCATCCATGGGGCTTTTCGTGGGGCATTGCACACCCTCCCGTTTTTAGTAAAAACCCATACCGGACGTGTTTGTTCCAAGTAAATGTTTGTTGAAAGCTGTGACTAGACGAATTAATGTTAAGCATTGGCTTTCGACAGAGAGGTATCGCGTATGTTTTCAATCCAATTTATTCCGGCGTGATGGCGGTAAAAAATTAAGTGAAAACTTATGCCTGGCCGCGCATGTCTCTCTGTTTTATCGTTCAAGCGTGCAGCGAGTAATTTTCCTTGTCGTGCGCTTACACGGCCGTGAGGTTCGAGTGACTTGACGACCTTGCGACATCGTTCTCTTAATGTTCCCATGTCACGCCGCCGCAGGGTTCCCGAGAATACGAGCAACTATGCAAGGTGGCTCGCGCGTCAAATCGAGGAAGCCTATCGCGGCATTTCGCTCGGACCCGAAGCCGCAGTGTTCGTCGGCATGGCTCTCAACGGCTACGCCGATCGGCTTGATGAAAAGGAAGCCTCGAATCTGACGTTCATGGTGACGGCCATCGATAGCGGCGACCGGGCGGAGGTGCTGGCCGCCGCGGCGAACGTTTCGGTCGCATGGGCGGCATTCCAAGCCGCCATTCCGACGCGGACAAACGCTCGAATTATTCGCATCAGGGCACGAGGGTATCAGGGCGTCAGGGTGTTGGGGCAACATACGGTTCCCCATTCATCAGAAAGGACTACTTAGATGGCAACCTTCGATAAGGAAAGAATAGAAAAAGACATTGCTGCTCTAAAAATTGAAACCCGTCAAAAAACTAACGAATCGCTAGATGCTTTTATCGCCAATATTATTAGAGACAAAAAATCAAAAGAAATTTTTTCAGATTCATATTTCGACAAAATATCAAGTAGACTTGATAAGCTACACAGTAAAATGAATAGCTTACATATATTCATGATAGTTATTGCTGTTGTCATGATAGCTGGCGCACTGCACAGAGACATGTCCTTAAATATCGCCGGAGTATCGATATCAAAATTGGATGTGTTTAGAGATTTTCTGTTTTTTGCTTTCATCAGCGCCGCGCTACTTGCGGATTTCAATCAAATTGATATAGATATTTTGTTGAGTATTCTATCAAACAGGTATGATAATATAAAAGAGGAGACTAAAAGATTATATGCGACCAAGTATCAATACCAAATGGGTGTAGGCGAAAGCGTGAAGACGTATATCGATGCGCTAATGTCGTTAGGGGAACCAACTAGAATAGCAAATAAGGCAAACGTTCGCTATTTCACGTTAATAATGTTTTGTATGTTTATCTGTATTATTTCTATAGTTATTGCTGCGGCCTGCGCGAATTTTGCTTTTCTAATGTATGCTATCTATACGCTTCTATCTGAACCAATTGAGCCGGTATGGATATCTTATTTTATAGCTTGTTATGCATTTATTGTAATTATATTTGAAATTTGTCTGTTTCTTTTTAAGAATAGCAGGTGGTCATACGATGATTATTGGCCTCTGTATCGTTTAGGACGATTAAATGACATTCATCCCGAACAATTCGAGGAGAATTTGCGACAGGTGAAGCGTGAGATGGCAGGTTAAAGCGACCGTAAAGCTCAGCGGCCGTGGTCATGGCGTTGAAAGGCTATGCTGATCGCCTAGAGAAGACCGCGTCAGCAGGGGTTGACCCACGACCCCTTGTCCCCCAGAACACGCGCGTGCCGCCCGGGTAAATCCATAGCGCAAAGATCGGCGATCGTCGGAGCGGCAGCGCTGGGCTGCAACCCTCAAGTATATCGGCGGGCGAAAAGGACGTGGAGGGGGCGTTTGGCGAAAGGATGCCATTCCCGTTCAGCGGCACGTCCCTCAGCTCGGAATCGACTGTCCAGGGTTAGGCGGGGCGTGCGTTATAGGTGAAACCGGCTCTCGGCGGGTCCGCTGGGGGTCCGCACAAGCGGAGCCAACTTTCAGCCATTTCACAAACTGTTTGATTTAATGGTGCCGATTGCAGGATTCGAACCCGCGACCTACTGATTACAAATCAGTAATGAGCAAACGGCTCGCCGCGGATGAACAGGCGGGCATCGGCGCTGGACGGCTCGCCCGCCGTGCCGCTTCCACCCGAATTTCCGATTTCTGCTCAGCGCAGCGGCGGCCTCATGCCGATCGAGGGCCGGTTCCCGACGTGGTGGCGACGTGGTGGCGACTTATCCCCAAACAAGCAATCGAAAATCGGGTTTTCCGTCTTTAATTCATTGATTTTATTGGTGCCGCAAGAGGGATTCGAACCCCCGACCCCATCATTACGAATGATGTGCTCTACCAGCTGAGCTATTGCGGCGATTGCGCTGCGCCATGGCGGCGCGCGGCGCGTCACTCTTATCGGCGCGCGGCGGCTTTTTCAAGCATTGTCCCTGCGCTTGTTAAGACGCTCTACCTTGGGTTGGGCGGGTCAGGCGCGCGGGGCCGCGAAGCGCAAATAGGCCGTCGCAATGGCGCGGGCGATCATTGGCGTCGAATTGATCGGTTCGGTGCGCCAGTCCTCCGGCGCGCCGCTCCAGATGCGAACGGCGCCCGCGTCGCGCAGCGCCGTGAGATAGGCGTCGATTTTGCGGGCGCGCGCAGGCGGGGCGACGACATGGACCGGCGCGCCGGTTGCGACGGCTTCGCCGACCATATTCACGCTGTCGCCGGTCACGACGATTTGATCGGCGTTGGCGAGCATCGAGAGATAGGGGTTTGCGCCCTCGCCGTTCCAAAAAAAGCCGCGCGGCGCGGCGAGCGTCGCGCTTAGCGCATCGCGCAAGGCGAGGGGCGTGCGGCGGGAGGCGGTCGCCATCACGCTGCGGCCGCTCGCGAGCAGCGAACGGGCGATGTCGGTTAGTTGCGCGATATGGTCCGCGCCATAGGCGCCATGCCGGCTGTCGCCGCCGATCAGCAGCGCGACGCGGGGGGAGGGCAGCGCGGCGATGCGCGGGTCGGGCGCGGCGCGCGCCTCGGCGAGGCGTTCGGGCGTGATGCGGTTCGCCGGCGTCAGCGGCGCTGCGACATTGACTCCGGACAGGCCGTCGTGCAGCGGCGCGACGATGAAATCAGCCGTGCGCAGCCCGGTCGCTGGCGCGTTGACATAGACCGTGAAGGTTCGCCCGCCGGACGCGCCTTTCAGGCGCCGCAGCGCCGGAATCGTCCGTCGGCCAGCGGCGAGCGCGATGTCGGGGTAGGGCGGGGCGTAGGATTGCGCGTCGCGCGGGTCAGCCGGGCCGTAAGGCGCGAGCGCGGCGAAGAATGGGCGCGGCGCAATGCGTCGAACGTCTGGCGTCAATCCCAGCGCCTCGGCGATGCCCAGCGTCTGCGCCTCATGGCCGGCGCGGCCGTCGGAGAGGATGCGGATTGTCGTGAGCGACGGAAGGAGCGGGCGACTCGAAACGCCGCCGCCCCAACCCTCCCCCGATTCGCGGGAGAGGGACAGGGAGGAGGCGGAGCCGCCTCGCGCCTCACCCAAACGCGACCTTCAAAATCTCATAGCTCTTGCCGCCGCCGGGCGTGGTGACCTCCACCGTGTCGCCGACGGTCTTGCCAATCAGCGCGCGGGCGATGGGGCTCGTGATCGACACGCGGCCCCTTTTCACGTCGGCTTCCGTCTCGCCGACGATCTGATAGGCCTTCTCTTCCTCGGTGTCCTCGTCCACGACCGTCACCGTCGCGCCGAATTTGATCGTCGAGCCCGTGAGCTTCGACACGTCGATCACCTCGGCGCGCGAGAGCTTGTCCTCGAGTTCGGCGATGCGGCCCTCGTTCAAGGACTGCGCTTCCTTGGCGGCGTGATATTCGGCGTTTTCCGAAAGGTCGCCATGGGCGCGCGCTTCAGCAATCTGCTGAATGATGCGCGGGCGGTCTTCCTGCTGCCTGCGGCGCAATTCCTCGCCGAGCGCGGCATAGCCGGGGGCGGTCATGGGCACCTTGTCCATTGCTCTCGCTTTCTCGCCTTTCTTACAGTTTTGCTTTTTGAGCGGGATATAGTCGGCGCGCGCCAAAAGGAGCCCGATTCTTATCCGTCATGGTTGAGCCGCAAAAAAGGCGGCCGTTCATCGCGCATCTCGCCGGAAAGCTTCCGGGGCAGAAACTCCTTAGATGTCAGTTGGTCGCGGCGGCGGGAAATAATCCTGCAGCGCCCGGACCTGTAGGTCTCCCGACACATAGGCCCGTATGCCCTGGGCGGCCGCGACCGCTCCGGCCAGGGTCGTGTAATAGGGAACCTTATGCAGAAGCGCCGCGCGGCGCAAGGAGCGCGAGTCCGCCAGCGCCTGGGCGCCTTCGGTGGTGTTGAAGACGAGTTGGATCGAGCCGTTCTTGATCGCGTCGACGATATGCGGCCGGCCTTCCGAGACCTTGTTGAGCTTCTTCGCCGGGATGCCTTGCTCGACGAGATAACGCGCGGTGCCGCCGGTGGCGACGACCGAGAAGCCGATCTCCTTCAATATACGCACCGCTGGAATGATGCGACCCTTGTCGGCGTCCTTCACCGAGACGAAAACAACGCCCTCGCGCGGCGCCTTTGTGCCGCCGCCCAACTGGCTCTTGACGAAGGCGGCCTCGAAGGAGCTGTCCACGCCCATGACTTCGCCGGTCGAGCGCATCTCCGGGCCGAGCACCGTGTCGACGCCGGGGAAACGCGCGAATGGAAAAACAGCCTCCTTCACGCCGACATGATCTGGCCGGGTATTGGGCTCGGGGAAGCTCGCAAGCTTTTCGCCCGCCATGACGCGCGCCGCGATCTTGGCGATGGGGCTGCCGACGACCTTCGCCACGAATGGCACGGTGCGGGACGCGCGCGGATTGACTTCCAGCACATAGATCTCGCCATCCTTGAGCGCGAATTGCACATTCATCAGCCCGACGACGCCGAGCGCCACGGCGAGGCTTTTGGTCTGCTCTTCGAGCGCCGCGATCGTTTCCGGCGCGAGCGAGCGCGGCGGCAAGGAGCAGGCGGAATCGCCGGAATGAATGCCGGCCTCCTCGATATGCTCCATGACGCCGGCGACGACGGCCGTCTCGCCGTCGGCGAGGCAGTCCACGTCGATCTCGATCGCGTCGGTGAGATAGCGGTCGAACAGCAGCGGGTTCTTGCCGAGCACCATATTGATCTGCCCGGTCTTGTCGTTGGGGTAGCGCGCCTTGATATCGGAGGGCACGAGGCTTGGCAGCGTGCCCAAGAGATAGTCGTCGAGTTCGTTCTGATCGCGGATGATCGCCATCGCGCGGCCGCCCAGCACATAGCTTGGGCGCACGACGAGCGGCAGGCCGAGTTCGCCGGCGACGATGCGCGACTGCTCCACGGAATAGGCGATGCCGTTCTTCGGCTGCTTCAGGCCGAGTTTGTCGAGGAGACGCTTGAAGCGGTCGCGGTCCTCGGCGAGATCGATGGAATCGACCGGCGTGCCAAGGATTGGCGCCCCCGCCTGCTCCAGGCCATGCGCCAGCTTTAGCGGCGTCTGCCCGCCATATTGGACGATGACGCCGACGAGCTTGCCGTTGGATTTCTCGATATCGAGGATTTCCGCCACGTCCTCATTCGTCAGCGGCTCGAAATAGAGCCGGTCCGACGTGTCATAGTCGGTCGACACCGTCTCCGGATTGCAGTTGATCATGATCGTCTCGAAGCCGGCGTCGGCCAACGCGAAACAGGCGTGGCAGCAGCAATAATCAAATTCGATGCCCTGGCCGATGCGGTTCGGGCCGCCTCCGAGAATGACGATTTTGTTCCTGTCCGAGGGTCGCGCTTCATTCGCCGGAACGTGCGCGAAAGGCGCTTCATAGGTCGAATACATATAGGCCGTCGGCGAAGCGAATTCCGCCGCGCAAGTGTCTATGCGCTTATAGACGGGCCGCACGCCCAAGCGATGACGCATTTCGCGCACGGCGGCTTCTTCGACGCCGACGAGGGTCGCAAGGCGCGTGTCGGAGAAGCCGGCGAATTTGAGCTTGCGCAGGTTCTCCGCGTCTTGCGGGAGGCCGAATTTTTTCACCTTGTTTTCGAGCGCGACGATCTCGGCGATGCGCTCGATGAACCATGGATCGATCTTGCTCGCCTCGTTGATCTCGTCCGTCGTCATGCCGAGGCGCAGCGCCTGTCCGACGATAAGCAGCCGATCCGGCGTCGGCGTGCCGAGCGCGCCGCGCAGGACATTCATGTCGTCGCCCTTGCCGAAACCTTCGATCTCGATCTCGTCGAGGCCGGAAATGCCGGTCTCCAGCGAGCGCAGCGCCTTTTGCAGCGACTCGGCGAAATTACGGCCGATCGCCATGGCTTCGCCGACGGACTTCATCGCCGTGGTGAGGATCGGCTCGGAGCCCGGAAATTTCTCGAAAGCGAAGCGCGGAATCTTGGTGACGACATAGTCGATCGTCGGCTCGAAAGACGCCGGCGTCGCTCCGCCGGTGATGTCATTGGCGATCTCGTCGAGCGTGTAGCCCACAGCCAGCCGCGCCGCGACCTTGGCGATCGGAAAGCCCGTGGCTTTGGAGGCCAGCGCCGAGGAGCGCGACACGCGAGGATTCATCTCGATGACGATCATGCGGCCGTTTCTCGGATCGACCGCAAATTGCACGTTGGAACCGCCGGTCTCGACGCCGATCTCGCGCAGCACGGCGATCGAGGCGTCGCGCATGATCTGATATTCCTTGTCGGTCAGCGTCAGCGCCGGCGCGACGGTGATGCTGTCGCCCGTATGCACGCCCATCGGATCGACGTTCTCGATGGAGCAGATGATGATGCAATTGTCCGCCTTGTCGCGGACGACCTCCATCTCATATTCCTTCCAGCCGAGCACGCTTTCCTCGACCAGCACTTCATTTGTCGGCGAAGCGTCGATGCCGCGCTCGACGATTTCGATGAACTCGGCCTTGTTATAGGCGATGCCGCCGCCCGTGCCGCCGAGCGTGAAGGAGGGGCGGATGATCGCCGGCAGGCCGATGTCGTCGAGCGCTTCGAGCGCCGCGGGCAGAGTCTTGACGTGATGCGAGCGTGGCGTGTCCAGGCCGATCTTCGTCATCGCCTCGCGGAAGAGCTCGCGGTCTTCGGCCTTGTCGATGGCGTGCGCCGTCGCGCCGATCATTTCCACGTCGAATTTTTTCAGCACGCCCATTTTTTCGAGCGAAAGGGCGCAGTTGAGCGCGGTCTGGCCGCCCATGGTCGGCAGCAGCGCGAAGCCGCCGGGAGCGGCGTAGCGCTCCTTCTCGATGATTTTCGCGACGATTTCTGGCGTTATCGGTTCGATATAGGTGCGGTCGGCCGTCTCGGGGTCCGTCATGATCGTCGCGGGATTGGAGTTCACAAGGACGATCCGATAGCCCTCCGCCTTCAGCGCCTTGCAGGCCTGGGTGCCGGAATAGTCGAATTCGCAGGCCTGGCCGATGACGATAGGGCCGGCGCCGATGATCATGATGGTCGAAATGTCGGTTCTTTTCGGCATGTGATCCTATTGGCCGCCCGGAGCGAGCGCGCAAATTCCTAGCCCTCCTGCTGAGGAGCGCCGACAGGCGCGTCTCGAAGCATGAGGGCGAGGCGTGTAATGCGGTTTCCTCGTCCTTCGAGACGCGAGCTTCGCTCGTTCCTCAGGATGAGGAAACCTTCGCCCATCGGCGCTCCCCAGCTGGGGAGCGCGCATAAAAAAGGGCCGCGTTTCCGGCCCTTGGACCGGAACGCGTCCCGAACTTGCCCGTCATATCTGTCTTTGGACGCCCGTCGCCGGCGACGGGCTATGCGGGCGGCGAGCGGGCGCGCCCGGCTCGAAAGTTGGGGCTGTGTAGACGAGAATGACGGTGATGTGAAGGGCTGGAAAGGATTTCGGTGGGCGGATGCGCCTTCTTGGCGCCGGGGAAACAGGTTAAAGCACAATCGGCGCGCCGTGAGGCGGACGACTTGCGCTCGGGTGAGGGAGGCTAGGTTTGCGCGCATTTTATCGGCATACGCAAATTGGCGGCTTGCTTCGTCTTTCCGTGCTCGCCGGGGCCTTCGGCATGCTGGCGGCCGCTTTCGCTTTGAAAAGGGAGGCGGCGGCGGCGCTCATCCCGCTCGCCATCATCCTGTGCGGCGTAGGTTGGATTTTCACCTCGCTAACTGTCGAAGTGACGCCGACGGAGCTCAAATGGTTTTTCGGGCCGGGCGTTTGGCGCAAGAGCGTCGCGCGCGGGGAGATTGTCAGCGCCACGCTTGAGAAGAACCAGTGGTGGTGGGGCTGGGGAATTCATCGCACGCCGCGCGGCTGGCTCTATAATGTCGCGGGTCTCGCGGCGGTAGAGATCGCGCTTTGCAATGGACGAACGCTTCGGATCGGTTCGGATGAGGCGGAGGCGCTCGCCGCCGCGCTTCGCTCGCCGGGAACGGCGCCAAAGGAAGAGTCATGGTCATGAAATTCTTGGTCCATGGAGGCGGCGTTGTCGCCCTGGCCGTGGCGGCTCTATTCGCTATTGGCGCCCGCGCCGATGAGAATAACAGCCTTCCCGATGTGATCGCCCAGTGCGCGGCCTGCCATGGCATGGACGGAATTGCCAAGAGCGTGGACGTGCCGCATCTCGCCGGCCAGCAGCAGATATATCTCCTGAACCAATTGAAGGCGTTCAAGAGCGGGAAACGCGTGCATAAGGAAATGCGCTACATGAGCCGCCAGCTTTCCGACGCGGAGATAGAAGAGATCGCTCACATTTACGCGACGATGCCGCGCTGACATGCGGGTCGCGCGTCAACTAGCGACCTATGCTTCGGTCGGCGTCGGCGCGACGCTCGTCCACTACGCCATCCTGATCGCGCTTGTGGAAGTCGGCGGATGGCGCGCCGTGCCGGCGACGCTTTGCGGCTATGTCGCGGGCGGCGTCGTCGCCTATGCGCTCAATCGCCGCCACACTTTCGCAAGCGAGCGGCCGCACCATGAAGCGACGTGGCGCTTTGCGCTTGTGGCTTTTGTGGGCTTTTGCGTCACATACGCGCTGATGAGCCTCTTCGTCGAGCGCTGGGGCGCGCCCTATCTGCCAGCGCAGGTCGTGACGACGGCGCTGGCGATGTTCGCGACCTTTGCGCTGAACAGGTCTTGGACGTTCGGGTGAGGCGCCCGCGCGCGTCATGCCCGGCCTTGTGCCGGGCATCCACGCCGTGACATTGCAGTGATTATTGAAAGGTTGCGGTCGACCGGCCGCATGGATGGCCGGGGCAAGCCCGGCCATGACGCGGTTGTTATTGCGACCACGCGAGCGTCACGGCCACTTCACCGTCGGCGGCATGGAGGAGAGGATCGACTCGACATTGCCGCCGGTCTTGAGGCCGAAGATCGTGCCGCGGTCGTAGAGCAGATTATATTCGACATAACGGCCGCGGCGCACGAGCTGCTCCTCGCGCTGCGCCTCGCTCCAGGGCTTTGCGAAATTGCGACGAACCAGCTCGGGATAGATTGCAAGAAAGCTCTCGCCGACATCGCGGGTGAAGGCGAAATCCTTATCCCAACCGGAATTCTCCGCGTCTGCGGCGCTGTTGAAATAATCATAGAAAATACCGCCGATGCCGCGCGGCTCGTTGCGGTGCGCGAGGAAAAAATATTCGTCGCACCATTGCTTGAAGCGCGCATAATCCGCGATCGGATGGCGCTCGCAAGCGCCGCGCATCGCCGCGTGGAAAGCGATCGTGTCGGGGTCGTCCTGGGTTCGGCGCGCGTCGAGCACGGGCGTAAGATCGGCGCCGCCGCCGAACCAAGCCTTGGTCGTCACGACGAAGCGCGTGTTCATATGCACCGCCGGCACATTGGGGTTCCAAGGATGCGCGATCAGCGAAATACCGGTGGCGAAGAAACGCGGGTCTTCCGCCGCGCCGGGAATCTGCTTGGCGAATTCGGGTGCGAAACTCCCAAAGACCGTCGAGCAATGCACGCCGGCTTTCTCGAACACGCGGCCATGGATCATCCCCATGCGCCCGCCGCCGCCGGGCGTTCCGCTGTGATCCGTGCGTGACCAGGGCGTGAGCGCAAAGCGTCCGGGCGTCGTCGCTTCAGCAGCGAAAGGTCCTGCGGCCTCATCTTCCAGAGCCTCGAAGGCGGCGATGATGCGCATCTGAAGAGACTCGAACCAATCGCGCGCGGCGGCTTTGCGTGTTTCGAGCTGATCCTGCGCCGCGTTCATGAGCGTCTCCTTGAACGCCGCTTCATCACGCCGACGGTCGCGCCTGTCAAATCGCCCGCGCGGCCGTTCACTTAGCGCGCGTCGACGCCGGCAAGCTTCATCGGAACACGCCGATTGCGGGCCTCAGCGCCAGGCGCCGCGGCGACCGCAAAGCCCGCGCTAAGAAACTGCACCAGCGCAGTTTTCACATTGCGGCCGCGGGGCGTCAGTTCAGTCGCGTAGCAGGACTGCGGCTCGCCGATGGTCCACTCCTTGGCCGCGCGCATCTCTTTCAACACTTCGCCGCGCACCTGCGGGGCGTCCTTGATCGTGATGAGGCCGTCAGCGGCAAGATGCCGATCGGCGTTCAGATCGCTTGCCATCTTGTCGGTCGGATGCGCGAAGTCGCAGAGCTTGCCCTGATCGCCGACATAGAGCAGGCGCTCGACCCAAGCGGCCTTGAGCGCAAGGATGTCGTCCGGCAGCAGCGCCTTCATGTCGGTCGGCAAGTCCTGATAGATTTGCGCGCTCTGCGCAATCTGCGTGACCTTGAAAGCTGCCTTGATATTCAGCGCCTCGATCGATTCGAGTTGCGTGACCTTGAAGAAAAGATCCGCGATGGCGTTGCGCAGGGCGGAAAAATTCGCGATCAGCCCATAAAGCGCGACGCAGAGCGCGGCCGTGAAAATCGCGGCGTTGAGAGATTTGAGCAGACGCTCCCAGGTGACGAGCGAAAGGCGAATGGATTGATAGGACATGACGCGCTCCAAAGATTTATGAACAACGCCTTAATATCTAGCGTATCTCGCCACGTTAGGAAGGGTTTTTGGTTACGACCGTGCGGTGTCGCACAAGGCGAGTTGCCGCAGCGCCTCGCCCATCGCCATCGCCGCCGCGACCGCGACATTGAGCGAGCGCAGGCCGGCTCGGACGGGAATGCGCAAGGCGAGATCGGCCGCCGCATGGACCTCATCCGGCGCGCCCGGCGAACTCGCGGCCGACAAGCAGAATGTCGCCGGCGCGATAGGCGCAGTCGAGATAGGAGGCGGACGCGCGCGTCGAGAGCAGCAGGAGCCGGCGCGTCTCCCCCGCCGCGACGCGCGCCCTGCGCCAATCCTCGAAGGCGGCGAAGGAGGCGTGTCGATCGATCGTCACATGGTTGAGATAGTCCATGCCGGCGCGGCGGAAGTCGCGGTCGCTGGTCGGAAATCCCGCCGGTCCGATGATTGCCGCGCCGACGCCGAGACATGCGCAAGTTCGCAGCATCGTGCCCGCATTCTGGGGTATGTCCGGTTGAAATAGGGCAAGCGTCAGTGAGGGCATCCGCGGCGTCCGGTCGCGATGACAAGTATTAGAATTTGCGGCATATCGCCGCGAAAGTCATGGCGCCGCCGCATAGCGGGGAAAATGGCGAAATTTCCCTGCCGTCGCTTGTGGACACTGGCCGCGATTCGCGCCACATATCTCACCCCCGGACGGAGCCTGAGCTTTGCCCGCGGCGCCGTTTTCGCACGGCGAAACTGGCCGGCGCGGCCAAAACATGAAACGATTGTCGCGCAGGCGGGGCGTCTCTCGCGGACGCGTCGGATTTTGAGAGCGTTGGGAGAGGTTACGCGTGACCAGCAAAGACATGGCGGCGAAAGCGGCGGAGCCGAGCCGGCGGGACATTCTCTACGTCGCGACGGGCGCTGCTGCGGCGGGCGCCGCCGGCGCCGTGGTCTGGCCGCTCATTGCGCAAATGAATCCAGATGCCTCCACGCGCGCCTTGGCCTCCACCGAGGTTGATGTTTCCGCCATTCCCGAAGGTCAGATCGTCACGGTGAAGTGGCGCGGCAAGCCGGTTTTCATTCGTCACCGCACGGCGGCGGAAATCAAAGCCGCCGAAGACGTGGCGCTGGCCGATTTGCCTGATCCCGAACCCGACTCCAAACGCGTGCAAAAACCCGAGTGGCTCGTCGTCATCGGCGTCTGCACGCATCTTGGCTGCATCCCCACTGGCAAGGAAGGCGAATTCAATGGCTGGTTCTGCCCCTGCCACGGCTCGACCTACGACGTCTCCGGCCGGATTCGCAGCGGCCCGGCGCCGAGCAATTTGGAAGTGCCGCAATACGCCTTCATTGGCGAGAACAAGATAAAGATCGGCTAGCCGGCGGCCCGGCGCTTCCCACCCCGTCGCACGCGACGTTTTCCGAGAGCACCGAGACGATCCCCATGGAAGGACATTCCAAATACACGCCCAAGAGCGGCTTCGCCCGATGGCTGGAGCGTCGGTTGCCGATATTGAGCTTCATGCACGAATCCTTCGTCGCATATCCGACGCCCAAGAATCTGAACTATATGTGGGTGTTCGGGGCGATCCTGTCCTTCATGCTGGTCGCGCAGATCATCACCGGCGTCGTGCTTGCGATGCATTACACGCCGGAAACGACGATGGCGTTCGACTCCGTCGAACACATTATGCGCGACGTAAACTGGGGAATGGCGCTTCGATACGCGCACGCGAACGGCGCCTCGCTGTTTTTCCTGGCGGCCTACATCCACATCTTTCGCGGCATGTATTACGGCTCCTATAAGGAGCCCCGCGAGGTGCTGTGGATTTTGGGCGTGATCATCTTCCTACTGATGATCGCGACGGGATTCCTCGGCTATGTGCTGCCCTGGGGACAGATGTCCTTCTGGGCCGCCACCGTGATCACCAATCTGTTCTCGGCCATTCCGGTTGTCGGGCAATCGATCACCCTGTGGTTGCTGGGGGGCTACTCCGTCGACAATCCGACGCTGAACCGCTTTTTCGTGCTGCATTATCTGCTGCCCTTCGTCATCGTCGCGATCGTTGTGCTGCATGTTTGGGCGCTGCATGTCAGCGGGCAGAACAACCCCGCGGGCGTCGAGGTGAAGGACATTAAGAAGGACACGGTTCCCTTCACGCCGCACGCGACGATGAAGGATGCGTTTGGCGTCGCGGTTTTCCTGGTCGCCTATGCCTGGATGACGTTCTTCGTCCCGAACTATCTCGGCCATCCAGACAATTACATCGAGGCCAATCCCCTCGTGACGCCGCCGCATATCGTGCCCGAATGGTATTTCCTGCCTTTCTACGCGATCTTGCGCGCCATCCCGAATAAGCTGCTCGGCGTCATTGCGCTGTTCCTGTCGATTTTGATTACGGCGGCCCTGCCTTGGCTCGATACGTCGAAGGTGAGGTCCGCGACCTACCGGCCGCTTTTCCGTAAGGAATATTGGGTTTTTCTCGCGGTCTGCATCGGGCTCGGCTATCTCGGCGCCCAGCCGGCGGAGGGCGCTTATCTGTGGTTCGCGCGCGTGCTGTCGGCTTATTATTTCCTGCATTTCCTGGTGGTGCTCCCGCTGATCGGCAAGGTGGAGAAATCCGATCCGGTTCCCGAGTCAATCGACGTTTCCGTCGCGCGTCGGGAAACCTCCCATGTCTGACCTGCAGATTAAGCTGGAGCGCACGCCGCCGATGAAGCGTTTAGCTTTGTTCCCCGTCCTCATGGTCGCCGCTTTTGCGCTCTCGGCTCCGGCGGGCGCGGAAGAGCAGGGAGCGGCGCCGTCTGCGGCGGAGAAGGAGGCGCGCCAGGAGAGCGCGCGGCACGAAGAAAAGCCTCTTCGCCAAGATTGGAGCTTCGCCGGCGTTTTCGGCCGCTACGACAGGGCGCAGTTGCGCAGAGGGTTCAAGGTTTACAAGGAAGTCTGCTCGACCTGCCACTCGATCAAGATGCTCGCCTTCCGCAATCTCTCGCAGCCGGGCGGACCGGAGTTCTCCGAGAAGGAAGTTGAGGAACTTGCGGCGAGCTACAAGATCAAGGACGGCCCGAACGAGGCGGGCGAATATTTCGAGCGGCCGGGGCGCCCGAGCGATCGCTTCCCGCCGCCCTTCGCCAATGAGCAGGCGGCGCGCGCAGCGCTCGCGGGCAATTATCCGCCCGACTTCTCAGTGCTCGCCAAGGCGCGCGGCTATTCGCGCGGCTTCCCGCTCTTCCTGTTCGACGCGCTGCCGGGCTTTTCCTATCAGGAGCACGGCGTCGACTACATCGTCTCGCTCATGGAGGGCTATCGCGATCCGCCGCCGGACGTGAAGCTGCCCGATGGCCAGTTCTACGACCCCTATATGCCCGGACGGCGCATCGGCATGCCGCCGCCGCTTTCCGACGGGTCGGTGACATATGAGGATGGCGCGCCGCAGACCATCGACCAATACGCCAAGGATGTCGCAGCTTTCATGATGTGGGTAGCGGAGCCGCATCTCGAGGCGCGCAAGAAGATCGGCCTCGGCGTGGTCGCTTTCCTCATCGTGTTCGCCGCGCTGCTTTACTTCACCAAGCGCAAGATTTGGTCGGACGTTGCGCATTAGCGGCGCGAGAGACGCTCAGCCGCGCAGCAGGGCCCGCACGCCGTCGAGGACGAATTGCACGGCGAGCGCGGCGAGCAGCACGCCGAGCAGTTTGGCGACGACGATATTGACCGACGTTCCAAATACGCGTTCGACGCGTCCCGCGAGACGGCAGACGACATAGCTGATCAGCATGACGGCCGCGATGGAGAGAATGAGCGCCGCGAGCCGCATGGGGTCGCCCTGGGCCTGTCCAGCGAGCAGCAGCGTCGCCGTTATCGCGCCAGGCCCGGCCATGAGCGGAATGGCGAGCGGGAAGGCCGCGACATGGCGTCCGTTCTCTTCGACGGCCCTCGCGGCCACATAGGCCTCGCGGCGAATGCGAACGCCGAGCACCATTTCCGAGGCGATCGAAAACAACAGCATGCCGCCGGCGATGTGAAAGGCCGGCAGCGAAATGCCGACGGCGTTGAGCAGGCGTTCGCCCCCGAAGGCGGCGCCCGCGAGGATCGCGAAGGCGTAAACGCAGGCGCGGACGGCGATCCTCCCGCGCGATGACTTCGCTATGTCCGACCGTCGTCGCCAGGAAAATAGGCGCGAGCCCTAAAGGCTCCACGACGACGAGCAGCGTCACAAAGGCCGAGGCGAGATCGTGAAAGTCGGTCGCCGCCAATAGATCCTCGCCGCGCCCTTTTTGGGCGTCATTTGATCCTTTTCAACTCAGTCAGCGCGTCGGTCGCGTGCTTCAAGGCGCGGGCGGCTCCTTAATCGACTCAGACTGCGCGCCCGCGTCTCGATGAAAATCACTGTATGACGGGCGGCACGTAGCGACAGCATTTTTGCTTGGCCGGATCCCAATGATATTTGATCTTGCATTGCGAGTGGCATTTCTTGATCGTGATGTCGAGGATGTGCTCTGCTCGGCAAGTCAAGCAGTATTTGCCAACCAATTTGCCCGGCGGCGCGCAGGTCTTAGGCTTGGAAACCTCTTGAGGGTCGTAAAGGATTGGTTTGTAACAGGCCGCCGCCAGCGGCGACGAGGACAGGCCCATCGCGCCGCAAATCATTGCAGACGCAAGGAAATACCTTGCTAAAACATGCATCGCGCTCCCCATCTAATTAATCAACCGGACAGCTGGTACTTAGTCGAGGCGCGCCAAAAGATAAAGGCGGCCTTATCGGCGTCGAAAGAGGCGCGTTCACCGTTATGCACGCCTCAAACGTATGATTATCAGAGGCCAGCTCACACGCGCGGGTCTTGTTCCCCTTTCTTGATCCTCCCTTCGAAATCGGGCACAAGGCCCTAGATTCTCGGGCGGCGCGGGCGCGGCCTATTTTCCCGGAAAGGTTGCAATGTCGGAGACTTTGCGCGTCGGCATCGCGGGGCTCGGCACCGTCGGCGCCGCGGTGGCGCGGCTTCTCCACCGCCAGGCCGAGGCGCTGACGGCGCGCACCGGCCGACGCATCGTTCTCGCCGGCGTGTCCGCCCGCGAGGCGGGAAAGAAGCGCAGCGCGGATATTTCGGGCGCTGAGTTTTTCCACGACCCGGTCAAGCTCGCCGCCTCTCCCTCGATCGACCTTTTCGTCGAATTAATTGGCGGCTCGGAGGGTCCGGCGCGCGCCGGCGTCGAAACGGCGCTCGCGCATGGCAAATCGGTCGTCACCGCCAATAAGGCGCTGCTCGCCGCCCATGGTCTGCATCTCGCGCAACTCGCGGAAGAGAAGCATGTCGCGCTGGCTTTTGAAGCGTCGGTCGCCGGCGGTATTCCCATCGTCAAGACGCTGCGCGAAGGGCTCGCGGGCAATTCGATCGAGCGCGTCTACGGCATCCTCAACGGCACCTGCAATTACATCCTCTCGCGCATGGAGGGCGAACAGCTTTCCTTCGAGGAATGTCTCGCGGAGGCGCAGAAGCTCGGCTATGCCGAGGCCGATCCGACGTTCGACATCGGCGGCTTCGACACCGCGCATAAACTCGCGATCCTCACCTCGCTCGCCTTTGGGACGCGCATCGCCGCAAGCGCCATCGACATCGAAGGCATTGAGCGCGTGACGCTCGCCGACATCGATGCGGCGGCGGAACTCGGCTACCGCATCAAGCTGCTTGGCGTCGCGCAGCGCACGGCGGACGGCGTCGAACAGCGCGTTCACCCGACGATGGTGAGCAAGAATTCCGCCATCGCGCAGGTGATGGGCGTGTTGAACGCCGTCACCATCGACGCCGACGCCGTGCATGAGCTGACGCTCGTGGGCCCAGGGGCGGGCGGCGACGCCACCGCTTCTGCGGTCGTCGCCGATATCGCCGACATCGCGAGGGGCGTGCGCTCCGCGCCCTTTGGCCTTCCTTCCGCGAAGCTCGTCGAACTCAAGCGCACGCCGATGCGCCGCCACGAGGGCGGCTATTACATCCGCATGTCGGTGCGCGACGTCGCTGGCGCCTTCGCCAAGATCGCGACGCGCATGGCGGAGCGGCGCATCTCTCTCGAAAGCATCGTGCAGCGCGGCGCCCGTGGCGCGCCGGGCGCATGTGTGGACGTCATTCTCATCACCCATGCGACGAGCGAACATCTCGTGCGCGAGGCGCTTGACCTGATCTTTCAGGACGGCGTCATCGTCTCGCGCGCGCAAGTCATCCGCATAGAGCGCGAGTAGCGCAACATGACGCAGCAACCTGAAATCGACACGACGCAGATCGACCGCTATCTGACATTGGAATTGGCGCGCGCGTCCGAACGCGCCGCCGTGGCGGCGGCCCGGCTGCGCGGACGCGGCGATGAAATGGCCGCCGATCTCGCGGCGGCCGAGGCGATGCGCGAGGAGCTGGCGCGCCTGCCGGTGCGCGGCCGCATCGTCATCGGCGAGGGCGACCGCGACTCCGGGGCGATGCTCTATGTCGGCGAGGAGATCGGGGCGGGCGTCGGCCCGCGCGTCGATCTCGGCGTCGCGCCGCTCGAAGGCTCGACGCTTTGCGCCAAGGACATGCCCGGCTCCATCGCCGTCGCGGCGATGGCGCCGGCGGGATCGCTCCTGCACGCGCCCGACGTTTACATGGACAAGATCGCCATCGGCCCGGGCTATGCGGAAGGCGTGGTCGATCTCGACCGCGACCCGGCTGACAATGTCCGGGCGCTGGCGATCGCAAAAGGCGTGCGGCCCAGCGAGATCACCGTGAGCATTCTCGATCGTCCGCGCCACGCCCAGCTCATCAGCAAATGCCGCAAGGCCGGCGCCTGCGTGCGTCTCATAACCGACGGCGACGTGGCGGCGATCATCCTCACCACGCATCCGTCCGAGACGGGCGTCGACATGTATCTCGGCCAGGGCGGCGCCTCGGAGGGCGTGCTGGCGGCGTGCGTGTTGCGCTGCGCCGGCGGACAGATGCAGGGGCGACTCGCGCTCGAGACGCGCGACCAGTTGGCCCAGGCGGAGCGCTTCGGCCTCGCCGATCCGCGCAGGAAATACGCTGTCGGCGACATGGCGGCGGGCGATGTCGTCGTCTGCGTGACTGGCGTCACGGCGGGCCCGCTCGTCGCCGGCGTTTCGCTCGGCAAGGATGTGATCGAAACGGAGACGCTCGTCTATCGCTCCGCGACCGGCACAATCCGCCGCATCCATGCGACGCACCGGGCGGCGGGGAAGTTTGACTAGCGCAGGTCCGGCGTCAGTAAGTGCGGCCGGTCTCCAATTGCGTTTTGGCGTCAAGCTTGCGCCTGGGCGGGGGCGGATAATCCGGCGGCGGCGGAGGCTGTGTGGCGCAGGCCGCGAGCGTCAGCGCGAGAAGCGAAGCGAAGATCAGATGAAAGCGCCGCATATGTTGTTTCCATGTTTTTCTGGGCGCGCCCGCGCGCGCCGCTCGCTCAAGAGCACGGCGTTGGCGACGGAATTGTGGCCGCCCAGCGCAAGTAGAGCGACGCGCCGATGATTCCCGCCGCCCATGTCTCCGCCGCCATCGAAATTCTCGACGACCTCGCGCAGCGCCGCCGGCCCGCCGCCGAGGCGCTGAAGGATTGGGGCGTCTCGCATCGTTTCGCCGGATCGAAGGATCGCGCCGCCATCGCGAGCTTGGTCTTCGACGCGCTACGGAAGCGCGCGTCGGCGGCCTATGTCATGGGGGCCGAGACGCCCCGCGCGATCATGCTGGGGGCGTTGCGCGAGGCGCGCGGCGCGAATGCGACGGAGATTTCAATTCTGTGCTCGGGCGAAGGACATGCGCCCGCGCCGCTGTCGGACGACGAGCGCGCAAGGCTGCAGGGGGCGATGCTCGACGGCGCGCCCGACTACGTGCGCGGCGACTATCCGCAATGGCTGGCGGAGCGGTTTAGCGCCGCCTTCGGGCCACGCGCCGCCGAGGAGGGGGCGGCGCTCGCCGCGCGCGCGCCGATCGATCTGCGCGTCAATATTCTGAAAGCCTCGCGCGAGCAGGCGCTGGAAAAGCTTGCGCATCTGTCGCCGACGTTGACGCCGCTCTCGCCCATCGGCTTGCGCATCGAGGCAGGGCAGGGACGCGGCCCGGCGCTCACCGCCGAGACGGCTTACGTCAAAGGGCTCGTCGAGCCGCAGGACGAGGCGTCGCAACTCGCTTCGCTCCTCTGCGCCGCCAGCCCCGGCGAGCAGGTTCTCGATCTTTGCGCTGGCGGCGGCGGCAAGGCGCTGGCGCTCGCGGCGCAAATGCACAATCGTGGTCAGGTCTACGCCTATGACGACGACGGGCGACGCCTCATGCCCATTCACGAGCGTCTGGAGCGCGCCGGCGCGCGCAATATTCAGGTGCGGGCGCCGCGCGGCAAGGCCGATGTGCTCGCCGATCTCGAGGGACGCTGCGACCTCGTGCTGATCGACGCGCCCTGCACCGGGACGGGCGCCTGGCGGCGCCACCCGGACGCAAAATGGCGCCTGGCGCCGGGCGCCTTGGAGCTGCGGCTGAAGGAGCAGCGGCGTTGCTGGCGCAGGCCGTGCGCTTCGTGAAGCCGGGCGGACGGCTGGTTTATGTCACATGCTCGGTGCTGCGCGATGAAAACGAGGATCAGATCGCCGCTTTCTTGAGCGCCCATACCGATTTCGCCGCGCTGGCCGCCGGTGAGATGGCCGGACGCGCGGGCCTCCCCGACCTCGCCCGCTTCGCCTCGCCGCACGGGCCGGGGGTGCGCCTCTCGCCGGCGACAAGCGGCACGGACGGGTTTTATGTTGCGTGTTGCAAAGGAGCGGGGTGATCCCGTAAGCCATGGCATGACTGACGCCGCCGACGCCTTCCACCACGACATCGCCGAGCGCCACGACAAGGTGCTGATCGTCGATTTCGGCTCGCAGGTGACGCAGCTCATCGCGCGGCGCGTGCGCGAGGCTGGCGTCTATTGCGAAATCGCGCCGTTTCAAAGCGCGGAAAAAGCCTTCGCCGACATTCGTCCCAAGGCCGTGATCCTCTCGGGCGGGCCGTGCTCGGTGACGGAGGAAGGCTCGCCGCGCGCGCCGCAGAGCATTTTCGATTCCGGCGTGCCGGTGCTCGGCATCTGCTATGGCGAGCAGACCATGGCGACGCAGCTTGGCGGTCTTGTCGAAGCGCGGCCATCATCGTGAATTCGGCCGCGCCGAAGTGACGGCGCTTGAGCACAGCGCGCTTCTCGACGGCGTGTGGGAGAAAGGCGCCAGCTTCTCCGTCTGGATGAGCCATGGCGACCGCGTGACGCGCCTGCCGGAAGGCTTTCGCGTCATCGCCGCATCCGAAAACGCGCCGATGGCCGCCATCGCCGATGAGACGCGGCGCTATTACGGCGTGCAGTTTCATCTCGAAGTCGTGCATACGCCCGACGGCGCGAAGCTTCTGGTCGAACTTCGTGCATAAGGTCGCGGGGCTGAAGTCCGACTGGACCATGGCGGCGTTTCGCGGCGAGGCGATCGCGGCGATCCGGCGCCAGGTCGGCGAGGGGCGCGTGCTCTGCGGCCTTTCCGGCGGCGTCGACAGCGCGGTCGCCGCGGTGCTCATTCACGAAGCCATCGGCGAGCGCCTGACCTGCGTCTTCGTCGATCACGGTCTGCTGCGGCAGGGCGAAGCGGAAGAAGTCGTGCGGCTCTTTCGCGATCACTACAACATTCCGCTGCATCACGTCGAAGCGGAGGAGCTGTTCCTAGGCGCGCTCGAGGGCGTCGACGATCCCGAAACGAAGCGCAAGACCATCGGGCGCCTGTTCATCGAGACATTCGAGGCGGAGGCGAAGAAGATCGCGCAGGACGGACGCGGCGCGCCGCAGTTTCTCGCGCAAGGCACGCTCTATCCGGATGTGATCGAGAGCGTGTCGTTTACTGGCGGCCCTTCGGTGACGATCAAGTCGCATCACAATGTCGGCGGCCTGCCGGAGCGCATGAACATGCGGCTCGTCGAACCTTTGCGCGAACTCTTCAAGGATGAGGTGCGCGCGCTGGGGCGCGAACTCGGACTGCCGGAAGCATTCGTCGGGCGTCATCCCTTCCCGGGGCCGGGGCTCGCGATCCGCTGCCCGGGCCTCATCACGCGCGAGAAGCTGGCGATCCTGCGCAAGGCAGACGCGGTCTACCTCGACGAAATCCGCAAGGCGGGTCTGTATGACGAAATCTGGCAGGCATTCGCTGCGCTGCTGCCGGTGCGCAGCGTCGGCGTGATGGGCGATGGACGCACGTACGATTACGTCGTCGCGCTGCGCGCGGTGACGAGCAGCGACGGCATGACGGCGGATTTCTATCCCTTCGACATGGCGTTTTTGGGCCGCGCCGCGACGCGCATCATCAATGAGGTGAAGGGCGTCAATCGCGTGGTCTATGACGTCACGAGCAAACCGCCGGGGACCATTGAGTGGGAGTAAGGGATGCTTTGTCGAATGCGGCGTGCGGAATGCTTCTCTAGGATGATTAGGCGCAGCGAAAGCCATCTGTATAGCCCCCAACAGGCTGGCTCAGGGTCTCGGCCGCCTTTTCGAAAATCTTGCAATTAATTCATGTTTTGTTCTAGTCTTGGGGGCGCTGCATCGGAGCGCCCCTCCTGCAAGGCGTATTTGAGTTTTATAGGGATTTGCCTGTCAGGCCCAAGCGGCCGGAGCGACTGTTTTATTGCTTGTTTCCCGACGCCGAAACTACCGCTCGCGCAAAGCGGCTCGGAGCGCGGTTCATTCACAAACATCGTTTGGAGGGGACGCAGCTCAAGACGGAGCGTCTGCACGTCTCGTTGCAGCATGTTGGAGATCATAAGCGTCTGCGAACCAGTTTGATTTATGCGGCGAGGCAGGCTGGGAAAGCCGTTTCAATGCGCTCATTCGAGGTGACTTTCCGTTTCGTCAAAAGCATTGATGGCGCTCCGCCGATCGATGGCAGAGCACGCAGGTGGCCGCTGGTTTTGCTAAATGGCGGCATGCCGCACCAGTCATTATTTTATATTATAGTTTTAAACGAGTTACTTTCTATAGACCTTTTTTCTTCTCGGTGAGGGCGACGCTCTATCGGATTTGCATAAGATCCTCGGCGCCGCCATGGAGAAAAACGGGTTGGAGGCAGCGAAGGATTTTATGCCGCATATGACATTATCTTATTGCTCAAAGCCAATTCCCGCACAGGCAATCGAGCCCATCCGCTTTGTAGTTAAAGAATTCGTCCTCGTTCACAGCGAGTTGTGGCTCACGCGATACAACATAGTTGACCGGTGGTTGTTGGAAGATTGAGCTGCCGCTGCCTGAAATATCGAGAGAGGGGCGGGCAGATTGGCGCAATCTATGTTACGCGCAATCAAGACAAATTGCGGCGTCTCGGGTATGACGCCATTGGGTTCGCACTTGAATTGAAACGTCAAAATCCTTAAAGCCTGCGCGCTCACGTCCAAGACGGGCCGATGGAGCGATTTCCGTGACCGCCGCCGCAACCGACGCATCCGATCTTTCGCTCAAGGCGACGAGCCGGGAGTGGGTCGGGCTCGCCGTCATCGCGTTGCCCTGCATGCTCTATTCGATGGACCTCACGGTGCTCAATCTCGCCATTCCGTCGCTGACGGCGGATTTGCGGCCAAGCGCCTCGCAGCTGCTCTGGATCATCGACATCTACGGCTTCATGGTCGCCGGATTTCTGATGATCATGGGGACGCTCGGCGACCGCATCGGGCGGCGCAAGGTGCTGCTCATCGGCGCGGCGGCCTTTGGCGTCGTCTCCGTGATTGCCGCCTTCTCAAGAACCGCCGAAACGCTCATCCTTTCGCGCGCGCTGCTCGGCGTCGCGGGGGCGACGCTCGCGCCCTCGACCCTGTCGCTGATCACCAACATGTTCCGCGACCCGACCGAGCGCACATTCGCGGTCAGCATGTGGATATCGAGCTTCTCCGCCGGCGCCATCATCGGGCCGCTCGTCGGCGGATTTCTCATTCACTATTTCTGGTGGGGATCGGCGTTTCTCGCTGGCGTTCCGGTAATGGTCGTTCTGCTCATCCTCGGGCCGATGTTTCTGCCGGAATATCGCGATCCCAAGGCGCATAAGCTCGACATCGCCAGCGCCTTGCTGTCGCTCGCGGCGGTGCTTTCCTTCATCTACGGCTTAAAGCGCGCCGCCGAGGCGGGCTTCGGCGCCGTTTCGCTTGCCGCAATGGCGGCGGGCATTGCGCTCGCGATCGTGTTTGTTCGTCGACAGGCTGCGGCTCGACGACCCCTTGATCGATCTCAAACTGTTCCGCTCGCGGCGCCTCAACGTGGCGCTTTGCATCAACATGCTCGGCGTGTTCTTCATGTTCGGGTCGTTCATTCTGCTCGGGCAATATTATCAGCTTGTCGCGGGGCTGACTCCGCTCGAAGCGGGAATATGGTCGACGCCGTCGGCGATCGCCTTCACCGCGGCTTCGCTCGCGACGCCCGCTCTCGCCAGCCGCGTGAAGCCGGTCAATCTGCTCGCTGGCGGACTCATCATGTCGGCGGCGGGATTCCTTGCCCTGGCGCTCGCCAGCGGATTTTACGGCGTGCTCTTCTCTTCGATGGCGTTCCTCGTCGGCTTTACGCCGGTGATCGCGTTGACGACGGAGATCATCGTGACGTCGGCGCCCGAGGAGCGGGCCGGCGCGGCGTCGGCTTTGTCGGAGACGGCGAATGAACTTGGCGGCGCGCTTGGCATCGCCGTGCTCGGCAGCCTCGGGACGCTGATCTACCGCGCGAAAATGACCGGCTTTGCGGTTGATCTACCATCGGATGTCGCTCGGGCGGCCGTCGCCACGCTCGGCGGCGCGGTTGACGCCGCCAGACTCTTGCCGGCCGAGCAGGCCGAGCGACTGCTTTCCGCCGCGCGCGACGCCTTTGGAGCGGGCTTTCAGGCGACCGCCATTCTGGGCGCCGTCGGCCTCCTGATCGCAGCGATCGCAACGAAAGTTGTGCTCAAGGACGCGCCGAGCCGATAAGGCTGGCTCGCGCGAGGATTGCCGCCTTCCCGTCATGCGTTTGTCACGGGCTGCGTGGAGCTTAAGTTTCTCGCCGTTGTGTCGCCATTCGCTTTCGGAGAAATCGTTTCATGAGACTCGCCGTCTACAACGTCGAAAATCTATTCGACCGCGCCCGCGCCATGAATCTCGACAAGATCGCCGACGGCAAGCCGATCCTGGAGCGCTTCGCGGCGCTGAACGCGCTGCTCGCGCAAGAGACATACAGCGCCGCCGACAAGAAGCGCATGGCGAAGCTCTTCATCGAGCTCGATTTGGAAAAGTCGGACATGGGCGACTTCGTCATTCTGCGACGAAACCGAGGCGCGCTGCTGAAACGGCCCAAGTCAGGCGGGATCGAGATAGTCGCGAAGGGGCGCGCCGACTGGGTCGGCACGCTCGAGTTGCGCGACGAGCCGGTCGACGAACAGGCGATGAGGAACACGGCGCGCGTGATGATCGATATCGAAGCGGACGTTCTCGGCGTCGTCGAGGCGGAAAGCCGCCCGGTGTTGCGAGATTTCAATGCCGAGATCGTGACGGCGCTCGGCGGCGAAGCGTTTCGCCACGCGATGCTGATCGATGGAAACGACGATCGTGGAATTGATGTCGGCCTGTTGACAGGCGATGAATTTCCGATCGGCGCATTGCACAGCCATGTCGACGATAGGCTCCCGAACGGTTCGACGATTTTTTCGCGGGACTGCGCGGAGTTCGAAGTCTCGACGCCTTCCGGCGGGCGATTGCTCGTCATGCTCAATCACTTCAAGAGCAAAGGCTTTGGCTCGCAGCAGTCATCCAATGCGAAGCGCCTCGCTCAGGCGAAGCGCGTCGCGGAAATTTACGAAGAGCGCATCGCGATGGGAATCGAGAACATCGCGGTGATGGGCGACTTGAACGACACGCCGGACAGCGAGCCGCTGCGTCCTCTCATCGAGGGGACGACGCTCAAGGATATTTTTCAGCATCCGAAATTCGACGACGGCGGCCATCCGGGCACCTACGGCAGTTGCAAAGCGGAGAACAAGATCGACTATATTCTCCTGTCTCCCAGTCTCTTCGAGAAGGTGACGGCCGGCGGAGTCTTCCGCAAGGGCATGTGGCCTGGCGCGCGCGCCAAACGCTGGGAGGCTTATCCGGAAGTCGCCCGCAAGGAAGACGCCGCCTCCGATCACGCGGCGGTATGGGCGGACATCGACCTTTAAGCGGTGACCCTCCCGATCAACGCCATAGCGGCGGCCGGATTGCGCGCCTTGGCGCCGCTGATCACGTATAGATAAACGTCGCGCGGCTCTGGTTTCTGCTTAGACGTAGTCACGTATTTCAGGTCCGTTGGCGCGCCGCCTGCCGACCATTCTTCGGCGCGGGCCGCCCATCGGTCGAGCGCCGGGCCATCATAGCCTTGCGCAATCTCCTCGCGCGTTCCCATGATGCGCGCATAAACAAACGGCGCGGTCAGATCGGCGATCTGCGGATAATCGGAGTCTCCGGCAATGACGATGGCGACGCCGTGCTGACGCGCAAGCGCCACGAATTCAGGCGCGCAAAAGCTCTCATGCCGCGCTTCGATCGCGTGGCGTAGCGCGCGGCCGCCAATTTCCTTTGGCAATAGACGGAGAAAGCCGTCGAAAAATTCCGCGTCGAATTTGCGCGTTGGCGCGAATTGCCACAGGATCGGTCCGAGCTTGTCGCCAAGCTCCATTACGCCGCTCGTGAAGAAGCGATTGATCGACTCGCCGGCTTCCGCGGGCGTCCTGCGCATCACGGCGAAGCGCGGCGCCTTGACGCTGAAGACGAAGCCTTCGGGCGTTTCGTCGCGCCATTTCGCGAATGTCGCCGCGGACTGCGTGCGGTAGAACGTGCCGTTGATTTCGATCGAAGTCAGCTTGCGGCTAGCGTATTCGAGTTCGCGCTTACGCGGCAGGTCCGGCGGGTAAAAGCCGTCGCGCCAAGGCTCATAGGTCCAGCCGCCGACCCCGACATATATGCGTCCCGCCATTCGACTCATTGCCGTTCCCGCGTATGATGTCGGCTGTCCAGGTCTTGAGAGTCGCTAGCGCCGCGCCAAGTAGCGGCATCGTCAGCATCATATTTGTCTGGAGCGCCGCTTGTCGATCTTTTGAGCCCACTGCTTTTTGTATATCGACAGGGACGTTCGAAGGAGGCGCCATGGCGGCGAATATTCTTTGCAGAAGTTTGCTCGCGCTGTCCGTCATCGGACTCGCCGCCTGCGACCGCGGTCCTGAACTCCCCGAGAGCGCCGGCTATGGCCCTAATCCAACGCTGCCGGAGCCGCACCCGACCGGCGCTTTTCCTTACGTGAACGTGGCGCGCGCCGTCGGTTGGCAGGCGAATGAGACGCCGACGCCCGCCAATGGCCTCGCCGTGCAAGCCTTTGCAACCGGGCTCGAGCATCCACGCTGGCTGTATGAGCTGCCGAATGGCGACGTCCTCGTCGCCGAAACCGACGCGCCCCCGCCGCCGGAGGGCGGAAAAGGCGGCGGTCTGCGCGGACTGATCATGGGTCTCTACATGCGCCAGGCCGGCTCGCACAAACCGAGCGCCAACCGCATCACGCTTCTGCGCGACGCGGATGGCGACGGCGTCGCCGAAACGAAGGAGGTTTTACTCCAAAATCTCAATTCGCCCTTCGGCATGGCGCTGATCGACGATCAGCTCTATGTCGCAAACGCCGATGCGCTTGTGCGCTTTCCTTATAAGGAGGGCGATACGCGCATCGAGGCCGCGCCGGAGAAGGTGGTGGATCTTCCGGCGGGCCGCAATCATCACTGGACCAAGAGCCTTGTCGCGGACCCTGTCGGCTCTCGGCTCTATGTGGGCGTCGGCTCCAACTCCAACGCCGCCGAGCATGGGATGGAGGAGGAGCAGGATCGCGCGGCCATTCTCGAAATCGATCCGGCCAGCGGCGTCTCGCGGGTCTTTGCGTCGGGATTGCGCAATCCCGTCGGCCTGGACTGGAATCCAGTTACGGGAGAATTATGGACGTCGGTCAATGAGCGAGACGAGATCGGCGACAATCTCGTGCCCGATTACATGACGTCCGTGCGCGAGGGCGCCTTTTACGGCTGGCCCTATAGCTATTATGGCCAGCACGTCGATGAGCGCGTGCGGCCCCAAAACGTCGAACTCGTTAAAGAGGCGATCCGCCCGGACTATGCGCTGGGCGCGCATACGGCGTCGCTCGGATTCGCTTTTGTCGGCGACGCCGATCTTGGTCCCTTCCAGGAGGGCGCGATCGTCGGCCAGCACGGGTCGTGGAACCGCAATCCGCGCGCCGGCTACCGCGTGATCTTCGTGAAATTCGAAGACGGCGTTCCGACTGGCGCGCCGGAGGAAGTGCTGACCGGCTTTCTTAATGAGCGGGGCGAGGCGCGCGGCCGGCCTGTGGGCGTGATCGTCGATAAGCGGGGCGGGCTGCTTGTCGCCGACGATGTCGGCGGCGCCGTGTGGCGCGTCGTCGCCGCGAAGCAGGCCGAGTGAGAGCCCCGGACGCTGGCGTCCATGCAGCGCGCGCGGGCTTGAACTGGAGATTTGGTCCGCCGGGTTTGCTTTCGCCGGCGCGCTGGAGCCGGCCTCAAACTCGCATTTCGGCGCGGCCTGTGCTAACGCGTCCGCCAGCCCGGGAGTTCGCGGGCGCCGTCAAGGGTTTGGAGCATATGTCCGACATTTTCCATGAGGTCGACGAGGACGTCCGCCGGGACAAGGCCGCCGAACTATGGCGGCGCTATCAGACGCCGATTCTCATCGTCGCAGTGCTGATCGTCGCCGCGACCGGCGCGTGGAGCTATTATCAAACCAACCGCACAAAAGCGGCCGAAGCCGCCAATGCCCGCTTCGAGGCCGCCGTCGCTCTGGCCAATGAAGGCAAGACGCAGGAGGCGGCAACCGCTTTCGACGCGCTGGCGAAGGATGGGCCGAAGGGCTACGCCATGCTGGCCCGGCTCCGCGCCGCGGAGCTGCGCGCCGACAAGGCGCAGGCGTTGAAAGAGCTTGAAGCGATGGGAGAGGACAAGAGCGTCGACAAGCTGACGCAGGAGGTCGCGCTATTGCGCGCCGCTCTGCTGGTCATGGAGACCGGCGACCGCGAGCAGATGATGCGCGCGCTCGGGCCGTTGATGCTCTCTGACGGGTCGTTCCGCTTTTCGGCAAATGAGTGGAATGGCCTCGACGCGCTCGCCAATAATGATTTCGACGAGGCCGACCGGGTCTTCAATCTGCTGCTGAACGATCGCGACGCGCCACAGTCGGTGCGTCAGCGCGCTTCCGCCTATCGTGGCCTGCTGCACGCCAAGCGCGGGCCGAAGGCTGCGCCCGCGCCCGCCGCTGCCGGCGCGAGCGGCGGCAATATCACAGTGACGCCGGTGATCGAGCCGGAGCAGGAGGGCGCCGCGCCCCCGAGCGACGCTCCCTTCGAGGTGAAGCCGGCGAAGTAGGGCGCAGAGCGCATAGCGTCGCGGCGAAAGTCGAGCCATGTCCTTTTCGCTCGCCATCATCGGCCGGCCGAATGTCGGCAAGTCGACGCTTTTCAACCGGCTGACCGGCAAGAAGCTGGCGCTTGTCGACGACCGGCCCGGAGTCACGCGCGATCGCCGCGAAGGCGAGGCGCGACTCGCCGACCTGCGTTTCACCATCATCGACACGGCGGGACTTGGAAGAAGGCGCGAGCGCGACATTGGAAGGGCGCATGCGCGCCCAGACCGAAAGCGCGATCCTTTCCGCCGACGCGATCCTGTTTCTCATCGACGCGCGCGCCGGCGTGACGCCGGACGACAAATATTTCGCCGACCTCGTGCGGCGCGCGGACAAGCCGGTGATCCTGATCGCCAATAAGGCGGAGGGCAAGGCGGGCGAAGCCGGCGTGCTGGAGGCCTTTTCGCTTGGCCTTGGCGAACCCGTGCCGCTTTCCGCCGAGCACGGCGAAGGCATGGGCAATCTCTATGACGCGTTGCGCGAGGCGCTGCCGGAAGAGACCGCCGAGCCTGCGGAGGAAGAGGTTGAAACTGCCGAGAACCTTCGCGACGACGAAGAGGACGGCAGCGATCTCGACATCACGAAGCCCCTGCGCATCGCCGTGGTTGGAAGGCCTAACGCGGGCAAGTCGACGCTCATCAACCGCATCCTCGGCGAGGATCGTCTGCTGACCGGACCCGAAGCGGGGATCACACGCGATTCCATCGGCGTCGATTTTCTCTGGCGCAACCGCAAGATGAAGCTCTTCGACACGGCCGGTCTGCGAAAGCGCGCACGCGTCGTCGACAAGCTCGAAAAATTATCCGCCGCCGACGCTCTGCGGGCGGTGCGTTTTTCGGAAGTCGTCGTGCTGCTCGTCGACTCGACGATCCCTTTCGAAAAGCAGGATTTGACCATCGCCGATCTCGCCGCGCGCGAAGGCCGCGCCGTCGTTATCGCGCTCGGAAAATGGGATTTGGTCGAGGATCGCGGCGCGACGCTGACGCTTTTGCGCGAAGAGGCCGATCGCCTGCTCGCGCAGCTAAGGGGCTGTCCAGTCGTCCCGGTCTCGGGCGCCACCGGGCAGGGGCTCGACAAGCTGATGGAGGCGATCATCGCCGTCCATGAAACATGGAACAGGCGTATCGCCACGGGACGCCTCAATCGCTGGCTGCTTTCCGTCATTGAAGAGACGCCGCCGCCTGCTGTCTCGGGGCGGCGCATCAAGATCCGTTACATGACGCAGGCGAAGTCGCGCCCGCCGCATTTCGTCATCTTCGGCAATCAGCTCGACGAATTGCCGACGAGCTACGAGCGCTTCCTTGTCAACGGACTGCGCAAGGCGTTCGATCTTCCTGGCGTGCCGATAAGGATTTCGAAAAAGGCGGGGGACAATCCCTATGCGGGGAAGGGCAAGCGTTAAGCAATCACGCGCCATCGATCGGCGCGAAGAGTTGCACGCCCGCGAACCTATTGCGGATTTCATTTTCCAGCGATTCGCGCACCGCCGTTGCAAAAACCTGCCGATGCGCCTCGTCTTGCGCGAATTTCATTCTGAGCGTCTTGGGCAGCTCCAGCTGGACGCCTTCGCCCCGTCGGCCTCTGTTGCAGATATTGGCCGGATCGCGGCCGGAAAGGCGATGGCCGTGGCCGACGATTTTCGCGGTGAAGCCCGCCTGCTTCACCGCGTCATAAATCGCGTTTTGCAAGGGCGCGTGCAGGCCGCCGACCCAGATCGACGCATCATCCTCCCCGTCTTTTCGTCCATGCACGCCGATCGCGACCTCGGAAGCTGCGATCAGGCGCAGGGCCTGCGGCTCGTCGAAACGCGTCGAGGTGATGTGCAGGCTCGCGCCTTTGGCGCGAAGCGTCAGGCTTTCGAAGCAATAGAGAGAAAAGCGATCGGCTGCGACCGCCGCCGCTACCTCGGAAGTTCCCCGCTCGATCAGGCCGCCATGCGGCGCGACGATCACGAAAGGCGAGGGCCGCTGCGCGATGCGGATGCGATAATGAAGGCCCTCCGTCTCATTCGCCGCGAGCGTCGCAAAGCTATCGTATCGATCCGCCATGTGATTAAAGGCCTCGACGTTCTGGCCGTATTGAGTCGCGCTTAAGGAAAGCATTATGACCGACAAGCCTTCTCCTGAAAAACTTCTCGCCCTCGGTCTGTCCTTCTGGAACGCCAAGGCGCTGCTCTCCGCGGTGGAGCTTGGCGTTTTCGACGCCCTCGCGGAAGGACCGGCCGACCTTCCAACTCTAATGAGCAAGCTGCGGCTACACGCGCGCTCGGCGCGCGATTTCCTCGACGCGCTGGTGGCGATGAAAATGCTGGAGCGCGAGGATGGCGCATATAGCAACACGGCGGAAACCGATCTTTTTCTCGTGCGCGGCCGCCCGAGCTATGTCGGCGGCCTCCTGGAGATGGCCAATGCGCGTCTCTATGCGAGTTGGGGAAATCTGACCGAAGCGCTGAAGTCCGGCCAGCGTCAGAGCGAGAATAAGGAAGAGGGCGATCTCTTCGCGGCCCTCTATGCGGACCCCCAACGCTTGCGCGGCTTTCTTGCGGCGATGAGCGGCGTCAGCGCGGGGGCGGCGCATGCGATCGCGGAAAAATTTCCCTGGCGGGACTACAAGACTTTTGTCGATGTCGGCGCGGCGCAGGGCATGGTTCCGGTTACGATCGCGCGCACACATCCGCATCTTTCGGGCGGCGGTTTCGACCTGCCGGCGGTCGGCCCGATTTTCGAAGAGTTTGTCGCGTCGAATGGCCTTTCCGACCGGCTCCGCTTTTACGCGGGCGACTTTTTCGCCGATGCGCTTCCCAAGGCCGATGTCATCATCATGGGCCATATCCTGCATGATTGGGATCTGGCGCAAAAACGCGCGCTGCTGAAAAAGGCCCATGAAGCGCTGAACGACGGCGGCGCGCTGATCGTCTATGAGGCGCTCATCGACGACGAGCGCCGCGAGAACGCCTTCGGCCTGCTCATGAGCCTCAACATGCTGATCGAAACGGCCGGCGGCTTCGATTACTCGGGCGCCGATTGCCAGGGCTGGATGAAAGAGGCCGGATTCACGCGCACGCGCGTCGAGCATCTCGTCGGCCCCGATTCCATGGTCATCGGCTTCAAATAGCGGCGCCCGCGGCGCCTCCTGTTGAGCCTAAGCTAGCCGACCGCCGTATAGCGCCTGCCGGCGGCGGAGATAGCGCGGCGAAAAGTCTCGCCTAATTGTCCGATTTTTGGTTGGACTGCGCTCAGTTTTGAATTATTCTAATTCCTGTGTCGGCGCCCCGCTGGGGGCGGTGGCGTGAAATTACTGGAGGCAAGAAAATGGCTACGCTCAAGGGCAGCAAGACCGAAGAGAATTTGAAAGCCGCTTTCGCGGGCGAATTGCAGGCGAACCGCCGTTATCTCTATTTCGCTCAGAAGGCGGACGTCGAAGGCTACAACGACGTCGCCGCCGTGTTCCGGTCGACCGCGGAAGGCGAGACCGGCCATGCGCATGGCCATCTCGAGTTCCTCGAGGTCGTGGGCGATCCGGCCACCGGCCTGCCGATCGGCAAGACCGCCGACAATCTGAAGGCCGCCGTCGCCGGCGAGACGCATGAATACACCGACATGTATCCCGGCATGGCGCGTTCGGCCCGCGACGAAGGTTTCGAGGAAATCGCCGACTGGTTCGAGACGCTGGCCAAGGCCGAGCGGTCTCACGCCGGCCGCTTCCAGCGCGCGCTGGATGAGCTGAAGTAACGACGGGACGCCTCTCGTAGGAGGCGCGCTCTCCGCGTCATGGCCGGGCTTGGCCCGGCCATCCACGCGATTCAACCGCGAAAAAGCTGAAAAGCTCGTCGGGCGCTTGCCATAGCGACGTGTGCCGCGCCTCTCCAATACAGCGGCCGCGCCGTAACGTCTCGGCGTGGATGGCCGGGACATAGGCGAGCGAAGCGACGCCGTCTTTGACGGCTTTGCCCGGCCATGACGACCGTTGTGTTTTGGAACAGCAAAGATGAGAGAAGGCAGCCTCGAGGCGCCGATCCGGCATCCGCTGGATTGGGAGAATCCCGATTTCTATGACGAAGCGAAGCTCGACGCCGAAATGCGCCGCGTCTTCGACATTTGTCACACCTGCCGGCGCTGCTTCAATCTGTGCGATTCCTTTCCGCGGCTCTTCGATCTGATCGACGAGTCGAAAAGCGGCGAACTCGACACGGTCGCGAGCGCGGATTTCAAGCAGGTCGTCGACGCCTGCACCCTCTGCGACATGTGCTTCATGACGAAGTGCCCCTATGTGCCGCCGCATGAATTCAACATCGACTTTCCGCATCTGATCCTGCGCTATCGCGCCGTCGAGGCGAAGAAGAACGGCGTATCCTTCGCCGACCGGGAACTGACCGAGACGGACCGCAACGGCAAGCTCGCGACTCTCATCGCCGGCGCCGCCAATTGGGCGACGCGCCGGGGCAGCCCGCTGCGCGGCTTTGAGGAGAAAATCGCCGGCCTCGACCGCAACGCCGAATTGCCGAAATATGCGAGCGCGACGCTCGAAGCCGAGACCGCCGCCAATCCGCCCGCGCGCAACGAAGCTGGTCCCGCCAAGGGTCGCAAGGCCGTGCTCTACGCCACCTGCTACGGCGATTATAACGATCTTTCCATCGGCAAGGCGGCGCTCTCCGTGCTGGCGAAAAATGGCGTCGAGACGAAAGTCCTGCAGCCGCATTGCTGCGGCATGCCGAAGCTGGAGCAGGGGCTGATCGGCGAAGTCGCCGAGGCCGCGCGCAAGGTCGCGGAGGCCTTCGCGCCCTATATCAACGAGGGCTATGACATTGTCGCGCCGGTGCCCTCCTGCGCGCTGATGCTGAAATTCGAATGGCCGCTCATCCTGCCGGAGGACGAGAGCGTCAAGCGTCTCGCGAAAGCGACCTTCGATCTGTCGGAATATGTCGTCGACATCGCCCGCAAGGATGGGCTCGCTGACGGCATGACGCCGATCGACGGGGGCGTGGCCTTCCACGTCTCCTGTCATTCGCGCGCGCAGAACATCGGCCAGAAGGGCGCGGAGCTTTTGGGGCTCATTCCGCAAGCCGACGTGACCGTGGTCGAGCGTTGCTCCGGCCACGGCGGCGCCTGGGGCTATAAGAAGGGCAATTTCGAAACCGCGATGAAGGTCGGCAAGCCCGCGGCGCGACAGATGCAGGCGGCCGGCAAGAAACATATCGTGTCCGAGTGTCCGCTCGCGGGCATTCACATCGAGCAGGAGATCGAGACGCTTGGCGTCGACGCGCCGAAGCCGGAACGCGTCGGCCATCCGATCGTGCTGATGGCGCGGGCGTATGGATTGGCGAATAGCGAATAGATCGCGCAATCTCACCCTCCCCTTGAGGGGGAGGGTCGCGCCGAAGGCGCGGGGTGGGGTGGACCTGCCCCTCGTCTTCATTGTAGTCACCCCACCCCGAAGCGCTTCGCGCTTCGACCCTCCCCCTCAAGGGGAGGGTGTTAGATGCGAGGCGCCCGATGACGAACCGTCACGAACTCACCCCTGCCGACATTCTCCCCTGGGCGGAATACGCCAAGGAACGGGCCGAGCACCGCAAGCGCATTACCGCGATCAAGCGCAATCGCCGCGTCGAGGTCGGGCCTTACGTCACCTTCTATTTTGAAAATTTCGACACCATGTGGTCGCAGGTGCAGGAGATGCTGCACATCGAGAAGGGCGGAGAGGCGCAGATCGCCGACGAACTTGCGGCCTATAATCCGCTCATACCCAAGGGCAAGGAACTTGTCGCGACCTTCATGATCGAGATTGACGACGCCCTGCGCCGGGCGCGGGTGCTCGCCGGATTAGGGGGTATCGAGCTGACCGCCTTCATCGAAGTCGGCGGCGAGCGCGTCGCCGCCAAGGCCGAAGAAGACCAGGACCGCACAACGGCCGAAGGCAAGGCGAGTTCGGTGCAATTCGTGCACTTTTCCTTCACCGACGCGCAGATCGCGGCCTTCAAGGAGCCGAACGCGCGGGTGATCCTTGGGTTCACGCATCCCAATTACAGCCATATGGCCGTGCTGTCGGAGGCGACGCGCGCGGCGCTGGCAGGGGATTTCGCCTGAGGCGAACGAAGAGACTACCCGTCATGCCCGCGCTTGTCGCGGGCATCCACGCGGGAAGCGGCGCGATATCCCGTTGTGGATGGCCGGGACAAGCCCGGCCATGACGGCTCTCGAAAGAAATGCGGGATTGCCGGCGGCGGCGCTTGTCGGTAAGTCGGACGCCTGATTTTTCTTTCTGACCCGAGCAAATCCTTGACCACCCTGACCACCCGCGACCCCGTCTCGCGGCGGCGCACTTTCGCGATCATCTCGCATCCCGACGCCGGCAAGACCACGCTGACCGAAAAACTGCTGCTGTTCGGCGGCGCGATTCAGCTCGCCGGCGCGGTGAAGGCCAAGCGCAACGCCCAGCAGACGCGCTCGGACTGGATGAGCATCGAGCGTGAGCGCGGCATCTCCGTCGTCACCTCGGTGATGACCTTCGAATACGCCGATTGCGTCTTCAATCTGCTCGACACGCCAGGCCATGAGGACTTCTCGGAGGACACTTATCGCACGCTTTCGGCCGTCGACGCGGCGGTGATGGTGATCGACGCGGCGAAGGGCATCGAGGCGCGCACGCGCAAACTCTTCGAAGTATGCCGCCTGCGCGACATTCCGATCGTCACCTTCATCAACAAGCTCGACCGCGAGGCGCGCGATCCTTTCGATTTGCTCGACGAAATCGAGAAGACGCTCGCGCTCGACACGACGCCGGTCACCTGGCCGATCGGCTCGGGCAAGAGTTTCGCCGGCACTTACCGTTTCGCGACCAGAACCGTGCGCCAGATCGACAAGGACGCCGACGTTCTGCAAACGAGCGGCCTCGACGATCCGGTCTTCGATACGCTTCTTCCCGGCGGCGCTGACGCCTGGCGCGAGGAGGCGATGCTGGCGCAGGAAGGCAGCAAGCCTTTCGATCTCCTGGCCTTTCGCGAGGGGCATCTCACGCCCGTCTTTTTCGGCAGCGCCCTGCGCAATTTCGGCGTGCGCGATCTGATCGACGCCATGGCCGAATATGCGCCCAGCCCGCGCGCGCAAGAGGCCGACAAGCGCATGGTGCAGGCCAATGAGCCGAAGATGACGGGCTTCGTCTTCAAGATCCAGGCGAACATGGACCCGAACCATCGCGACCGCATCGCCTTCATGCGCGTCTGTTCGGGCAAGCTTGCGCGGGGGATGAAAGCGAAGCTGGCGCGCACCGGCAAGAATATTCCGCTCAACGCGCCGCAGTTCTTCTTCGCGCGCGACCGCTCCATCGCCGACGAGGCATACGCCGGAGACGTAGTGGGCCTGCCTAATCACGGCCAGCTGCGCATTGGCGACACGCTGACCGAAGGCGAGGACATCGTCTTTCGCGGCGTCCCGAGTTTCGCGCCGGAAATTCTGCGCCGCATCCTTATCTCAGACGCGATGAAGGCCAAGAAGCTGCGCGAAGCCTTGCAGCAGCTCGCGGAGGAGGGCGTCGTACAGGTGTTCACGCCGCATGACGGCTCGGGCTCCATCGTCGGCGTCGTCGGCGCATTGCAGCTCGACGTTCTGGCGACGCGTCTGGAGGCCGAATACGGACTACAGACACGCTACGAGCAGTCGCGTTTTACGGTCTGCCGCTGGATCGCGTCCGACGATGCGGCGAAGCTGAAAAGTTTCGTCAACTCGCATGGTTCAAGCGTCGCCGACGATCTCGACGGCGCGCCGGTCTTCATGGCGCCCTCCGAATTTTCATTGCGCTACGACGCCGAGCGTAACCCGGCGATCCAGTTCTCCGATGTGAAGGACTATCAGAAGAGCGCGTGACGGGGACGACATCCGGCCGCACCCCATTCTTGGAACGTTTCACGCGCCTTTATGGAGCGCCAAAAAAGCTGCGACGAGCGCGATCGTGGCGACGACAATGAAAAGATTCTCCGTCACCTCCAGGCACTTTTGCGCCTCGACCAAGACGGCTGAAAGATAACTACTGCTCATCAGGAAGTGCATAGGCAGATCCTTCACGCCGATCGAAGACGACGACGGTTGTTGTCCGAGCGGGCGTTCCCAGCCATTAATGTCAGACGCCGCGAAGCCCGCGGAGGCTCAAGCAGGCTAGCGTGTCGACCAGTCGCTCCAGCATCGCTTCGTCGAATTTCAGTGAGAAGGGGGGATGCGCGAGCCGTTCGGCGTCGCGGACGAAGAACATTGGCTGCTGGGCGAGCCATAGCGTGGCGAAAGTCACCGTCTCGGCCGAGGCGTTTTCTGGAAAGAACCGCCGGACGACGCGTTCCGCTAAGCGAAAGATGCGCGGCGGCGACGTCGCGATGAAGGCGCGGAATACTTCGCTCGGCCGGACGCTTTCCCAGGCGAATATGCGCAAATAGAGGCTGATGCGATCGCGCTTGACGAGCGGCAGAAGGAACTGATGCAGATAGCGCCGCAACGCCTCGTCGGGAGAGAGCGCATCGAGCTCTTCGGCGCTCAGGAAGCTGTTTTGCTCACAGGCTTCAGTCGCAGCGAGCAGCACTTCGCGATAGAGCCCCTCCTTGCCGCCGAAGTGATAATTGACGGCCGCTTGATTAGCCAAGGCCCTTTGAGTGATGAGGCGCACGGAGCCGCCCTCATATCCATATTCCGCGAACACCGCCGTCGCCGCCTTGATAAGCGCCGCGCGCGTGACTTCCGTCGAACGCGACATTGCGCGCGTCTGCTCCAGATTGCTCACGCGCTTACCTCAGAAAACTGGAAGCGCCGACCCAATCCGAAAGCGCGCCGCCGAGCGCGGCCGCGCCATTCAACGCTTTTTGCCCGACGGATGGCAGTTTCGAGGCAAGGCTGGTTGGATTAAGTTTCGCCAAGAGATTCTGTTCCAAGTCTTCGGGCTTCTGCTGCGTTTCTTGGACGGATGCAGGCGCATCGAGAGTTGCCTTCGCAGGTTTCGGGGGCGTCGTCGCCTCGATAAGGCTCTTGGTTTCAGAAACGCGTTCTTGCTTCTTTGAGGCGACGGCCTTTGTCGGCCTAGCGACGGCCGCCGTCGGCTTCTCGGCCGCCCGCTCAATAATCGGCGCGTCCTTCGGCAAGTCGGACATGATTCCAAGATTTGGCTGGGCTACGAGATTCGCCATTATCGGCGCCATTCTTCTCTCCTCGAAGGTAGAGAGATTCGCGCGGGGCGTTTCGACCCGGTCGAGGAATTTGCCGCTAACGGGATCGGTCTTGGAAGCAAACTCCTGGGACGGAATGAATCCGTCGACCTTCCAGTCCTGTGGGACGAAGGCGAGCAACGATGTCGCAATGAAACAGGCCGCCGCATCGATCAGGATTCTGCGCGACCTTGCGCCGACGGCGACTATTCTATCTTCCAGCCTGTCTCGCATGGCGAAGGCTCCTCTTCAAACGACCGATTGAAATTCAAACGATCGTTTGAAGCGAAATTATGGCGTCGCTATCGGACGGCAGGTCAGGGGAACCGCGCACACGCGTCGATTTGCGCGTCCCGGCGCTCTTTTCGCGGCGCTTTAGCCGTGATAAGCGACCCGTCTCACTATGCGCGTCTTGAGGGCCGGCTTCGCCGATTGAGACCGGGAAGCCGGTTTTTGCTTTTCAGTCCGCGCCTTTAGGCATCAGAGGTCCATTCCATGAGCCAGTCCGGTTTCTTCACCGCCTCCCTTAGCGCTTCCGATCCGGAACTCGCCAAGGCGATCGAACTCGAACTCGGCCGCCAGAGGCATGAGATCGAGCTGATCGCGTCGGAGAACATTGTTTCCAAGGCGGTGTTGGAGGCGCAGGGCTCGGTTCTCACAAACAAATATGCGGAAGGCTATCCGGGCAAGCGCTATTACGGCGGCTGCCAGTTCGTCGATATCGCCGAAAATCTGGCGATCGACCGCGCCAAGAAGCTGTTCGCCTGCGGCTTCGCCAATGTGCAGCCCAATTCCGGTTCGCAAGCCAATCAGGCCGTTTTCCTCGCTCTGCTGCAGCCGGGCGATGTTTTCATGGGCCTCGACCTCGCCGCTGGCGGCCATCTCACGCATGGCTCTCCGGTGAACGTCTCCGGCCGTTGGTTCAAGCCGGTGAGCTACACCGTGCGCAAGGACGATCAGCGCATCGACATGGATCAGGTCGCCGCGCTCGCCAAGGAGCATAAGCCCAAGCTCATCATCGCCGGCGGCTCGGGCTATTCGCGCATCTGGGATTTCGAGGCGTTCCGCAAAATCGCCGACAGCGTCGGCGCCTACTTCATGGTCGACATGGCGCATTTCGCCGGCCTCGTCGCCGCGGGGCTTCATCCATCGCCGTTGCCGCACGCCCATATCGTGACGACCACCACGCATAAGACGTTGCGCGGCCCGCGCGGCGGCATGGTGCTCACGAACGACGAAGACATCGCCAAGAAGATCAATTCGGCGGTGTTCCCTGGTCTGCAAGGCGGCCCGCTGATGCATGTCATCGCCGGCAAGGCCGTGGCCTTCGGCGAGGCGCTGACGCCCGAATTCAAAGCCTATCAGCAGCAGGTGAAGGACAATGCGCAGACGCTCGCCAAGACCTTGGTCGACGCGGGTTTCGCCATCGTTTCCGGTGGCACCGACAATCATTTGATGCTCGTCGATCTGCGGCCGAAGAAGATCACCGGCAAGGCGGCGGAGGCGTCGCTTGGTCGCGCGCATATCACCTGCAACAAGAACGGCATTCCCTTTGACCCCGAGAAGCCTTTCGTCACCTCCGGCATTCGCCTCGGCTCGCCGGCGGCGACCTCGCGGGGCTTCGGCGCCGAGGAGTTCAAGCAGGTCGGCGCCATGATCGTCGAGGTGCTGGATGGCCTTTCGTCGAAGGGCGAAGAAGGCAACGCCGCGACGGAAGCTGCGGTGAAGGAGAAAGTTCACGCGCTGACCGCGAAGTTCCCGATTTATTAAGCGGAGATGGGGCGCGCCACCTCCCCCTTGAGGGGGAAGGTCGGTCGCCGGAGGCGACCGGGTGGGGGTGAAACCCGAGTCGAAATGGTTGGTCACCCCACCCCGAACCGCTTCGTGGTTCGACCCTCCCCGTCAAGGGGAGGGTGTAAGCGCGCAGCCTGAAGGACGATTGGATGCGCTGTCCCTATTGCGGCTCCTCCGACACGCAGGTGAAGGACTCGCGTCCGGCGGAGGACTCGTCCTGCATCCGCCGTCGCCGGGTCTGTTCGACCTGCGGCGGACGCTTCACGACCTTCGAGCGCGTGCAGCTGCGCGAGATCATCGTCGTCAAGAAGTCTGGACGCCGCGCGCCTTTCGATCGGGACAAGCTCATGCGCTCGGTCGAGATCGCGTTGCGCAAGCGTCCGGTCGAGCCGGAGCGGGTTGAACAGATGATTTCCGGCATCGTCCGCCAGCTGGAGAGCCTCGGCGAGGCCGAGGTCGAGAGCCAGCGCATCGGCGAATTGATCATTGAGGGCCTGCGCTCGCTCGACGCCGTCGCTTACGTGCGCTTCGCCTCGGTCTACCGCGACTTCCGTGAGGCCCGCGATTTTAGCGCCGTCATCGACGAGTTGGAAAGCGGCGGCGACGGCGCGGCTTTTGCACCGGACGCCGACGACGCAGATAAGGCATGACGATCCACGAGTCCTTTCCGCAGACCGCGACCGACGACGCCTATATGGCGGCGGCGCTGGCGCTCGGCCGGCGCAATATGGGCCGCACGGCGCCAAATCCCGCCGTCGGCGCGCTTGTCGTGCGCGACGGCGTCGTCGTCGCCCGCGGCTGGACGGCGCGGGGCGGGCGCCCGCACGCCGAGGCGATCGCGCTTGCCGCCGCAGGCGAAGCGGCGCGCGGCGCGACGCTTTATGTGACGCTGGAGCCCTGCGCGCATCACGGCGCGACTCCGCCCTGCGTCGATGCGATCATCGCCGGCGGCGTTGCGCGCGTCGTCACCGCGATGGAAGACCCGGACCCGCGCGTCAGCGGCGAGGGCCATGCGCGTTTGCGCGAGGCGGGAATTGAAGTCATTGTCGGTCCTGAAGCTGCGTCGGCGCGCGCCGATCACCTCGGCCATATTTTGCGCGTCACGCGCCGTCGGCCGATGGTCACGCTGAAACTTGCGCAAACTGCGGACGGTTACGCCGCCGGCGCCGCCCATGATCCGCGCCTGCACATCACCGGCCCGATCGCCGACGCCTTCACCCATGTGCAGCGTTCGCTGCATGACGCCATCATGGTCGGCGCCGGCACGGCGCGCGAGGATGATCCGCTGATGACGGTGCGTCTGCCAGGCCTTCAAGACTGCAAGCCGCTGCGCATCGTGCTTGACCAGAAGCTGTCTCTATCGCCGCGCTCGCGTCTGGCTTCGACCGCGCGCGAAACGCCGCTGCTCGTGATCGCCGGCGATCATGTGAGCGACGAATCCCTGCGCGCCTTCGAGGATGCGACGGGCGCCGAGGTCGCGCGCGTCACGACGCGAGACGGGCGGCTCGATATCGAGGCGACGCTGCATCTTCTTGCCGATCGCGGGATCACGCGAGTCTTCAGCGAAGGCGGGCCGCGCGTGGCGGAAAGCCTTCTCACGGCCGGCCATGCCGACGAGGTGATCCTGCACAGGGGCGTGAGGCCGCTGGGGCGCGAAGGCCGACCGGCGTTGACGCCTGTGGCGCGCGCCGCGCTCGAAGACGAAGCGCGATATCGTCTCGTCGAGTTGCGCGCGCTCGGCGCCGACACGATGACCCGATACGCGAAGGCCGACTAATGTTCACCGGCATCGTCACCGACGTTGGCGAGGTCGTTTCCGTCGCGCCGCGCGGCGGATTGCGGCGACTGCGCATCGCTTGCTCTTATGACGCGGAAGGGATTGCGCTCGGCGCTTCGATCGCCTGTTCGGGCGCGTGCCTCACCGTCGTCGCCGTCGCGCGCGAAGACGCCCGCACGATTTTCGATGTTGACGCGGCGGCGGAAACGCTGGCGGTGACAAGCGTGGGATGCTGGGAGCCTGGGACGCGCGTCAATCTTGAACGTTCCTTGAAAATCGGCGACGAACTCGGCGGCCATATTGTCACCGGCCATGTCGATGGGATTGCCCGCATCGTCTCGCGCGATGGCTTTGACGACATGGCGCGCTTTTGGATCGAGACGCCGCACGAACTGTCGGGTTTCGTCGCGCAGAAAGGGTCCGTCGCGCTCGACGGCGTGTCGCTGACTGTGAACGACGTAGAGGGGAGCCGTTTCTCGATCCTGCTCATCCCGCATACGCTCGCCGTGACGACCTTCGGCGCGCGTCAGGCGGGTGACGCGCTCAACATCGAAGTCGACCTGATGGCGCGCTATGCGGCAAGGCTGATTGAGGGGCGTTAGCGCAAAGATGCGATCGTAGCGTCATGCCCGCGCTTGTCGCGGGCATCCACGGCATCACATCTCGACACGGATGGCCGGGACAAGCCCGGCCATGACGCTGCTGTGGTCGTCGCGCCAAATTGCGTGTATCGGTGTCGACGCAAGGAGTTCCCGTATGGCAGGTTTCTCACCCGATGACGCTGACGCGAAGCCGGTTCCTGGCGCGCGCATTCTCGTCGTCGCGGCAAAATTCAACGCCAACATCGTCGCGCTTTTGCGTGACGGCGCGCTCGACGCGCTGACGCGACTGCAAGCGCAGGCGACGGTGATCGATGTTCCCGGCGCGCTCGAGATCGCGACGGCGGCGGCGATCGCGCTCGACGAGGCTGAGGCTTCAGGCGCGCCTTACGACGGCGTCGTCGCGCTCGCTTGCGTCATTCGCGGCGAGACCTATCATTTCGAGCTCGTCGCGAATGAAAGCGCGCGCGCGCTGACCGATCTTTCAGTCTCGCGCCGGCTGCCGCTGGGCAATGGAATCCTCACAGTGGAGAACGAAGAACAGGCGATCGTGCGGGCCGATCCCAAGCAGGGCGACAAGGGCGCCGACGCAGCCCGCGCGGCGCTTGCGCTGGTGCGGCTCAAGCGAGGCGCGGCATGAGCCTGGATCAGCGCTCGGCGGCGCGTCTCGCAGTTGTGCAGGCGCTCTATCAGATGGAAGTCGCCGGCAAGGGCCTCAACGAAATTTTCGCCGAGTTCGAATCCCATTGGATTGGTCGCGAAATTGAGGGCGCGCAATATAAGCCGGCGGAACTCGCCTTTTTTCGCGACGTGCTGCAGGGCGTATTGACCGATCAAGTCGCGATCGACAGGCAGATCGACCGGGCGCTTTCCGGCGGCTGGCCGCTGCAGCGTCTCGAGGCGGTGATGCGCGCCGCTTTGCGGGCCGGCGTGTATGAATTGCGCGCGCGCAAGGATGTGCCGGCGCGGGTCGTGATCAAGGAATATGTCGACGTCGCCGGCGCGTTTTTCGGGCCGACCGAGTCGGGCATGGTGAACGCCGTGCTCGATAAGATCGCGCGTGAGGAGCGCGCGGACGAGTTGGGTTGACAGTGGAGCAGCGGCCGGTTTCCTCGTCCTTCGAGACGCCTGCTGCGCAGGCTCCTCAGGATGAGGAAGCCTGATCGCGCTTCTGCCTCGCCCTCATGTTAAGGAGCGAGCGAAACTCGCGTCTCGAAGCACGAGGGCGACGCCATGCCGCATCGCTATACCGAAGACGAAATCATCGCCCGCGTCTTCGCGCCAATCGCGGGGCCGGCGGCGCTCGGCCTCAAAGACGACGCGGCGCTTCTTGAGCCGGGGCAGGAGCCGCTCGTCGTCACGACCGACATGCTCGTCGCGGGCGTGCATTTTTATGCCGCCGATCCGCCGGCGCTGATCGCGAAAAAGGCGCTGCGCGTCAATCTCTCCGACCTTGCGGCTAAGGGGGCGGAGCCAGTCGGCTTTCTGCTGTCATTGGCGTTGCCGAGCGACTGGACCAATGAATGGCTTTCAGCCTTCGCCGCGGGGCTCGCTGAAGACGCGCACTCGTACAGTGCGCCGCTCATCGGCGGCGACATCGCGTCGACGCCGGGACCGCTGACAATTTCCATTACCGCGCTCGGCCGTGCGTCGCGCTTCG
The DNA here is from genome assembly GCA_963706255.1 of uncultured Alphaproteobacteria bacterium. Classification (GTDB taxonomy): domain Bacteria; phylum Pseudomonadota; class Alphaproteobacteria; order Rhizobiales; family Beijerinckiaceae; genus Methylocystis. The sequence goes on along the minus strand of CAVPMJ010000018.1, from coordinate 54,017 downwards.
TTCCTCGCAGCGGCGCAAAGCCGGGCGACGCGATCTTCGTCTCCGGCCCGATCGGCGACGCCGCGTTGGGCCTGGCGCTCCGGCGCGATCCCGCGCTCGCCGCGCGCGTCTCCTCGTCCGCGCGTGACCACCTCATCGGCCGTTATCTGCTGCCCCATCCGCGTCTCGACCTCGCCTCGTGGCTCGGCGTCCACGCCAACGCGGCCATGGATGTTTCGGACGGGCTGGCCGGCGATCTTACGAAGCTCGCGCGGGCTTCGGGGGTCGGCGCCGTGATCGATCTGCCGATTGTTCCGTTGTCGGAGGCCGCGCGCGAGGCGGTCGCTCTCGATCCCCGCCTGTTTGAAACGGCCATAACCGGCGGGGACGACTACGAAATCCTGTTTACGGCCGCTCCGGAGCGCGCGCCGCTGGCTGGCTCAAGCCGCATCGGCGAAATCATCGCGGGCGAGCAACCGCCGCTCTTCCGCGACGCCCACAAAAAGCCGGTCTTTTTCAAGAAATTGTCCTTCCAACACTTCTGAAAATACGCCGTCCCTACGGCATTGCCGCGCCGCGCCGTTTCTGGCAGAAAGCGCCCGGAAATCCCCAGCGCCCGCCCGAATCATTCGGCGCGGCCGCTATTCCTTTTTCCGTTGCGCGACATTCGTTCGCGGCGCGACAACTCGGCCAATCCGCGGCCGAAGAACGTAAAGGCGAAGCCAATATGGTTCTGTTTCTAACCATCGTCTTCGGACTGATGTCCATCGTCTACGGCGTAAAGACATCTCAAGAGCTGCTCTCCGCCGATCCCGGCTCGCAGCGCATGCAGGAAATTTCCGGCGCGGTGGCGGAAGGCGCACAGGCCTATCTCAACCGCCAATATAAGACCATCGCGATGGTCGGCGGCGTCATCTTCGTGCTGCTCGTCATCCTTCTCGGCTGGGCGGTCGCCTTCGGCTTCCTGGTCGGCGCCGTTCTGTCCGGCGCGGCGGGCTATATCGGCATGAACGTCTCGGTGCGCGCCAATGTGCGCACGGCGCAGGCGGCGACGAAGTCGCTCGCGGGCGGCCTCGACATCGCCTTCAAGGCCGGCGCCGTGACGGGCCTTCTTGTCGCCGGCCTCGCGCTGCTCGGCGTCGCGGTCTATTACGGGATCCTCACCTGGTTCGCCGGCTACACGGCGTCCGATCGCGTTGTCGTCGACGCGCTCGTCGCGCTCGGCTTTGGCGCTTCGCTGATCTCGATCTTCGCGCGTCTCGGCGGCGGCATCTTCACCAAGGGCGCCGACGTCGGCGCCGACCTCGTCGGCAAGGTCGAGGCGGGCATTCCCGAGGACGATCCGCGCAACCCCGCGACCATCGCCGACAACGTCGGCGACAATGTCGGCGACTGCGCGGGCATGGCGGCCGACCTCTTCGAGACCTATGCCGTGACGGTCGTCGCCACCATGGTGCTCGCCTCGATCTTCTTTGCCGGCCAATCGGGCCTTGCCGACGCGGTGCTCTATCCGCTTGCGATCGGCGGCCTTTCGATCCTCACCTCAATCGCCGGCACCTATTTCGTGAAGCTCGGCGCGGACGACTCGCAATGGGGCAAGATCGCCGCGCCTTATTTCGAAAAGATCGGCCTCAAGAACGATTCGATCATGGACGCCCTATACAAGGGCCTGATCGCGACCGGCGTGTTGTCCATTGCGGGCCTCTTCCTCGCCACTCTGTTCACCGTAGGCTTCGGCGAAGTGGGCAAGGTCAATGGCGAGGCCATCCACGGATACGGGCTCTTCTTCTGCGGCATCGTCGGCCTGATCGTGACGGGCGCCATCGTTTACATCACCGAATATTACACTGGCACGGGCAAGCGCCCGGTCGTGTCGATCGCGCAGGCGTCGGTGACCGGCCATGGCACGAATGTCATTCAGGGCCTCGCCGTGTCGCTTGAAGCGACGGCGGCGCCGGCGCTGGTGATCGTGCTCGGCATCGTCCTCACCTATAATTTCGGCGGCCTCTATGGCACGGCGATCGCGGTCACGACCATGCTCGGCCTCGCCGGCATGATCGTCGCGCTCGACGCCTTTGGCCCGGTGACGGACAACGCCGGCGGCATCGCCGAAATGTCAGGCCTGCCCAAGGAAGTGCGTCGCAACACCGACGCGCTCGACGCCGTCGGCAACACGACGAAGGCCGTGACGAAGGGCTACGCCATTGGCTCCGCGGGTCTCGGCGCATTGGTGCTTTTCGCCGCCTATACGAATGACATCCGCCACTTTGCCGAAACTGGCGTGCCCTTTTTCAAAGGGCTCGAGAACATCGACTTCAGCCTGTCGAACCCCTTCGTCGTCGCGGGCCTGATCTTCGGCGGCTTGATCCCCTACCTTTTCGGCGGCATCGCCATGACGGCGGTCGGCCGCGCGGCGGGCTCCGTCGTCGAGGAGGTGCGCCGCCAGTTCAAGGAGAAGCCCGGCATCATGGACGGCTCCGAGCGTCCGGATTACGGCCGCGCGGTCGACATGCTGACGCAGGCGGCGATCAAGGAGATGATCATCCCCTCGCTGCTGCCGGTCGCGGCGCCGATCGTGATGTTCATCGCGGTGCTGATCCTCGGCGGCGGCAAGGCCAATGCGCTTGCGGCGGTGGGGGCGCTGCTCCTGGGCGTGATCGTCAACGGCATTTTCGTTGCGATCTCCATGACCTCCGGCGGCGGCGCCTGGGACAACGCGAAGAAGTCCTTCGAGGACGGCTTTGTCGACAAGGACGGCGTGAAGCATGAGAAGGGCTCCGAAGCGCATAAGGCGGCGGTGACGGGCGACACGGTCGGCGACCCATACAAGGACACCGCCGGCCCCGCCGTGAACCCGGCGATCAAGATCACCAATATCGTCGCGCTGCTGATGCTGGCGATCCTCGCGCATTGGGGCTGAGGCGCGAAAGCGGCAAATAGGAAAAGGGCGGGGGGAGACCCCGCCCTCGTTTTTTAGTCACGCTTCTTGACATTTCTTGAAAAAAGAAGATGTTAAATACAACAAGTTGGAGATCATACGATGTCCTTGACGCGCGAAAAATTCGCTACGCAAGTCGACAAGGAGCTGCTCACGGCGATCCGCAAGATCGCGAAAGAAGAGGGTCGACAGCTTCAAACAATCGTTGAGGACGCCCTGCGCGCGCACATAGAGGAGCGGGGTAAGGCGAGGCCGCGTCCCCGCGTCTTGGACGCCTATCGGGCGAGCATTTCTCGCTATGGCCCAGTGTATGAAAAGCTCGCCAAGTGAACGGCAAACAGACCGACTATCTGACTGTCGTGGAGGTTCTCGCCATCCACGACGATCTGATCGAACGATATGGCGGCGCGCCCGGCGTGCGCGATCTCGGTCAGCTTGAAGCCGCGCTCTTTCGTCCGCAAACAGGATATTACGACGACGAAATTGCGCAAGCAGCCGCATTGTGGGAGAGCCTGTCGCAAAATCACGCCTTTGTGGACGGCAACAAGCGCGTAGCGTTCGCGGCGATGTTCTCTTTTCTGGTAATAAACGGCGTTTCCTTGACCGCTACTGCGGAAGAGGTTTGGACGTTTGTCTCGGCGCTTTACGAGTTGCAGCGATTCCGCTTCGAAGCGCTTGACGCCTGGCTGCGCCTCCATACAGAGCAGCGCAAATAGAACTGCGTCACGCTTTCGGCGGACCGTAATAGCCGCGCTTGTCTTGCGACTCATCGATGAGCAGCATCGCGCCTTCGATCACATGGGGCGCGAGACCGGAGCCCCCGGCGGCGATATGCGCCAATAGCTCCGCGCGCATCCGCGGATCCCAATAGGTCCGCAGATGATTGCGAATGCCTTCCGCCCGGCGTTCCGGCGGGTAGGGCTCGAAGAAATCTCCGATTTGATTGGCCATGACGACTATCCGGTCGAGCGCCATAACGTCGAGAGACCGCATCTGATGTTGATCCACAGCCGTCATTCCGCCGGCTCCAATTCCTTCGCTGGAACGGCCCGCGCTCGGCTTCTCAGCCTCGCCCGCTCCTCGCGCCGCAGGCGCGGAGACGCGCATGACGTCGACGGCCGTGACCTTATATTCCGGGCAATTCGTCGCCCAGTCGGAAAGGTCCGAGGTGACGACATTCGCCTTCGACTTCGCATGGTGGAAGGTCGTGTAGACCACGCCGGGATTGACGCGCTCCGAGAGGCGCGCTCTCAAGTCGGTCTGGCCGAAACGGCTCGACACCTTCACCCAGTCGCCGTCCTTCACGCCGCGCGACGCGGCGTCCTCTGCGCTGATTTCGAGGACATCTTCCGGATGCCACATCGAGTTTGCGGTGCGGCGCGTCTGCGTGCCGACATTATACTGCGTGAGGATGCGTCCCGTCGTCAGCAGCAGCGGATATTGGTCGGATGTGCGCTCCATCGTCGGCACATATTCCGTCAGCATGAAGGCGCCCAGCCCATTCGCGCGCGGAAAACGCTCGCGGTGAAGCACTTCGGTGCCCTCGGGCGCGCTCTCGTCGCAAGGCCATTGCACGGAACCGATGCGGTCGATGAGGTCGAAGCTCATGCCGCGATAAGTGGGCGTAAGCCGCGCGATCTCGTCGAGAATCTCGCCCGGATCTGAGTAGGAGGCCGGATAGCCCATGGCGTTCATGAGCTTCACCGTGATCTCCCAGTCCTGATAGCCTGCGAGCGGCTCCACCACCTTGCGCACGCGGCTGACGCGCCGCTCGGCGTTGGTGAAGGTGCCATCCTTCTCGAGCGAGGACGAGCCGGGCAGGAAGACATGCGCGTATTTCGAAGTCTCATTGAGGAACAAATCGTGCAGCACGACGCATTCCATATTCTTCAGAGCTGCGATGACGTGATGTTGGTTCGGATCGCTTTGCGCCGGATCCTCGCCCATCACATAGATGCCCTTGAACGATCCGGCGACGGCCGCATCCAGCATGTTGGGCAGGCGTAAGCCCGGCTCGGGATCGAGCGTGACGCCCCACTCATGCTCGAAGCTCGCGCGCGTGTCTGGATCGGTGACGAAGCGATAGCCGCTGAATACATGCGGCCAGCTGCCGAGGCAGCTTCCGCCTTGCACATTGCCCTGGCCGCGCAGCGGATTGACGCCCACGCCTTCGCGTCCGAGCATCCCGCAAGAGAGCGCGAGATTGCCAAGGCACATGACGCCGGTCGAGCCTTGCGAATGTTCGGTGACGCCGAGCCCGTAATAGATGGCGCTCCTCGGGCCGCTGGCGTAGAGGCGGGCGGCGGCGCGAATGTCTTGCGGATCGACGCCGGCTGTCGGGCCGATGACTTCCGGCGCATAGCGGTCTGAGCCGACGAGCCCCAGCCAGTGTTCGAACTCTCGCGTTTCGCAACGCGCGCGAACGAAAGCCTCGTCGTAGAGTTTCTCGCGCGCGACGACATGCGCAGATACTGTCGAGGATCGCGACATTCGTCCCGGGTCGGATCGCTAGATGAATTGTCGCCTCGCAATGGGGCGACTTAACCGTCTCGGTGCGGCGCGGGTCGATGACGATGAGCTTCGCGCCCTGCCGTATGCGTCGCTTCATCATCGATCCGAAGACCGGATGGCCTTCGGTCGGATTGGCGCCGACGACCATGATGACGTCGGATTGCAAAATCGAGTCGAAGTTTTGGCTCGCCGCGCCCCAGCCCACCGTTGCGGAGAGCCCGAACTGCGTGGGCGAATGGCAGATACGGGCGCAATTGTCGATATTGTTGTTGCCGAGCACCGCGCGTGCGAATTTCTGCACGAGAAAGATTTCTTCATTCGTGCAGCGCGAGCTTGAAATAGCGCCGACCGATTTGCCGCCATACGTCGCCTGAATCCGCTTGAACTCTTTTGCGGTATGCGCGAAGGCGTCCTCCCAACTCACCGGCGTCCATGGATCGTCGATCGACGCGCGGATCATCGGCGTGCGCACGCGATCGGGATGATTGTAGTAGTCGTAGGCGAAGCGGCCTTTGATGCAGCTATGGCCGTGGTTCGCCTTTCCCTCCTTCCAGGGGATCATGCGAACGATGCGGCCGTCGCGCGTGTCGGCTTTAAAGCCGCAGCCCACGCCGCAATAGGCGCATGTCGTGACGACGGATCTGTCAGGCTTCAAGGGGTTCGGCATGACGATACTCTCCCCCGAACAAGCTCTTTTCGACCAGCGCGTGGCTCGGGCAGGCCTGCACGCAGGCGCCGCAACTGACGCATTCCGATTCAAAGAAAGGCTCGTCCTGGCTGGCCGCGACCTTGGATTCGAAACTTCTCTCGGTGATGGTGAGGGCGAAGGTTCCTTGCACTTCCGCGCAGGCGCGCACGCATCGGCTGCAGACGATGCATTTGGCGGGATCGAAGAGGAAGTAAGGATTTGAGGCGTCGATCGCGGCGTCGAAGTGGTTCAGACCGGGGCCGTATCGGTTTTCCACGACCCCTTCCGCTTTGAGGGTTTCGTGAAACTCGCTCCACCCACCTACGATTTCGCTTGGCGGGAAGTCCGAAAGGTAAAGCTCCAGCACGCCGCTTCGGAGCCGGTGCAGCGCCTCCGATTGAGTGCGCGCTTTCATGCCTTCAACGACCGGCGTCGTGCAGCTGGCCGGATAGCCGTTGCGCCCCTCGATCTCGACGAGACAGACGCGGCAGCTGCCAAAGGGCTCCAGCATGTCCGTCGCGCAGAGCTTGGCGATTGGGCGACCGGCCTTCGTCGCGGCGAGCATTATGGAGCTGCCTGCCGGAACGGTGACAGTCACGCCGTCGATTTCTAGCGTTACCGGCGACCCATCTCTTGGCGGGGTGCCAAAGTCGATCCCGTCCTTCAGTTCGCGCAGTTCAGACCACATGCGCAGCCCCATTGCGTAGTCTAATTTATAACTCCTCCAATTTAGGGCGCGTTCAGTAAGCATCCAGCCCCCTGCAAACCAGTCGCCGGTCTGTCGTTGAAAGGAGACAATTGACTAATATATATTATTAATCAATAACTTATAAAGTTAAATGCAGTATCGCCGCGATCATCTTCGAGACACGCGGGACGCGCCGGATGGGCGCGCCGTAAACGACGGCGGCAGAACATGTGTGACATTCGTCCTGGCTTTTTGCATTATCGCGCTGCACGAACGAGGCCGTTTTCTTTCTAAAGCAATGAACTCCGGCCGCTCAGGCGGACCTATATGACTCACCCCTTCTACTGCTTGCATACGCATGGCTTCGTCCGCGCCGCCGTGGCGACGCCGCGCCTGCGCGTCGCGGACCCAGCCTTCAACGTCGCGCGCACGATCGAAATGGCGCGCGAGGCCGACAAGCGCGGCGCCTCGCTCGTTCTCTTTCCGGAATTGGGGATTTCCGCTTACGCGATCGACGATCTTCTGCAGCAGGAGGCGCTGCTCGCCGCTGTCGACGCGGCGCTTGCCGATCTCGTCGAAGCGTCGCGCGCCATCCATCCGCTCATTGTCGTCGGCGCGCCGCTGCGTCATCGGGGGCGTCTGTATAATTGCGCCGTCGCGATCCTGCGCGGCCGCGTCCTCGCCGTCACGCCGAAAATCTATCTGCCGAACTATCGCGAGTTTTACGAGGGTCGTCACTTCGCTTCCGGCGCTTACATCGCCGGCGAGGAGATTTCGGTCGCGAGCCATTTCGCTCCTTTCGGCTCCGACGTGTTGCTTGAGGCGGATGACTTCGGCGGCCTGGTCATCCATATGGAGATTTGCGAGGATGTATGGGTTCCGATCCCGCCGTCGTCGCGCGCCGCGCTTGCCGGCGCCACCGTTCTGCTGAATCTCTCGGCCTCGAACGCCATCGTCGGCAAGTCCGACTATCGCGAGACGCTTTGCGCTGCGCATTCGGCGCGTTGTCTTTCCGCCTATCTTTATTCCGCTGCGGGGCAGGGCGAGTCGACGACGGACCTCGCCTGGGACGGAGAGGCGTTGATCTGCGAGAATGGCGCCGTGCTCGCCAAGGCGAAGCGTTTCTCGGAAGAGCCGCAGATGACTCTCGCCGACGTCGACATTGGGCTCCTTCTCGCCGAGCGCGCGCGCCAGGGCACTTTCGGCGCCTGCGCCGATGTGGAGCAGGGCGCCACGCAGTTTCGCCGCATTGGCTTCGAGCTCGCCGCGCCGCGCGACCGCGATCTGGGCTTTCTACGCGAAATTCCCCGCTTTCCTTTCGTTCCGGCCGATGAGACGCGCCTCGCCGAGCTTTGCTTCGAGGCCTTCAACATTCAGTCGCATGGGCTGCAACAGCGCTTACGCGCATCGAAGATCGACAAGGTGGTGATCGGCGTTTCCGGGGGTCTCGACTCGACCCAGGCGTTGCTCGTCGCGGTCACCGCGATCGACGCGCTGGGGCTGCCGCGAGAAAACATTCTCGGCTTCACGCTGCCGGCCTTCGCGACGAGCGATCGCACCAAGACGAACGCGTGGCGACTGATGCGCGCGCTGGGCGTAACGGCTCGGGAAATTGACGTTTCGGCCGCGTGCAAACAAATGCTTCTCGACATCGAGCATCCCGCCGCGCGCGGCGAAGCTCTGTATGACGCTACATTTGAAAATGTGCAGGCCGGCGCGCGCACGTCGCTGCTGTTCCGCCTCGCCAATCATCACAAGGCCATCGTCGTCGGCACTGGCGACTTGTCGGAACTGGCGCTTGGCTGGTGCACCTATGGCGTAGGCGATCAGATGTCGCATTATAACGTCAACGCCTCGGTGCCGAAGACGCTCATTCAGCATCTCATCCGCTGGTGCGCGCGAGATGCGCGCTTTGGCGCCGAGACGGTGGCCGTGCTGAAGGATATTCTCGCCACCGAAATTTCGCCGGAGCTTATTCCTGGCGAGACGACGCAGCGCACCGAAGACGTCGTCGGCCCCTACGCCCTGCAGGATTTCAATTTGTTCTACGCGACGCGTTACGGCTTCGCGCCATCGAAGATCGCTTTTATCGCTTGGCGCGCCTGGCGCGACGCGGCGGCGGGCGCCTGGCCCTCTGGCGTCGCCGAGCAAGACAAGATCGCTTACGATCTTTCCACGATCAAACATTGGCTCGGGGTTTTCATCGGGCGATTTTTCGAGACCAGCCAGTTCAAGCGGTCGGCGCTGCCAAATGGTCCGAAGGTAAGTTCGGGGGGATCGCTGTCTCCGCGCGGCGACTGGCGCGCGCCGTCAGAACTCTTCAGCCGACGCTTGGCGCGCTTCGCTAGAGGACATCCCGTAAAGATCAGCCGGTCATTCGGCGACCGGCTGATGACTGGCGTCTAGCTGGCGTTCAGCCTGTCAGGCGCGTCGAATTAGGCCGACCACTGTCGAGACAACGAACAGGATTAACGCGACCCAGAAAAGAATGCGCGCGCCTTCCATCGCCGTGCCAGCGACGCCGCCGAACCCAAGAAACGCTGCGACGAGCGCAACGATCAGGAAAATAATGGCCCAATGAAGCAGGCTGCCCATCTCATCCTCCTTTTGGCGGAATCCGATTGATGCTCCTTAACCCAGCATCTGCGCCGCTGTTCCCTGCGTTTCCGAAAAAATTCCAGATGCTTAAAAAGCTGCTCGAGGAAAAAGGAACGCCGCCGTCATGCGACGGCGGCCCATTGGTTTCGGCAAATGGCGCGCAGCTACTTCGTCGCGCGATGAATAGCCTCCTTGGCGTCGCGCGTCGCCTGCTTTGCGCTGTCCGATGCGCGATCAGCAAAGTCTTTCGCCTTGTCCTTCGCCGAGTCTAACGCATCGCCTGCGGCGTTCGCGGCGTCGGCGACTGCCTCCTTCACATCGCCCAGCATTCCTTGGCTTTTGCCCTTCATTTCCTGCAACACGCCTTCGCCTTCGAGCTCAGGCGAGTTGGTCGCATCGCCAATGGCTTGTTTCGCCTTGCCAACGGTTTCGTTAACGGCGCCTTTGACCTTGTCGATGATGCCAGTCATGCGTATCTCCTTAATCCCATGGACGCGTTTGCAAACGCGTCTGTGCCGAATAACTTGTCGGCGCGGCGATTGTTCCTGATTGGACTGTTGGTTTTTTCGAGTCGTTGGAAACGTTGCTTTTTTTAAGTCTCGGCAAGCTTGGGCTCGGGGACTCGACGAATGCGAATGGAGCGGTATTATCTCACGCGATAAGCTTTGGCATTGACAGTCCGCGTTCGCGCCATGTGCTATTCGCTGGAAGCAAGCATCACCGCCGGGCTCGGCCTGGGATTGGCCGGCTTCGGCATGGTCTCCAAGGCCATGCGTCAAGACCGGCGCATGTTGCTTTTTGCTGTATTTCCGTTGGTCTTCGCGGCGCATCAATGCGTCGAGGCGGCAGTGTGGATCACGGTGAACGATCCGGTGGTCGGCCAGCCGTTTCGTTATCTTTACACGCTCATCGCCTTCACCGTCTGGCCGGTGCTGACGCCCTACGCCGCCGCCTATGCGGAGACGGATCCCGAGCGCAAGCGCATTTGGAGGGCGATGGGCGGGGTTGGCGTCGTCCTCGCCGTCTATCTGATCATGAAACTGGCTGGCGCGGACGGCATCGACCTCACGGTCGTGAGACATTCGCTGGCCTATGACCCAATGTTCGAGCGCCCGCCGCTCCTCGCGGATCTTTTCTACGTCGTTCTGACCGTGACGCCGCTCGTCATGAGCGAACGACGCGCCATCAACATTTTCGGCGCGGCGGTATTCTGCACATTCGTCCTCGCGCTCGTGGCCAATCGGCCGGCTTGGTATTCCGTCTGGTGCATGGCCGCCGCCGTGTTCAGCCTCATCCTTGCGCTTGCGATCGAGGACGAGCGCAGTTCGGACTTCGACGAGCTGCAGATGCAACGATAGGCTCAGCCTTCGCCGGCGCGCGCGAAGTCGATGTAGAGCGCGCGCAACGCTTGGCTTTTTTCTCCAGGGACGCCCGCGCCGATTGGTTTGCCGTCTATTGCAATGACGGGCAGCACAAGGTTGGAGGCGCTGGTGAGAAAGGCTTCCGCCGCGTCGGCGGCTTCGGCGACGGTGAAGCCGCGCTCTTCGATCGTCAGTCCTTCACGCTCGGCGAGCGCCAGCACCGCCCGGCGGGTGCAGCCGGGCAGGATCGCCGGCGAGTTGGAGCGCGTGACGATGGCGCCGGCCTTCGTCACAATGAAGGCGGTGGAGGACGAGCCTTCCGTCACGAATCCATCGGCGTCGACCATCCAGGCTTCCTGACAGCCGGCTTCGACCGCCGCTTGCTTCGCCAGCACCTGCGCCAGCAGCGCGACGCTCTTGATGTCGCGCCGCGCCCAGCGCAGATCGGGAACGGTTAGGATCTTGACGCCGCTTTGCGCGGCCGGCGAAGCGAGGATATTTTTCTTTTGCGCAAAGGCGATGAGCGTTGGCGTCGCATCTCTTGGGAAGCTGAAGTCGCGTTCGGCGACGCCCCGCGTGATCTGCAAATAGACGAGGCCCTCATTGACGTTGTTTCTCGCGACGAGTTCCGTTTCAATCTCCGCCATGCGCGCCAAGGAGACGGGGCTCTCGATGCGCAATTCGCGCAACGATCTTTCAAGACGCGACAGATGCGCCGCATTATCGATCAGCCGGCCGTCGATGACGGCCGCGACCTCATAGACGCCGTCCGCGAAGAGGAATCCGCGATCGAGGATGGAAATGCGCGCGTCCGCGAGCGGCGTGAAGGCTCCATTCACATAAGCGATGTCGGGCAAGATCAAGCTCCAGGCGAGTCGCCTCGCAATCTAAAGCAACGCCATCGGCCTGTCCCTCCCGCTTTGCCGGAAAGGGGGCCTAACGATGGGCCCGGCGGAAAACTAGATAAGGGATGCGCCTCCCGCGAATGCTGGAAGGGGCCGGCGGCGCCATCGCGACGCTTCGCCGCGCCCGTTATGACGCGCCCGCTATGACGCGTCGGCGCGGCGCGATACTATGCCGTTGAGTCTGCGGAAAACGCATGGGCGAGTAACTTGGGCGTGTAACTTGGGCGAGGAAATCGAAACGACAGGCTTCACGCGCGCCGACAAAGCGCGTTTCGCCGGTCGCCTCGCGCAGGAGACAGATATCGCCCGGGCGCTCTTCGCGCAGGACAGATTTTCGCGTGACGGCCACATGCTGGGCTTCGAAGTCGAGAGCTGGATCGTCGATCATAATTACGCGCCGTCCTCGATCAATCAGCATCTGTTGGAGACGCTTAATAACCCGCTCGTCGTGCCCGAATTGTCGCGGTTCAATGTCGAATTGAATTGCAATCCGCTGCCGCTCGAGGGCGGCGCGCTGACGCAGGCCTATGACGCGCTCACGGGGCTCTGGACGGCGTGCAACGACGTCGCGCATCGGCTCGACGCTAATCTCGTCATGATCGGAACGCTGCCAACGATCCGCGACGAAGACCTGACGCTCGCCAATATGTCGCCGCTCAACCGCTATTATGCGCTCAATAAGGAAGTGCTGCGGCTGCGCGGCGGACGGCCCCTGCGCGTCGATATCGCCGGACGCGATCATCTCATGTCCGAACATAAGGACGTGATGCTGGAGGCGGCGACGACGTCCTTTCAGATTCATCTCAAAGCCCCGGCCGATCTCGCGCATCTCTATTACAACGCGTCGATCGCGATCTCGGGTCCGATCCTCGCCGCTTGCGGCAATGCGCCCTTCCTCTTCGGCAAGGCGCTTTGGGAGGAGACGCGCATTCCGCTGTTTGAACAGGCGGTCAAGGTGCCGGGACCGGCCCGCGTCTGCATGGGCTCGGGATATGCGACGCGCTCTCTTATCGAGGTCTTCGAGGAGAATTTGCGCGACTATGACGCGCTGCTGCCGATGGCCTATGACGATCCGCCCGAGGCGATGCGTCATCTACGGCTGCATAATGGCGTCATCTGGCGCTGGAACCGGCCTCTCATCGGTTTCGACGACGGCGGGGCGCCCCATTTTCGTATCGAGCATCGAATCCTGCCGTCGGGCCCGACCTTTATCGACATGATCGCCAACGCCGCGCTTTATCTCGGCCTCGTGCGCGCCATGACGCTGACGGGCGACTGCGGGACAGGCGGCCTCGACTTCGTCGACGCGCGTCAGAACTTTTACGCCGCCGCGCGCCTGGGTCTCGATGCGCGGCTCGTCTGGCCCGGCGAGGGCAAGATCGCCGCCGATCAACTGCTATTGGAGCGGCTTATTCCCGCCGCCCGCGGGGGTCTCGCCGATCTTGGCGTCGCCGAGGCGGATTTTCTCGATGTGATCGAGGCCCGGGTGAAGACGGGTCAGACTGGCGCCGCCTGGCAGCGAAAGGCGCTTGAGGCGCGCGGCGGCGACCTTTATTCCCTGATGGCGGCCTATTGCGAACGCCAACGCAGCGGCGCGCCCGTTCATCAGTGGGGAGCATGAGGAGAGACAGTGACTGACGCGCCTTGCGCCGTATTCGACCGGCTGCCGGAAGGATTTCTGGATTGTCCCGCCGACCGCCTGACGGAAATCTTGCCCGGTCCAAGCCTATTCGATCTTCCGGGCCGCGATCCGCATCCTCTCTTCGTCTCGACGCTCTTGCACGGCAATGAGGACAGCGGCCTCGCCGCGGCGCAGGAAATTCTGCGCCGTCACGCCGCGCGCGGGCTTAGCCGGTCGCTCATCCTTTTCATCGGCAATATCGACGCGGCGGCGGCCCATGTGCGCACGCTGCCGGGCCAGCGCGACTTCAATCGCGTCTGGCCGGGAACGCTGACGCCCGACGATCCGCGCGCCCACATGGCGCGGTGGATCTATGAATACGTCGCCAAACGCGGAGCCTTCGCGGCCGTCGACATCCACAACAACACCGGTTTCAATCCGCATTACAGCTGCGTCAGCAAGCTTGAACCGAAATATATTGCGCTCGCGCAGCTCTTTTCGCGCATCGTGGTGCTTTTTCAGCGGCCGCGCGGCACCTGCGCGGAGGCCTTCGCGAAACTCTGTCCGGCTATCACCGTCGAATGCGGGAAGGCGGGCGCTGAATCCGCCACGGCGCATGCGGTAGAACTGTTAGAGGCTTGCCTTTCGATCTCGCAGCTTCCCGATCATGCGCCGGCGGCTCATGACATCGACCTCCTGCGCACCTGCGCGATCGTGAAGCCGCCGGCCGGCGCGAGCTTTTCCTTCGACGGAACGCCGGCGGATTTCGTCTTCCGGCCGGATATCGATCATCTGAACTTCAGCGAGTTGGAGGCCGGCGCGTCCTTCGGCGCCCTGGGCGCGCAAGGCGCGCGGCTCGATGTCACCCCGGGCGACGGCTACGACACGTCGCCGGCGAATTACTTCGATTACACGGGCGGCGAGATCAGGCTCGCGCGCCCGGCGATCCCCGCGATGCTGACGGTCGATCCGCGCGCCGTGAAACAGGACTGCCTGTGCTACTTGATGCACCGCATCGGCATGGATGGGTCGCGGATTTAAGGCGCGCGATCAAGGAGGGCGGCGCGCATCGAATATGTTATCGTTGGGCCACGGCTATGGAGAATGATGAAGGTGGTGAAATTATATACGAAGAAAGGAGATCGCGGCGAAACGAGCCTTTTCTCGGGCCGCCGCGCCGCCAAATTCGAACCTCGCGTGGCGGCTGTCGGCGACCTGGACGAATTATCGGCGAGCATCGGCTTGGCGCGGATCGCCTATCCTCCGGCGAATGAGTTTCTACGCGCAACTCAACGCGCGCTTTACTCGATCAGCGGCATTGTGAGCGCCGAGGGCCGACAGATCGACTTGACGTTCGACGACGCCGAAGTTGACGCGCTGGAAACGGAAATCGATCGCGTGACGGCGGAATTACCGCCGTTGCGTGAGTTTATTTTTCCGGGCGAAGCGGAACCCAGTTGCCGTCTGCATGTGGCGCGGGCGATCGCGCGCCGCGCTGAACGCGGCGTTGCGGCCCTGACCCAGCCGGCGCCGCCCGATAGCGTTCTGGCCTATCTCAACCGCCTCAGCGATCTTCTGTTTGTTTTGGCCCGGCAAGCCGATCAGCAGCATGGACTGTCCGAGAGAGCGCTTCGTTCGGTTCGTAAAAAGGCATGATCCTTTGCGGCGGCGCTGGTCGCCGTCCTCGCTCTTTCAGCCAGGGTTCGGCCTTCGCCTGATGGCGCCGGCGTCGGCGCTCCAGGTCGCCGCGCCCTCATATGTCGCATTATACGCCGCCGCGCCGATCGCCTGGCCGAGGTCGGTATGAAGGCCGGCGCAATGTTCCTGCGCGCCGCCCTCTGGAGCGGCGACGATGATGCAATCGGTACCCGTTCCTGTGACAGCCGGGCCCTCTCGCAATTCGCTCGTCTCCAAGATCGCGGCGGTTCGCGCCTCCGTCGCAATGGAAATGGCTTCGACGAACGCGCCCGCGGAGAGCGACCGGGAGACATGAACGAGCATATTGATCGTGCCGATCGCAGGCGCCTCCGTCCCGCGACGCGCGCCCACTCTTTCGCCATTGGACAAGCCAACTGTCGCCACGCAGGTCGCAACGACGCCGCCGACGCGGGATTGCGCGACATGGTGACGCCGAATTTCACGCGAGGTCATAAAGGCCGCTGCGTCGTCAAAGCCGCCTGCCGATAGCTTTTGCTTCAGAAACGCCACCGGATCGACGTGAAGCGGCAGGTCGCCATCGCGAACCTCAAACCAAACGATCTCGCGGGTCGCGGCAAATCCTGGTTTGGTCAGCGACCATCCCAATATTTTCTGTGGCGCCTTGAAACGGATGACGAGCAAGGGCGGCGCGCAGTTCAGCTCGAACGGCGCTTCGATCCCTGTGGACTTGGCGATCATGCGGCGAAAGATGCGACGGGCCGAAGAACGGCCCGTCGTTTTCCGATGGACTGCTTATGCGTGGCGCGGCGCGAAGCCGGCCAGCAGCTTGCGGCCGACGGTCGTCGTCGACGCAAGCGTCCAGAGCGACCACAAACCGCCGAAGGCGCTGGCGTTGATGAGGAAAATTCGCCAAACCGTCGTGAGCGCGAAATCCTCGCTGCTTTGTTGCGTGACGAGGTCGATGACGATCAGCGAACCCTCATAGGCGAGGAAAGCTGCAAGGAACGCCGCGCAACCGCCGAAGAAGCCCCCGATGCGCCGCGTCGCGAATCCCGCTGCTTCGCAAGAGAGCAGCGCGATCACACCGAGAGCGCCGCCCCAGGCGAGCGTCACGCTATCCATCGGATAGCCTAAAATGACGAATCCGACGGCCTGATTGGCGAACCACATCGCCGCCGTCGCGATGAGCGCGTCGCGTCGGCTGAAGGCGATCGCGGCGATCGTCGCGAAAGCCGCAATTGGCGCGGCGCAAGCGAAGCCGAGGGTCAAGAGCGCGCTGGACACAGCGAGCGCGACGATCCAAAGCGCCAATCGCGTGTTTGTGGAAGCGTAGAGATATGCTGTCATGGTTGGTCTCCTTCAAGTGACGCCAATGGCGCAAAGCTTTTTCCGCATGCGGCCCAACGCCGGATGCGGGTCAGAAAATCAGGCATGAGAGAAGCGGCCTGCGGAACGGTCGATGGGGTCGGGGTCGCGTAGACCGAACCAACGCGCCCGCAATTTGTCCCACAACGCGAGACGCGACCAATCCGGCTCCTTCAGGAATTTGTCTGTTTCCGGATGAAGGAAGGGATTGGGCAAGAGCACCGTGATCTGCTGTTCGCCCGCGCCATTGAATAGTTGCAATCCCCAGGACATAGGAACGCATGTCGGCCCCAGCCTGCGATAAAGTTCGGCGCGCGAGGTGCGCCTGAGCTTTGCGAGCTCGGGAGATGTAGGTCGACTGCGCGGTCCCTTATTCTCGCCGATACAGACATGAAAATGCGTGACGCCGAACGCGACCGTTAGATAGCCGTCCAGCATCGCGATGCGGCTGGGCGCGCGGTCGGCGTGGATCTCCCACGCCGCGCCCTGGATGATCGGCCCGAAGACGATTTCACGCCAATGGTTTTCGAATAGGTCGCGAAACAGCTCCTCCAGGCTCGCCTGGTCCACCGGCAGGGAATATACGTCGAGCCTCGCGCCATCCGGTTCGATCGTGCGTTTGGGCGTTGCGTCCCCGACTGTCGACATTGAAGCGTCTCCCTCGTTGGCGTGCGACGCCGACAGCGCCGTGTCGCGCGCGCTCACCACGACACCTTGACGCCGCCGTAAATCGAACGGCCCGGCGTGCTGTAGTTGTAAACTTCCTCGTAGCGCGTGTCGGCGACATTCTCCATGCGGCCATAGACCGACACGAAATCATTCACTTTGTAGTTGGCGTAGAAATCCAACCGCGCATAAGGCGTGAGCATGACGCGCTTGTTGAAAATGTAGTCGATGTCATGCGCCCAGCCCGTGAACGTCACCCGGGCTTCGAGGTCCAGATTTGGAACCGCTGTGAAAATCAGCGAGGCCATGCCCTTGTGTCGGGGGCGGCGCAAGAGCGACCTTCCCGCAATGATGCTTTCCGGGTCTTCGTCGAGATTTCGCGCCGAAAGATAGGTGTAGGTCGCGCGCAGGCGCAGCGCCTCCGGAACGAGGCTGGCGTCGCCGGCGAATTCGAGCCCGCGCGTGTCGGCGCGGCCGACGTTGAAATAGCATCCGAAGAGCTGCGTCGCCGTGCATGTCGGCCCGCGCCCGAACTGAACGAGATTGGTGTAGCGATTGTGGAACGCGGTGACGGAGGCGGTCACACGACCGCCGAAGATGCTTTGGTCAACGCCAGCGTCGAAGCCGAGCACGCGTTCCGGCGCCAATTTGGGATCGCCATATTCGCTGAATCTTTGGTACAGGGAAGGCGCCTTGGCGCCTGTCGCCGCAGTGGCGCGCAGGCGCGTGCCGGTCTCGTCGATCCTGAGATTCGCCATGCCGCGCCATGTCAAGAACGTGCGATTGCCGCTCACCGCGTCGATGCGCCCGCCATAGGCGAGATCGAGGCGATCGAACAAGGTGAACTGATGTTGCGCATAGCCGGAGCGCGTCGTTTGCGTCGCATAGATCGGCTTATAATTGGGGTCGACGATCCACGCTTCACGCGAGGAGTTGGCGGTCTCTGTCTCGATGCGCGAACCGACGGTCGCAAGCCCGAAAGCGCCGAGCGCGAGGTCGCTTTGATACTCGATCCCCTTGCGTCCCCCGAGATAGCCGAAGCGGCAATTCTGCGAAGTGAAGGTCAGATAATCGAAGCAGGATTCGGTCGACCAGGAGTTGCGGTTTCCCCGATTGGCGTAGAACGTCAGCCGATTACGCAGCGTTTTTTCGAATAGATCGCCGCCGAGCCGCACATAGCCCTGGAGAAAATTCGAACTCTGATGATTGAAATGATCGAAAACGCTCCAGGGATTGAAGGCGTAAGGATTGTCGTAGCGGATCGCGCTATCGTAGCCGGCCAGGCCCGCTTCGATCTGCGCGTCGTCGTTGACCTTATATCCGATCCTGCCCGTCACGCCGAGGTTTCTGGTCGGATCTTCCGACGGAAGCGGCGGGAAGCGGCGTTCGCTGATCGCCGATAAAAATCGGGCGCGAGATGCGGTAGCCGTAGCGGGGAAAGCCGTCGCTATGCAGGCCTGCGACCGACAGGGCGTAGGAGCCGCGTCCGTCGTCGCCGGAGATCGAGCCGCGCGACGAGGCCGTTCCATAAGAGCCGCCTTCGCCCATAACCCATCCGTGCGACGGGCCTTCGCCGCGTCGCGTGATGATATTGATGACGCCGCCCATCGCATCCGAGCCGTAGAGCGCGGATTGCGGACCGCGCAGCACTTCGATGCGTTCGACATCCGTTGGCAACAGGCTGCCGAAGTCGACGGAGCCGTCTGGAGAGGTCGGATCGCCGATACGAATTCCGTCGATCAGAACCAATGTTTGTCCCGGCGTCGAGCCGCGCAGAAAGACCGACGTCAAGGTCCCCGGGCCGCCGTTCGAATAGACGTCGAGGCCGGGAACGCCGCGCAATACGTCCTTGAAGCCCAGCGATCCGCGCTTCTGTATCTCTGCCGCAGGAATAATGGTGATAGACGCGCCGCTGCTCGAAACGGGTTGCTTCACCCTTGTCGGGGTGATGGCGACATCGGTTCCTTGCTCGCCGTCGTTGACGGGGGCGTCGGACTGAGACGGCTTCGGATTGCCGATGTCGATTGTCGGGAGCGACTGCTGCGCCAGAACAGGCGCGGAAACAGCGGACAATATCAGAGCGACGCCGCAGCGCGCGGCGGATTTCAGGGTAGGGAATTGCATGAGCGAGACTCGCAGCAACGTGGGCCGTCACTGCGAAAGGTCTCAAATGATCACAAGGTTCGCTTACGCCCTGTGATATTTTCGACCGCCTCGGTGCACCCCGCCCGACGCTTTCGCGCGTGACCACGAATGACGGCAGGTCTCCTGGCTCGCGGGTCATCGCCTTGGACGGCCTTCCCAGGGCTAACATTGGCCCCAGTGGCTTTTTCGTCTTCGGCTCGCCGCTTACAGTTGCGGGGGCAGCCGCGGAATTGCACGAACGAGCGCGCTCACCGCATTCCCTTTTGATCCCCGAAGGGAACCATCACCGTCAATAAGAGAATAAGTCGGGGAATGAGTTAAGCCGACAGCGCATCGCGCATTGATGCTTCAAAAACTCAAGACGCGCCATGACCGATGCATGCAGCGATGCGTCGATCGATTATTATGCGCAAAGTTCGTTCTGCGCATTTCGTTGAAGATAGTCGTATCGCGCTACGCTTTGGCCGCTCGCGTTTCGGGCGGGAATGTCATCGATCATCACCGTGTTCTCGATCACGACGTTCTCTTGGGTTTTGGTTTTAGTCCAACACGTGCGTTGGGATAGTCGATGAGTATGTAATTTTCGAGCGCGGAGAGGCCGCCGATATTCATCCCCTGTTGGCCCTCCATATATTGATTGAGCTCGCACATGACCAACCCCCACTTTCTTGCGGAAGCGGGCAGGGCCGACGCGTCTATGCTGTAATAATATGTGTTGCTTTCATCGCCGAGCACGATGCCGATGACGTCCAGCGTGGTACGACAATGGAGCGATGGCGGTGGCGGCGTCTCGGTCCAAGAGGGGTTTTTCACTTTGTTGGGCCACTGCGTTTTCCAGACAATCCGTTTGGATCGGACAGAAACGCGGGTCCGCCTCCCGTGTCGATCATCGCAATGGGGTTGGAAACCACGCCCGGCCAGGACGTCAGCGTTTCTCCAATGCTCAGCGCTTTGGGTATTAACGACATCCACGGCTTATGTTTGATGACGTCGAACATATTGTAGTCTTTAGGCGGGGTTTTGTACAAAACCAGGGAAGAGCCTTCCGCGACCATTGGCGCGCTTCCTTCGGCGAAGATGTTTTCCGCCGCGGCAAAGTTGAACTCCGTAACCGGATAGTCCGGACAATACGCCAACGGAGCCAACATTTGGATGTCGGCCGCCGGCGCCGACCACCCATTGGCGCGCCAGGGATTAGGCCGCCCAGCGCCGAAGTCCGCCGTGCGAGAAGTATTGTTGGGACCAAGGCCGGTGCAGGCGTAAAATATGCAGTTTTCAAGCGTCAGAACGCCGCCATTCGTGGCCGTAAGTTGGATCGGTCCTTGCACGACGTTTGCGGGACAACCCCAAGGCTCGGTTATCCCTTTAGAAGATTCCATCAATACCTTGTAGACGCCAAGCGGCTCTATATCCTCCCAGTAGGGAATGATGAGCATGGATTGGCCCGTATCCACAATCATCGGCACTGATAATTCGCTGCCTGGAAATCCGATCGTAATGAGTGCGTCGAAATTCGACTGCCAAGAAACCGTGGTGAGAGGAATTTCAATCGAGGGCGAAGAAGAATCGACTGGCTTTCCGCTTCGCGGGCGTTTGGCGAGAAGGGATGCAATTTCTTTCTCTACTGCGGCTTTGTGTTCGGGCGCCTCAATCACGGGCGGATGCAAGGCAGGCGGAGAGAAATGCACGGGCGGTTTCCTTTCAAGCGCTTTGAACAAAGTAAAATGTGCCGATCGCTCGTAAGGCCTTCAGCTCAACGACAGCTAAAATCTGCCTCGGCATGGTTCTCTTGGCAAGGCGCGTCGCCGCCACTCAACGCGTCAAATTGAATTGAAGCGTCACGCCGATCGCGCGTTGGCGCAGCGACGGAATATCAGGCTGAGATTATTGGCCGGCATTTCGATGATCTCAGGCCCCTCGAAACCTCTTCTTTCGCCGCAGTCGGCGACGGCTTCAAGATCACGCACGCCCCATGAGGCGTCGCGGGCGCGAAGGCTCAAGTCAAACTCTGCATTGCTGGGCGCGGTATGCGCGCCGCCGCGCTTATAGGGGCCATAGAGATAGAACGGCGCGCCCTCGGGAAGAATTTTGCCGGCGCCATCGAACAAACCCTCGGTCGCTGTCCATGGCGAAATGTGGACCATGTTGATGCAGATGACGGCGTCCGCCCGGGCGATGGGCCAGGGGTTCATCTCCACATCGAGGACGAGCGGCTCGAGCACATTTGTCACGCCGGTGGATGCGATCCACGCTGAAATGCTTTCTCGAGATTCCGCATTGGGATCAGATGGGCGAAACGTCAGGCTCGGCAGATGCGTCGCAAAGTGAACAATATGTTCGCCCGCGCCGCTCGCGATCTCCAGCACGAGCCCGTTGGATGGCAGGATGGCGCGCAGCACGTCGAGGATGGGCCCGCGATTGCGCGCGGTGGCGGTTGAGAACAGGCGTTTGTCGTTCATGTCGCTCATCAATCGTTGCGTCTCACTTCATTCAAAATTCGAACCGCGCCACGACCGGCGCATGCAGCGAGCCGTCGATCGGCTCCTGCGCATAGACTTCGTCCTGAAGCCCTTCGTTGAAGATCGTCGTTTCGCGCCACGCATCGGCCAGCGCGCGCGAGGCGAGAATGTGGTCGATGAGCGTCTGCCGGCCCGCGTGGATCACCGTATAACGCCGCGCCGCTTCGACGCGCGCCTCGAGCGCGACGAGCGCGCGCGCGCCTTCTTCGCCCTCCTCGCGGCCGCCGCGCAGGAGCCGCGTCGGCGCGTCATGTTCGTCGGCGTTGAAGTCCCCGCAAATGGCGATAAGCGCGTCGGGCTCGGCGTCGAAGATCGCCTCGGCGAAGAGACGCGCCTCAAGTGCCTGTCCTTCGCGCTTGAGCGCCGAAACGAACTGTCCCTCGATCAGCGCGCGGCTTGAACCCAGTCCGCGCGCCGTCGCCACTGGAGCGGCCCGCGGGGCGCGCAGATGCAGATTGATGATATGCAATAGGCGGTCGCCGGGGAGTTCGATCGCGGCATAGAGCAGCGGCCGGTCCCAGGAGATCTCGACCGGCTCCGGCTGCGAACCGTCGCTTTCGCGCGGCGGCGGCCAGGACCAGCGGGCGACGATGTCGTGATGGATTTGCCGCTGCAATCGGATCGGCCAGCGCGACAGTATCGCGAGATTATGCACGTCGGCTGGCGCGTCGCCGCCGGGCCTGACGCTCGCCGCCCGATGAAACGCGGCGTAGCGGGCGTCTTCGAGCAGATGGTCGAGCGCGATATATTGCCGCGCGCCATGCTTATGGGTCTTCTGCGCGTCGACCTCCTGCAGGCAGAGAACGTCGGCTTGAAGCCCCTCCAAGAGCGGCCGCAGCGCGCTGGCCCGGCGCGCAAAGGCCTCAGGCCGGGTCGCCGACCAGTCGAGATTTTCGAGATTGAAGGTCGCCAGCCGGAACGCGCGCATCCGCGATCATCGCCCGAGTTGGCCGCGCTCGCCAGCCTATTGAGCGAATTGCCTCCAAGCCCCTCGACGGCGCGGAGGATTAACGGCAATATCCGCCGCAATTGCTCATCCTGGGAGCGCTGCTTGTCCCTCTTCGACGGGATTCCGTTTTTCGTCGGCCTCGATCCCGCTCGCGGCGAAGCCCTCGCGCGCCTATGCGCGCGCAAACGCTACGCCGAGCATGAATTGGTTCTCGATTTCGACGACCCCTCGACCGACGTCTATTTCATCGTCACCGGCGACGTGCGCGTGCTGATCCGCACCGCGGCCGGCAAGGAGATGATCTTCGGGGATTTCGGACCGGGTAAGTTCTTCGGCGAAATGGCGGCGATCGACAGCGCGAAGCGCTCGGCCAATGTCACGGCGCTGACCAACGCCGAACTTTTGCTGGTGCCGCCGGCGGTCTTCAAGGAGATCGTCTTCGGCGAGCCGGCGATCTGCGAACGCCTGCTGCGCCTCCTCACGGCGCGGGTGCGCGAACTCAACACGCGCCTCTTCGAGCGCTCGGTGCTAGACCTCAAGCACCGGCTCTATGCCGAATTATTGCGCATGTCGGCGCCGCGCAAAGGCTCCGCCGGTCAGTCGATCGTCTCGCCGCCGCCCTTCCAGCACGACCTTGCCGCGCGCATCGGCTGCCGCCGCGAGCAGGTGAGTCGGGAGCTTTCCGCGATGATCGACGAGGGGCTGGCGGAAAAAATCCGCGGCGGGCTGGTGCTGCCGCGCCCGGCCGTCCTGGAAAAACGCGTGCAGGACGCGCTGAACGAAGCCGAGTGACGCCCCCGTGTGCGCTCTCGCACAAACGGACGAGGAAGAGGCCGCTAGGGTCGCTATGTTCGCGAATAAGAGGCGAAAGCCCGAAGCAAACGACAGCGATCCAGGAGAGGCCCATGATTCCCGAACTGACGCCGATCGAGCGTTGCGCCGAAATGGCCGGCCTGCGTGGTCATGAGATCGTCTTGGGCGTGAGCCCGGGCGACAAACACTACCGGATGTTCGCCCGCTACCGGCGGGCCGTCTCGCTCGACGCCGCGCGCACGCGCGTCGTCGCCGACATTCGCAATGCGGTGGAGATCGGCGCAGCGCGCCGCGCCGCTGATCTCTTGATCGTTCTGCGCTGGCTGCTGGCGCCCGGCGCATCCTGCGATACGAGCCGGATGATGGCGCGTCCGCGCCGCCGCGTTTCAGCGCCCCGCCGCCGCCTGGGCTGGCGCGCGCATGGCGGCGCGGCGCAGCCGGCGGGCGGGGAAGGCGATGTCGTGGCGCTGTTCGACAGCGCCCGGCGCCCGGCGGGCGGCTGAGAGAAAGGGCGCCTGCCGACGGGCCACGCAAGCTGTTGTCCGGCGGCAACACCGTGAATTTGTTTTGCTTCGCAATTGTGGCTCCGGAGCGGCGCGATATCGCGAACAGGGGTCTGCCACCTAGGCTTATCCGTTGTGAATCAGATGGCTATTGCGTTGTTCCAGCATCCTGGCGCGCGACTTCGCGCAACTTGCGAGTCGGCGCGACATGAGTCAGCTTCGACCCGGGCTGTTGGATCAGGGGTGTCTGGACGCTGTTTTCTGATTTTTTTTAGGGGGCTTGGCATATATGGTCGCGTATAGAATGGGAGCGATGTTCGCCGGCGCGCTTTTCGCGACGCTTGCTCTTGTCGCGCCCGCCTCGGCCGAGGACGACCCGCGGGCCGAACAGGCGCGGCTCGCGGCGCATATCCAACGCAATCCGACCGACTATGACGCGACCTATCGCTATGTGCTGCTCTCGACGGAGCTGCGCGACTATGAGGCGGGGATCGGCGCGCTGGAGCGCGTGCTGATGTTCAATCCCAATCTCGCCCGCGCCCGGAAGGAGCTTGGCTTCCTCTATGCGCGCCTGGGCGCCTATGAGCTCGCCGCCCAGCACTTGCGCAAGGCGCTCACCGAGGGAGGGCTCGACGCCGTGCAGGCGGCTCAGATCGAGTCGCAATTGCCGGATATTGAAAAGCGCAACCAGCCGAACAGGCTTTATCTGCGCATGCATGTCGGCCTGCGCGCGCAATCGAACGCCAATTTCTTTCCGGCGAATAATCTGTTTCAGGCGGGCGGCGTCGGCGTCGCGTCCGCGGCGCCGCGACAGAGCGACCTCAATACATTCCAGCTGGTGCAGGCCGCCCACGACCTCGACTTCCAGAATGCGCGGGGCGACATGCTGGAAACGCGGGTCACGGGCTACGCCACGGAACAGTTTCGACTGCCGCAATATAGCGTCGCGCTCTTCGCCGGCTCGATCGGCCCGCGTATCTATATCGCGCCGGATTTTTACCACGGACTTTCGGTCAAGCCCTATCTGACGGGCGCCGTGGCGATGCTCGGCTCGAACAATTACCTCAACGCTGGCGGCGCCGGTCTGAACCTGAAGGCGCAATTCACCCAGGACTTCTGGCTCGAGCCGGGCTTCGAGTGGCGGGCGATCTGGGTCGATCCCAGCCGTAGCGTGTTCGGTGTCGCGCCTTTCGCCACGCTCTCGACGCTCGCGACCGGCGACGTCGTCACCGGCTATCTCGGCGGCTCCTATCGCATCATGAGCGACATCAGGCTCGACGGCCGCGTCGCCTATTCCCGCGCGTCGGCGGGCAACGCGCAGCAGTCGTCCGATCAGGTCGACGTCCAGGCGATGCTGCGGCTCGAAGTCGACCCGCCGCTCCCAATCATCCCGCGCAAATGGACGATCGCGCCCTATGCGCGCTTCACCCATCTTTCTTTCGACGCCGCCAATTTCCTGGTCAATCCATTCGTCGCGCGGCGCGACGTCGCCTGGATCGAAGGCATCATGCTCGATGCGCCGATCACGGAGACATTCGGCTTCACCGGCAATCTCGAATTTGCGCGCAACGACTCGAACATACCGAATTTCAAGACGCAGAACGTGTCCGTCACCTTCGGACCGACGGCGAAGTTCTGACGGAGAAGGACAATGAAGAAAGTTAGCGCGTTCGTTTCCGCCGCCGTTTTGGCGCTCGCCGCCGCGCCGGCCTTCGCCGAGAACGTCGGCAATGTCGGCGCCGTCAATCAGTCTGCGCATGGCACGCCCCCGGGCGCTGCGAAGCGTTCGCTGTCGCTCGGTCTCGGCGTGCAGAAGCGCGAGCGCATCGAAACCAGCCCGGACGGCAGCGCCCAGATCGTCTTCAGCGACACGTCCACGATGACCATCGGCCGCAACAGCGCCGTAACGATCGACGATTTCGTCTATAGCGGCGGCGGCGGCAAGCAGGGCGTTTCCATGGCGAAGGGCGTGATGCGCTTCGTCGGCGGCGGCGTCAGCCACGAATCCGGGGCGCGTCTGCGCACGCCCACTGCCTCGATCGGCGTGCGCGGCGGCTCGGCCATGGTGCAGACCGGTGGCCAATGCGGCACGCTCGTCGTGCATCAATATGGCGTCGTCGACGTCGGCGGGCAGACGCTGACCCGCCCGGGCTATGGCGTCTGCGCGCCGAGCGGCGGACCGGTCTCCGACCCTTTCCTGGTGCCGCCGGAGACCATCGCGGCGATGACGGCGGCGCTCGAAAGCGGCAGGAAGCAGAAGGGCGGCGCCCAGCATCAACCGACGAGCGAAGAAGCGCATCTCGGCCTCGGCAATGAGCGTCCGCCGGACATCGTCGATCCGCCCGGCCTCGACGCGCTGAACCCGTTCTGGGCCGGCAATGCGCTGGTGCAGAGCCGCGCCAATGCTGACAATCAGCCGGCGCCGTTGCCTCCTCCGCCGCCGCAGGAAGAGTACAGAGACGGTCCCTCCACCTATGGGAATTACTGACGACGCTCGAGGCCGTTGGCGAGTTCAGCGCGCGGCGGGCGGCTTCTCCTGACCGCTTGAGGAACCGACGATGCTGAAACGGCGACGCGCCTATCTTCTCGCGCTTGTCGCCGCCGCGGCTCTCATCCTTCCCTGGGGCGTGATTCAGCCGCGCGCGCTCGACGATCTGCGTAATTTCGTCTTCGACACCTTCCAGCGCCTCGCGCCCCGCGCCTATGATCCCGAGACGCCGGCGCGCGTCGTCGGCGTCGATGAGGAAAGCCTCAAGGCCTATGGCCAATGGCCGTGGCCCCGCGCGCGGCTGGCCGAACTCGTCGACCGGCTGCGCGATATGGGCGCGGCGTCGATCGCATTCGATTTCATCTTCGCGGAAGCCGACCGCGCCGGGGCCGAGCGGCTTGTCGACGCCATTCCCGACGCGCGCGCCCGCGCCGAGGTCGCGACGGCTGGTCGCCAAGACGCCGAGCGGCGATCAGCTCTTCGCGCAGGCGCTGAGCCAAGCGCCATCTACGCTCGGCGTCACCCTCACCGACGCAGTCGGCGCGCCGCTGCAAGCGAAAGCCGGCTTCGTGACGGCGGGCGACGATCCGGCGCCATTTCTCGTCTCTTTTGCGGGCGTCGTCGGCCCGGCGCCGAAACTGGCGGAGGCGGCGCAAGGCCTCGGCGCGACCAACTGGCTGCCCGATCACGACCAGATCGTGCGCCGCGTGCCGCTCGTTACCCGTGCGGGCGAGGGCCTAATGCCGTCGCTGGCGCTGGAGGCGTTGCGCGTCGCGCAAGGCGAGCGCGCGATCGTTATTCGCTCGTCGAACGCCAGCGGGCAGACCGCCTTTGGCAAGCAAACAGGCGTCAACGCCATCAAGGTCGGCGCCTTCGAGATCGCGACGGGCCCGAACGGCGAGGTTCGACCACGCTATTCACATAGCGTCGCCGCGCGCGATCTCTCCGTGAAAGCCGTGCTCGAAGGGCGCGTCCCGCGCGAAGAAATCGAGGGACGCATCGTCTTTGTCGGCGCGTTGGCGACGGGATTGGGCGACGTCCGCGCGACGCCTTTGGAGCCGGTCGTTCCGGGCGTCGACGTGCATGCGCAGATCGTCGAATCCATCGCCTCCGGTTCGCTGCTGTCGCGCCCTGACTGGGCGCCGGGACTGGAGTTCGTCGTTGCCGCGGCGTCCTTGCTGCTTATCATGGGATTGCTCTTCGTCGCGCCGCCGCTCCTCTCCGCCGCCGTCGCGCCGCTCACTGTCGTCGCGCTCTTCGCCGGCTCGTTCTATCTTTTCGATCGTCACGGATTGTTGCTTGATCCCGCCTATCCGAGTCTCGCGATACTCGGCGGCTATCTCTTCGGCGCGGTGACGCTATGGCGCGCGGAAACCTCGGCGCGCCGCCATGTGCGCCAGGCCTTCGGCAAATTCGTCGCGCCTGCCGTGGTCGACCGGCTTGCCGAACATCCGGAACGTCTCGTGCTCGGCGGCGAGACGCGCGAGCTGAGCGTGCTTTTTTCGGATCTGCGCAATTTCTCCGGGATTTCGGAAGGACTGAGCGCGCGCGAACTGACGCAGTTCATGAACGACTATCTGACGCCCATGACCGATGCGATCCTCGAACAGGAGGGCACGGTCGACAAATATATGGGCGACGCCGTGCTCGCCTTCTGGAATGCGCCGCTCGACATCGACGATCATCCGCGCAAGGCCGTCACGGCGGCGCTCATGATGCGCGGTGCGCTCGCCGGGCTGAATGCGCGACGCGCGGCTGCGGAGCGCGACAGCGAGCCGGCGGCGATGGGCCTCGGCCTGCATCTTGGGCCCTGCAGCGTCGGCAATATGGGATCGATCCGCCGCTTCGACTATTCGATCCTCGGCGACACGGTGAATCTCGCCTCGCGTCTCGAAGGCGCGAGCAAGGCCTTTCAGACCGACATCATCGTCTCTGGCGCCGTGCGCGCCGCCGCGCCCGAATTCGCCTGGCTCGACCTTGGTCAGGTGCGGGTCGTCGGCAGAAGCGAGGCGACGCCCGTCTTTGCGCTCGCGGGAGACCTCAACGTCGCAAAATCGGAAATGTATGTGCGCTGGCGCAAAGCGCACGACCTTATGCGCGAAGACTATGAAGCGGGGCGATTCGATGCGGCGGCGGAGCGCGCTTCGGCGCTGGCGCAGACGCTCCCCCAGCCTTGGCCGACGCTCTATGTCGTTTTGCGGGAACGATATTCGGCGCTGGCGCGGGAGGGGTTGCAAGACGGCTGGTCTTCGGTATGGAATCTCGCGAGCAAGTGACGTTTCCGCTTTCGCGCGACCGCTTTCCTGCCGTGAATTCGCACGCGTTATTGGTTCCTCTCCCAGCGCAGGATCGCTGCTCGCGCATGACCTTAGATCCGGTTCAGACCTATTGGGCGCAAATCGCCGCGCATCACGAACCAAACGCTCTGGCGACGCTGGACGCCGCCTATCGCGAACCGCAGCGCGGCTATCACGACTGGAGCCATATCGCCGATCTGCTGACGAAGCTCGACGAGTTGAAGGCGCTCGCGATGCGGCCGGACCTCATCGCGGCGGCGATCTTCTGGCACGACGCGGTCTATATGACGCGCGACGCCGACGGCATGCTGCGCGCTGACGCCGAAAATGTGCGCGCAAGCGCGGCGCTTTTTGAGCGCTATTCGAGATTCGACAAAAGCGACGCGGACGCCATACATGATCTGATCATGGCGACGGCCGGCCATCTCAAAGCGCGCGCGATGATCGAACATTATCCCGGCTTTACGCGCGATCTTGATCTCTTCCTCGATCTCGATCTTTCTTCGCTGGCGGCGCCCTGGCCCGTGTTTGAAAATAATCTCGCGCGCCTGCGTTTCGAATACGCTTGGGTTCCCGAGCCGCTCTTCTGCCTCGGCCGGCTGCAAATGATCGAGACATTCGCGGCGCGGGGCGAGGCGCTCTACCGCCGCGAAGAAACGCGCAAACTATGGTCCGAGGCGGCCCGCGAAAATCTCGCCCGAGCCCAGGACGAGCTGCGCCAGCAAGTCGCGCGGCTCGCTTCATCCGCATGAGACTACATGGCTAGCGCCGCGCGGACCTTCGCCGAATAGCCATAGATGTCGTCGTAAAGCTTCAAATCGCCATTGGCGTCGACGACGGCGGTGAAATATTCGACATGCACCGGCATCGGCTGCGCCAGATCGATGCGCCGTTCGGCGGGGCCAACCATGCCGCGCAAACGCTTTTCGCTATAGCCAGCGTTCGCGCCGAGTACGGCTTCGGCGAGCTTGAAAGGCTGATCGACGCGCATGCAGCCATGGCTGTAAGCGCGCTTGGCGTTGGCGAAGAGATTCTTCGACGGCGTGTCGTGCATGTAAACCGCGAAATCGTTCGGGAAGACGAATTTCACACGGCCGAGCGCATTCTTCTCCCCCGGCGGCTGGCGCACGCTCGCGCGGCCGTTGCGATAGGAGACCTGAAAGCCCCTTGCGGCGAGATAGGAAAGATCGCCGCCGCCCTTGGGCGCCATCTCCTTATTGATGATCGACTGCGGCACGCTCCAGGATGGATTGATCACCACGAATTGCATCTCATCGGAAAAAATCGGCGTCGGCGTCGTGGTCTTGCCGACGACGACGCGCGTTTCGTGCGAAAGCTTGCCGTCGCGCGTCAGCGCGAGTTCGAACTGCGGAATATTGACTTCGACGCGCGTCGCGCCGAGTTTGCGCGGCTCCCAGCGCCAGCGCTCCATATTGGCGATGATTTCCGCTTCGACGCGCTTCGCTTCGCTCTCAGAAAGAGTCGCGAAGCTCGCGCGCGGCGGCGCGTCCGAAGCATGGGCGGCGGTCGCAACGCGGCCCGCGTTGGCGCGCGCGGCGCGCAATTCCGCGAGCTTGTCGCGCAGCGCGAGGTAACCCGCATGGGGCGGATTGAAAGCGGCGAGCCGCGCGCCTGCGTCCGCTCCGGCGCCGATCACGGCGGCAAGCCCCTGCGCCGGGGTCGCGGGCGAGGGGCGGGCGCCGATGAGGCGCGAAATCCTGGCGGGATCGACGCGCGCGCCGCCGGCCTGCGCGGCATAATCCGCGATTGCTTCGGAGAGGGCCAGTTCCGCTGACATGCTCCATGGCGTTTCTTCCGACGGCGCGTCGACGCGAAGGCCGTCGCGCGCCGCATCGCGCAAAGTCTGTATGGCTCTTTTCGCAGGCGTCGAGAAATTGTCGCCGTCGCGCCAAAGCGGCGCGTTATCGCGATTCGCGTAGAATGCTGCGATCTGCTGCCGGCGCGCGCGCCGCTCGGGGCGCGTCTCCTTGCCAGCCCACTCCTGCAGCGCCAGAGCGACGGCGCGGCGCGCGTCGATCGAAATCGGCGCCTCGGTCCGCGGCCAGTCGGCCTTTTCGCGCATGAGCTGCGGCGTCGTCTTATGGCCGACGAGCGTCAGCGACTTTGGCGCTTCCTTCGGCGCGTTCCAGCTCTGCGCGGCGGCTGGGGCTGCGAGCAGCGCGACGGCGATGGCGAGCGGCGCGGCCTGCATGGAAATCGGAACGCGGCGGAACATGGCGACGGCTCCTTGAGGCCGGGCTTACAAGGCCTTGCGGCAGACGAAACGGATCGCTTGACCGCGCACGCCGTAGCCTTCGTCGGTTTCGACGGTCACGCCGTGGCAATTCGCATCCGAGTCGGACTGCGCGACGGCGGCAGGCTCCTGCCAGTCGATCGGCAGGATGAAGGGCTTCACCGTGGAGGCGCTCGCGGCGACGTGAGCGGCGGGCGCTTGCGGCGCCTTGACGAGAAGCGCCTTGGCGGCGGCGAAGCTGGCGTTGGCGGCGAGAATGGCGAAGGCGATTTTCATCGCCAGCGCGATGCGCACCGGGCGAGAGGCGAAGCTGGTCTTGGTCATGCGGTTAATGAAGCGGTTCATGGCGAGTTCCCCGTCGAAATCCTTGGGCCTTGGCCCGTCGCGTCCGCTCGATCAGTGGACGATCGGAACCTAGAGAGGGCGCCGGCGAGTCGCGGTGCGCTGGCGCACAGGGCGCGAGGCGCAAAAAAACTCCCGGCCTTTCGGGCCGGGAGCCAAGGTTTTCGCGAAGATTCGGCGGCTTAAACGTCGAAGCCGCCGTCGCCGCCGCTGTCGAAGCCGCCGCCGTCATCGAAGCCGGGGTCAGTCCCGTAGTCGGCGTCCTGCATGCCGGCGTTGTCGTCAGATCCGGCGTCATATCCGGCATCCTGGGTTCCGCCCTGGTCGCCGTAATAGTTGTTGATGACCGTGTCGCCGCCGGCCGGCGCGAAGCCGGAGCCGATGCCGAGATTGCTCATCCCGCCCATCCCGCCGTGGCTGAACAGGTTGCGGATGCCGTCCGCGAGCAGCACGCCGCCCGCGACGCCCGCAGCCGTGCCGAGCGCGCCTTTCAGGAAGCTGCCGCCGCCGCCGGCGGGCTCAGCCTGCGGATAGGCTTGGGGAGGCGGCGGCGCATAGCCGGGCTGGCCCCAGGGGCCATTGGGCCTCTGAGCCGGACGCGGCGGAGGCGCCGCCGGACGCGCGCCGCCGAAGAGGCCGCCGAGGAATCCGCCAGCGCCCTTCGACTCTTGTTCCTTCACGCGCGCCTCGAGTTCTTCTATGCGCGCATTGGCGCCCTGCAACGCCTGCTCCTGGACGATGACGGTCTGCGCCAGGAGATAGGGCGCGGCCGGCTGCGCCTTGATCTGCTCGTTGATGAAAGCCTCCGCCTCCTGGTCGCGCGGAGCGGCTGCGGCGCTCTTGGTGCGCTCGAACAGACCAGCGAGAAGTTGGCGTTCTTCCGGTGACATAGGGTTTCTCCATCGTCGCCGCCCTTGAAGGCGCGGCGCAGGAGATATGGCCCCGAACCAAGACGACGCCAAGGCCTAAGCGCGGTCTTGGTGCGTTAAACTTTCGAAATCCGGCGGTAAGGCAGGAGGCGCGCCCGCTTCTTTCCCGAAGGCTCATCGCCTTCGAGCGCATCGCAAGGGCCTCGTTTCGGTGCCCCGGCCGCAGGAAGTTTCGCGTTTCGGTACTCGTTCCCAGCGTGCGGCCCTTAAGTATTCGGCCCAGCCTTTTCGCGCATGATGTTTACACAGGCGAGCGAAGCGACGCCGTCTTTGACGGCTTTGCCCGGCCATGACGGGCGATGGATCGTCAGCGTCGCTGGAAGTCGGCCCCTCGTCCTTCGGGACGCGTGCTGCACGGGCCCTCAGGATGAGGGGCTTGGGCGCTCGGGAAAGCGCAAGTTCCACGAACGCCGCGCTTTGCCCCGCTTGGGGAATGGCCGATATAATCGGATCAACGTTTTAGGAGCGCAGAAAGCCATGGGGAGCGGGACCCAGCAGGCTCATTGGGAGAGTATTTACGCCGCCAAAGGCGAAGCCGAGGTAAGCTGGTTTCAGGAGACTCCTACTCCCTCTCGGGAATTGATTCGCCTTATCGGCGCTCAATCGTTTTCTGCCATCATCGATATTGGCGGCGGGAAATCGCGCCTTGTCGATAGTCTTCTGGCGTGTGGATTTGAGAACATTACGGTTCTCGACCTTTCAGCCAAGGCGCTCGCAGCGGCGCATGCGCGCCTTGGAAATAATGGGAATAAGGTCAAGTGGATTGTGGCCGACGTAACAGAATGGCAGCCGTCGGAAACCTATGACGTTTGGCACGACCGCGCCGCTTTTCACTTCCTCACCGAGCAAAGCCAGCAGGCTGCCTA
This sequence comes from uncultured Alphaproteobacteria bacterium, assembly GCA_963706255.1. Taxonomy (GTDB): domain Bacteria; phylum Pseudomonadota; class Alphaproteobacteria; order Rhizobiales; family Beijerinckiaceae; genus Methylocystis. The sequence goes on along the minus strand of CAVPMJ010000018.1, from coordinate 20,933 downwards.
TATCCAGCGGCTCAAGGCCGCCCTACGGCGCGGCGGGCACGCGATTATCGGGACATTTGCTCTCGACGGCCCCGAGAGATGCAGCGGACTCCCCGTTACGCGCTACAGCGCTGAGAGCCTTGGCGCGCTTCTTGGGTCCGACTTCGCGCTGATTGATAGCCGCCGTCATGAGCACATAACGCCGTGGCGAACGGTTCAGCGGTTCCAGTTCAGCACCTTCCGTTTTGGTCCATAAATCAAGAAATTTGCACGAGACCAGAAGTGCTGATTTTGCAGGGTTGCCACCGTGCAAAAGCCAGGTGCAAAAACGTCGCCCGCTGTTCAGGCGGGCGTGAATTTCTCGCTGAAAATACGATCATGCGCGACGCCAGCGGAACGGCTGGCGTCCTCGGTCGCGGCGATCAGCGGAGGCGGGCCACAGACGTAAATATCCGGGCGTTCCGGCGCCGCCGTCAGCGCCTGCGCGAGCGCCTCCGCGGGCGTGCCGACGAAACCCTGCCATTCCTTCTCCGGCTTCCACACGCAGATCGTCACCGCGAGTTGGGGCAGGGCCGCCTTTAGCGCCTCGATTGCGTCGAGCGCGAAAAGCTCTTCGACGCGGTTGACCCCGAAAAACAGCCGGCAGGGGCGCTGATCGGCGAATTCGGCCATTTGCCGCAGCATCGACAGCGCCGGCGCGAGGCCGGTGCCGCCGGCGACAAACCAGCGCGGCGCGGCGCTCGCTTCGTCGGCGGCGAACTGACCCTGCGGACCGCGAACAAGCAATGTGTCGCCGATCGCGGCGCGCTTTTTGAGATAGTTCGAAAAGGCGCCGTTCGGTTGAAGGCGAATGAAAAGCTCGAGCGTCCCATCCCAATTCGGCGTGTTGGCGAGCGAATAGGAGCGCTTCGCGGAGCCGTCGGGAAGGGTAAGTTCGACGAACTGCCCGGCAGTGAATTGCGCGGCGCGACCGAACGTCGGATCGTCCTCATATTGAAGCACAAGGCGAACCGCGCCCGACCCCGCCGGCGCAAGCTCGATCAGCGTCGCACGCCGCTCCGGAACGGGCGCAACGCCAATGGCCGCCTCATCGAAGGGCGCGCGCAAGGCGAGATCGCTGCGCGCCTGCGTACGGCAGAGCAATATGTCGCCGGCCGTGCGCTCTTCTTCGCTTAGCGCCGAGCTGCTGTAGGACATGAGTTCGACCTCGCCGCTTGCGCGACTGACGCGGCAGGCGCCGCAGCCGCCCTCCCGGCAGGAGGAAGGAAGATAAATGCTCGCGCGTTCGGCGGCGTCCAGTAGCGTGTCGGATGGTTCGGCGTCGAAGGCGATCGTCGCGCCGTCGCGTGTGAGAAGATTGACCTTGTACATGAGGGATTCCGGCGAAAGGCTGCGGACGTCCGTTGGCGGGGGCGTCCGCTAGAGCAAGTTCCGAAGAAGTTGACAGACTTTTTCGATCAGAACTTGCTCCAGCTTATTGATTTAGCGCGATTTCTTGTCGATCAGACGATTCCGTCTGATCGGACAAGCGCGCTACGCGGGTTGTCAGGCGGCGCGGGCGAGCGAGGCTTCGATATCGGCCTTGGCGTCGCCGACGGGTTGGATGCCGAACTTCTCGACCAGCACGCCGACCAGCGCCGGCGTTAGGAACGCCGGCAGCGTCGGCCCCAAGCGCACATTGCGCACGCCAAGCGCCAGCAAGGTGAGGAGAACGGCGGCCGCTTTCTGCTCGAACCAGGAGACGATGAGCGACAGCGGCAGTTCGTTGACGCCGACGCCGAAGGCCTCCGCCAGTTTCGTCGCGACGACGAGCGCCGAATAGGCGTCGTTGCACTGACCCATGTCGAGGAGACGCGGCAGCCCGCCGATCGTCCCGAAGTCGTGCTTGTTGAAGCGATACTTGCCGCAGCCGAGCGTGAGGATCACCGTGTCCTTCGGCGCTTCGTCCGCGAAGTCGCTGTAGTAGTTGCGGCCCGGGGCCGCGCCGTCGCAGCCGCCGACGAGGAAGAAGTGGCGAATGGCGCCGCTCTTCACGGCGTCGATCACCTTGTCCGCGACGCCGAGCACGGTGTCGCGTCCGAAGCCGATGGTGATGGTCTTCTCCGGCGCGTCTTCAGTGAAGCCCGGCAGGGCCTGCGCCGCCTGCGCGACGATCGAGAAATTCTCGTCGGCGATATGGCGCACGCCCGCCCAGCCGACCGGCCCCGCGGTGAATATGCGTCCGCGATAGCGCGGCTGCGGCTCGATGAGGCAATTGGAGGTCATGACGATCGGGCCGGGGAATTCGGCGAATTCCTTTTGCTGATCCTGCCAGGCGCCGCCGTAATTGCCGACGAGATGCGGATAGGCCTTGAATTTCGGATAGGAATGCGCCGGCAGCATTTCGCCGTGCGTATAAACATTGATCCCCTTGTCCTTCGTCGCTTCGAGGATGGCGTGCAGATCCTTGAGGTCGTGGCCGGAAACGAGGATGGCCTTTCCTTTGACCGGGGTCACGCGCACGTTTGTCGGCGTCGGCGCGCCGAAGGCGCCGGTGTTCGCGGCGTCGAGCGCCTCCATGGCGACGAAATTGGCGCGGCCGAGCGCCAGCGCTTCGTCGAGAAGCGCGGCGATGTCTCGCTCTCCGCTCGCCAAAACGTCGAGCGCATGTTCGACCGCCTCATAGATGGCGTCGCGCTCCTCTCCGAGCACGCGCGCATGATGCGCATAGGCGCAGACGCCTTTGAGACCGTAAAGAATGAGCGAGCGCAGGCCGACGACGTCGTCGCCGAGGATCGCCGCGTCTTTCCGCACGGCGGCCTCCGAAGCCTGCGCGAGAAGGCCGCCCATGTCCTTGGCTGGCGTGAAAACGGCGGCGCCTGACAGCGTCTCTGGCTGCTCGCCGGCGGCGCGCGCCGCATTTTCATAAAGGGCCTTCGCGCGATCGCGGATCTGCGACGCCTGCTGGATCAGCTCGACGAATTTCGCCGCATTGAAATTGACGTTGGTGAGAGTCGTGAAGAAGGCGAAGAGAATGAAGCGGTCGGCTTCGACATCCGTCGCGCCAAACCGGCGCGCGCGATGCAGATATTGGCCGACGCCCTCGCAGACATGGAGCAGGATGTCCTGCAGATCGGCGGTCGCGGCGTCCTTGCCGCACATGCCTTTCGCGCCCGCGCAGCCGTCGCCCTCGTCCGACCGGTAAGTCTGCTCGCATTGATAACAGAACATGTCGCTCCCTCCTGGCTCCCTCGGCGCCGAGACGGCGCGCTTAAATCAGTATTTAGAATGCTTATTAAAAGGGACGGAAGTCAAGCCATGAGCCGCGATGTTTCGCGGCGAATGTTCAGGCGGAGAGATCGACGAGGGGAAAGGCGGCGGTTTTTTCCAGGCAATCGTTCAAGGTGAAGCGATCGAGCTCCCGTAAAAATCCCTGTTCGGCGCGCGCCAACATTCCCTTCAATCGGCAACGCGGCAAAAGCGCGCAGTTGCTGCCTTGCGCGCTGAAACATTCGACCAGCGGCTGATCGTCGAGCGTCCGGACAACCTGGCCGATTCGGATGTCGCGCGGATCGCGCGCCAATCGAACGCCGCCCTGCGCGCCGCGGATGCCCTCGACATATCCTGCCGCAGCAAGTTCCTGGAGAACCTTCGCCATATGGTGGCGCGAAACCCCGAAATGATCGGCGATCGCCGCCGCGCTCATGATCTCGGGATTGCGGTCGGCGAGAAGGATAAGGGCGCGCAGGCCGAAGTCGGTGAAGGTTGTTAGCCGCATATTAAAAACCTAACACGGTATTTCAAATCCTGAAATACCTTCAGTCGTCATGCCCGGCGCTTGCGCCGGGCATCCAGGTGGCAAGGCTACGTGCGCCTTGCAGCATTCGCGCAACGTCGCGGCGTGGATGGCCGGGACATAGGCGAGCGAAGCGACGCCGTCTTTGACGGCTTTGCCCGGCCATGACGGTTGCACGCAGCCTCGTGCTTCGGTCCGGACGCGAGCCGCTCACTCCCCGGCGAGCGCCATATCATCCCGATGAATAATCTCATCCGGCCCCTTGAAGCCTAAGAGCGCCTCTATGTCCTTCGTGGAGCGGCCGATGATTTTCGCCGCGTCCGTCGCGTCATAGGTCACGAGGCCGCGCCCGATCTCGCCGCCCTTGGCGTTGCGGATGACGATGCAATCGCCGCGCGCGAAACCGCCCTCGATCCGCGTCACGCCCGCCGGCAGCAAGCTCTTGCCGGAGCGAAGCGCCTTGGCCGCGCCGTCGTCGATATGCGCCGCGCCTTTTGGTTCGAGCGATCCCGCGATCCATTTCTTGCGCGCCGTGACGGGGTTCGAGGGCGTCAGAAACCAGGTGCAGCGTCCGCCCGAGGCGATGCGCGCGATCGGCGACTCTTCCCGTCCGTCGGCGATCACCATATGCGCGCCGCCGGTCGTGGCGATCTTCGCCGCCTCGATCTTGGTGCGCATGCCGCCGCGCGAATATTGCGAGGCGGCGCCGCCGGCCATCGCCTCGATTTCGGCGGTGACGCGCGGCACGACGGGAATATGCCGGGCGTCTGGGTTCGAGTCGGGCGGGGCGCTGTAAAGCCCGTCCACGTCCGAGAGCAGGATCAGCAGATCGGCGCTCGCCATGGTGGCGACGCGCGCGGCGAGACGGTCATTGTCGCCGTAGCGGATTTCGGCGGTCGCGACCGTGTCGTTCTCATTGATGACCGGCACGGCGCGCAGCGCGAGCAGCCGCGTCAGGCACTCGCGCGCATAGAGATAGCGACGGCGCTCCTCGGTGTCGCCGAGCGTGACGAGCACCTGGCCGGCGACAAGGCCGCGGTCGTGCAGCGTCTCCGCCCAGAGCCGCGCCAGCGCGATCTGGCCGACGGCGGCGGCCGCCTGGCTGTCTTCGAGCTTCAGGGCGCCGCGCGGAAGGCCGAGCACGCTGCGCCCCAGCGCCACGGCCCCAGAGGAGACCACGAGCACATCCGCTCCCGCCCGATGCAGGCCGGCGATGTCGTCGGCGAGCCGGGTCAACCAAACGCGCTTCGCCGCCGCCTCCCGCGGATCGACGAGCAGCGACGAGCCGACCTTGACGACGATGCGTTTGAAGGAGGCGAGGTTAGGGGCGCGCTTGGTCATGCGGGGCGTTCGTGAGAAAAATCAGGCTGGAGCGAGCGCAAGGAAGGCGAGAGTTAGCTTAGGCCGCAGGCGACTGCAAATCGCGGCCCGCGTTATTGACAGCATCCCTATGGCGTCGAATGCTGGGCGCGACGCATCGATGGCCGGCTTTCTCAAGGGAACCTGACATGACCTTCGTCTCTCGCGCCTCGTTCACCCTGCTTCTTACGCTCGCGCCAATGGGCGCGGCGCGCGCCGAAGATCCGACAGGGCTCTGGCTGCGCGACAACGGCCGCTCGCAAATCCGCGTCGCGCCCTGCGGCGGCGCGCTCTGCGGCACCGTCGCCTGGCTGAAGGATACGGGCGGACCCGGCCATGTCGGCCAGCGCGTGCTCTACGGCATGGTCCCGAACGGCGACAGCGCCTGGTCCGGCCAGGCCTTCAACCCGGAAGACGGCAAGAGCTACAACGGCACGATGACGGTCTCGGGCAATCGCCTGACGACATCAGGCTGCGCGCTCGCCGGGCTCATCTGCAAATCAGTGAGCTGGACGCGGGTGAAATAGCCGGTTCCGGCGGAAACGACGACGCAATTGGACGAGGAGATTAATCTCCCAGCGCCAACGGCTCGCCGTTCTCGCTTTCTACGGACGACAGTTCTTCGAACTCTTCGAACTGTTCCGTCCAGTTTTCGAATTGCCGCCGCGTGTAATCGATAACGGCGTTGGCGAAGTCATTCGGCGATCTGACCGCGCACAACTCCTGCCCGAACTGCAGTGCGGATGTGGCGTTCATCGCGCCGAACTCCATCAGCTTCGCCGAATAGTCCAGACATAATTGCGGCGATATCCGAAAGGCTAAGGCGTATGAATTCATCGACCGTCCCTCTTTATCGAGATGTTTCGTTTCGGTCCCGCCCGGTCAATTATAAAGGGAGGCTTGGACGCGCCAAGCCCCCCGAATACTGAAAAGCGCCGCAATATGCGCTCCGCAATAGACCGCGCCGGCTACGAACGGATGACAATGGCGCGATCAGAACTTGACTGTCATGCCGGCCACGAAATTACGGCCGATGCCCGGCACCGGGCCATAATTGAGCGGATTGCCGGTGACTTTCGCGAGCGTGAAATAATGCCCGCCAAGTGGCGGGAAATATTTCTGATCGAACACGTTCTCCAGCGCCAGATCGAAGCGCACATTGCCCCAGTCGTAAGCGGTGCGCAGGTTGACCAGCGCATAGCCGCCGGTTTTCAACTCGTTGCGGGCGACCGACACGTGAGTTTTGCTGTCGACGAGCTGCAATTCGACGGCGCTCCACCAGCCGCCAAGGCGATGCTCTATCGCGCCGCGCGCAGTCAGCGGCATGATGTGATAGAGCCCGTCGCCCTTCGCGAAATTGCGCGCAAGCAGATAGCAAGTGGAGCCCGACAGGCCACAAGCCGTGTAGTTGGGCATGTCGAGGTCTTTGCCGTACACATAGTTGATATTGCCTGAGCCAGTGAACAGCCCGTATTCGGGAGACTCCCACAGATTCAGCCGGCCCGACACGTCGAAGCCGTAAATTTCCGCCTTATGATTGCGGAACTGAAGCACCGGGAAGATCAGCCCGGCAGGGCCGGTGAGATTGCTGACGCGATCGGCGTCGATGAAGTTCTCGATGTAGCTATAGTAGGGGTTGACCCGCGCCTCCCAATTGCCCGCGGGATCTCTCCAAATTCCGGTGACGCCGAATGTGTGCGCGACTTCCGGCTTGAGATCGAGATTTCCGGTATAGCCGTTGAGATCGCCGAACCAATTGTTCATGGCGGTCGCCATCATCCCGACGCCCCAGGCGTAGCGTTCATAAAGATTGGGCGAGCGCGTCTTGCGCGAATAGCCGAATTCATAGGCGCTCGTCGGGTCCTGCTCGTAACGCGCTTTCGCCACCATGTCGAAATTGACGTCCGTGCGGGCGCGATTGCGGGCGTTGAAGATTTGCGCGGCCGTCGCATCCGGATTGGCCATGCCCATCATCATGCCCATCATCATCCCCATCGGGATCGGGTTGCGCGGATCATATGGATAGGCGTTGCCCGTATCCATCCACACGACGTCGTTGCGCACGCCCAGCAACGTCGACCATTGCTGCGTCCAGGCGGCCTCCCATTCGGCGAAATGGCCGACGCGATTGCGGTCGCCGTTGTTGACGTTCCAGAAGGTGAAGGGGCCCATCATCATCATCGACGAGCTGTAGACAGGCTCCCACCAATCCTTGAGCCGGAAGCCATGATATTCGCTGCCCAAACGCAACAAGTCGCGGCCCGAGAGCTGCGTGAAGGGGATTTCCGTCTTGATCGAGTAACCGAAATCATGCGCGATGGTGTTCATCGGCATATTCGAGGGCTGCTTGTCGTAGAGGAAGCCCATCGTATGGGTGACGTGGTGCCAGAAGGCGCGGGCGTCGACGGTTCCCCAGTCATAGGCGCCGAGATATTTGGCGTCCGCCGTATAGCCGCGGTTGCCAGTCATATCCATGCGCTGGTTGGGGAACGCCTGATAAGGAATATGCTCCACGGCGCCGCGGATCGAGAAAAGATGGCCATCGTTCTGATAGGCGCCCGTGACCGAATGCTGCTCCGAGATAAAGCCGGTCGACAGCACCTTCTCGCCGCCGCCCATCCGATAGTCGGTCGCGCGCGACCAGGCGCCATTATAGAGCACGCTCCAATGGTCCGTCGCGACATTGGCCGTGCCCGAAACGGTGATGCCGTTATTGTTGGTGCGGAAGAAGGCCGAGATCGCGCCGGTGGCCACCAGTTCGTTTTGATTGCCGAAGCGAAAGCCTTGACCCTGAAAGGGCAGGAAGGGCGGATAAGGAGAACCGAGCAGGAATGGCCCGACCGGCGCGCCCAAAGGCGGCGGCGCTCCCAGCGGCGGCGCGAAGGCCGGCTGACGCGGAGTCACGAGGATCGAGCCGCCGATCGAGTTGCCGCCTTTGCTCACCGGCATCACGCCGGATAGGACCTCGATCTTCTGAACATTGTTGGGATCGACGTAGGACAGCGGCGGATTCATATGGTTGGAACAGGCGGAGGTCGCCTGCGCGCCGCCGACGAGAATTTTGAGACGGTCGTCCGCCATGCCGTGAATCGCCGGCAGGCGCGAGACGCCGCCGTTTTCATACATGCTGACGCCGGGCGTATTCTCCAGAAGTTTCGCCGTGTCGGCGGTCGCTGGCTTTTCCTCCGTGATTTGACGTTGATCGACGACGGACGCATCGCTCCGGGCAGGAGCGGGCGCCGCTGCGGGTCGCGGCGCGGCGCCGACGACGATGACCGGCAGAGCCGTTTGCGCCTGAGCGGCGATGACGAATGCGAGTGTGAGCGCGCCGGCGCTTGCGCCGCGCATGAGAGCGTTACGGGACATGATGTAAATCTCCTGATCCGCCGGAACGCGGCGGCGAAACGACTGCGCGACGACCGCCGCGCGCTAATTGAGTCGTCAGGAGAAGGCGGGCGGCGCGCGCGAGCGTTTTTCGCCGGCGCCGCGGCGTTCGATTGGATCGATCCAGCTCGTATAAAAAAAGACAAAACGGACTTCAGGCAGCGCGGCGTAATGGAATGGTTCCTGGGCCGGCAGCGTCGGCGAAGTCGCCATTGTGCAATCGCTGCAATGGTCGAATCCCGCGCCCGCATGATCGGTGCGCGGCCCGCGCGCATCGGCGTCAGCCTGTAAGCCGAGTTCTGACGGAGCACAGCGCCAAGTGGCGTCGGCGGTGGCCGCGCGCCCCGCCGTCATGGTGAGATGCGCAGAGAGCGAGAGGACGAGGAACAGCGCGTTAAACGTCGCGCGGCAAGCGCCTGCGCTCCATCCCTTACGAACCGTCACCGCCGCGCGCCGCATGATCCCCGCAATCCAGCTGATTTTCTGTCACGCCGCATATAACGGGGCAGACGATTCCATACTGTTGGAAGGAAAGTAACCATATGCTACGCGCGCCGCCCCTCCCAATTGGGAGGGATCGAGTTATCTTTTCGATAATTATTCATAGTGTTGCAGTAGCGCCACAATTTAGCTAGGGCGACGCGCGGCGAGCGAGGGCGGCGTCTCTTGGCTAGGTCGAACGGCTAGCGTCGGTCCCTTGCGATTTGAATTAATAGTAGGGAACCAAAAATGGCGGCGCGAACGGCTCCGGAATGAAGCCATAGAGTTCCCGACTGGAATGGCGCTTGCGCGGCGTTTGAGCGCGCGTCCCGCTTCCCCAATAATTTCGCCGTTCTCTGTGACCACCACCCAACGACCGGCGCGCTCTTGAATTGCGATTACCCGACCAACCCCTGGCAGGACTTCACCTTGTTTGACGCCGATCATGCCGCTACTAGATTCGACGAGCGCCGCGCCACGATAAACATTGCGCAACCTATAGCCTTTTACGAACTTCGAAGCCGGTGCGACCGTCTGGACGGGCGGCATATCAACCTTGGCGCTTTCATTCTTGGTCGCGCGAGCGATTGTGGGCTCGACCCTTTCAGGCGGCTGATGCGTGACGGGCGCTGCTTCCGCCGCGCTCATAGCGGTCTTGCTGTCGAGAGACGACGTTTGCGCGCTCTCATTTTCGGCCTGTTGTCGCTTCTCCACCGCGTCAAGTTTTGCGCGCAGCTCGCGCACTTCAGCTTGCAGCGCGATGATTCGACGCTGTGTGGCTTCGTCCAATGCCGTCAGGGATGCCTGTCGGGCTGCTTGCGCTTCAGTTTGTGGCGCCGTCGTTTCCTTGAAATGATAGGGCCCATACGCACGCGTCGCTGCAATGGCGGCAAGGCCGACAAACGCCGCCGTCAGGCCATAGTGAAGCCGCCTCGAACGACGCCCTCGCCGATCGATCACGATCTCTATCGGCACTCTTGCTGATGAGTCCCCGTTCGGCTGCGGCGGCTCCGGCGGAATTATCAGATCATTCATGTTGTAGAATCCCACCTTCAGACAGGGCGGAGCCTATATGCATGCGCCTGAATTGCGGCAAAATGGCGTCTTCCTTATCGATGGGTTTTTCAACCTCGCCACTGCGCCCGATACTCCGGCCAATCCGCCAGAGGACGGTGCGCGAGCCGCATTCACGGCAGACGAAGCGCCCGGTCTTCGGAAGATCGATGAAAATGAAGCCCGATGGCGCGCCGATCGCTTGGGACGGCACATCCGCAAAGTGCTGGCAGGCGTGGTTCAAACACCATACGCGCGCGGCGTGGACCCCTCTCTCTTGCACGTAGGCGATGGTGGGCGGGGCCGGGTGCTGCGTCCCCCGATCATATCGGTGTGCAAATAGGACGGGAGGGGGCGGAACGAGTGATACCCCGCTGCATATCCCGGGAGAAACGAGCGCCAAAATTCGCGATCGAAGTGTTCAGATAAGTAATTAATTTTTAAGTGGCAGGAGTGGAGGTTATGGGCGAGTCGCCCTGAAATCAGTGGCTTGCGATTGGCCCATGGCCGAATCCTCGGACGTTGAATTGCAAGGCGTTTCGCCGCGTTTGGCCCAATGACTTGCGATGAACTGAGGCAAGTCACACTCCGCCCGGCATGCGCCATTGGTTCATGATGGCGGCGCTCGCCGGCTCTGATGAACAAGCCAAAATTGCTGCATGTGGACAGTGGGCGATCGCCTACATCACGCTCAACAAGTTCGGACGCGACGAATTAGAGCGGGGAGGCAACTATCTCGAAGAACGGGGCAGTATCCCCTCGAACGATTGGGCGGCTATCTTCGAAGAAATCTGCAAGAGAGAAGACCTGTCGCCCGGCGCCTTCAAGGCGTTCTTAACCTGATTACGCTGCGACCGCCTCAATCAACGTCGCGTCGTCATCCCCGACGCCCGAGCGATTGACGCGTGGCGAGATGATCCATTCCTGCAAAGCGTCCTCGCGGGGGGTGCGCAGATGCGCCAATGGATCGTCGCCCGCTATCCAGGCGCTCGCGTCGCGCCAGTTGAGAATGACGGGCATTCGATTATGAAAACGGCTCATCCAGGCGTTCGCGGCGCCGACGATGATCGTCGCCGAGTTTTTCAGTTCATGTGTCACCGGATCGGGGTAGCTCTCCCACAGCGCGGCGAAGGCGAGCGGGCGGCCGTCGGGGGCGCTGAAGTAATGCGGCGTCTTCGCGCCTTTCTCGCCGGTCCACTCGTAAAAGCCCGAGGCCGGGATGACGCAGCGTCGAGATTTGAACGCTGAACGAAACATCCGCTTCGACGACGCCGTCTCGGCGCGAGCATTGAAGGTCGTGGGCAACTCGTTTAGCGGCTTTTTCCACCACAATGGCACAAGGCCCCAACGCATAGGGACAAGCTCGCGTCCGCTGTCATGGCGGCGGATAACCTCAATCTGTGTGGTAGGGGCGATGTTGTAGCGCGGCGCGAGGTTGCGCGGTTGGCCGATCAAATCGGCGAGGTAGTGGATTTCCGCCCATGAGAGTTGTTGTGTGAAGCGTCCGCACATAGCGCGAGCATAGCCGGTTTTTACCAGCGGTCACGGTCACGGCGCGGCTTAATTCCGATCGCTCTTTCGTTGTAGCTCCTTCAACAATGAGTGAATCTCTTCGGGCATCGGCTCGGCGATAACCTGCGAGTATTTTAGTTGCAGTTGCTCACTGAGCATTTTGAGACTGGCGGCAAAATCGCGAGATGGAGGCACGCCACTCCATCCATGGGGCTTTTCGTGGGGCATTGCACACCCTCCTGTTTTGAGTAAAAACCGATACCGGAGGTGTTTGTTCCAAGAAAATGTTTATTGAAAGCTGTGACTAGACGAATTCATGTTAAGCATTGGCTTTCTAGAGAGAGGTATCGCGTACGTTTTCAATCCAATTTATTCTGGCGTGATGGCGGTAAAAAATTAAGTGAAAACTTATGCCTGGCCGCGCATGTCTCTCCGTTTTATCGTTCAGGCGTGCGGTCAGTAATTTTCCTTGTCGTGCGCTTACACGGCCGTGAGGTTCGAGTGACTTGACGACCTTGCGACATTGTTCTCTTAATGTTCTCATGTCGCGCCGTCGCAGGGTCCCCGTAAATACGAGCAACTATGCAAGGTGGCTCGCGCGTCGGATAGAGGAAGCCTATCGCGGAATCTCGCTTGGCCCCGAGGCCGCAATGTTCGTCGGCATGGCGCTGAACGGCTACGCCGATCGGCTTGACGAAAAGGAAGCCTCAATCCTGACATTCATGGTGACGGCCGTCGATAGGGGCGACCGCGCCGAAGTGCTGGCGGCTGCGGCGAACGTTTCGGTCGCATGGGCGGCATTCCAAGCGGCCATCCCGACGCGGTCCGATGCTCGCATCATTCTGCATCAGGGCGCGCGGGTATTGGGGCAACATCCGGCGCCGGCGGGGTTGGCGATTGGTGGCGCGAGAGAGTAGGGGGCTAGATGTTTTTCAGAATCCACATGCGCGGCCCAATCATTCATGAGCCTGCGCCGCTTCGCTCGCGCATCGGAACGTCGGTAAGCTTGCTCAATCGCGCTCGCGACTTTGTGCGCTACGAAGAACTCGATTAGCTCCCTTTCGTAATGTGTTTCGTCGCCCTCCCGCTAAATCACTTGCCCAAGCAGATTTCTAGAGGCGGCCAGCTCGGCTCCGTCACAGGACGCTCAAGAAGAGCGTATGTGAAATCCAAGAGGTCTTCGGCATCCTCTCGCGAAAGATTGCCTACATGCGCACCATCGTTCCCGTCTTCGCGGATGCACTTCGCCAGCTCTTTGAGGGCGGGGCTAATTAGATTGTTGTCAAACAGCCATTTAGGCAAGCGGCGCTAATGGGGGTGAGAACCCCTTTATTGCCGACGTTCTTTGTCATCGCCGCCCCGAATTTAAAGCCTCTTTTGCCGCTACAGCGAGTGTGTGCAGCTCATCGGTCTCTGTCATTCTCCCAGCGGCGATTTCGCGTAGAGTAACAGCGTAAAGTTGCACTAGGTTTATGGATACATTTTGTACACACTCAGATAAAATAAAAGCCTCGTACTGTTCTCTTCTATATTTTCTGAATGCTTCAACGTCGGTGATAACTCCGTCTGCTCGCTCTACAATATCCATTAAAATCAGCAACAATTCCAAAATTTCTGATTTTTCTTCATCTGCATCGGTGCGCTGATAAATATTCCATAAGATGTCGCGTTCTTCTCGCCAATTAAGTTCGCCGCCGCTGAAATCGGCATTTTTCCATTGGTTTATTAGCTCGGAAATTCCCGCGATTCATCGTGGTGCTCAGGAGTCATCGTCTCACGCGAAACATCCATTCTGGATTTCCCGAGCCAGCTGCGGCCTTTCGAGGGCTAAGCGGCCTTGGCCGCCCTGATTGGCGTTAACCGATTTTTAACTTTCTGATACCCGTGGCTTTTTGGCAACAGTAATGATTCAAAATCTGTTGTTTGATTTGAGGGTTCGACGGATAAGTCAATCTGTTTCGGTGCAAACAGGACGGATGAGCGTGTCGTCAGCGTCGGAGGTTCGCAAAATGCAACGGCCTTATTTTCCAGTTTCGTCAATTTTATCGCGTTTAATTTTCTCGGTCATTGCCCAAAACCCACCTGAATCGAAGCTGAACATCACGCCGCCGCATTGGCATCAGTCTCGCAATTGAACCTCGAGCCCTGACCGCTTGTCTCAAGGCGAGACAAGTTGTCGGCGTATTCGACGACTCGTTGCTCACGACGCCTTTGTTGATCATCCGCAGTTCCTTGATAAACCGCTAGAATCTTTTTTGCCGCCCACTATTTCGTCGCCCTCCGCATTGGGCTGGTCGGTGAGGCAAGTGTTGGAACTTTGTCAGTCGCTGAACGTTACTCACATATCTGGTTTTTTAATCGATTAGTAAGGGTAGCGTGGGGAGTGGGGGCAAAAATGCCAAGCGATGAATCTCCTATCATCCTCGGCGAAAGATACGCGCCTGAATTAGGCGCGATTGAGAGTTTACCGAAACCTCTCAATGGGCTTTCGCAGAAATCTCTAAACGTCAGGACAGAAGATGGACTCGATCCACCCTCTGTCGTCATTATCGAAAAGCGGCATTTGATAAGAGGGTGTCTCGAGCGCTGTATCGGCGAACTCTTCGGTTGTCCGATGGCCTCGTTTTCAGACATGGAGAGTTGGCGGCAGGTTGCGCCTACCATCCATACCCTCGTCATTATCGTTGGCTGGGAAAAAGGTAACCCCGAGGCGATCTTGGAGTTAAGTCGGGTAAAGCCAGACGCCCCAATCATCGTCATGTCGGATGCGCCGAGCGTCGCCGAAATAGAGAAAAGTTTCAAATGCGGGGCGCGAGGTTACGTTTCCAGTAACATAACTATCGAGGTTGTCGTCGAAGCCATTCGCCTCGTCTCCGCCGGCGGCATTTTTGTTCCTGCTGAAATTTTACTTCAGGCTTCTTCGGTGGAGGATTATGCCGCAAGACCACAACCGGCGATATTCACCGCGCGCGAAAAATGTGTGGTGGATGCCCTGCGAAAAGGCAAGGCAAACAAAATCATAGCTCATGAGCTGAAATTGAGCGAAAGCACAGTCAAGCTTCACGTCCATAACATTATGAGAAAGCTGCAAGCGAAGAACCGGACCGAGGTCGCAATGAAGGCGTGACTTGTCGCAAATCCGCGCTCGCGGAGGACGCGTTCAACGCGGCGGAAATGGCGGCCGAGCGGCGCCCTCTTCGTTGCCGAGCCACGAGCATTGCTGGCGTCGTCGGGCTACGCAATTTCGCCGCCGTACCCAACTAGACACGTCGGCGGACAGTTTTGCCGCTCGCCCCCTGTCTCTTTGAGTTTGGAAAGCCACTCATTAGACCAAGCCCTTGTGAGAGGCGCAGGACCGCGACGAATTCCCTCTCACTGAAATCCATCTTGAAATTTTGATAGGATGCTATCACATCGTTCTTAATGCGTGTGATAGAGAAGAATCCCCGATGCTGATTGGTTACGCCAGAACCTCGACCGCCGACCAAATTGCCGGTCTGGAGGCGCAGGAACGACAATTGGCGGCTCATGGCTGCGAACGGCTATGGAAGGAGCAAACCTCCGCCCTTGGTCCTCGCAAGGGCTTGGAAGACGCCATCGCCTTCGCCCGGGAAGGCGACTGTCTGGTCATCACCAAAATCTGCCGTCTGGCGCGTTCCGTCGCCGACTTGGTGTCTATCATCAACCGACTTGAACAGAAGGGCGTGAGTCTGCGCATTCTGTCGATGGGCATAGACACGGCGACGCCAACCGGGCGGCTGATGCTCAATCTGTTGGCGTCGATTAGTCAGTTTGAACGCGAGGTGATGCTGGAGCGGCAACGGGAAGGCGTCGCCAAGGCAAAGGCCCAAGGCAAATACAAAGGCCGGGCGCCAACAGCTCGCGCCAAGACTGGGCAGGTGCTTGAACTCGACCGGCAGGGCATGTCGCGGCAAGGCATCGCCGACCACCTCGGCATTGGCGTCGCCAGCGTCTATCGGGTATTGAAGGCGGCGAGGACGAACTGTCGCAGCCGCTCTGTCTTGCCGGAGATGTTCAGCAGAGACAGGTTATAATTTCGGTTGGCGGCTGTTGGGGTATTTGAGAAACTTCGAAGTCGCCTTTGGACGCGCGTCAGCAGGAACTTTACCATGATTGATATAGCGATGGCTGCGGCAGTTAGGTTTCGACGAAGTTCATGGATAACCTTCGCCGTCACTTTCTGTTTCACATGTGGACTATTGTCGGGGGGGATTGCGACGGCTCAGGCTCAGCAGTTCAACCCAGAGGTGTTAATGCCCCCCTCTCGGCAAGAGCTACCGCACACACAGATGAAGGTTAAGCCGCACGGGAACCATCGTCGCGGCGGGCAGGAAGACATCAGCGGTCATCGCAGCCGGGTCGGCGGTCCGGTGGGCCATATCGAACAACCGCATGGTGACCTCGACGACCTTTGGGAATTGTTCGAGCGCATCTAATTGGTACTCCCGCACGGTTAAAACCGTGTTGGCGGCGACGAAGGAAGCCATCGCTCGCGCGATGAGGGGGATTCGACCGCGCAAAGCGTATTGTTCGCCGGCACGACTGCCGGGCATCCTTTCGCCGCCAACTCGTCTCATGCCCAGCGTTCTAGGGCTCTGTTCTGTTCGAGAGCATCCTGACAACTCATTTCTTTGGAGGAAGTCCAATGGCTGGAAAATCACTTCTCGCCCATATGAAATCGCAGTTGGACGCGACCCGTCGCCAAATACGGGAGGCGGTTATCGATTTCAGTATCCCGGATGACGAGGTGTTGGAGCTGCGAACGGATACGCGGCAGTTATTCGAGGAAGTGAAGGAGCTTGAGCGCAAATCAGGCAAGAAAGGCTTGTTCAGGTTTCTTGGATTCTGACGAGCAAAACTTGAATTTAGATTGAGGGATGGCGCCGTGTCTCACTCATCGGAAATTTCTTGTTCGGCTTTGCACGAACGACTATCGCCTGCCTGCACGGTCAGACGCGCCGGCCCCGGCCGTTGCTGACCGGGGCCCGAATACGGCTCGGGCCGGATAGGAAGCGCCGTCCGTATGGTTTGCTGTCCCTTGAGGCTGGGAAGCCACGCCTTGCGATGCGTTGCCGCGATAACACGGGGCCGAAGCCCTTTTGCCTTCCAGCTCCTATCTTGCTGAGTTTGCCCGGAGGCCATGTCGCCTCGCGCTATAAGTCGTTTTCCGGGTCAGTCAAAAGTTTGGTCAAAACAAACCTCCTTTGCCGAAGCCCGCGCACCATCCGTTTCAACAACGTTTGTAGCTCCTCATGATCACCCCCCGCCGACGGGTCCACTTTGAACGTTAATGGATTGACGGCATCGGTGCGAGCGCCAAAGCGCGATGGTCCGCCGACGCGCCTCTTCGACAATCATCACTGTGCTTGCGGAGGCGTTGACGGCGCGTCCGTAGATGCAGGCGCGGGCGCAGGCGCTTGAGTGGCAGCCGCGCGGTGCATCCGTTTCGCGGTCCGCTTCCGTGTGGCGAGAGGCGGCGGCTCTGGCTCAGCTCCACAGCGATGTTGTTCGGCGAGCATAGCGAGATACTGCTGACGCGACTGAAGCGCCTGCGTTTCTTTGTCGGCCGTGCCTTGCCAGTCCATCCCAAACCAGAGGACCGGAACGACGATGCCAGCTACACCCGCGGCAACATTCTGCGCGGTCTTTAAACCCTGCTCGGACGCGAGCTGCTGCACCCTTGCATTGTTGGCCTGTACCTCTGCAATGATCGCGGTGCAATCCATGAAGCGGTCTTGAGGTTGCACGACGGCGACCGGAGAGGGAGCGCGCCCAGCGCAACCAGCGAGGAGCCCAAAAGCCAAACTTGTGATTACAAACTTTTTCATCATGCGAAAATCCCCTCGCCCAAACGAAATGTTGACTATTTGATCCGCTAGTATGGCGCGCCACCCAAGGCCAGCATGACCAACGCGATTGCGGCAAGTTTCACATTTCCCTCCGTGTCGCTTCGGCTACCTCTTTTGCATCTATCGACGCTCGGCGGAGGGGGTCAATAAGAGATCCAATCAGTTAATGCTCGCGACGGCTGGCGATGGTCGTGTTCTGCCCAGTAGCACCGCCAAAAAGCCAGGGCGGGAAGCGGCGTAGCCGATCGGGCTAGGAGAGCCGTGGTCACGACAGGCCGAAGGTCAAGTCTATGACGTGACATGCCAACTTTCGTGACGTTTGCTTGCCATTTGCTGTGGCTTATTTGCAACATTAGTTGAGAATCAACCCAATAGGCGTTTTCTCGCCTTAAAGACCCAGAAGAATGAATGTAGCGTCGAAGGCGCAAACATCTCCTCTCGCGAAGCCTTGGGACCTCCAAGCCCCGGTTTGAGCGGCTGAAACCGAGCAAAGGACGTATTCATGAAAAAGGTTGGATTGATCGCGGCTATTTCTTTGGCCGCTCTGAGCGTCGGCGCCGCGTTCGCCGCCGATCTTCCGTCCCATAAGGCGCCGCCGGTTTACATTCCCCCGCCGCCGCCGCCGCCGCTGTGGACCGGCTTCTATGGCGGCGTAAATCTCGGCGGTGGCTGGACCAATAATACCTTCGTTCCCAATTACCTCGTCCTCGTACGCCCCGCTGATCCCGTCGTTAACCCGAACATTGTTAACCCCGTCGACCCCTTCGTCGGCACCCCATTCGGCGCCGTGGCGGTCCTCTCCAATAACGGCGGCGGCGGCCAAGGAGGCGTCGTCGGCGGCGGGCAGGTTGGCTACAATTACCAGTTTGGCGCGAGCTTCCTGATCGGCGGCGAGGCCGATCTTCAAGGCACGACCATTGGAGGCGGCGGCAATAATGGATGGGGCGCAATTTTGGTGGGGAGGCGGTCGCCGGCCATCGATTGGTTCGGCACCGTGCGCGGCCGTCTCGGCTGGCTGTTCACGCCGACCCTGCTCGTTTACGGCACCGGTGGTTTCGCCTATGGCGGTGTTTCAACCGGTGGCGGCTGGTTTGGCGGCAGCTACAGCCACACCCGCACCGGCTGGACGGCTGGTGGCGGCGTCGAGTGGATGTTCATGCCCAATTGGTCGGCCAAAGCCGAATACCTCTACGTGGACCTCGACAGCAGCGGAACGACTGGGACGTGGGGCTGGAACTGGGGCTACCACCGTCACCCGCAAATCAACGTCGTTCGCGCGGGCGTCAACTATCACTTCAACTGGGGCGCTCCCGCTCCGGTCATCGCCAAATACTGAATCATTGCCGAGCGCACCCCAAGCGCGCTGAACTGGAGCCCGGCCTTTGTGGCCGGGCTCTTTTTTGTGACCGCAGCGACGTAGTAAACATCGATCGGGATTGTCCTTCGAGAGGGAGTGGCGTGAGATCGGGATGTTCGCGTCGATTGAGGAGGTTCTAAAGGCCAAACAAAATGAGCTCGCAACGCTTGACTGTGAGATCGCGCGCAATGTTGCCCCTGTTGGGGGCTGATTTCGCTTTGAAGGTTGCCCCCCCGATGTTGGGTTTTTGTGATCCTTCCGTCTTTTCGGAGGGGTCTGGGGATGACGGGTGTGGAGACGATTTGCGCGGAGCAAGGGCGGAACCATCTATGCTTTCCAGCGTTTGCCATAAGGAAGCTCGCGAACAATGGGGCGATCTCATGGAACGACATGCATTCTTCAAAGTGTTTTGCGCGGGCGTAGTGATCGCGTCGGTTGTGACGCCTGCAGAAGCTCTCACCTCGATCGTGCCTTCGCCGCGCCTGACCGTGAGTTACGTGTAGCGCCGGAACCGAGCGTAGCGACGCAGAAAAACATGGACCGCGCACAAGTCGAGAAGGCGCGGTATGGCCATTGGCGTCGCGTTAATCGTCGCGTTTACCGACGTCATTATTACTATCATCATCCTTATCGCTACTATCATCCCTATCACTATTATCATCGCTATTACTAGGCCGTGTGGACGGATTTGACCAAGATGAATACGCACGTGAGCGCAACGATAGATGTGTAGTTTCTTGCCGTCTTTTCGCAGCGTAGCGCGAGACGCTTGAACCGCTTCATTTTGCCGAAGGTCTGTTCGATGCGGGCGCGCCCCTTGTAAAGCAACTTGGGAAAGAACTTCGGTTTTTCGGTCGTCGTCGAACGATACGGAATGGCCGGACAAATTCCGCGTTTGCGCGCCGCTTCACGATTGGTCTTCGCGTCGTAGCCTTTGTCGCCGACAGCGGCGCGCGGCGTGATATCGGGGCCAATATCGAGCAGCGTCTCAAAATGGCGGCTGTCGCTTTTTTCGCCGCCGGTCAGATCGAAGCCGATCGGCGCGCCGTCAAAGTCCGTTTTGAGGTGGATCTTGGTTGAGAAGCCGCCGCGTGAGCGCCCAAGCGCCTGGCGTTCTTGCCCCCTTTAGCGCCCGCCGCCGAAACATGAGCGCGAACGATCGTGGAATCGAACATCTGCACGAGATGCGCGGTCTCGCTCATTTGCGCCAACGTCTCGAAGAAGGCTTCGAACACGCCGGACTGGCTCAACCGCCAGAAGCGCTTCCAGACGCTGTGGACTGTGAAAAAAAGGACGATACGCTGGAGTCATGCGATCCGGAGGTCAAGAAGCCGGTCCTGGTTGTTGAACTGCAGAAAAAGATCAAGGAAGCAAGTGTCGATGAGGTGACTTACGCGAAGGCGCTCTCGGTCTCGCTGGGCGGACTTATCTGCGACGGTAAGGGCAATGCTGTTTTCATCTTGCGTGGATTGTTGGACAAGGATCGGCATCAAAGCCGCTGGCACCAGCGCTGCGAAATTGGCCGAGCGTGTTCAAAGCAAAGACTGCCCCGTCTCCGCCGCGCTGACCGATGACGACAAGGCCAAGTTGCGCGCGTTTCAGAAACCGGCAGCGCCCGCGCCGGCGGGGAAGAAATGAATCGATGAAGGGCGCGCTCCAATCCGGGAGGGCCGAAACCTCGCGACGATGCAGGCGCTCCAAGCGATGCAGGCCGGGCAGCCGGTTGTTGCGAACTGCAACAGGTTTGGAACCTCGATCTCGTGCGTGACGAGATAGGTTTGCCGATTGGTGGTGGCGGCCATAGTTTGCCCCCAGCCGCAAAAATTTTTTGGAATGGCAGCTTAGTGAGCACCCCTGGGGTGGGGGTCGCGGCGGGCCTTTGTCGCTGGCATGGAGTTCGTTTCGCGCGAGGGTTCGCCGCGGCGGCGGCGTTGGGGAGGCTCGACGGGGGGACGGGGGGCTCCTCCCCGGGGTCGTGCCGCCCCCTGGTGGCGTGGTCGCCATGTCGCCGCGGGGCTCCTCCTGCTGCTGATGCTGCGTGGTCGGCCTCTGCTGCCGTGCCGATCCATGGTCGCCCAGGCCGTCCCAAGTCGCCGCACGGTGGCGACCATGTGGCGACCAATAGAAAAGCCGCCCGGAGCGGCGACTGCTAAGCCTTTGAATT
>CAVPMJ010000017.1:0-204948 GCA_963706255.1 uncultured Alphaproteobacteria bacterium | reverse complement strand
TGCCGTAGCCGACCCGGCAGATCCGATCGCGGTCCGTCGCGAGATAGCTCATCGTCGCATCGGCCGCGCCCAGCTGATCGGTCAGCGCGGTGATGTTACCAAGCGGGTCGTAGCCGAACTGCCACGACGCGATCGTCGTGACGGCATCGGTCCGAACCAACCGCTGAATCTCGTCCGAGTGATCGTATGCAACGGATTGGATGTTCGCGGAGCCGGGGATGTTCGTGTCCCGCGTCAACTCGCGGCCAGCCGGATCGAACCCGGTGAAGGTGAACGCTCGCAGCCCTGCTGGCGACGAGACGCGGACATCCTGGGGGAGCCGCCGACCAGTGTCAGCGTAGTTCGCCGTGTGGACGTTGCCTGCCTGCCAAACACAGCGCTTCGGACGCGTCCGAATGGATCTACCTGCGATGCGTTATAGAGGTGCTCCGTGTTCTGGCCGTCGGAGAACCTCATCGAGCGCAATTGTCCGGCTGTGTCGTATGCATACTCCACCCGTTCCGGTGCATAGTTGCGATCAGGCAGGTTAAGCTCGATCCATGCCCGCGAGCCATCGCTGCGATAACCCTGCCTCTCGACGTACACGTTGCCGCCGTCGCTAAAGCTTCGACCGGTGACGTTGCCGTACGGATCGTAGCTGAACACTACCTTTGTCTTTGCGCTGGACGCGCTGGCGAGCCTGCCCTCCACATACCGTGCGGCAAGCAGCGGCGACGATCCCGGCGTGTCGTATTCGTAACCATGCACAGTATCCGGATCGGTGATACCGCCGTTTTGTTCTTCCGTCTGCGTCAGGCGTCCGAGGCCGTCGTACGAGTTGACGATGCTATTAACGGGCTCGGGCGATGGCAGAGCCCATGTTATCGATTTGAGCTCCCCAAAGGAGCTGTACATGCGTTGTTGCGGAACGCTATCCGGTTCGCTCACCTGCAAGACGCGGCCAAGGGAGTCCAAGCTCCACGACCAGTCGACCGGGTTGTACTCGTTGAAGGGATTCTGATAACGGATCATCCCCGTCATCTGGCCCACGCGGTCTGTACGAAAAGTCCGCGCGCTGGAGCCGGTTCGCCCCTTGCCACGTGGAACGTTGTAACACTCGTCCTACGGCGCTCGAGACCACCTCGTGGATCACATTGGTCTGCGGTGTTCCCGACGTCAGTGCATCCGGCCCCTGCATCGTGACCGCTTCGATGTGATTGCCGAACTTGTGGCCGAACACGCTCGGGAAGCGTTCCAACGAGGCATCGGGCATCGTGTTGTACGCTTGGGTATCCGTGCCCTCGGATAACGAGCTCGAGTGAGCCGTCGGCGGCGAGGTACCTCGTTGTACCGTAGGCGGTGCTGGCCGGCTGACTCGCCGGGTAGGGATCGGCTGCGAAGAGGACCCGTCCAACTGGATCGGTACGTCCGCGTGCCGACGATCAGGCGCTCGTTGCCGTAATCGCCGCCGAGATCGATCTGCGCGTAGCGGGATGGTCAGCTCGCCGAGAAAGGTCGTGGTCGTCCTGCCCTCCTGCGAAGTGACGTTCGACCTGGGGAACGGGATCGGTGAAACGTTTGACAACGACGCGACGGCCGGCACCGGCGGGTCGCTGCCATCGAACCCGAGATAGGTGCGCATCGCGAGCACGCCCGAGCCAGTCGTCTCGCAGGACGCGGCGAATGTCGAGAGCACGGGACGTGCGAAGCCATCGAAGGTGGTTCCCCGTGCGTTGCAGCCGTCATTTTCAGAGCTCAAGATCTGGAGGCTCAAGGGATCGACCGAATAGGTGGCGACTTGCGGACTTACCGGCGGTGCGCTCATCGAGACTTCAACCGGGACGAGCCCGCAACTCCTCGTAATTGATCGACATCGTGCGCGTCACGCCGTCGTCGCGGACTTGCACGACGTCGGTCAATGCGCCGGACGAGCTGTAATTGAGGTCGTATTCGCGGATCGTCCCGAGGTATGCCCCGGTGTCCGTCGCATGCCGCTGGATCGTGTGCACTGTCATAAGACCCTGCGACACGTTACCCGGAGGCAGCTCGTCATACTCCCAGGACTCCTCCGCGTAGACAATGTTGCCTCCACCTTCGCTGCAGCCCCAGACCTTCCGGGAAGCAGCCGCCGTGAGCACGCGCTCGTTGGAGCCCGTCGGCGTCGCGTACGTTGTGTCAACGCACACGCCGCCGTCGAGTCGGTACGCGTCGTTGTGATAGAGGACACTCGTCACTCGACCAACGTCGTCGACGCTGCGAATTGACGTGTGCGTTTGCACGCTGTCACCAGCCGGCGGCGCGGAGCTTCCGCGCCAGGTGCTCGTGAGGCGTGCGTAGAGGAAGCCGCGCGAGGAACATGGGTTGTAGCTCCCATAGTTGTTCGCAACCGACAGCTCGTAGTCATACGGGAACATGATCTCTTTGCAGAGGTCATCCGGCGGTGGCGCCGTGTCGTTGAATAGTCGGCTGTCCAGGGTGGTGACATCATGATGAGTATTCGCAATTCGGCGCGGATCGCTCGTGATGTCCGCCGTCAGCAGCGCCCATGCGGGCACGTCGATGGCGCCACTGATCACCGTGACGTCGCTCGTTCGCCCAGCACGCAGATAGCGACCGAGTTGCTGCGCGTCGGTGAGGAACGGCAATGTCGATGTCGAGACCGGCTCGATCGCATAGCGGTCAGTAATCGTTGCGATTGCCTGGTACGGTAGGGATACCCCGGTCCCGACGTCTGCATCAGCTTGACATGGCGCAGGTACCCCGTCGGCCGGAACATGTCGGCCGTCGAGTTGTACAATACCGATTGATGTTTCCGGTACGCGGACCGCGTGGTGGCGAGCGTTCCGCCGAAGCCCTTCTTACCGGTGGTGGAAATCGAGCTGACCACGATCTCAGGCGATGCGACCTGGTGTTTCGTGAGCGGGTCTTCCTTCGCCGAGCGGTAGGTGATGTTCACCTGTGCGCCGTATCCGTTGTCGATCCGGACCAGTCGTCCCGCTTCCGGCACGCCGGGGTACTGCCTGCAAGCTTCCAGACCTCGAGAGCCCAGGCGCTGTTCGGCAACGGAATCAGATTGATGCGTTCCGGGATCCCATCGCCGTCGACATCGTAAAGGCCGCCGTTCGTGTCGGAGCCAAAACCGTTACAGCGGTCGTTCAGATCTGCGATATCTCGAAACCGCCTTGCACGGCGATCGGCGGAGCGAAGCCGGCGCCGGTGCCGATGTGCACTCGATAGCCGCCGCTGTTGAGATGATCAATGAAGTCCGGAATGCCATCACCGGTGAGGTCGCGCAGGCCGACGGTCTCGCTCGATACGTAGAAGTCCTTTCCTTCGATATTGCACTTTTGATCGTAAGTGTTGTCCTGTTGCGCGAGCTGTGCCGGCAATCTCATCCGGACCGTGCCGAAGCCGCTGCCGGTACCCAGGAGGGCGGTGTGGTACGAGAGCGGCGTCTCGTCGATCGCCTCGATCCGGTCGATTAGACCATCGCCATTGACATCGGCCAGGCCGCACTGAAGGCTGCTGCGGTTCTCTGGCTTCGACCACACCGGTCAGGTCATAGCCGGTTTGCCAGCGGCCTACGCCGCAATAGCTATTTTGTAACACCACAGTTGGGCTCGATAAGTATCTGTTGCCGGTGCTGGAGATGAACGTGCCGCGCACGTTGAACACCGCGCGCACCGGATTGGGCAAGACGGTCGGGCGGATGTTGAACAGTTCTACCGCCGGAACCTCGAAGCCGCTGAACGACGACGGCGGCCCGGCCGAGACGTGTCGGATGGGTGACGAGTTGTAGACCACGTCCGGATAGCCGTCGCCGTTAAGGTCCTTGATTTCCCATTCGATCCACGTCCGCTCCGCGAATTCGGGGAGCTTCCGGTCAATAGACACCCAACACGCCGCGGTCTGGTCGGTGTACGTAATCGGGTTCGGACTGATGATGTACTTTCCGAGCGTGCTGTTCCACTTCCAGCACGTCCATTTCCCATAGTCGACACCCGTGATCCGACGACTGAGCGGCAGCCATCCCTGACCGTTGCCGACAAGGCCTCGCGAGGTGAACTCATTATAGAGATTTGTGACGTTGTAGGCGCGGCGGACCCACTTGATGCCCGACGGGCTGGGATCCGGCGTGTTCAAATAGACGATCCAGTGATACGGCTTCGCGGACGCATCGATCATATCTAAGCGCCCGTCGCCGTTGACATCAATGGTCTGGGTCCACACGTCGTCACCGTTGACCGTGTGCACCGGCGTGTTGAACCGATCGAATGCCGACGTCCGCGCATCCATGACAGGGCGCGTGAACGTGTTGTCGTTGAATGCAACATTGGCGCCGAAAACAGTCGAGCCACTGCTTCCCGGGCAGGTTACGCGCCACCGCCAGCTGGTCGTTTTGTTTGTAGACGAGGTCGGGTCGACCATCGCCGGTGACGTCGATGAGGTTCTGCGTGGTCGCCGACGACTTCGAGCTAGACAGCGAATACGGTGGCATGAAATCGGGCGAAGAAACCTGTTCTGACCTCGCGATCCGTCGCGCACCCGTTGGCAGATCGACGCGCCCCGCCATACTGTAGCGTAGTATTGCGCCCTGTACGATCGCTCGTCGTAGCGGATCCATACGAGTAGTCCGCGACTGGAAGCGACACATTCGCCTCCGGCGTGCCTTGTCGACCGAGCATCTTCACCGAGGCCAGCCGCTCCTGCCGGGTGTCAGGATCGACCTGGTACGAAAAGTCGTAACGGCGAAGGCGCTCCGGCTGCGCGTTACATCCCGGACGACTATTGACGTCGACAGCCGCCAGCCGGTGATCGCGCATCAGAACGCGGTCGCCGAGCACCATATAGGCCTGTGGCGTTGGGTTCACCGGGATCGCATAAGCAAGCGAAATTTCGTGCTTAAAGCAATCCGCAGTGGTCGGATGTGGGTTGTAGCTGATCCGCGCCACGTCGATCGAGATAGCCGGCTGCGGCGAATCCGGGATCGCGACCGACTTGATGTCGTAGGCCATCAACACCTTCGCGCCGCCCTGCCCCTCTATCGATTCCAGGAGCCATAGGCCACCGGTGCCGGGGCCGCCCGTGCCGAACAAGGCCACGTCCTGCGTGAACGTGTACGTAAAGCCGTTGCCGTCGTAGACGATCCATCGGCCGCCGGTGTTTTGCATGGTCAGATCGGGCGCGTTACGACCGATCCACCGCAGTCCGCCCGAGGCCTGTTGCGGAAGCATCTCGGCGCTCCGGCCAGGTAGCACCACCGAGATCCGCTCGCGTGGCGAGATCGGGGCTCCGGGCACCATTGCCGGCCGACGGTGTACGTACGAGCGATCGACCATTACGAACGAGAGCGGCACTTCCCAGCCCAGACCGGCGGCGCCGAACTCGCGCCCGCCGGACACGATCTGTAGCGGAATGGGCAGACCGCCATGTGACGGCGGCACGTTGAGCGGGATCGATGCGGCATAGCCGCCGCCGCGGTCGTTCGGCCCGGATCCGAAGCCGGTGTCGCTCTCTCGGCCTGCATAATGAGTACCGGTGGGAGCGAACTGCGCCGGGGCCGGTTGTTGCCACAGCAATGCGAGGGCGCATGTAATCAGGGACAAGGAATTGAGCCGTTTTGACATTACCAGTCTCCTGTATGCCGGAATTGCGCAGGAATCCGACTTATTGAAACGTATTTATCGCACCGTCCTCGGCGCGTAATGTGAGGCCGACCTGGCTCACGCCGATCCATATCCGGACAATGCGCTCTCCCGTGCGAACCTTCGACCAACGTAACGCCGCCGAACAGGTGGCCATTGCACGTATATGGGGTCACTGCACGATTTGTTCAAACCGACATTCGCCAGACGGAGGCCGACATTTCCCCGATAGAGGGCAATTTCAGAAGCTGCATACTGAGGCGATCGGCGTCGCCGCACTTTATGGTAAGCCCGGGAGTTTCAAGAGCTTCGTCGCATTCTGTATCGCCGTTTCCGTAGCGTCTGGACGACAATGTGCAGGACGACGCGTTACTCAGCGCCCGTCGTATATCTCGCCGCCGAAGGGGCGGCGGGGCTGCGCAAGCGAAAAGCCGGATTCAGAGAGCCCACCCCGAATTCGTCTTCAGTTCCCTTCTACATGATTGCCGCAGCGCCGAACCTCGGAGCTGCGCCAGGCGATGTGGGGGCGCTCGGCGCGGCGATTGAAAGCGCAGGAGTCGCTCCGGGTCTGATCGTTATCGACACGCTGGCGCAAACGCTTGGCTCGGCGGACGAAAACGGGAGCGGGATGACGGCCTTTGCTCGCCAATGCCGGCGAGATAGCGTCGCGCTTCAAATGTCTGGTCGTGATCATCCATCATGTTGGTCTAAACGACGACAAGCGATTGCGTGGACATTCGAGTCTGGCCGGCGCGCTGGACGCGACCATGCTTTGCGAGCGGCGCGGTAACGAACTTGTCGCGTCTCTCACGCTGCAAAAGCTCAAGGACGAAGCGAGTGACGCTCGGCTCTTGGCGCGGCTTTCCCGCGTCGTCATGGGCCAAGACGAAGACGGCGACGAAATATCAACTTTGGTTGTCGGCAATATAGAGGACGCGGAACCGTCGGCGCTAGCGCCTCGCAAACAAAGCGTCCCGCCGGCGCAACGGCTGCTTATGGCGGTGGCCGCGGAAGCAATCGACGAAGACGGAGAAACGATGCGCCCGCTTGCCGATGGTCCGGTCGTGCGAGCGGTTGCGGACAACATTGTGCGGGATCGTTACTATGCGCGCATCGCCGAGCAAGCAGAGCCGGACGAAGACAAAGACAGGATCGCTC
The DNA here is from genome assembly GCA_963706255.1 of uncultured Alphaproteobacteria bacterium. Lineage (GTDB taxonomy): Bacteria > Pseudomonadota > Alphaproteobacteria > Rhizobiales > Beijerinckiaceae > Methylocystis. The sequence goes on along the minus strand of CAVPMJ010000017.1, from coordinate 198,166 downwards.
AACGTCGCCGCCGGGCCTTCAATCGCGCGATTGCAAACGCCATTAAAGCCCAGCGCATCGTCGCTGCCGAACACAAAGGGAGGCGAATCGATGGCTTCCTTGATCCAAAAGGCGACCATTGAAGCGGGACGGGACAGGACACCCCTTAAGGGGTGTGTCCCGGTTGTCCCGGTTCCTGTCCCATCCCGCTCCCGGTTATGGCGGGACGAGGTGGGACATTTGTCCCGTTTGTCGATGTGGCTAATCGAAAGGATTTCCCATGCCGCGCCGTCGTGAACGCGTCCGCCTCGAATCCGGGCTCAAATTCGACCTGAAACAGACTTCTATGCGCGATGGCCTAGTGAAAGCCGGGGAATTGACTTGCCGCGAGACGATGGACCCGCATTCCATCTGGCGAGCCCGTCGCGATGGCGATAATCGAAGCCGACATGCGCCCCGACTCGCCAGCGCGCATAACAATCGAGCACGACGGCCGCGTGCAAAGCGTCCGCCTGCGTGCAGTGGCCAGGCATTTCGGCGGCGTTCAATGGTATTTCGTGTGCCCGGATACCGGGCGGCGCGCAACCGTGCTCTGGAAGCCTCCCGGAGGGCGTTATTTCGCATCTCGCGAAGCGTTCGAGCGCCAAGTCGCCTATGGCTCGCAATTCCAATGTCCGCGCGACCGGGCGCGCTCGGTGGCGCAAATGATCCGTCATCGGCTGGGCGGGAATGAATGGGTTTCGGGCCTTGGCGGGTTCCCGCCGAAGCCGAAGGGAATGCGCTGGGCGACATATGATCGATTGCAACGAAAATGCGAGGCCAACGAACGCTTTTCGCTCGCGAGTATCTCGGCTTATTTGCAGCGGCTCAAAATGATAAGATAGCCAACAGATTTCGATTGGCAGGGGCGCGGGGTTATGCAGTTCGGGAGCAAGACAAAGCGAAATTTCCTCACTAAGACGGATTCGTCTTAAACCGGCTCATATCCGGCGGCAGCGAAGAAGTTTGCACATTCGTCGGGCGCGAACTCTGGGAGCAAGACACCGATCCTGTCCCAGAGGCCGTTGACTGTTCGCTCGGCAGCCTTTCGCAGCAACGCCTTGAGTTTCGAGAAGGCGTTTTCGATCGGATTGAAGTCGGGGCTGTAGAGTTCCTCGAAAAATGATGTGGACAATTCTCGTCTGCGAGCAACAAAATCGAATACCCCATCAATGCATCCTTGTGATCTCTCAAAAGCTGCAAAACGTATTCTTGCGGCTTGTTCACATCTCCGTGGCTCATGAATTCGGACCGAGACCCACGCTCAATCAGCGTCTGTGTGAGGCCTCGATCAATTTCGTAAAGATTTTCTATTACTCCGGTCTCAATTGCCCATTCCCGGCTTAACCGCTCGGCAAATTCGGTCAGTTGGGTAGTAGTCCCCTTAAGCCGCTCCGTAACTAGGCCGTGTGGACGGATTTAGGGAAGCGTTGGTCTTGGGGGATTCCCGAATCAGTTGTTCAGTGATTTACGGGTGGTCTCGCGCAGATATGGCGCTCGGCTCGTGCGCCACTTGCCGGGCTCGGCGCTTGTCGCGGGCAATATGCGATTGGCGTCCGCCCATTCCGAAACCAAAATCTGCGGCTCGGGCCGAAGCCCGCGCCGCCAGATTTCATCTAGCTTGCATTGCCCGATCGATTGCCATGACAATTTCTGCGGCATCTTCGGATGGGGGCGCGACAATGTTGGAATTGATCAAGCTTTACTTCGGTATCTGCGCGTTTGTGGCGGCGATCAAAGCTGCCGGGGTGGCAGGCGCGCTGTTTACGGGGCTTATCACGAAACCAAGCCGTCCTTAATAGCGCTGCTTTTGGCATGGATTCCGTTTCTCATGTTCTTCGGCCAGTCGTTTTTCATTTTGTTTTTTTCATTCGTTGTCGTTCCCAAGCTTATGTTCGAACGTCTTCCCAAAGACCATTGAAATATCCTTCAAGCTGACGTTCCGCAAGATGCTCGCGCACCATCCTGTCCAGCGCGGCGAACGCCGCCGCCGGGTCGCAATTAAGCTCATGCGCAAGCGCGGGAGCGGTCCGCGCAATCCATCCGAGCCATTGATCGCGCTCGAAGTGCGCACGTTCGAAAATAAACCGCTCGACCTCGGCGCGCTCGACAAGCTCGCCCTTTCGCTCGCGCAAGTTCAAATTCGACAATTCAAGGTCGAAGATGATCTTTTTGCGCCGCGCTTCCGCAACAGTCGCTAATTTGCCAGCCTTCGCCGAACGTCCGCGCTTGTCGGCGTCTTTGCGCGCCGGGTCGATATTTTCTGCAAGCCACGCGTCCGCCGCCGCCGGATCAATCTTCCCGTCAGCCAACGTTGGGAGCCCTTGCGCGATAAGATCGGAGACGCGCCCATGCGATAATTTCGCCCGTCTCGCATAAATCGCCTTGGTTACGCCGTCGCCCATGAACGCCTCAAAATTCTAGCGAAATGCCGGGCTGCCGCGCCCCGCGCTTGGCCGGCTCGCGGAAAGACCCGCGCCGGGCTTGCGCACGTCGCTGGTGCGCGGGAGCGATGCGCGCGCCATCTCGGGCTCATCGGACGAGACGAAGGCGCGGGCGAGCCGTTTTGACGTTCGCGCTCCCGCCGCGCCCTATGGGCGGCGATGAGCGCTGCGTAAGCCGGATCAATGCGCAACTTCAAAGCCGGCTGCCCTTCGTCGGCGACAAGCTCGGCAAGGATGGAGACTATCGCCGGCAGGTCGCCGATTGGCGCATTTTCGGGCAAATCGTCGCAACCATTGCGGCTGTTTGGTCATGTCGTCGTCCCTTCCTTCGCTTGCATTGAAGCAGTCGAGAGCTGGTCTGCCCATGTCGACGGCTCCCTTCGTTCTCGGGTGAATTTCGGCGCTTGCATGAAGCCGAAATCGGATAGGTGCGACAATGGCTCCCGCGCGGCCTGCTCCCGCTCTCGGCGTTTTGCGCCTCGCGCGCGCCGCTGACGTTCTGCGGCGCCCGGATTGCCCGATCATCTCGAACCGGCGGTGCAACCGTCATGTTCGGCATCCCGGCGTCCCAGCATTCGGCAGCCGCATTCAAGGAAGCAATGTCGAGATTTTTGCTTTCTGGTCGCGCGGTGCTGGCAGTTCGGACGAAGGCGGCGCGCTCCGCGCGCGCCCGCCGCGTGTCCGTGTCGACAGCGTCCATTGGGCGCGCTTTCGGTGTCGTGTTTTCGTCGCCTGTTCTTCGCTCCCTTCGGGAGAGGTGGGTGGACGAAAAATCGACATGGCTTGTCGCGTTTTCGTCGCCCTGCACCTTTGCGGCGAAAATCTTTTCTTTTTCGCGCTTTAAGCGTCGCCATAAAGTGTCGGGTTCAATTCCCATGGCGCGGGCTGTCGCCGCGATGCTTTGCTCGCGCGGCGTCGCGCCCTGATCTTGTCGTTGCGCTTTCTTGCGAGCCTTGTCGTGCTCGCGCCGGCGCTCTTTCGCCGCCTCTTTGCGCGCGGCATATCGAACGTCGGTCGCGCCGATCATGCGCAGCCGCAGTTCCTTGCGCATGTCGAGATTGACGCCGAACAAGTCGGCGAGCTTGTCCTGTCCCGGCGTCGAAGGATTGTCGCGCGAATGGGCGATGCCGCGCTCAAGCGCCTCGATGACCGGCGGCGGAACGTCGGCGCGCGTCGGAAAGACGCGCAGGCACGGGTCCAAGCGCATTCCGAGAATTGTCTCGGGGTGCACTCGGGCCATGTGCGGCTTGGCTCGAAGCGGCGAAGCAGCGAGCCCGCGACATGCCCGAGCGTGAACCATGCGAAGCCGCATAAGCCGTTCTCGACATGAAAGCGGGCGACGGCGCGAAGGTCGGCGACGGTGATCGCCGTCAAAAGGCGGGGGCTGGCGCGGCCTTTCTTTCTCGGGGCGGGGGCGTCGGTCATGGCGCGCGCCCGTCGCTCATGATCGGGATATAGCGGTTTTTTTGCCCGGTCCCGCCCCGGCTGCGCTCGACGCGGATATGGCCGGCGCGCTCAAGCCGCAGGATGGCGCGCGGGACTGTCCTGTGATCGACGCCGATTTCGTCGGCAAAGGCGATAAGCGAGAGCCGAGCGCCGGCGGCGATTAGGCGGGCAATCGAGACGGCGGCGACGCCGAGCGCGCGGTCCTGTTTGACGCGCTCAAACCATCGGCGACCATCCTGCCATTGTGGCGGCGCGCCCAGTGGGGTATTGTTTCTTTGGGATTGGTGATCGCTGTCGTCAGTTCCTCCTTTACGTTCGCCCGCCGGCTCGTCCCCGGCGGGCTTTCCTTTGTCGGGCGGGTCGTCGAGCGGCAGGCAAAGTTGGCGCGCACTGGGCCGCGAAATTCGTGGCCCATGCGGGAAACGTCCCGAGAACCCATAGCGCGGACAACCTGCGGACACGCCCCGGTCGGGGGCGGTGATGGGCGAACCGATATCATTGATATTTTTGGCGCGCCCGAGAGGATTTCGAACCCCTGACCTCTGCCTTCGGAGGGCAGCGCTCTATCCAGCTGAGCTACGGGCGCAAGCGCGCAGCTTTTCTATAGCAAGGAGCGCGGCCCCGCAACGCCGGCGAGCCTTCGCGCGACGCGCTGCGCATGCTAGAGCAACGCCCCGAAGCTAAAGGCGGATTTCAGTTGGAGGCCCGGCGTGGCGGCGCTTTTCGACAAATGGCTGGATCGTCTGTGCTGCGCGCGCGACAGGCTGATCGCCGATCCGCGTTTTCAACGCTGGGCGCTGAAAAATCCCTTCACGCGGCCGCTGGCGCGGCGCGGCGCGCGCGCGGCGCTCGATCTTACCGCCGGCTTCGTCTATTCGCAGGTTCTCGTCGCCTGCGCGCAGTTGAAGCTTTTCGACATTCTGCGCGAGGGGCCGCTCGGCGTCGCGGAGCTTTCGACGCGTCTTGCGCTTTCCGAAGACGCGACGCGGCGCCTGCTCGACGCCGCCGCCTCGCTCGATCTCGCGGAACGGCGCAGCGGCGGGCGTTACGGACTGGGCCAGCTCGGCGCCGCCTTCGCCGGCAACCGGGCGGCGCTGGCGCTCGTCGAGCACCAGCCCCTGCTCTATGCCGATCTCGCCGATCCGGTGGCGCTGCTGCGCGGCGAGAAGCGCGCGCGGCTCGCCGATTATTGGCCATATTCGGACGGCGTGCGGCCAGAAGCGCTCGGCGCCGATCAAGTCGCCGCTTACAGCGCGCTGATGGCGAGTGTCGCAGCCGATGGTCGCGCAGGAGGCGCTGGACGCCTATGATATTTCGCGGCATCGTCGTCTTCTCGACGTCGGCGGCGGCGAAGGCGTGTTTCTGGCGGCGGCCGCGGCGCGTGCGCCGGAATTGCAACTAATGCTGTTCGATCTTCCCGCCGTCTCCGAACGCGCGCGTACGCGGCTTAGCGAGGCTGGGCTTTTGTCGCGCGCCGAGATTCACGGCGGCGATTTTCTAAATGATCCTCTGCCCCAAGGCGCCGACGTCGTCACGCTCATTCGCATCGTGCATGATCATGACGACGCGTCGGCGCTGAAACTCTTGCGCAATGTGCGCAAGGCGCTGCCGCAGGGCGCGACGCTTCTCATCATCGAGGGCATGTCGGGCGTGAAAGGCGCCGAGCCGCTCGATGCCTATTACGGCTTCTATACGCTCGCCATGGGCCGCGGCGAGCCGCGTCGCGTCGAGGAAATCGAAGCGCTGCTGCGCCTGGCGGGCTTTGGCGATTTCCGGCTGCTGCGCAATGCGCTGCCGACGTTGACAAGCATTTTGGTCGCGAAGGCGGTGTGACGCCACAATCGTCAGTGCGAACGCCGCCAGGCGATCAATCCCGCAGTAGAGGCGTCGAGTCCTGCGGTCGAAGCATGCGGACTTCTCGACGATCGGCGCCGAACGATTTGCCAATTCCTTCCCAAGCTCCACGCCCCATTGGTCGAATGGGTTGATGTCCCAGATAACCGACTGCACGAACACCTTATGCTCATAGAGCGCGACGAGGCGCCCGAGCGTGCGCGGATCGAGGCTGCGATAGAGCATCACGCTCGACGGTCGATCGCCCGAGAATACTCTATGCGGCGCAAGCCTTGCGATCTCATCTTCGCTTAACCCCTGCGCGCGCAATTGCGCCTTCGCTTCCTCCAGCGTTCGACCGCGCATAAAGGCTTCGGCCTGCGCCAGGCAATTGGCGAAGAGCAATTCGTGATGATGCGGGTCGGCCGCAGTCGGCTCCGCCGCGACGAGGAAATCGATCGGAACGACATCGGTTCCCTGATGCAGCAATTGAAAGAAGGCGTGCTGGCCGTTGGTGCCTGGCTCGCCGAAGATCACCGGCCCCGTTTCATATTTCACCGCCGCGCCGTCGCGCGTCACCGACTTGCCGTTCGACTCCATATCGAGTTGCTGCAGATAGGCTGGGAAGCGCGCAAGACGCTGGTCATAGGGAATGACCGCATGCGCGCAGCGTCCCATGACATTGCGATGGAAGACGCCGAGCAGACCCATCAACACGGGGATGTTTTCCCCAAGCGGCGCTTCGCGGAAATGCTCGTCCACGTCATGCCCGCCCTGCAGAAACTGCGTGAAGTGTTCCGGACCCACGGCGATCGCCAGCGCAAGGCCGATCGACGACCAAAGCGAATAGCGTCCGCCGACCCAATCCCAAAAACCGAAAACGCGCGCGGGATCGATCCCGAAAGCAGCGACCTTGTCGAGCCTGGTCGAGACGGCGGCGAAATGCGCCGCGACGGCAGCCTCGCCGAGCGCCGCGACGACGCGCGCGCGTGCGCTCGCGGCGTTCGCCATCGTCTCCTGCGTCGTAAAGGTCTTCGACGAGACGATGAACAATGTGCGCGCGAGGTCTAATCCAGCAAGCGTGTCGGCGAGATCGGCGCCGTCGACATTGGAGACGAAATGCATGCGCGGCCCCTCGCCGCGATAGGGCGAAAGCGCGCGCGAGGCCATCGCCGGTCCAAGGTCCGAACCGCCGATCCCGATATTGACGACATCGGTAAAGGCAAGCCCCGTGGCGCCGAGCGCGTGACCTTCGCGCACCGCGCGCGCGAAGGCGAAAACCTTGTCGCGTTCGGCTTCGATCAGCGGCCGCACATTCTCGCCGCCGACGATGAGCGGGCGCGTCGAGAGATCGCGCAGCGCCATATGCGTCGCGGCGCGCTTCTCGGTGTTGTTGACGGCTTCGCCCGAAAACAGCGCATCGCGCCGCGCTTCGAGATTGCGCGCCTTTGCCAGCGACACGAGCAGCGTCAGCGTCTCGCGCGTGATCTTGTGCTTGGAGAAGTCGAAGAGAAAATCGTCGAGCTTGACGCTGAAATTCTTAAAGCGCGCCGGGTCCTCCGCAAAGAGATCGAGCGTGCGCGCATGCGCCAGCGCGGCGGCGTGAAATTTCAACGCGGAGAAAGCGACGGCGACGGCGTCCGACATGGGGCGTCTCGATTGTGGCGAAGGCGGCTAGATCAGATCATGTGCGGGCGCGACCATACAGCAAAGCCTCTCGTTTTGCAGCGCAGCGAAGCCTTCGAAAATTTAACTGTATTGTGACAGCCGGATGTGAAATCCATATCTGTTCAATGACGTTTTTCTGACAGAAGGGCGACGATGAACCCGATCCCTCTCCTCGATGTGCGCGACGGCGGACCGATCGCGCATGCGCAGGCGCGGATGGACGCGGCGGCGGCGCTGCGTAAAGCCTGTCTCGGCATGATCGAGCCGATCAGCCGCGTTTGCCTCGGGCCGATCGACCGCATCGCCGCGAATTGGCTGAAGCGTTCGGGCTCCGCCTATCGCGCGGAGCTGGAGCACATCGCCTCGATTCTCGGGCGCCCGGCGCGATGACGCTGAACATGTCCTATCTCTTCGCCTGCACCACGCAGGCGTATGAGGACGAATACGGCCTGCCCCGCATCCGCCGCACGCTCGACTGGCCCTTTCAGGGCCTCGGCAGGGCGGTCGAGATCGCCTGGCAGGCGGGCGCGGCTGGGGATTATTACAACGCCACCTGGCCGGGCGCCGTCGGCGTGCTCAGCGCCATGGCGCCGGGCCGCTTCTGCGCCGTCATCAATCAGGCGCCGATGAAGCGCCGCACGCAGGGCGCGCTCGGCTTTCCGTACGACGCGGCCGTCAATCTGCGCAACGCTCTGGCGAGCGAAGGCGATTGGCCGCCGGATCATCTGCTGCGCTACGCCTTCGAGACCTGCGAAACTTTCGAGGAGGCCGTCGAGCTCATCGCCAGCGCGCCGCTCGCGCGGCCGACCTTGTTCACGCTCGCCGGCGTCAAGCGCGGCGAGATGGCGCTGATCGAGCGCACCGAACGCGAAGCGCGCGTGCTGCGGGGACCGGTCATCGTCGTCAATGATTGGCAGGCGCCGCAGCAGGGCTGGCAGGCGCGAATGAGCTACGAAAACAATGAGAGCCGCAAAACGGCGATGCGCGCCGTCGCGTCCGACGCGCCGCGCTTTTCATGGGTGCGCGAACCGGTGCTCAACCGGCTGACGCGGCTTGCGGTCGAAATGTGTTCTGTCGGCGTGGGCGATTTTGTCGCGCGCGGCTATGAGTGCCCCTATCTGAAAGGCCGGCCGGAGCCCGCGACGCAGGATTTTTATTTGCGCGCCGCAACGCCGACCGCGCTCGCGGCCTAATCCAATCGCGGGGCGCTGGCGCGGACGAGACGATCGTTGATCGCTTCGCCTAGTCCGCGCGCCGGAATATGCGCGACGGCGACATTCGCAATTCCGCGCGCGTCGAACTCGCGCAAATAAGCGAAGAGATTGGCCGCCGCTTCGACAAGATCGCCCGAAGGCGACAGGTCGAGCACAAAGGCGCCGGGCCTGGCGCGCGCGTTTAAGCGTCCGCCGAAATCAAGCGCCGCTTCCCCCTCCTCCAGCTCATGCGCCTCCAGCCGCAGCCGCGCCGCCGGCGCGTAATGCGCGGGCGTCATGCCTGGCGCCAGAACCTCCACATGCGCGGGCGCTGCGAGTTTTTCGTCCAAAACCTTCTCGATCGTCTCACGGGCGATGGCGCCAGGGCGCAGCAGCACAGGCGAGGCTTCGCAGAAGGAGACAATTGTCGATTCAAGTCCCGCTGGCGTTCTGCCGCCGTCGAGAATGAGATCGACTTTGCCGGAAAGATCTTCTTCGACATGCGCCGCCGTCACCGGGCTGACATGACCGGAGCGATTGGCCGAAGGCGCGGCGATCGGCCGCCCGAGCGCCGCGATCAGCGCCTGCGCGACCGGATGCGCCGGAACGCGCACCGCGACGCTCGGCAGGCCCGCCCGCGCCAGGTCGCACACCGAAGCGCCCGGCGCCGCCGGCGCGACCAGCGTCAGCGGGCCAGGCCAAAAGGCTTGCGCGAGACGCAGCGCCGCCTCCGGCAGCAGCGCCTCGCGACGCGCGGCCTCAAGATCGGCGACATGAGCGATCAGCGGATTGAAGGACGGCCGGTCCTTGGCGTCATAAATGCGGGCGACCGCCCAGGCCTGCGTCGCGTCGGCGCCGAGCCCATAGACCGTCTCGGTCGGAAAGGCGACGAGACCGCCGTCGCGCAGGATATGCCGCCGCGCGCGCGATCGCCGCCGCGTCCGCCGGCAGAATGAGCGTCACGCGTCGCGGCCGCGATAGGGCGGCGTCGGAATCGCCATATGCGCGGCGCGTAGCGCCTTCGACCAGCTGTCGCGCAGCTCGCGAAAATAAGTGTCGTTGGAGTCGATGCGGGTGGAGACTTCGGTGCGCAGCGCGTCGCGGCGCATCATCGCGATGTCGATCGGCAGGCCGACCGAGAGATTGGAGCGGATGGTCGAATCCATCGAGATGAGGCCGATCTTCAGCGCGTCATAGAGATCGCTGTCATAGGTCACCGCGCGGTCGAGAATCGGCTTGCCGTATTTGTGCTCGCCGATTTGCAGATAATTCGTGTCAGGCGTGCATTCGATGCTGTTGCCGGCGGTGTAGATCATGAAGAGGCGCATCGGACCGTCGGCGATCTGGCCGCCGAGCAGAAGCGAAACGTCGAAATTGACGCCCGCCGCCTGCTCCTCGGCGTTGCCCATCACCGACCGCGACAGCCGCACGGCGCGGCCGACGAGCTGTACAGCGTGCAGCATATTCGGCGTATTCATGACGCTTTCGACCACGCCGCTCTCGGGATGCTCCAAGCCGTCGGCGATGAAATTCACGACGCCCTGCGTCACGGAGAGATTGCCCGACGTCGCAAGCATCAGCACGCGCTCGCCGGGCCGCTCGAAAATATGCAGCTTGCGGAAGGTCGAAATGTTGTCGAGGCCGGCATTGGTGCGCGTGTCGGCGACCATCACCAGTCCATCGCGCACGAGAATGCCGCAGCAATAGGTCATGGAGGCTCCCAGGGGATCGCGCGCCCGCGCGGGCCGCCACACCGTTTACAAGTTCCGGGCCAGAGGACACAAGAGCCGGGCTCATGGGCTCTACTCCTGCCCGCCCTCCTGGCGCTTGAACGGAAGCCCCGCCGCATGCTCCGCGATGCATTCGGCGACCGCCTCGCGCTCGCGGGCCAAATAGGCTGATACCGCCTCGGCGAGGCGCGGATCGGCGAATTGATGCGCCGAATGCGTGATCACCGGCCGATAACCGCGCCCGATCTTGTGTTCGCCCTGCGCGCCGGCCTCCACGCGCCTGTAGCCGCGCCGGATCGCAAATTCGATCGCCTGATAATAGCAAAGCTCGAAATGAAGAAAGGGCCTCTCTTCGAGCGCGCCCCAGTTGCGGCCGTAAATGGCGTCGTCTCCTAGAAAATTTATGGCGCCGGCGATATGCCGGCCGGCGCGGCGCGCCATCACCAGCAGAATGCGGTCCGCCATCGTCGCGCCGATCTCGTCGAAAAAAGCGCGCGTCAAATAGGGACGGCCCCATTTTCGCGCGCCCGTGTCCATGTAGAAGGCGAAGAAGGCGTCCCAATGCGAGGCGCGAATGTCGCTTCCCGTCAGCAAATCGATTTCGATGTCGTCGCCAAGCGCTTCGCGTCGTTCGCGCTTGATCGCTTTTCGCTTGCGCGCGCTCAGACTGGAGAGAAAATCGTCAAAATCGCGGTAGCCCTCATTGATGAAATGGAACTGCTCGCCGTCGCGAGACGCAAATCCCGCCTGGTTTAGAGCGACCCGCTCCTCATCCGTGCAGAAGGTCACATGAATGGAAGAAGCGCCGCTCGCCTCGCGCAAGGCGCGCAGCGCGGCGATGAGCGCTTCCCGGGCGCCCTCCGGCGCATCGCCCGCGACGAGCAGCCGTCGCCCCGCGACCGGCGTGAAGGGAACGGCGACCTGGATCTTCGGATAGTAGCGGCCGCCCGCAAGCTCATAGGCCTGCGCCCAATTCTGGTCGAAGACATATTCGCCGAGGCTATGGGACTTGACGTAGGCCGGCGCGCAGGCGACGAGACGGCCCAGCGCGTCCTCGAGGAGCGCATGTGCCGGCGTCCAGCCCGTGCGGCCGCCGACCGATTTCGATTGCTCCAGCGCGCGCAGGAACGCATGCGAGATGAAAGGATTGTAGCGCTCGTCGCCGGTTTCCGAAGCGGGCGCGTCAGGCGGATTTGCGCAGGCGTCCCACGCCTCGGCCGCGACGGACCCGAGCGATTCGGCGAATCGAACGGTGAATCTTTCGCCAGCCATGTGTCCAGTGAAGTCGCCGCGTTTCTAGCCTTCTAGCATAGCGGGGCGGCGGATTCTAACATGGCGTCGCAAACGGTTTCATCCAGCGAGGCGTTACGGAATTAAAGATGCGCATCGACGGCCGCGACTACAGAACGATCTGGCTCGACGCCGACGCGCGCCGCGTCCATGTCATCGACCAGACCAGCCTGCCGCATCGCTTCGAGACGAAAATCCTCTCCGACTGCGAAGACGCCGCCCGCGCCATCCGCGATATGACGGTGCGCGGCGCCCCGCTTATCGGCGTGACGGGCGCCTATGGCTTGGCGCTCGCCGCTTGGCGGGACGCGCGCGACGAAGCGATTGAATCGGCCTATGCGACTCTGCTCGCGTCGCGGCCCACCGCCGTCAATTTGCGCTGGGCGCTGGATCGAGCGCGCGCCGTCCTGCTGGCGCGCGCGCCCGAGGCGCGCGCCGACCTCGCCTATGCCGAAGCGGCGAAGATCGCCGATGAAGACATCGCCGCATGCGCATCCATCGGCGAATTCGGCGCGGCTCTCATCCGCGCGGCGGCCGAGCGGCGTGGCGGAACGGTCAACATCCTCACCCATTGCAACGCCGGCTGGCTCTGCGCCGTCGATTGGGGAACGGCGCTCGCGCCGATCTACAAGGCCGCGCGGCAAGGCGTTCCGATCCATGTCTGGGTCGACGAGACGCGCCCGCGCAATCAGGGCGCGAGCCTCACCGCGTTTGAGCTGCTCGGCGAAGGCGTTCCGCATACGATCGTCGCGGACAACGCCGGCGGCCATCTGATGCAGCATGGGCTTGTCGATCTCGTGATCGTCGGCAGCGACCGCACGACGCGCGCGGGCGACGTGTGCAACAAGATCGGCACTTATCTCAAGGCGCTCGCCGCGCACGACAACAAAGTGCCGTTTTATGTGGCGCTGCCGGGCGCGACCGTCGACTGGCGCATCGCCGACGGCGTCAAGGACATTCCCATCGAAGAGCGCAGCCCGCGCGAAGTGACCCATATCAGCGGCCGCGCCGGCGACGGCGCGACCGTCGAAGTTCAACTCACGCCGGACGGTTCGCCCGCGCGCAATTTCGGCTTCGACGTGACGCCGGCGCGTTTCGTCTCCGGCCTCATCACCGAACGCGGCGTCTGCGCGGCGACGGAAGACGGGCTGCGCGGATTGTTTCCTGAACTCGCCTAGCCTGCGCGCGGCCCGTAATTCTTGAAGCGCTCCACGGTGCGCATGATTTCATCGTCGGACAGGATCACAGGATCGCCGGCGAGCGAGGCAAGATAATAGACGCGCGCCAGCGCTTCGAGCTCCACGGCGCGCCATAAGCGCCTTACGTAAATTCTCGCCGGTGACGATGGCGCCGTGATTGGCGAGCAGCACCCCGTCCCGCCCTTCGAGCCCCGCGACGACGAGGCGCGACAGTTCTTGCGTGCCATAGGACGCGTAATCGACGCAGCGCACGGTCGGACCGCCGAAGGCGGCGATCATGTAATGCACGGCGGGAATTTCCCAGCGCAGCGTCGCGAGGGTCGTCGCATAGGGCGAATGCATATGCGCGATCGCGTTCACATCCGGCCGGGCGCGGTAGATGTCGAGATGAAAGCGCCATTCGCTCGAGGGCGGCAGCGGCCCCTCATAGGCGCCGTCGCGCGCCGCAAGCGGCATGCGCGCGATCATGTCGGCGCGAGAGGTCGCGGCTCGCGACGCCGCTCGGCGTGACAAGCGCCGCCTCGCCGACGCGCAGCGAAAGATTGCCGGCGGAGCCATGATTGAGCCCCAGCCGCTCCATCTCCTGCGCCGCCGCGACGATTTGCGCGCGTCCCTCGTCTTCCGTCATCGTCGTCTCTCGCCATCTGCTCATGGCGTTCTACGCCAGCGGAAGGCGAGCCGCATCTTTTGTCATGCGAAGGCCGGCGCGTTTGCGAAGCGGCGCGGGGTTGCGCTATAGGAAGCGCCGCCCCTGAAGCGCGGCGTGGGGCCGGTAGCTCAATGGTTAGAGCCGGCCGCTCATAACGGTCTGGTTGCAGGTTCGAGTCCTGCCCGGCCCACCAGCCGCACGCGCCCATGCCTCTTTTCGCGCCACATTTCCTTGATATAGTGGCGTAAGTTTTAGGTCATTGACGTAGATCGATATTGGAAAATCCCGTTCTTTTAGGAAGATCACATGGGCGCCCGGACAGTCGTCGCTCTCGCCATGAAGGCGCGAGCAGAAAGATCGATGAGCGGGGGTGAGTTTTGGGTGAGATTCTCGAAAGTGAATGGACGCTCGACGCTTTTAAGCGTCGCGAGGAAGAGCGGCGAAAGAATGAGCGCGCCTCGGCGACAACCGACGTTGCGGAAGCGATAGGCGACGCTGGGGATATACGTCCGCCGTCGGGGGACGAGATCTCGGGAAACAATTGGCTTGCCCAGGCGTTCAGGCGCCGACAAGAGGAACAGCGCGCGAAAGAGATTTTGAACAGGGCGCGCAGCCGCGATTGGAAGCAAGCGGCGGACGACAAGGAAAATCCCGTCGATGACTGGCTTATCGCCGGCTTCAGGCGTCATGAGGAAGAACAACGACGCATGGCGCAGGTTGCAAGCGCGCTTGACGCCGCGTCAAATCCAGACGTCGAACCCGTCTTGCCGACTGCCGACGCTCGAAGCCGTGTCGCCATCCCGAGCGCAGCGATAGCGCCCAAGAAGGAGCGGCCGCGTGTCGCTCGTCGCTTGATTTCGATAGGCGCTCTGATTGTCGTCGTCAGTCTGTTTTCTCTTCTCGCCCTGAGAACGACGCTCTTCGCGCCTCCCAAATCTCCGGCGCTCGTCAAGGCGCCGCCGACCACGACGAAGGGCGTGGCGAATCCTCGCGAAGGCGCTCCGACGGAAGCTAAAAAGGCGCCGAGCGAAACCAACGCCGGCGCGACGCCATCGGTCCAGACGCCTGCAAACACACAAAAACAAAGCGTCGCCATTCCTGAAGGCCAGCAAAAGCCCGCATCCGGGGCTCCAGCGGTACGAGATGCGAACAAGCCGGAAGTTGCGCCGCCCATGGCGACGGAAGGAAAATCAACTACCGAGCCGCCGACCGTCGACCCGACGAAATCGCGCGAGACGGCCGATAAAAAGACCAAGGCCGCGAAAGCCAAATCTTCCGCTGGCGGCCATTCTTCGGCAAGACCCAATCCGTTTTCCGCCTTTCTGACGCGCGCCACCAACTCGGTCCGCAAATTCTTTGGGAAGTTAGGACAAAACGGCGATCGTTCCGGAAGATGATCGTCATCCGCATTTAGATCAAGGACTCGACGAGCCGGTTTTGGCGCCAGCCGACACTGAGGATGTTCTTTCGCCAACAATCAGCGCGGCGTTCGGCGCGCGCAGCGCCGCCTCGCCGGCGCGCAGCGAAAAATTGCCGGCAGTGCCATGGTTGAGCCCCAGCCGCTCCATCTCCTACGCCGCGGCCACGACCGCCGCGCGCTTGTCGCGCTCGTCCATAAAAGAAGCCTTTACAGGCGCCGTGCGGGCGAAGACAAGCGCGCGATACTGCGCGCGATCGGGTTGCGATATAGGAGGGCCTCCCCGTCTCGGGGCCGGTAGCTCAATGGTTAGAGCCGGCCGCTCATAACGGTCTGGTTGCAGGTTCGAGTCCTGCCCGGCCCACCAGCCGCCAATTCATCAATATTCAAGCTGCGTCCGGCGTCGCCTCGCGCGGGCAGGCGTCGGAAATTCTTTCGTCGGAAGGCGCGAGGCCGATCCAGGCGCGCATCGCGTCGGGATCGAAGCCCGCCTCGCAACGGCCAGCGACGCGCATCAGCGGGCGACGGATCAGCGTCGGGTCGATCATCATCATGACCAGCGCTTGCTGCGGATTGACCGTCTCAAGGTCGATCTCGCCGGATTTGACGCGCGGCGACGCGGCGTTGAACCATTCCCGCACCGGCTTCTCGCCGAAATAGGGCCGCAAGCTCGACGGGCTCCATGGCTCGGCGAGCAGATCGCGCGCCTCGACCTTATGGCCCGAGGCGATGAGCAGCGCCTTTTGCCGCGCATTGCCGGCGCAGCCCGGCTTTTCGTAAAAGATGACATGAGCCATCCGCGACCTCTTCCCGTTGGCGCCCCCATCAGTCGCTGAGATAGCCTAGCGCGAATTTGTGCAGCGCGATATAGGCCGGCCGAACAAATTGCATGCAGGGGCGGTAGGCGGGTCGCCGCTTGTTGAGGCAGGATGCGGCGCGCTTAGCGCGATAGCGCCCATGTTACGCTGACGCGCGCCGAAAGACGTTGCAGGCCGGGACGGATCGGCGTTTCCGACAACGCCTCGGGCGCTCCCATCTTCATCGCATAGGCGCGCGGCTGCGTCTCCACTTCATCGGCCGGCCGGATTTCGAGCACGCGCGCAAGCCGCAGGCCGGCGGCTTCCGCATAGGTTTTCGCACGCCGTTCGGCGTCCTTGACCGCCGCAGCGCGCAACGCGTCGAGCTTTTCCTTCGGCTGGGTGAATTCGAACTCGATCCCCTCGAAACTGTTGACGCCCTTGTCGATCAGCTTTCCGGCGATCTCTCCCGCTTTCTGGATCGGCTTGATGCGCGCAAGGAGATCGTTACGCGCGCGATAGAGCTTTTGCGCAGGCTTCGGCTTGCCTTTCGGATCGCGCTCCTCGACGGTGACGGGCGCAAGCGTCACGCCCTGCGTCTGCACGTCGGCGTCGCCGACGCCAAGCGTCTTCAACTCCGAGAGAATAGCTTCGGCGGCGCGCGCGTTCTCGGCGGCGGCCTCGGCGGCGGTCGGACGCTCGGTGACGACTCCAAAGCGCAAAATTGCGCAATCGGGCGCGACATCTTCATAGGCTTCGCCGATCACGGACACGTTCGGCACGCTTTCCTTCAAGGATTTGGCGCGCGCCGCCGCGGCAAAAGCGATGAGGCCCAGCGAAAGTGCGATGAGCGAACGAATCATGGCATATCCTTTAGTAAACGCAGCGAGCGCCCAAGGCCGCAAAAGCGCCGGCTTGTGGCTCTAACTTGACGAAGCATATAGGAACGCGGCGCGGTCGTCGTCCCGCGCCGTCGCGAAAAGGCCTCATGCCCACGCTTTATCATCACCCGCTCTGCCCCCATTCGCGATTCATCCGGCTCGTCCTTTCCGAATATGGAATCAACGCCACGCTGATCGAAGAGCGCGCCGCCGACCGCCGCCCCGAATTCCTTGCGCTTGATCCCGCCGGCCGAACGCCGGTTTTCGTCGACGACGACGGCACAATCGCGCCTGGCGCGAATGTCATCGCCGAATATATCGACGAAGCCTATGGCGCCGAGCGCGGCGCGCAGCGGCTCATGCCGCAGGACGTCAAGGCGCGCGTCGAAACGCGCCGGCTCGTCGACTGGTTCAACGTCAAATTCTTCGACGAGGTCACGAATTGGCTGGTGACGGAGAAGGTCTATAAGCGCTTCGCGCCTCAGGGCGGCGCCCCGGACATGGACCTGCTAAGGATCGCGCGCGCCAACATCCGCCACCATATGCGCTATATCGGCTATCTGACGAATACGCGGAACTGGCTGGCGGGCGAACGCCTCTCCTACGCCGATTTCGCCGCGGCCGCGCATATCTCCTGCGCCGATTATCTGGGCGACGCGCCATGGGACGAGGACGAGTCGGCGAAACATTGGTACCAGCGGATCAAGTCGCGGCCGGCGTTCCGACCGCTCTTGGCCGACCGCGCGCCGGGGATGACGCCGGGCCGGTTCTACGCCGAACTGGATTTCTGACGCTCGAACAAGCAGTCCGCGAAAAGGCGCTGGCGCTCGGCTTCGACGCCTGCCGCTTCGCGCGCGCCGACGCTCCCGACGAGCAGGGCGAACGGCTGCGCGCATGGCTGGCCCAGGGCGCTCATGGCGACATGGGCTGGATGCTCGAGACGGCCGAACGGCGGGCCTCGCCGCGCGCCCTGTGGCCGCAAGCCAATAGCGTCATCATGCTCGGCCTCAACTACGGGCCGGACGCGGACCCTTTGTCGGCGCTGGCGAAGCGCGACTGCGCCGCGATCTCCGTCTACGCGCGCCACCGCGACTATCACGACATCGTCAAGGGCAAGTTGAAACAGCTCGCGGCCTTCATGTTGAGCCGCGCGGGCGGCGGCGACGCCAAGGTCTTCGTCGACACCGCGCCGGTGATGGAAAAGCCCTTGGCGCAGGCGGCCGGGCTTGGCTGGCAAGGCAAGCACACAAATCTTGTCTCTCGTGACTTCGGCTCCTGGCTGTTTCTGGGCGCGATCTTCACCGATCTCACGCTTGCGCCCGACGCGCCGGAAGAAGACCGCTGCGGCTCCTGCCGTCGATGCCTCGACGTTTGTCCGACGGACGCCTTCCCGGCGCCTTATCGGCTCGACGCACGGCGCTGCATCTCCTACCTCACCATCGAGCACAAGGGGCCGATCCCGCAGGAATTCCGCGCCGCCATCGGCAACCGCGTCTATGGCTGCGACGATTGTCTCGCCGTCTGCCCCTGGAACAAATATGCGCTGGCGACGCGCGAAGCGAAGCTCGCGGCGCGGGGCGATCTGGAAAGCCCGCCTCTCGCCGAACTGGCGCGGCTCGACGACGCCGGTTTTCGCGCTTTTTTCGCCGGTTCGCCGATCAAGCGCATCGGCCGCGACCGGTTCCTGCGCAATGTGCTGATCGCCATTGGCAACTCTGGCGAGCAAGGTCTCGCCGCCGAGGCCGAAAGGCTGCTCGACGATCCGGCTGCGATCGTTCGCGGCGCCGCCGTTTGGGCGGTGAGCCGCCTGGCGCCGGCGCGTTTCGCGGCGCTGCGCGCCGGGCGGCTGGCGGCGGAGGCCGACGCGGCGGTCCGCCTGGAGTGGGGCCAAGCATAGGCAAAAGCGCCACAGTCGAACAAAAAATAGCGCTTATGCGCATTTACTGCGCTGCGGCAGGCTTCCCGCCGGCGAATTCGTTCTAATCTCATATCGATCACGATTCACGCCCTGGCCCCCGCCGCATGTCCGTCTTTTCGCGCCGCAGCACCGACGAGCCCGCCGAGGAGGCCGCCCGCCTCCTGCTGCGGATCGGCGTGTTTTTGCTGTTCGTGATTTCGCTGATCGCGCCAATACTTGTGCGCCAGACCGTCTATGTCCTGCTGCCGATCGGCGCTGCGCTGCTGCTCGCCTCGGCGACGCTGACGCCGGACGAGCGCGCCATGCGCTCGATACGCTCGATCCTGGCCTCGCCGCCGCTGCTCGCAGCCTTGCTGCTGGCGGCCTGGACAGGCTTGTCGCTGTTCTGGACGCCTTTTGAGGGGCCTGCCGAACGCTTCGCCAAGAGCGCCGCGACCCTGGCGCTTGTCGCCGCCGCCACGGGTTTTCTCCCGCTGCGCACCAAGACCTCAAACCTCAACCTGCTGCCGATCGGCGTGGCCATTGCGGCCGTGGCGCTCGCCGCGATCACGCTGTTGATGGAGCCGCAATATACGCTCGACGACATTCTCGACGTTGGTCCGCTGGGCCGCGCCGGGCTCGGCCTCGCCCTGCTCGTCTGGCCGGCGATGGGCGCGCTCGCCGTGCGCGGCCGCTGGTATTCGGCCGTCGCGCTCGCCGTGGCGACGATTCTCGCCTGCTATCTCTCGCGCGCCCCAAACGCCATGCCGGCGCTCGCCGGGGGCGCGATCGTCTTCGCGGCCGCTTTCGGGCGGGCGCGTCACATGGCCGTCGTCCTGGCCGCGCTGATGGCCGCGATCGTGCTCCTCGCGCCGCTGACCGCTTTGACGACGCATCTTATCTGGCCGGAGCTTCCCCCGAGCTTCTTCAAACATCTCGCCTTTTGGGGGCAGATGATCGCCAGCGACGGCTGGCGCACGCTGATCGGCCACGGCTTCGGCGCCGCCACCTGGGGCGTGCTCGGCGGTTATCTCACGCCGGCGACGCCGCGCAGCCTCGTCTTCCAGATCTGGTTCGATCTCGGCGCGCTCGGCGCGGCGGCGCTGGCGCTCGTCGCCGCGCGCACGAGCCTTTTCGTCGGCGAGTCGCGTCCCGCGCTCGCGCCCTTCCTTCTGGGCGGGCTTGGCGCGGGCTTCGTCATCTGTTTGCTGGGTCCGGCGGCCGAGCAGCTCTGGTGGCTGACGCTCGGCGGGCTCGACGCCATCGCCTATGCGCTGGTGATGCGCGGGCAGTTCCGCAAGCGCCGCCCGCGACTGCCGGCGAGCTGGGGCGCCGCCCGCGCAGGACGCCGCCTGACCGTGGCGGCGGCAAGGGCGCGGACTCCTCGCCCTCATGCTGAAGGAGCGCCGCGAAGCGCGCGTCTCGAAGCGACGAGGAAACCCTCCAAGCATCGCGCTGTGCGGGAGATGTATGATGCCGCCGAGGAAAGGGCGCTGTTGAAAAGCTATCCGACGCTCACCTCCTCCGTCGAGCCGATCGCGCTTAATGAAGCGGTCGTGGCCGCCGCCTTTCTGGGCGAAACGCCGGTTTTCGCGCTGGCCGACGGGACGCTGCATTTCGGCGATGGCGCGCAGGGCCGCCGCGTTCTGGCGCATCCCGAAGGCGCGATTCTCGTCGCCGCGAGCGACGGACGTCGCCTCGTCACCGGCGGCGACGACGGCCGCGTCGTCGCAACCGATGAAAACGGCGCGACCGAACTCATCGCGCGACGAGAAGGGCAAGTGGATCGACGCCGTCGCCGCGCGTGACGGCGCCGTCGCCTGGACGGCGGGACGCGTCGCGCGGGCGCGTTCGTCCAAGGGCGAGGTCAAGACGCTCGACCTGCCCTCGAGCTCGCGCGGCCTCGCTTTCTTTCCCAAAGGCTATCGGCTCGCCGTCGCGCATTACGGCGGGGCGACGCTGTGGTTCCCCAACGCCGGCAAGCCGGAGAGCCTCGCCTGGGCCGGCTCGCATCTCGACGCGACGATCTCGCCGGACGGGCGCTTTCTCGTCACCTCGATGCAGGAGAACACGTTGCACGGCTGGCGCATCGCCGACGGCAAGCATATGCGCATGGCGGGCTATCCGGGAAAGACGCGCAGCTTCTCCTGGTCGCATGACGGCAAATGGCTCGCGACCTCCGGCGCCGACGCCTGCATCATCTGGCCCTTTTCCGGCAAGGACGGGCCGATGGGCCAGGCCCCGCGCGAATGCGGCATATACAGCGCGCCCGTGACGCGCGTCGCCTTCCATCCCGGCGCGCTGGTCGTCGCGATAGGCTATGAGGACGGAATGCTGATGCTTGCGCGCATTTCCGACGGCTCGGAAGTGCTCGTGCGCCGCCCGGCGGAGAACACGGAGAACGCCCGCATCACCGCGCTCGCCTGGGACGCGCAAGGCGCGCGGCTGGCCTTCGGCGCCGACAATGGCGACGCAGGGGTGCTGACGCTGCCGAAGGGGTGACTGCGCGCGCATAATGGGCAAAGATTTCGTCCTTGTTTCGAAGGGCGCGGCGCCATAGGCGATATCTTACATATGCCCCCCAAAATCCCCCGCCTCCTCTCCATCGCAGGCTCCGACCCTTCGGGCGGCGCAGGCGTTCAGGCGGACTTGAAGACTTTCTCCGCCTTCGGCTGCTACGGCATGGCGGCGATCACCGCGCTCACCGCGCAGAATACGCGCGGCGTAACGGCCGCCTACCCCGTCGCGCCCGACATCGTCGCGGCGCAGATCGAAGCGGTCATGTCCGACATTGCGCCCGACGCGATCAAGATCGGCATGGTCGCGACGCCCGATATCGCCAAAGCGGTTGCGGAAACGCTCACGCGTTACGACGCGCGCAATGTCGTGCTCGATCCGGTGCTGGTTCCGACGCAGGGCGTCAGCCTCGCCTCCGCCGGGTTGGAGGCGGCGCTGATCGCAACGCTCCTGCCGCTGGCGCGGCTCGTCACGCCCAACCTTCATGAAGCGAGCGCGCTGACCCAGACGCCCCTCGCATGCACAATCGAAGAGATGGCGGCGCAGGGACGCCTGCTCTGTGAAGCAGGCGCGCGCGCCGTGCTGGTGAAGGGCGGCGACCTCGCAGGCGATCCCGTCGACGCGCTCGTGGAGGGCGGCGAGACTCGCGTCTTTTACGGCCGCCGCATCGCCACGCGCCACACGCATGGGACAGGCTGCGCGCTCTCTTCAGCCATCGCCTGCGAACTCGCCAAGGGCGCGGCGCTCATCGACGCCATCGCCGCCGCGAAAGTCTGGCTCGAAGGCGCGCTGGAGGCCGCAGAGGCGCTGAACTTGAGCGACGGACGCGGACCGCCGCATCATTTTTATGCGCTGTGGCGCGGGTGATGTAACGCGTCATTGACGAGCCTCGCGAAGCAGTCCAGAGTTGCCTACAGGGCCACTGAGTGCTTCGTGCGCTCTCGCTCCTCGCATGACGGCGTTAGCCCGACAGAGCCGCCTTCACCGCCGCGCTCGCTTTGCCGAAGTCCATGCGGCCTGTGTATTTCGCCTTGAGCGACGCCACCACCTTGCCCATGTCCTTGATCGAGGCCGCGCCCACTTCGGCGATCGCGGCCTTGACGGCCTCGGCGACCTCGGCGTCGGTAAGCTGCTGCGGGAGATAGGCGGAAATCACCGCGATCTCGCCACGCTCCTTGCCAGCAAGGTCCTCGCGCCCGGCTTTCTCGTAGATTTCCAGCGATTCCTGGCGGCTCTTGATCATTTTCTGCAGCAGCGCCAGCACGTCGTCCGCGGAAAGCGTCTTGCCGGTCCCGCGCGCCTCGATGTCCTTGTCCTTGAGCGCGGCGTTGATGAGCCGCAGCGCGTCGACCTTGGCGCGCTCGCCCGCCTTCATCGCCGTCTTGAGGTCTTCCGCAATCTTCTCGCGCATAGGGTTTCCATTTCAGGATCGGATGGATTACATCCACCGCCAATGCCGCTGCGTCATGCCCGCGCTCGTCGCGGGCATCCACGCCGGGCGGCGGCGCGTGGATGGCCGGGTCGAGCCCGGCCATGACGCGCGGAGGGTGCGCTGTCAAGGGCGGCGGCGGCACAGCATTTGGGACGCCGATGACCTTGGATCAAAATAATGCGGGCTGGACGAAGCCGATCCACACCGGCCTCCTCGTGCTCGCGAGCGGCGAGGTCATCGAGGGTTACGGACTTGGGGCCGTCGGCGAGGCCGTGGGCGAAGTCTGCTTCAACACCGCCATGACCGGCTATCAGGAAATCCTGACCGACCCCTCCTACGCCGCGCAGATCGTCACCTTCACCTTTCCGCACATCGGCAATGTCGGGACGAATGAGGAAGACGTCGAGACCGTCGATCTCGCGCACAGCGCCGGCGCGGTCGGCGCGATTTTCGGCGCGCCGGTGACGGACCCCTCCAACTTCCGCGCGCAGGAGCCGCTGACCAAATGGCTTGACGCGCGCGGGATCGTCGCGCTCTGCGGGATCGACACGCGCGCGCTGACGACGCTGATCCGCGAGCGCGGCATGCAAAACGCCGTCATCGCCCATGCGCCGAACGGCGTTTTCGACATCGCGGCCTTGCGCGCCAAAGCCGCCGCCTGGCCCGGCATCGACGGGATGGACCTCGTGCCGAGCGTCGGCGCCAAGGCGCGCTACGACTGGCGCGAGACGACATGGCGGCTTGGCGGCGGCTACGGCGCGCGCAAGGCTGATCCGAAATATCGCGTCGTCGCCATCGATTATGGCGTGAAGCGCAACATCCTGCGCCTACTTGCCGAGCAGGACTGCGAGGTGATCGTCGCGCCCGCCACCGCGACGAGCGCGGAGATTTTAGCGCTCAAGCCCGACGGCGTGTTTCTGTCCAACGGACCGGGCGATCCGGCCGAGACGGGCAAATACGCCGCGCCGGTCATACGCGATCTGCTCGCGGCGAAAGTCCCGACCTTCGGCATTTGCCTCGGCCATCAGATGATGGCGCTGGCGGTCGGCGCGAAGACGCGGAAAATGCCGCAGGGCCATCACGGCGCCAATCATCCGGTGAAGGATTTCACCACCGGCAAGGTCGAGATCGTGTCGATGAACCACGGCTTCGCGGTCGATCGCGACAGCCTGCCGGAAAACGCCGTCGAGACGCATCGCTCGCTGTTCGACGGCTCCAACTGCGGCATCGCGCTCACCGACCGCCCGGCCTTCTCGGTGCAGCATCACCCCGAAGCCTCGCCCGGCCCGCAGGACAGCCATTATCTTTTCCGCCGCTTCGTCGAGATGATGGAGAAGGCGAAAGCCAAAGCTGCCTAAGTCGCTGTCATTCCCGACGCTCGCGCAGCGAGCGATCGGGAATCCAGAGCAAGGTCACTAACTCGTAAGTGATCTGGATTCCCGGTCGGACCTACGGTCCGCCGGGAATGACAGTGGTTCACCTTGCGCCGCACATCGGCACGAGCGCGTCGAAGTTTTTCTCCTTCGTCACGAGCGTGCGCAGATCGACATTCTTCAACACCGTCAGATAAGGATCGCCAGCCTGCGTGCGCAAAAAGGTCGTCATCAGCACAGGCCCGTCCGCGAGTTCGCCGCGACGACAGGCTTCGGCGCCGACGCCGAAGGACCCATGCGACTTGCCGCCGCCACGCGCCTTCTCTTCAATCGCCTGCGCCTGCAGCGCCTTGATCTTGGGAATGTCGGCGGAATCGACGCGAAAAGCGTGGATGCGCGTCCCGGGCCTTTTCTCGCCCGCGAGCGGCGAGAGATCGGCCGCCTCGGTCGTCTCCTTTAGGATAAACTTCGCCTCATGCGGCTCGCCGCCGTCACGGCGCCAGCCGATATTCAAGGTGACGCCGCCGGGCTGCGGCTCCAGCGTCTCGGGAATGCGGATCGCCGCGCGCAATTGAGCGGGATCGACGGTCGTGGCGTCGAAGCTGCGGAGCGCCCACATTGTGGAGACAGGCATGTGGCCGCAGCCCGCGAGCGCGGCGACGAGCAGGGAAGAGAAACAGGAGACGGCGAGCCATTTTTGACCTCTCTACGCATGAATTTTTTAATGTTTTACATTAAATTTTTTATGTGTCAATTGTAGCTCGCCTGACAGCAGGGAGAAGGGCATGAGCGCGTCGCGCGCCTTCAAGATCGCTGGAATCTGGACGTCGGCGCTCGCTTTCGCCGTCGCGCTCGCCTTCGCGATCCGGCCGCCGTTGCGTCACGCGGTCGCCGCGCTGCTGAACGATCCCGCAAATCTTCCGGCTCTCATCGGCGATGCGCGCGTCCATTACGAGCCAAGGGCGCAGGCCTGCGCCGAGGCCGTCGCGGATCTGGCGCCGCGCGCCGTCGCGCGCATCGAGGCGGCGCATGGGCGCCCCTTCGCGCAAACGCCCGTCATCGGCGTCTACGCCTCTTACGAGAATTATGCGCGCGCCAACGGCATGGGCGATCCCGGCATCGCGGCCGTGACGCGCGCCGGCGCCGCGCTGCTGTCGCCGACGCTCTGCGGAAAGGAGCGCCATCGTCTCGAAGGCGTGGTGACGCATGAATTGTCGCATGTGCATTTCTCCGGCTGGCGGCCGATCGGCGCGCCGCGTCCGCCGCAATGGTTCACCGAAGGTCTCGCGGTGATGGCGTCTCAAGGCGGCGGCGCAGAAGGGGTAAGCGAAGCCGAAGCCGCGCAGGCCGTCCGAGACGGCTACCGCGTCGTGCTCGACGGGCGGCGCTGGATCGACTTCGCGGCGCTCGGCTTCGAGCGCGAGCCGCCGCGCAATCCGGCGCAGGACGCGCTCACCCAGCGCCAGCGCCTCGCCTATCGGCAGGCCGGCATGTTTATCGGCTGGCTGCGCGGGCGCGACGAGGCGGCTTTCTTGAAGCTTCTTCGCGCGCTCGAAACGGGCGAGGCTTTCGACCAATCATTTGAGTCCGCCTTTGGCGAAAGCGCGCCGTCGCTTTGGCTCCGCTTCGTTTCCGATCTCTCTCAGCAATCCAGCGTAATGGAGAAACAGCCATGATCAACTCGCTGCCGCTTTCCGACGCCGCCGTCTCCGACAATACGAGATACGACGCCCTGCGCGCGCGCATCGGCTGGCTCTGCCAGCTCCTGCGCATCGCCGCCATCGCCTATGGCGCTTGGACCTTCGCAGCTTTCGCCTATTTCTGGAGCGACGAGGCGCTTGTCGCCGCGCGCTTCGACGACCTTGGCGTCGACGTCGCCGGCCTCGAGCGCCGCGCAACGTCTTGCGGCCTTCGGCGTCAGCTTCGTCATCTGGCTGCTGCTTGTCGCCGCCTGCTACGGCGGCTGGCGCTTATTCTCGATCTATCTCGCGGGACACATTTTCACGGCCGAGGCCGCCCTTTGGCTGCGCCGCCTCGCGCTCTTTGGCTTGCTCGCCGCGCTGATCGACATCGCCACGCGGCCGCTGATCTCGATCATCCTCACGGCCCATAAGGAGGCAGGCCAGCATATGGTCTCGGTCTTTTTCAGGCCGGAGGATCTTTCCACACTGTTGCTGCTCGCGACGCTGCTGGCGCTCGCGCACATCCAAAAGACGGCGGCCGACATCGCGAACGAACATGCGCAGTTCGTCTGATGCCGATCATCGTCAATCTCGACGTGATGCTCGCCAAGCGCAAGATGCGTTCGCGCGATCTCGCGGCGCAGATCGGCATCGCCGAGCAGAACGTCAGCCTCTTGAAATCCGGCAAGGTGAAAGGCGTGCGTTTCGATACGCTGGAGAAAATCTGCGAAATTCTCGACTGCCAGCCAGGCGACATATTGGAGTTTCGGCGAAACGACGCTGCCGGCTAATCCTCAAAGACCTCACGCAGACCAGCCAGAGTGGCCGCGAGCGTAGAGTCGGACGCTTTGCCCAAGCGCTTGACGAGCCGCTGCTTGTCGATCGCGTGAATTTGATCCAGCAGCACGAGCCCGCGCTTGCCCTTGAAAGTCAGAGCGACGCGAAAGCCGGCGGCGCGGCTTCCCGTCGTCATCGGCGCGACGATCGTCGTGCGCAAGTGGTCATGCATTTCCGGCGGCGAAACAATCAGACATGGCCGCGTCTTCTGAATTTCGCTCCCGACCGTCGGATCGAGCGCGGCGAGCCAGATTTCGCCGCGCTTCACCACGTCAGTTTTTCATCGCCTTCATTGCCAAACTCTGGCCAGAGAAGCGCGTCGTCGCCGCCCTCCGCGATACGGCGGGCATCATCGATCCAACCCTCGCGCACACGCTTCTTGAGCGGCGTGACGACAAGGCGGCCCTTCTCGACGGTCATTTCGACATCGTCCCCGACGTCTGCCCCAAATTCGGCAAGAAACGGCTTGGGGATAATCAAGCCGGAAGAGTTTCCCATTTTTCGAAGAGCGCTGCGCATGGCACATCCAGCAATGTTATAACTTAGTTATAACGTCCATGCGTGGATGCGCAACCCCTCACTTCAAGAACACATAAATATCGACATCGACATTCGCGTCATCGCCTTTGAAGTCGGTAAGATATTCCTCGATGATGAGGTCCTTGGTGTCCAGGCCCTTTTCGTCGAGAAAAGCGGCGATCGCCTCATAGGTCGCGTCGATTTCGTCATAGGCGCCCCGATGCTGGAACTTGAGCGCCTTGCCGGCGGGCGACGCGCCGACGCTCAAGCCGTCCGGCAGTTTGGCCTTGCCTTCCGGCGCGGCGGTCAGCGGCGCCATCGCTTCAAAAGTGAAGCCCGCATCGTCGGTCTTGGTGAAAACGGCGATGGGGCGGCCATTGGCGGCGAGGCCCGCCTTGGCGACGGCGGCGTTGAGCTTCGCCATCGCCTCGGCGAGCGTCTTGGCGGCGTCCTCCCACTTGCCCTGCCCCTTGAGCACGACCGCGGGACGCGCATCGACCGTGACGGTCTGGCTCATGACGGCCTGCGCCGCTTCGTCGACCGCCCCGGGCTTCGTTTCGCCCGGCTCAGCGGGCTTCGCGTCGCCGCCTGATTTCGACGGCGGCGCCACTGGCGTGGCGGGCGTCACGGGCTTGTCGTCGGCTTCCTCCACCCCGCCGCCGGAAAACAGCGCGCGCTCGGAATAGATCGCGGCCGCGGCGACAAGGACCGTGAATATCGCCAGGGCGCGCCAGTGACGCCGCAGACTGTCCAGCAAGCCGGGTTCTTCGTCCATTCTTCCTGCGTCCTTCGTCAATGGGGCCTTCAGACCCGCCTTCTCGCGCGCAATTGCGTCGCGCGTCGGGCGCGGCGCGGCGGTGGCGCGTCGGCTTGGCATTCTCTATATACGAGCGCGCCTCCTGGAGAATAGGCCAGAACCTTGCCCGCACCGCCGCACCCGCTCGATCATCGCCCGATTCTGCGCATGAACGGCGCGGGGAACGAGATTCTCATTCTCGATCTGCGCGGGCTCGACCATGAGCTCGCGCCCGCAGGAGGCGCGCGCCATCGCGCGCGCGCCAGGCCTGCGCTTCGACCAGCTCATGGCGCTCTACGCGCCGCGCAGCCGCGACGACGACGCCTTCATGCGCATCTATAATATCGACGGATCGCTTTCGGCCGCCTGCGGCAATGGCGCGCGCTGCGTCGCCTATGCGCTGGGGCGCGAAGGCAAAGACGCGCTGCGATTGGAAACCGATGCCGGATTGATCGAGACCCGCCGCGACGGCGAGACGGTCTTCACCGTCGACATGGGGCGCCCGCGTCTCGACTGGCGCGATATACCGCTCGCGCGCGCCGTCGCGGATACGCGCGACGTTCTGCTCGACCCGCCCGTGGCGGGCGCGCCCACGCGCTTTTCCGCCGTGAGCATGGGCAATCCCCATGCCGTTTTCTTCGTGCCCGACGCGGCGCGAATCAATCTCGAAACCCTCGGGCCGACGCTCGAACATCATCCGATGTTCCCGCAACGCGCCAACATC
Source organism: uncultured Alphaproteobacteria bacterium (assembly GCA_963706255.1). GTDB lineage: Bacteria > Pseudomonadota > Alphaproteobacteria > Rhizobiales > Beijerinckiaceae > Methylocystis. The sequence continues at coordinate 169,824 of CAVPMJ010000017.1, read as the reverse complement.
TCCTTCGCGCAGGCGCTCGCGCGCGACGATATTCTGCTGCGCGTATGGGAGCGAGGGACAGGCGCGACAAAGGCATGCGGCTCGGCCGCCTGCGCGACGCTCGTCGCCGGCGCGCGCTCTGGGCTGACGGAGCGCGCGGCGCGCCTGCGCCTGCCGGGCGGCGATCTTCAGATAGATTGGCGCGCGGACGATCACGTCATGATGACCGGGCCTGTCGAATTCGAATTCGAAACGACGCTCGACCCGCGCATCTTTCAGGGCCTCGCCGCGTGAACGCCCCTCTACGCCGCGCCGAGGTCGTCACCTTCGGCTGCCGCCTCAACATCGTCGAGTCGCAAGAGCTCGCGCACGCGCATGCCGGCGAGCGCGAGACCTTCGTCGTCAACACCTGCGCGGTGACGAGCGAAGCGACGCGGCAAGCGCGGCAGGCCATCCGCCGCCTGCATCGCGAGCGCCCGACCGCCGACATCGTCGTCGCCGGCTGCGCCGTGCGCGTCGATCCACAAAGCTTCGCCAAGATCGACGGCGTAACGCGCGTGATTACCGAGCACGCGCCAAATCGCGCGCTTGGCGCCGATGAAGGCACCCGCGGCCTGCTCGCGGTGCAGAATGGCTGCGACCATCGCTGCACCTTCTGCATCATTCCATTTGGACGCGGCGCGGCGCGCTCGGCGCCGCCTTCCGAGGTCATCGCGCAGGCGCGCGCGCTCGTCGCGGCCGGCAAAAAGGAAATCGTGCTTACCGGCGTCGATCTGACGAGCTATGGCGCCGATCTTGGCGACGGCTGGACGCTCGGGCGCCTCGTGCGTCTGCTGCTGCGCGAACTTCCCGATCTGCCGCGTCTGCGGCTCTCTTCGATCGACTGCGTCGAAGTCGATGACGACCTGCGCGCGGCGATCGCCGAAGACGCGCAGCTCTGCCCGCATCTTCATCTGTCGTTGCAGTCCGGCGACGATCTGATCTTGAAGCGCATGAAGCGACGCCATGCGCGCCAGGACGCAATCGACCTTTGCCGCGCGCTTCGCGAGGCGCGACCTGATATCGTCTTCGGCGCCGATTTCATCGTCGGCTTTCCGACCGAAACGGAAGAAATGTTCGCGCGCACGCTCGATCTTATCGACGACTGCGGGCTCACGCATCTTCACGTCTTCCCCTTTTCTGCGCGCCCGGGAACGCCCGCCGCGCGCATGCCGCAGGTCGCGTCGGACGTCGCGAAGAATCGCGCGGCGCGATTGCGCGAAAAGGGCGACGCCGCGCTTGCGCGTCACCTCGACGCGCAGATCGGCAAGACGCTGCGGCTCTTAACCGAGCGCGGCGGAACGGCGCGCGCCGCCGATTTCACGCTCGCGCGCACGCCGGGCGTCGAAGCAGGCCAGATGATCGACGCGCTCGTGACGGGTCATGACGGGCGGGCGCTGATGATGCGCATCATGGCTTGCGATAGCTGATCCGATAAATGGCGCCATTCTGATCGTCTGTGACGAGCAGCGAGCCGTCGGCAAGCTCGGCGACATCGACCGGGCGGCCGAGATAAGAGCCGCCGCCGACGTTCCAGCCTTCCGCGAAAGGCGTGCTGGTTTTCGCGCCGGCAAACGTCGCCATCACGCGCGCGCCGATCGGCACGCTTCGATCCCATGAGCCATGCTGCGCGGTGAAGATCGTGCCGCGATATTCATTCGGAAACATCTCGCCGCGATAAAAGGCCATGCCGAGATCGGCGGCGTGCGGCGCCGTCTCCACGACCGGAAAGACGACGTCTTTTGGCGGCGCATCGCCCGCATATTCATTGGTGCGCACATGCCCGCCGCCATACCAGGGAAAGCCGAAATTCAATCCCGGCCTGTCGGCGCGGTTGATTTCGCCCGGCGGCGTATCGTCGCCCATGGAATCGACCTGATTGTCGGTGAACCAGAGCGAGCCGTCGGCGTCGAACGCCATGCCGACGGAATTGCGAACGCCGGTCGCGAAGACTTCGCGATTGGAGCCGTCGAGATTCATCCGGATGATTCCGCCGATGCCAGTCTTTTCGTAAAGCGTCGAGTTTCTCGCGCGGCGCGACATTATGCGGCTGGCCGAGCGAGATATAGAGCTTGTCGTCGGGTCCGATGCGGCAGACTCGCGAAGAATGGCCGCGGCTCTCCTCGCTGCGCGGAATAAGTTCGCCCGCCTTCACGATGACCTTGGCGTTCACAGCAGCGTCGCGCCATTTGTTCTCTGCGTCATCAAAGCGCGTGACGCGATTGCGCTCGACGAGAAACAGCGCGCCGTCCTTCGAAAAGCATAGGCCATGCGGCATGGTGAATTTGATCGACGGCGCAAAAGGCTCGATCGCGGCGGCCTTCCCCTCGCCGGGCGTCAGCACATGGACGCCTTCTTCCGCCGTGCCGACGAAGATCGCCTTGCCGTCGCGCCCGACCGCGAGCGTGCGCGCGTCCGGCGCAAGCGCATAGAGCGAAATCGAGAAGCCGGGCGGTAATTCGACGCGCTTCAAGATCGCTTCGATCTCCGCGCTCCGGCCGTTCTGGGTAGCCGCGATTTGTGCGACGGCGGCGCTGACGCCGAGGAATGCGACGAGAAAATAAGGAGCGAAACGAATGCGCATGGGCGTCCGCCTTTCGACGATCTTCGCAATTCATATAAGGCGGCAAAAAGGGCGAGGCCAAGTCGATGCCCCGCCCCGCATCGCGATCTAATCCGCTCAGTAGCGGGTGGACTGGTCGCGCATCGTCGACGACGTCGTATCTTCCCAATAGGGGGACGAGCCGTAGTTCTTGTGCAGGCGCGTTTCCCAATCGCGATCGCTCCAGCTATCCTCGGTGAATTCCGGGGCGTTCTGCAGCTGCTCTTCTGTCACATTAGCGACATATCCGCCGAGATTCGTATCGTAGCGGAATGCCTTCCAGGGGAGCGGATATTCGCCCTCGCCGATGCCGAGGAAACCGCCAAAAGTCATGATCGCGTAGCGCACCATTCCCGACATGCGATCGATCATCAGATGGTCGATCTCGCCGATCTTGTCGCCAGAAGCGTCATAGACGCTCGTCCCTTCGACCTTGTCGCTGGAAATAAGGTTGGCGTTTGGCTGTGCCATGCCCATGCTAACCTCCTGCAGCGCGCTCCACAGCGACGCTATTGTCGATTATGCCGCGCTCGTCGCCAAAAACATTTCGTGACGTTCTATGTTCCGCGCATGAACGAAAAAAAGCAGCTGCTTCATAAGCTGGACCGCGGGTTTCCTCTTGGCGCAAAACGCGTTAATGCAACGCCTAAGGGGCTTCGCCCGGCAGGAACTCGCGCATGACTCTGGATTTCGCCGTCGGCTGGGAAGTCTTCGAGATCATATGGATCAATATTCTGCTTTCCGGCGACAATGCTATTCTCATTGCGCTCGCCTGCCGCCAATTGCCCGTGCGCCAGCGGCGCTGGGGCGTGTTTCTCGGCGCGCTTGGCGGCGTCATCCTGCGCATCGCCTTCACACTCGTCATCGTCGAGGTGATGGCTATCCCCTACCTCAAGATCGTCGGCTCCGTGCTGCTGTTAATCGTCGCGGTCAAACTGCTGATCGACGAGACTGAACATTCCGATGTGAAGGCCAAGCCCAATCTATGGGGCGCCGTCGGTTCGATCATCATGGCCGATGCGGTGATGTCGCTCGACAATGTCATCGCCATCGCCGCGCGCCGCGCGCGGCTCGGCGAATCTCATCGTCTTCGGCCTCGCTCTGTCGGTGCCGATCGTGATGTTCGGCGCCGGCGCGCTCCTGAAGGTTCTGGAGCAATTCCCGATCCTTGTCTGGGCGGGCGCCGGTCTTTTAGGATGGGTCGCGGGCGACATGGCGGCTGCCGATCCCATCGTCGCCGAGCATGTGCATTTCACGGATCACAAGACGCTCGAACTGGGTTTGTCGATCGCCGGTTGCGCGCTCGTGCTGATTGTCGCTTTTGCCGTGGAGGTCTATCGCCAATGGCGCGAGGATCAACGCAGCGACGAAAAAAAGTCTTAGCCGCGGCTGGAGCCCTGCTTGGCGAGCGGTTGCTGCGGATCGAGCTGCAGCGCGCGCTGGTATCGATTCCTGCGCCTTCGGGCGATTCCCGCTTTTGTCGTATGCGAGGCCGAGCCAGGCCCAGGCGAGCGCGCTCTTGTTGTCGACATTGAGCGCGGCGTTGAAATCCTCGACCGCCTTGTCATATTTGCCGAGCGCCACGAGGCTTTCGCCGCGCGCCTGATAAGGCGCCGCCGCAAATGGATCGCGGTCGATGGCGTTGTCGAAATCCGTCACCGCGCGGGCGTTGTCGCCGCGCTTCTGATGAATCGAGTCCGCGCGCATGAAAGGCCTGCGCGCTCTCAGGATTGAGGCGAATGGCCTGATCGAGATCGGAGAGCGCCTGATCGAGATTGCCCTGCGCGCGCAGCAGATTGGCGCGGCCGACATAGGCGGGCGCATGTTTGGGACCGACCTCGATGCCGCGGTCGAAATCGGCGCGCGCCGCTTCGTTCTGGCCCATCTGCCGATAGGCGAGCGCGCGATCCGTGTAAGCCGGCGCGTTGTTGGGCTCTATCTTGAGGGCCTGGGTGAAGTCGCCGACCCGCTTCTTGAAAGCGGCCGATGCGGCGTAAGCGACGCCGCGCGTGTCATAGGCTTCGGCGCTCGACGGATTGCGGCGGATGACTTCGCTGAGCGAATCGATATTGGCGGAAGCGGCTTCAGGATCAGTGTCGGCGATTTCGGCGATGCCGCGTCCGGGCGGACGGATGCCGCTCGCGGTCTCGCATCCCGCCAACGCCATGACGGCCAGCGCCGCTGCGCCGCGCGCCAAGACGTCCGCGAAAGGGTCCAAGAAAGGGTCGAAGAATGGCGGCGCGCCGTCGCCGCGAGGCAAAAGCCCATGCCTTCAGATCCTCCCAGCCGCCGAATGTCGTCCCGATGCTCTTCGTCGCGTCGATTTCAGAAGCGCTCGCAATCCGGCGAGAATTCGACAGGCGAAGTCAACTCAGCGGCCGACCGTCTTGGCCTTCACCGCAGCAGGCCTTCGCGCTGGAGCTTCTTGCGCGCGAGCTTGCGGGCGCGGCGGACGGCCTCGGCCTTCTCGCGCGCGCGCTTCTCGGATGGTTTTTCATAGTGGCCGCGCAGTTTCATTTCGCGGAAGATGCCTTCGCGCTGCATCTCTTTCAGAGCTTTAAGGGCCTGATCGACATTGTTGTCGCGAACGAGAACTTGCACGAATCCATCCTGCGTTTGAAGACCGCCCGCTCGACGGCGCCGTCGATATGGGAGGCCAAAATTGGGAATAGGTCGCCGGGCGCTGACAGAGCGCCTGACCCGTGCGGCACGGGATAACAGAGTCGCCTTCGCCTGTCCACGCCGAATTAGCAGGGCCGGTCGGCGCTTTCGGCCCCCGGTGGGCGAGAACCGGCTTGTTCGGTTCCGGCGTTATATTATAACATCAATCATGACCGGCATGACGATGCATGACCACGCCCAAGCGCATGTCGAAGCGCATGTCCATACGGAGACGGCGCAAGAGGGCGCCCCGACCCGCGGTCCGCGCCTCTCTGCGCTGGGCCTTTCCGCCGGCGCGAGGCTGATTGGCGTCTCGGCGCTTGCCGCGGCGCTCTGGGGCGGCGTCTATTGGGCGCTGCATTGAGCGCGGCCCCGCTGGCGCCGGCGACGATCCGGCTCCTCAATCTCACCCTGGGATATGATCGCCGTCCCGCCGTCCACCATCTCGAGGGCGAGATCGCGCCGGGCGAAGGTCTCGCCGTCTGCGGTCCGAACGGCGCAGGCAAATCGACCCTGCTCAAGGCGCTCGCCGGCCTTCTGGCGCCGCTCGGCGGGCGCATAGACAGGGGCGGCGGGTCGCCCCGCAACGTCGCCTTTCTGCCGCAGGTCGTCGACATCGATCGCGCCTTTCCGATCAATGTGCGGGACTTCGTCGCCATGGGCGCGATGGCGCGCATCGGCCTCCTCGGCGCCCTCAACGCCAGCGAGCGCGCCCGCGTCGCCGAAGCGTTAGAGACGGGTCGGAACTTCGCCGGCTTCGAGGAGCGCGCGCTCGATACGCTTTCCGGCGGACAGATGCAGCGCGCGCTCTTTGCGCAACTCATCGTGCAGGACCAATCGGTGATCTTGCTCGACGAGCCTTTCGGGGCGATCGACGAAGCGACGATCGACGATCTGCTGGCGCTGATCGCGCGCTGGCGCGCAGAAGGGCGCACCGTCGTCGCCGTGCTGCATGAACTCGATATCGTGCGGCGCGCCTTTCCTCAGACGCTGCTGCTCGCGCGCGACTGCATCTTTTCGGGGGAACACGCGCGAGGCGCTTTGTGCCAAAAATCTTTCCCGCGCCCGCGCCATGTCGGCGGCCTTCGACAGTGGCGCGCGCGAATGCCTCCGCGACGAACCATTTGGCGACGAAGAGAGGGCCGATGCTCTCTGAGGTCCTCGTCGCGCCTTTCGCCGATTATGAATTCATGCGCCGCGCGCTGGTCGGCTCCTTCGCGCTCGCGCTGTCGGGCGCGCCGCTCGGCGTCTTCCTCATTCTTCGTCGGATGTCGCTTGCCGGCGACGCGCTCTCGCATGCGATCCTGCCCGGCGCCGCGGTCGGCTATCTCGTCGCCGGGCTATCGCTGCCGGCGATGACTTTCGGCGGCCTTGTGGCGGGGCTCGTCGTGGCGCTTGCGGCAGGCGCGGCCTCGCGTTTCACGACTTTGCGCGAGGACGCCTCGCTCGCCGCCTTCTATCTCGTCTCGCTCGCGCTCGGCGTCACGCTCGTGTCGCTGCGCGGCTCCAATGTCGATCTGCTGCATGTGCTGTTCGGTTCGGTCGTCGGCCTCGACGATGCGGCGCTTTTGATGCTCGCCGGCGTCGCGACGCTGACGCTCGCCATGCTCGCGATCTTCTATCGCGCGCTGGTGATGGATACGCTCGACCCGCTGTTTCTGCGCCAGACCAGCGCCATGGGGGAGATCACGCCTTTCCTCTTTCTGTCGCTTGTGGTGCTCAATCTCGTCGCGGGCTTTCATGCGCTCGGCACGCTGATGGCGGTCGGAATCATGATGCTGCCCGCCGCCGCCGCGCGGCTATGGACGCGCGAGATCGCCGTCGCCCTGCCGCTCGCCGCGGCGATCGGCGCGCTGTGCGCATACGCCGGTCTCGTTTTTTCCAACGAGACCAGCGCGCCGACCGGCCCCGCCATTATTCTCGCCGCCGGCGTCATATATTTCGTCTCGCTGATTTTCGGCCGCGCCGGCGGGCTACTGCGGCTGAGACGGCCGCGCCGGCATCTTGAAGGGTGACGCTTATGCTCTCACGCCGCAGCGTCCTTGCGCTTTCCTTCGCTGCGCTCATTGCGCCGGCGGGCGCCGAGACGCAGAAAATTCCCGTCGTCGCGAGCTTCTCGATCATCGGCGATCTCGTGCGCCAAGTGGGCGGCGATCACGTGTCGGTCATGACCATCGTCGGCCCCGACGGCGACGCGCATGTCTATCAGCCGAGCCCCGCCGACGGCCGCAAGATCGCGCAGGCGAAGCTCATTTTCATCAACGGGCTCGGTTTCGAGGGCTGGATCGAGCGCTTGATCGCCGTGGCGAAGAGCAAGGGAGCGGTCTTTACGCTTGGCAAGGGCGTCGCCGCCCGCAGAGACGAGGAAGGCGCCGATCCACACGCCTGGCAGGATGTGGCGAACGCCAGGGTCTATGTCGAAGCCATTCGCGAAGCGCTCGTCGCCGCCGATCCGGAAAGCGCCGAAATCTACAAAGCCAACGCCAGCGACTATCTCGCCAAGCTCGACGCGCTCGACGCCGAAATCCAGCAGACGCTCGCCGCAATCCCGAAGGAGCGCCGCCGCGTCGTCTCCACCCACGACGCCTTTGGCTATTTCGCCGCGCGCTACGGCGTCGAATTCATCGCGCCGCAGGGCCTCTCGACAGAGGCCGAAGTCAGCGCGCGCGACATCGCCAAGATCATCGATGCGGTGAAGCAGAACAAGGTCGGCGCGGTATTTCTCGAAAATATCGCCGATCCGCGCCTCGCCAAGCGGATCGCGGCGGAAACCGGCGCGCGCGTTGGCGGCGTGCTCTATTCCGACGCGCTGTCCGATGTGAAAGGCGACGGCGCAACCTATATCGACATGATGCGCCACAATGTTAGAGAATTGTCGAAGGCGCTCGCACCGTAGCTGCCCCCTCCCCCACCCCTTCCCCACTTCGTGGGAGAGGGAGCAGACCCGGCGCTTCGTATAGAGTTTGGCGCAAAGCCGATCGCTAGGGTTCCCTCTCCCGCTTGCGGGGGAGGGATAGGGTGGGGGCGACAGGATCTGGAGCAAGCTGAATTGACCGAGAAAATCCCCGTCACCGTCATCACCGGCTATCTCGGCGCCGGCAAGACGACGCTTCTCAATCGCATCCTCACCGAGCAGCACGGTCGGCGCTACGCCGTCATCGTCAATGAGTTCGGCGAAATCGGCATCGACAACGACCTTGTCGTCGGCGCCGACGAGGAAGTGTTCGAGATGAACAACGGCTGCATCTGCTGCACCGTGCGCGGCGATCTCATCCGCATCATCGAAGGGCTCATGCGCCGGCGCGGCAAGTTCGACGCGATCATCGTCGAGACGACCGGCCTCGCCAATCCCGCGCCGGTGGCGCAGACTTTCTTCATGGACGCGGACGTCAAGGACTCGGCCCGTCTCGACGCCGTGGTGACGGTCGCCGACGCCAAATGGCTGGGCGAGCGGCTCAAGGACGCGCCGGAGGCGAAGAGCCAGATCGCCTTCGCCGACGTGATCGTGCTCAACAAGACCGATCTCGTCTCAAACGACGAACTCGCCGAGGTCGAGGGCCGCATCCGCGCCATCAATCCCTACGCGGCGCTGCACCGCGCCGTGAAGTCGGACGTGCCGCTCAAGGCCGTGCTGGAGCGCAACGCCTTCGACCTCGACCGGATCCTCACGATCGAACCGGCGTTTCTCGACGCCGACGAGCACGAACACGATCACGCCAATCACGATCATGATCACGAGTGCGGGCCGGATTGCGGCCATGACCATCACCATCATGCGCATGACGCGCATCACGGCCATAACGGCGTGAAGCATTTCCACGACGACGAAATGCATTCCGTTTCGATCCGCCATGAGGGCGCGGTCGATCCCGAACGGTTCATTTCCTGGCTAAACGAATTCATTCAGCGCGAAGGGCCAGACATTTTGCGCAGCAAGGGGATCGTCGCCTTCGCGAACGAGCCTAAGCGCTTCGTGTTCCAGGGCGTCCATCAGATTCTTGACGGCGACCTGCAGCGCGAATGGAAGGACGGCGAAAAGCGCGAGTCGCGCCTCGTCTTCATCGGTCGCAAGCTGAAGGAAGACGCGATCCGCGAGGGATTCGCCAGGGAAGTCCTCGGCGCGTCGTGACGCGCCTCACTCGTAGCAGATGATCTCGCGCTCATCGGCGAAGACCGCGCCCATGCGCCGGGTTTCGCCGCCCTTGCGGCGCGTGAGGAAACGCGGGCGGCGCTTCAGCACATTGACGTCGCGGCGCCGGCCGAGCGGCGCCCCGGCGTCAACCCCGCCAAGCGCGCCGTCGAGCGAACGCAACGCGCCATCTTCTCCGGCGAGGCGTGGCAGCCCGAGCCAGGCGGCCCAATGTTTCCAGTCCGCCGCGACCGCGCCGCCGTCCTGCGTCTCGGAGAGCAAAATGTCGAGATCCGAGTCGCGATGCGTCAGCGACAGCACATAGCGGGGCAAGCCATCCTCGGCCGCCAACACGTCGAGCGCGACGCCGCGATAGGCGCTGACCGGCACCGTGATCACCATGGCGACGCCGTCCAAGCGGCGGGAAATGAGCACGTCGCTACGCGTCACGCGGATGCGCCGCGCGCCGCCGTCGGCCCGCCGATCGCGCTGAACGAACAGGTTCTCCTCGACCTTGCGCGCATTGCCGGCTTCGAGCATGGACCCCTCCTGAGAACGCCGAATGTCTTTGTCCGGGGCATCTTGCCGCGGGAGGGGCGCGAAGGATGCTAAAAAGCCTGGTGAATGAGGCGTAAATCATTGCTTTTAGGCATGATTTGAGCGATGACGGTGAAGCGTCGGCAAATGGATTCGATCAAATTGCTCCTATTATGCTGCAATGCGGCCGCTTGCGGTTCCATTTCCGACGATCCTACTCTAGTGCTGTCTCGATGGGCCTTAGCCAAACAGAACTCGCCGCCTTCCTTCCGCAACTCGAGAGCGTCACGCGTAAGGCCGGCGACATCGCCATGTCTTATTTTCGCCCGGGCGAGCGGACGATCGCGGAGGTCTCCTATAAGGGCGGCGGCTCGCCGGTGACGGAAGCGGATTTCGCCGTCGACCGCTTTCTCTTCGCCGAAATGGCGCGGCTCGTCCCCGAAGCCGCCTGGCTGTCGGAGGAGAGCGCCGACAGCGCCGACCGCCTTACGCGCGAGAGCTTGATCGTCGTCGATCCGATCGACGGAACGCTCGCCTTCACCCGCGGCGACGAGCGCTGGTCGGTTTCGATCGCGCTTGTCGTGCGCGGACGGCCGGTCGCGGGCGTCATCCACGCGCCGGCGCTTGGCGAGACTTATGTCGGCGCGCAGGGCCTCGGCGCCTTTCTCAACGACTCCCGCCTCTTCGCGCCGCAACGGACCGAGATCGCCGGCGCCGCGCTCGTCGCGCCGCGCGCGATGCAGGACCGCTTCGCGGCGTCGCCGCAGGGCTTTGTCATGGCGCCGCGCACGCCTTCCCTCGCCTTACGGCTTGCCGACATCGCCTCGGGCCGGCATGATGTCGTCGTCGCGGCGCCTAACGCACGCGACTGGGACATCGCCGCCGCCGACATTCTCCTCGCCGAAGCGGGCGCCCGGCTGAGCGAGCCGGAAGGCGTCGCGCTGACCTATAATCGCGCATCGCTCGCCCGCGACATGCTGATCGCGGCTCCGGCCTCGCTCTTCGACGAAAGCCTCGCCTTGGCGCGGGAGGTTTCAAAAGGAAAACCATGACCAGGACGACGCAATCGACGCAGGCCAAAAAAGAAAAGCAGTTGTTGCATCTCGTGTTTGGCGGCGAGTTGGAGTCGCTCGACGGCGTCGCGTTTCGCGATCCGAGCAAGCTCGACATCGTCGGCATTTATCCCGACAATGACAGCGCGCTGGCGGCATGGAAGGCGAAGGCGCATTCGACGGTCGACAATGCGCATATGCGCTATTTCGTCGTGCATCTCTACCGGTTGCTCGATCCGGACATCGAGGAGCTATAGACGAGGCGCTTTCCAAAATTCGCCCGTTTTGCAAAGAATAAGTTTACTCATACGCTTGGCTCGACGCACGGGAATGACGCCTGCTCTCGGCCGCAACGCATGGCGATGGCCGAGTCGCGCCGCGCAGACAAAATATAAGAACAAGGGAACATGTCGCTGTTGAAGCTGTATCGGTTGGCGACGATCGCGGCGACGCCCTTCGCGAGCGCGGCGCTCAATTGGCGCGCCAGCTATGGCAAGGAAGACCCCGCGAGATTGGGCGAACGCATGGGGCAATCCGACCGGCCCCGCCCGCCCGGCCGGCTCGTGTGGCTGCATGGCGCGAGCCTTGGCGAAAGCCTGTCGCTGCTGCCGCTGATCGAACGCTTCATCCAGCGCGGCCTCGAAGTGCTCGTGACGAGCGGCACGGTCTCTTCGGCGCGCGTGCTGACGGCGCGCCTGCCCGCCGGCGCCTTTCACCAATATGCGCCGCTCGACGCGCCCAAATTCGTCGACCGCTTCCTCGATCACTGGAAGCCGGATATCGCCGTCTTCGCCGAGTCCGAACTCTGGCCTAACATCGTTGCCACCGTGCGCGCCCGCGGCGTGCCGCTCATACTCGCAAACGCCCGCATCTCGCGAAAATCAGCCGAACGCTGGCGCAGCGTGCCCGGCGCGGCGAAATCCGTTTTCGGCGCCGTGGACCTTTGTCTTGCGCAGGACTCCGACAACGCGGCGCGCTTTCTCGCGCTTGGGGCGCGCTGCGTGCGCATTGCGGGCAATCTGAAATTCGACGTGCCGCCCCCTCCAGCGGATTCCGCCAAGCTGGCGGAGTTCAACGGCGCCATCGGCGCCCGGCCGGCTTGGGCGGCGGTCTCGACGCATCCGGGCGAAGAGGAAATCGTGCTCGACGCGCATGTCGAACTCGCCGCGCGCACGCCCGGCCTCTTGACCATCATCGCGCCGCGCCATCGCGAGCGCGGCGCCGAAATCGTCGAACGCGCGCGCGCCAGAGGCCTCAAGGCGGCGCTGCGTTCTCAGGACGGCGAACCGCGTCGCGACGTCGACGTCTATGTCGCAGACAGCGTCGGCGAGCTCGGTCTCATCTTCCGCAGCGTCGGCGTCGTGCTGATGGGCAAGTCGCTTCTTCCTGGCGGCGGACAAAATCCGATCGAGCCGGCGAAGCTCGGCTGCGCCATCCTCTATGGCCCGCATGTCGAAAACTTCGCCGAGGTTTACGGCGAACTCGCAGCGGTCAAGGCGGCCGCGCGCGTCACCGACGCCGCTTCGTTGGCGCGCGCCGCCCATTACCTGCTCTCCGAGCCGTCGCGCATGCGCAAAATGGGCCGCGCCGGCGCCGAGACCGTCGAGAAGCTCGGCGGCGCCTCGCGCGGCATCATGAACGCTGTCGAGCCCTATCTCGCGCAATTGGCGATTGCGCAGCAATGAGCGCGGCGCGCGCTTTCGCTTTCTAGATGCGCGCGCCAGCATTTTGGCGCGACGATTGCGCGATGGCGCGCCTCCTCTCCCCGCTTGGCGCGATCTACGGAAATTTTGCGCGCGAGAAGCTGGAGCGCCCGGCGCCGCCTGCCGCTTTGCCCGCGATCGTCGTCGGCGGGCTGACGGCGGGCGGCGACGGCAAGACGCCGCTCGTGATCGCGCTGGCGCAACGTCTCATCGAAAAAGGCGAAAGTCCGGCGCTGCTCACGCGCGGCTATGGGCGAAAGCGCAAGACGGCCGCGCCTTTCGCCGTCGATCTCTTGCGTCACGACGCCTTTGATGTCGGCGACGAGGCGTTGCTGCTCGCGCGCGCCGCGCCGACGATCATTGGCGCCGACCGCGCGGCGGCGGCTGAGCTGGCGCAGCGGCTCGGGGCGACGCTTGTCATTCTCGACGACGGCTTTCACAGCCGGCATATCGCCGCCGATCTCGCGCTCATCGCCGTCGACGCCGATTATGGCGCGGGCAATGGCCGCTGCCTGCCGGCGGGACCGTTGCGCGCCCCGCTCGATGCGCAATTGGCGGCGGCGGACATGCTGGTCGTCATCGGAGAGGGCGAGCGCGGGAAAGCGATCGCGGCGGGCGCCGATAAGCCCGTCGTCGCCGCGCGATTCGTCGTCGACGCCGACGCCGCCAAGGCGTTCAAAGGCGCGCGCGTCGTCGCTTTTGCGGGAATTGCGCGGCCGGAAAAATTCTTTCGCTCGCTCGAAGACTGTGGGGCGGAGATCGCCACAAAAGTTTCCTTCAGCGACCATCATCGTTTCACCGATGACGATTATGCGACGCTGTCTGCCTTGCGCCAAAAATTCGGCGCGCGTCTCGTGACGACGGAAAAGGATGCGGCGCGCATCGGCGCGCAGATGGCGACGCGCGGAATCGACACCCTGCCCGTGACGCTCGTTATGGACGAATCCGCCGCGCTGGACGCGGCGCTCGCGCGCGTGCTCAATCAGGCTTCTTGAGTCCGAGACGCATCAGCTTGGCGTGCGGGCCGCTGTAGGGCTCCTGCAGATCGACGTTCCAGTAGCGCAAGTCTTCGAGCGGGATCGGCTCGCCCGTCACCGCGCAGCGCACATAGGCGCCGGGTTTGCGCACGCGATATTCGCCGTCGAGATATTCGACGACGGCTTCGTCGGCCGGTTGGGGTTGGCGTTCATAGCGATTCATGCGCGTTCTCAAGCCATATCGCCGGGGGAAAGGGCTCCCCGCCAAGCGCCCTAACGTCGAGATAAGCGATTTCATGGGCGAACTTCAAGCGGCCCCTGCGGCGATTTTTCCAGCCCGACCCTACATCCGTTAAAGCCAATGGAAAAGCCCGCCGAACCATTGGCTCGGCGGGCTTCGTGCGCGCTTGGAAAAAACGCCGATCGCTTACCAGTAGACCTGGGCGCGGACCTCGAAGAGGCTCGGATGCGCGCCATTGAGGTAAGCGCCTTGGAACACATTGCCGTTCAGCGGCGCGATCAGGTTCAACACTCGGGTGTAGTTGGCTTGGAAGTGGAAGCCGTTGTCTGGATACCAGTTCAAGCCAACCGTCACGTTTTCCTGACGACCGCCGTTGATCCCTGAATTGGCGATCACCGCGCGCGCAAACGGATTCGGCGCAACAAAGGTCGTCAGAGCCAGCAGATTGTAGAGGGTCGATCCTTGGAAGCCGCCGCTGTTCAGGTTGATCGAGCTGTAGCGCGCGGCGAGGCTCCAGGCGCCCGGGCCGCCTTTGCTCAGCGGATCCTTGATCTTGACCTGCTCGAAGGAGGCGCCGTTCTTGTCTTTCACGCTATATGCTTCGGCGCGCTCTTCGCCAGTGACGTACCATTGACCATAGACATAATAACCGTTGAAGTTGTGCGAGACGCCGCCTGGCGTGAACAGACCCGCGAGATTGGACTGCACGAGCGCGCCGGAATTGCGATTGTACTGCGAACCCATGTACTCCGCCTGGACGGAGAGAGGACCATGCGCGGCGGCTAGTTCGACGCCATAGCTGACGACGTCGCGCACGCATTTGCCGGCAATGGTCGAGGTGTTGAATATGAGGGGGCTGCCGGGGATCGTGACCGAGCCGCAGGAAAGATCCACCGTGCCGAGCGGGGCCTGGCCAAGAATGTTCGCTTCCGAGCGCAGACGGTTGCCAAGTCTCAGAACGCGGTCGTCGCTCAAGCCGGTGGCTTCATTTGGCCGATGGTAGCGGCCGGCGACGCCGATGTGGATGAGGTCGTGTTCATCCTTGATCGGCGCGTAAGTGAGGCGGCCGGTCAAATCCCAATATTGGCCGCCGCCAGTGGGAACCCACCAGGAGTTCGCCGCCGTGCCGGTGCCAGGGAAGCGGGGAACGCCAAGCGTCGCCGGCGTACCGAACGCAGGATTAAGCCCCGCATCCTCAAAGCTCGTGGTGTAGACGCCGCCTTTGGCCGTCCAGTTGTCGCCATACGCGCCGACGGCGGCGCCGATATGGCGGTAGGGAGCGAAGGCGTCCGCCGCCATTGAGCGCTCGATGAAGTCAATGTATTTCGACGAGTTGAGCGCGTCGAGGCTGAATGGCTCGTAAAGGCTTCCGACCTGGAAGAAAATTGGATCCTTGGCGAAAGGCAGCGTGAGCGCCGGATGCTGAAGGCCAAGAAAGGCGTCGCGAATGCCGCCGAGCGTCGAACCGTTTGGCGACCCGGCGAAATCATATTGTAGTTTGTAGAACCAAACATTCGCCGCCTTGCCTTCGACCTCGAGACGAACGCGGCGGAAGCCGGCCTGATTGGAGAATCCGTTTAACGGCTCCGCGATGCCGCCGCCGTCGACCTGGATTCGGCCGCCGATCTTAAAGTTATAGGACTTGTCGGCCGTCTCGACGAAGAGGCCGTTCTTAAAACTGACGAAAACCGGCGGGGGCGGCGGCGGTCCGGGCGGTCCTTTGACGATCGCCGCGTTGGCGACATTCGTCGCCCGCTGCGCCTGCGTCTTAGCATCGCGCGCTTCATGCCGAAGCTTCGCGATCTCAGCCTCCAACATGCGCAGTCGCGCCTCGATTGCCGCGCTGTCGGCGGCCGCGTTCGCGCCCGTCGTCGAGAGGAGCGCGGCGAGCGCCGCTCCTGTAAGCGCCTGTTTTTTCGTAGAGATTCTCATGTCCAGCCTCACGCTATCGTTTTGTCTATTGAAGACAGCGAGACTTAGACCCACGACGAATGACAGGCGCGTGACAAACAAAGTATTCTACAAGTACTAATAGAGCGTAAATTCCGTATTTTCGTGTATTGTTGCAGTTTTGCCACAGCTTTTGTGACGCAAATTCTTCGTATATAGAGATATAATTGTATTTATAATTATAATATACAGTGACTTATGACGCATTAGCGTCTCATATCGCCTAAATATATTAATAAGCTAATTATTACAGCGCTTATGACTCATTCACTCGTAATGATACGAGATCGTTCTTAAACCTTTTATGTCATATCGGCGTTTTTCGCGAAATAGTCTGAACTTAGAAACATATTAGAAAAGATATTACTGCTTTAAACGTTATGAATACAATATAGAAACATAATCCTTCTCTTAGAAATATTAGAGCAACAGGTACATGGAACTATTAGCGCGGGTTAAGCAAACCCACGTCACGCATCGTGACCCCGCGATGCAAAAAGCGGCTCCAACCTCCGCCTCCCCCGAGGAGTTGGAGATTTGCCTGAAAGGCGGTTTGGCGAAGGGACCGAAACAGTAGCAGGCCTCTCACCTGCCGACCGTGGATCCAGCCCGCTGTCCACGGTTGCATAACGGGCGCAACGCTTATCGCCGCAGGGGCGTGGTGGCGGACTTGGCTGAACGGGGCTGAAACAATCCTCGTCGATCAGCCGCTCGCAGGATCAAAGCCTGCGAGCCCGAGAGCGAGAGATAGAACGAAAAGAATCGAGTATCGGAGTGGCGGACTTTTAGAGGGGAACGCCTGCTGATGTCAGAGGCGTTCCCCGAAACTCAGCCGCAATTCTTGAATTTCAATTCCTTGCATCGAGCCACCATGGCCTGAGCTTTGACAAGCTCATCCGGCGACAAGGTCTTGGCGGACAGGTCGCGCAGCGACTTCTTGTCGGTCTCGCCCATCGACAGCGATTCCGCGGCGATCTGCGTCCACATATATCCACGCAGCAAATCCCGATCGACGCCCTGCCCGGCGACATACATGTTGCCGAGATTCAGTTGCGCCTCAGCGTCGCCCTGCTCCGCGGCGAGCCGCAGCCAATTGACCGCTTCCTTATAATCCTGAGCGACGCCCTCGCCGTCGTAATACATGCTTGCAATATTCAGTTGTGCGGCGGCGAGCCCCTGGCGCGCCGCGAGCAGGTTCCACTTCATGGCCTCCTTGTAGTCTCTCAGAACGACTTGTCCTTCGAGATACATCGTGCCGAGATTGAATTGCGCCGAGGCGTTTCCCGCCTCTGCGGCGAGCCTTGTCCATTTCAGGGCTTCCTTCGGATCGGCGGCGCCCCCCTTCCCAGTCAAGTAGATCGCGCCGAGAGCGGCCTGCGCCCGCGCGTCGCCCTTTTCCGCGAGCGGCTTCAACAATTTGACCGACTTTGCATATTCGCCCCCCCGCGTCGCGGCGGCGGCCTCTTCATAATCGTCCGCGCGCGCCGCGCCGCCTGCGCAAGCCAAAGCTACAAAAAGCGCAAGCGTCAGGATTGCGTTCATCATTTAAGTTCCTGCCTGGGTTTTCTCGAAAAGGCTTCGGAAAACTGTCTCTATGACAATCTTATTCGATTTCGATGACGCAGGGGAAAGTTGCAATTCGCAACAAAGAAAACGCCCCCGGCGAAGCCGGGGGCGCTTGGGTTTCAGTCTTCTTCTGAACGCGCGATCAGTAGTTCCACTGCAACTGCATTCTCAGCAAATCAGCCTGGAACTGGCGGTAGGGCGCAGCCTGCGTGTTGGTGCGGTCCATCTTCGAATAGATCGCCGTGAATTCGAGTTCCGGCAAGGGTTGACATTCGACGCCGATGTCCCATTCATTGACGCGCATCTTCGGTGCGTTGTTATCGAGTCTTAGATGCGCCATTGTAATATTGCCACTTCACGAAGGGGAACCAGACGCCGGTGCCGAACTCGGTGTCCTCATATTTATAGGTCGCCTCGACATAGCCGCCGTTGAGCGTTCTTGCTTCGATCGCGGTCTGCGTCGCGTTCAACTGCGGTCCGACGCCCCAGTTCCATTCCGCCTTAAGACCGAAGGGCTGCGGATAGATCACGCCGGTGACGGCGACGCGCGAGTCCCGAACGCCATTGCCATTCGCGACCACCGGACCCCAGCCGTTGACGGCCCCGTACTGAGCAAGCTGATAATTGCCGATGGCGTTCCAGCCTGGCCCGTTGACATAGGGCGTGAAGCCTGTTCCGATCGCGTTTAGCGGGCTGTTGAGGGGGATAAAGCCTGCCCAGTTCGTGGCCATGCCCAGAGACGGCCTGATGCCCGCGGTATAGGGCACGTAACGCCCAGTATAACCCTGAACGCTGGCTTCGACGATCTGGCCATTCTCGAAGACGTAAGGATAGGTGAAGCGCGCCACGAGATGGGTGCCCTTGTTGAGCTCGATGCGGTTGGCGCCTTGTCCGTTATAGACGCCAAAGCCGACCATGCCATAGTCGCCCGTCCCTTTCAGATTGTTCTTGACCAGGTCCCTGAAAATGGGCCGCAGGTGTTTTGGCGTATAGTAGAAAAACAGGCCGAGATCGCGCTCGTCCTTACAGCAGCTGTTGATCGCGTCGGCGCGGTCGAGCGCGAGACGATTCTGCGACGACTGCAGGTTTTCGAAGCCGTAAGGAATCTTCGACTGGCCGGCGCGGACGCGGAATTCCTTGTCCTTGTCAAAGTAGATATCCGCATAGAGGTCGCGGATCTGTCCGAAATTGCCGGGCGCCGAGCTGTAGTTTCCGACCTGGTTATAGCCTGGGAAAGGGAAAGTCCCCGGGTTATAGTAATAATAGACCGCCTGTTGCGCGACGTTTGCATAGGGAGCGAATGTCGGGGCGTTCGTGAAGGAGCTCGACGGAGTGCTGGCGAAGTCGTTCTGGAAATAGAGATAGAGATGCTCGGAGACGTCGCCGCTCAGGATCATGCGAGCCCGACGAATAAAGAAGTTCTGCCGCGGTCCGACCGATCTGTCGCCCACTGAGCTGATATCATTATAGAACGGGCCGCCGCTCAGAATGTCATTGTAGCGCATCTGCGTATAGCCGCGCAGGCTGAGCCTCTCATACCAATGCTGCGGCGGCGGCGGCGATCCAGCAGCCGCATGGCCGGCGGCGGCCGCATGCTGCGCGGAAGCTTTCGCTTCGTGCTTCGCGCGCGCCTCGTCGGCTTCGAGCTTCGACAGCCGCGCCTTCAGCGCGCGGATTTCGGAAGCCGTGTCGGCCGCGGCCGGCATGGCCGAGGCTGTGGCTAAAAAGCCGAACGCCGCGATGGCGAGCGCGCGTTGTCCAACTCCAAGTTTCATTGGTTTAACCCCCGTTAATCTTCGGGCGACAGTCAAGCCGGGGCGACATGACAGAGCCGTGACAATTCGGGCTCTGGCGCCAATGTGACAGATTGCGACACCTTAGCTGTGGCGCCATTGCAACAATCCACAGTGCGCTTCATTGTTTTTTGTGGCTTTCCGGCCACAGACAAATGCTTTCTCATAGCATTCGAATGAATTTGTTTCGACTATTTGAAGCCTCGCCCCGCGCCTTGCCCGCCGAATGGATTCGCTGCTATCGGAACCTTCCCGTCCTCACAAAGGCCCCATATGATGAATGCGCCGAAGGGGCGCCGCGAGGCGGCGTTCCTCTTCATTCTCATCACCGTCGCGCTGGACATGCTGGCGCTGGGGGTGATGATTCCCGTGCTGCCCAAACTCATCGCCGAATTCGAAGGCGGCGATCTGCGCGCCGCCGCCGCGGTCACCGGCGTCTTCGGTTTCGCCTGGGCGCTGATGCAGTTCCTGTTTCAGCCCGTGCTCGGCGCGCTCTCCGACCGTTATGGGCGCCGCCCGGTGATCCTGCTGTCCAATCTCGGCCTGGGGCTCGATTACGTCTTCATGGCGCTCGCGCCTTCACTCGCCTTTCTCTTCATCGGCCGGCTGATCTCGGGAATCACCGCGGCCAGCATCTCGACCGCCAACGCCTATATCAGCGACATCACGCCGCCGGAGAAGCGGGCGGGACGCTTCGGCATGATCGGCGCGGCTTTTGGCGTCGGCTTCATCCTGGGGCCGGCGATCGGCGGCGTGCTCGGCGACTACGGGCTACGCCTTCCCTTTTGGGCGGCGGCGGCTTTGAGCCTCGCCAATGCGCTTTACGGCTATTTCATCCTGCCGGAATCGCTGACGCCGGAGAAGCGCACGCGCCAAGGTCGTGTGGCGGAGCGCCAATGTGCTCGGTTCGCTCGACTTCCTGCGCAGCCAGCGCGCGCTGGCGCTGATCGCCGGAGCGCTGTTTCTCTCATATCTGGCGCATGAGTCGCTGCCCGCCCTCTTCGTGCTCTACACGCAGTATCGCTATCAGTGGGACTCCGCCACGACCGGCTGGGCGTTGGCGCTTGTCGGCGTGTCCCAGACCGTCGTGTCAGGCGCGCTGGTGCGGCCGACCGTGGCGCGGCTCGGCGAGAAGACCACGCTCGCCGTCGCGCTGATCTGCGGCGCGGCCGGCTTCGCCGTCTACGCCTTCGCGCCGAGCGGGGCGGTCTTCATGGCGGCGCCGCCGCTCATCGCGCTATGGGGCATGGCGAATCCTTCCTTCCAGGGACTAGCGACCCGCTTCGCCGGCGTCTCGGAACAGGGCCGGCTGCAGGGGGCGCTCGGCAGCTTGCGCGGCGTCTCGGGCATGATCGGGCCGATCTTCTTCACGCAGATTCTCGCCGAGTTCGATCTCCGCCGGCGCTTTCCCGGGCGCGGGCTATTTCATCTCGGCGCTATTGCTGCTGGCGGCTCTCGTCACGGCGATCGCGGCGATGCAGCGCGCGGGCGTTCACGATTTGGCGTAGCCCGCGGCGCGCAGCCGCACGACGCTGAGGCCCCCGCCGCGCCGCTCGACGCAAATTTTCGTGGCGATGCGCTGCTGCAGGGAGTCGACATGGCTGATGACGCCGACCCGACGGCCTTGGCCTTGCAGCGCCTCCAGCGCGTCGATGGCGACATCGAGCGTCGTGGAATCGAGCGCGCCGAATCCTTCGTCAATGAACAGCGTGTCGACGAAGGAATTGCGGCCCTCCAACGCCGCGAGCGCCAGCGCCAAGGCGAGTGAAGCGAGAAAACGCTCGCCGCCCGACAGGGAGCGCGTCGAGCGGCGTTCGTCGCCAAGATCGCGATCGACGATCTGAAGTCCAAGCGATCCAATCTCGCCGCCCGCGCGCTCCAGGGCGTAGCGCGGCGCGAGCAGCGCGAGGCGCTGATTGGCGAGACCGACAAGTTGCTGCAGCGTCACGCCCTGCGCGAAGCGGCGGAATTTATCGCCCGTCGCGGAGCCGATCGCTTCGCTGATCTCGTCCCAGATTTTTCGTTCGGCGCGGGCGTCGTCGATTTCCTTTGTGAGCGCCTGCGCGCGCCCGCGCGCCTCGTCGTCCTTCGCGCATCGCTCGCGCAACGCGCCGACGCGCGCCGATAGATCGTCGAGCCGTCGCGCGACTTCGGCGTCGCGCGCGGCGAGTTCGTCGCG
Organism: uncultured Alphaproteobacteria bacterium; assembly: GCA_963706255.1. Lineage (GTDB taxonomy): Bacteria > Pseudomonadota > Alphaproteobacteria > Rhizobiales > Beijerinckiaceae > Methylocystis. Next base: position 148,416 of record CAVPMJ010000017.1, on the reverse strand, counting down.
GCTCGTTTCCGGCGGGGCCTCGGCGCGCGCCTCGTCAAGATCGGCCTGCCGCGCCGCGACGGCGGCTTCCGCCGCGGCGCATGCCGCTTCCGCCGCTTGAATGGCGCGGCGCATCTCGGCCTGCGTCCCGGGCGAAAGCGCCAGCAGCGGCGCCGCCGTCGCTTCGTCGAAGCCGGCGGCTTGAAGAGCGGCGTCGAAGGCGGTCCGCGCTTGCGTAAAGCGCTCCCGAGCAATTTCGAGATCGTGCAGACCGCGCGCGCGCCATGCCTCGCAGGCCGCTTTCCGGCGGTCTGTTTCCGCGAACCTCTGGCGCGCTTGGTCGCACGCTTGCGCAGCGACCTTCCGCTGTTCTTCGACGCGCGCGCGATGCGCCGCCGTCGCTTCTCCGTTGAGCAGCCGCGCGCGCTCTTCACGCTCTCCTCCCAGATCGCGCGCGCGCGTCTCCCATGCGGCCTTGGCTTCGACTTCGCGCTCCGTCGCGGCCTTCGCTTCGGCTGCAAGCCGCTCCGCCTGCAAGGCAAGCGACGCGCATGATGCGCTGAGACTGGCGGCGCGTTCCTGCGCTTCGCGATAATGCGCGCCGGCCTCTTCCAGCCGCCGGCGCGACGATGCGGCGTCGCGATCGAGATCGGCGCCGCTGAGATCGCAAAGCTGCAGAAATGGCGCGAGCGAACGATCGAGCGACTCGATGCGTTCGACATGCGCCGCGCGCGCTTCCTGCGACTGCGCGCGCTTCTCGCGCGCGCCCTGCAGGGAGGCGGCCAATGATTCGCGTTCCTCGCGCCGCATGTCCATAGCGTTGCGCGTCGCGTCATGTTGCTTGCGCAGCCGTTCGCGCTCCTCGCGCAAATGACGCGCAGCGAGGAGCTTCTCGGCAACCGCCTCGCGCCCCGCCGCAATGTCCTGGGCCGATCGCGCGAGCCGTGGCGATGCGACGTCAATCGAAGCCGGCGCGTCAAACCCCGTCGATGCGCCATCGGCGAGCAGCGTGTCATAATCCGTCCGCGCGCGCGTCATCGCCGTGTCCGCCTCCGCATGGCGACGCGACGCGTCCTCGAGCAATGCGCGCGTCTGCGCGGCGCGCGCCCTTGCGGAGACGATATCCTCGTCCAACCGCGCCAGTTCGCGCCGCGTCTCGTCACGTCGCGCGCGCAACGCATCGACAAGCGTGCGCGCCGCGTCATGCGCATGCGCGAAAGGATGGTCGCCGCCGCCGCAAACCGGGCACGGCGCATCGTCTCTCAGAGACGCGCGCAGACGCAACGCATGCGGATCGGCGGCGGCTTCGGCCAATTCGCCGAGCTTCTCGGCCTCGGCGCTTTGCGCCGCGCATTGCGCGCGCGCCTCACGCAATGCATCCAGTTCTTGCTTCAGCGTCGCGTCGTCTTGCACAAAGCGCGCAATATCCGCGTCAGTGGAAGCAGCGACCGCCTGCGCTTCGTCATAGACGTCGGCGCATCGGCGCAAGGATTGCAATTGCGCCTCGGCGCGCGACAGCTCATCGGCGCGCCGCGCCGCCGCGGGCTCGTCCAACGCGGCGAGCGCCGCTTCACGCTGCGAAATCTGCGCGGACAATGCTTCGCTGGCGATCCGATCCTCTGCGTCCTGCGCCTCGAAAGCGACCCGCGTCGCCTCGCCGCGATTCAAATCCGCGGCGGCGCCGGCGAGCGCGCGTTCGGCGTCGCGTTTCGCTTGCGACAGCTCAACGCGCTTTGTCAGCCAATCGTCGATCTCGCTCCAGCGCTCGCTCAAGCCTTGCGCCGGCGCAAGACGCTTGAGATCGGCGCGCGCGGTCTCCACGGCGCCTTCGGCCTCGGCCTGTCGTCTCAGCGTTTCCGATTGTTCGGCGCGTTTGGCCTGCTCGCGCGAGGCGGCCTCGTCGGCAATTTTGCGCGCCTGCGCCTCGTCTTGCGCCAACGCGATAATGCGCGCGTCGAGCGCCGCCGCCCGCGTCCAGATCGGCGCAAAGCGCGCGATTTCCGCTTCGGCTGCGGCGAAAGCCTCTTCCGCCAATCGCGCCTGCGCCTGTTCGGCGACGAACGCCTCCTGCGCCGCGCGCGCCTGCGTCTCGGCGTCCGCCGCTTCGCAGGCGGCTTTTTTTTGCGCCTCCTCGGCGCGCCGCAAATCGTCGCGCGGCGCGCGCAACGGTTCGGCGCGAGCGAGCGCGGAGAGCGTCGCCAGTTGCGGCGCGATGTCCTCGGCCGCGCGTGCGGCTTCGTCGCGCGCCAAACCTGCTTGCGCCAATTTCGTCTGCGCCTGCGTCAGCGCGTCGAGTCGGCGCAGCGCATCGAGCGTCTGCGCGCGCGTTTCGGCCGTTTGCGCGCGCTCGGCTTCGATCGCGGCGATCTCCGCCTCGATCGCGGCGCGCTCTTCCTCCGTCGTCACGCCGATATCGGCGCGGCGCCGCTCGAGCGTCGCCAACGCCTGCTGCGCCTCGCGCGCGCGTTCGAAGGCGCGCTTCGAGAGCAGCCCATAGATGTCGGCGCCGGTGATTTTTTCGAGAAGCTCGGCGCGCTCCTTCGCGTCGGCGCGCAGAAAAGCGTCGAACTCCCCCTGGGCGAGCAGCGCCGTGCGGCGAAACTGATCGAAAGTGAGATCGGTGAGTTCCACGACCCGCGCGTTGACCGGCTCGATCCCCGCTTCCAACGCGGCGACGACGGCGCCCGCCTCATCGATGCGCCACAGACCGCGTCCGCGCTTTTGCAACGCGCCCGCGGCCTTGCCGCGCGCGCGCATGAGATCGCAGCGCGCCCGATAGCGCTGGCCGTCCTTTCCGACGAAATCGACTTCCGCGAAGCCGCGCGCCGCGCCGCGCCGCAGAATCGCGCGCGGATCGCCGGCGTCGAGGATCTTGCCGGAAGGGTCCGGCGCGCCTTCGCTGGCGCCGGCCGCGACGACGCGCGGGAATTTGTCGTAGAGCGCAAGGCAGAGCGCGTCGAGAATCGTCGATTTGCCGGCGCCGGTCTCGCCGGTGATGGCGAAAAGCCCGGCCGAGCGCAACGGCTCGGCGTCGAAGTCGATCTCGAAAGCGTCCGCGAGACTGGCGAGGTTGCAGCCTCTGATCGCCAGAATGCGCAACGCTACTCCTCCTGCATGAGGCGCTCGAAACAATTGAGATGCGCGTCTGTCGGCGCCACGCCATGCGCTTGCGAAAAGGCTTCACGGAACAAATCCGCCGGCTGGCGTTCGGCGAGACGGATTGGCGCCGGCGCCGATGAAGGCTCCGCGAGCGGCCGCTCGACGCTCATCGACACGACACGAATCGGAAATTTCTCGCAAATCGCGTCGATCTCGGCTTTCAGGCCGACGGCGGGACCATCGACCCGGATCGCCAGATGCGCGAAAGGCCGGGCGTCATCCGGCGCCGTCGCATCGAGTTCCAGCGCGGCGAGCGCGGCCTCCAATTCAACGGGCGAAAGCGCGCCGCGCGTCGGCACGCGCAAATGCGCGACGGCGCGGGTAAGCGGCGCATGTTCGCTTGTGGCGCGGCCCGCATCGTCGATCTCGACGATGCTCACGCCGTGCTCGTAATCGATCTCCGTCTTGGACATCGGAATGAGCGAACCCGAATAGCGGATCGTCTCGCGGCCCACCGACTGCGGGCGATGCAGATGGCCGAGCGCCACATAAGATATGTCCAGCGAAAATATGTCCGGCGGCACGGCGTGCTCGCCGCCCACGAGAATGCGCCGCTCGGCGCCCTCCGATTCCACGGCGCCCGCGACATGCAAATGTCCGGTGACGATAAGCGGCGCGTCGCCGATCTCGCGGCGCGCGCTCGCGACCGCCTCGCGATAGGCTTCGCGCACGGCGCAAACGACCGGCGAGCCGACGCCGTCAGGCGCCGCGACGGGCAGATCGATCACGCGCGGATAGGGCAAAGCGAGCAGATGAGCGCCCACGCGGCCGCTCTTGTCCGCGATCGGCGCGAGATGCGCGCGCGCGTCGAACAAGCCGTCGCGACGCGCGATGACGCCCACCGAAAGCACATTGGCGATCTCGAACAGAGCCCGCGGCGCCTCGAGCCGCGCCGCCGGATCGTGATTGCCGGCGATGAGCGCGACCGTCGCGTGCGGACAGGCCGCGCGCAGATCGCGCAACGTATCGTACAGCAGCCGCTGCGCGTCGGCGGATGGGTTGAGACTGTCGAAAATGTCGCCGGCGACGACGATCGCGTCGACCGCGCGCGATTTGGCGATGGCGACGAGCTGCGCCAGCGCGGCGCGATGCTCGGGCTCGCGCGTCCAGCCTTGCAGCGTCGCGCCCAGGTGCCAGTCGGCGGTGTGGAGAAGGCGAATCACGATTGCGCCAGTAGGCAATAGGCGGCGGGCGATAGGCAATGACGAATTCGCCCCTGCCCGCCGCCGGCTTTATGCGGCGCTTCGATAAGCCTTTGGCGAGAAGACGGTCAGCAGGATGATCCACAGGTCGAAGATCAGCGACCAATTGTCGATATAGTAGAGGTCGTGCTCGATGCGCTGGCGAATCTTGTCCGGATCGATTTCGCCCCGCAGCCCGCTGACCTGAGCCCAACCGGTGATTCCCGGCTTGACGTTGTGGCGGCGCGCGTAAAGCGCGATGCGGCGCTCGAACAACTGGTCATGCGCAAGCGCATGCGGACGCGGGCCGACAAGCGACATCTCGCCGCGCAACACGTTGAAGAGTTGCGGCAGCTCGTCGATATTGCAGCGGCGGATCAGGCGGCCGACGCGGGTGATGCGCGGGTCTCCCGGGACCGCCTGTACCAGGTGGCGATCGTCCTCCATCGTCGTCATCGTGCGGAACTTGACGATGCGAAAGGTCTCGCGATTGAAGCCATAGCGGCGCTGATAAAACAGCGCCGGCCCGGGCGAGTCGAGTTTGATCAGCGCGGCGACAATGAGCAGCAGCGGCGAGAGCGCGACGAGCGCCAGCGCCGACGCGACGACGTCGAACGCGCGCTTGGCCATCACTTCCAGGAGATTCAGCGGATCCCCCGAAAGGCTGAGGCTCGAGATGGCGCCGACCTTGTCGATATGCGCGTCGACGAAGCGGTCGAGCACGCGCTCCGGGCCGAGATGGATGCGCGCCGGCACGCGCAGGAAAGCCGTGACGCAAGCGTCGATCACATCGGTGCGCGACCACGGCGCGAGAATGAATACGTCGTCCGGACGCAGCATGCGCGCGGAGGCGGCGGCGAGCGTGAGATCGTCTTCGAGCGTTCCATCGCCATCGCGCAGAACCACGGCGCCCACCACATTCATGCCGCATGTCCATGGCTTGTAGCGATAGCTGAAAGCCTCGACCTCGCGCTCGAAGCCGACGAGAAACAAACGGCGCGCCGAGACGCCGCCCCGCGCCGCGCTGGAGCGCACGAAATGCGCCAGCGTCGCGCGCTCGGCATAGAGCGCGAAGAAGCCGAAAACATAAACAAGCACGAAGGCGGCGCGCGAGGACTCAGCGCTGGTTCGGGTGAGAAAGCCTGCCGAAACCGCGCAGAGGGTTACGATGCTCCACAGGCTGAAGGAGCGCCAGCCGTGCCCTCGTAACTGCAGATAATTGGCCAAGCTGTATTCTTTGCGCATGGCGTTGGCGACGACGAACATCGCCGCCGCGAATAGGCACATCTGCAGATTGGACGCGCTGACCTCGCCCACGCCATAAGCCCAATAGAGCCCGTCCCAGCCATAGACCCAAAAATGGTACAGCCCCTCCATGGACAGGGACGCGACCATAATCGTGACGAAGTCGAGCATGCCGGCGACGATCGAGAACGAGGCTCGAACGAAAGCGGTGTTGCGGCGCGGCATCCCGTCCGACCAATTACGGCGGCGGCGGCGTCTGATTCGATTCGTATAGGCATTAGACGCAGCGGCGCGGCCTTTCGGCCGTTCATACTGTAACTCTTGGGACAACGCCCGTTCTCCGGATATGCCAAAGCGTTCCGATCTGACACAATTCGGCGTCCCCGGACCGCGTTAGTCTTTCCGCCTGCAAGCGACAGGCCTTAATACACTGTGGTAAACAGTCATAGTTAATTGTTGGCAATAAACTAAAGTCACCTATTTCATAGAAAAGTGTCGCCGTTGCTGATAAATTACCATCACTAAATGATTTTTTAACTTTTGCGGATCGGCGCTGCGGCGCCGCGCATCCTTTTTCGCGGCGCCTTCACAAGCCTGTCGTCCTGCCTGTAAAATATGCGCCATCGCAAAAGGCCCGGACCTTGGCGCGGTCCGCAAGGCCCTTCTCAATCCGAGAGGCAGGCAGAGGGTGACCGCTCACTTCCGTCAACAGACCGTGTCGCCGCAGGCCTGTCCCGCGCTCGTGCTCAACGCCGATTACCGGCCGCTCAGCTATTATCCGCTTTCGCTGTGGGGCTGGCAGGACGCGATCAAGGCGGTGTTTCTCGACCGGGTCAACATCGTCTCGGAATATGACAAGACGGTCAAAAGCCCCAGCTTCGAAATGCGGCTGCCCTCCGTCGTGTCGCTGAAGGAATATGTGCGGCCCACGCGCCAGCCGGCGTTCACGCGATTCAACGTGTTCCTGCGCGACCGCTTCACCTGCCAATATTGCGGCGAGCATGACGAACTGACCTTCGATCACGTCATCCCCCGCTCCAAAGGCGGGGCGACGACATGGGAGAATGTCGTCGCCGCCTGCTCGCCTTGTAATTTGCGCAAGGGCGACCGGCTTCCGCATGAAGCGCATATGTCGCCTGCGCAGGCTCCCTATCAGCCCAGCATCGCCGATCTGCATCGCAATGGGCGGCGGTTTCCGCCCAACTATCTCCATGAAAGCTGGATGGACTATCTCTACTGGGATTCGGTGCTCGAGCCGTAAGGCCGGCGCGCGCCCCATCGAGATCGCTTAATGATTCGCCGCATCGTCGTCATGTCTTTCGGCTTCATCCTCGCGGTGGGCGTGAGCGCGATCTTCCTCATCGTCTCGGCGCTTTTTGATCCGGCGACGCGCGAAGCGGGTTTCGCCGCCGCGATGTCGGGCATTTTCGCCTTCGTGGACGAAGCGCTGCGCGAAGGAGATCCGGAAACCCCGGTGGCGGCGTTCGGATTCGTTCTTTGGGCGATTGTCGTCGCCACCTGCGTCGCGCCGCTGGCGATCGCGGCGCTGATCGGAGAAATCGCCGGCGCGCGTTCGCTGGTTTGGTATTCTGGCGTGAGCGCGGTGCTGGCCGGCGCGTCGCCCTGGATCGCCCGCGCGGCCAAAGGACTCGATCGCGCGAGAGAAGTCAGCGCCCTGGAAGGCCGCATCGCGCTCTTGTTTTTCCTCACCGGCGCGGTGGCGGGCGCCGTCTACTGGTTCATCGCCGCGCCGCCGCCGCAGCGCTCTGCGCCGCCGTAACCGACGCCGCTTAGGGCGCGGCTCTCCAAAAACATATGCTCGCCCAACGCCACTTGCGACGCATGCGAACAAGACCGCCGGCGCCCGAAAATCCCCGGATTTTCCTGCGGTCGCGGAGGCGCCAGGATTGACGCCCAAAGCCGGAAGTGCTCTTAACCGAGCATGGCCGACTACCACTCTTTGATCGCCCGGGCGGTCGCCGCTCTTCCGCAGTCCTCGCCCGACGCACGACAGGCGGTCTATGAGCGCGCGCGCAAGGCGCTGTTCAATCAGTTGCGCGGCATCCAGCCGCCGGTCGCCGAAGCCGATATCGCCGCCGAAGGCCGCGCGCTTGAGGAAGCGATCGCGCGCATCGAAATAGAACTCGCCGCCAAAGCCGCGCAGCCTGCGACGACGCCAGCGGCGGCGGCGCAGCGTCCGCAACGCGCCGCGGAAGCGGCGAAGCCCAGCGAACCGGCGCCAAAGGCGCGCGACGACTCGGCCGCTTGGCGCGAGGCCGCTCCCGCCGCCCCGCCGCGCGAGGCCGAAACGGGACCGCGCGAGCCGCAGCGCCCCGCCGCGCCATTGCCGCCGCCGCCCCGCCCCCAGCGCTCGATGCGGCTCATTCTCTCCGTGGCGGCGGTCGTGATCGCCCTCGTCGCGGTCGTGGGCTTTCTCGCCTGGAAAACCCGTGAAAGCCCAGAGGATCTGGCGAAGCTGAAACCGGACGAGTTGGCGGCGGGCGGCTCCGAATCCGGCAAGATCAACGATCGCGTCGGCGGCGAAGCGGACGCGACGCGCAGAGGGCCCGCCGGCCAGCGCGGCGCCAGCGTGCCCGTGGCGCAGAAGGCGGAGATGTGGGTCGGTTCGCTCACGGAACCCAACAAGGTCGACAAAATCTACAACGCCGCCGTCGTCTGGCGCCTCGAAAACGTCGGCGGCGGACCGGGAGAGCCGGTGGGCTCAGCGGTGCGCGGCGACGTCGACGTGCCCGACGCCAAGTTGAAAATGACGCTGCTGTTCCGCAAGAACACCGACGCGACGCTTTCCGCCTCGCACACGATCAATGTGTCCTTCGCTCTGGCGCCCGACAGTCCGCTCGGCGGCGTCAAGGCCATCGGCCCGATCCAGATGCGCCGCTCGGACGCGCAATCGGGCGAGAAAGTCGCGGGCATTCCAGTGCCGATCACCGACAACAACTTCCTTATCGGGCTGATGCGCGGCGAGCGCGAGGCGCGCAACGTCGCGATGCTGCGCACGCTTGCGGCGATGGACCTGCCGTTGCAGCTCAATGACGGCCGCGCGGCGACGATCAATATGGAAAAAGGTCCGACCGGCGAGCGGGCTTTCTCCGACGCCATCGACGCCTGGGGCAAGTAGGCGGCTCGGTTTAGCGCTCACATCACCAGCGTCAGTCTCTTCGCCGCGCGCGTGACGCCCGTGTAGAGCCAGCGCGCGCGATGCTCGCGAAAAGCGAAAGATTCATCAAAGAGCGTCACGTCGTCCCATTGCGAGCCTTGCGCCTTATGCACGGTGAGCGCATAGCCGAAATCGAACTCGTCCGAGTCCTTGCGCAGCGCGTAAGGTATCTCACCCTCGCCGCCCTCGAAAAATTGCGGGATGACGGCGACGCGCTGGAATTTGCCGGCCTCGCCCTCTTCCGGCGTCACCAGCATCCGCACCTTGCCGCGCCGCAGCGCGCCGGCGCTCTTCACCGTGAACAGCGCGCCGTTCAACAGCCCCTTCTTGCGATTGTTGCGCAGACAGACGAGCTTCTCGCCCGACTGCGGCAGATCGCCCGTAAAGCCCCGCAACTGTCGCAGACGGCCGTTATAGGCGCGGCGCGTCTTGTTGAGGCCGACGAGCACCTGATCGGCGCCGGTGACGAGCGCGGGGTCGAGCGCCTCGCGCGCGACGATGCGCGTGTCGCCGAAGACGCCTTTCTCGATGTTCCCGCCCTCGCGAATGGCCATCGACAGGCGGATGATCGGATTGTCCGCCGCCTGGCGATGCACTTCTCGTAAGCATCACATCCGGCTCGGCCTCGGTGAAGTAGCCGCCGCCCTTCACCGGCGGCAATTGCGCCGGATCGCCGAGCACCAGCACCTTCTTGCCGAAGGAGAGAAGATCGCGCCCCAACTCCTCGTCCACCATCGAGCATTCGTCGATGACGATGAGCTTGGCGCGCGCCGCGTCGCTATCGTCGTTCAAAACGAAGGACGGCTCTTCGGTCTCCGTGTCGGTCGCGCGATAGATGAGGCTGTGGATGGTGCGCGCGTCCTTGCAGCCCTTCGAGCGCATCACCAGCGCCGCCTTGCCGGTGAAGGCGGCGAAGGCGACATCGCCCTCGACATGTTCGGCGAGATGGCGCGCAAGGGTCGACTTGCCCGTCCCGGCATAGCCGAAAAGGCGAAACACCTGCGGCGCGCGCGGCGTTTCCAGCCAGCGCGCGACGGCGGTTAGCGCTTGGTCTTGTTCGGGCGTCCAGACGGGCATGGGCTGCGAGATCGAATCGAGAACGCGCCACGATGCCGGAGGCGGCGGCGGCGAACAAGCCGGACGCGCCGCCCGCCCGCTGAAAGGCAGCGTCGCCCGCAGGAGGATGCGGCCTTTTGACGCCCAGCGGCAGGCGGAATGCCGCATAATTGCGACAGCCGATTGAGGAAGCTTTTACCCCGCCGCACTAGCCTGTCGACATTCGAATGTCGGCAACGGGCGGGCGAATGGACGTTCTGAGGCTTTTGAGCGAAAAACTGCACCCCGTGCTGCTGTCGCCAGGCTCGCACTTCTCGCTCTATTCGCTGGCGTTTTCCTTCTGCGTCGCCATCGCCTATCTCGCCTATCGCCAGCATCGCCGGCGCGGCCGCATGCGCCCGGCGGTTCTGGCGCGCGCCTTCTTCTCGCCGGCGCTGATCCTGCATCGTTCGACGCGCGCCGATCTCTTCTATTTTTTCGTCAATGTCTTTGTCACCGGCCTGTTCATCGGCTGGGCCTGCCTGACGGTCGCAGAAATCTCGCAGTTCACGCAAACGTCGCTAACGGATCGTTTCGGCCTTCGCACAGCCGTCGATTGGCCTCCGTTCGCAGTGCGCGGCGGCGTCACGCTCGTCGCCTTCCTCGCTTATGAGTTTGGCTATTGGTTCGACCATTATCTCAAGCATCGCATCCCCTTCTTGTGGGAGACGCATAAGACTCATCACACCGCGGAGCGGCTGACGCCATGGACTGTCTGGCGCGTGCATCCGCTCGACTCGTTGATGTTCACCAATGTCGTGGCGATTTGCGTCGGGCTCGCCGTCGGGGCGGCGGCCTTCGCCTTGGGCGGGCGCTATCCGGCCTACGCCGTCGATGGCGCGAATGCGTTCCTCGTGTTCTTCTTCTTCGCCTATGTGCATCTCCAGCATTCGCAGGTGTGGATGCCCTTCACCGGAACGCTGGGCAAACTGCTGATGAGCCCCGCGCATCACCAAATCCATCACTCGATCGACCCGGCGCATTACAACAGCAATCTGGGCAATGCGCTCGCGATCTGGGACTGGCTTTTCGGCACGCTCGTCATGCCGGCGAAGGAAAGCCCGCGTCTCGCCTTCGGCGTCGAGGAGCCGGGCGTCGATCCGCATTCGGTCACGCAATTGCTCGTTGCGCCCTTCCGCAACGTCGCCGTCGCCCTATCGGCTGCGATCGCGCCGCAGCAGCCGTCCGCGGATGTCGTGGGTCTCGAAAAATCCGCCGAAGTCAGCCGCTAAAGCCGGCGATCAGCAGCGCTCCGCCAAGCGCGAAAGAGAAAAGCGCGAAGATGGGATAGCGCTTTTCGAAACGCATCTGCGCGAAGATCTCGCGCACCGTCTGAGGCGGCAGAAACAGCGTCAGCAGGCCGCTGATCAGCGTGATCCAGCCGACGAGCGAAACGAGAATCGCCAAGCCGTCGCTCCACAGATCATGTCCGAGCACGATGGCGAGGCCGATCGCCAATCGGATCATGCCGATAAGCGCGATCGCGACGGGTTCGCGCGAGATGCGCTCGATCATTTGCAGCGCCACATCTTTGCGCGCGAGCATCCAGGCGGACATGATCAGCGCATAGGCGCCGATGAGTTTTGCGAGGAACAGGGTAAGCGGCGTCATCAACGCCTCCTTGAAGCCGCCGCCGCTCAAACCGCCGCGGAATGACGCGCGTGCGACGCTTCGAGATAGGCGTCGAAGGCGGCGGCGACAAGGCGAACGAAGGGTTTTCCGCGCGGCGTCACTTTGACGCGGCGGCCTGCCGCCTCAACGACGCCGTCAGCGGCAAGCGCTACGAGCGACGCCTGCGCCGAATCGAAAGCGTCCTCCGCGAATCCGTGACGCATCGCGACCGCGCCATAATCGACAGCGAAATCGCACATCAAGCCGCTCGATGATCTCGCCGCGCGCGAGATCCTCGCGCGTGAAGGCAAGGCCGCGCGTCGCGGCGAAGCGCCCCGCCTCGATCGCGCGCCGCCAGCCGGCGAGATCGGTGGCGTTGCCGACATAGCCCTGCGGCAGGCGGCCGATCGAGGAAACGCCGAACGGCAACAGCGCGTCGGCGGCGTCGATCGTATAGCCCTGAAAATTGCGGCGCATCCGGCCTTCGCGCGCTGCGGCCGCGAGCGGGTCTTCGGGCAGCGCGAAATGGTCGAGACCGATCGCCTCGAAACCGGCGCGCTCCAGCGTCTCGCGCACGGCGCCGGCTTGCGCGAGACGCTCGCCCGCGCCGGGAAGCGCCGCCGCGTCGATGAGCTTTTGATGCGATTTGAACCACGGCACATGCGCATAGCCGAAAACCGCGAGCCGCTGCGGCGCGAGGCCCGCAGCGAGCGACGCCGTGCGCGCGGCGTCCTCGACGCTTTGGCGCGGCAGCCCATACATCAGATCGAGATTGATCGCTGCGACGCCGCCCTCGCGCAGCAATTGAACGGCGCGCGCGACGATCTCATATGGCTGAACGCGGCCGGACGCTTCCTGCACATGCGGATTGAGGTCTTGCACCCCGAGCGACGCGCGATTGACGCCTGCGGCCGCCAGCGCCTCGACGAGCGGCGCGTCGAGGAGCCGCGGATCGAGTTCGATCGCGTGCTCGGTCTCGGCCGAAAGTTCAAAACAGTCGCGCAGGCGCGCGACAATCTGCGTCAAGCGCGCCGGCCCGAGAATGCTCGGCGTTCCGCCGCCCCAATGGATGCTCGTCACGCGCCGCGCGCGGGTCGCGCGCGCCATTAGCGCGATTTCGCGCAGCAACGTCTTCGCATAGTCGGCGAGCGGCGCCTCCTGGCGCACCGCCTTGGTATGGCAGCCGCAATAGGCGCAGATCGCCGTGCAGAACGGCACGTGAAAATAGAGCGAGAGAGAGGCGTCGGCGTCCAGCGCGGCGAGCCAGGCGCGCATCTCGGCGTCGCCGATCGCCTTCGAAAAATGCGGCGCGGTGGGGTAGCTCGTATATCGAGGCGCCGAGCGTTCAGCCAACGCCAATGAAGCGGGGTCCATCCGCCAGACTCCAATGCGCCGCGGCGCGGCCAGCGCCTAATCCTTAGCGCGCGGCCGCACGGCGAGCAAAAGCCGCAGCTGCCGCACTTTGACGCGGCCCGTCTGTGAATCGGCTTGGCCGCCGGGCGCGAAAGGGGCAAACTGCGCGCGATTCTTCGGCTGGCGGGAGCGTGTGGAAATGGCGAATTCTTTATGGCGCATGCCACAATTGCGGCGTTTCTGCCTGATGGCGGCGGCGAGCCTCTCCTCGCCGCTTGCTCTTGCGGCCGGCGCGACGGACGCCGCCGGACGCTACACGATCCTGCGCGAGGCGGACAAAGACACGGGCTGCATGCTGACGCTCGACGCGCGGGCGCGCGGGCGCGCCGGCCTCAAGGCGCAGCTTGCTCCCGCCTGCCGCGACAATGGCGTGGTGATTTTCGATCCTGTCGGCTGGGGCGTCGACCGGGGACGCCTCGTCCTTACCGCGCGCAAGGGCCACAAGGCGCATTTCGACAAGGGCGCCGACGGCGTATGGCGACGCGACGCCAAGGAAGGCAAGGCGCTCGGCCTTAGACCGCTTTAAAAGAAGCCTCCCGGATTGCTCCGGGAGGCTCTACGCCCGTCGCCGCGCGAGAGGGGCGGGGTGCCGGCGACGGAAGGCGTGGCGCGATCGGCGCTAATCGCAAACTCGAGTGCGGCGGTAGTCGACGACCGCGCCCCATTGATCGAGGATCGGCTCCTCGACGAAGCCGGCAGCCGCCATAGCCGTAATAGGCGTCGGCATGGTCCCGCCAGGAGCCGCGATATTGATAGGACTGGGCGGGACGCCAGCCGCTATGGCGGTCCTCATGGCGGTCGTCATAGCCGTAACGATCTCCGTCGCCGCGATAACGGTCCTCGTAATGGTCGCCGCGGCCCCAGCCGTCTCCATCGCCCCATTGGCCCGCGAGCGCCGGCGTTCCGAGGAAGGCGGCGAGAATGGCGGCGATTGCGAGGGGCTTGCGGGACATGCTGCTCTCCTGTCGGCCTAACGTTTGAGGCGTCGTTAAGGACCATCCCGCCTCGTTAAGCACAACATGGCGCCTCTCGCCTGAACCGGATATGGCCGCGCCGTTCATCCGCCAGTCATCTTTGCGGCGGCCGCGCGGCGCCTTATGCTCGGACGCAACTTTTGAGGAAAACGCCATTGACCGAGCAAGCGCCCATTCGGCTTTTGATCGCCGAGGATCAAGCGGTGGTTCGCAAGGCCGTCGCCGCGCTGCTCGCGATAGAGCCGGATATGGATGTCGTGGCGACGGCGGCCGACGGCGACCAGGCTGTTAAGGCGGCGCGCGCGTTCCAGCCCGACGTCATCCTGATGGACATGAAGATGCCGCGCATGGACGGCGTCGCCGCGACGCGGGCGATCATCGCAGAAAATCCGAAGGCGCATGTGATCGCGCTCACGACCTTCGAGAATGACGAACTCGTCTTCGACGCCTTTCTCGCCGGCGCGCAGGCCTATCTCCTGAAAGACGCGGAAGAAAGCGAGATCCTCAACGCGATCCGCGCGGTCGCGCGGGGCGAGCCATGTCTTTCGCCGCGCATCGCGGAAAAAATCCTCGCCGAATTCCGGCGCATCAAAGGCGGCCCGCGCGGAAGCCAGCCCGCCCCCGAAGGAGAATCGCTGACCGAGCGCGAAAAAGAGGTGTTAGGCGGAGTCGCCGCTGGCAAAGGCAATCGCGCCATCGCCGACGAACTCGGCCTCGCCGAAGGCACGGTCAAGAATCATGTGAGCACGATATTGGCGAAGCTGCATCTGCGCAGCCGCACCGAGCTCGCCATCCGCGCGCTGTCGCACCGGTAATCGCTTCGCGAGCGAAGCGTTGGAGACGACAAGCAGCATTAAAGCCGACGCCGCCAGATCGCGCAGCCGACGTCGAGAAACATTTCGGCGACGCCCTCGCCAGTCTTCGCGCTCGTATAGACCGCTTCGATTTCGGGCGCGGCGGAGGCGTTGCGCACATCCGGAGCGAGGTCGAGCTTATTGATGATCGCACGCACGGGACGCCCTGGAAAACTCTCCTCGAAATGCGAGACCAAAGCCGCCATTTTCACGATTGTCGCCGGCCGCGTCGCGTCCGCGACGACGATCGCGGCCGATGCTCCAGCGAGATAGACGGTCTCGAAGATGCGGTTGCCGAAATCGCCATCCGTGTCCCAAAGCACGAAACGCAGCCGCGCATCATCGCATTCAGGGCCAAGATCGACGTCATGCGTGAAAACGTCGACGCCGATCGTCGTCTTATATTCGGCGTCGAAGCGATCGAAGACGAAGCGCTGCGCGAGCGAGGTCTTTCCGACGCCAATGTCTCCGAGCAGCATGACCTTGGCCGAGAGCGCCGAGACGGACGTCATTTGACGTCGAACTCGCCCTCGAAGGGAATTTCGAAGACGACGCGACGGCTGCGCGTCGTATCCAGTTCGGCGTCGGCGATCGGGTCCAGCGTCGAGCGCGGCACAAGCGCCAGACGCTCGCGCGGCACGCCGCGCTCCACCAGCATGGCGACCACCCTGTCGGCGCGCTTGCGCGAGATCGCGCGATTCATGCTCGCCGAGCCGACTTCATCCGCATAGCCGACGACGCGCAGGCCAGAATTCGTCGACTTCAGCAGCGCCGCAAGTTCGTCGAGCTTCGCGGCCGTCGCCGCCGGCTTCAGCACATTGTCCTGATCGCCAAAGAAAACCGCGAAGGATTCGACGAACCGGCGCAGTCTTTCGCGCGCGCCCCCTTCGAGCGTGGCGCGCGCCTCCTTGAGTTCGGCGCGCAGCGTATCGATCTGCGTTTGCGCCTCCTGCAAGGTGGCGCGCGCCCGCGTTTCGCCCGCCTTGAGATCGGCCGCCTGCTCGGCGAGCGCGACGACTGAAATGTTGTGCTCGACCTTATAGGGCTTGGCGGCGGACGCCAGCGCCTCGACGACGGCCTTCGGATCTTCTTCATTCGCCGCGAGGCCGCGCAGAATGACGCGGCCGCCCTTGTGATCGATAAGGAGCCGCAACGGATAATGCGCCAGCCGCTCATAGGGCGCCATCGCCGCATCGAAGGCGCTTCGAATGCGCGACTCGCGCCAGGCGCGCGTCACCGGCCCGGACGCCGCCCAGATCGCGAGCGCGCCCATGACGAGGCCGAAGACGATCACCGGCGTCTTGCTTTTCGGCTTGCCCGCCTCCGGCGCAAGCGCCTCGTTCAGATGGCCGGCGATGGCCTCGGAGGTGCAAGCGGTCTCGTCTTTCTCATGACGCTCGACGATCGACAGAAAGGCGTCATCCAGCCGGCTTTCGTGATGGCGCGGAAGTTCGCCGCCGAATTCCGCGGCGACGATGACGCGCGGCGAGGCGCGTAGAAACACATTGCTCGCGCCAAGATCGAGCATGCGCAATTCGCCTCCCTGGTCGGCGTAAGCATTCGTGGCGAACTCGGTGATCGCGGCGATCATGCCGCTCTGAAGATCGACATTGCTCTTGTCTTTCTCGCTCCGCGGCCAGGCGGCGAGCACGCGGCCGCTGCCGCGTTCGAGCAGCAACG
The DNA here is from genome assembly GCA_963706255.1 of uncultured Alphaproteobacteria bacterium. GTDB lineage: Bacteria > Pseudomonadota > Alphaproteobacteria > Rhizobiales > Beijerinckiaceae > Methylocystis. The sequence continues at coordinate 132,047 of CAVPMJ010000017.1, read as the reverse complement.
CGCGCTTGAGTTTGCCGGTCTCGACCTCGGCCAGAGCAACCTCGGCCATGCTGCGGCCGGTGGCGAGAGCGCGCATCCGCAGACGCCAGGAATGGGCCGAAACCAACGCATCGATGCGCGTGTTGAGCGTTTCGACGAGATCGCGAAAGGCGGCCGCCACGGCGGCGGTTACAAGCCGGCCCATGATCGGATAGAGCGCCTCGACGATCATATCCTTGGAGCGCTTGATCTCGGATCGGATGGCGGTGACGACGAGAGGCGCAAACGCCGACGAGAGCTCGCGATGATGCTTCTTCTCCGCGTGCTTGACCGCTTGTACGAGAACGTCGCCTGTCGCCGCGCCGAGCTTTTTTTCATCGCCGACATAGGCGTCGATTTTGTCCACGCGCTCGACGGTCGAGTCGAGACGGCGCGTCGTCTCGCCCAGGAGCAGCGCCTTGAGCTGCTCGAAGGCCTCGCCGGCGCTCGGGACAGACATCCTACGCCTTCCGCCTTGCGCTCATGTTCTGAATCGTCGCGCCGAACAGCGACTGCTGAATCTGATCGATCAGATCGGCCGCCGCGCCGTTTTCGGTCCGGTTCTTCTCGTCCACGCTTTGCCTGCCAAGCGCCATAAAGACCCCCGTGAAAACCGCGGCGCGCGCGTAACAATGCCGCGACTGCAAAAAGAAATGCGCAACTCGCGCGGCGCCAAGCGAAAGCGGCGCAATTCATTATAAGCCGCAGCTATTAGCACGCCATATGCAGAAAGACGAGACATAGCGCCAATTTGCGCCAATTTGGAACAGCCAAGCGGACGCTTGCCCATGGTGGGAATGCGTAGTGACGAAAGTCATTCGGCAAGAGTGACCTATCGCACTTACAAGGCGGCGCTCCAAGGCGCAATTTCGGCGCAATGCATCAAGGCTGCAAGCGTTTAGCGAACACGCCGTCGCGGCCGCACCTCCAACTTAGAGCGCCGAAATGTCGACCGCCAACCTAAAAGAGATGCAGCCTTTCAAAGCGCGCGCCGATGGCGACGGCTTTGACCCTGAGAGCGCGCCTGACGCCGACCTGCGCGGCACGCTTACGCGTCAAGACATCGCCCTGGCGATTTATCGCCGGTTCGGCGGCATGTCCCGGCGCGAAGCCAAGCGTCTCACAGACATCGTGATCGAGGAGATGGCCGCGACGCTCGCCTCGGGCGAGTTGCTCAAACTCCACGACTTCGGCTCCTTCGTCGTGCGCACCAAGCATGAGCGTTCCGGACGCAATCCGCGCACGGGCGCGCCGGTGCCGATCCAGGCCCGCCGCGTCGTGGTGTTCAAGGCCTCGCCCAATATGAAGGCCTCCATCAATGGCGAAGCGCCGGCGGAACGCGGCAAGAGGGGCGCGCGTCGGCGACTCGCGCGCCAGCACGCCGACGCCGTCGCCGCCAGCGAAAGGCCAGCGGAGTGACTTCCCGCTAGTCCGCGCTCCCAAAGAGCGGACTGGGGCCCGACCGCGCCGCCCGCCCTGCGGCGCGTTCGGGCCCTTTCTATGGCAGGGCGGCGCGATTGAGCTTGCCGTTGGCGTTGCGCGGCAAGGCGTCGAGAAACGTCACGGCGCGCGGGCATTTATAGGCGGCGAGATGCGCGCGGCAGTATGCGAGGATCGCCGCCTCGTCATGCGGCGCGCCGTCGCGCATCACGACATAGGCCTTGATGATCGTGGCCGCCGCGTCGCGGCCCGGCCGCTCGGCCGCGGCCGCCTCGGCGACGCCGTCGAATTCCAGCAGGCGTTTCTCGACTTCCGCAGGCGAGACGCGATAGCCGCCGGCGTTCATCACCTCGTCGGCCCGGCCGTGGCGCCACATGTAGCCGTCGGCGTCGAACTCGACGAGATCGCCGGAGACGAACCAGTCGCCGCGAAACGCCTCGCGTTCTTCTTCGGGGCGGTTCCAATAGCCGAGCATCATGCCGGGATCATCGCGGCGCACGGCGAGCAACCCGGTCTCGCCGGGCGGCAACGGCGTCTCGCCGCCCTCCTGAGGCAACGCCGCGACCGCCCTGCCCGGCTGCGGCCGACCCGGCGAATCCGGCCGCGCTGGCGTTGTCGGCCCGCTGGAGACGAAGGTCGAAATTTCGCTCATGCCGAAGGCTTCGAAAATCTCCCTGCCCGTGCGCGCGCGCCATTCGGCGAGAAGGCTCGGCGGCAGCGCCGCGCCGGCGGAGAGCGCATGGCGCAGGCTCGAGAGATCGGCGGTCTCGGGCGCGCCATATTTGAGAATCTGCCGAAAGACGCCGGGCACGGCGGCGAAAATCGTCGCGCGGCGCGTTTCGATCAGCCGCGGCCAGACGGCGGGGTCGGGATGGCCGTTATAGAGCACCGCCGAGCCGCCCGCCGACAACGGATCGACGATCCCGACGCCGAGCGTATAGGTCCAGTTGATCGCGCCGGCATGCAGCATCACGTCGCCGGGCGCGAGACCGGTCCAATGCGGCGCGCATCGGCCGGCGCCCCCAGGCGGCGCGATGGGCGTGCAGCACGCCCTTGGGCCGGCTCGTCGTGCCGGAAGTGTAGACGAGATAGGCTGGATCGTTCGCGGCGGTGTCCACGTAATCGTCGAGCGGGTCGCTCTCGGCGAGGCGTTGAAGATCGGCGCCGCGCAGCACGATAACGTCGCCGCCATGCGCCTCGTCCTCGAAAGCGGCGCCGAGCGCAAGCGCCGACGCGCCGCAATCGCGCAGTAGGAAATCCGCTTCCTCGAAGGTGAGCTGCGAGGAAGCGAGCAGCGCCACATAGCCCGCGGCGATGGTCGCGAAATAGGCGAGCGCGGCGTTGGCTTCATTGCCCATGCGGATCATCACGCGCGCGCCCGCCGGCAGGCCGAGCGACCGCAGACCGGCGGCCAGACGCCGCACTTTCAGATCGAGTTCGGCGTGGGTCCAGCGCTGCGCGCTCGCGTCGCCGACGACGGTGAGCGCCGTGGCGTCCGGCCGCAGCCGGGCGTTCTCGGCGAGGCAATAGCGCGCGAGATTGAAGCGGGCGGGAACGGGCTCGAGCATGGAAGAAATATTCGCAGACACCCGGCCTTCTTACATTCGACGCCGGCTCGGGCAAGACCGCCGCCTGAGAATGCGCCTATGCCCGCTCGAAGCAATGCAAAAGCGAGGCGGAAGAAATGGCTATCTGCTCTGCGCGCGCCTCGCGCGCTGATTGTCCAAACCGTCGACGGAACGCCCGGCTGAAATGCGAGAGATCGCTGAACCCCCAGCGATAGGCAATCTCGCCGATCGGCGCGCAAGCGTCGGAGCAGAGGTCGCGGCGGCAATTCTCCAGACGCCTCGCCCACACATAGCGCATGAGCGATAACCCCTCGGCCTCGAAAAGCGAATTGAGATAGCGCGACGAGAGACCCAGCGTCCGCGCCGCCATCGCAGGATCGAGCCGCGGATCGCCGAGGCGGCTGTCAATGAACCGCTTCACCCGCCGCAGCGTGGCCTCCCGGCCTCGGTTTGCTTGGTGATATTCGTTCGGTTCCGACAGGGACAATGCGACCAAATCGGCGCAATGATCGGCCATCGCAGCGAAGGATTTGTCGGTCAATTCGCCCGCATGGGCCGCAAAGGACCGGATATAAGACACAGCCATCGCGCCGACTCCCGCAGCGCCGGCGATTTGCAACGCCGCGCAGCGGTCTATGCCCGGCGAACGCGCGCGCATTGTCGCGCGCGGCAGAGAGACAATCAGCTTGGAGAATTTTTCCGGGCAGTAGATTTTGTGCGGCCGCGTCGCGTCGTAAATGGTCATGTCGCCGGGACGCAACGAGACTTGGCGTCCGTCCTGCTCCAGAAAATATTCGCCTGAAAGCAGCACGGCGGCGAGATAAACGTCCTGGCTGTCGGGCAGCGACGGCTGCTTCGGCCTTTCTATAAGGATGGCGTTCGAGCGGATCGTAGAGAGTCGAACATCCTCCCCGGCATATATCGTCATTTCGTTGAACAGGCGCTGCGCCGGAAGTAGGACGCACATCGACGCGGGCGTATTCGCGTCCGATCACCTCGCATAGCCATTCGCGGCGGCGACTTGGCGTCGCTTGCTCAGTCGAAAGGGTCTGCGCCTTCGTCATCGGATAATTCCCTTCGAACCGCAGTCGACGGCATCCGTTTCAGACAAGTTTTTCAGCCGTCCCGGTCAAGCGCTTTCTTGCTGAACGCGGCATTTATCGAGCTTCCGGCGATCCGCCGAGACGAACCGAGGATGTCGTGATGACGGAAAGCGCGCAATCGGCCCAAAAGACGAACATCATTCTTCTCAGGGGCGCCGCCCTTTGGATTATCGTCGCGCTTGTTCTGGCGTGGTGTCTCGTTGGGCTGAAAATGGAAGCGCCGCTGATTATGGCGATCTTTGCCGGAAAATTCACGCGGGTCCTGCAAGCCCATATCGACTTTCTTTTGATGAGCGCGCTTCTGCTCGGCTTCTACGGCGCGCGCGTTCCGCTCGCCCCGCTGATTAGCTGGGCGATGGTCGTCGGCGCCTTCACCAATTCGAGTTTGTTTGCGTTGATGGCGATTTTTCCGGTCCTCGACGGGGCGCCGGCGGAAGGCCTGGGGCCGATGCTATTTGGGGTCTATCTCAAGGCGAGTATCGTAACGACCACTTTTGGCTTCGCTGGGGCTTCCATCACCGTGCTGCGAGCGGGTTTCTGCACCGACAGAAATTGATTCAAATCAATCAAACAGGCTCGACACGCTTTCTTCCTTCGCCGTGCGCGCGATGGCTTCGCCGATCAGATGGCCGATCGGAATGACGCGGATGTTCTGCGCGGATTCGACCGCCGGCGACGGGCGGATCGTGTCGGTGATGACGAGTTCCTTGAGCTTGGAGACGGCGATGCGCTCGGCGGCGGCGCCGGACAGCACGCCGTGGGTGATGTAAGCGTATACCGAGCCGGCGCCGGCCGCGAGCAGCGCGTCGGCGGCGTTGCACAGCGTGCCGCCGGAATCGACGATGTCGTCGATGAGGATGCAGTTGTGGCCATTCACGTCGCCGATGATGTTCATCACTTCCGACTCGCCGGCGCGCTCGCGGCGCTTATCGACGATGGCGAGCGGCGCGTCGATGCGCTTGGCGAGCGCCCGCGCGCGCACCACGCCGCCGACGTCCGGCGAAACGACCATGACGTTCTTGAGTTCGAGGTGCGACTTGATGTCCGCCACAATGACCGGCGCGGCGAAGAGATTGTCGGTCGGGATGTCGAAGAACCCCTGGACCTGTCCGGCGTGGAGGTCGACAGTGAGCACCCGGTCGGCGCCGGCGCGGGTGATGAGATTGCTGACGAGCTTGGCCGAGATCGGCGTGCGCGGCCCTTGCTTGCGGTCCTGCCGCGCATAGCCGAAATAGGGGATGACCGCCGTGATGCGGCGCGCGGAGGCGCGGCGCAAGGCGTCGATCATGATTAAGAGCTCCATCAGATGATCGTTGGCCGGCGCGGACGTGGACTGAACCACGAACGTGTCCTGCCCGCGAACATTCTCCAATATTTCGACCCATATTTCCTGATCGGCGAAACGCCGGACTTGGGCGCGGCAGAGCGGTATCCCGAGATGGGCCGCAATCGCCTCGGCCAGCGGCCGGTTCGAGTTGCCCGCCAGCAGTTTCATCGCCGCCATCGAAATCGCCCCCGCGCCCCAGAACGCCGCGGCGTCATAGCAGCGATGGCGGTCTCGAACAATATGACGTGAAAATGGCGTCTTTTTCGGCGGACCGGCCGATAAGATTGCTTCTCTTACAGGTAATGCTCTAAATGATGGCAGTCGGCCTCTCCGATGCGCGGCGGGCCGGGCGCGTGGTTGCGCCTCCACCCATCTCGGCCTTTGCATAGTTGATAGGCGTCGCCTGATTATGACGAATAGCGTATCGGATCATGCGTTCCCGCCTTCTTCGCCGCGCGAAACGCGCGTCGTGGTCGCAATGTCGGGCGGCGTCGATTCGAGCGTCGTCGCCGCCCTCCTCAAGGAACAGGGCTATGACGTCATTGGCGTGACCATGCAGCTCTATGACCATGGCGAGGCGACGCACCGCAAGGGCGCCTGCTGCGCCGGCCATGACATTCACGACGCGCGACAGGTCGCGGCCCGGCTCGGCATTCCGCATTTCGTCCTCGACTACGAGAGCCGTTTTAGGGAAAAAGTGATCGACCAATTCGCCGCGAGCTACGCCAGCGGCGAAACGCCCGTGCCTTGCGTAGCCTGCAACCAATTCATCAAATTCGCCGATCTCATGGAGACCGCGAAGGATCTCGGCGCCCATGCGCTCGCAACGGGCCACTATATCTCCGCGCGCGACGACGGTTTTGGCGGACGCGCGCTCTATCGCGCCAAGGACGCCGCGCGCGACCAGAGCTATTTTCTCTTCGCCACGACACGCGAACAAATGCGGATGCTGCGCTTTCCGCTTGGCGATTATAGGAAGGACGAAGTGCGCGAAATGGCGCGCCGCTATGGGCTCGAGGTCGCCGACAAGGCCGACAGCCAGGATATCTGCTTCGTGCCGAGCGGCCGCTACACCGATGTCGTCGAGCGGCTTGCGCCCGAGGCGGTCGTGCCCGGCGACATCGTGCATATCGACGGCCGCGTGCTCGGGCGCCACGCCGGCGTCATTCACTATACGATCGGCCAGCGGCGCGGGCTTGGCCTCGGCGCCGCCGTCGCCGGGCGCGACGCCGAACCGCTGTTCGTTCTGCGCCTCGACGCCGCGAAAGCGCAGGTCGTCGTCGGTCCGCGCGAAGCGCTGGAGACGCGCGCCGTGAAGCTGCGCGACGTGAACTGGATCGGCGACGGCGCGTTATCGGCGTTGCCGCCCGGCGGCATCGACATAACGGCGCGCGTGCGCTCGACCCGTCCTCCGGCGCCGGCCCGGCTGATCGCCGGCGAGAACGGCGCCGCCTCCGTCGTCTTCGCGGCGAGCGAATTCGGCGTGTCGCCGGGACAGGCCTGCGTCTTCTATGACGGCGAAGGCGATGAGGCGCGCGTGCTGGGGGGCGGCTTCATCGCCGCCGTCGAGCCGGCCGGAATGACGATTGCAGCTAAGGCGTCGCCGCAGCGAGCCGCACATGCGCGAAGGGCGCCTTGATGAGCGAAGCAAGAAACTATTTCCGCGACGTCGATGCGCTCGACAATTGCGATGTCGAAGCCGCTTATGCGCGCTGGGCGCCGATCTATGATTTGACCTTCGCGACGCTGTTGAAGCCCGGCCGGCGCGCCGCCGCGGCGGCCGCCTCGAAGGCGCGCGGCCCCATTCTCGACGTCGGCGTCGGCACGGGGCTCGAACTGCCTCTCTTCGATCGCAAGGCCCAAGTCTTTGGCGTCGATCTTTCGGAGCCGATGCTGCGCCGCGCCGCGCAACGCGTGCGCCGCGAGCGTCTCGATAATATCGCCGGCCTTTTGAAGATGGACGCCACGCGGATGGCCTTCGCCGACGCGACCTTCGCCTGCATCGTCGCGCCCTATGTGCTCACGGTCGTTCCGGAGCCGGAGGCGATGCTCGACGAGCTTGCGCGCGTGCTTCGGCCGGGCGGCGAGATCGTGCTCGTCAATCATGTGAGCGGCAAGGACGACGCGATCGCGCTGTTCGAAGCCTGGCTCGACCGCCATATGGCGCCCAAACTCGGCTGGCGGCCGCAATTCCCCTGGTCGATCATCGGCGACTGGATCGACCGGCATCCCGAAATGAAGCTTGTCGAACGCCGCCCGCTGCGCGCCCTTCGGCCTGTTTACTTTGACACGGATCGAACGCGTCCTGGTCGAGGACGCCGCATCAGCAAATAGCCCCTCGGCGCTGGAGTTCGCATAGCAGCCACTGGCGCCCGCGCCCGCGCGGCGCTACATTGGCGGGGCGGCGCTGCGGGGTTCGTGCAGGACTATTATTCCCCGGGGCCTTATCGATCCTTATGGGAGCTGTCCCTGGTCTCGCCCGTGGGCTTGATCACACGGCGCCCACCTACGTTGTAGGTTCCCGGGATCGATGTCCCACGGCTCTTGTGGCCCGCACCCCACTTCCCTGTTATTTCTCCAGCATGAGCGATTTGAAGGCCGATTTGCGCCGGCGTTCGCTGGCGCGCCGCGATCTCGTGACGCCGCAGGAGGCGCATGAGGCCGCCGCCTCGGTCGCTGCGCGCGGCCTTGCGCTTGTCGAGACGATTGCGAAAGACGCGCGCGTCGACGCCCCGGTCGTCTCAGTCTATTGGCCGATTCGCAGCGAACTCAACACGCGCCCGCTCATCGACGCGCTCGCCGCCAATGGCTATCGCGTCACGCTGCCCGTGATGCACAAGGTTCGTCATCCGCTCGTCTTCCGCGCCTTTACGCCGGGCGACGACCTCGTCAAGGGGCCCTTCGGCCTCTCCGAGCCCGTCGACGACAAGCCGCTCTATGATCCCGACATCGTCTTTTCGCCGCTCGCCGCCTTCGACCGGCGCGGATTCCGGCTCGGCTATGGCGGCGGCATCTATGACGCGACGCTTGAAGAATTGCGCGTCAGGAAGCGCGTCATCGCCATCGGCGTCGCTTATTCCTGTCAGGAAGCCGATCATGTGCCGGTCGAACCGCATGACCAGCGGCTCGATTTCGTGATGACCGAACGCGATATGATCAGCGCGTCGGCGGCGACGGCAACTTGATGAGCTGACCCGCCCGCAACTTTTTCGACTTCACGTCGGGATTGACATCGGCGATGGCGCGCCATTTTTCCGGCGTTCCATAGATGCGCTTGGCGATGGACTTGAACGTGTCGCCGGCGCGGGCCGCATAAGCCTGGCTCGCTTTCGCGGCCGCCGATTGTGCGCCGGCGCTGGCGTCGAGCTCTGTCGCCGCGATTTTCGGGGCGGAATCCGGCGTCTTGGCTTCCGCCTCCGCCTGCTTGGCCTCGGTCTCGGCGGGTTTGGCCTCAGCGACCGGCTCTTGCGCGGGCGCGGACTCCTCGCTCGCGGCGGTCTGCTCGATCTGCGAATCCGCCGCCTGCTCCGTCGTCGCCGCTTCCGGCGCAACAACTGGCCCGCGCGGCCCGACGAACAGGAGATAGACGATCGCCGCCGACACGGCCGCAAGCGCGACCTCAGTCAAGCCGCGTCGACGCTTGGGCGGAAACAGCGGCGGCCGCGACTCTAAATCCGCAACGGCAGGCGCGTCCGGCTCCTCCTCGCGTCCGCGCAGCCAGACGACGACCTCCAGCGCGAAATAGATCAGCAGGAGGAAGGTGACAGGCGGCTTTCGGAACGAATCCGGCGCGAACATATAGGCCATGACGCCTTGCTGGACCAACGCGGAAAGCCAGGGCAGGCCAATGGCGCCGAACTGCGCCCGACGCCGCGCGGCATAGACGCCGACAAGCGCGAAAAGCCCGACATAGGCCCAGAGCAGCGCCGGCTCCGCGCCGGCCCGCCAGCCGAAGGCGGCGGACCCCAGAATGTAGATCAGCCCCGCCGCGGTCGCGGCGTAGGCGGCATGGAGCAGCCGACGCGGTCCGGCGAACTGGCTGAGATGATAGAGCAGCGCGACCGCAAGCGCGGCCATCAAGATAATCGGCGGATAGTTCATGCTGTCGCGCTCCTGTCTCCCGCTTTGGCGGCGGCTCGCGTTTCTATTTCAATGCGCATGCCGATGTGACGCTTTTTTAAAGACGGCCGCCATGCCGCGACTTTGCGTCAATTATGCTGATTTTTCCGCGACGCCGGCGCTCGCGAAGGTCGCCATGTCGCGATGGCAGGCAAGCGCGGCCTTGATGAGGCCGATCGCAAGAGCCGCGCCAGAGCCCTCCCCGAGCCGCATGTCGAGATCCAGCAGCGGCCTTTTCCCAAGCCGCGTCAATATATCCCGATGCGCCCCTTCCGCCGAGGCATGGCCGGCCACGCAATGAGCGATCGCTTCGGGCGCCATGGCGTGCAGCAGCGCCGCAGCGGCGCAAGCGACATAGCCGTCAAGCACGACCGGAATGCGGTTCAGCCGCGCGGCCGTGATCGCGCCCATCATCGCGGCGATCTCGCGTCCTCCGAGCCGGCGCAGGATTTCGAGAGGATCGGTAAGATGCGGCCCGTGCAACGCCAGCGCCGCGTCGATGGCGGCGTTCTTGCGCGCGAGACCGTCATCGTCGACGCCAGTTCCACGGCCAGTCCAGCGCGAGGCCGGCCCGCCGTAGAGCGCCGCGTAGATCGCCGCCGCGCTTGTCGTGTTGCCAATGCCCATCTCGCCCGGCGCGAGGAGATCGACGCCGCCATCGATGGCCTCCATTCCATATGCGAAGGTCGCCGCGGCCTCGCGCTCGTCCATCGCCGGCGCTTGCGTGAAGTCCTCAGTCGCGCGTTCGAGCGCAAGCTCGTAGACTTTGAGGCCGATCCCATATGTCTTGCAGATCTGATTGATCGCCGCGCCGCCGCTCGTAAAATTCGCCACCATCTGCTGCGTGACGCTCGCCGGGAAGGCCGAGACGCCCTGCGCGACGACGCCGTGATTGGCGGCGAAGACGGCGACGAGAGGGCGCTCGATCGCGGGTTGCTCCCTACCCTGCCAGGCCGCGAGCCATTCGACGATTTCCTCAAGCCTCCCCAACGCGCCCGGCGGCTTGGTGAGTTCGCCGTCGCGCGCGCGCACCGCGGCGAGGCTTCGTTCGCATGGCGCCGGCATATTGGCGAACAACATGCGGATTTCGTCAAAGGGACGGATGTCGGGGGGCATGGGGCAGGCTTTAGCGGGTTCTGAGGACATTGGCGAGAGATCCGCGCGGCGTGCCCCAGCGATCTTCGAGGGGTTTCCTCACCCTGAGGAGGCCTCGTAGAGGCCGTCTCGAAGGACGAGGAAAGCCGTTCACGTGCTTTCCCTCACCCTCGTGCTTCGAGACGCGCCCTTCGGGCGCTCCTCAGCATGAGGGCGAGGCCTATTCGCCTCGCATCTCCGCATAGGCCGCCAGCGCGCGCTTGCGCGCCGTCGCATGATCGACGATCGGGCGCGGATAGGTCTCGCCCAGACGCACGCCGGCCGCGCGCAGCGCCTGTTCCGGCGCTTCCCAGGGGCGATGGATGTAGCGCGCGTCGAGCGCGGCGAGTTCGGGAACGTAACGGCGCACATAGGCGCCGTCGGGGTCGAATTTCTCGCCCTGCAGCGCCGGATTGAAGATGCGAAAATAGGGCGCCGCGTCGGCGCCGCAGCCCGCGACCCATTGCCAATTGGCGCTGTTGTTGGCGAGATCGGCGTCGACCAGCGTGTCCCAGAACCAGCGCTCGCCTTCGCGCCAATCAATGAGCAAATGTTTGATCAGGAAGCTCGCGGAAACGAGGCGCGCGCGATTGTGCATCCATCCTGTGATCCACAATTCGCGCATCGCGGCGTCGACGAGCGGATAACCGGTCTCGCCCTTTCGCCACGCTTCGAGCGCCTCGGCGTCGTCGCGATAGGGAAATCGCTCGAAGCTTTTGTCCAATGCGCGATCGGGCATATCCCAATGGGCGACGAGCAGATGATGGCAGAATTCGCGCCAGCCAAGTTCGCGCAAATAGGCCGCGCCGCCGATGCTCGCGGGCTCCGTAATCGCATGCCAGACGTCGCGCGGGGAAATTTCGCCAAAATGCAGATGCGGCGAAAGGCGCGACACGCCGACGCGTCCCATGAAGTCGCGCTCGACCTTGTAGTCGCCGATGTGATTGCGCGCGAAATCGGCAAGTTCGGCGCGCGCCGCCGTCTCTCCGACCAGCCATGCCTTACGCATGCCGCCGGCCCAGTCCGGATTTTGCGGCAGAAGACGCCAGGCGTCGAGGTCGTCGCTGTCGGGCGGAAGCGGCGCGGCGCGCAAGCTTTGCGGCGCCGGCAAAGGCGCGTCCGGCGGCGGCGCGGCGAGACAAGCGCGCCAGAAAGGCGTGAAAACGCGAAAAGCTTCGCCCTGTTTGTTTCGCAACTTCTCGGGCTCGAACAGCAATGACTCATTGAAGCAATGAGTTTGGACGCCGTCGTCCCGCAGTTGCGATATGATTTCTTCGTCACGTCGCATCGCCCAGGGCTCATAAAGCCTGTTCCAGAAAGCGGCGTCCGCGCCCGTTTCGGCGACGACCTGTTCGAAGACATATTGCGCGCGCCCGCGGCGCAGCGTAAGCGTCACGCCCCGCTGCGCCAGGCTTTGCGATAGCGAAGCGAGCGAGTGATGCAGCCACCATCGCGCTGCGGCGCCCATGCGCCACTGGCCGGCGCTTTCGTCGTCGAGAATATAGAGCGCGACGAGCGGCGCGCCGGTTCGCGCCGCCGCCGTCAACGCCGGATTGTCGGCGAGGCGCAGATCGTTGCGAAACCAGACGATCGCCGGCGCGCTCATGCGACACGAACCTCGCTCGACTGCTCCCAAAGATCATCCCGACGCTTCGCTTTACGAAGCGATCGGAAGCGCCGTCGCAACCACGAACAATCGCCTTCGCAATGGCGTCAAGGCGGGCGTCAATGATGGCGCTTGGCGTGCTTGGCGCCGTAGAACATATAGATCGCGAGTCCGATCCCAGTCCAAATGAGGAGCCGCAGCCAAGTGTCGAGCGGCAGCGCGATCATCAGCGCGAGACATGAGCCGACGCCGAGTATCGGCATCAGCGGAATGCCGGGCGCGCGAAACGGTCGATGCATCTCTGGATGCGAACGGCGCAGATGCAGCACCGCGATGCACACGAGCGCGAAGGCGGCGAGCGTGCCGATGCTCACCATCTCGCCGAGAATGTCGATCGGCAGCAGCCCCGCCGCGATCGCGACCAATACGCCGATCATGATCTGGCTCACAGCCGGCGTGCGAAAGTCTGGATGCAGCTTGGCGAAAATCGGCGGCAGCAAACCGTCCTGCGCCATGGCGTAGAAGACCCGCGTCTGGCCAAACAGCAGCACGAGTATCGCCGTCGTCAGCCCAGCGATGGCGCCGAATTTCACGACCCATGAAATCCAGGCGACGCCGGTTCGGTCCATCGCCAATGCGATCGGATCCGGCACGCCAAGCTCCTTGTAATTCACCACGCCCGTCGCGACCGCCGCGACGGCGATGTAAAGAACCGTGCAGATGACGAGCGAGCCTAAAATGCCGATTGGCACGTCGCGCTGCGGCGTATGCGCCTCCTGCGCGGCGGTCGAGACTGCGTCGAAGCCGATATAGGCGAAGAACACGACCGAGGCGCCGCGCACCACGCCGCTCCAGCCGTAGATGCCGAATTCGCCGGTATTCTCGGGGATCAGCGGCGTCCAATTGGCGCTGTTCACCGCCGCCGCGCCGAAAAAGATCACGATCAGCACGACGGTGACCTTGATCGCGACGATGATGTTGTTGACGAGCGAGGATTCCGTCGTGCCGCGCACGAGGATCGCGGTGAGGATGAGAATGATCGCCGCCGCCGGAATGTTGAACAATCCATGCACGGCGTCTGGCGCCGCGCCATGCGCGGTTGGATCGGCGAAATAGGCGGTGGTGAATTGCGGCGGTATGTTGATCCCAAATCCCTGCATTGCGCGATTGAAATAGCCAGCCCAGCCGACCGCGACGGTCGCGGCGCCCGCCGCATATTCCAACACGAGGTTCCAGCCGATGACCCAGGCGAAAATCTCGCCGAGCGTGACATAAGTATAGGTGTAGGTGCTGCCCGCAACGGGAATGAGCGCGGCAAGCTCAGCGTAGCATAGCGCGACGAAGGCGCAGGCGACGCCCGACAGCAGGAAGGAAACCATCACCCCCGGCCCCGCGAATTTTGCGGCGGCCGTGCCGGTGAGCACGAAAATGCCCGCGCCGATGATGCCGCCGATGCCGAGCGCCAGCAGCGACGCCCAGCCGAGCGCGCGTTTTAGCCCGTTGTCCCGATCCGCATCATTTGCGGCGATGAGCGCGACGAGGGACTTGCGGGTGAGGTAATACTTCCGCACGGGTTGGGACAAAACGTCGCCCTTTCGCTAATGCGCGACGCGATTGACAATATTCGCGCCGCATGAGGGAGTGTGCGCCGATTATGGGTGCGGCGCAAAAAGATACAAGCGGAAAAGGCCGGAACAAGGCGTGCGCCAACTCACAAAGAAGGCGAGATCGCCAACATAGAGAAATCTGGATTTATAAAGGCGCACATCTCTCTCTCACGTCGGTCCTTCGGACCGACCCTCTCGCTCTCAGAGAGGGCGTCGGCGCCGCGCATATTCCAACACGATTTCCGCCGCGCGCGCGCTCGGGTTGCGGCCGGCTTCGAGAAGCCGCGCGCGCACACGCGCGAAGGCGGCGAGCTGCGCTTTGCGCGCGGGCCTTCAACGAGAAGCGGCAAGATTGCGTCCGCGAGCGCGCGCGGCGTCGCGCGCTCCTGCAAAAATTCGGGAACGATATTTTCGCCGATGACGAGATTGGGCAGCACGATGGAATCGACAGTGACGAGAAAGCGCAACAGCAATTCAGCCTTCGAGACTTTGTAGGCGACCGCCATCGGAACGCCGGCGAGGGCGAGTTCGAGCGTCGCGGCGCCCGAGGTGACGAGCGCCGCGCGCGCCTTGTGAAAGGCCGAGAATTTTTCTTCCTGGCTTAAGAGCCGCGGTTCGCGCGGCCAGCCGCGCAACTCGCGCCGCAACGCCGCCTCCATATTCGGCGCGACGGGAATGGCGATGTCGAGCTCGGGATGTTCGCGCAGAATGAGGGCCAGCGCCTCGCCATAGAGCGGCGTCATGCGCTGCACTTCGGCAAGCCGCGAGCCGGGGAGAACGAGAAGAAGCGGCCGAGTCCTTTGAGAGCTTGATGGCGGCGCCCCGCCCCGAATCGCTTTCGCGGTTCTCCCCTCCCCTTCGAGCGGAGGATTAGGCGCGAGTTCGTCCAGCCGCTCCACCAGCGGATGACCGACATAGACGCAACGCGGGCCGCCGAATCGGTCATGGGCTTCCGGCTCGAAAGGCAGCAGCGCCAATACGCAATCGACATAGTCGCGCATCGCGCGCGCGCGGCCCGGCCGCCATGCCCAAATCGTGGGACTGACGTAATCGACGATCGGCATATTCGGCTGCGCGGCGCGCACGCGGCGCGCGACGCGATGGGTGAAGTCCGGCGCGTCGATGATGACGAGACAATCCGGCGCTTGCTCCACGGCGGCGCGCGCCGTCTCGTCGATGCGCGCGACAAGGCGCGGCAGGCGCGCCAGCACCGGTATGAGTCCCATCACCGCAATGTCGGAAAGCGGAAAAAGCGAGACGAGGCCTTCGCGCGTCATCGCCTCGCCGCCGACGCCAGCGAAAGAAACATTCGGCCGCGCGGCGCGCAGCGCGCGCATCAACGCCGCGCCGAGCAGATCGCCGGAGGCTTCGCCGGCGATAAGAAAAATGCGGGGCGCTTTCACGCGCTTTCGCCGCGCGCGCGCGGCGCGCAAAGCGGACGCGTCGACGGCGCGCGAAGAAAATCGAGGATTGCGGCGACATCGGCGTCGCCTTCGAAATCTCGCGCGAGCGCCTCGACGCGTTCGCTGAGCACGCGCGCGTCGTCGCGGCCAAACAGAAGGCGGTAAGCGGCGCGCAGGCGCTCGATGCGCTCAGGCGAAAAGCCGCGTCGGCGCAGACCGACGAGATTGAGGCCGAAAAGATGCGCGCGATTGCCGCCTGCAAGCGCGAAGGGAACGACGTCGCCTTCGACGCCCGCGAGGCCGCCGATGAAGGCATGCGCGCCGATCCGCACATTTTGATGCACGGCCGTCGCGCCGCCGATCATGACGCAGTCGCCGATCTCGACATGGCCGCCGAGCAGAACCTGGTTCGACAATATGACGTCGTCGCCGAGCCGGCAGTCATGCGCGACATGCGAATAGGCGAGAAAGGCGCAGCGCGCGCCGATGCGCGTGCCGGCGCCGACTCCGGCGTTGATCGTCACGCCTTCGCGCATCACGCAATCTTCGCCGATCGCGAGCGCGCCTTCGACAAGGCCCGCTTTGAGATCTTGCGAAGGCAGACCGACGGCGGCGAAAGGAAAAATGCGCGCGCGCGCGCCGATGCGCGTGCGTCCCGCGACGACGACATGCGACGTAAGCCGCGAACCCGCGCCGATCTCGACGTCCGCGCCGATATGGCAGAAAGGGCCGACGACGACGCCTTCGCCGAGGCGCGCGCCTGGCTCAACGACGCAAGAGGGATGAAGCGTCGCGTTCATTGTCACGCCTGCCGCGGCGGCGGTCACACGCCCATCATCGCGCTGATCTGCGCCTCGCAGACAAGCGCCCCCTCGACCATGGCGCGACCGGAATACCACCAGATGTTGCGCTTCTGCGCGGTCTTCGTCATGTGGAATTCGACGCGATCGCCGGGCGTCACCGGCTTGCGGAATTTGGCGTTGTCGATCGTCACGAAATAGACGAGCCGCGGACGCTCAACCTCGCCCTGCGCGCGCATGGCGATGACGCCCGCCGTCTGCGCCATCGCCTCGATCAGCAGCACGCCCGGCATCACCGGACGCTCGGGGAAATGCCCTTGGAATTGCGGTTCGTTCATCGTGACGTTCTTGACGCCGACGCAGGATTCATCGCCGCGGATGTCGATGATGCGATCGATGAGCAGAAATGGATAGCGATGCGGCAGATAACGCATGATCTCCATAATGTCGGCGCTCTCCAGCGTCGCGCCGGCGGCGGCCTCGGCCATGGTCCCCTCCTCCTTTGAGCGTGACGGCGTCGGCATGGATCGCGACTCACGCTCGGCGTTTTTGTTCGAGCGTGATCCTTTCCCAAACCGCTTGGCGCTTTTCGGATCATGCCCTGGCGGAGCGTCTTGCGCGCCCTCGCCTCTGTCTTACGTCGGCTTGTCGCGGCGCGCGAGTTGGTCGAGCAGCGCCTCGCCGCGCAAATACCGCCGCAACGGCCGCGCGGGCGATCCGCCGACGCGCGCGCCCGCCGGCACGTCGCGCATGACCCCGGACTTTGCGGCGATCGCCGCGCCCTCGCCGATCGTCAAATGGCCGGCGACGCCCGATTGGCCGCCGAGCGCGACGAAATCGCCGATTTCGCAAGAGCCAGCGACGCCCGCCTGCGCGACGATGGCGCAGAAACGGCCGATCACCACGTTGTGGGCGATTTGCACGAGATTGTCGATTTTCGTGCCCTCGCCGATGATCGTGTCGCGCGAAGCGCCGCGATCGATCGTCGTGTTCGCGCCGATCTCCACGTCGTCCTGCACGATCACGCGGCCGAGCTGGGGCGTCTTGAGATAGCCCTTCGGCGTGGGCGTGAAGCCGAAGCCGTCCTGCCCCAGCCGCGCGCCGGCGTGAATGATGACGCGATCGCCGATAAGCGCATGAGTGACGCTCGCTTGCGCGCCGACGGAGCAGTCGCGCCCAAGGCGCACATGGGGGCCAATGACCGCCTGCGGCCCGATGACGGTCCCCGCGCCGATCTCGGCGCCTGGTCCGATGACGGCGCCGGGGTCGACGGCGACGCCGGGCTCGAGACGGGCCTCGGGATGGACCGACGCGCCCGGCGAAACGCCGCGCGAATGGAACAATGAGCCCGGTCGAAGCGCCTCCGGAAAGAGATGCGCCATCGCCAGCGTCATGGCGCGTTGCGGATCATCGACGACGAGTCCGACGACGGCCTCAGGCAGCAGCGGAACATGGCGCGCGCGCAAGAAGCAGGCGGCGGCGCGACATTCGGCGAGCGCCTGTCGATAACGCGGATTGTCGTAAAAGCAGAGATCGCCCGCCCTGCTCCAATCGAGCGGCGCGACGCCGATGACGATCGGCGGCGAAGCGGTCTTCGCCGATACGGAGTTGGGAGCGCGGATTTCGGCGCCAGCTACCTCGGCGATCTCCGCGAGCGGCGCCGGGCGCGCCAGAGGAAAGAAGGCTGTGGCGCTCATGTCGCGCGCTCCCGCGTCGCGCGCGAGCTGAAACCGGAATGCTCGGGCGGATTGGCCCGAGCGGCGCTCTTCGTCGCGGCGAAAATCGCTCGCCGGGCGCGGCTCGCCCGACGAGCGTCGTTAATCATCAGAAGTTGGTGCCGCCGCTGAAACGGAAGTTCTGGGTGATGTCGCCATAAGCCTTCGAGGTCACGACCGCGTAGTCGAAGCGGATCGGGCCCATCGGCGACTGCCAAAGCACCGAGGCGCCGACCGACGAACGAAGATTGAACGCGTTGGCGATCGGCACCACGCAGTTGCCCTGGCCGAACGCGGCCTGCGGCGTATACGCCCCGATACAGGTCAGGCCGGGAATCGTCGCCAGATTATTCGCGAAGTTCGTTCGTCCCTGGAAATTCCACAAGGTGCCGGCGTCGGCGAAGAGCGCGCCCCGCAGGCCCAGATCCTTGGGCAGACCCCAGATCGGAAACTGCACTTCGAGCGAGCCGCCGACATAGTTGGAGCCGCCCAGCGAGTTGCCTCGGTTGTTGTTGAAGCTCGTCAGGATATTGGAGTCGCGCGGGCCGATGCCGCCCGGCGCAAAGCCGCGAACGAGGCTCGGTCCGAGGTTGAAGTTGTCCTGAATGCGCGGCCGGTAGCCGCCGAAGGTCGACAGATCGCCGCCCTGCAGGCGCGCGATGCCGACGACGTCGTCGATATAGGGAATCTCGCGGAAGTAGCGGATATCGCCGGTCGTGCGCAGGTAGCGCGTGTCGCCGCCCAGACCCGCCACGTCCTGCGACAGGGTGGCGAGCCAGCCGTTATGGGGGTTCTTGAAGTTGTCGATGCTGTTGTAGTTCAGCGAGTAGCCGACGAGCGAGGTCAGCAGCGTGCCTTGCGACTCCTTGATCGCGAGCGACGCTTCGCCGTTCGTCTGGCAGTTGAGGAACAAGCTCGGAGTCGGGGCGAAGGGGCTGAAGCCAGGCGTGATGCCGAGAACCGGGATCAGACAGTCGTTATAGGGACGTTTCTGGTCGTTCGGGATCGAGATCGTCGTCTGATAGATCGAGTAGTGCGGCGAGAAGCTCAATTCCTCGGTGATCGGCACGCCGAAACGCACCGTGCCGCCGACCGAGGTCGAGCTGTAGATCGAGTAGTTGTATGCGTCCTGCCGGCGGGCGAAGACGTCGAAGCCCGCCGAGATGCGCTGGTCGAGGAAATAGGGCTCGGTGAAGCTGAACGTGACGCCGCGCGCGATCTGGCCGGCCTGCACCGACAGACGCACGGCCTGGCCGCGTCCCATGAAGTTGCTTTCCGACACCGACACTTCGGCGATGAAGCCCTGATTGGTCGAATAGCCGCCCGAGACGCCGAAGTTGCCGGTCGGCTGATCTTCCACGTCGACGTTGAGCACGACGCGGTCGGGCGATGAGCCCGGCTCGTTCGTGATCTTGACCTTCTTGAAGTAGCCGAGGCCATTGAGCCGGCGCTCTGCGCGGTCGATCAGCACGCGATTATAGGCGTCGCCCTCGCCGATATCGAACTCGCGGCGAATGACATAGTCGCGCGTGCGGGTGTTGCCGCGAATATTGATGCGCTCGATATAGACGCGCGGACCCTCTTCGAGCAGGAAGCGGATCGCCACCGTCTGATCGGCCGGGTTTCGCTCGCCGCGCGGGCGCGCCTGCGTGAAAGCATAGCCTCTCCGCGCGATTTCGCGCGTCAACGCCTCAACGGTCTTCTCAACCGCGTCGCCGTTATAGACGTCGCCGGGCGAAATGCGCAGCGCGTCATTGAGCGCGGCGCCGTCGACGTCCGGCAGATGCGATTCGACGCCGACCGAAGACACGCGATACTGCGGGCCTTCATGAACGACGATGGTGATGATGTAGCCGGCCTGCGTCGGATCGAACTGCGCGTCCGAGCTGATGACGCGGAAATCGGCGTAGCCGTTCTTGAGATAGAAGCGGCGGACGAGTTCGAGATCCGACGCGATGCGGTCGGGATCATACACGTCGCTCGTCTTGAGGAACGACAGGAAGTTCATCTCCGTCGTCTCCATCATGCCGACGAGACGACGCGTGGAATAGACCTCGTTGCCGATGAATTTGATCTCTTTCACGCCGGTTTTGTCGCCTTCCACGATGCTGAAGACGACATCGACGCGGCCATTTGGCAGCTCCACCGTGCGGTAGGCGACCTTCGCCGCGGCGCGGCCGGAACGGCGATAGATTTCGGTGATGCGGGCGACGTCGGACTCGGCGAGCTGCGGATTGAACGGCGTCCGGGCCCGCGTGCGCACTTCGGACTGCAGTTGCTCGGTCTTGACCTTGCTGTTGCCCTCGAAGGCGACGCGGTTAACGTCCGGCGCGGCGAGGGCCGGAACGGAAAAGGCCAACACGGCGGCGAAAACCGCAATCAGGAACGACGAAGATTTCCAAATGCCGCTGATGGAGTGCATGTAATGTTGGTCCTCGTCGCAACATCGCCGCCCAGGGCGCGGCGCGAACATCATTCAAGCGCGTTGGCGAAACGCGCCCCTCCGGAATCCGGCGATTCCTTCTACAAGGTTTAACCGACCCTGCAAATCCAGAATAAATGTTGATTTGCCAATTTGTCGAAGGCGTGACGTTAAAGCCACGATTCATGGTCAGCGCATCGTTAAGGGCGGCCGCCGCGACCGTGATCATGTCGAAATTGCGTCGAGAATCGCGCGCTCCGGCGGCCGCCATTCGCCAGCGCGCCGCCGATCGCGCCTCGTCCTAAGAGCCGGCGCCCGTCAGCTTGTGAACGAGGCGGGCGATGTCGTTGTATGTAGAGAAAACCATCAGCGCGCACACCATGGCGAGGCCGACGCGAAAGGCGTATTCCTGCGCCCGCTCGTTGAGCGCGCGGCCGCGCGTCGCCTCGATCGCGAAAAACAGCAAATGGCCGCCGTCGAGCAGAGGCACCGGCATGAGATTGAGGAGGCCGATCGACACGGAGAGAATCGCAATCAGACTGAGGAAAGGCGCCATGCCGACTTTCGACGCCGCCTTGGCCATCTGCCCCGACGCCTGCGCGACCCCGATCGGCCCGGAAAGCTGATCGGCGCTTTCTCGGCCAGAGATCAGGCCGCCCACATATTTGCCCGTGCGGTAGACGACGGACCACGTCTCGCCCACCGCCTGTCCGAACGCCTCCACTGGCCCGAAATGCTCTTGGCGTACGTCGCCGGGGGCCATGCTCGCCTTCAACCCGAGCTTGCCGATGCGCACCTTGCCGATTGCGCTATCCACCTCGCGCCAAGCGGGAATCGCCGTGAGGGTCACATCCTGACCGGCGCGGCGCACGACGAAGACCAGCTTGCGGTCGGCGGAGCCCGCCACGATCTCCTGCATCTTCGAGAAAGCGTCGATGGCGACGCCATCGATGCTGACCACCAAATCACCTTGCTGGAAGCCCGCCGCCTGACCGGCGCCGCCCTCGTCAAGCGCGCCGATGCGCGGCGCGATCACCATACGGCCGTAGGCGCCGAACAGAACGGTGAAAATCGCGATGGCGAGAACGAAATTGGCGAAGGGGCCGGCGAAGACGATCGCCGCGCGCTTCCAGACATCCTGGGCGGCGAAAGTGACGGCGCGCTCGGCGTCCGGCATTGCGTCGATCGCATCGGGATCCGGCGCGCTCGCGCCATTGGCGTCGCCGTGGAATTTGACATAGCCGCCGAGCGGAATGGCGGCGATGCGCCAGCGCGTGCCATGCTTGTCGATGCGCGCCCAAAGCTCCGGGCCGAAGCCGATGGAGAAGGCGTCGACCTGCACGCCGCACCAGCGCGCCACGATGAAATGCCCGAATTCGTGAACGAAGACGACAAGCGTCAACACGATCACGAAGGGCACGACGTAGATCGCGAAACTCGTTAAGAGGTCCAGCAAGTTCTTCGCTCCGAACGCTCAAGTAATACGCGCCCAAAGCCCTGCCGGCGCTGCGCGAGACTTTGGTTACTGAAGCGTTAACATGCCCGAAGGCGCGCGTCCGGCCAAGACCGTCCGTGACCTTTCTCTGACAATATGGTCAACGGCCAGCGCATCCTCAATGCTGGAAGGCTCATTGGCCGTGCCGTCGCGCAGGGCGGCCTCGCAAGCGTCGGCGACATGGCGGCATATGCCGTCGAAGGAAATGCGGCGGTCGAGGAAAGCCTCGACGGCGATCTCATTTGCGGCGTTGAGGACGGTCGGCAGGCCGCCGCCCGCGCGAAGCGCCTCAAGCGCCAGTTTCAATGCCGGAAAGCGTTCAAAATCAGGCGCTTCAAAGGTCAGCGTGGCAATTTTCGCCAGATCCAGGCGCGGCGTCGGCGTCGTCAGCCGATCGGGATAGCCCAGGCAATGAGCGATCGGGGTGCGCATGTCCGGGGCGGCCATCCCGGCCGTCACCGAGCCATCGGCAAAGGCGACGAGGCCGTGGACGATCGACTGCGGATGCACGACGACCTCGAGCTTTTCCGCCGGCACGCCAAAGAGATGGTGCGCCTCGATGAGCTCCAGCCCCTTGTTCATCATGCCGGCCGAGTCGACGGTGATCTTCGGCCCCATCGCCCAATTGGGGTGGTTTAACGCCTCCTCGACGCTCGCCTGCGCGATGCGCTCCTTGCTCCAGGTGCGGAACGGCCCGCCGGAGGCGGTGACGATCATGCGCTCGATGCGGGCGGGATCCTCGCCGCCGAGCGCCTGAAAAATGGCGTTGTGCTCGCTGTCCATGGGCAGCAGGCGCACGCCGGCCTCCTGCGCCGTGCGCATGAAGGGGACGCCGGCGCAGACCAGACATTCCTTGTTGGCGAGCGCTACGTCGCGGCCCGCCGCCAGCGCCGCGTGAGTCGGCTCGACGCCCGCCGCGCCGACAATGGCGGAGACGACGAGATCGGCTTCGCGCAGCGCGGCCTCGATCACCGCCTCCCGCCCCGCGGCGACCTGGGTGTTGGTGCCGGCCAGCGCTTCTTTGAGGGCGCCATAGGCGCTCTCGTCGCGGATCGCCGCGAATTCAGCCTTTACGAGGCGGGCGACGCGCGCCAGCGCCTCGACGTCGCGGCCGCCGGCGACGGCGGAAACAGAAAAGCCTTCGGGATCGCGCTCCAGAAGATCGACGGTCGAGCGGCCGATGGAGCCTGTGGCCCCGAGCAGGACGATGCGGCGCGGCGGGCGGCGGGTTTGGGCGTGAGAATGTCCATTTCCTAAAACCATCGCCTTCGCCTACCAGAAGAAGAGGCCGGCGGCTACTGAGGGATCGCCGCGCATGAGCCCCAACGCCGCCGCGAATACGCTGGCGAAGATGAAGCCGTCGAGCCGGTCCATGGCGCCGCCATGGCCGGGAATGAGATGGCTCGAATCCTTCACGCCGAACCGGCGCTTGACCGAGGATTCAAACAAATCGCCGGCCTGGGAGACGGCGGCGGCGAGAAGGCCGACGAGAAAGGTCCGCCAACCGGCGAGTTGCGGTCCGCCGCCCAAATAGGCCGTGGCGAGGCCAAGCGCCGCGCCGGAAACGACGCCCGTGACCGTCCCCGACCAGGTCTTGCCGGCGGAAACGCGCGGCCATAATTTCGGGCCGCCGATCAGCCTGCCGCCGAAATAAGCGAAAATATCGGTGCCCCAAACGACCGCGAACAGAAAGGCGATGGCGAGCGTTCCGAAATCGAGCGACTCGCGCAACAGGCAAACCGAAAAGGCGAGCGCGCCCGCATAAATGACTCCAGCGCCCGCCCAAAGACGGCGCTCCGGCCCGGCGAGGGCCGCGACGACGAGAGCGAACAGCGCGATGTCGAGCGCCGCCATGCCCGGCATGGCGTTGCGCCCGAAGGCGGCCGCCGCCGCGACCGCGGCGCCGCCCGCGGCGACCCGCGCGATTCGGCGCTCCCCGCCCACAAGGCCCTGCCACTCCCAGTTCACCGCGAAGGCGGCGGCGAGCCAGAACAGCGCGAAAACATCGCCGCCAAGATAGAGCGCGCCCAGCGCCAGGGCGACGAGCGCCGCCGCCGAGGCGACGCGCGGGCCGAGATCGGCGAAGCCGCCCGCCGGCGCTTTGGCTGGCGCTCGCGGGATCCTCGACAGGCGCGCTCACGAACGGATCTTTTCCTTCCGCCTTCACGAAGCGGTCTTGGCGCTGCGCGCCGCCGCCTCAACCCCGCCGAAACGCCGGTCGCGATGCGCATATTCGGCGATCGCGGCGGCGAAGGCGGCCTCGTCGAAATCGGGCCACAGGATCGGCAGGAAGACAAATTCGGCGTAGGCCGCCTGCCACAGCAGGAAATTCGACAGCCGCTGCTCGCCCGACGTGCGGATGATGAGATCTGGATCGGGAATGTCGGCCGTGTCGAGCCGCGCCGCGATCGCTTCGGCGTCGATCTCCTGCGGCGCGAGCCGCCCCTGCGCGACCATTTCCGCGAGCGCGCGCGCGGCCGCGGCGATCTCCTGCCTTGCGCCGTAGTTGAAGGCGACGACCAGGGTGAGACCGGAATTGCCTTGCGTCATCTGCTCCGCCTCGCGCAGCAGTTCGGAAATGTCGGGCGCGAGATCGGCGCGCGCGCCAATGACGCGCACCCGCACATTGCTGGCGTGCAGCTCGGCGAGATCGTTGCGGATGAAGCGATGCAACAGGCCGAGCAGGCTCTCGACCTCCTCGCGCGGCCGCGACCAATTTTCGGCCGAAAAAGAATAGACGGTGAGATAGTCGATGTTCAGTTTGATCGCCGCCCGGACGGCGCGGCGCAGCGCCTCGACGCCGCGGCGATGGCCCTCGAAGCGCGGCAGGCCGCGCGCCGCCGCCCACCGCCCGTTGCCGTCCATGATCAGCGCGACATGGCGAGGCGTCGCGCGGACGCCCGGCGCGTTCGTCTCCGCCTCAAGAATGTCGCTACCCGCCATATTTGGGTTCCGAATCGCCGCCGGTCGAGGATAACAGAACGAGAATAGCAAAGGCCGCCTCCCCGGACGCCGCGGCCTTTACACCTGCATGATTTCTTTTTCCTTGGCGGCGAGAGCGGCGTCGATCTCCTTCACCATCTCGTCGGTCGCCTTCTGCACCTCGTTCTCGTGGCGCTTTTCGTCGTCCTCAGGGATCGCGTGATCCTTGAGCAATTTCTTGAGGATGTCGAGGCCGTCGCGGCGCACGTGGCGCACGGCGACGCGCGCCTCCTCGGCGTATTTATGCGCGACCTTGACGAGCTCCTTACGGCGCTGCTCATTCAATTCCGGCATGCGGATGCGCAAGATCTGCCCTTCCACTGTCGGCTGAAGACCGAGATTCGCCTCGCGGATCGCCTTGTCGACGGCGATGACGAGCGCCTTGTCCCACACCTGCACCGAAATGAGCCGAGGCTCCGGCACGCTGATCGTCGCGACTTGGTTAAGCGGCGAGCTTTGCCCATAGGCCTCGACGTGAACCGGTTCGAGCAAGCTCGTCGAGGCGCGGCCGGTGCGAAGGCCGCCGAATTCGTGCTTTAGCGTCGCCAACGCGCCCTGCATACGGCGCTTCAAATCCGCAAGGTCGAAAATTTCCGCCATGATGTGCTCAACCTGTCTTCAATGTCCAAACGCCTCGCCGCGCTTCATGGAATCGCGGAAAAGGCGCCGGTCTTTTATTCTTTCACGCGCTGCGTCGCAAAAGCGTCTTTTACGCTTTCGCGGCAAGCGTGGTCGCTTTCCGTCGGAGCCCGCGCGGCGGCCCTCGCTCGCCGCCGACGAGCGAACGCAATTGAGCCCCCGGACGGCGCCACGGCGCGCGCCGCCACTTATGACACGTTTTTAGGCTTCGCGCGAAAGGCGCGGTTACGGCGCGACCAGCGTCGCGCGCGAGCGCCCGGCGAGCGCCGCCGCAATCGCGCCGGCCTCGGCGATGGAGAAGACGATGATGGGAATCCTGTTCTCGCGCGCAAGCGCGAAGGCCGCCGTATCCATCACGGCGAGATTTTTGGCGATGGCCTCGTCATGGGTGAGGCGCTCATAGCGCGTCGCGCTCGGATCGCGCTTGGGATCGGCGGTGTAGACGCCGTCGACCTGCGTGGCTTTGAGCACGGCGTCGGCCGAGAGTTCGGCGGCGCGCAAGACGGCGCCCGTGTCCGTGGTGAAGAAGGGATTGCCGGTGCCGCCCGCCGCGATGACGACGCGGCCCTTGGCGAGATGATGCAGCGCCGCGCGGCGCGAGAAGGATTCGCAAACGGACGGCATCGGCACGGCGGAAAGACAGCGCGCGGCGCGCCCCTGCCCTTCGACCGCCTGCTCCAGCGCAAGCCCGTTCATGACGGTGGCGAGCATGCCGATCGAATTGGCGCGCGCGCGCTCGATGCCGCTGTCGGCGCCCTTGATGCCGCGAAAGAAATTGCCGCCGCCGACGACGACCGCGATCTCATGTCCCGCCGCGGCGGCGGCCGCGAGATCGGCGGCGATGCGGGCGAGCGTTCCGGCGTCCAGCCCATGCGGCGCAGCGCCTTGCAGGGCTTCCCCGGACAGTTTGACGACCACGCGCTTCCATTTCTGTCCGGCTGCGGCGCTGGTCATGCGGTCTCTTTCGGGCATTGAGGCGGCGCGCGGAATCGCGCCAACACCCTGTCATACAAAACAGCGTGGCGCGGCGGCAAGCGGGTGCGAAAACTGACGGCGCCCTGCGCCGCGTTGAAAGAAGGGCGGCAATCCCCCCCCTTGACGGGGAAGGAAGCGCGGCGGGCAACCGCGCAGCGAGGCGTGAAAGCGGAAGAAAGTCGCCTATACCCCCAACCCGGCTCGACTACGCGTAAAAACTCTTACGCCTTCGCGGCCGCCGCTACTTCCGCAGCGAAGTCGCTCGTCTGCTTCTCGATGCCTTCGCCGAGCGCATAGCGCACGAAGCCCTTGATCGCGATCGGCGCGCCGGCCTTGCCCTCAAGCTCCTTCACCGCCTGCGCGACGGTCTTGCCGTTGTGATCGGGATGGTTCGAGACCTGATCGAGCAGGCAGACCTCCTTGGCGTAGGTCTTCAAGCCCGACTCGACGATCTTTTGAAGCACATTCTCGGGCTTGCCGGCGTTCTTCTCGGCCAGCAGCTTCTTCTCGCGCTCGACCGTCGCCGGATCGAGGCCGGAGGCGTCGAGCGCCTGCGGATTGGCCGAGGCGACGTGCATCGCGAGCTGGCGCGCGAGCGCTGCAAGCACTTCCTTGTCGCCCTTTGATTCAAGCGCGACGATCACGGCGATCTTGCCCTGTCCGTCGACGACCTGCGAATGCACATAGCGGCCGACGACGCCTTCGCTCACGCCGAGCGAAGCGGCGCGCCGCAGCGTCAGGTTCTCGCCGATCGACGCAATGGCGTTGGTGACGGCTTCGGCAACCGTGCCGCCGCCGGGATAGGCCTGCGCGCCAAGCTCCGCGACGTCGGTCTTGCCGCTCTTTAGCGCGACTTCGGCGACATTCTTCACGAGCGTCTGGAAATCGGCGTTGCGGGCGACGAAGTCCGTTTCGGAATTCAGTTCGACGACGACGCCCTGCTTATCGCCCGTCAGCGCCGCAACGAGGCCCTCGGCGGCGACGCGGTCGGCCTTCTTGGCCGCCTTGGAGAGGCCCTTCTTGCGCAGCCAGTCGACCGCCGCTTCGAAATCGCCGTCGGTCTGGGTGAGCGCAGCCTTGCAATCCATCATGCCGGCGCCGGTGCTCTCGCGCAGTTCCTTCACAAGGGCGGCGGTGATCGTAGCCATGGGGAAATTCCTTCTCGGAGAGATATTGCGACGGCGCCGGACTCTCGTCCGCGCATGATTCCCAAACCCGCTTCGCACCTTGGGGAATCATGCGTCGGAGAGCCGACGCCCGACGGTTTGAATTCGAAATGTGACGATTGGATCAGGCGGAGAGCAGCGCCTTCGCCTGATCGATCCAGCCGTCACGCGTGATGCGGCCGTTGAGCTTCAAATCCGCATCGAGCTTTTCGACGTCGGCCGGCGTCATCGCGGCGATCTGCCAATAGTGATAGACGCCGGCGTCATTGAGCTTCTTGATGAGCTGCGGACCGACGCCGTGGAGCTTGGCGAGATCGTCCGGCGCGCCGCGCGGCGCCGACAGAAGCTCGAATGCCTCGCCGGGCGCCTCCACATCCGCGCTGGCGGCGATCTCCTCGGCCGTGCGCAAATCTTCGCGGATCACCGGGCCCGCTTCGACCGCCGGCTCGACTTCCGGCGTCTCCGCCGCGCCAATATCGACGCCCATCGCGCCCTGGCCGCGCGAGATGCCGTCGATCGCCGCCTTGGCGATGAGATCGCAGTAAAGCGCGATGGCGCGGCCGGCGTCGTCATTGCCGGGAATCGGATGCGTCACGCCGTCCGGATCGCAATTGGTGTCGAGCACGGCGACGACCGGAATCTTGAGGCGGTTCGCCTCCTTGATCGCAAGCTGTTCCTTATTCGTGTCGATCACGAAGATGAGGTCCGGCGTGCCGCCCATGTCCTTGATGCCGCCGAGCGCCTTCTCGAGCTTGTCGCGCTCGCGGGTGAGCAGCAGGCGCTCTTTCTTGGTGATGCCGGACGCGCCGGCGGAGAGCATTTCGTCGAGCTTGCGCAGGCGATTGATGGAGCCCGAAATCGTCTTCCAATTGGTGAGCGTGCCCCCTAACCAACGGGAGTTGATGTAATATTGCGCGCTGCGCTTGGCGGCGTCGGCGATCTGCTCCTGCGCCTGGCGCTTGGTGCCCACAAAAAGCACGCGGCCGCCCTTGGCGACCGTGTCGGAAACGGTCTTCAGCGCATGATGCAGCAGCGGCACCGTCTGCGCGAGATCGATGATGTGGATGTTGTTGCGGGCCCCGAAGATAAAGGGGGCCATTTTCGGGTTCCAGCGGTGCGACTGGTGGCCGAAATGCGCGCCGGCCTCGAGAAGGCCGCGCATGGTGAAATCAGGAAGAGCCATTGTCGTTTTCTCCGGTTGAGCCTCGGCGAAAGGAAGTGAAGAGGCCGGAAGCCGGCCACCGGAACGACGTCTTAAGGCAGACGCCGTATAACCTTCGCCTGTGGGATGGCGGCGCTTATAGGCGAAGCGCCGCAGGGCGGCAAGGGGCTCTATAAAACGCGGCGGAGCGAGCGTTTTGGAATGCGGCGCGCGGCGGCTGAAGCGCTCGCCTAAACCGGCGCAAAGCGACGCGAGCCCCTTGCGTTTTTTGCGGCGCAAATTTACCAAGACTGCGACGTGTTGTCGCATATTATCATATTGATTTTGAACTTGAAAATTTCAGTTTTGAGTCGCTACAAAGGCGCGAAATGAGCGCATTGCCATCCGCGCTAAAACGAGCTAGGCTAACCACGATGCGGCAAGCATTCACGTAAAATCAAGAACAGGGGGAAAACGCAATGGCCGTCAACGTTCACAGCTCTGGTGATGTCGGCAAGATGCTGCTTTGGGTCGCCGCCTTCGTCGCTTTTGTCGTCGTCGCTCTGACGTGGGTTCCGGACTGGATCTCGCCCGAAGGCACGAACGGCACGGGCAACCGCGGTGGCATGGAAGGCGAGGGCGTCGGCCGCACTTCCAAGATGATTCAGTAAAAACTACCCCTGCAAGCAACTCGCCGGGGGCTGCGGCCTCCGGTTTTTCCTGTAGGGTTCGATCTCGCGGTAGTTCCACGGATCAACGAAGGAGCCGACGCTTCCGACAAATTCGGGCGTCGGCCTCCTTTTTTGGCAGTCGTTTTTCCCGCACCTTGGTTTTTCCCGCGCCTTTGCGCGCTTTCGCTAAAATTCTATGCCTTCCTGCGCTTTGACGCCCGCGGCGAAATGATGCTTCACCAGCGTCATCTCGGTCACGAGATCGGCGCAAGCGATCAGCTCCGGCTTGGCGTTGCGCCCCGTCACGACGACATTGAGATCGCCGCGCCGCGCGTTAAGCGCGCTCAGCACCTCGTCGAGCGGCAGGTGCTCGTAGCGTAACGCAATATTCAATTCATCGAGCACAAGCAGCCGGATGTCGGGGTCATCCATGAGTTCGCGCGCCTTTTCCCAGGCGCGCCGCGCCGCCGCCTCGTCTCGCGCGCGGTCCTGCGTCTCCCAGGTGAAGCCCTCGCCGAGCGTATGCCAGGAGACCTGACCGAACTCTTGGCCGAACTTTTCGAGCATGTCGCGCTCGCCGCTGCGCCAGGCGCCCTTGCCGAACTGCACGACGCCGATTTTCCAGCCATGGCCGAGCGCGCGCAGCGCGAGCCCGAAGGCGGCCGTGGACTTGCCCTTGCCGGCCCCGGTGTGGACCATCAGCAGGCCCTTTTGCGCAATCGTCTTGCCGGCGACTTCGGCGTCCTGAACGGCCTTGCGCTTCTCCATTTTGAGGCGATGGCGGCGCGCCTCCTCTTTGTCTTGCGATTCCAGCATTCGTATTTCCCGCCCCCTATCAAGAGCTAGCCGCCCAACTTGCCCATGTCGGAGCCTTCAAATAGGTTTGGCCTGCTTTAGCAATAGCAATTTTAGGAGTGCATAATGAAAGCTAGGATTGCTGCGATTGTCGGCGTTGTTGTTCTCACTTCGCATGGAGAAGTCGCCGCGCAAGAAAAATCCCCTCTCGACCGGATTACGGAAAGCGCCGCGGGCTCCACATGCGCTTCGTTCAATTGGG
This sequence comes from uncultured Alphaproteobacteria bacterium, assembly GCA_963706255.1. Taxonomy (GTDB): domain Bacteria; phylum Pseudomonadota; class Alphaproteobacteria; order Rhizobiales; family Beijerinckiaceae; genus Methylocystis. Next base: position 101,659 of record CAVPMJ010000017.1, on the reverse strand, counting down.
CAAATCGCGGGTTGGCTCCCAAGGCGTATATCCGTGGGATCGCGCTGTCATTCGCCAAAGCGGCGTGCCAACCGGAACGCGCCGACGTGAAAGTTGTTTCGGCCGCGGCAAATGCAGCGGATGCCAATTCCGACGCACTGAGCTGGTACGATCAGATTTTCCGCGCGAATGGGATGGCCAACGACAAGGGCGGCCTTGAGACCTTGCGCCATGCCTATGTCCTTCTCATCGGGCTCGGCATGCGGGAGTCGTCCGGCAAACATTGTGTCGGGCGAGACATGAGCGCCAACTTCTCGACAGCGGATTCGCTGAAGCCGGACTGTTTCAGACTTCTTGGGGCGCGAACAAATATCATCCGACGTTGTCCGAACTGTTCGACCGCTACAACGCCGATCAGAAGGAATGCATGCTGGACACCTATAGCCAACGTGTCCGCTGTCCCTCCGCCGACGCCAAGAATTGGGGCGAAGGCCAAGGCGCCGCATGGCAGAAACTGACCAAGGTTTGCCCGGCCTTCGCAACGGATTATGCCGCCGTGGTTATCCGCGCGCATGGCGGCGGCAAGGGGGAATTTGGGCCGATCAGGCGAAAGAACGTGCAGATCCGCCCCGAATGCGACGCCATGCTCGCCGCCGTCCAGTCGATGATCCAAAGCGACCCGAAGCTGTGCGGCGCCCTGAGATAAGCCATCGCACGCTCCTTACCCGTTTGACGGCGGCATGACGCGCGCATATGACTAATCGCGACGGTCCTTCGCAAGGAGGCGAAGAGGGAACGCGGCGCGTCTTTAGAGACAAATCCGCGGCTGCCCCCGCAACTGTAACCGGCGAGGCCCGCGCCATCCGCCACTGAGCGATACGCTTGGGAAGGCGGCGCGGACCTGGGACCCGGGAGCCAGGAGACCTGCCGTCGCGGCGATCTTTCAAATCGCCACTCGCATCGCATCGCCGCCGGTGGGACGGCAGGGAGACCGATATGAACGCCAAATCATTCGCCAAATCCGCCGCTCTTGCGCCTTCGAAAGCCGAAGCATTCAAAGCCGCCTTTGCCGCGCTGTTCCTGGGCGTCGGCCTCGTCTGGCTCGCCGGCTTCGCCTATCCTGCGAGCGTGCATGACGCGGCGCATGACACGCGCCACGCCCTCTCCTTCCCCTGCCATTAGAATTGCGACACGCGTGATCGCGCGCGTTCTGTCGACCGGCCTCATCGCCGGACTCGTCGCGGGGCTTGCGGTCGCGGCCTTGCAACATGTCACGACGACGCCGCTCATCCTCGCCGCCGAGGTCTATGAGACGGCGCAGCACGCGCATGAGTCGATCGCCGACGCGGCGCCCGCATTCGAAGGCTTGCAGCGCACGGCCGCGACGAGCGTCGCGACCATCGCCGTCTCCATCGGCTATGCGCTGATTCTGCTCGCCGCCATGCTTGCTTCGGGCGACGCCATTGCGCCGCGACGCGCCGCGCTCTGGGGCGCCGGCGCTTTCGCCGCGACCGGGCTGGCGACGAGTCTCGGCCTCGCGCCGCAACTTCCCGGCATGGCCGAGACCGATCTCGCCGGCCGCCAGCTCTGGTGGATCGCGACCGCGCTCGCGACAGGCGCCGGACTCTATGCGCTGCTGCGGCTCGACTCGACGGTGGGCAAGATCATCGGCGTCGCGCTCATCGCCCTGCCGCAGTTCTTTGCGCCGCAACCCGCGACGCCGGACAGCGCGGTCCCCGCGGAACTCGCCGCCCGTTTCGCCGCCTCGTCGCTCGCCGTGCAGGCAATCAGCTGGGCGCTCGCCGGCGCGCTTGTCGGCCTTGTCTGGCGTTTTTTCTCGCGCGATCAGGAAGCCGCATGAGCGCGCAAGCGAAAATTCCGGCGACCATCGTCACCGGCTTTCTCGGCGCAGGCAAAACCACGCTGATCCGCCATGTGCTCGAAAACGCCCGCGACCGGCGCCTTGCGCTGATCATCAATGAATTCGGCGACGTCGGCGTCGACGGCGAAATCCTGCGCGCCTGCGGCGTCGAGAACTGCCCCGAAGAAAATATCGTCGAACTCGCCAATGGCTGCCTCTGCTGCACCGTCGCCGATGATTTCATTCCCGCGATCGAAGCGTTGCTCGCGCATGAGAAGCGCCCCGATCACATCATCATCGAAACCTCGGGACTCGCATTGCCGAAGCCGCTCGTCAAAGCCTTCGACTGGCCGGCGATCCGCTCCAGGCTCACCGTCGACGGAGTCATCGCCGTCATCGACGGCAGGGCGGTTGCGGAAGGCCGTTTCGCCGACGATCTCGACGCGATCGCGCTTGAGCGCGAAGAGACGCAAACGATCGAGCACGACAATCCGCTGGAAGAGGTTTTCGAAGATCAGCTCGCCTGCGCCGATCTTGTCATCCTCAATAAGACCGATTTGCTCGACGCCGATGAAGAGCGCGATGTCGCGGCGCGACTTGCGCAAGGCGCGCGCGAAGCGGCGAAAGTCGTGCGCGGTCGCCACGGCCGCGTCGACCCGCTCATCCTGCTTGGTCTGTCGGCCGCGGCGGAAGACGATCTCGCCAATCGCCCGTCGCATCATGACGCAGAGCCCGACCACGATCATGACGACTTCGACAGTTTTGTCGTCGCCCTACCGGCCATCGGCGATCCGTCCGAATTTGTCGCAAAGCTGGCGGACGCGGCGCGCGCCCATGACGTGCTGCGCATAAAGGGCTTCGTCGAAGTCGTCGGCAAGCCGATGCGTCTGCTCGTGCAGGGCGTCGGCGCGCGCATCGAGCATCATTTCGATCGCGCCTGGAAGCCCGATGAGACACGCGCCAGCCGCCTCGTCGTCATCGGCGAAAAGGGCCTCGACCGCGACGCCGTCATCGCCCTGCTGGCGCGGCCGTGACGCGCCATGCATCTCCTCCCCCGCGATCTTCATAGTCTCGACGACGCCGGCGCGGCGATCGACCTTGAGCAGACGCCGTCGGAGATCGTGTTTTTGTCTTTCTCGGACTCCGAACTGCGCCTGCTCGCGCGGCTGCATGAGCGCGACGCGGAGCGTTTGCCGAGCCTGCGTTGCGCCTCGCTCGCGCAATTGAAGCACCCCTACTCCGTCGATCTTTATCTCGACTCGGTGGCGCGGCATGCGAAGCTGATCGTCGTGCGCCTGCTCGGCGGCAAGGATTATTGGGCTTACGGCGTCGAGCAACTCGAAGCGCTGGCGCGCAATTGCGGCATCGCGCTCGCGATCGTTCCCGGCGACGCGCATGACGATGCGCGCCTCGCGCAAGCCTCGACGCTCGACGCCGAGACGCTGAAGCGAATTTGGCGTTTCTTTCAGGACGGCGGCCCGGAAAATCTTCGCGCCTTTCTTGGCTACGCCTCGACGCTTGCGGGCCGCGAGGCGCCATGGCGCGAGAGCGTCTCCGTCGCCAACGCCGGGCGATTTGCGGCAGCCTGCCGCGACGGGGGCGCGCTTCGCGCAACGATCGTCTTCTATCGCGCGATGTATCTTGCCGACGATGTCGCGCCGATCGTGGCGCTTGCCGACGCGCTCTCGGAGCGCGGCTTCTCGGTGGAAGCGATCTATGTCGCGAGCCTGAAAGATCGCGAAAGCGAGGATTTCGTCACGCAAGCGCTCGACGCTTGCGCGCCCGACGTCATCCTCAACGCCACCGCCTTTTCGGCGCGACGCGACAAGGGCGGCGTGCTCGACCGCGCCGACGCGCCGGTCTTGCAAGTGGCGCTGGCGACCTCCACGCGCGAGGCGTGGGAAGCCTCCGCGCGGGGCGCGAACGGCGCCGATCTCGCGATGAATGTCGTGCTCCCCGAAGTCGACGGACGCATCTTCACGCGCGCGATTTCCTTCAAGGAAGAATCGCCGGGTCGCGGCGCGGCCGAGTTCAATGACGTGCGTCACGCGCCGGAAGCTTCGCGCATCGCCTACGTCGCCGATCTCGCTTTGAATTGGACGCGGCTGCGCCGCAAGTCAAACGCCGAAAAGAGCCTCGCGCTCATTCTCTCCGACTATCCCGCCCGGCGCGGACGCGGCGGCTACGCCATCGGCCTCGACGCGGAGGCGAGCGTCGCGGAGATTATCGAGGCGTTGAGAGAGGCGGGATATGACCAGCGACGACGCAGAAGGTGCATGCCACCTCTCCCGCTTGAGGGAGAGGTCGCCCGGCCAAAGCGACGTCGGGTAGGCGCCGTCGATAACGACGGGCTTCAGCCGGATCGAGTCAGGCCCTCATCCCGTCACCCTTCGCGCGTTCGACCCTTCTCCCGCAAGGGGAGGATGGAAGCGCGCTATCTTGAACGCACAGAGACTGACCCAACTCGAACTTCTCGCTCGCCGATACCTCAGCTCCTTGCGACGCTTCCCGCCGAATTCGTCACGAGCGTCAACCACGCCTGGGGCGATCCGCAAAACGATCCAGCCGTCATCGACGACGCCTTTCGCTTCTCCTGCATCGAAAGCGGCAAGCTCGTCGTCGCGCTGCAGCCGGACCGCGGCGCGCGCGCCGAGCGTTACGAGACCTATCACGACATCCAGCGGGCGCCGCGCCATGCCTATGTCGCCTTCTATCTCTGGCTGCGTTACGTGCGAAACATCGACGCGCTGATTCATCTCGGCGCGCATGGCACGCTGGAATGGCTGCCCGGCAAATCCGTGATGCTCTCGCAATCCTGCGCGCCGGAAGCCGTGCTTGGGCCGACGCCGCTGATCTATCCTTTCATCGTCAACGATCCCGGCGAAGCGGCGCAAGCCAAACGCCGCACCGGCGCCGTGACCATCGGCCATCTGACGCCGCCGCTCGTCGACGCCGAGCTTTTCGACGCGGCGGCCAAGATCGAAACGCTGCTCGATGAATATGCGACAGCGAGCGCGCTGGACGCGCGGCGCGCGCGGCTGATCGCCGGCGCCATACTCGATGAAGCCGAGCGCAGCGGTTTGGCCGCCGAATGCGGCGTCTCGCGCGAGGCCGGCATCGCCGAGACCTTGACGCGCCTCGACGCCTGGATGTGCGACTTGAAGGAAATGCGCATCGGCGACGGTCTGCATGTCTTTGGACGCGCCGACAGCGATCCAACGCGCGACGCCTGCGCGCGCGCCGAACGAAGCGCGCTTATCGCCGCGCTCGCGGGACGCTTCGTCGAGCCCGGCCCCGCGGGCGCGCCGTCGCGCGGCCGCGCCGACGTTCTGCCCACAGGCCGCAATCTCTATTGCATCGATCCGCGCCATGCGCCGACGCAGACGGCTTACGACATCGGCCGCCGCGCGGCGCGCGAAGTGATGACGCGCCACGCGCAGAGCCATGGCGAATATCCGCGCCACGTCATGCTCGATCTTTGGGGCAGCGCGACGATCCGCACCGGCGGCGAGGATTTCGCGCAGGCGCTGGCGCTACTCGGCGTCGCGCCGCAATGGGAGACCGCGAGCGCCCGCGTCATCGGCTTCGAGATCCTGCCTCAGGCGCGGCTCGACTTTCCGCGCGTCGACGTGACGCTGCAAGTGTCGGGACTTTTCCGCGACATGTTTCCAAATCTCGTCGCGCTTTTCGACGACGCCGTGCGCGCCGTTGCAGCGCTCGACGAAGATCGCCGCGTTCAATCCGCTAAAAGAAGCGGATGATTTTGCGCGCGTCTTCGGCGCCGCGGACGGAGCTTACGGCCTCGGCGTCAGCGACCGCGTCGTGCGCGGCGAATGGTCGAGCCGCGACGATCTTGCGCGCGCCTATCTTTCCGCCGGCGGCCATGCGCTCAATCGCGCCGGCGAGAGCGCGCCGGCGCATGAAGCTTTCAGCGCGCAGGTCGCGCGCGCCGACGCGCATCTGCATGTGCAGGACATGGCGGAAGTCGATGTTCTGACCGGCCCCGCCTTCGCCGATTTCGAAGGCGGCTTCGCCGCCGCCAACGCCATGCTCGGCGGCGACGCCGACCTGCTGCATCTCGACGCGACGCGTCCCGAACGACTATGCGCGCGCCCGCTCAAGGATGAAATCGCCCGCGTGCTGCGCATGCGCCTCGCCAATCCGCGCTGGCTTCAAGGTCAGATGCGCCATGGCCATCGCGGCGCCGGCGAAATCGCCGAAGGGATCGACAATCTTTACGCTTTCGCCGCGACAAGCGGTCTCGTCAGCGACGCGCAATTCGATCTCGCTTTCCGGGCGACGTTGGGCGATGATGATGTGCGCGACTTTCTCGCCCGCGAAAACCCGCGCGCGCTGCAAGCGATCGCGCATGTCTTCAACGATGCGCTGGCGCGCGGCTTATGGCGCACGCAGCGCAATAGCGTGCGCGACATCCTGACCGATATCGGCGAACGGCAAGGAGGACGGCTTGCAGCCGACGCCTGAGATCAAGGGCTGGTGCCCGGGCGCCTATGCGCCGATGCAAAGCGGCGACGGCCTGCTGATCCGCGCCAAGGCGATCGGTTCGCGCATCGGCGCCGCGCAGGCGCGCGAGATCGCGAGGATCGCCGAAGCCTGCGGCAATGGCCTCATCGATCTTTCGCAGCGCGCGCAATTGCAATTGCGCGGCATGAGCGAAGCGACGATCGCGGAGGCCTTGCAGCGCCTCGACGCCATCGGCATGCTCGCGCCCGACGCCGACGCGGAGCGCGTTACCAATATCATCGCCTCGCCGCTCGCTGGCCTCGATCCGGACGCGGCGTTTGACGCCAATGAGATGGCGGCGATTCTAGCCGCCGCCTTGCAGGCCGACCCCGCGCTGCGCGCCCTGCCGCCGAAATTCCTCTTCCTCATCGACGACGGCGGCATGCTGTCGCTCGCCGACGCCGACGCCGACATTCGCATCGAGGCGGCGCGCGACGGGCGCGATCGCGATCCGCATCGCCGGCGCGCCGGGCTACGCGGCGATTGTCGAAAAGGACGAGGCCCTCGTCACAGCGTTGCGTCTCGCACGCGCTTTCATCGAGCTGCGCTCCAGCCATCAACATGCGTTCAGGCGGGTCGGCGCGCTTGTCGCGGCGCTTGGCGTCGACGCGCTGGCGCACGCGGCGCATCTCGTCATGCGCCCCTATGCCGACGCGCGCGCGCCTGCCCCCCGCACGTATATCTTTGGCGCGCAGCGCAACGGCGGCGTCTCCTACGGCGGGATCGGCGCGCCATTTGGCCGCTGGCGCGCGCGCGAACTCGCCGCCGTCGCCGAGCTGGCCGCAGAAGAAGGCCTCGACGAATTGCGCCTCACGCCATGGCGCGCCTTGCTGATCCCGACGCCGAACGAAGCCGCCGCGCAAAGCATTGCGGCGCGCGCGCAAAGCCGCGACTTCATCACATTGGCCGACGACGAGCGGCTGACCGTAATCGCTTGCCCCGGCGCGCCCGAGTGTCCGCAGGCGCTGGGCGAAACGCGCGCGCATGTCGCCCGGCTCGCGCCGCTGGCGAAAAAACTCATCGGCGCCGACGGCGTCGGCCTGCATCTTTCTGGTTGCGCGAAAGGCTGCATGCGCCCAGCGGCGACGCCGATCACGCTCGTCGCCGTCGCGGACGGCTTCAATCTTGTGGAGAACGGCGCCGCCGACGACGCGCCTTTGCTCACGTCGCTGACGATCGACGCCGTCATCCGCGAACTATCCGCGCGCGCGGCGGAGCGGGCGTGATGACGCAGCGCCTCGACTATATCCGCGACGGCGCCGCCATTTATGCGCGCTCCTTCGCGACCATTCGCGCGGAGGCGAATCTCGCGCGCTTCACGCCCGAACAAGAAAAGATCGCTGTGCGCATGATCCACGCCTGCGGCATGGTGGAGTTGGCCGAGGACATCGAATTCTCGCCCGATTTCGTCGCCGCCGCCCGCGACGCGCTGCGCAACGGGGCGCCTATTTTGTGCGACTCGAATATGGTCGCGCATGGCGTCACGCGCTCGCGGCTGCCTGCTGAAAATCAGGTCGTGTGCACGCTGCTCGAGCCGCGCGTGCCGGCGCTCGCGGCCGAGATCGGCAATACGCGCAGCGCCGCCGCGCTGGAGCTTTGGCGCAATCGGCTGGAGGGCGCGCTCGTCGCCATCGGCAATGCGCCGACCGCGCTGTTTCGACTGTTGGAGATGATCGACGAAGGCGCGGCGCCGCCCGCCGCGATCATCGGCATGCCCGTCGGCTTCGTCGGCGCGGCGGAATCCAAGGAAGCCTTGCGCGAATACGGCCGCATTCCCTTCGTGATCGTCAAGGGCCGCAAAGGCGGCAGCGCCATGGCGGCCGCCGCGATCAACGCGCTGGCGAGCGAGAAAGAATGAACGCGCGCGCCTCCACATCGCATGAAGGCGTCGCCGCGCTCGGCGCGCTGATTGGCGTGGGACTCGGCCCTGGCGATCCCGAGCTCGTCACGGTGAAGGCGGCGCGTCTTATCGGCGAAGCAAAGGTCGTCGCTTTTTTCGCCAAGCGCGGGCGGCCAAGCCATGCGCGCGCCATCGCGGCGCGCTATCTCGCGCCGGGTTGCGAGGAGATCGCGCTGCTCTATCCGGTGACGACGGAAATTCCGTTCGACCGACCTGAATATGTCGAGGCGCTCGGTGAATTTTACGAAGAAAGCGTGCAACGCATTCGCGCCGTGCTGGAGACGGGCCGCGACGTAACGCTGCTCTGCGAAGGCGATCCGCTGCTTTACGGCTCCTTCATGCATATGTTCGCGCGGCTCGACGCACGCTTTCGCATCGAGATTTGCGCCGGCGTTTCGGGCATGTCCGGCTGTTTCGCCGCCGCGCGACAGCCCATGGCCTGGGGCGACGACATTCTCACCGTTCTGCCGGCGACGCTCGACGAGGAGGCGCTCACTGAGCGTCTCGCCGCGACCGACGCCGCCGTCGTGATGAAGCTCGGCGGCAATTTCGCCAAGCTGCGCCGCGCCATGATCCGCGCGGGCGTGCATGAGCGCGCGATCTATGTCGAACGCGGCGCCATGCCCGGCGAAAAGATCATGCGCCTCGCCGACAAGCGCGACGACGACGCGCCCTATTTTTCAATGGCGCTCGTGCCCGGCCGAGGCCGCCGGCCTTGAGCGGACGACTTTCTATCGTCGGCCTGGGCCCCGCTGACGCGCGATGGCTGACGCAGGAGGCGCAGGCGGCCTTGGACGAGGCGCAGGACATCGTCGGCTATGCGCCCTATGTCGCCCGCGTTCCGGAGCGTCCCGGCCAGACGCGGCTTTCGAGCGACAATCGCGTCGAGATCGAGCGCGCGCAAGAAGCGCTGGCGCGCGCCGCGCAAGGCCGCATCGTCGCCGTCGTCTCCGGCGGCGACCCCGGCGTTTTCGCCATGGCTTCGGCCGTCTTCGAAGCGGTCGATCACGGCCCGCGCGAATGGCGCGCTCTCGACATTCGCGTATTGCCCGGCGTCTCCGCCATGCAGGCGGCGGCGGCGCGGCTTGGTGCGCCGCTCGGCCATGATTTTTGTGCGATCTCCTTATCCGACAATTTGAAGCCCTGGGACGTGATCGAGAAGCGTCTCGAACATGCGGCGCAGGGCGATTTCGTCATCGCGCTTTATAATCCCGCGTCGCGCGCGCGGCCGACGCGCATCAATGACGCCTTCGCCTTGTTGCGGCGTCATCTCCCGGGCGAGACATTCGTCGGCCTCGCGAAATCCGTCGGGCGCGAGAATGAAGAAATCATCTTGACGCGGCTCGACGAGGCGGAAGGCGATCGCGTCGACATGTCGACGCTCGTCATCATCGGCGCGAGCGGCACGCGGCGCATTGCGCGCGAAGACGCGCGGGACTGGGTCTATACGTCGCGGCAGGCGACATGAGCGCGCCCTGGCTGTCGCTCATCGGCATTGGCGAAGACGGCGCCGAGGCGCTGACGCCCGCGGCGCGCGCGCTTATCGCGCAAGCCTCGCTGATCGTCGGCGGCGCGCGTCATCTGGCGATGGTCGAGTCGTCCGCCGAACGTCTGCAATGGCCGTCGCCCTTGACCGACGCGCTGCCGCGCATTCTCGCGCAGCGCGGCAGACCGACCGTCGTGCTCGCTTCTGGCGATCCTTTCTTCTATGGCGTCGGCGATCTCATCGCGCGCCATGTCGCGCATGACGAAATTTTCTGCATCCCGGCGCCATCGGCTTTTTCGTTGGCCGCCGCGCGGCTCAAATGGAGCCAGCAGGATTGCGCGCTGATCTCGCTGCATGGGCGCGCTTTCGAGCGCGTGACGCCGCATCTGCAGCCGGGCGCGCGGATCATCGCGCTTTCCTGGGACGAGACGACGCCGGCGCGTCTTGCGCGCCATCTCACGGCGCGCGGCATGGGCCAATCGCGCCTCTATGTGTTGGAGCGTCTCGGCGGGCCGCATGAGCGTGTGCGCGAGGCGCGCGCGGACGCTTTCGCCCTTGACGACATCGCCGCGCTAAACACGATCGCCGTCGAGATGGAGTTGACGCCGACCACGCAACGTCATCCCGCTGACGCCCGGCCTGCCGGACGACTGGTTCGAACATGACGGCCAGATCACCAAGCGCGACATTCGCGCCGTGACGCTGTCGGCGCTTGCGCCGCGCAAGGGCGAATTGCTGTGGGACGTCGGCGCCGGTTCGGGCTCCGTCGCGATCGAATGGATGCTCGCCGATCCCGCCAATCGCGCCATCGCCATCGAGCGTAACGCCGAGCGCGCGGCGCGCATCGCGCGCAATGCGCTCGCGCTCGGCGTTCCCGATCTCGATCTCGTCACCGAGGAAGCGCCGCAGGCGTTCGCGGGCCTTAAACCGCCGCAGGCGATTTTCATCGGCGGCGGCGCGGATGCGCGAACGCTTGCAGCCGCCTGGGACGCCCTGCCCCGCTTTGGGCGCATCGTCGTCAACGCCGTGACGATCGAGACGCAGGCGCTGCTTGCTGACGCTTATCGCGACAAGGGCGGCGAGCTCGCGCATATTCAGATTTCGCACGCGCGCGGCATCGGCCGTTTCCACGCGCTCGATCCGGCGATGGCGGTGACGCAATGGCGGGCTATGAAACAATGAGCGACAGTTACGCCATCGGAATCGGCGCGCGGCGTGGCGTTGACGCGCAAGCTATTGTCGATCTCGTGCGGAGCGTCGCGAAGACGCATGACGTCGATTTGCGGCGGGCGACGCTCTATGCGCTCGAAAGCAAGGCGGAGGAAGCCGGACTGCATGAAGCCGCGCGCGAACTCGGCGTCGAACTGGCGTTCCTGCCGCTCGCCGCGCTTCGCGCGCGCAAAGCGGCTGCGCCCACCCATTCGCCGCGCGTACAGGCGATGTTCGGCGTCGGCAGCGTCGCGGAAGCGGCGGCGCTCGTCGGCGCCGGGCCGAACAGCCGCCTTGTCGCGCCGCGCGTGACGACGCCCGTCGCGGCTTGCGCGCTAGCGCGAAGCGCCGAGGAAGACGACGCATGACCGTGCATTTCATCGGCGCCGGTCCCGGCGCCGCCGATCTGCTTACGCTGCGCGGGCGCGATCTCATCGCGCAATGCCCCGTTTGCCTTTACGCCGGTTCGCTCGTGCCCGGCGGCGTGCTCGCGCATTGTCCGCCGGGCGCGCGCATCATCGACACGGCGCCCTTGTCGCTCGACGACATCATCGCCGAGATGAAAGCCGCGCATGACGCGGGGCTCGACGTGGCGCGGCTACATTCGGGCGATCTCTCGATCTGGAGCGCGGTCGGCGAACAGACGCGCCGCCTCGATACGCTGAGCATTCCTTACACGATGACGCCAGGCGTTCCGGCATTTGCGGCGGCGAGCGCGGCGTTGAAGCGCGAACTGACGCTGCCGGAAGTCGCGCAATCGCTTGTGCTGACGCGCACCTCGGGGCGCGCCTCGGCGATGCCGGAACGCGAAACGCTCGCGACCTTCGCGCAATCTGGCGCGACGCTCGCGATCCATCTGTCCATTCACGCGCTCGCGCGGGTGGTGGAAGAGCTGACGCCTTTCTATGGCGCGCGATTGCCCCGTCGCGCTCGTCTATCGCGCCTCATGGCCCGATGAGCGCATCGTGCGCGGGACGCTCGCCGACATCGAAGCGCGCGCAGCGGAGACGCCAATGGAGCGCACGGCGCTGATCCTTGTCGGGCCTGCGCTCGCGCAGCGAAGACTTCCGCGAAAGCGCGCTCTACGACGCGGACTATGATCGCCGCTTCCGGCCAAGAGGCGAAAGGTGAGTCCTCCGGGCCTCCTTATCGGCGCGGCGCGCTCCTCATCGGGCAAGACGACGCTGGCGCTCGGCCTCATGCGCGCGCTGACGCGGCGAGGCTTGCGCGTCGCGGCGGTCAAATGCGGGCCGGACTATATCGATCCCGCTTTCCACGCGGCGGCGACGGGCCGCGCGGGCGTCAATGTCGATTCATGGGCGATGGACGAGGAGTTGATCGCGCGTCTCGCCGCGCGCGCGAGCGAGAACGCGGACATCGTCATCGCCGAAGGCGCGATGGGCCTCTTCGACGGCGCGCCGGGCGGCGCTGCGGGCGTCGGCGCCAGCGCCGACATCGCCGCTTTGCTCGGCTGGCCGGTATTGCTCGCGCATGACGTTTCCGGCCAGGGGCAGACGGCGGCGGCGCTCATGCGCGGCCTTGCTACGCATGACGCTCGCGTGAAAATTGCCGGCGTGGTGCTGAACCGCGTCGGCTCCGAGCGCCATCGTAAGCTTGCGGGCGAAGCGATCGAGGCGCTGGGTTTGCCGGTCTTTGGCGCATTGCCGCGCGAAAACGGCGTCCTGCTGCCCGAGCGTCATCTCGGTCTGGTGCAAGCCGGAGAAACGCAGGGTCTCGACGCGCGTCTCGACGCGCTCGCCGATTTCGTCGAGGCGCATGTGGATGTCGAGGCGATTGTCTCGGTCGCCGGCACCTCCCCCTTGAGGGGGGAGGTCGTCGGGCGAAGCCCGACGGGAGGGGGTGAATTGTCACCCCACCCCGCATTGCTTCGCAATGCGACCCTCCCCATCAAGGGGAGGGTTGAGATTGCGCCCCCCGCGCAGCGCATCGCCATCGCGCGTGACGACGCTTTCTCGTTTTTTTACCCGCATCTCGCGCAAGCTTGGCGCGATGGCGGCGCCGAGCTTTTCTTCTTTTCGCCGCTCGCGAATGAAGCGCCGCCCGACGATTGCGACATGTGCTGGCTTCCGGGCGGCTATCCGGAACTGCATGCGGGGCGCCTTGCGCAGGCGCGGGGTTTCCTGAACGGTTTGCGGCGCTTCGCCGAAACGCGATGGGTCCACGGCGAATGCGGCGGCTACATGGTTCTCGGCCAATCGCTGATCGACGCCCAAGGCGCCGTCCACGCGATGGCCGGGCTGCTCGATCTCGAAACCAGCTTCGCCAAGCGCAAGCTGCATCTCGGCTACCGGCAGGCGCGCGCTTGCCGTGGACCATGTTCTCGGCCGCGCCGGCCAAAGGATGCGCGGACATGAGTTCCACTATGCGACGGTTCTGCGCGAAGAAGGGGCGCCTTTCGCGTTGGCGCGCGACGCCTATAGCGACGACGAGCGGCCCGCGGGGCTCGCAAAGGAGCGCGTCTCCGGCTCCTTCTTCCATCTGATCGCTTAAAAAAAGGGCCGCCGGAGAACCAGCGGCCCAAGTCAAGGGAGGAAACGCCCAAGGAGGGCTACGGAGCGAGAGAACTCTCGCTGCGTCGCACTGTTATATTGCTGCGTCGCACAAGAGTCAAGCTGTTTTTGACATATGACTTTAATGGAGACCGCCGGCTGTCGAGCCGGCAATTTTATATGATTGAAAATAAAAGAAAACCGGGCGACATGCCAGCGCCCGGTCAAGTTCGTCTGAAGGATAGGAGAATTACTGCGCTGCGGCGGACTTGCCCTTCCTGCCGCCGATGGAGGCGGGCGGCGTCGGCGCCTCGGAGGTTACGGGGTCGTCTTTGGGCAGATGCAGCCATTTTTTGACGGTGTTCGTCGGGCTGGGATCCGTGGCGGCGAGCGCCGACATTTCGCGGCGATCGTCCGCCGTCGGCGCGATCGCCGCGGCGTCCGCAGCCTGCTTGCTTTCGGCGGCCGCCTTTGCGGCGGCCGCGGTCACGACCGGCGATTTGGCGGCGAGCTTGCCGGCGCCGCGGGTCGCCTTGTCCTCAAGCGCGATCTCGACAGGCGGAACGATCGTCTCAGGCCGGCTGACGTCGGAGACGCGGGAGGCGAAAGCGGGATTCTGGCCGCCGTCCTGATAGACGATGCGAACCGGCTTCACGCCGCTTTGCGCCAGCTCCGCGATTCTGGCGTCGTCCTTCGCCGCCTTTTCCGCGACCGCCTGGGCGATTTCCTGATCGCGCTTGATCGGCGGACAGGCGGCGTTGGGATCGAGAGGAGCCGCGCCGGAGGCGTTGAACACATAGCGGCGCCCGCAGAAGGCGACCTGCGGCTCCTGCAGCGTCACCTCGAAGTGATCCGAACCTTCCTTCAGCTGCTTCCAGAAGTCGATGTTGGGATCGAGACGATGCTTGGCGAGATTTTCCGCCGTCATCTTGAAGGGATAGGACTGCATCTGGATGGCGCGCTGGCCGCCCTCGAGCGAAGAGCGCGCGATGGCGTAAATCTCGGCGATCTGCTTGTCGGTCATGGAGAAGCAACCGGCCGAGGAGCAGGCGCCATGCACCATGATGTCGCCGCCGGTGTGGCCAAGCGCGCGATCGAGCGCATTGGGATAGCCGACGTTGAACGAAAGATAATAGCTCGAATTCGGATTCATCTGCGCCGGGCCGATCGAATAGAAGCCCTCTGGCACCTGGCGGTCGCCTTGATGCCTCTTTGGGCCGAGCTGGCCCGACCAGCGGCACATGGGGAAAGTCTTGAGATGGACGTAGCGGCCGTCCGACCGCATCTTCCAGACCTCGAGCTCCGCTTCCTTCTTATAGGCGCGGATCAGCATCGGCGACTCTTTGGTCGCGCCGACCTGAGCCATCAGGGCAACCGTCTCGGAGGGGATGGGCGCGAGCGAGCGATGCGCGAGGCCGCTATCCTGGCAGGCGGACAGCGCCAGCGCGGCCATTAGCCCCGCAGCCGGCATGATGCCCTGAAGTTTCATGGTTGACCCTCCGGCGGCGCCATTGACTCAAGAACTCGCGCCCCTGACGCAACGCCTCTCCGAACAGGCGGAAGAGCGCCGCGTTTTGACAAGAAAGCCAAACATTGGGACGAGAACGTGTCCAAATTGGCGAAAACCGCCCGCCGATCTCGGTTTACCGGTCGAATCTGCGCGATTTACCTTAACGCTTCTCTTCTATTTTTCGGCCCATCGCCAAAAACTTCTCACAGCGCGCATGGCGCAGCTGGTCTCGTGAAAGATTCGCAAGCCCCGAGAGCTCCTTGGCCAGGGCCTCGCCGACCGCCCCGATCGCGGCTTGCGGATCGCGATGCGCGCCCCCCGGCGGCTCGGTGATGATCAAGTCGATAATGCCGAACTTCAACAGGTCCTGCGCCGTGATCTTCATGCTGGTGGCGGCGTCCTGCGCCTTGGCGGAATCACGCCACAGGATCGACGCCGAGGCCTCGGGCGAAGCGACCGTATAGACCGCGTGCTCCAGCATCAGCACCTTATTGGCGGCTGCGATGGCGATGGCGCCGCCCGAGCCGCCCTCCCCGACGACGACCGCGACATTGGGAACGCCGAGCGCCAGCGACGCGTCGGTCGAGCGCGCGATCGCCTCGGCCTGGCCGCGCTCCTCGGCGTCGATCCCGGGAAAGGCGCCGGCCGTGTCGACGAGCGAGATGACCGGCAGGCCGAAACGGTCGGCGAGCTCCATCAAGCGGACGGCCTTGCGATAGCCTTCGGGCCGCGCCATGCCGAAATTATGTTGCAAACGGCTCGCCGTGTCCGAGCCTTTCTCCTGCCCGATGACGCAGATCGGCTCGCCGCGAAAGCGGCCGAAGCCCCCGACGATGGCTGCGTCCTCGCCGAATAGCCGGTCCCCGGCGAGCGGCGTGAATTCGGCGAAGAGCTGCTGCACGTAATCTGAAAAATGCGGCCGCTGCGGATGCCGCGCGACCTGGATCTTCTGCCAGGGGGTGAGTCCGGCGTAGAGGTCGGCGAGCGCCTTGGCGGCCTTGGCCTCCAGCTTCGTCAGCTCCTCGCCGATCGACACGCCCTCGCCCTTGTCGGCCAGCGCGCGCAGTTCCTCGACCTTCGTTTCAAGTTCCGCGACCGGCTTTTCAAAGTCCAGATAGGAGCGCATGGTGCGGCGAATTATCCTTCAGCGAGAAGCGACCGATCGGCCTTGCGGGCGCGCGCAAACTCGCCGCAACGGGCTTTGAAGTCAAGGAAGGGAAAGCGCCAAATCGGGCGGTTGCGGGGTGGATTTCGGAGCGTAAATGTCGCAGTCGAAGCGAGCGGCTATTTTTCCAGGAGCGCGTCTTTTCATGGCGTCTTTACAAGAGCCCGTCAGCCGGTTCGTTCGCGCCGCCGACGGTCTGCGTCTCCATTGTCTCGACTATGGCGCGCCGGCAGGCGGCGGCGCTAAGCCTCTGCCCGTCGTTTGCCTGCCGGGCCTCGCCCGCGCCGCCGACGATTTCGACCGGGTCGCGCGGGTCATAAGCGCCGACGGCCGGCGTGTCGTGGCGCTCGACTATCGCGGGCGTGGCCGGTCCGATTGGGACGAGGATTGGCGCCGCTATGATTTCGATGTCGAGCAAGGCGATATACTCGCCCAGCTCGCCGACGCGGGCGTCACGAAAGCGGTTTTCCTCGGCACGTCCCGCGGCGGCCTGCATACGATGCGCCTTGCCGCCCGCCAACCCGGCATGGTGTGCGCCGCCGTGCTCAACGACATTGGCCCGCAGATCGAGCACGCAGGGCTTTTGCGCATCAAGCGCTACGTGGGCAAGCTGCCGCCCATTCCCTCGATGCGCGATGCGATTGGCCTGATGCGGATGACCGCCGGCGTGGATTTTTCAGGCGTCTCGCCAAAGGAATGGGAAATCTACGCCCGCATGACTTTCGTCGAGAAGGACGGCAAGGTGCTGCTTCGCTACGATCCTGAATTGAACCATGCGCTCGATGCTGTGAAGCCGGACGTCGAGCCCGAAAGCTACTGGGACGATTTCGCCGCGCTGGCGGATTTGCCGTTGCTCGCGATCCGCGGCGCGAATTCCGACATTCTGTCGCCGGCTGTCTTCGACGAAATGGCGCGCCGCGCGCCGCGCATGGAGCGGCATACGGTTGAAGGCCAGGGCCATGCGCCGTTGCTGCTCGACGAACCGACAATTACCCGCATCGCGGATTTCGTGCGGCGATGTCCTTAGTTGTTAAAACTAAGCGCCGACAAGCACGCTCATTGCGAGCGAAGCAACAATCCAACTTTCGCAAGGCCCTAGATCGCTCCGGCGAGACGCGCCTCGCGATGAAGATGGGATCATGAGCGCATGCTCTAGGGCGCATAGCCTAGCGCCTGATTGAGCCGCGAAATCGCAACGCCGACATTGGTCGCGGCGTTCGCCTGCATGCGCTGCGCTTCGAGCTGGATCTGGCGCACGCGGTAGAGATCGAAAGCGCTGATTTCGCCAAGGCGGAACGACTTGCGCGACAGTTCGAATTGATCATTGGCGACGGCAAGGCGGCTATTGGCGAGGCCGGCGGCGCGCTGCGCGGCGGCCAGAGCCGCGCGCGACGCGCTTATTTCAGCGAGAACGACGCGCTTCGCGCGTTCATATTCGGCGCTGGCGCGATCCATTTCGGCCTGCGCTTCGGCGCGTCGCGGCTCGTTGCGGCCGGCCGTCGGCAATGGAATGCGGATGCGCACGCCCACGGTCGTCGCATCGGTTCGTTGGTTCGTAATGGTCTGCGAGGGGTCGGTCGAATACTGATCGTTATGTTCTTGCCGCCCAAAGATCCCCACATCAGGACTGTCGATCGGCGTCGCGTCGACAAGCTGCGCCTGCGCCTCGGCGCGGGCGAGCGCCGCGCGCGGCGTCCGCAACGCCGGATGGTCTTCGATGTCCCCTGCAGGGCGCACGGATTCGAGCGTTCCCTCGGGGGATGCGCCGCCGGTCAGCGCCATATAATTCACGCGCGCGACCTTTACGGCGCCTTCCGCCTGCGCCAACTCCGTTTCCGCCGCGAGCGTTTCGTTCTTTGCGAGCAGCGCGTCAGCCTGGGCGGCGTCGCCGAGTTCCACGCGGCGCGTCATGTCCGCGCCAATGTCATGCGCCGTCACGACACGGGTGCGCGCCACGGTGACGTCGCGCGCCGCGCGCTGCGCGTTCCACCAGGCGTCGCGCAGGAGCGCCGCGACGTCGAGCCGACGTAGCGCCAGCCGCTCCTCGACCTCGGAAAGGCCGGTGGTCACCGTCGCCGCATAGGCGTCGCGCTGGCCCGGCAGCCACAGCGGCATGCCGGCCTCGACTTCCGTTTCATTGTAGTTGCGCAAATTGCCGGCGGGGGCGTTGCGCTGCAAGCCGCCGACATAGGGCGAGCCCGGCGTTATGGAATTCGCGGTGGCGTAGCGCGCGGAGATGGCGCGATATTGCGCCTCGAGCGATCTGCTTTGCGCGTCGATCGCGACAGCCATATCAAGGTGCCGCGCCAGCACGCCGCCCTGCGGCTTCTTAGCCTGCGGCCGGGCGGAAATTTTCTTGTTCGACGCCTTCACCGAGCCTTTGATGCGCGGCGTCGGCGCCTCGCTCGCTTCCTGCGCAAGGACTCGAGCGCCACACGCGAAAGCGCTGCAAGCGACGATGGAAAATACGATGCAGACGGCGCGCGCCCTCATGCGCTCGCGTCCTCGCGCCGTGGCGCCGACGCCGGCTCCCTCGCCGCGCGGGCGCTCAGCCTTTGACGGATGAGCAGGCTGAGATTCGCCGAACGATCGTAGAGAATGGGCAGCAGGACGAGCGTCAACACCGTCGCGGAAATGAGCCCGCCGATGACGACGACGGCGAGCGGGCGCTGGATTTCGGCGCCCGGCCCATGCGCGAAGAAGAAACGGAATAAGGCCGAAAGCGGCGATGCTCGCGGTGAGCATCACCGGCCGCATGCGCCGCCGCGCGCCTTCGACGACCGCTTCGCGCGTCGTGCGCGTTCCTTCCGCGACGAGCTTGTTGATGTAGGAGATCAGCACGACGCCGTTGAGCACCGCGATGCCGATAAGCGCGATGAAACCGACCGACGACGGCACCGAGATGAATTCGCCGGACAGCCAGAGGCCGAGGATGCCGCCGATCGCCGCGAAGGGCACGTTGCAGAACACCAAGGTCGCCTGCAGCACCGAATTGAAGGTGAGATAGAGCAAGAGAAAGATCAGCGCCAAGGCGATCGGCACGACAATGGAGAGCCGCGCGGAGGCGCGCTGCTGATTCTCGAACTGGCCGCCCCATTGATAGCGATAGCCGGGCGGCGTTTTCACATTATGCGCGACCGCTTCCTTCGCTTCGTCCACGAAACCGACAAGATCGCGCCCCGACACATTGGCGAGCACGGTGGCGAAGCGACGGCCTTCCTCGCGGATGATCTGGATCGGGCCATTCTCCACGCGCACATCGGCGAGCTGCGATAATTCGACGACCTTGCCCTCGGAAGACACCATCGGCAGCCGCGCGAAATCCACCGACGAGCGGCGCGACGTCTCGGAGCCGCGCACGACAAGCGGCGTGCGGATCGGCCCTTCGAGAACGATGCCGACGGGCTGGCCGTCGACCCAAACGCGCAACGCGTCCTGGATTTCGCCGGCGTTAAGGCCGAAGCGCCCGGCGGCGAGGCGGTCGACGCGCGCGGTGAGATAGCGCATGCCGTCGTTTTGCAGCCCGAACACGTCGCGCGCGCCCTTGATCTTGCGCAGCGTCGCCGCGACTTCGCGCGTGAGGCGATTGAGTTCGTCGATGTCGTCGCCGAAGATTTTCACGACGACGTCGCCGCGCGCGCCGATGATCATCTCCTGAACGCGCATGTCGATCGGCTGCGAAAAGGCGTAGGAGATGCCGGGCATGGCGTCGAGCACGGCGCGAATCTCGCCCATCAGCCAGTCGATGCCCTTTCCGCGCCACTCGCTGGTTGGCGCGAGCATCAGGAAATTATCGGTCTCGTTGAGGCCGACAGGGTCGATGCCGAGTTCGTCGGCGCCCGCGCGCGCCATCATGCCTTTGACTTCCGGCACGCGCTCCATGATCGCGCGCTGGATCCGCATATCGGTTTCGGCCGCCACAGCGACGCTGATTGTCGGATGTTTGCGCACGGTGATCACCGGCGTGCCTTCATTCATCACCGGCATGAAGGTCTGGCCAATGCGACTGTAGGCGAGGCCCGCGAGGACAAGCCCCACCAAGGCGGCGCCCGCCACGATCAACGGCCGAGCCAGCGCGCGTTTCAACAAGGGCTCGTAGACCGCGGCGATCTTGTTCACCAGCCACGGCTCGTCGGAATGGCCGGGCTTCAACAGGCTGGCGCTCAGCGCCGGCACGACGGTCAGGGACAGGATGAGCGCCGAGCCGAGCGCGAAGGCGATGGTCAGCGCGACCGGCGCGAACAAGCGCCCCTCCAGTCCTTCGAGCGACAGCAGCGGCAAGAACACCGTGACGATGATGACGACGCCGGACGTCAGCGGCGCCGCCACTTCGCGCGTCGCCTCCAGCGTCATGAAGATGCGGTCGGACAGGCTCACGTCATGCGCATGCGCCATGCGGTGCTCGACATTCTCGACGACGACGACGGCGCAATCGACGAGCAGGCCGATGGCGATGGCGAGGCCGCCGAGCGACATGATGTTGGCGGAAAGACCCCACCATCGCATGATTCCGAAGGTCGCGAGCGCGGCAAGCGGCAGAATGACCGAAACGACGAGCGCCGCGCGCATATCGCCGAGGAACAGCGCGAGCAGGATGACGACGAGGACGATCGCCTCGATCAGCACCTTCTGCACGGTCCAGACCGCTTTGCCGATCAGCTCGCTGCGGTCGTAGAAAATCTCGATCTTGGCGCCATTTGGCAGGCTCGGTTCGATTTCGGCGAGACGCTCCTTCACGCCGTTGACCACCAAGCGCGCGTCGGCGCCGCGCAGGCCGAGAACCAGCCCCCACACCGCCTCGCCCTCGCCGTTGCGCACGACGACGCCATTGCGCGGCAAGGCGCCGTTTCGCACTTCGGCGACATCGCCGACGCGGACGATGCCGGTGTCGCGCGCAGCGATGACGACGGAGCGGATGTCGTCGAGCGAACGCAGGCGCCCCTCGGCGCGCACGATCAGCGCCTCCTCGCCGTCGCGCACGCGGCCGGCGCCGTCGTTCTTATTGTTGTTGGAGAGCGCGGATGAAAGCATCTCCACCGTGACGCCGCGCGACGCCATCGCGGCGGGCGACGGGGCGACCTCGAAGGTTCGCACGAAGCCGCCGAGCACATTGAGGTCGGCGACGCCCGGCAGACCGCGGATGGCGGGACGTATCGTCCAGTCGAGGAGCGAGCGTTGCTCCGTCGGCGTCAGGTCGCCGCCGACGATGGTGAACATCAGCATTTCGCCGAGCGGCGTGACGATTGGCGCCAGTCCTCCCGAGACGCCGTCAGGCAATTGACTCTGAGCCTGGGCGAGGCGCTCATTCACCTGCGCGCGCGCCCAGTAAATGTCCGTTCCTTCAGAGAATTCGAATGTGAGCAGCGCGACCGAATAGCGCGTGGTCGAGCGCATGCGGATGAGATTGGGAATGCCCTTGGCGGCGATCTCGATCGGCGCGGTGACGCGGGCCTCCAGCTCCTCGGGCGTGAGGCCCGGCGCGCGCATGGCGACGAGCACCTGCACCGGCGCGACATCCGGAAAGGCGTCGATCGGCAGTTTGAAATAGCTGACCGCGCCCCAGGCGACGATGCCAAGCGCGCCGAGAAAGACGAGCAGCCGCTGTCCAAGCGCGACGCGGATCAATCTTTCGAGCATTTCCTCTCGTCACCTTTCGGCGGCGGCGAGTTCCGCCAACAGGGTCAGCAGACCGCGCGTCGCCACGCGCTCGCCTGCCTTCAGGGATCCCTGCACCGAAGCGAATTGCGGCGTTTCGGAAACAAGCGTCACCGGCGTCGCGACGAAGCCCTCGGGCGCGCGCACGAACACCCAATTGTGATTCTTATGGCTGACCAGCGCGTCCGCCGACACGCGCCATTGCGAGGAGCCGCCGCCGGTGAGACGAAGAATCGCCTGCACCGCCTGCCCCGGCCGCAGAGGACTACGGCCGGGGCTGAACTCAGCCACCGCCGTCACCGACTGCGTCGCGGCGTCGACGGTGCGGCCAATGCGGATGAGCCGGCCATCGATTCCGACCGCGGGCAAGTGCACGCGGTCGACGCTTTCGAGCGCGGCGGCGCGGCCCAGCGGCACCTGCAAATTGACCCAGATCGGATCGAGCCGGGCGATGGTGACAAGCGGCGCGGAGGCTTGCACGCGCTCGCCCGTCGTGCCGTGGCGCTGGAGAATCGTGCCGGATATCGGCGCGCGCACCAGGAGCGAGCTTGCGAGCTTGCGCTCGCGCTGCAGCGCGGCGATCTCCTCCTCGGTCATGCCGGCGAGCGCGAGAATTTGCTTGCGCTCTTCAAGTGCGGCGCGCGCCTGCGTCGCTTCGGCGCGCGTGACGATCAAGCGCCGCTCGGCGATGATGCGCTCCTTGAACAGTTGCTCGTCGCGCCGCAACTTCTCCGCCGCGAGACTGGCGTCGGAGAGCGCATGAAGAAAAGCGCGCTGCGCCTCGACCAATTCCGACGATTTCAGCGTGGCGATCGCGGCGCCTTCCTTCACATCCTCGTCTGGCGCGACGAGCAATGTCTCGACGAGGCCCGCCGCCGGCGCGGCGACGATGCGCAACTGCTGCGGCGGCACCGCGACGACGCCCGGAACGACCATTTCGCCCATGCCGGATTCTTGCTCGATGGCTTGCGTCTCCACTCCCGCGACGCGCATCTGCTCCTCGGTCACCTTCACGAGGACGGGCTGCAAATTCGCCGCCTCAATTGGCGCGCTTCGCGCAAGCGTGGCGTCGAGAGCCGCGAGACCGAGGACTAGAGCAATTGCGCGCCGCATGTGACCGATCATTGCTATCCGCGTTGCGGCCGCCGCTTGTGGGCCGCCGCCGCGGCGCCGGCTGGCTCCTCCGAAGGACGGGCAGGAACGCGCCGCACGCGAAACGCCGCGGCGCGGCGCCGACTGGCGCGATATTGCCCGGGCGCGGCGACAGGCTCAAGGCATTTCCGGCCACGGCCGGGCTTTTTTCAACGAAATTAGGCTGTCTGGAGCGATTTCAGAGCGCGGCCGTCGCAAATGCCGGCATGCGATCTATAATCAACCGCAAGACCCGGTAATCCCTAGCCTTGAGGAAAATATGCGCCACCCTTCGACCGCCGCCATCCGGCTCGCAGACTACCGTCCCGCCGATTTCGCGATTGATTCGGTCGAACTCGACTTTTCGCTGCACAACACGAACACGCGGGTCGTCGCGCGGCTGGCGCTGCGTCGCAACCCCGCTGGAGAGGCCGATGCGCCGCTCGTTCTGGATGGCGACGATTTGACCTTGGTCGGGGTCGCGCTCGACGGCCGCGCCCTCGGCCCCGGCGACTATGAGGCGACGCCCGACAGCCTGAAGCTGGGGTCGGTCCCGGACGGTCCCTTCGTCCTCGAAATCGAAACGCAGGTAAATCC
The DNA here is from genome assembly GCA_963706255.1 of uncultured Alphaproteobacteria bacterium. Classification (GTDB taxonomy): domain Bacteria; phylum Pseudomonadota; class Alphaproteobacteria; order Rhizobiales; family Beijerinckiaceae; genus Methylocystis. The sequence continues at coordinate 78,132 of CAVPMJ010000017.1, read as the reverse complement.
CAGCGCCAACACTCAGCTTTCGGGGCTCTATCGCTCGGGTTCGGCCTATTGCACGCAATGCGAGGCGGAAGGCTTCCGCCGCATCACCTATTTCCTCGACCGGCCCGACGTGCTGAGCGTCTATACGACGCGCATCGAAGCGGAAAAGAGCGAAGCGCCGATCCTGCTCTCCAACGGCAATCCGATCGAATCGGGCGAGATCGCCGGAACGACGCGCCATTACGCGGTCTGGCGCGACCCTTTTCCCAAGCCGTCCTATCTCTTCGCGCTCGTCGGCGGCGATCTCGGCGTCGTGCGACGACAGCTTCACGACGATGTCGGGACGCGACGTCGCTCTCGCCATTTATGTCGAGCACGGCAAGGAGCCCCGCGCCGATTACGCCATGGACGCGCTGAAACGCTCCATGCGCTGGGACGAGGAAAAATTCGGCCGCGAATATGATCTCGACGTGTTCAACATCGTCGCCGTCTCCGACTTCAACATGGGCGCGATGGAGAACAAGGGCCTCAACATCTTCAACGACAAATATGTGCTGGCCTCGCCCGAAACGGCGACCGACGGCGATTACGCCGGGATCGAAGCCGTCATCGCCCACGAATATTTCCACAACTGGACGGGAAACCGCATCACCTGCCGCGACTGGTTTCAACTTTGTCTGAAGGAAGGACTGACCGTCTTCCGCGATCAGGAGTTTTCCGCCGACATGCGCTCGCGCGCGGTGGAGCGCATCGGCGACGTGCGCGGCCTGCGCCTCGCGCAATTCCCCGAAGACGCCGGGCCGCTGGCGCATCCGGTGCGGCCGGAGCTCTATCATGAGATCAATAATTTCTACACGTCGACCGTCTATGAGAAAGGCGCCGAAATCATCCGCATGCTGCGCACGCTGATTGGCGAGAATGACTTCCGCCGCGGCATGGACCTTTATTTCGAGCGCTTCGACGGAACGGCCGCGACAGTCGAGGATTTTCTATCCTGTTTCGCCGACGCGTCCGGGCGCGACCTGACGCATTTCGCGCTGTGGTACAGCCAGGCCGGCACGCCGCTCGTGACGAGTTCGGGCGAATATGACGCGAACGCCAAGACCTTCACGCTGACGTTGCGGCAGGAGACGGCGCCGACGCCCGGCCAGAGCGAGAAGAAGCCCGCCGTCATCCCGCATCGCACTGGCGCTTTTCAGCGAGAACGGCCAGAAGCTCGACCTCGCGAGCGACGACGCCAAACCCAAAGAGCTGGCGCGCGGCCTCATAGAACTCGACTCCGCCGAACGGATCATCCGATTCCGCGACATTCCCTCGCGGCCCGTGGCGTCGCTTTTGCGCGGCTTCTCGGCGCCGGTGCGTCTCGAGCCCGCGCCCCCAAGCGCCGATCTCGAACGGCTGCTCGCCCATGACGACGATCCGTTCAACCGCTGGCAGGCGTCGCAAAGCCTCGCCTTGCGCGCGATTTTCGCAAGGCTTGACGGGGGCGGCGCCTCCTCCGACGCGCGCGGATTCAGCGAGGCGCTTCGCCTTCTGCTCGCCAAAGCGGAGCAAGATCCCGCTTTCGCGGCGCAGGCGCTGTCGCTGCCATCCGAGACCGATCTCGCGCGCGAAAAGGGCGCCGACGTCGATCCCGACATCCTTTTCCAGGCGCGTATGTGGCTGCGCGCGGAAATCGGACGTGCGCTGCGCGCCGAGCTCGAGACGCTCCATGCGCGCTTCGCCGAGACCGGCGCTTATGCGCCGGACGCCGCGAGCGCGGGTCGGCGCGCGTTGCGCAATGTGGCGCTCGACCTCATCGCCGCGGGCGACGCCGACAAGGGTCGCGCGCTGGCGCAGGCGCAGTTCGACTCCGCTGGGAATATGACCGACCGGCTCGCGGCGCTCGGGACGCTGGCGCTCCTTGGCGGCGAAGCGCGCGAGACGGCTTTCGCCCGCTTCTACGACCAATTCGCCGGCGACGCGCTCGTCATCGACAAATGGTTCTCGCTGCAGGCGACGATTCCCGAAGCGGCGACGACGCAGCGGGTGCGCGAGCTCATGAGCCATCGAGACTTTTCGATGAGCAATCCCAATCGCCTGCGCTCGCTGCTTGGCGCCTTCGCCAACGCCAATCCGACGCGCTTCCATGCGCTCGACGGCTCCGGATATGATTTGCTGACCAGAGTCGTGCTCGAGCTCGACCCTAAGAATCCTCAGCTCGCGGCAAGGCTTCTTTCGGCGCTGCGCTCATGGCGCATATTGGAGCCGAAGCGCCGCGACCTCATTGAGAGCCGGCTAAAACATATCGTCGCCCAGGAGAATTTATCGGCGGATTTGCGCGACATTGCGACAAGGGCGCTTGGCTGAATTCGCGCTGCAGCAAAAAGAATTCGTTAACGGCGCATTAAGGTCTGGACAATCTCGCCTCGAGAGATTCGAATGAAGGTGATTCGGGTGTCTGGCGGCCTCCGAATCCCAATCATTCTGGAGGCTTTTGATGGCGCGCGCTCCCGCTGCCCGCGTGATGACTCATGCCGAAACGGTGTGGGGAGCGTATCGTTTCGATGAGGACGGCGAGAAAAGCCTGACGGATTCCGTCTGGCTGCGGCCGCTGGCCTTCGCCGTTTCGGCGGTCTGCCTTGTTTGCCTCACCGCTTTCGTCATCTCGCTCGCCACGTCGATGCAGGATCATCTCGTCGAGGAAGCCGTCGGCGATCTCGAACTCTTCGCCCGCGCCGTCTCGCATGATCTGCATGACAAGATTAAGACCGACGCGCAAAAGCCGCTCGGCGAGCCGTTGAATCAAATCGTGCCGCGAGGCGCGCTGGCGCGGGGCCGGCGCATTCTCGTCACCGACGATCATGGCCGCGTCGCCGCCGCCTTTCCGCCGATGGCGTCGAAAAACGTCACCCTGTCGGAAGTGCTCGGCGCGGATCAGGCGCTCACAGACTTCGGCGACAAGGCGGGGGTGATGCGCATCACGCTCCCGGACGGGACCCCGGCGCTCGTCACAGTGCGGAAACTGCCGACGCCCTTCGGGCAAGTGGCGATGATCTATCCGGTGGACAATGTGCTGAGCGAATGGCGCGCCATCGCGTCGCGCTATGCGCTGCTCTTCGCCTTCACGACCCTGATGCTGCTTGTCATCGTCTTCGCCTATTTCCGTCAGGCGCGGCGCCGGCAGGCGGTCGAATGCGTCAATGCGCTGATCCGCAAGCGGCTGGAGACGGCGCTCTCGCGCGGACGCTGCGGCCTGTGGGATTGGGACATTGCGCGCGGCCGCATCTACTGGTCGGACTCAATGTATGAAATGCTCGGCCTGCCCGCCGAGCGGCGCTGTCTGTCCTTCGGCGAATTAAACGCCCTGCTCCACCCCGACGACGGCGACTTCAAGTCTATCGCCGACATGGTCGCGGCCTCGAAGACGAGCAGCGTCGATCACGAATTTCGCCTCAAGAACGCCGAGGGAAACTGGATATGGCTTCGCGCCCGCGCCGAGATCGTCGAGGACGCGCGCGAACCCGGCAAGCATCTCGTCGGCATCGCGGTCGACGTCTCCGAACAGCGCGCGCTCGCCGAACATACGGCGATGGCCAATCTGCGTCTGCGCGACGCCATCGACACGATTTCCGAAGCCTTCGTCCTATGGGACGAGCAGAACCGGCTCGTCACCTGCAATTCGAAATTCCTCGATCTTCACGGTCTCTCGCCCGAAACGGCCTCAACCGGCGCGAGCTATTCGAAAATCATGGCCCGCGCCACGGCGCCGCTGATCCAGACGGAAATCGCCTCGCCCGACGGCCTCTCTCCGCACGCGCGCACCTATGAAGCGCAGCTTGTCGACGGCCGCTGGCTTCAGATCAACGAGCGGCGCACCAAGGACGGCGGCTATGTATCGGTGGGCGCCGACATCACCGCGCTCAAGCGCAATGAAGAAAAGCTGCTCGAATCCGAGCGCCGTCTCACCGCGAGCGTCGCGGACCTGACGCGCTCGCGCCAGACCTTGGAGATGCAAGCCCAGCAACTCGCGACGCTCGCCGAACAATATCACCATCAGAAGGCCGAGGCCGAAGCGGCCTATGTCGCGAAATCCGAATTCCTCGCCAATATGAGCCACGAGCTGCGCACGCCGCTCAACGCCATCATCGGCTTTTCGGAAATGATGCAGGCCGAGCCTTTCGGATCGCTCGGCTCGCCGAAATATCTCGAATATTGCAGCGGCATTCGCCAGGGCGGCAATTATCTCAATGAAGTGCTTTCCGACATTCTCGACATGTCGCGGCTGGAGGCCGGGCTCTTCCGTCTCAACGAGCGCGAGATCAATGTCGCGGACGCGCTGCGCAAGGCCATGGGCGCGTGGCGTTCGCGCGCCGAGCTGAAGAATGTCGATCTGATCGCCGACGCCGCCCCGGACCTTCGCTGCGTCGGCGATGAAGCGGCGATCGTCAAGACGCTCTGCGTGTTTCTCTCCAACGCCGTGAAATTCAGCGAGACGGGCGGCCTCGTGCGCCTGCGCGCGCGCCGTCACGGCGGCTCGATCGACGTCTATGTCGAAGACGGCGGCCGCGGCATCGACCCGCGCGCGATCCCCAAGCTCGGCAAGCCCTTCGAGCAATGCGCCGATCTGATCGAGAACGGGATGAGAGGTTCCGGACTCGGCCTCGCCATCGCCCGCGCGCTTATCGATCTGCACGGCGGCGCGCTGAGCTTCCGTTCGCGCCTCGGCGTCGGCACGATCGTGATGATGCGGCTTCCGGCCGCGCGAGCGTCGGCGACGGTGACGCCGCTCAGGACGCGCCAGCCCGAACAGAACGCGCCGCATCTGTCCAAAAATCAGTCTTTCGGCCGCTCAGCGCGCGACGGCGCGCCCAATGTCGTCCGCATCGCGGGCAGTGACAGCACGACGCGCAATCCGGGCGCATTGTCCTCGATCCGCAACGCGCCGTGATGCAGGCGGGCGACGGCCGCCGCCATCGACAGGCCAAGCCCCGACCCCGGCCGCGAGCGCGAATTCTCCAGCCGCACGAAACGCCCGACGACCCGTTCGCGATCCTCGGGCGAAATTCCGGGTCCGCGATCCGCGACCGCGATCTCGACGCGATCGCCGACGCGCTTGGCGCTCACGGCGATGACGGGGTTTTCTCCCGCCGCGCCATATTTCAGCGCGTTGTCAACGAGATTGACGAGCGCCTGGCCCAATAATTCGCGACTGCCCGAGACCCCAAGCCCGCTCTGCGTCTCGACCTCAAGCCGCGCGCCCTGCTCTTCCGCGCAGGGCTCGTACATCTCGGCGATGTCGCGCACCACCACGTCGGCGTCGAAGGCGGTAAGATTGTCGCTCGAATAGCCGGCCTCGGCGCGGGCGATCATCAGCAGCGCGTTGAACACGCGGATCAGGCTGTCCGATTCCTCGATGACGGCGGCGAGCGCATCGCAATGCTCGCGATCGTTCGAGCCGGCGCGCAACGCCGCCTCGGCGCGGTTGCGCAGACGCGTCAGCGGCGTCTTGAGATCATGGGCGATATTGTCGGAGACTTCGCGCAAACCCGCCATCAATTCGCTGATGCGCTCGAGCATGGCGTTGAAATTCGCCGCGAGACGGTCGAGTTCGTCGCCGGCGCCGGAGACGGCAAGCCGTTCGTTCATGTCGCCAGCCATGATGCGGCGCGCGGACGCCGACATGACGTCGACGCGCTCCAGCATGCGATGCGCCACGAACAAGCCGCCAAGGGCGCCCACAAGCGCCAGCCAAAACAGCGAGACGCCGAGCGCGCGGCGCAAAATGTCGCGCAGCACTTGGTGATCTTCGATGTCATGGCCGATCAGCAGGCGAAAGCCGCCGGGGATGAGAAAGAGCCGCAGCAGCGCGGGATGCTTCGTACCCGCCTCGCCGCGCCGTTCATAGGTCGTCTCGACAAGCTGAGAGCTGCCGGAGGGGGTGAATTTCGGCGGCTCGATATTGCCGACGATGACCTCTCCAGAATGATTCGTCAGCAGATAAAGCGAGCCGCCCGGCGCGCGCACGCGCCGCTCCACGGCATTGGCGAGCTGGCGCAGGCCGCCCTGAGAATATTGCTCCGACAGGGCGCGGATTTCGGCGTCGACCGTCTGCTCGATCTGCTCGTCGAGCACTTCCTTCACGCGCGCGCCGACGCGGGTCAGGACCAGCCCGGCGCCGATCGAGAACAGCACGAGATAGGCGATCGACAGTTTGAACGCCGTCGTGCGGAAGAGCTTACCGAGAGCCGTCACGGATCATATACCCAGCGCCGCGAATGGTGTGCAGCAGCTGATTCTCCCGGCCCTTGTCGATCTTGGCGCGCAGACGCGAGATGTGCACGTCGATGACATTCGTCTGCGGATCGAAATGATAGTCCCAGACATTTTCGAGCAGCATGGTGCGGGTCACCACCTGACCCGCGTGTTTCATCAGATATTCCAGCAGTCGGAACTCGCGCGGCTGCAGCACGACCTCCTGGCCGCCGACCGTCACCTTGTGCGACAGCCGATCGAGCTCCAGATCGCCGACGCGATAGTGCGTCTCTTCGCCTTTCGGGCCGACGCGGCGGCGCGCCAGCGCCTCGACGCGGGCGAGCAGCTCCGAGAAAGCGTAGGGCTTGGGCAAATAATCGTCGCCGCCGGCGCGCAATCCCTTCACCCGGTCATCGACCTGGCCGAGCGCCGAGAGGATCAGCGCCGGCGTCTCGACGCCCTGCTCGCGCAGGCTCGAGATCAGCGACAGCCCGTCCATCTTCGGCAACATGCGATCGACGAGCAGCACGTCATAGTCGCCGTCGCTCGCGCGCGCATAGCCGGCGAGGCCGTCCGCCGCATGCTCCGCGACATGGCCCTGCTCACGAAAAGCCTTGACGAGATAGTCGCTCGCCTCGCGATCGTCTTCGATAATGAGAATGCGCATGGCTTTCTATAACCGACATTCCAGAAAAACGGCAGTTGCCGCATTGCGCGCCAACATGTCCTGGCAAAAAAACGGCAGGCCGGCGCATTGTGCGCCAGCCTGCCCTGCGTCCGCGAGCCAGGAGGGGACTGGCTCGGTCCGACGCTCTTCGTTGCGGAGACCGACTGCGGGCGGGGGCAGTGTCTCGGCCTCTACGCAAGAAGCTCCGTAATCGCGTTAACCGGCTTTAACCGGCACCGCGATGAATTTTGCGCCGTCCGCCGACTTCACCCGCAGCAGGACCGAGCGGCGGCCTTCCTTGCGGGCGGCGTCGAAGGCGGAGGCGAGTTCGCTGCGCGAATTGACCGGCTGGCCGGCCGCCTCAAGGATCACGTCGCCGCGACGCAATCCCTTTTGCGCGCCGGCGCCAGACGGATCGATCTCGGTTACGAGCAAGCCTTCCTTGCCGGCGCCGCGCACTTCGGACGCCGGCGCCACAGCGAGGCCGAGACTCGACAACTCGCCGCCGTTATCGGAAGAGCCCTCCTCGGCGCGCGCTTCCTTCTCGTCAGGCAGCGTTCCGAGTTTGAGCTTCACGGTCTTTTCGGCGCCGGAGCGCAGATAGGTGACGTCCACCGTCTTGCCCGGGCCGAGCGTGGCGATGCGGCGCGCGAGATCGCGCGGCGTTTCGATCTTGTCGCCGTTGACCGCGACGATCACGTCGCCGGCTTTCAAGCCCGCTTCCTCGGCGGGAGCGCCCTTCTGCGGCTGCGCGATCAACGCGCCCTTCGTCGATTTGAGGCCCATGCCGTCGGCGATTTCCTGCGTGACGCTCTGGATCTTCACGCCGATCCAGCCGCGCGACACGGAGCCCTTTTCCTTCAGCGCCGCGACAACGTCCTTGGCCACCTCCGCCGGAATGGCGAAGCCAATGCCGACCGAGCCGCCCGATGGCGAATAGATCGCGGTGTTGACGCCGACGACATTGCCGCGCGAGTCGAAGGCCGGACCGCCGGAATTGCCCCGGTTCACCGGCGCGTCGATCTGCAGGAAGTCGTCATAGGGGCCGGCGCCGATGTCGCGGCCGCGCGCCGAGATGATGCCGGCCGTGACGCTGCCGCCCAGCCCGAAGGGATTGCCGACGGCGATCACCCAGTCGCCGACGCGCGGCGCCGCAGCGGTCCACTCGACATAGGGGAGCTTGTCGCCGTCATTGATCTTCAGCAAAGCGAGGTCGGTGCGCTTGTCGGTCCCGATGACCTTGGCCGGCAGCGTCTTGCCATTGTCGAGCGCGACCTCGACTTCGTTCGCATGGTCGACGACATGGTTATTCGTCACCACATAGCCGTCGGCGCTGATGATGAAGCCCGAACCCTGCGACATCGTCGTATGCTTCTGCGGACGACCGCCCTGGCCTTCGCCGAACCGCTTGAAGAAGCGATACATGGGATCGTCCGGCGACATTTCCGGCAACTCGAAGGTCTCGTTGGGCGAGTCCTCCACAGCCTTGACCTTGATGGCGACGACAGCCGGCTTTACGCGATCGACGACGTCGGCGAAGGAAGCGGGCCCCACGGAGACGGAGCCCGAAAGCGGCGCTTCGGCGCGCGCTGGCGTCAGCGGAGCCGGCGCGATGGCGGCGCCGAGCGCGACCGCGGCCGCCGCGCCCAGGAGCGCGAGGCGGGAGGCGCGGCGCGGCGCTCGAACGGCGCCCTGTTCGCGAGGATTGATAGCGATAGGCATTTTCAAAATTCTCCATCTCTCGCGACGCCGCGCGGAGGAGCACGCGGCGCCGCTGCGAACTGAAAGATGGAGATGGACGCGTTTCCGTCCAATGGCGGCGGGATGAAACTTTCGTAAGGCGGGCGGCCGCTACAGCCAGCCGGCGCGGCGCAGTCGGAAATAGAGCGTGACGCAGATCGTGAGCGTCACGCCAAGCACAAGGAAATAACCATATTCCCACTTGAGCTCGGGCATGTGCTCGAAATTCATCCCGTAAATGCCCGCGATCGCCGTCGGCACGGCGAGGATCGCCGCCCAGGCCGCGAGGCGGCGCGCAATGTCGGTTTGCTGCATCTGCGCGTTCATCAGGCTCGCCTCGAAAGCGAAGGCGAGCGTCTCGCGCATCGTGTCGATGCGCTCCTGCACCCGGCGCAGATGGTCGCGCACGTCGCGAAAATGCGGCCGCATCACCGGATCGATGGCGACGACGTCGCTGCGCTCCAGCCGGCGGCAAACGTCGGCGAGGGGCGTGACGGCGTTGCGCAACCGCAGCAAGTCGCGTCGCAGCGTATAGAGCTGCTCGATCTCGCTCTTGCCTATCGTCGTCGTCAGCACATGATCTTCGATGTCGTCCACTTCCTCGTTAATGCTGTCGAGCACGGGGAAGTAGTTATCAACGATGAAGTCGAGAATGGCGTAGACGATGAAGTCCTCGCCTTCGGAAAGGCGCTCCGCGCGCGCCTCGCTGCGTTCGCGGACATGCGCGTAAGAACGCGACGCGCCGTGGCGCACGCTCACGACATAGCCGACGCCAACGAAAATATGCGTTTCGCCGAAGGCGATGCGGCCGTCGACCATTTGCGCGGTGCGCGCGACGATGAAAGCGCCGTTTTCGTATTCTTCCAGCTTGGGAAATTGATGCGCCTTGACCGCATCCTCGACGGCCAGGGAATGAAGCGAAAACTGCCGGCCGACGCGCTCCAGAAGCGCGATCGACGGCTCATAAAGGCCGATCCAGACGACATGGCCCTCGCGCTTCATCCATTCGCCAGCCTCGTCGATCTCGATGTCGGCGACCTTGCGGCCGCCGTAATAGACGGCCGCCGCGACAACTCCGGCTTCTCTCGCTGTCGTCGTCGCGAGTTCGTTCATGCGTCGCCTCGCCCGGTTAAGACGCCTTCGGTCCGCCGCGCGTCACGCCGACCTTGGCCGGCCGCAGCACGCGCTCGCCGATCATATAGCCTTGCTCGACGACCTGAGCCACCGTGCCGGCGGGCTGCGCCTCGTCGGGAATTTCGAACAGCGCCTCATGCTGGTTGGGATCGAAACGCGCGCCCTGCGCCTCGATCTTCTTGACGCCGAAGCGCGTCAGCCGCGACAGAAAATCGCGCTCCATCACCTCGACGCCTTCGACCAGCGCGGCGACCGCGGCGTCGGCCCGCGCGGCCTCCGGCACGCTTTCCGCGGCGCGGCGCAGATTGTCGGCGAAGGACAGCATTTCGCGGGCGAAATTGGCGACGCCGTAAACCTTTGCGTCGGCGACCTCGCGCTCGGCGCGCCGCCGCACATTTTCGACTTCGGCGAGCGCGCGCAGGAGCTTGTCCTTCAAGCCGGCGTTCTCGGCGTAGAGATTTTCGAGCTCGGTGAACGGCTCCGGCTGGGCGATGTCGGACTCCGCCGACGGCTGCGAGAGAGACGACGCCGGCTCGGCGGCCCCCTTGCCGCCGTTCGGGTTTGCGTGCTTATCCGCCTTGCTTGGATCGCTCATCCTGTTATCCATCTCTAATCACAAAGGCCACGATATCTGCGCGGACGGCGTCAAAATCAAGTCGCCGCGACGCTTAACGCCTTCGCCCCGCGCACGCCCGGAGGGCGGAAAACGTCGAGAAGCTGGCGCTTAATCGCCGCCTGGCGCTGCGCCGAGGCGACCTTCGCCCCCGTCAGATCGGTGACGTAAAAGGCGTCCACGGCGCGCTCGCCGAATGTCACGATATGCGCCGAGGCGATATTCAGATTGAGTTTCGAGATCGCATTGGTGAGCTCGAACAGCAGACCTTCGCGGTCGAGGCCGGAGACCTCGATGACCGTATAGACGTTCGACAGGCTGTTATCGACCACGACTTCGGGCGCGATGGAGAAGGCGGCGGGCGGCTGATTCGCCTTGGCGCGCGCCCTCACCGCCTCGGACACGACGACTTCGCCGCGCAGCGCCTTGACGATGAGATCGGCGATGCGGCTGGCGCGGCGCAGCTCGTCCTCGTCATAGTCGAAGGCGCGCGAGAAGAAGATCGTGTCGAGCGCCAGGCCGTCGACCGTGGTGAAGATATGGGCGTCGACGATATTGGCGCCGCTCGCCGCGCAGCCGCCGGCGATGATCGACAACAGCCGGGGATTGTCCGGCGCGATCACGGTCAGCTCGACGGCGCCGCGCGTCTTGTCGAGATCGATGGCCGTCGCCAGCGGCGCCGGCGCGCCATTGAGGCCGCGCAGCATCTCGGCGTGACGCACCTTGCGCGCCACATCCACCTTCAGCCAGTAGGCAGGATAGTGTCGCTTGGCGTAAGCGTCGAATTCCTCGTCGCTCCAGCCGGGAAGCGCGGCGCGCAATTCCGCGATCGCCGCCGCGACGCGGCTCTTGCGGTCGACCGCCGAATGGCCGCCGCCGAGCACGACTTCCGTCTCCCAATAGAGCACGCGCAGAAGCTGCGCTTTCCATGCGTCAAGCACGCCGGGACCGACGGCGTTGATGTCGCAGACCGTGAGTACGAACAGCATCTTCAATCGCTCCATCGTCTGCACGATGGCGGCGAAATTCTCGATCGTCACGCGGTCGGAGAGATCGCGGCTCTGGGCGAAGCTCGACATGGTGAGATGATGTTCGACGAGCCAGGCGACGCTCTCCGTCTCGCCCGGCGTGAAGCCGAGGCGCGGACAGAGCGCGCGCGCCACCTCCATGCCGGCGCGCGAGTGGTCCTCTTTGCGGCCCTTGGCGATGTCGTGAAGGAACAGGCCGAGATAGAGCACCTTGCGGTTGACGATCGTCGGCAGAATTTCCTCGACGAGCTGGCGATGTTCGGGCATGCGCCCCGCTTCGAGGTCCGACAATCCGCCGACCGCGCGCAACAGATGCTCGTCGACCGTGTAGTGATGATACATGTTGAACTGCATCATCGCGACGATGCGGCCAAAATCCGGGATGAAGCGGCCGAGCACGCCGGTCTCGTTCATGCGGCGCAAAGTGATCTCGGTCATATTGCGCGAGAGCAGGATTTCGAGGAACAGCCGGTTGGCTTCCTTATTCGCGCGCAAATCCGCGTCGATGCGGCGCAGCGACAGAGTCACCGCGCGCAATGCGTCGGGATGCAGCGGCAGGCCGTGATGATCGGCCATCCAGAACAGGCGGATGATGTTGACCGGATCGCGCTTGAACACATCCGCGTCGACGATGCTGATGCGGTCGTGATCGATGACGAAATCGCCTTGCGGCGCCTTGCTGCGCCGGCGGAGGAAGGGTTGCAAAAAGCGTTCGAAAATCGCGCGCGGCTTCGCCTGTTTTTCTTCGAGCGCGGCGCAGACGATCGCGGTCAGATCGCCGACTTCCTTCGCGACGAGGAAGTAGTGCTTCATGAATCGCTCGACGGGCGACAGGCCGCCGCGGTCGTGATAGCCAAGACGCCGCGCGATGGCGGGCTGAATGTCGAAGGAGAGGCGCTCCTCGGCGCGGCCGGTGGCGAAATGCAGATGGCAGCGCACGCGCCACAGGAATTCCTCGCAGCGCTCGAAGAGGCTCAATTCGGCGGCCGTAAACAGGCCCGCCGCGACAAGCTCCTTCGCCTCGCGCACGCGATAAACATATTTGGCGATCCAGAACAGCGTGTTGAGATCGCGAAACCCGCCCTTCCCTTCCTTGACGTTCGGCTCGACGAGATAGCGCGAGGCGCCGGCGCGGCGCACGCGGGCGTCGCGCTCGGCGAGTTTGGCTGAGACGAATTCGCGCGCGTCAGAGCGCGCGACCTCGCGGTCGAAACTCTCCTTGAACTCGTTGAAGAGCTCGGCGTTGCCGAGGATGAAGCGCGCCTCGAGCAGCGTCGTGCGGATTGTCATGTCGGCGCGCGCCTGCCGCATGCATTCGGCGACGGAGCGCGTCGCATGGCCGACCTTCTGGCGCAGATCCCACAAAATATAAAGGATCGCCTCGATGACGCTCTCGCCCCATGGCGTCTGCTTATAGGGCACGAGAAACAGCAGATCGATGTCGGAGCCGGGCGCCAGCGCGCCGCGTCCATAGCCGCCGACGGCGACGATGGCGAGGCGCTCCGCGAAGGTCGGATTGTCGACGACGTAAACATAGCGCACGACATAGTCGTAGATGGCGCCGATCAGCTCATCCTCGAGCCCGGAGAGCAGCCTTGCGCAGGCGAGGCCCGAGCCGCGCGCCTCCAGCCGGGCGCGAGCGATCTCACGCCCTTCCGCCAGCGCCGCGCGAAACAGCTCCACGATCGCCGTGCGGCGCGCATGGCCGCGCTCGGTCTTGCAAATGACCTCGACCGCGGGCGCGAGCGCCTCGCGCAGCCCGCGAAACTGCGCGTCGGGATCAAGGCCCGCGAAGACGCTGAGCGGCGTTACTTCATTCATGAGGCTTTCCCGGCGGTCTTCCGGAAGCGCGCAGAGCGCGAAGCCGGGCCTCGATGGCGTCGAAGAGCGGCGGCGCGAGATCTGGTCCGCCCACGCGTTTTAGGGCGCGCAGGCCGGTGGGCGAGGTCACGTTGATCTCGGTCAGCCAGCCGTCGATCACGTCGATGCCCACGAAAAGGAGGCCGCGCCGTTTCAGCTCCGGCCCCAGCCGCGCGCAAATTTCCTTCTCGCGCGCGTCGAGCTCCGAGGCCGCCGCCGCGCCGCCGCGCACCAGATTGGAGCGGATGTCGTCATCGGCCGGAACGCGGTTGATCGCGCCCATGGCCTCGCCGTCGATGATGAGGATGCGTTTGTCGCCTTTCACGATTTCCGGCAGGAAGCGCTGCGCGACCCATGGTTCGCGAAATGTCGTCGCGAACATGTCGAAGAGCGAGCCGAAGTTCGAGTCGCGCCGCGCGACCTTGAACACCGCTGCGCCGCCATGACCATAGAGCGGTTTCATGACGATGTCGCCGTGCTTGGCGCGAAAACGCTCGATCGCCGCGCGGTCGCGGGTGATCAGCGTCGGCGGCATGAGATCGGCGAATTCCATCACGAATATTTTTTCCGGCGCGTTGCGCACATGGGCCGGGTCGTTGACGACCAGCACATTTGGCGCAAGGCGCTCGAGAAAATGCGTCGAGGTGATGTAGGCGAGGTCGAAGGGCGGGTCCTGGCGCAGCAGCACGACATCCACCGCGCCGAGATCGAGGTCGGTCGCCTCGCCGAGCGCGTAATAGCGGCTCGGATCGTCGAAGACCTCGATTCGATGGGCGCGCGCCGAAAGCCGATCCCCCTCCAGCGACAATTGGTCCGGCGTGTAGAACCATAGCCGATGGCCCCTGAGCTTGGCCTCCAGCATCAGCGCGAAGGTGGAATCGCCAGCAAAATTAATGCGCTCCAATGGGTCCATCTGGACCGCTATCTCTAGCATCAGGCCCCCTGCTCCGGTCGGGGCGCGGCGGCGCGCGCCGTCAACCGGCTGTGAAATGGCGTCGCCCTGGACCGGGCCAAATCCAAATAGCAGGACATCCAGGCATATGCGCAACCTTTCCCTCGGCGGCGAGGGGCGCGCCCACCGGTGGATAGAGCGTACCCCCTCACCCCGGTCCTTCGGACCGACCCTCAGGGGGAGGGTTGCCGCCTAGAATTTGCTGAAATCTCCCGCGGAGCGGCGATCCATAGCCGCCTCTCGGCCCTTGCGGAAAATGTCCGCCCCAAGAACCGGGAAACGCGCCAGGGAACCTGCCGGGAAGACGCGGATGGAACGGCCCGCCTCCGTAGCCCGGCGGATGGAACAGCCCTGGCGGGAAGCGCCTGACGCGCGGCGGATAATCCGGCATGTCGTCCGGCTCCGGATCGTCATAGACCGGCCGAGCCGGACGCGGCCGATGATGAGGCCGAACAGGTTTGAACGACATCTCGCGCGGGACGCGAACCTTGGGCGCGGCATGCAGCGCTGCGTGGCGTCGCGGCGTGACGACCGGCGGCGGGGCGCTCGCCGGCGGCTCGGCGGCGCCGTGACGGCGCCTCGGCTGGGTCTTCGGCCGGCATGTGTCGTCGAAACTCCAGTCCTTGGCGCCAATTTCGCGCGTCGGCGCGAAGCCGGCGTCGGTGACGGCCACGAAAGTGCAGGGCTTGTCCAGTTGGCGGCAGCCGCCGCCATTCGGCAGGCAGACCTCGATCGCGCCCTCGTAAAGCACGGCGTCCGTGCGCCGCTCCGTCGATCGCACGGCGAAGGCCGTGCCGCGAACGCCGACCGAGGCATTGTGCGTCCTGACCTCATATCCCTTATGGCCCGGCGCGCTGATGAAGCGGAACGCGCCCTTGGTCAGATTGAAGGCGACGGCCGGCGCGTTCGCGTAAACGAAACTGTCGAGCCTGACCTGCGACGACGGGCCCATTTGCAGCGTCGCGCGGTCGTCGAAGACGAATTTGCCACGGCTCTCGAGACCCGTCGTCAGCAATTCGTTGAAATAGAGAGCGTCGCCGACCTTCAGCCGCATGCTCCGTTCGCCGGCGAGGCCTTCGACGGTCTTCTCGATGAGCGCCGCGCTGCCGATCGTCTGCTCGGCGCAGGCCGGCGCGCTGAGGGCAAGAAGCGCGGAAAAGGGGATCGTGAAATTGCGCATCGCGCCGTCCCATTTCTGTCACGGCGCCCGCCGCGAAATGCGCGGGCGCCTGCGACAGTGAACGGCGTTACGCGACGATATTCCGTGCGCTGGCGCATATTGGCGCGCCAATGGAGGCGGCCCCTCGTCCTTCGAGACGCGCCCTGCGGGCGCTCCTCAGGATGAGGGGCGCTTGGGGCATGTCCGGACCGCGTCGCCAAAGCAGTCCTCATCCTGAGGAAGCGGCGAAGCCGCTGTCTCGAAGGACGAGGACTGCGATGCGAATCGAAAGGGCGAGCTCCCTCTCCCACTTCCGGAAAAATGAGAAGACGCCGCAGCCGAAATCCTCTCCGCCGCCTTTCGACGCGGGGCGATGAGGGAGTTCCGGGACGCCTCGGAAACTCCGCACTCACCTCTCCGCCACCGCCTCCACCTCCAGCCCCTCCAATATCTCGCCCGGCTTTTTCGCCAGCGCGTCGAGGGCGTTGACGCCCTTGGGCGCCGTGAGCCGCAGATGCAGGCGCTTGGGCTTTAAGATGAAGGCCGAAACGGCTTCGGCGATGCGCTTCGCCTTTTCCCCGCCGCCGCCCAGTTCCGTGATCGCGCTCGCCGCCGATTTCGCGTAATCCGCGCGCGCCTTGTCGATGGTGGTTTTTTCCTCCTTGGCCTCCAGCGCCAGCACGCGGTCGACGAGACCGCCGCCCTCGAGCGTCAGATCGATGGATTTGACCGAGGTCGCCAGCGCCGCCGCGCGCGAAATCAGCGGCGATGAAGAAAAGACCGCGCTCGACACATTGGCGAGCGTCGCGGATAGGCGCGCCGCGCCCATGTCCTTGCTGTCGATCGAAACAGGCTCGAATGCGGCTTCCGACGTCTTCTCGCGCCATTCGCCGGCGGCGGCGGCGGAAAGATCGAGTTCGCGATAGCCGAGCGCCAAAAACTGCGCCGTGTTTTGCGTCTCGCCGCGCGACGCGAGATCGACGACAAATCTATCGATGCGGCCTGAAAATTTCGTCGGCGTCGTCTCGATGAAATTGCCGAAATCCGCGCTCGCATTCTCGATGCGGAATTTGATCCGCGACGTTTCGCTCGTCTTCGTGTCGGGCATGTCGGCGACGACGCCTTTGACTTCGACGCGCGCGAGCTTGGGATAGGCCGCGCCTTTGAGAACCGGCGCGAGTTGCAGATCGTTCAAGGCGAAGCGCTGCAAAGACAGCCTGCCGCCGTCCGACGCATCAAGCGAAAAATCATCGAGGAAAATTTCGCCGGCGCCAGCGCCCGCGACCTTATTCATGCCGGCGCGCGCGATCTTCGCCGTATAGGGCTTATCCGCCGGTTCGCCCTTGCCGGTCGCGGCGATGTCGCGCACCTCCATCGCCGCCGCTTCAAAAGAGACGAGCGCGTCCAGGAGATCGCGCATCAGCGCGGCGTCGTTTTCGGGCTTTGCCGGATCGAGCTTCTCGATCCGCTCGATGAGCGCGCCGGCCGGCGCCGTCAGCGCACGGCCGCGCACGCCGGCAAGCGTAATCCGCCCGGTCGTGACCACGAGATTTTCGCGCTTGTCCTCGAAGCGCGAGGAGTTCGACGACCTCTTCCTCGACCAGAGGCTTCAACGGCTCGTCGGCGTCGCTGCGATTGGAAAGCGCGACATGCGCGAGCTGACGCAGATCGACGCCCTTGGCGACGGACGCGCCCCAGAAAATGCGCTGAACGTCGCCGCTCGGCGATTCGATCGTCTCCTCGCCGCCCTCGCCGCGCGCGATCGTTGCGCGCCCGCCGGCGACATTCTCCAATACGAGCTTGCGATAGGTCGCGCGCTCGATATTCGAGCCGCTGCGGCTTTCGGTCGTCAGCGACGGCAGGACGATCTTGCGCGCGGAAAGACGCGCAAGGCGCGCGTCGATGTCTTTCTCGGCGCCGGAAAAAAGCTGCGCCATTTCGCTTAGCGGCAGGCTCGCGCCTTCGATCTCGACATGCGGAATGCGATAGGTCGTCGGCCCCAGCGTGATGACGAGATTGTCGAGGACGAGCGGCTTTTCGGCGGCGCGCGGCGACCCGGCGGCCAATGCCGCGAGCGCAAAAGAAATCGCGACGCAGACGGCGAGGGATTTGCGCATGAAACGAACCTTCGGGATGAAGACGGCGCGCAGCTTGCACAGCGCGACCGTGCGGGTAAAGAGCCGCGTGGTTTCGTCGCAGCCGGTTTTTTCAGTGCTTTGGGGCTAGTGCGCGGCGCGGCGTCGCCGTGTTAGAGAGGCCGCATGCGTCGACTCCTGCTCCTGCGCCATGGCAAGGCCGACCGGCATTCCGCCGGCGGCGACCGCGAACGTCCGCTCACCCGTCGCGGCATGGAGGATTCGCGCCGCATCGGCCAGTTCCTGCGCGACGAAGACGTGATTCCGGGGCTCGCCGTGGCGTCCAACGCGCGCCGCGCCAAGCAGACGCTGGAGCGGGTGCTCGAAGCCTTTCCCGGACATGTCACGCATCTGATCGAAAATACGATCTATCTCGCGACCGTGGATCATCTCGTCGAGATTTTGCGCCAGACGCCCGACAAGATCGCCACCCTGCTCGCCGTCGGCCATAATCCGGGCTTCGCCGAACTCGCCTCCTGGCTCGCAGGCGCGGGCGACGCCGACGAACTTGCGCTGATGCGTTCGAAATTTCCTACGGCCGCGCTGGCCATGCTCGACTTCGAGACCAATCATTGGTCGGAGGTCGGCAAAGGCGGCGCGCGCCTTGAACGCTTCGTCACGCCCGGCATATTGCGCGGCGACGCGGCGGACGATCCCGACTGAGCGAAGCGCGCCACGGCGGCGAAAGCCATGTTGATCGAAGCGCTTATGACGATGCTGGCCGCGGCGGCGCCGCAAAGGGCGCCGGCAATTGCGGTCGCGCCGGCTGCGCTGTTCTCCTTTGCGCCGGCGCCGTCCTATCAGCCGGAGGCCCGCGTCGTGGACAATTGGCGCTTCGAGAGCGCGCTGGCGCTGGAGATGGCGCCCGTCGCGGCGGCGCGGCGCGCGATCGGCGCGGAGGAGTCCGAGCCGGCCCGCTGCGTCAAGCTCAATAATTATTGGTGTATCAAGCGCGCCGGCTGGAACGGCGAGATCGCCGCCGACGCCGACGGCCATGTCGCCTTCGCGTCGGCCGAGGAAGGCGCGGCCGTCGCGGCGCTGCTGCTGCGCCGCTATTACGTCGACTATGGGCGGAAAAGCGCGCGCGCCATCGTCGAGCGCTGGGCGCCGGCGCAATGCTCGCTGATGATCGGGCGCCCCATTGGACGCCCCATGGGAGGCTCTCTGCCCGGTCTTGTGGCGTCGCGCGCCGGCATGGCGCGGATGCTGCCGCAACGCGTCGTGCCGATGGGGCTGGCGCCGCGCGGCATTCAGAACACGCTGCGCGCCCGCTGGCTGGCGGCGCATGGACGCGGCGGGGTCGGCGGCGGCGCCAGGCGGCCGTTTGCGCGGCCGCTCGACCTCATGCCGGCGCCGTCGATCATGGCCGGCGTGTCGGAGCGCCCGGCGCGGCCCGAGGCGGCTCCCGCGCCGACGCGGACCGCGTCCGAACCCGCAACCACACCGTCGCCCCCGGCGCCTCTCGGCGTCCCGAACTGCGCCGGCGAACTCGCCCGCATCGCCAATTACGCCGCCCATGTCGCCGAAGGCGTCGTCGCCGGGCCCAACGACGATCTCGCGCTGTTCACGGCGAGCGGCCAGCCGACCGGCAATCTCGCCAAGGTGATGGCCAATATGGCGGCCGTCGAGATCGGTCCGGCGCGTCCGCGCGGCGCGCTGATCGCCGTCGCCGTCGCGCAGCTGCGGCGGATGCTGGAGGAGCCGGCCAAGGCCGCGGAAGCGGCCCCGCAAGCGCCGGCCGCGCTGGAGGAGGCGCCGGCGCCGCAAAGTCCATGACATCGTCATTCTTTCGGCGGGATAGGAGCGCCCCATCGCCTGTGCTAGATCGTCGCGCGAGGCGCACGCGCGGCGTCCGCGCCACCCGCCTAAACGATGGTTCGTCAATAATATGAATGAGTTGAGCACCAGTCTCGTCCGAATGGGCGAGATGGATCCGCGCGAGCGAGCGGGCGGCGCCGTCCTGCCGGCGGGGCCGCGCGCCGCGCTGCGCGGCCCTAAGGCGCCGCATCTGCTGCGCGATGAATTGCTCAGCGAAATTTTCGCCGCGACGGCGGCGGCGCATCCCCATGCGCTCGCCATGACGACGCTCGAACGCCGCTTCACATACGCCGAGGTCGACGCAATGGCGACGGCGATCGCGCGCGGGCTCTTCGCGCATGGCGCCGGGCCGGGAGAAGCGATCGGCCTATGGATGGCGCGCGGGCCGGAGCTGTTGATCGCCCAGCTCGCCATCGCCAAGACCGGCGCCGCCTGGCTGCCTTTCGACGCCGACGCGCCGGTCGAGCGCATCGCGGTCTGCCTTGAAGACGCGGAATCGCGGCTGCTGCTGACCTCGGCCGCCTTCGCGCCGAAGGCCGCGCCCATTGCGCGCGCAAGAACGCTGATCGACGAAGAGATCGCCCACCCCGGCGACGATCCGATCCCCAGCGCGCGCGAACTCGGCGCGACGCCGGATCATCCCGCCTATCTCATCTACACTTCCGGCTCGACGGGAACGCCGAAAGGCATCGTCGTCACGCAGGCGCAACATCTGCCACTATCTGCGCGCGGCCAATGAAATTTACGGCGTGACGCCTTCGGACGTCGTGTTTCAGGGCGCCTCCGTCGCTTTCGATCTGTCGATGGAGGAAATCTGGATTTCCTATCTCGTCGGCGCGTCGCTGTTCGTCGCGACGCCGCAGATCATCGGCGAGACGGAGACGCTGCCCGATCTCCTCGAAGAAGCCGGCGTCACCGTGCTCGACACGGTGCCGACGCTGCTCTCCGTGCTGCCGCGCGACGCGAAGACGCTGCGCAGGATCATTCTGGGCGGCGAAGCCTGTCCGCCGTCCGTCGCGGAGCGCTGGTCGCGGCCGGGCCGCAAAATCCTCAACAGCTATGGCCCGACGGAGGCGACCGTCGTCGCGACCGTCGCGGAAGTGCGGCCGGGCGAGCCCGTCACGATCGGCAGGCCGATTCCGAACTACACATGCTATGTCGTCAATGAGGCGCTGCAGCTTTTGCCGCCGGGCGTCGAAGGCGAATTGCTCATCGGCGGCCCCGGCGTCGCGCGCGGCTATTTGAAGCGCGACGAACTGACGGCGGAAAAATTCATCGCCAATCCGTTTGCGTCCGACGGCGACGACCCGATCCTCTATCGCTCCGGCGACGCCGTGCTGATCGACGAGAACGGCGACATCGTCTTTCGCGGCCGCATCGACGATCAGATCAAGATCAGGGGCTTTCGCGTCGAGCTTGGCGAAATCGAAGCGGTGCTCTCCAACGAGAGCAACGTCCAACAGGCCGCCGTCGCCCTACGCAACGAGAACGGCGTCGACGAGCTCGTCGCCTTTCTGACCACCGAGGGACCGCTCGGCGACGCGCGCGAATTGCGCGGCAATCTGCGCGAGTTTCTACCGCCTTACATGATTCCCTCGCGCTTCGAGGTCGTCGAACAGCTTCCCAAGCTGTCCTCCGGCAAGGTCGACCGCAAGACGCTGAAGCTCTTGCCGCTGACGCAGCCCGCCGAAAGCCTCGAGGAACAGGAGCTGCCGCGCGACGAAACCGAGGCCAAGCTGCTCGAGGCGGCCAAACGCGTGCTGCCGCCGGGCGCCATCCCCTTCGACGCGGATTTCTTCACCGACCTTGGCGGCCACTCGCTGCTGGCCGCGCGTTTCGTTTCCGTGGTGCGCGAGACGCCGCGCCTCGCCTCGATCACCTTGCAGGACCTTTATGCGCTGCGCACGCTGCGCGCGCTCGCCGCGCATCTCGAAGGCAAGGCCGATACGCAAGCCGCGCCGCGCGATCTTTCTTTCGAGCCGCCGCCTCTGCTGCGGCGTTTTTTGTGCGGCCTCGCGCAGGCGGCGGCCATGCCGTTCATCCTCGCGACCTCGGCCGCGCAATGGCTCGGCGTCTTCGTCTCCTATCAGTTCGTCTCTTCCTCGGACGCATCGCTGCTCGAAGAGATCGTTGCGCTGATGGGCGTCTACCTGTGCATCAACGTGTTGACGCTGGCCATGACCATCGCCGGCAAATGGCTGATCATCGGCCGCACCAAGCCGGGCCGCTATCCGCTCTGGGGCGTGTATTTCTACCGCTGGTGGCTGTCGCGGCGGCTGATAGGGCTGACGCATTCCAAATGGTTTCAGGGCTCGCCCCTGATGCGCCTCTATCTGCAGGCGCTCGGCGCCAAGATCGGCGACGACGCCATGATCGCCGAACTGACAGGCGGGCGCCATCGACCTCGTGACCATCGGCGCAGGCGCCTCGCTCGGCTCCAAGCTCAAGCTCGCCAACGCGCGGGTGGAAGGCAACGAGCTGGTCATCGGAACCATCGAGATCGGCGACGACGCCTATATCGGCTCGGCCTGCGTGATCGAGGAGAATATCGTCGTCGGCGAAGGCGCCGAGATCGAAGACCTGACCTCGCTGCCGTCGGGCGCGCGCATCGGCGCCTATGAGGTCTGGGGCGGTTCACCCGCCCAACGCACCGGAACGGTCGATCCCGCGCAGCTCGATCCGCTCTCGCAGGCCGGCGCCATTCGCCGCTTCCTCACCACCTTCGCATCCGCAATTCTGGCGATCACCATTCCGCCGCTCGGCCTTTTGCCGATCTTCCCCGCCTTCTGGGCCTTCGACCGGCTCGAGCACTGGATGGCCTTGGGCGAGTCGCAGCACGTCTACTATCTCGCGGTAATTCCGCTGTTCGCCTGGCCGACGGCCTTTGTCCTCATTCTGGCGACGGTGCTGTTCATCGTCGTGTTCCGCTGGGTGGTGCTGCCGAGCTCGCGCGTTGGGACCTACTCGGTCTGGTCCTGGTTCTACCTGCGCAAATGGGCGGTCGCGCTGGCGACGGACGTGACGCTGGAGACGCTGCAGTCGCTGTTTGCCACGCTCTACATGCGGACCTGGTACCGCATGATGGGCGCGAAGATCGGCAAGGATTCGGAGATTTCCGCCAATCTCGCCGGCCGCTACGAACTCGTCGACATCGGCGAGAAATGCTTCATCGCCGACGACGTAATCTTCGGCGACGAAGACATTCGGCGCGGCTGGATGTATTTGAAGCGCGTCAAGATCGGCGATCGGGTGTTCATCGGCAATGACGCCGTGGTGCCGCCGGGCTCGGACATTCCGAGCGCCGCGCTCATCGGCATCAAATCGCGCCCGCCGGCGAACGAGGCGATGTCCGAAGGCGACACCTGGTTCGGCACGCCGCCGATAAAGCTGCCGGTGCGTCAGAGATTCGACGGCGGCGGCGCGGACTGGACCTATGAGCCGCCGTGGTGGAAGAAGACGGCGCGCGCGCTGCACGAGGCTGTCAGCATTTCGCTCCCGACCATGCTGTACATCACCTTCGGCACATGGGCGGTCGAGAGCTTCGGGCAAAGTCTGATCGACAAGGATTATGCGTCGGTCGCCGCCATCTTCCTTCTCGGAAGCGTGCTGATTTCGGTCGGCCTCGCGCTCGCCGCCTGCACCGTCAAATGGACGCTGATGCGCAAATACCGGCCCGTGGTGAAGCCGATGTGGAGCTTCTGGGCAATGCGCACGGAAGCCACCGCCGTGATCTATTGGGGCCTCGTCGGCCTGGAGCTGTTTGAGCATCTGCGCGGCACGCCGTTCCTGCCGTGGATGATGCGCCTGTTTGGCGCGAAATTCGGCAAGGGCGTGTTCATGGACTGGCCGGATTTGACCGAGTTCGACTGCGTCAAGGTCGGCGACTATTGCGCGCTCAACATGTTCTCGGTGCTGCAAACGCATCTTTACGAAGACCGCGTGATGAAGGTCGGCGCAATCAATCTGGGCAAGGGCGTGACCGTCGGCGCCGGCACGACCGTGCTCTACGACACGCATATCGGCGATTATGCGCAGCTCGGCCCGCTCACCGTGGTGATGAAGGGCGAATCGATCCCTGCGCATTCGCGCTGGATCGGCGCCCCGGCGGAGCCGGCGTGAGGCGATGCAGTCAGATTTATCCGGCGCGCCGATTCTGTCACTTATTTTTCAAATGAATTTTTCATCGCCGTAGCGACGCCGAGAAGATGCAAAATTATCGGACATATCCGGCGTCGGAAATTTGCAATGGAATATTCATGTGACGCCGTTGCAATTTCAATTTGTTTTTGGCGCCGCGCTAACACTCCGTCGCGTCATCGATGCGTGACATGCGCTGAATAGAAAAGTCGCGTCGCGCTCAACAGCGCTTCCGCTCGCGAGCATGGCTGCGGAACGCCGCCGCGCTGTCGCGGGGACGAAACGACGCATGTCAGGGGGACATCATGAAAAGGATGAGCCATCTTGCGCTTGTCGCGGCAGCGATCGGCTTCATGAGCGCCGCGCCGGCTTTCGCCGCCGCGACCTTGGACGTCAAGGACGCTTGGTACGGCGTCAAGAATTCAGCCGAATGCCACAACTTCACCAATCGTCTCGTGCGTTGCAACGGCGACGCCTCGTGCAAATTCTCTTGCGACAGCACGAGCAAATGCGGCGATCCGGCCCCCGGCCAGCCAAAGAGCTGCGGCGTGACTTACACCTGCAGCGACAAGCCGGACGCCAAGGTGCAAAAGAGCTTCCCGGAAGCGACCACGCCGCAAGAATTGGCCTGCGGCATGTAAACCGATCCGCGGCGGCCCGCCCCGAACTTCCGGGCGCGGGCCAGCCGCCTCAGGAGCGCGCCATCAGCTCCAGCGCGAGCCCATACACTTTCGTGCGGGCCGGTTCGGGCAGCGTTTTCAGCACTTCGAAATAGGTCTGCCCGGCGCCGCACATGCGCGCGTCCTCCAACGGCGGATTGGGCATTTTGCCGTCGAGCAGCGCGTCGATCTCCACCTTGCCCAAGCCCCGGTCGGCGAGCGCCGTCTCCAGCACGCGGAAGTCGGCTTCGCTCGGCGCGGCGCGCTCGATCTTTTTCGCCTGCCCGCTGACAATCGCCTCCAGACCGGCGAGCGCCATGTCGGACACGATCCGCCGGCGCGTGGCGGCGAAGCGCTGAAAATCGAGATTGGTGGCGCCGTAAAGGAAGGCCACGCACATGCGCTTGTCCTCCCGCGCCACCGCCTGCAGCACTT
The DNA here is from genome assembly GCA_963706255.1 of uncultured Alphaproteobacteria bacterium. Taxonomy (GTDB): domain Bacteria; phylum Pseudomonadota; class Alphaproteobacteria; order Rhizobiales; family Beijerinckiaceae; genus Methylocystis. The sequence continues at coordinate 53,582 of CAVPMJ010000017.1, read as the reverse complement.
CGAGCTGCTTCTCGAAGACGCGCGCCATCGGCTCCGGCTCCGCCTTGGCGGCGAGAACGCCGCGCGACAGGCGCAGGCGGCGCACCGCTTCCGACAAATAATAATCGACGCTCTGCTCCTCCTTCGTCTCGGCGAGCCGCGCGGCGAAATCATTGATCGCCGCCTCGTAATCGGCGGTGAAGGTCTCGCGCAGGCGCGCGAAATAGCGGGCGTAGTCCGGCGTCGTGGCGATCAGCGTCTCGATGGCCTGACGCGCCGCGCCCTTATCGGCCGGCGCGCCGGCGCCGGTGAGCGCGCCGAGCCCGAAATCGGCGGCGCGCAGCGTCGGGTTGAACGCCATCATCATGAGGCCGACGCCAACGCCCACGGCGACGACCGCCGCCGCCAGAAGCGCCAATATTTTTTCCAGATGCATCGCCTGCCTTCGCGCCCCGACCGAAAACGCGAATTTAAAGCATCGCGCATTCGGGACAAAGCGCATGCGGCCCTTGGCCGTCAAGCGCCGTTCAGCAGGCGGTTGAGCCGCGCGGTCTCGGCGCGATGCGCGACGAGCAGGCTGATGTGCCGGTTGAGATCATAGCTCCAATGGCCGCGCCGGGCGCGTTCGGCGCGCATCGCGCGCTCGATTTCTTTGAGCGCGGCGCGGGCGGCTTCGGGCGTTTCGCTGGCGATGATCTGCGGCGAAAGCCGATGGAATCGCGCCAGGACGCTGGCGCGGTCATAGCCCCGAAGGCCCGCCGTCAATGCGGAGTCGAGCGCGTCGGCGGCGGCGGCGTTCAGGCGGTCTCGGCGATCGTCTTTGCGATCCTCTCGGCGGCGTCCGCGCGGGGGGACATCTAGCTGTTGCGTCATCAGTTCCTCCAAGACGCAACAGAATGATCTCCCAGGCTGGGATGGGGATAAGCAATTTATTCCTCTTTAATAGGATTATTTTCCAGACTACGGTTATCTTCTTCGCAGCATGGAGTTTTTCGATGTTTCTCGGTTCAACCTCGATCCCCGGGCTCAGCGCCGCCGCGGCCGCCGCCGCGCGCGGCGCGCCCTTCGCCGATCTCCTTTCGCCGCGCCGCTCCAGCGCATCGGTCGCCCGGGCGCGCCAGTTCGCCGTCTATCTCCATCACGTCGCGCTGGGCGCGAACCTCTCGCTCTGCGCGAGGCTGTTCGCGCGCGACCGCGCCACGGTGCGCCACGCCTGCGCGACGATCGAGGACATGCGCGACGATCCGCGCTTCGACGCTTGCGCCACCCGGCTGGAGACGGCGCTCGCCGCGCAGCGCGACATGATCTGCGCGCTTCTCGCGGAAGGGAGCGCGCAATGAGCAAGATTGCGCGCAAGGAAGGAAATGACGACATCGGCCGCGCGCTGCGCCGCCTGTTACAGGCGCTCAGCGAACCCGGCGCCCGCGCCGCCTTGAGCGATCTCGAAGCGGCGACGCTTATCGTGATGGCGGCAAAGAATGGCGTCACCATCGTGCGCGCCCGCCTGCCCGCCGCCGCCGGCGAAGCCGCGCTGGCGCAGGGACTCGCCTGCTGGGAGAGCGAAGGGGCGGCGCGCCGCCTGCGCCTCACCGACGCCGGCCGCGCGCATCTGCGCCGGCTCGCGGCGCCGGCGGAGCCGGAGGCGGACGCCTTTCGCGCGCAGCATGGGCTCTATGCGCTGCGTCCGCTCGAAAAAGGCGCGCGGCCGACGCTCGTGAATGACGGCGAAAGCCCGCTCGCCTGGCTCGCGCGGCGCAAGGATCGCGACGGGCGCCCTTTTCTCGACGGCGCGCAGGTCGAGGCGGGCGAACGCTTCCGTCGCGACATCGAACAGGCGCAATTGCTCCAGCGCGTCACCGCCAATTGGGAGGCGTCGATCAACGCGGCGCGACGCGGCGCCGACGCGGGCGTCGCCGTCTCCGAGGTCGCGATGGACGCGCGCAAACGCCTTACGCGCGCCTTCGAGGCGGTGGGTCCGGAAATGGCGGGCCTGCTCACCGACGTCTGCGGCTATCTCAAGGGGCTGGAGATCGTCGAGAGCGAACGCGGCTGGCCGGCGCGCTCGGGCAAGGTCGTGCTCAAAATCGCGCTCGACCGCCTCGCCCGCCATTACGGCCTCGCAGTCGAAGCGCGCGGTCGCGATCGCGCCCTGGCGCTGTTGCATTGGGGCGCGGAGGACTATCGGCCGAAGTTGTGACGAGGATCGGGCAACCCCCTCCCTGTCCCTCCCCCGCTTCGCGGGAGAGGGAACCCTAACGAGCAGCGTCAGCGCAGTATCGATGAAGCGCCGAGTTCGACTCCCTCTCCCGCGAAGCGGGGGAGGGTTGGGGTGGGGGCTGCCTACCCCGCCATCGCCTCGCGCGCCTCTTTCTTGATCCGCTCGACCATGGAGCGCAGGCCATTGGCGCGTTGCGGCGTGAGATGTTCGGCGAGACCGAGCTCCTTGAACAGCGGCGCGGCGTCGGTCTCGACGATCTCCTGCGACGGCCGGCCGGAATAGAGCGCCAGCACGAGCGCGACGAGGCCGCGCACGATATGGGCGTCGCTGTCGCCGCGAAAGTTGAGGACCGTCCGCCCCGCCGGATCGCGCGTCCGCATCGTCTCCAGCCATACCTGGCTCGCGCAGCCGCGCACCTTATTGGCGTCCGTATAGGCGTCCTTGGGCAGCGGCTCGAGCGTGCGGCCAAGCTCGATGAGATAGCGGTAACGATCCTCCCATTCGTCGAGCAGTTCGAAATTGCCGATGATCTCGTCGATTTGCATGTCCGGCCGCATCCTTTCGGTCCCAAGCCATTCTAACCCGATTTCGCCGCGAGGCCTCGCCCTTTCCTTGACCAGAGCGACGCCTTACATTCCCGGGCGGATGACCGCCCGGCGCGCGCGCCGTTTTTGGGGAGATTTATATGAGCGACTTTTCCCGCTGGCGCGCCGTCGCCGTCGCGATTTTTCTGGCCATGGGCCTCACGGGCTGCGGCTACAACACCATCCCGACGCTCGAGGAAAACGCCAAGGCGAAATGGTCCGACGTGCAGTCGCAATATCAGCGCCGCGCCGATCTCATTCCCAATCTCGTCGCGACCGTCCAGGGCTACGCCAAGCAGGAGAAGGACGTGCTCACCTCCGTCGTCGAGGCCCGCGCCAAGGCGACCTCGGTCAAGGTGGACGCGGGTTCGCTCACCGACCCCGAGAAGATGAAGCAGTTTCAGGACGCGCAGAATCAGCTCACCGGCGCGCTCGGCCGCCTCATCGCCGTGAGCGAAGCCTATCCGGATTTGAAATCCAACCAGAACTTCCTCGCGCTGCAGTCGCAGCTTGAAGGCACAGAGAACCGCATCAATGTGGCGCGGCGCGACTACATCGAAGCCGTGCGTGAATTCAACACCTCGCTGCGCACTTTCCCGACGCTGCTCTGGGCGAAGACATTCTTCGCGAGCACGAAGCCGATGGCGGAGTTCTCGGCGACCGACGCGGCGCAATCGCCGCCGCAAGTGAAATTCTAGCCGGCGATGGACCCCGCCGCGCCATATGAGGAGCTAGGCGAACTCTGCGCGGCGGAGACGGAAGCCATGTGGGCGCATATGCGCGGAGAGGCGGAGGAGGCGCTGCGTCTCGATCCGTCGCTGACGCCGCTCATGCTCGGCGCGATCCTCAATCGCGCCTCGCTCGAAGAGGCGGTCGTCCATCGCGTCAGCGCGCGGCTCGGCGCTTCGGCGATGGAGGCGGAGCTGATCGCCGACGCCTTCATGCAAATGGTCCGCGACAATGACGCGCATCTGCGCCGCCTTTCGCGCCGATCTCGCCGCTTGTGTCGAGCGCGATCCCGCCTGCGGAAGGCTGATAGACCCGCTGCTTTATTTCAAGGGCTTTCACGCCATCCAATCCGCGCGGCTTTCGCATGCGCTGTGGCGCGCGCGGCGCAATGACTTCGCGCTTTATGTGCAGAGCCGCGCCTCCAATGCGCTCGCCGCCGACATTCATCCGGCGGCCCGCTTCGGAAAGGGGCTGTTTCTCGACCACGGCACCGGCTTCGTCGTCGGCGAAACCGCGATCGTCGAGGACGACGTCTCCATCCTGCATAATGTGACGTTGGGGGGCACCGGCAAGGCGGCGGGCGATCGCCATCCAAAGGTGCGGCGCGGCGTCATGATCGGCGCCGGCGCGAAAATTCTCGGCAATATCGAAATCGGCGCCTGTTCGCGCATCGCGGCGGGCTCCGTGGTGCTGAAATCGGTTCCGAAGAATTCGATTGTCGCCGGCGTCCCGGCGAAAGTGGTGGGAACGGAAACTTGCGCCGAGCCAGCGCGGGACATGGATCAGATCCTGCGCGGCCTCGCCTATGATTCATTCGACTATGTGATTTGAACGGGATCGCGCGGTTGTCATTCCCGACGCTTCGCCTAAGCGAAGCGATCGGGAATCCAGGACAAAACCAGCCGCTCGTGACGTTGCCCTGGATTCCCGGTCGCACCTACGGTCCGCCGGGAATGACAGGCGCAATGACGGATGCCGTCAGCGCCCGGTGAACTTCGGCGCGCGCTTTTCCAGAAAGGCCGCGACGCCCTCCAGGTAATCGGCGCTGTTGAAACAGGCCGCGGCGAGCGCTTCGCATTCTTCCGCCGAGAGCGCGCCGGGCAATGTCGTCGCGGCGCGAATCGCCGCCTTGGCCGCTTTTAAGGTCAGCGGCGCATTCCCGGCGATCGCCTCGGCGAGCTCATGCACGGCGCCGACAAAACTTTCCTGATCGAGAAGCCGCGCGACAAAGCCGACATTGCGCGCCTCCTGCGCCGAGAGACGCCGGGCGGTGAAAAACATGTCGAACGCCAGCTGCGGCCCCACGGCCGCCACGACATAGCGCATCGCCGCAGGCGGATAGCCGACGCCCAGCCGCGCCGCCGGAATGGCGAAGACCGCGCCCTGTTGCGCGACGCGCAGATCGCAGGCGGCGGCCAAACCCATGCCGCCGCCCAGGCAGAAGCCGGCGACCGCCGCGATGGTCGGTTTCGTCAGGCAGGAGATGGCGTGGAAGGCTTCGAGATTCGCCTCCTCATAGGCGCGGCCGCCTTCGCTCGTCGCGCGGACGGTAGAAAATTCCGAGATGTCGGCGCCCGAGCAGAAGGGCAAGCCCGGCGCGCCGCTGATCACCAATACGCGCGCCTCCGGCTCGGCCTCGACGGCCTGCATCAAGGGCGGCAGGGCGCGCCACATCTCGAAATCGAAGGCGTTGCGCTTGGCGGCGTTGTCGATGGAGAGGCGCGCGACGCCGAAGTTGATTGCGACGCGCAGCTTGGGCGTTGGCGAAGAGATGGTCATGCGGCCCGTCTCTAACAGAAAGGCGAAAAGATTGCGCGCTCCTGCTATGAACGCGGCATGAATAAAAATGTCGCGCCGGCGCCAGATCTTCTCCCTCGCCTGCTGCATCGCGACGGGCTGATGCTGATCATCGACAAGCCCGCGGGCGTCCCCGTGCATCGCGGCCCGAAGGGCGGGCCGAGCCTCGAGGACGCATTCGATCAATTGCGATTCGGCCTGCCGCGTCCGCCGGCGCTGGCGCATCGGCTCGATAAGGACACGTCCGGCTGCCTGGCGCTTGGGCGCCATCGCAAGGCGCTGGAGCGGCTCGGCAAGCTGTTCAAATCGGGACGCGTCGGCAAGACCTATTGGGCCGTCGTCGAGGGCGCGCCGGAGAGCGAGGAAGGTGAGATCGACCTGGCGCTGGGGCGGCTCGACGCCGCGCGCGGCTGGTGGATGCGGCCCGACCCTCTCGGCCTGCCGGCGCGCACCTCTTGGCGCGTGCTCGGGCGCAGCGCCGACGCGCGTCTCGCCTTCGTCGAATTCACGCCGCATACGGGCCGCACGCATCAAATCCGCGTCCATGCCCAGGCGATGGGCTGGCCGATCTTGGGCGATCCCATCTACGGCTCGGGACGCCGCGAAGGCGCGCCGCCGCTGCATCTCCATGCCCGCGCGATCGAAGTGCCGATGCAGGACGGCAAGGAGCCGGTGCGCGCGCAGGCGCCGGCTCCGGCGCATATGCAAGAAGCGCTGGCGGCCTGCGGCTGGCGCGCCGACGAGGCCGGTTAAAGAACGGGCGCACCAGGCGATTGCAAAACGCCGGCGAAACGCCCAACATATTCGAGCGACTTAGGAGAAACTTATGGCGGCCGCCGCCGCGCCCATGATTGAGACGACGCAGTCCGCGCGCCGCGGCGCCTTCACGCTCGACCGCGCTTTGCTCAACGATCTCGCCGACATGGCGCTCACGGCCGCGAAACGCGGCGGCGCCAGCTACGCCGACATCAGGATCGGCGAGACGCTGCGCGAATTCGCCTTCGCCAAGGACGACCGGCTGGAGAATTACGACGAGCGCTCGGCGCAGGGCTTCGGGATGCGCGTGCTGCTCGACGGCTGCTGGGGATTTTACGGCGCGCGGCGGCTCGATCCGCAAAGCCTGCGCGACGGCGTCGAGCGCGCGCTCGACAACGCCCGCGCCGTGAAGCCGATACAGGCGCAGCCTATCGCGCTCGAGCGCCTGCCCGCGCATGAAGCCGAATGGATCATGCCGATGGGCGTCGATCCTTTTGACGATCCCCGTGCGCGAGAAGGCGGACCTGCTGCTCTCCATCGTCGCCAGCGCGCGCGATCACGGCGCGGATTTCTGCTGGGCGTCGCTGTCGAGCGCGCGCGAGGAGCGATTCTTCGCCAATAGTTTCGGCAGTCGCATCCTGCAAACGCGCACGCGGGTGGCGCCGAGCTTTCAGGCGACGGCGATCGATCGCGCCAATGGCCGCTTCGCGACGCGCGACTGTCTCACGCCCGCGCGCGGCGCCGGCTGGGAATATGTGGCCGGCGCGGAGCTGATCGAGGAAGCCGCGCGGGCCGGCGAAGAAGCCCGCGCGAAGCTCGCCGCCAAGCCCATGACGCCGGGCGATTACGACATCGTGATCGACCCCACCAATCTCTGGCTCACCATTCACGAAACGGTCGGCCATTCGACCGAACTCGACCGCGTGCTCGGCTGGGAGGCGAATTTCGCCGGAACGAGTTTCGTGAAGCCCCATATGCTCGGCGATCTGCGCTTCGGCTCGGAGCTGATGACGATCGTCGCCGACCGCGCGCAGCCCGGCGCTCTGGCGACGATCGGCTATGACGATGACGGCGCGCCGGCGGAAGCCGCCGATTTCGCCATCGTCGAGAAAGGCGTCTTCAAGAATTTTCAGATGGCGCTCGGACAGGCGCATCTGATCGGATTGACGCGCTCGAACGGCTGCGCCTATGCGGATAGCCCCACCGCCTTTCCCATTCAGCGCATGCCGAATATTTCGCTGAAACCCAATCCCGAAAAATGTTCTTTCGACGATCTCCTCAGCGGCGTCGAGAACGGGATTTATGTCGTCGGCGCCGGCAGCTGGAGCATCGACCAGCAGCGCGACAATTTCCAGTTCGGCGGCCAGCTCTTTTACGAAATCAAGAACGGCAAGCTCGGCGAACTGCTTCGTGACGGCGCCTATCAGGGCCGCACGACGCAATTTTGGAATTCGCTCGACTGGCCTTTGCGACGCGAGCGCTTACCATCTCGACGGCACCTTCACCTGCGGCAAGGCGGAGCCGGTGCAGGTCGCGCCCGTCTCGCACGGAAGCCCGCCGGCGCTGTTCCGCAATGTGCGCGTGCTGAACCCGAGCGGCGACGCATAGCACATGTTCCTTTCCGCCGACGACGCAAAGGCGATCGCCGACAAAATTCTCGCGCGCTCCAAGGCCGACGCCTGCGTCGTCAAGATCGAGGGCGGCGAGGACCAGAGCCTGCGTTTCGCGCGCGGCGGCGCGACGACCAATCTCGCCCAGGCCGAGACGAGCCTGCGCATCTCGTCGCATGTCGGCGGGCGCGTCGGCTCATGCGCGACCGCGCGCTTCGACGACGAAGCGCTCGATTCGGCGCTTGGCGCGCTCGGAGCAGATCGCGCGCATGCTGCCGGTCGATCCCGATTATGTGCCGCCGCTCGGCCCGCAGAATTACGGTTTCTCGAACCGCTATGACGAGGCGACCGCGAACCTGCGCCTCGACGCGCTCGCCGGCGCCGCGGCGCAAGTGATCGAAGAAGGCGCGCGCGTCGGCGTCGACACATTTGGCTGCGCGACGAGCGCGCAGCGCTTCGACGCGCTCGCCACCAGCGCCGGGCTCTTCGCCTATGAACGGCGCAGCGAGATTGATCTTTCCGCCACAGCGCGCAATCGCGCCGACGCATGGTCCGGCTGGGCGGGCGCGCATGAATTTTTCGCCGACCGTCTCGACGCTGGAGCGCTCGCGCGAGTCGCCTGCGCCAAGGGCGCGCATGACGCAACGCCCGTCGATCTGGAGCCCGGCGCCTATACGGTCATTCTGGAGCCGGCGGCTGTGGCGGAGCTCGCCTTTTGGCTCATCAGCGCGATGGACGCCCGAGCCGCCGACGAAGGCCGAAGTTTTTACGCGCGACCCGGCGGCGGCGCGCTCCTGGGCGAAAAGCTCTTCGACGAAAAATTGACGATCCGCGTCGATCCAGCCGATCCGCTCGCGCCGGAAGCGGCCGTCGGCTATGAGGGCGTCCCGCATCGCGCGCGCGCCTTCATCGAGGATGGCGTCGCGACGACGCTCTATCGCTCGCGCGCCTGGGCGCAGAAGACGGACCGCGAAGCGGTCCCCTTCGCGCGCAATTTCGTCGTCTCGGGCGGCGACGCGTCGCTCGACGACATGATCCGCGCCACGAAGCGCGGCGTCTTGGTGACGCGGCTTTGGTACACCAATATCGTCGAGCCGAAGAGCCTGCTGCTGACCGGCCTGACGCGCGATGGAAATTTTCTCATCGAGAACGGCCGCGTCACGGCGCCCGCGCGCAACATGCGCTTCAACCAACGGCTCGGCGAACTCTTTGCGCGCATCGAGGCGCTTGGCGAGACGCGGCGCACATGGCGCGCGTCGGGCGGCGGCGGCGCGCCGGCGGCGCCGGCGATGCTCGTCGAAGGCTTCAACTTCTCATCGAAGTCGAGCGGCATATAGAGCCGGCGCGCATTCGTGTATGATCGCCGCGCTTCAACGGAGCGCCGCCATCATGCGAATCCCCAACGCCGACACATGCGAGATTGTCATTCCCGACAGGCCGGAGGCCTGATCGGGAATCCAGGGCTTCTTCAAGAATGTTGGGCTTGCTCTGGATTCCCGATCGCTTCGCTTAGGCGAAGCGTCGGGAATGACACGCCAAGCGATCAGTCTGGAATGGCATCATGCGTCTTGTCATCTTTTTCATTGCTCTCGTCTTCGCGACGCCTGCGCAGGCGCTCGACAAGATCAGCTTCGCCACCAATTGGCGCGCGCAGGCCGAACATGGCGGCTTCTATCAGGCGCTCGTCGACGGCACTTACGCGCGCTACGGCCTCGACGTGACCATCGCGCAAGGCGGACCGCAGCTCAACGCGCGACTGCTGCTCGCGGCGGGGCGCGTCGATTTCGCCATGGGCGCCAATACGATCCAGATGTTCGAATCCGTTCAGCAGAACGTGCCGGTCGTCACCGTCGCGAGCCTGTTCCAGATCGATCCCGTGATCTTCATGTCGCATCCCGGCGAAGGCTTCGACCGCTTTGAGGATTTGCCGAAGGCGACGGCTTTCATCGCCAACGACATGCGCGTTTCCGTGTGGCAATGGCTGAAGCAGGCCTATGGCTTCAAGGACGAAAACACCAAGCCCTATAATTTCAATTCGGCGCCCTTCATCGCCGACAAGAAATCCATTCAGCAGGGCTTTCTCACCTCCGAACCTTACGAGATCGAGCGTCAGGGCGGTTTCAAACCCAATGTGTTTCTTTTGCCCGACTTTGGCTACGACAGCTATTCGACGACGATCGAAGCGCGCGCCGAAACGATCGCAAAAAATCCCGATCTCGTGCAGCGCTTCGTCGACGCCTCGATCATCGGCTGGTACAACTACATCTACGGCGACAATGCGCGCGCGAATGCGATGATCAAACGCGACAATCCCGAGATGACAGACGGCCAGATCGCCTATTCCATCGCCAAGATGAAGGAGCGCGGCGTCGTCGATTCAGGCGATGCGCTGACGCTCGGCGTCGGCGTCATGACCGATGCGCGCATGAAAAGTTTCTTCGGCAAGATGGCGAAGGCCGGCGTCGTTCCCGCCGATCTCGATTACAGACGCGGCTATACGCTGCGTTTCATCGGCAAGAAAATCGGCATGGAGCTGCGGCCGAAATGATGCTTGCGGAGCCGTCCTGCCCGCGCTTGTCGCGAGTATCCACGAAAGAGGCTGTGGGATGCGAGGATGGCCGGGTCAAGCCCGGCCATGACGCGCGCTGGCCGTCAAGGGCGCGCAAATGAGTTCGCGCGCGGTCGTCTCGCTGCATGGCGTCGGCAAGACTTTTCCCAATGGCGTCACCGCGCTCGCCGGCTTCGATCTCGACGTGCGCGAAGGCGAGACGCTGACGCTGCTCGGCCCCTCTGGCTGTGGCAAATCCACCGTGCTGCGGCTTATTGCGGGCCTCGCCCAGCCGAGCATTGGCGCGATCACATGGAGCGAGCCGCAAGCAAAAAACAATATCGGCTTCGTCTTTCAGGACCCGACGCTCCTCCCTTGGGCGAATGTTTTCGACAATGTCTTTCTGCCGCTGCGACTCAAGGGCGCGGCGCGCCAGGCGGCGACGCCCCGCATTGAAAAGGCGCTGGCGCAGGTCGGCCTTTCAGAATTTCTCGCGCGCGCTGCCGCGCGAACTCTCCGGCGGCATGAAGATGCGCTGCGCCATCGCCCGGGCGCTGGTCACAAACCCGGCGCTGATCCTCATGGACGAGCCATTTCGCCGCGCTCGACGAGGTGACGCGCTTCAAGCTCAACGACGATCTCCTGGCGCTTAAGCGCGATCTCGGCGCGACGATCGCCTTCGTCACCCATTCGGTGTTCGAAGCGGCTTACCTCTCGACCCGCATCGTCGTGATGTCGAGACAGCGCGGCAGAATCGTCGAAGAGATCGCCATTGATCCTCTGATCAAGCGCGATGAGGAGTTTCGCTTGAGCGACACATTCTCCGACATCTGCCGGCGCGCCTCGCGCGCGCTGCGCATCGCCATGGGAGAGACGACGCCATGAGAACGCGGAGCCCGGCGCGGAATTTGCGCGACATCGGCGTGCCGCTCGCCGTTTTCTTCGCCGCGCTCGCGGCGTGGGAGGCGATCGTCTGGTGGAAAGCCATCCCGCCCTACATCCTGCCGGCGCCGAGCGTCATTCTTGCGAAGCTCGTCGAAGATCGCGAACTGCTGTTCTCGTCGCTGCTGGTGACGCTTGGCGTGACCTTCGAGGCGCTTGTCATCGCGACTGTCTGCGGCGTGGCGCTCGCTTTACTCATCGCACAGTCGAAATGGCTGGAGCGCGCGCTGCTGCCATTCGCCATCGTGCTGCAGGTGACGCCGATCATCGCCATCGCGCCGCTGCTGCTCGTCTATCTTCAGCCCGGCGACGCCGTGCTGGTCTGCGCCTTTCTCGTCGCCTTCTTTCCCATTCTGTCGAATATGTCGCTGGGGCTCGCCTCGGTGGATCACGGCCTGCGCGATCTTTTCGATCTCTATCGCGCCTCGCCCTGGCAGAAGCTCATCTATCTGCGTCTGCCGGCGGCGCTGCCGCAATTCTTGACAGGGCTCCGCATCGGCGGCGGCCTGGCGCTCATCGGCGCCATCGTCGCGGAGCTTGCGGCCGGCGCCTCGGGTCAGGGAACGGGCCTCGCCTTCCGCATTGTGGAAGCGGGCTTTCGTCTCGACATTCCGCGCATGTTCGCGGCGCTGGCGCTGATCTTCGCTGAGCGGCCTTGCGATCTATGGCGCGCTCGCGGCGCTTTCCTATTATCTGCTGCGCGGCTGGCATGAGAGCGCAAGGGCGAGAGAAGAATGACGCTCGTGCGAGAAATTCGGGAAGCGGACGCCAAGGACTGGCGACGGCTCTGGTCCGGCTACAATGATTTCTATGAAATGACAGTGCCCGCCGAGGTGACGGAGCACACTTTGCGCCGCCTTCTCGATCCGACGTCGGCGTTGATCGGCCGCATCGCCGAGAAAGACCAACGCGTCGCCGGTTTTTCCATTTCCGTGCTGCATGACAGCAGCTGGACGTCTTCCCGAACCTGCTACCTCGAAGATTTGTTTGTCGATCCAGACTTTCGCGGCGCCGGCGTCGGACGCGCGCTGATTTAAGACCTCATCGATCTTGGACGCATGCGCGGATGGTCGCGTCTCTACTGGCACACGCAAGCCAGCAATGAACGCGCGCGCCGTCTTTACGACGAATTTGTCCAGGCCGACAATTTCGTGCGTTACCGCCTGACGCTGTAGCGTTCATAGGGAATTTGACGAACCTTTCGGATGTCATTCCCGACACGCGCGAAGCGCGTGATCGGGAATCCAGAAGTCACGACAAGAATCTTGAATATTGCTCTGGATTCCCGGTCGGACCTTTGGTCCGCCGGGAATGACATCCGGGTCGTTCAAACGAACGAGGCCTCACTGCTCCGCGAGGCCGCCCACTTCGTCGAGGTGATAGACGTCGTCGCGGAAATGCACGACGCCGTCGGCCGAGGCCCAGCCGGTCATATAGACCCACACGACCGGCACGGGATGCGAAAGCTTCACCTCCTCGCGCTCGCCGGAGGCGATCTTGGCGTTGATTTGCGCCTTGTCGAGCTGCGGTCCGGAGGCGCCGTCGAGAATCCACGCCGCAAGATCGATCACGCCTTGCACCCGCACGCAGCCATGCGAGAGGAAGCGATAGTCGCTGGCGAACAAATTGCGCGACGGCGTGTCGTGCATATAGACCGAATAGGGATTGGGCATTGAGATGCGGATCGAGCCCAGCGAATTATTGGCGCCGGAATCCTGACGCAGCGTGTAATGCGTCGCGCGTTCGCTCGCCCAATTCACCGAGCGCGGATCGACCTCCTCGCCGCGCCCGTTCAGGACGCGAATGCGCGAACGCGTGAGGTAGGACGGATCCTTGAGCATCTTCGGCGCGATTTCGTTCTTGATGATCGAGACCGGCACCGTCCATGTCGGATTGATGTTCACCGCGACGACCTTCGCCTGCACTTCCGGCGAATGATGTTCCGGATCGCCGACGATCGCGGCGTATCGGCGCACGACGCGGTCGTTCTCCACCGCGTCGACGGCGGTCGAAGGAATATTGACGACGATGTAGCGCGGCCCGAAGGGGAAATTTACGCCGGCAAGGCGCTGCGCGCTTGAGGCGAGTTGCCGGAAGCGCGTCGCCGCCGGCACGTCGAGCTCGCGCAGCGTGGCGCCGGCGATGACGCCCGTCTGCTTCAGCCCCATGCGAAACTGGAAACGCTTCACCGCGGCGGTGAGATTGGCGTCCCAGCTTTGCTTCCCCGTATCGGTCAGCGAATCGTCCTCGGCGGCGAGGCGCCGGCGCAGATTGGAGACCGCAGGCCCTTTGGAGCCGGGCCGCAGCGAAACGCCGACCTTAGGCCAGCCGCCGAGATCGACGATCTGCGCATAACGCTCCGAAACCTTGGAGGTGGTGAAGAAAGTCTCGGGCTGCAGCGCCGGGGCCGGATCGTCGGAGAGCGCCATTTCATGCGGCTGCGCCGGGGGCTTGGGCTTTGGTTTCGGCTTTGGCGCTGCGGCTTGCTGCGGGGCGGGAGCGGCGCCGGGTTCGGCGGCGGGCGCGCTCGTCTGCGGCGCGGCGGGAGCCGCGCCCAGAGGCGGCGCAGGTTGTGCGGGCGCAGGCGCAGCGGCGGGAGGCGCGGCATCGGGCGCCGCGGTCTGCGCGCGAAGCGGCGCCGCCCCTATCAGCGCCAGCGCCGCAACCGAGAGAAACGCGCTTCTCATGCAGGAATTTCTTGTCATCGCTTCGCCATTACGCCGCGAGTAGCGTGCGCCCGTTGGTTTTGCGTCGCATGCTTTTCGACCGCGCGGCGCCGCCGGTCAATAGAGTTCGATCCTCGCCGCTGTCCACATCGGAAGAATCGACCAATTGTTAAGGTGGCGGTTCTGTGCTCTATTTTCCAGGCATTTTTCTATTGCTTTGGAGGAGCCATGTTTGCATTCAGCTCATGTTTCGCGTCATGGACGGGAAGATTCGCAGGGGCGGCGCTGATGGCGCTCGCAGTGACGGCGAATTCTTCCGCCGCCGAGTTGAAATACGCCAATCAGGGCGTGAAATGGACGCCCGCCGAGCGCAAGGATTTCTACAGCCTCGACCAGGGCGCGCGAATCATGCCCTTCGCCTGGATCAAGGCGCTGAAACATCCTGATGGGACAGGCTTTCTCAACGACGGTTTCGCCCGCTACGGCTATTTGCCGAACCCCGACAGCCCAACGCCGGGCCTGCCGGTCGGCTTTCTTGTCGCCGACGACAATCTGAGCATGACCTGCGCCGCCTGCCACACGCGTCAGATCGACGTTGGCGGCGTATCCTGGCGCATCGACGGCGGACCGGCGCTCACCGATTTCCAGAGCTTTCTGGCCGACGCCGACGCGGCGTTCGAAAAGCTGTTGGCTGACCGCGCCGCTTTCGCGGCCTTCGCCAAGGATGTCCTCGGCGGTTCGCCGAGCGAGGATGCGACGCAGGCCCTGCACAGAAAGGTCGACGACTGGTTCGCGCCCTATCATACGCTGATGACGAATGCGCTGGTGTCGCCCGGTTGGGGCGTCGGACGCGCGGACGCCGTGTCGATGATTTTCAATCGCGTCGCTGGCCTCGACATCGGCCGTCCGTCGCGCGTGATCCTTGAGAATATCGCGCATGCCGACGCCGCCGTGCGCTATCCTTTCGTCTGGAACGGCGCAAGGCAAGATATGACGCAATGGCCGGGCTTCGCCAAAAACGGCGACGATATCACCGGCCTCGCGCGCAACGTCGGCGAAGTCTATGGCGTCTTCGGCGTCTATCGGCCGACGGAGACCATCTTCCCCAACGCCGTGAACTTCCTCGACCAGTCGTCGCTGAATATTCCTGGCCTGTTGCGGCTCGAAACGCTGATCAAAAAAATCGAGCCGCCGAAATGGCCGTGGGCGCTCGATCAGGCGCTCGCAAAAAAAGGCGAGGAGATCTTCAACTGGCCGCGCGACAAGGGCGGCTGCGCCAAGGGCTGCCATGAAATCGCGCGCGGCGAGGAGCGCGTTTGCAACCGGCGCGACACATGGAAGACGCCGCTCTGGCCGGCCGACACCGACACGCGCGAATATCAGGTCCTCGCGCGCACCGCCAAGACCGGCGTGCTGGAAGGCGCGGCGATCAAATTCGTGCCTGGCGTCGACAAGCCGCTGAAAGAGACCGACAAGATCGCCAGCATTCTGGCGCTGTCGGTCGTCGGTTCGCTGGTCGAAGCGCCGCTGCATTTCGGCCCCGCCGTGTTCCGACCGCTGATCGAAGACTGCATCGACCCGACGAAGTTCTCGCCGCTCGCGCTCAGCCGCGTGATCAAGGAAAAGATCATTTCCGATCTCAACTTCCTGATTCGCAAGCCCGAGCAGCCGCCCAAGATCGTTTACGAGTTCGCGCCCGCTGCAGGGCATCTGGGCGGCGGCGCCTTATCTCCACAATGGCTCGGTGCCGACGCTCGCCGATTTGTTGAAGTCGCCGGCGGAACGGCCCCCATCGTTCAAGATCGGCGTCGCCTATGACATCGAAAACGTCGGCCTCGCCAAAAGCCAGGGCGCATTCAGCAGCGAATACAGGACGACCGATTGCGCCGACAAAAATTCAGGCGTCAGCCGCTGCGGCCATTATTGGGGCACGAAGCTGACGCCCGAACAAAAGCGCGCGCTGCTGGAATATCTCAAGAGCCTCTGACGGCCGGGGGAGGCGCGCGGCGTCCCCCTTGCCTTTTCCCGCGCCGCCCCGCATACCGCGCCGCAACGCGCAACCAAAAACCGGGACGGATATGGGTTTCAAATGCGGCATCGTCGGCCTGCCGAACGTCGGCAAGTCGACCCTTTTCAACGCGCTCACCCAGACCGCCGCGGCGCAGGCCGCCAATTACCCGTTCTGCACCATCGAGCCCAATGTCGGCGAGGTCGCCGTGCCCGACCCGCGTCTCGACGTTCTGGCCCAGATCGCCGGCTCCAAACAGACCATTCCGACGCGGCTGACCTTCGTCGACATCGCCGGACTCGTGCGCGGCGCCTCCAAGGGCGAAGGGCTTGGCAATCAGTTCCTCGCCAATATCCGCGAATGCGACGCCATCGCCCATGTCGTGCGCTGTTTCGAGGATGGCGACGTGACGCATGTCGAGGGCGGCGTCGATCCGATCCGCGACATCGAGACGATCGAAACCGAGCTGATGCTCGCCGATCTCGAAAGCCTCGAGAAACGCGTCGTCGCGCTGGAGAAGAAGGCGAAGGGCGGCGACAAGGAATCGAAAGAGCTTCTCGATCTGATGAACCGCTGCCTCGTGCTGCTGCGCGAAGGCAAGCCCGCGCGGCTCGCAGAAGTGAAACCCGAGGAGCGCGTCGCCTTCAACGGTCTGGGGCTGCTGTCGTCGAAGCCGGTTCTTTATGTCTGCAATGTCGAGGAAGGCTCGGCGTCAGAGGGCAATTCCAATTCCGCGAAAGTCGCGGCGCGCGCGGCGGAGGAAGGCGCGGCGTCAGTTGTCGTCTCGGCCAAGATCGAAAGCGAGATCGCCGTGCTGCCGGCGGAGGAGCAGAGGGACTATCTGGAGGCCGTGGGCTTGATCGAGCCGGGCCTCAACCGCGTCATCCGCGCCGGCTACGACCTCTTGCATCTCATCACTTATTTCACCGTCGGCCCGAAAGAGGCGCGCGCCTGGACGATCGAGAAAGGCGTGCGCGCGCCGGCGGCGGCGGGCGTGATTCACACCGATTTCGAGAAGGGCTTCATCCGCGCCGAAACGATCGCTTACGACGATTATGTCGCGCTCAAGGGCGAAGCGGGCGCGCGCGACGCGGGGCGCTTACGGCTGGAAGGCAAGGAATATACGGTCGCCGACGGCGACGTGATGCATTTCAGATTTAATACGTAAACTCCGGCGCGTGTCTCCCCTCTCCCGCTCGCGGGAGAGGGTGGCCCGGCCAAAGGGCGTCTGTAAGGACGCCCGTCGCAAGCGACGGGCTTTTGCCGGGTCGGGTGAGGGCATTACGATTTGTGAAGCGGCGGCGACCCTCATCCGTCGTCACTTCGTGACGACACCTTCTCCCGCAAGCGGGAGAAGGACGGCCCAGCGTAACGCCTTAGGCCTCACCCCTTCGACAGATTGTCGATGCGCTTCGTCAGATCGTCGAGCTGGCGTTTCAGCTCGGCGACGTCGCCTTCCTTGCCGGCGCTCGCCCCCTCATGCTCCGCGAGCGTCGGGCCGGTGGTGGTCATGCCTTCCGTCGGCACGCCGAAGGGATTGAACATGGTCAGCGCCTGACGGAACACCGCCATATTCTTGCGCGCCTGCTCTTCGAGCGACTGGAAGGCCGCCCGGGTCGGCTCCGCGAAAGGACCAGCGCCGACGCCCAGCGCCGAAGTGAATTGATCCCGGAATTTTTGCTGTTCTTTCGTCAGCTTGTCGATCGAGAATTCCAGATAGCTCGGGACCAGCATCTGCATGGAGTTGCCGTAGAAGCGGATGAGCTGGCGCAGGAAGGCGATGGGCAGCAGGCTTTGACCCTCCTTGCCCTCCTGTTCGAAGATGATCTGGGTCAGGACGGGGCGGGTGATGTCCTCGCCGCTTTTGGCGTCGCAAACGACGAAATCCTCGCCGCGCTTCACCATGGCGGCGAGATCCTCGAGCGTCACATATGTGCTTGTTCCCGTGTCGTAGAGTCGACGATTGGCGTATTTCTTGATCGTGGTCGGTTTTTTCTCGGTCGCCATACGCCTGACAAGCTCCCCTCGCCGCGCGGCCGCAGCCCGCCCATAAAATGGTCACGCCCGCCCTTGGACGATACGCGCAAATTGGCGCCTGCGGCAATATTTTCATCTCCAAAGGGTTTCGCTCCCGCCCAATTCCGTGCAAAACGGGCCGCGGCTTGCCCAACGCAAGCGCGAAAGAACCCGTAAATTCGCCCCCGGTCGGCTGAGGCGGCCGGGCGGTTTAACTGTTCTTGAGGAGATCGACATGACGACCGATATCGTGATCGTTTCCGCGGCGCGCACCGCCGTCGGATCGTTCAACGGAGCCTTTGGCGGGGTTCCGGCCCACGAACTCGGCGCTGTCGCAATCAAAGCCGCGCTCGACCGCGCCAAGGTCCAGCCGGGCGAGGTTTCCGAGGTCATCCTCGGCCAGGTGCTCGGCGCCGCGCAGGGCCAGAATCCGGCGCGCCAGGCGGCGATCAAGGCGGGCGTTCCGGACAGCGCCACGGCCTTCGGCGTCAATCAGGTCTGCGGCTCGGGCCTGCGCGCCGTCGCGCTCGCCGCCCAGCAGATCGCCTCGGGCGACGCCAGCGTCATCGTCGCGGGCGGCCAGGAGTTGATGTCGCTTTCGACCCATGCGGCGCAGCTGCGCACCGGCACCAAAATGGGCGACGTGAAATTCGTCGATACGATGATCGTCGACGGGCTCACCGACGCCTTCAACAATTACCATATGGGCGTCACCGCGGAGAACGTCGCCAAGCAGTGGCAGATCACCCGCGAGCAGCAGGACGCTTTCGCCGTCGCTTCGCAGAACAAGGCCGAGGCGGCGCAAAAGGCCGGCAAGTTCAAGGACGAAATCGTCCCCTACACGATCTCCACCAAAAAGGGCGACGTCGTCGTCGACGCCGACGAATATATCAAGCATGGCGTGACGATGGAGGGCGTCTCGAAGCTGCGCCCGGCTTTCGCCAAGGACGGCACGGTGACGGCGGCGAACGCCTCGGGCCTCAATGACGGCGCCGCCGCGCTCGTCGTGATGAGCGCCGACGAGGCCAAGAAGCGCGGCCTGACGCCGCTCGCGCGCATCGCCTCCTGGGCGACCGCCGGCGTCGATCCGTCGCTGATGGGCTCCGGCCCGATCCCCGCTTCGCGCAAGGCGCTGGAGAAGGCCGGCTGGAAGGTCTCGGACCTCGACCTCATCGAGGCCAATGAAGCCTTCGCGGCGCAGGCGCTCGCGGTCAATAAGGACATGGGCTGGGATCCGGCGATCGTGAACGTCAATGGCGGCGCGATCGCCATCGGCCATCCGATCGGCGCTTCGGGCGCGCGCGTGCTGACGACGCTCCTGCATGAGATGGCGCGCCGCGGCTCGAAGAAGGGCCTCGCGACGCTGTGCATCGGCGGCGGCATGGGCATCGCGCTCACGGTGGAGCGGTAGCCATAGAGCGCTGAGCGGCAAGAAGGGCGGATATACCTCCCCCTTTGCGGGGAGGTCGGTCGCCAAAGGCGACCGGGTGGGGGAAAGAGAATTTCGAGTTTGGCGTTCACCCCACCCCGAACCGCTGTGCGGTTCGACCCTCCCCATCAACGGGAGGGATGCGCCCTTCCACCAATTGCGCCGCATTTCAAAATTTGAAACCGACAAGGAAGGAGACACCAAGTGGCGAGAACAGCAGTTGTGACAGGCGGCACGCGCGGCATCGGCGAGGCGATTTCAAAGGCGCTGAAAGCGGCGGGCTATAATGTCGCCGCCACCTACGCCGGCAATGATGAAGCCGCCAATAAGTTCAAGGCCGAGACGGGCATTCCGGTCTATAAATTCGACGTTTCCGATTACGACGCCTGCGCCGCGGGGATTGCGCTGATCGAGAAGGAGCTTGGTCCCGTCGAAGTTCTCGTCAACAACGCCGGCATCACCAAGGACCGCCTGTTCCACAAGATGGAGCTGAAGGACTGGAACGCCGTCATCGGCACCAATCTCAATTCGCTGTTCAATGTCACGCGGCCCGTCATCAACGGCATGCGCGAGCGCGGGTTCGGGCGCATCATCGTCATCTCGTCGATCAACGGCCAGAAGGGCCAGGCGGGCCAGACGAACTACTCCGCCTCAAAGGCCGGCGACATCGGCTTCGTGAAGGCGCTGGCGCAGGAGAGCGCCTCCAAAGGCATCACCGTCAACGCCATCGCGCCGGGCTATATCGCCACCGAAATGGTGAAGGCCGTGCCGCAGGACGTGCTCGACAAGCACATCATCCCCTATATCGCGGTAGGCCGTCTGGGCGAACCGGAAGAAATCGCGCGCGCAGTCGTGTTCCTGGCGGCGGACGACGCCGGCTTCATCACGGGCTCGACGCTGACGATCAACGGCGGGCAGTATCTGACCTAACGATCGACCCGCGATCGAAGAGCAAAGCCCGCGCATCGACGCGGGCTTTTTCATACCAACAGCTCGGATGTCATTCCCGACGCTTCGCCTTGGTGAAGCGATCGGGAATCCAGAGTTGCAACAAACATTCTGGAAGTTGCTCTGGATTCCCGGTCGGACCTTCGGACCGCCGGGAATGACGCGTCATGCGAACTGATCAAGGCGATTTCATATCATGCGTCGTCCGGCAGCGGAATAAACTCGGTCTCACCCGGCACGGAAGGAAACCGCCCCTCTCGCCAATCTGCCTTCGCCTGCTCGATCCGCTCCTTGCGCGACGACACGAGATTCCACCAGAGATAGCGCGGCCCATCCGTCGCGGCGCCGCCGAGCAGCATCACGTGGGCGTCTTCCGGCGCGCGGATCGTGATCGAGACGCCGGGCCGGAAGATGAGCAGTTGCGGCTCATCGAAGCGCTGGCCGCCGATTTCGATCGCGCCGTCGACGAGATAAAGCGCGCGCTCTTCATGATCGGCGTCGAGCGGCGCGCTGACGCCGGCGGAAAGACGCAGTTCGACATAGAACCAGTCCGACAAAGTCTCGACCGGCGACGTCACGCCGAAGGCGGAACCGGCGATGACGCGCGCGAATACGCCCCTATCCTTGACCGTCGGCAGGACATTGGCGCCGAAATGCTGGAACGAGGGCGCCGTCTCTTCATGCGCCAGCGGCAACGCGATCCAGCTCTGCAGCCCGAGCATCTTCTGGCCCGAGGCGCGCGGACCGGGCGGCGTGCGCTCGGAATGGACGACGCCGCGGCCCGCCGTCATCAGATTCATCTCGCCCGGCGCAATTTCCTGGACATTCCCGAGACTGTCGCGATGCAGGATACGTCCCTCGCAAAGATAGGTGACGGTCGCGAGCCCGATATGCGGATGCGGCCGCACATCCATGCCCTGCCCTGGCGCGAACTGCGCGGGGCCGAGATGGTCATAGAAGATGAAGGGCCCGACCATTTGCCGCCGCTCGTCTGGCAGCGCGCGCCGCACGCTGAAGCCGCCGAGATCGCGGCTGCGCGGCGCGATCGCCAATTCAATCGTTTCGGCGGCTGTGTTGAGGTCGGTGGATGTGGGCATTGGCGGGGGCCTCTCTCGGCGCATTGACTGCGCTAATAGTTAAGGCCGGCCCGCCAACGATCAAGCAATTGGGCCGCGCGCCTGTCAGGCGCTGCGGTTCTTGCGCTTCAGGATAAGGCAGCCGTTGTTCGTCGCCTGCAACATTCTCTTGGCGCAACGCGGAGCTGGATTCGTCTGGCTGCTTGTCGCTTGAGGCGATGCGATTGACGGCCCTCTCGAACCGCTGGCGCTCGAATAGAAGCTGAACGACATGGCGAAAATCGCCGCGATGAGAAATACGAACATGCGCATAATGCTTGCTCCCCGATACTCTGTCTGGCCCTCTCGGCGTCCTCGCAGCTAGAATTTTCTGCGGCGTTAGATTGGACGAGTATCGGAAGCGTGGTTGCGGCGCTGTGTTGGGGCGCACAACTGCGACGCGCGCGTCCTTGACGGCGGCATAAAAGGGGCATATACATCAAATATGGTTGGGCTCGACTCCTCCGAGGTAAAGGCCTGCGCGCAGAACTGCGCCGCCGCCAATGTTCGCCGCGCGAGCCGCGCGATCACGCGGCTCTACGGGCAAGTTCATGGCGGCGACGGGTTTGGAGTCGACGCAATATTCGCTGCTTGTCGCCTGCTCTCTTACCGGCGGCGCGACGGTCAGCAAACTCGCCGACGCTTTCGTCTTGGAACGGAGCGCTCTGGCCAGAAATCTGGCGATTTTGCAGAAACGCGGGCTCGTCAAGGTAAAGCAGGGCGAGGATCGGCGCACGCGCAAAATCGCCTTGACGCCCTTCGGCGAGGCGACGCTCGCCAACGCCCTGCCGCATTGGCGCGAGGCGCAAAGCGCGGTCGAAACGAAATTCGGCGCCGAACGTCTGCAAAAGCTCCTGTCCGAACTGCGCGCCCTGATGGACGCGACGTCGCAAGTCTGAGGAAATGCGCATGAGCAATTCGCATAACCAAAAAGGGGTATATGCAATGATCGTGAGCCGCGATTTCTCCTCCGCTCAGGACCTCGGCGCGGACGTGCTGCGCGACATCGCGCTCGCGGCCGGCGCCGACGATGTCGGCTTCGTTTCGATCGACGATCCGGCGCTCGACGATCAGCGCGGCGACATCCTCGCCGCCTTTCCCTTCGCGCGCACGCTCATCTCCTTTGTCCTCCGCATGAACCGCGAGAACATCCGCAGTCCCGCGCGATCCGTCGCCAATCTCGAATTCCATCACGCAGCGGATGATTGCGACGAAGTCGCGCGCGCCATCGCCCATACGCTCGAAGCGCGCGGCGTGCGCGCCGCCTATCCGTCGATGGGATTTCCGATGGAGGCGTCGAAATGGCCGAACAAAATGTGGGTCATCGCGCATAAGCCCGTCGCCGTCGCCGCGGGTCTCGGACAAATGGGAATCCATCGCAATGTGATCCATCCGAAGTTCGGCAATTTCATCCTGCTCGGAACCGTCGCGGTCGATCTCGACATTGACGCGCGCGCCAAGCCGCTCGATTTCAATCCCTGCATCGAATGCAAGCTTTGCGTCGCGGCCTGCCCGACGGGCGCCATTGCGCCGGACGGCCATTTCGACTTCACCGCATGTTACACGCACAACTACCGCGAGTTCATGGGCGGCTTCAGCGATTGGGTGGAGACGATCGCGGACTCGAAAAACGCGCTGCGATATCGCGAGAAGGTGAGCGACTCCGAAACGGTCTCGATGTGGCAGAGCCTCGCCTTCGGCCCCAATTACAAGGCGGCTTATTGCATGGCGGTCTGCCCCGCCGGCTCCGACGTGATCGGCGCCTATCAGGCGGACAAGAAGCGATATCTGAAGGAGATCGTCGATCCGCTTCAGAAGAAAGCCGAGACGATCTATGTGACGCAGGGTTCGGACGCGGAGGATTATGTCGCGCGTCGCTTTCCGGGCAAGAGCTTGAAACGCGTCAATTCGAGGACGCGGCCAGCGACGATCGACGGCTTTCTCTCAAGCCTGAGACTTGCGTTTCAGCGTGGCAAATCGGCGGGGCTCGACGCGGTCTATCACTTCGTCTTCACCGGCGCGCAGCAGCGCAGCGCCACGATCGCCATCTCGGACAAAAAGATACGCGTCGCAGACGGGCTCGTCGGCGCGCCGCGGCTGACGGTGACGGCCGACGCCGAGACATGGCTGCGCTTCCTGCGCAAGGAAACGAGCCTGCCTTGGGCGCTACTGCGGCTGAAGATCCGCCTTCGCGGCGACCCGCGTCTGCTCATCGCCTTCGGGCGTTGCTTCCCGAGTTGACGCGTTACCCGCCGTTGGTCTTCGCCGTATGCGCCGCGACAATGTCGCGCGCCTGCTTGCCGACGACTTCGGCGAGATGGTCGAAACGCGCCTGATAAAAGCCCGCGCCCGCCGTCGCCGAGCGCAGTTCGACGATGAGATTGTCCATCTCCGCCTCCGGGATCAGCGTTTCCAGCTTGTCCCAGCCATCCCAGCCCTCGCGCGGGCCAAAGCCCATGATCTGCCCGCGCCGCGCCGAGACGATGCCGGTCGCGCGCGACATGGCGTCGCTCGGCACGAAGATGTCGACCGCGAGCACCGGCTCCAGCAGAATCGGCTCGGCTTTTTCAAGCGCCTCGCTCATGCCGATGCGCGCCGCGGTGCGAAACGCCATGTCGGAAGAGTCCACCGAGTGATAGGAGCCGTCGGTGAGCACCGCCTCGACGTCGACGACCGGAAAGCCGAGCGGCCCATGCAGCATCGCGTCCTGACAGCCCGCTTCGACGGATGAGAAATATTGCTTGGGCACGGAGCCGCCATGCACGCGCTCGCCGAAAGCGAAGCCCTCGCCGCGTCCACGCGGCGCAATCTCCATCACCACGTCGCCGAACTGGCCGTGTCCGCCCGACTGTTTCTTATGTCGGCCGCGCACGGTGACCTTGTGGCGGATCGTCTCGCGATAGGCGACCGTCGGCTTGGATTGTTCGACCGCGACATTGAAGCGCGAAGCGAGCCGCTCGAGCGCGACGCGCAGATGCATCTCGCCCTGGCCGAAAAGCTTGATCTGCGAGAGCTCCTGATCATGCACGAAGACGAGCGAAGGGTCCTCGTCGACGAGCTTGCTCATCGCGGCGGCGAGCCGCATTTCGTCCTTGCGATCCTTCACGCTCAGCGCCAGGGCGTGCACGGGATCGGGAATTTCCGCGCGCGTCTTCTGCAAATCCGCCGCGCCAGCCTTGGCGTCGGCGACGACATTGTCGCCCGTATGCGCATGTTCGAGACGGCCCAAGGCGACGACGTCTCCCGTCTTGGCCTCCGTCGCCTTGTTGTTCGTCGCGCCCAGGAAACGCGACATGCCCGCGACCCGGTCCTCGCCATGCGGCGAGACGACCGTCTGTCCGTCCGCCAAGGCGCCGCGCAGAACGCGCGCGACCGACAACTTGCCGCCGTGCGGCGTATGTATCGTGCGGATGACGCGCGCCAGCGCCGCGCCCTTGCCGTCGAAGCCCAGCCGCGCCCGCGTCTCGTCGATTCCCGGCGCCTCGTGACGCAGCGCCTTCAATAGCCGCGTCACGCCAGCGCCGCGTTCGGCGGAGCCGATGAAAAGCGGAACCACGAGGCCGGCGCGCAGCTCCTTGGTGAGATCGTCGAACACCTGATCGCGCGGCGGCTCGATGTCGGAGATCAACTCCTCCATCAGCGCGTCGTCGTAATCGGCGAGGCGCTCCAGCATGGAGTAGCGCGCCTCCTTTTCGGTGGCGGCCTCGCCCTTGGGAATTTCGACGACCTCGGAAGGCGCATGCTCGCGATAGACATAGGCGCGCTCAAGCGCGAGATCGATGAAGCCGACGGCGACGCCGTTGTTCCAGATCGGAATTTGACGCAGCAGCAGCGGCGTGCGCGACGCCGGCTGCAGAAGGCTGAGCGCCTCGCGCACGTCGATCGTCGCAACGTCGATCTTGTTCAAAAAGATGAGATGCGGAACGCCGAGCTCTTCGAGTTGGCGCAAAATGAGCTGCAGCGCGGGAATCTTGCGCGCATCCGCCTCGCAAACGATGACGGCCGCGTCGACGACCGGCAGAATATTGCGCGCCTCATGGGCGAATTCGACGGAGCCGGGCAGATCGATAAAAGTATAGCGGTCGCCCATATAGTCGACGGTGGCGACATTGGACTCGACGCTCATTTGATGCGCGCGCGCCTCCGCGCTGGCGTCGCCGACGCTCGTTCCCGCAGCGACGGCCCCTTGCCGGGGGATCGCGCCGGCATGGGCCAGAATGGCCTCCAGAAGGGTGGTCTTGCCGCATTGGAAAGGGCCCGCCAGCGCGATCGACCGGGGACCCTGCGCTCTCGCTCCCTGAGAATGCGCTCCTTGGGAAGACGCTTCGCCCATCACTCCCTCCTTATCTGTCGGGGCCTGGTTGATCCGGCCCCGTTGTCTTATGGTTTCACCATGCGGGCTTGAGCGCAAGACACAAGCGCGCGGCGCTTCCACCATCAGGCAAAGCGCGTTAGAAGGCGCGAGCGACACGCCACGGAGTCCTTATGCGCCCCAGCAAACGCGCGCCCGACGAGATGCGCCAAGTGAGTTTCGAGCGGGGCGTCGCCCGCTACGCCGAGGGCTCCTGCCTCGTCAAATTCGGCAATACGCAGGTGCTCTGCGCCGCCTCGCTCGAGGACAAGCCGCCGCCATGGCTGCGCGGCCAGGGCCGCGGCTGGGTGACGGCGGAATATTCCATGCTGCCGCGCGCCACGCATACGCGCACGCGGCGCGAAGCCTCCGCTGGCAAGCTCACCGGCCGCACCCAGGAAATTCAGCGGCTCATCGGCCGCTCATTGCGCGCCGTGACCAATCTTCCCGCGCTCGGCGAGCGCCAGATCGTCCTCGATTGCGACGTCATTCAGGCGGACGGCGGCACGCGCACCGCGTCGATCACTGGCGCCTGGCTCGCGCTCCACGACTGCTTCGAATGGATGCGCTCGCGCTCGATCGTGAAGGAAAGCCCGCTGCGCGATCATGTCGCCGCGATCTCCTGCGGCATTTTCAATGCGACGCCGGTGATCGATCTCGATTACGCGGAGGATTCGACGGCGGAGACAGACGCCAATTTCGTCATCACCGGTTCGGGCGGCCTCGTCGAAATTCAGGCGACCGCCGAAGTCGCGGTGTTTTCACAAGATGAACTGTCGGCGATGCTGACGCTGGCGCAAAATGGCGTCGCCGATCTCGTCGCTTTGCAGAAGGCGGCGCTGGCCTAAGAGCGAGAGTTAGCGCGTTCTGGTCAGCAGCAGAAAGGCCGCGATCGGATTCGTCGTCAGATAGCGCTTGAACAGGCGGCGCGGCTCCAGCCCAAGCCGGAACGCCCATTCGAGGCCGATGTTCTGCATCCATTGCGGCGCGCGCTGCTTGACGCCGGCGACGAAATCGAACAGGCCGCCGGAAGTCTTGATCATCTTCACATTGCGTAAGCGACGCGCATGATCGCGCACGAATTGCTGCTCGAGCGGCACGCCCATCGCGAGCCAAAGAATATCCGGCGCGAGCGCGTTGATCTCATCAAGCTTTTCATCGAGCGCCGCGCCTTGAAGATAGCCGTGCGAACGGCCGCGAATGTCGAGGCGCGGATAGTCGCGCTTCGTCGCCTCGAAGGTCGCGCGGTTCACCTCTTCGCTCGCGCCAAGAAGATAGAAACTCACGCCCGCGTCCTGCGCCATGCGCGCGACGATCGGATAGAGATCGGTCGTCGCGACGCGCTCGGGCAGCGGCCGCTTCGCCAAGAGACGCGAGGCGGCGACGAGCGGCTGCCCGTCGGCGCTGATGAGATCGGCGCAGTCGATAAGCGCCGCGAAGTCCGAATCCATTGCGCGACGCGCCAGCGCCTCGCCA
Organism: uncultured Alphaproteobacteria bacterium; assembly: GCA_963706255.1. GTDB lineage: Bacteria > Pseudomonadota > Alphaproteobacteria > Rhizobiales > Beijerinckiaceae > Methylocystis. The sequence goes on along the minus strand of CAVPMJ010000017.1, from coordinate 26,410 downwards.
TTGACGGAGGTGAGATAATATGGCCCCTCCTCCCGCGCCGGCGCGCGGGCGAGGTCGCACATCAGCCGCGCGGTCTCGTGAAGATCGAGCCGCGCTGTCTGCGCGCCGCCGACGAGCGTCGTCTCGACGTTCGGAATCGTCATGCGGCCGACGGCGCGCCGATCGGCGCAGGGTCCGTCTCGAGCAGCGCATATAAGAGATGGTCGCGCCACTGCCCATTGATGTTGAGATAGGAGCGCGCATAGCCCTCCTGCTTGAAGCCGACGCGCTCCAGCAATCGTTTAGAGGGTTCGTTGGTCGGCAGGCAGGCCGCTTCGATACGATGGAAGCCGCGCTTTTCGAAGGCATAGGCGCAGGCCGAGCGCACGGCGCGGCTCATATAGCCCTTGCCGGCGTAAGGCTCGCCCATCCAATAGCCGAGCGTCGCCGCCTGCGACACGCCGCGCCGCACATGGCCGAAGGACAGGCCGCCCATCAGCGCATCGTCCTCTTCGCGAAAGATGAAGAAGGAATAGGCTTCGTCGCGCGCCATCTCCTCGGCGTGACGGCGAACGCGATAGCGAAAGCTCGCGCGCGTCAGATCGTCGATTGGCCACAAGGGCTCCCACGGCGTGAGGAAGGAACGGCTCTTCTCGCGTAGCTCGGCCCATTCGGCGTAATCGCGCATTTCGGACGCGCGCAAATAGACGCCGTCGCCTCGGATCGGCAAATCGCGGCGTCCGATTACGCTGAATATCGCCATCTCTTACCTTGCCAGACCTTGTCAGTTTTTCGCCGCGCGCGCACGTTCCGCGATAAAGGCGGCGACGCGCGCATCGTCGTTTTCAAGAATCGTGAATCGCTCCGGCGCGTCAAGTCGCGCCGCAATATTTTCAGGCAATTTCGGGCGCAGCCCAATGGCGCGCTCGATGGCGTCGGGAAATTTCGCCGGATGCGCGGTCGAGAGCGCGACGACCGGCGTCGCGGGGTCCTTGCTGAGCCGCGCGCGCGCGGCGCGCACGCCCGTCGCGGTGTGCGGGTCGAGCACATAGCCCGCCTCGCGCCAGCTGCGCGCGATTTCATCGGTCGTCTCCGCCTCCCCGACCGACTGGGCGTCGAATTCGGCGCGGATCGCCGCAAGCGCCGCTGCGGGAATGTCGAATGCGCCGGATTGATCGAGCGAGGCGAAAGCCGCGCGGATGACCGCCGGATCGCGCGCGCAAGCGTCAAACATCAGCCGCTCGAAATTCGACGACACCTGAATGTCCATCGACGGCGACTGCGTCGGCGTCACGCCGCGCGGCTCATAGCGCCCGCTCGCCAGCGCGCGCGCCAGAATGTCGTTGGCGTTGGTCGCGACGATGAGCCGCTCGACCGGCAGCCCCATATGTTTGGCGACATAGCCCGCGAGCACGTCGCCGAAATTGCCTGTCGGCACGGCGAAGGAGATATGGCGATGCGGCGCGCCGAGCGCGACGGCGCTCGTAAAATAGTAAACCGTTTGCGCGACGACGCGCGCCCAGTTGATCGAATTGACGCCGGCGAGGCCGACGCGGGCGCGAAACGCCGCGTCGCGGAACAGCCGCTTCAAGATCGCCTGCGCGTCGTCGAAGGAGCCTTGCAGCGCGATCGTGTGAATATTGTCATCGGCGACGGTCGTCATCTGCTTGCGCTGCACGTCGGAGACGCGCCCGTGCGGGAACAGGATGAAGACGTCGACGCGATCCAGTCCGCGAAAGGCTTCGATCGCCGCCGCGCCCGTATCGCCCGAGGTCGCGCCGACGATGGTCGCGCGCAAATTCCGCTTCTCGAGCACATAATTCATCATGCGCCCCAGGAGCTGCATCGCCAGATCCTTGAAGGCGAGCGTCGGGCCGTGGAACAGTTCGAGCACGAAGAGATTGTCGGCGATCTGCGTCAGCGGCGCGATGGCGCGGTGACGGAACCCGGCATAGGCGCTCTCGGTCTGCGCGCGCAGAATTTCGGGCGAAAAGGTCTCGCTCAGATAGGGCGCGATGAGCTGCGCCGTCGCCTCGGCGTAGGGCCGGCCGGCGAGCGCCCGCTATCTCGCTCGGCGCGACATGGGGATAGGCGAGCGGCGTATAGAGCCCGCCGTCGGTCGCGAGCCCCGCCAGCAGAACATCGTCGAAGCCAAGCTGCGCGGCCTCGCCGCGCGTCGAAAGATAGCGCAACCGTCGATCCATCGATTGGAAGAACGCGCCGCTCGCGACGCGCGTGTCAGGGCCTTTTCATAACATATTCGGCGGCCCCGCAAGGGCGGCGTCACGGCCCTTTAGAGGCCGCCAGCCTGAGCGCGCCGCGCGCATATAGGGCGAAAACGACGACAAGCCCCAGCGCCAGGCTGAACCATGTGAAGGCGTAGGAAAGGTGATTGTTAACGATGTCCGGCGCGCCCCGAAGCGGACGCGGCCCCTCGCCGCTCCCGATAGGGGCCTCCAGCGCGAGCGCGAACGGCGCCGCCTCCGTTAACCCCAACGCGCGCGCGATCGCCGCCGGGTCGCGCGTATAGAAAAGACCCCGCGCCGGCTCGTCGGCGGGCGTGAAAGCGTTGCGGCTTTGCGGCGCGCGCATCAGCCCGACAAGGGTCGTCTCGCCGGCGGGAGGGGCGCGAAGCGCGGCGTCCATCGCCTTCGAATTGGGAAGAAAACCGCGATCGACAAGAATGACGCCGCCGTCAGCGAGCGTGAAGGGCGTCAGCACGAGATAACCGGGCTCGCGGTTCGCGCCCTCCGGCGGAGGGGCGAAAATCAGCGCGTCGCCATTGGCGAGAAAGCGGCCGCGCGCGCGCGCATGAGTAAAATCGTAATCTTCCGCGCGTAGCGCGGCCCATTGGCCGCGCGGCGGCAAGTCCTGCAAGGGGGCGGAGGCGCGCGTTTCGATTCGCGCGATCAGCGCTTCCTTCTCGCCAAGACGCCGAAGCTGCCAGAAGCCCAGACTGACGAGCAGCGCGAACATGACGCTGGTCGCGGCCGCCGGCCACAGCAGCGCGCGCAGGGCGGGCGTCACGACTTATGGCGACTTTCTTCCGCCTTGTTGAAATATTGAAGCGCGATCAACAACCCTTTCATCGGTCTCAGCAGGCCGATGCAGAGGATCGCCGATAACGGCAGCAGGATCGCGGCATGGATCCAATAGGACGGCTGATAGGTCACCTCGACGTACCACATCACGCCGATGACGATGAAGCCGACAATGGTCATGACGAAGATCGCTGGACCGTCGCCCGCGTCGGCGAAGGAGAAATCAAGGCCGCAGACTTCGCATTTCGGCGTTACGGCGAGCAGGCCTTTGATCATGTGGCCCTTGCTGCATCGCGGACATCTGCCGAGCAGCCCGTCCACATAGATCGACGCCGGCGGATAGACGTGTTCTTCGGCCATTTTACGTCCTCCAATGAAAACGGTCACGGACGCGCCGTGACCGTCGATTGTTCACTTATGCGGCGATAAGCGCCTATTCCATCGTCCCGCCCCAGTTCCCCCAAACGTAAATGCAGGCGAACAGGAACAGCCAGACGACGTCGACGAAGTGCCAGTACCAGGCCGCGAATTCGAAGCCCAAATGCTGGTCCGGCGTGAAATGCCCCCTGAAGACGCGAATTAGGCACACGATCAGGAAGATCGTGCCGACGATCACGTGAAAGCCGTGAAAGCCGGTCGCCATGAAGAAGGTCGAGCCGTAATTCGTCGCCGCCGGCTTCGCCGGATCGAAGGCGAAGGCGAAAGGCGCGTGGATGTATTCATAAGCCTGGATCATCGTGAAGAGCAGGCCTAGCCCGATCGTCGCCATCAACCCCTTCTTCAGCGTCTCGCGATCGCCGTGAAGCAGCCCGTGATGCGCCCAGGTGAGCGTCGCGCCCGAACTCAGCAGGATGATGGTGTTCAGGAGCGGCAGCTTCCACGGGCTCAGCACTTCGACGCCTTTTGGCGGCCAGACGCCCTGGAACAACTCGGTGCGCACCACTTGCGTCACGTCGTCCGGGAAGAGCGCCGAATTGAAGAAGGCCCAGAACCAAGCGACGAAAAACATCACCTCGGAGAAGATGAACAGGATCATGCCATAGCGGTGATGCAGCCGCACCACCGGCGTATGAAACCCGCCGACCGACGCCTCGCGGATAATGTCGCTCCACCAGGCGTACATGACCAAGAGGATCGCGGCGAAGCCGACAAAGAACATAATGCCGCCGAAGGTCATGCCGGCGATTGGCGCGCCCTTATGCTGCGCCATCCACATGACGGCGCCGATCGCCGTGATGAGCGCCGCGACCGCGCCCGCGATCGGCCACGGACTCGGATCGACCAGATGATAGTCGTGTTCGGGTTTCGCGTGTCCGTCCGCCATTTTGCTCTTCCTCATCATTGGCCGGCGGTCCCGGCCTGTTCCCATTAATCCGAGCGCTTGCGCGCGAAGCTGCGCGGCTCTCTCAACTTTTCGGCTTCTCCGCCGCCGCGTCGCTCGTTTTCGATTTCGCGGGCGCCTTGGTGGCGAAGAACGAATAAGAGAGCGTGATCTCTTCGAACTCGGCGCATCCCCTCTTCCTGTTCGAGCGCCGGATCGAGATAGAAGACGACAGGCCATTCGGCGGTCTCGCGCGGCCCAAGCTGCTTCTCTTCGAAGCAGAAACAGGCGACCTTGACGAAGAAGGCGCCGGCCTGGCCGGGCGCGACATTATAAGCCGCCTGCCCGCTCGTCTCATGGTCGGAGAGATTGGCGACCTTGTAATAGACGGTCTTCGTCTCGCCGGTTCGCAGCGATATTTTCGCGACTTCCGGCTCGAAGCGCCACGGCAGGTCGCGCGCCACATTCGCGTCGAAGCGCACCGTGAGGACGCGCTCGCCCGGCTTCGTCTGCGCCCCGGCGACATTCGTCTGCGGCGTGCCTCCAAATCCGGTCGCGGCGCAAAAGGCGCGATAGAGCGGAACGGAGGCGAAGGACAGGACGAGCATCGCCGCCGACCCGACGACCAGCGTCGCGGCGACGATGTGCGGACGACGGCGTGGCGAAGGCGCGGGCATGGTTAGATCGTCCGATTGACGATGGCGCCGCCGAACTTCACGACGGTGACCGCGTAGAACAGAATGACGAGCAGAGCCACGGTCACGCCGATGGCGATATTGCGCGCGCGCCGGCTGCGCTCCTGTTCAGCCGTCAGCACAACGCCCTTGCGGGCGTTTCCGCTCTTGTGTCCTTCCGGCGTCCGGCCTGTGTCGGTCATTTCGCTCACCATCGCTTCGCCGCTTAGATCAGCGCGAAGATATGCGCCGTCCGTTCGACGACGAGGACCAGGAAGAGAAGGAACAGATAGAGGATCGAAAAGAAGAACATGCGACGCGCCGCGCGCCGCGCGGCTTCGCCTTCGCGCTCCCGAAAAACCGCCGCCGCGAGAGCGACGAGCGCCAGTCCGCAGCCGATGGAGACGACGCCATAGGCGAGCGAAGCAAATCCCAGCGCCCAAGGCGCGACGCCGAGCGGCGCCAACGCCAGCGCGTAGATCAATATTTCGAGACGCGTGCGATCCTCGCCGGCGACATTGGGCAGCATCGGGACGCCGGCGCGCGCGTAATCCTCGCTCTTCAAGAGCGCGAGAGACCAGAAATGCGGCGGCGTCCAGATGAAGATGATGGCGAAGAGCACCACGCTCGCGAGATTGAGTTCGCCCGTCGCGGCGGCGAAGCCGACCATCGGCGGCAGCGCGCCGGCGGCGCCGCCGATGACGATGTTCATCGGCGTCCGGCGCTTTAGCAACATCGTGTAGATCACGACATAAAAGAAGATGGTGAAGGCCAAGAGCGACGCCGCGAACCAATTGGCCACATAGCCCAGCGTGAACACCGAGAGCGCCGCGAGCACGAGTCCGAAGCCGAGCGCCGCCTCCGGATCGAGTCGGCCGGCGGGAATCGGGCGCTTGCTTGTTCGCGCCATCACAGCGTCGAGATCGGCTTCGTACCACATGTTCAGCGCGCCCGACGCGCCGGCGCCGACCGCGATCGCCAGCAGCGACGCAAAGGCGATCAGCGGATGCGGCGGCGTGGGCGCCAGCAACAGGCCGGCGAGCGCGGTGAACACGACAAGCGACATCACGCGCGGCTTCAGCAGCGCGAAATAGTCCGAAGGCGCCGCGATCGAAATGCGCGGAGCCTGGTCGTCGTCCAGATAGGATGCGTCGCTCATGACCCTTCGCTCACAATCCTGGTCGCAGGAGGCCTATTCCCCGGGCGCGCGCGGCGCCCGCAAATCTTGAACCCCTACTCGGCGTTACGCGCCGGCGCGAGGCTCGCCCCGCGCCGGCGTCTTGTCTCGTTACTGATGCGGTCCCGAAATGCGGGGAAGCACCTCGAATTGATGGAACGGCGGCGGCGAGGACAGGGTCCACTCCAGCGTCGTGGCGCCCACGCCCCAAGGATTGGCGCCGGCTTCCCGCTTTTTCAGGAACGCCTCAATGATCGCATAGAGCCACACGAGAACGGAGAGCGTGACGAAGACCATGCCGAGCGACGACACCATGTTCCACTGGGCGTAAGCGTCGGGATAGTCGATGTAGCGGCGCGGCATGCCGGCGAGTCCAAGGAAGTGCTGCGGGAAGAACACCACATTCACGCCGATGAACAGCAGCCAGAAGTTCGCCTTCGCCAGAGTCTCCGAATACATGTAGCCCGTCATTTTCGGGAACCAGTAGTAGAATCCCGCATAAAGGGCGAACACCGCGCCAAGCGACAGCGTGTAATGGAAGTGCGCCACGACGTAGTAGCCTTCGTGGAACTGCCTGTCGGCGCCGGCGTTGGCGAGCACGACGCCGGTGATGCCGCCCATCGTAAACACGAAGATGAAGCCGATCGCCCAGACCATCGGCGCGCGGAAGGAGATCGAGCCGCCCCACATCGTCGCGATCCAGGAGAAGATCTTGATGCCGGTCGGCACCGCGATCACCATCGTCGCAAGCATGAAGTAGCGCTGCGCATTGAGCGACATGCCGACCGTATACATGTGGTGCGCCCACACGATGCTGCCCAGCACGCCGATGCTGACCATGGCGTAGACCATGCCGAGATAGCCGAACACCGGCTTTTTCGAAAAGGTTGCGATGATCTGGCTGATGATGCCGAAGCCCGGCAGGATGATGATGTAGACTTCCGGGTGACCGAAGAACCACAGCAGATGCTGGAACAGCAGCGGATCGCCGCCCCCGGCCGGGTCGTAGAACATCGTGCCGAAATTGCGGTCGGTGAGCAGCATGGTGACGCAGCCCGCGAGCACCGGCAAAACCAGGATCAGCAGGAAGGCGGTGACAAGAACAGACCACACGAAAAGCGGCATCTTATGCAGCGTCATGCCCGGCGCGCGCATGTTGAAGATCGTCGTGATGAAGTTGATCGCGCCAAGGATGGACGATGCGCCGGCAAGATGCAGCGCCAGGATCACGAAATCCATCGCCGGACCGGGCGTCCCCGTATTCGACGACAGCGGAGGATAGAACGTCCAGCCGCCGCCAAAGCCCTTCATTCCCGGCGCGCCTTCGACGAACATCGAAATGACGGCGAGGACCAGCGAGGAGACGAGCAGCCAGAACGAAATATTATTGAGCCGCGGGAAGGCCATGTCCGGCGCGCCGATCATGATCGGCACGAACCAGTTGCCGAAACCGCCGATCAGGATGGGCATGGCCATGAAGAAGATCATGAGCACGCCATGCACCGTGATGAACACATTGTAGAGATTTTTGCCCGAGTCGAGCGCCATGGCGGGATCGGCGCCGTGAAGCAGTTCCGCAAGCGCCGGAAAAATCTGAATGCCGGGCTGCGCGAGTTCGAGCCGCATCGCGAGCGACAACAGGAAGCCGATGACGCCGCCGATCGCGCCGACGATGATGTAAAGCGTGCCGATGTCCTTGTGGTTGGTGGAGAAGAGAAAACGGCGCAGACCCCTCGGATGATCATGCGCCCCAGCCATCGTCGAACTCGCCATCGTCATGTTCCTTGAAGACTAGTGTGTTCCGTTGCGTCCCGCTCAGCGGCTTTCCGCGGCGATCTTGATTCGCGAATCGCCGCCGGCGAATTTCTGCTTCGCCTGGGCCAGCCATTCATTGTATTTCTCGCGGCTGACCGCGCGGATCACGATCGGCATATAGGCGTGGTCCTTGCCGCAGATGAAGAAGCACTGACCGTAGTAGACGCCTTCCTTATCGATCTTGAACCAGGTCTGATTCAGGCGCCCGGGAATCGCGTCCATGCGCACGCCGAATGACGGAATGCCGAAGGCGTGGATGACGTCGGCCGAGGTCAACTGGACCGCCACCACCTCGTTTACCGGCACCACGGCTTCATTGTCCACCGACAACAGTCGAAGGTCTCCAGGCTTGAGGTCGGACTCAGGTATCATCATCTGATCGAAACCAAAGCCGCCGCCCTGATCCTCGGGATATTTGTATGACCAATACCACTGATTGCCCGTGACCTTGATGGTGACGCTGGCTTCCGGCACCTCGACCTGATGCGACAGCAGACGCAGCGACGGAACGGAGATGACCAGCAAGATCAGGACCGGAATGAGCGTCCAGACGATCTCCAGCGGCGTATTGTGCGTGAGCTTGGAGGCGATCGGATTGGCCTGCTCGTTGAAGCGGTAGCTCACGTAAACAAGCAGCCCGAGCACGAACAGCGCGATGAACGAAATAATCGGCATCAGCACCAGATTGTAGAACTGCTGGGTTTCGTGCCCGACGGGCGTCGCCATATTGGGAAGCCCGAGGCCTCCTGGCGTCGGCTGCCCTTCGACTTGTGCGAAAGCGAAGCCGGCCCACAGAATCGCCGGTATGGCGACGGCGGCCGCAAGCGCGCCGCATGTCCGCATGTGTCGTTTGCCGAAAACCATGAAAGTCGCCTTTCGCGCCTTTAGCCAGCCAGTCCTTGTTCTTTTTGTGATTTCCGCGCGCAGCCTGCCCGAAAGCCGCCCCGCTCGGTAGTCGGCCGGTTCAATCACAAACCATCGTCCCGCGCAATTGTTGCAACGCCAAATTCCGCAGACAAATCGTCGCGGCGGAGAAGCTTGCGCTTGGGGCGCCGCGCCGGCGCCGCCGAACTTGACAGTTCGAGTCCATTTGCTAGGCAACAGGGGAATCGCGTGGCGCCTCCCCGCGCGCGCCTTGCTTTCCTGATAATCCAAAATCGGATCGGCGAAGGCCGCGTCCATCGGAGCGATGATGACAGCGTTGCGCACTGCGAAATCGTTGGATTTATTGCGACAACAGGTCGCGGCGCTCATCGCGGCGTTCGCCCTGGCGACGACGACGGGCGTCGTTCACGCTCAGGGCGTCGTGAAATCAAAATTCGGCGACTGGGAAATTCGCTGCGAAACCCCCGCCGGCGCCTCGGCCGAGCAATGCGCGCTGATCCAAAGCGTCGTCGCCGAGGATAAGAGCAACGTCAATCTCGTCGTCATCGTTCTCAAGACAAGCGACGGCAAGAGCCGGCTGCTGCGCGTCATCGCCCCGCTCGGCGTACTTTTGCCCAATGGCCTCGGCCTGAAGATCGACCAGACCGACATCGGCCGCGCCGGCTTCGTCAAATGCCTGCCGACCGGCTGCGTCGCCGAGGTTGTCATGGACGATAAGCTGATCGATCAGATGAAGACCGGAAAGACCGCGACTTTCATCATCCATCAGGTTCCCGAGGAAGGCATCGGACTGCCGCTGACCTTGCAGGGGTTCAAGGACGGATATGCGAAATTGCCGTAACGCGATGAGCCGGAAGATGACGAATCGCAACAGAATATCCTTGATCGCATTCTCGACCGCCTTGGCCTTGTGGCCGCTTGGCGCCGCCGAGGCTTTCGACCTGCCGAAGATCGGCGTGCCGAGCATCCTGGGCGGCAAGCAAGGCGAACCCCCGCCGCCCGGCGCGACGCCCGACTGTCCTGAAATTTTTCTCGACCCCGGCGCGGCGATGCTGCGCTCCCCGCCTGAAGCGGACGGCGCCAGCGTGCGCTATCAGCTTTCCATCCGCGAGACGGCGCGCGAATGCATCATCGACGGCGATCGCCTGACGATAAGGGTCGGCATTGAAGGCGCCGCCATGCTCGGCGCGGTCGGCCAGCCCGGGACCTACGGCGCCAATCTGCGCGTCGCCGTGCGCCGTCAGAAAGACGACGAGATCGTCTCGTCGAAGGTCTATCGCGTCAGCGCCTCGATTCCGGCAGGCGGAACGCGCGCGGAATTCCGCGTCGTCGCGGATCCCGTGACGATTCCCGTCATGAGTCCGCGCGCTCAGGAGGACTACGAAATTCTCGTGGGCTTCACGCAAGGCGGCGCCGAAAAGCCGGCGCGCGAAAAAAAGCGCCGGCGCAATTGAACGCGCGGCGCTAGAGAGAAGCCCGTCTGAAACGCTGGTCTGAAACGCTTGGCGCTTAATGCGCCAGCGACTTCACTTCCTTGATGCCGTCGGCGACGAAATCCTTGCCGCCTTCGACGCCCTTGGCGAGCGCGCGCTCGGCGATCTTCACCGCCGCGTCGGCCGCCGCGGCGCGCACTTCGGCGGAGGCTTGCGCTTCGGCCTGCGCGATCTTCTGCTCGACCTGCTTGACGCTGCGCGCCAAGAATTCGTCCAAACGACGGCGGCCTTCGGCGGCGATCAGCTCCGCCTCGTCCTTCGCCTGCGCGACGATGGCCTTGGCTTCCGCCTCGGCGTCGGCGCGCTTCTGTTCGAAGGAAGCAAGAAGCGTTTCGGCCTCGGCGCGCAAACGCTCCGCCTCGGCGAGTTCGCCCTTGATGCGATTGATGCGCGCGTCGATGACGGCCGCCAGTTTCGAATGCGCGCCGACCCAGAGCAGCACGAGCACGAAGATGGTGAAGCCGACGGCGACGTAAAATTCCGCGTCGAAATGCATGGAACTCTTCTCCTCAGCTCGACGGCGGCGCCTGATGCTCGGCGAGCGCGGATTTGTCGACGCTCGCGCCGGTGAGCTTTTCGATGATCGAAGCGGCGGCGTCGACGGCGATCTGTTCGACATTCGCCAAAGCCTGCGCCTTGGCCCCCGCGATGCGCTCGTCCGCCGCACGGATTTTTTCCGCGGCTTGCGATTCGGCCAGCGCGCGCTGCTTTGCGGTCTCGGCGGCGATCTTCTGCTGCGCGTCGCGGCCGATGGCCTGCGCCTCTTCGCGCCGCTGGCGCAGGTTCTGGTCATTGGCCGCGGCGGCGGCCTGCGCTTTCGACTGCAGTTCGCGCGCCGCGTCGAGATCGGCGCCGATCTTGGCGCCGCGATTTTCGAGAATGCCGCCGACGCGCGGCAGCGCAATGCGCGACATGAGCACGTAAAGCAGGCCGAAGATCACGACGAGCCAGAAGAGCTGCGGCGCGAAATTCTCGGTCTGGAAGGGCGGAAAGGCGCCTTCGTGATGGGCTTCGCCCGCGCCAACCGACTCGTGCGTTTCCTGCTCGCCCTCGGCGGCATAGGCGGAAGAGATGATCGCCATGGCGTTTATCCAAAATCCGAATGGATGCGGCGACGCGACGGCGCGTCGCCGAATTTCTCGCAATGCGCGGCCAGCCCGGCGTCGTCCGAGCGAGCCGATCGCCGCGACGCTACGCCTTAAGGAATAGCAGGATCGCGATCAGAAAGGCGAAGATGCCCAGGCCTTCGGCGAGCGCCGCGCCGATGATGGCGTTGGTGAACTGGCTCGCGGCCGCCGACGGGTTGCGCAGCGCGCCGTTGACGAAATTGCCGAAGATGATGCCGACGCCGATCGCCGCCGCGCCGGTGCCGATCGCCGCTAGTCCGGCGCCGACGAGTTGCATTTCTGACATGTACTTCTCCTGCTGAATGGGGCGACGTTTATTGTTGGATGTTTATCAGTGGCCCGGGTGGATTGCGTCGTTGAGATAGACGCATGTGAGAACGCTGAACACGAAAGCCTGCAGACAGGCCACGAGCAGTTCGAGCGCATAGAGCGCGACGATGGCGAGGAGCGGCACGGGCGCGAGCGCCGCCCAGGCGCCGGCGCCGAGCAGCATCACGACGAAGCCGCCGAACACGGCGAGAGTGATGTGGCCCGCGAGGATGTTGGCGAAAAGACGGACGGAGAGCGACACCGGGCGCGACAGGAAAGAGATGATCTCGATCGGCACCAGCACGACGAGCACCGGCAGAGGCACGCCATGCGGCACGAAGAGATTGAGGAAGCCGAAGCCGTGGCGATAGAGGCCATAGAGGACGACAATCAGGATAACGAGCGCGGCGAAGGCGAACGTCACGACGATCTGGCTCGTCACTGAATAAGTGTAGGGCACGAGGCCGATGAGATTGGCGATGAGGATGAAGGAGAACAGCGTGAAGACGAAGGGGAAGAATTTCATCCCTTCGGTCCCCGCGGTCTGACGGACCATGCCCGCGACGAATTCATAGAGCATCTCGGCCATCGCCTGAATGCGGCCCGGCACGATCGCCTTTTTCGAGGTGGCGAGAATCATCAGCGCGACGACGCCGAGCGCGGCGAGCAGCATGAAGAGCGAAGCGTTGGTGAAGGACGTCTCGATGCCGTTGATCTCGAAAGGCCACAGCCGATGCAGCTCGAACTGCTCAATGGGGTTCGGCTTTGCGGCTGCTTCTTCCGGATTCATCGCCCTCTTCCGGACGTTTCCGTCCGGCCCTATTGCGAGCGCTAGACCGCGCCCTTGTCTTCACTGTCCTCGCCCGGCGCTTTCGGCTTCGCCACGCGATAGACGTTCCAAAATCCCGCCGCGACGCCGAGACCGAGCATGACGATCAGCAGCCACGGCTTTGTCCCCAGCCATTCGTCGGCCTGCCAGCCGATCAAGGCGCTCACCACGACCGCTCCGACGAACTCGGAGAAAGCGTTGAGGCCGACGCGCATCGCGCGCGTGAAGCCTTTGCGCTCGGGCGGCGGCGCGTCTCGCGCGGCCTGCTCTTCATCGACCTTGCGCAAGGCCGCGTTGAGCTTTTCTAGCCGCGCGTTGAGCGCGGCTTGCTCCGCCTCTTCCTTGTCCTCGTCGCTCATCGGCGTTCTCCGCCACGCGTTTGATGACGCGGGAAAAATCAACGATGGCGCGACGGCGCGTGAGGGGAAGTGCTTACCGGTTCAGGAGACGGCGCGAAAAACCTTGACCGTGCGGCCAAGCCCTTTCGAGCCGCGCGCAACATATTTGCGGGGTTCCATTAAGTCAAGACGCGGCTGATCGCGCTTAGTTATTGATATTTCGATATATTTTTAGCGCGAGCCGGTTCCTGCGCGGCGTCGCGTCCGCGAGCGCCGCTGAAAATCGCGCAGCCGATCATCCCGTCGCGCGCGCAAGCATTGTTGCGGCCTCAAGTCTTGGAACTGTGACGCCGTCAAATATGTTACGCTTTTATGACGCTCACTTTGCGATCCTTGGCCCCGCTCCTGGCCTTCCTGCTTCTCCTGCTTGCGCCGAGCCTTGCGATTCGCGGCGGCGCGCTCCCGTTCGATCTTCGCTTCGAAGCCTTGCTCGCCGTGTCGGTCCTCTGCATCGCCGCATGCGTGCTGGGAGGCTTCTCGCTTGCGGAACTCGGACTCGGCGCGCCTTGGGTCGCGCGCCATTGGCTTATTTGCGGCGCGCTCACCGCCCTTCTTGTGGCGGGGATCGTGATCGAGGCTCAATTTCTCAGCCTCTCGAATCCTCCGCCCAACTGGGTCGCCTTTGCGCCATTTTACGCGCTCGTCTCCAGCCCCTGTCAGGAGGTCGTCTGCCGATCGATACCCAAATCTGATCACAGACCGGCTGCGAGATGAGCGAACGGCATTACGTCTTGTTTTCGTCGGCGGCTTTTTCGCTGATGCATTGCGCCTACAGCGATCCGATCTTGCTGGCGAATACATTCCTCGCGGGACTGGCGTGGAGCATGGCGTATCTTTTCACGCGCAATGTCTGGCCGCTCGCGGCCTCTCACGCCGCCGTCGGCTCTTTCGCCTTCTGGATCGGCGTCGCCTGAGTCTCGCGACCCGCCGTCGCGAGGATCGCCGTGCGGAGCAAGAGCCAGAGCACGCAGGCGTTCAGCATATGCCACAGGAAATGCGCGCCGAACGGAAAGGCGCCGCAGACCGCGCGGTCGATCGTTCGAAAGAAGAGCGAGATCGCAAAAACAAGCGCCGCCGCCGCCAGTCCAAGGGCCGGCTGACGTCGTTCGGGCGAAGCCCAGAGCAATGCGGCGAAGACGACCAGAGCCGCAAGCGCCGGCAGATAGCCGACCGAACCGTTCAACGCGTCGACCGTCGACGCGAAAAGCGAGCCTGCGGCGAACAAAAGCGTGATCGCCGCCGACGCAATCATGGGAAGACTGAAGAAGCGGCGAAGCGCGAGCAGGAAATAGCCATAGATGAAGATCGCGATCGGAACGACGTCGAGCAGCATCGCGCCGCGCGTCGCGACCGTATGGAAGATGAAGCTTCCGACGCCGACGAGGGCGGTGACAAGGATAAGCGCCAAGGCGGGATAATCAGTCTCGCGGCTCCGGCGCCAGAGCGCGAAGGCCGCCGCCGCCGCGATAAGGAAAGCGAGATTGGTAATTGCGTTAGCCGGTTCGGACCAGAAGCCCGCGTCCAGCCGCTCGCAATAGTCGATGACGGGTGTGCGCCAATCCATGAGCGCTCTTGTGGAGTTGAATTGCTACGAATTGACGACGCTCTCGACGGCGGGGCCTACGGCAGCTTGTCGAGCGGATCGGCGAACGCGACGCCGAGCGCGGCGAAATGCTTGCCGTTCTGAGTCAAGATCAGCGCGGAATGCGCTGTCGCGGTCGCCGCGATCAAGACATCCGCAAGCCCGGGATGCCTGCCTGCGGCGATCGCCGCGTCGGACATGGCTCCGGCGATGCGCGCGACGGACGCGTCGACGGTCAGAATGCGATCGCCGAACTCGGTCAGGGTTGCGTTCAACCATTCCGTCAATCGATCGGCCCGCGGCGAACCGCCCGCCCGCATGAGCTTACGTATCCCCTGCTCTATTTCGAGAATAGTGACGGCCGAAAGAAACAGTTGCTCGTGGCGCAGTCCAATCCAGTTTGCGAAGTCTGCGCCAGGCGGCGGCCGGTCGGGCGCGGGCAGTGAAACGACGGATGTATCCAGTAGATAGTTTGACGTCATAGATCGACGTCGCGCGGCGGCGACGAATTGCGTTCGAACTCGACGCCGCCGGGGAACGACAGAAGATGGTCAGCAAAGTTGCGCGCTGTCTCGGGATAGAGTTTTCGAGCCGCTTCGATGGGCGTCAGAACCGCGACGGCGACGCCGTGGCGCGTAATCGTCGTCGGCTGCCCATGCGTGGCCTCTTCGACAAGCGCCGAGAGATTGGCTTTCGCATCCCGCAATTTGACCGTTTTCATCTCGCACAAACCGTTTGTGACTACATGTGGTCACAATAGGTCGCGCGCCTCACCTGGTCAACTCGCCAGCGCGAATTTCTCCGCCTGCTCAAGATCGACCGAGACGAGCTGCGAAATGCCGCGCTCGGCCTGCGTGACGCCGAAGAGCCGGTCCATGCGCGCCATGGTGATCGGATTGTGGGTGATCGTCACGAAGCGCGTGTCGGTCTTCTTGCGCATCTCGTCGAGCAAATCGCAGAAGCGCTCGACATTGCTGTCGTCGAGCGGCGCGTCGACCTCGTCCAGCACGCAAATGGGCGAGGGATTGGTGAGGAACACCGCGAAGATAAGCGACATGGCGGTCAGCGCCTGTTCGCCGCCCGAAAGCAGCGTCATGGTCGTCGGCTTCTTGCCGGGCGGGCGCGCGAGAATGTCGAGCCCCGCCTCCAGCGGATCGTCGCTTTCGACAAGCTGCAATTCGGCCGAGCCGCCGTCGAAGAGCAGCGTGAACAGCTCCTTGAAATGCGCATTGACCTTGTCGAAGGCGGCGAGCATGCGTTCGCGGCCTTCCTTGTTGAGGCTCGCGATCGCGGCGCGCAATTTCTTGATCGCTTCGGAAAGATCGTCGCGCTCCGCGATCATCTTCTCGCGCTGCGCCTCGACCTCGGTGAGTTCGTCCTCGGCGCGAAGATTCACGGCGCCGAGCCGCTCGCGATCGGCGCGCAGACTCTCCAACCGCCGTTCGATTTCGGCGATCTCCGGCAGTTCGGCGCCGTCCTTGACGCCGGCGAGTTCGGCGAGCGCCTGCGGCGTCGATTCGAGATCATGCGCGATGCCATGCTCGACGTCGGCGGCGCGCTGACGCGCGGCCTCCAGCTGCGCTTCGCTGCGCGCCATCTCTTCGCGCGCGGCGCTCATCGCCTCCAACGCGGCGCGCGCGGCGCGGTCCGCTTCGGCGAGACGCGTTTCGGCGGAAGCGCGCGCGTCGGAAGCGTCGCGGCGCGCGGCCTCCGCTTCCTCCAGCGCGTTCATCAGCGCGCGGCGCTGCCCGATGAAAGCGTCGGGCGCATCGGCAAGGCGCTCATGCTCTTCGCGCGCCGTCTCCAGCCGCTCTTCGAGTTCGCCAAGGCGATCCTGCGCGCGGTCGCGGCGCTCCGCCCAAGACGCGGCCTCGCGCATGATGGCGGACACGCGCGCGGCGCGGGCCGATATTTCATGGCGCAGCGACGCCAAGGCGGCGCGCGCTTCGCCCGCCTGCGCGCGCTCGGCCATGGCGCGGCCGCGCAAATTCTCCAAGGCGCCGGCGAGGAAGGCCGGCTCTTCGAGTTCGTCGAGCGCCTGCGTGACGCCCGCGCGCTTTTGCGCCGCCTCGTCGCGATTGGCGAGCGTCTGCGCCTTCGCCTCCTCGAGCGCGGAAAGACGCTGGCCGATCTGCGCCTGCCGGCGCTCGGCGGCGCCATGCCGCTCGCGCGCCTCCTCAAGACGTGCGCGGGCGCGGCGCTGCGCCTCGCGCGCCTCGGCGTCGGCCTGTGCGGCGAGACGCGCGGCCTCGCGCGCCGCGTTCAATTCTTCCGTCAGTGCATCGGCCTGGGCGCGCGCGGCGGTCGCCTCGGCGCGAAGATCCACGAGGCGGTTCTTCTCGGCGAGGCGCCGGGCGGCGGCGGTCGGCGCCTCGGCCGCCTGTGTGAAGCCGTCCCAGCGCCACAGATCGCCTTCCTTGGAGACAAGACGCTGGCCGGGCTTCAACAGCTTGCGCAGGCTCTCGCCCTCGGCGCGCAGCACGACGCCGATCTGCGCGAGGCGGCGGCGCAGCGCCGGCGGCGCCTCGACGAGCTCCCCGAGCGTGCGCACGCCATTTGGCAGCGCGGGATCGCCCTCGCTCGGCGTCAGCGCCCAATGCGCCGGCGCGGAATTGTCGGCGGAGGCGTCGAGATCGTCGCCGAGCGCGGCGCCGAGCGCCGTCTCATAGCCCTTTTCGACCGCCATGCTTTCGACGACCGGCGCCCAAAGGCCGCCGGAGCCCGACTGCAGCAGATTC
Organism: uncultured Alphaproteobacteria bacterium; assembly: GCA_963706255.1. Classification (GTDB taxonomy): domain Bacteria; phylum Pseudomonadota; class Alphaproteobacteria; order Rhizobiales; family Beijerinckiaceae; genus Methylocystis. The sequence goes on along the minus strand of CAVPMJ010000017.1, from coordinate 9,042 downwards.
TCAAGCGTGCGCGATTCCGTCTCCAGCCGCTGCGCGCGCAGCGCCGCCTGCTCCAGCGGCGCGCGGGCGGCGGCCTCGGTGTCGCGCGCTTGGCGGTGCGCCGCTTCGGACTCATGCGCCGTCTCTTCCGCCGCGCGCCCCTCTTCGGCGGCGGTTTCGAAGACTTGCGCGAGGCGCGCCACTTCCTCCGCGCCGCCGCCCTGCCCGGCGATCAGCGCGAATTCGGTCTCGATGCGGGTGAGTTCGGCCTCGAATCGCGCGACGCGCTGATTCTCCTCGCGCAGCGCGGCCTCTAGCGACGCCCGTTTGGCGTTGACGCCGGCAAGCTGCTCCTGCGCGTCCGAAAGCGCGGCCTCGGTCTTTGCGAGCGCGGCCTCGATTTCGGCGAGACGCGCCTGCGCCTCGGCCTCGCGTTCGGCGTCGCGCGCATCGGCGCCGATAAGTTCGGCGCGCTCCTCTTCGAGACGCGTCGCGACCTGAGCCGCATCCTCGATCAGGTGGCGCTCGCGTTCGAGATCGCGGGTAAATTGCTCGATATGGCGCGCGAGTTCGGCGATGCGGTCCTTGGCGCGCTGCTCGTCGGCTTCGAGCGCCTGACGCGCCACGACAAGGCGATGCAAAGCGGCGCCGGCTTCCGCCTCCTTGTCGCGCAGCGGCGGCAGTTCATGCGCGGCGACGGCCTGCATTTTCGCCGCCTCCGCCTGCGCCAACGTGCGTTCCTGAACATTGCGCTGACCGGCGTCGAGCTTCTCGGCGGCGGCCTCCAACTGCTCGGCGGCGATCTGATAGGCGACGAGCGCGGCGAGCGCCTCGTTCTGGCGGATTTGCCCGGCGAGGCCGCGATAGCGCGCCGCCTGGCGCGCCTGGCGCTTCAGGCTGTCGGCCTGGCTGTCGACCTGCTTCAGCACGTCTTCGAGACGCGTGAGATTTTCGGACGCGGCGTTGAGGCGCAGCTCCGCCTCGTGACGGCGCGAATGCAGGCCCGCGACGCCGGCGGCGTCCTCAAGGATGCGGCGGCGCGCCTGAGGCTTGGCCGAAATGATCTCGCCGATCTGGCCCTGGCGCACGAGCGAGGGCGAACGCGCGCCGGTGGCGGCGTCGGCGAAAAGCAATTGCACGTCGCGGGCGCGCACTTCGCGGCCGTTGATTCGATAGATCGAGCCCTGTTCGCGTTCGATTCGGCGCGTGACTTCGATTTCGTCGGCGTCGTTGAAGGCAGCCGGCGCCATGCGCTCGGCGTTGTCGAGAACGAGGCCGACCTCGGCGAGATTGCGCGCCGGGCGCGAGCCGCCGCCCGAGAAAATCACGTCGTCCATGCCGGACGCGCGCATGTTTTTGTATGAATTCTCGCCCATGACCCAGCGCAGGGCTTCGACGAGATTCGACTTGCCGCAGCCATTGGGACCGACGACGCCGGTCAGGCCCGGCTCGATGAGAAAATCGGTCGGTTCGCAGAAGCTCTTGAAGCCCAGTAGGCGCAGGCGCTGGAATTTCATTGCGTCAGACCGCCACAAAGTGCAGGGGAAAGCAAGAATTCCGCCGCAATATGTTGTGGGAAGGCGCGGCGCGCATCCTTCCCCTTCAGCGGCTCGGCGCGCGTCGCGGAACGGCGAATCACTTTTTTATTGCATCGCAGAAATGCGGCGGAAAATATAGCAACGCGGTCGAATTGGCGCAGTCTGCGCGGCAGCCAAGGCGAAGCATGGGTTCAGCGGATCGCAACGGCGAAGATTTCTGGGTGTTCGGCTATGGCTCGCTGATGTGGCGGCCGGGCTTCGATTTCATCGAGAGCGCGCTCGCCTGGGTGCATGGCTATCACCGCTCGCTCTGCATTTTCTCGCATGTTCATCGCGGGACGCCGGAGCGCCCGGGCCTCGTGCTCGGCCTCGACCGCGGCGGCTGCTGTCAGGGCGTCGCCTTCAAGGTCGCCGGGCGCGACCGCGGCGAAACGATTCGCTATCTGCGCGAACGCGAACTCGTCACCTCGGTCTATCTGGAAAAAACGCTCGGCGTGCGATTCGCCGATGGGGGCGGCGTCAACGCCCTCGCCTATGTCGTCGACCGCACGCATATCCAATACGCCGGCCGACTGCCGCAGGACGAAATGATCCGCCTCATCGCCGAGGGCGTCGGCCAGAACGGCGACAATCCCGCCTATGTGCGCAACACTTACGAACATCTGTTGCGGCTCGACATTCACGACGCCGAGCTTGCGGAGATCGTGCGGCGCCTCGACCATTCGTCCTGCCGCGCGGCGCCCGCGGAATAGCGACGCCGGAGACCGGCGCCGCCTTCCGGGGCGAAGACTTAACGCTGACGCGACGACGCAACGCTTACGCGACTGACAGGTCCGCCTAAATTTTTCCGTTAGTTCAGCAGCGAGGCGGAGAGATCCCGCATCGTCGCGGCGTCGGCGCAAAAATGCACATGCCATTCGGCGACGCCGAGCTCCTGCGCCGTCTCGCGCAGCGCGCGGCGATCGCCGGCGACGCCCTCCCGCGCATGGAATACGCAGACCGGCCGCGCGATCGCGCCTTCCCGCGCGACGCCGATGATCAGGCCGTTCGTGACATCGGCGACGAAACCTTCCTCGCCGGTCTGGAACACGGAGCAGACGTAACGCCGTCCCGACGCGCCGCGCCAGGAGAAGAAACGATTGCGAAGCGAGTTGGTTTCGGCGAGCGAGCCGAGCTCCTGGCCGCGCGGGGCGGCAGCGCGCAGGACGCTGCGAGACGAGCCGCAAAAAGACGAGAGACGAGGTTGATACATGACCAGATCCAGCCGCATCCAAAGCCAAACACAGAACATGACTAGAACAAACACGGCACAAAGTCAAGGAGCGCGCGCCCGTCCAAACTCCCCGGGTTCCTGGCGAGGGGCAGGACAGGCGCGCGACGCGCCGCTACTCGCCAACGGCGCAAGACGGTTTCCCGTCTCGCGCACTGTTATGCATAACGATCATCTTGGAAGATGTGCGCCAACGCGCATCACTAACGCATTACTGTTTACGACATGGCGATGAATCGCCGTTTCGCAAGGGCAAGCGTCCATACGTCAGGGGATCGATTTATTGGCGCGCAAATCCCAGCCGAAACGAACCGGCGTTCCGGGCGTTCCATTCGGCGCGCGCGGCGTATATTCGACTTCGACCTTGCCGTATTCGAACGTGACCGCTTCATATGTTTCGCCATTGTCGCCATTGATCGCCGGCTCGACCAAAGTCACGATTACGTCGCTCAGCTTGACGGTCAGAAATTCGGCGCCGTGTTCGCCGGGATGGCGCACGGTGAATTTCGCCTCGCGCAAACGCTTGCCGGTCGCGCAGGCGAGCATGATGAGCGGCGAGGCGACGTCGATGCGATGCGCGAAACGAATGCGGCGGAACTCCGTCCTGCCGACGGCGGCGCCCCCGCTCGCCCCGCCCCCGCCAAGCGGCGCGGCGGTCTGCGTGATCCCCCAGTCCCAGGACAGCACGACAATCTCGTCGCGATGGCGCGCGTCAAGCGAGTCGCCTTTGATCTCGCCAAGCTTCAAAAATATGTCGAGCGCCATGGCCATATCCTTCCGTGAAAAAACGCGCGCCAGCGTCCGACCGCGCGGAAGGATCATAGCATCGAAGACGATTTCAGCCCGATGCGCCGCCGCCCGCCGTTTTCAGCCAGGCGGCGCCGCAGGCTTTGGCGAGTTCGCGCACGCGCAGAATATAGCTCTGGCGCTCGGTGACGGAGATCACGCCGCGCGCGTCGAGCAGATTGAAGGCGTGGCTCGCCTTGATGCATTGGTCGTATGCCGGCAGCGCCATGAGATGTTTCTCGTCGCCCGAGCCCGCGCCAAAGGCGAGAAGCCGCGCGCATTCGCTCTCCGCATCCTTGAAGTCTTCGAAGAGTTTTCCCGTGTCGGCGGCCTCGAAATTATGGCGCGAATATTCCTGCTCGGCCTGCAGGAACACATCGCCATATGTCACCTTCTCGTCGCCGTCGCGGCCGTTGAAATTCAGCTCCATGATGCTGTCGACGCCCTGCAGATAACAGGCGAGGCGCTCAAGCCCATAAGTGAGTTCGCCAGCGACCGGCGCGCATTCGAAACCCGCGACCTGCTGAAAGTAAGTGAATTGCGAGACCTCCATGCCGTCGCACCAGCATTCCCAGCCTAGCCCCCAGGCCCCGAGCGTCGGGCTTTCCCAATCGTCCTCGACGAAGCGGATGTCGTGGAGCTTCGCGTCGAGGCCGATCGCGGCGAGCGAGGCGAGATAGAGCTCCTGCAAATCCGGCGGCGAGGGTTTGAGGATCACCTGGAATTGATAATAGTGCTGCACGCGATTGGGGTTCTCGCCATAGCGCCCGTCCTTGGGGCGCCGGCAAGGCTGCGCATAGGCCGCGCGCCAGGGCTTGGGGCCGAGCGCGCGCAATGTGGTGGCCGGATGAAAGGTCGCCGCGCCCATCTCCATGTCATAGGGCTGCAGGATGACGCAGCCCTGCGCCGCCCAGAAGTTTTGCAGGGTGAGAATGAGGCCCTGAAAGGAGCGGGTTGGGGCGAGATGGGCGGAGTCGGGGGGCATGAGGGCGTTCTAACGTGTGACATACAACGAAGGAAGCCAATAATATAGTTGATGATACAAATGAGTTTGGATTAGAACGTCCGTTCACCAGAAATTTTTTCAATGCGAGCATTAGAGAACTCGTCGTGGCCGCCAAATCTCCGACGCGTGGAACGTCGAAAACAGTCAAACGTGGCTCCACAGTAAAACGAGGCACCGAACCGGGTACATCGGAAACGAAACCGATTACAACTACGCTCGACTTTTATCTCGACGAGCGGCCCACATGGCTCGGTAGCCGTTGGTGACCTTTCGCTGGATCACGCAGGGCCGCAGCCTTCGCTCCGAGCCGTTGTTGGTGGCGTCGACCTCGCCGGGATAATCGCAAAAGGTGAGGAGTTGGTCTCGCGCCCGCGCGATTTTGGCCTGCAGCTGGCGTGCAAGATCACATCCTGTCGGCGCGGCGAGCAAAGCCGTGAGTTGCTTTTCGAGCGCGCGTTTTTTGGCGGCGATGGTCGAGGCGGCGAGATTGGCGATATCCTTGGCCAGATCGAACGCCTTGCCGAACCACAGTTTGAACCGCAGCGGCAGATCGTCCGCGCCATGCTCCAGCGCGAAAGCCGTATCCCGCGCCAGATGCGCCAGACAGGTCTGATGCCGCGCGCCATGTTTTTGCTGGGCGGAATAACGATCCGAAATCCACACATCCGGGACATGCCCGTCCATCATCTCGGCAACCACGCGCGCACCGCGGGAATAATCGGGCTGATGCACGACCGCATCCGTGCAGTGAAACACCCAATGATAAGAGTTTGTCCCTTCGATCCGCACGCCGGTTTCGTCGCTGGCGACAACCTGAGCCTTGCGAAGAAGGACCTTGGCTTTCTCGGCCTCGATCTCGAACGCCGCATGGGAGCGAATGAACATGTTCATCAGCGCGCCTTCGCTAACGAACAGCCCAAAAGCGTCGCGGAACATGGAGCGCAAACGCTCATAGGAGAGCGCCTGAAAGCTCTTGAAATAAACCGCCAACGCATGAATGCGCGGCCCGAAAGGCGTCGCCGTTGCGGCGGCGGGCGCCGGAGCCTTCGCGCTGGAGCCGCAATGCGGGCATTGGCAGGCGAAGCGTCTGTGGCGAACGACATGAGGTTTGAGCGCCGGGATCTCGATTTCGTCATATTCGCCGATCAACGCCATGTCGCCGTCGCTCAAAGAGCCGCCGCACTGTTCGCAACAGGTCGGCCTGTGCTCACGCACTTCGTTTGGATCGTCGGCAAGACGGCGGTTATGTGGCTCGTGCCCCGGCTTCGCCCCGCCAGGACGGGCGTGCTCGCGCTTCTCCTTCTTGTCCGTCGAAGGAGGCTTCGACGAAGTGCGCGACGTTTTCTCTGGTCGCTGCAACCGCAGCACCAGCTCAATCAACTCGTCCTTGCTCAGCCGCTGCAAATCAGTCCGGTCCATGAATCCTATGGATTCAGAGATCAGCCTCCCTGGCAAGGGCGTGGGTAATTACCTGTCATAGCGTCAAAGACAAAGAAACAATTGCCGATATGATTCTATCGCTTTCGCGCGGGAATCACTGTCTGATGGAGTTTCAGCTTTTTTGGTTTTGCGCCATATTAGACGAGTTTCTCATGCATACGTCTAAGGCGTCTGAGCTTATTTGTGCTTTATTTAATCATCGTTCCGCAACGTCAATCACAAAGGCAAAGATTTTGAGATCCCCGACGTAAGATTTGGACTACCTGAACTGCGGAACGAATTTTTGGTAAGCGGTCAATCAGACTGGCTCGCTTGGTCTTCGGCTGTGGGGTGTGGATCACTAAAACCAATCTCAAGAAATCACCGTCTAAAGTATTTTGGTAATTCTTCTAACATAAACCACCTTATCGCTGGGATTATGCTCAAGTCATGATGCAACGTGAGTTTTTTGTCTGAATAGCAATATCAATTTGCGCTGCGCTCGATTTCCTTGGCCTCCATACCCAGAGCGCTGACGACCGTCAGCACGCCGCTCGCTCCTCAAAACTCCTGCGCCGTCGGCCTGATCACGATCTGATTCACGTCGACGTCGGCGGGCTGTTCGATGGCGAAGGCGATCGCGCGGGCGATTGAATCCGCCGGAATCGCCTGCTCATAAAAGGCGTCGACAAATTTTCGGCTCTTTTCGTCCGACGTGCCCGTCTTCAATTCCGTGTCGATGGCGCCGGGCAGAATGACCGTCGTGCGAATCTCTGCCGCCGACCTCATGACGCAGCCCTTCCGTAATCGCACTGACCGCGAATTTCGTGCCGCTGTAGACCGTGCCGCCGGGACTGAAGACCGTAATTACCCACGCCCTTGCCAGGGAGGCTGATCTCTGAATCCATAGGATTCATGGACCGGACTGATTTGCAGCGGCTGAGCAAGGACGAGTTGATTGAGCTGGTGCTGCGGTTGCAGCGACCAGAGAAAACGTCGCGCACTTCGTCGAAGCCTCCTTCGACGGACAAGAAGGAGAAGCGCGAGCACGCCCGTCCTGGCGGGGCGAAGCCGGGGCACGAGCCACATAACCGCCGTCTTGCCGACGATCCAAACGAAGTGCGTGAGCACAGGCCGACCTGTTGCGAACAGTGCGGCGGCTCTTTGAGCGACGGCGACATGGCGTTGATCGGCGAATATGACGAAATCGAGATCCCGCCGCTCAAACCTCATGTCGTTCGCCACAGACGCTTCGCCTGCCAATGCCCGCATTGCGGCTCCAGCGCGAAGGCTCCGGCGCCCGCCGCCGCAACGGCGACGCCTTTCGGGCCGCGCATTCATGCGTTGGCGATTTATTTCAAGAGCTTTCAGGCGCTCTCCTATGAGCGTTTGCGCTCCATGTTCCGCGACGCTTTTGGGCTGTTCGTTAGCGAAGGCGCGCTGATGAACATGTTCATTCGCTCCCATGCGGCGTTCGAGATCGAGGCCGAGAAAGCCAAGGTCCTTCTTCGCAAGGCTCAGGTTGTCGCCAGCGACGAAACCGGCGTGCGGATCGAAGGGACAAACTCTTATCATTGGGTGTTTCACTGCACGGATGCGGTCGTGCATCAGCCCGATTATTCCCGCGGTGCGCGCGTGGTTGCCGAGATGATGGACGGGCATGTCCCGGATGTGTGGATTTCGGATCGTTATTCCGCCCAGCAAAAACATGGCGCGCGGCATCAGACCTGTCTGGCGCATCTGGCGCGGGATACGGCTTTCGCGCTGGAGCATGGCGCGGACGATCTGCCGCTGCGGTTCAAACTGTGGTTCGGCAAGGCGTTCGATCTGGCCAAGGATATCGCCAATCTCGCCGCCTCGACCATCGCCGCCAAAAAACGCGCGCTCGAAAAGCAACTCACGGCTTTGCTCGCCGCGCCGACAGGATGTGATCTTGCACGCCAGCTGCAGGCCAAAATCGCGCGGGCGCGAGACCAACTCCTCACCTTTTGCGATTATCCCGGCGAGGTCGACGCCACCAACAACGGCTCGGAGCGAAGGCTGCGGCCCTGCGTGATCCAGCGAAAGGTCACCAACGGCTACCGAGCCATGTGGGCCGCAAAAGCCGAAGCGGATGTGCGAACAACAATCGACACCGCAGGCCTCAAAGGCGCAAATCCCTTCCAGACAATTCTCAGCGCCTTGGCGTGAAAGCCCGAAATCTCAACCTCAAAATCGGGGTGGGTAATTACTAATCCGTTAATTTCAAATTAATACAAAGCAACATAATTGACATAATACGGTATATAAACGCATTGTCTGCGTCGCCATCCACAACAACACTGACAAAACTCTTAATCGTTACGCCACTATAGGCGTACGCCGGGTGGTTTTCTGTGCTGGGCTGACAGTAAAGGGGAAGTACATGATAAAGAAACTGATGTCCGTCGCCGCTCTTGCGTTGGCGCTTTCCGCCGGATCGGCTTTTGCCGCCGATCTTCCTTCTCACAAGAGCCCGCCGCCCGTTTATGCGCCGATGTTCACCTGGACCGGGTTCTATGCGGGCGTCAACATCGGCTTCGGCTTCGGCAACGGCGATCCGTCGACCGGATACCAGAGTTTTTCCGGACTGCAGCTCGGCCCGGTTCTTCTGGCCTTCCCGGGCGGCGCGGTTTGGAATGCGCCGACGAATCTCGAGGGCGTGATCGGCGGCGGTCAGATCGGCGCCAATTACCAGCTCAATCCCTGGCTCGTGTTGGGCGTCGAAGCGGACTTCCAGGGCGCTGGCCTCTCGAGCAACGCGAGCGTGGCGTCGCCCTATACCCGCTTCGGCATCATTCCCGCGGTCGGAATCGCCAATGTGAATTCGCGCGTCGACTGGTGGGGCACGTTGCGCGGACGGGTCGGCGTCACCGCCTTTTCGCCCAACATCATGTTCTACGGCACCGCCGGCCTTGCCTATGGCGGCGTGAACAACCGCTTCACTTTCTCGTCCCTGGCGGCGATTGGGCCGATCGGCGCATTCGCCACCGGCTCGTCGACCTATAGCGACGTGAACTTCGGTT